>CAVWOI010000020.1:0-267004 GCA_963756245.1 uncultured Alphaproteobacteria bacterium
ATCAGCCAGCGTGCGAGCGACGATGTCGCGAACGTCGCTCGACAGATTGGACGTCGCCGCGACGCGCCGCAGCGTCGCCTCCGCGCGTTGCCGCCGCCGCGCTTCGAGCGCGCGCCAGGAGCGGAACGCGCCCATGATGCGGGCTGCGACCTGCGGGTTCTTCGGATCGAGTTTCAGCACGATGTCGGCGACGAAATCGTAGCCTAAGCCGTCGAGGCGGTTGAATTGGGTGTGGTTGGCTTGCGCAAAGGCGCCGATCAACGAGCGAACCCGGTTCGGATTGGCCATGGAGAAGGCGGGATGGCCGGTCAAAGCGCGGACGCGGTCGAGCGTCGCCGGCTCCGGGATGATCGCCTGCAGCGCCAGCCATTTGTCGATGATCAGCGGATCGTCGGCATAGCGGCGGTAGAAATCGTCGAGCACGGCGGCGCGCTCCGGCCGGTCGTGCTGCGCCAGCGTCTCCAGCGCCGCCATGCGGTCGGTCATATTGTCGGCGCTCGAATATTGGGCGAGCGCGCGTTCGATCGCGGCGCTGTCCTGCGTTACCGCCAAAAGATCGAGGCAGACGTTCTTGAGCGCGCGCCGCCCGGCGCTTTTGGCGTCTGGGCTGTAAGGATCGCCGGTATTCATCCGCTCGTAGGTGCTCGACAGCGCGGCGGCGTGCCGCGTGCCGATGGCGACGCGCAGCTTCCGCCGCGCGGCAAAGATCGCGTCGGGATCGACGTCACGGCCGATCTCGCGGGCGATATCGGCATCGCTCGGCGGCACCAGATTGAGCGCGATGAAAGCGGGCTCGAGCGTATCGTTGACAAGGATCGCGCCGAGCGCCGCCATCAAGCCGTCGTCGTCGCGCACGTTCGCGCCGCCGCGCAGCGCCGCGACGTTCGATTTCAAAAGCGACATCGCCAGCGACTGCACCGCCTGCCAGCGGTTGAACGGATCGGAATCGTGGGCGGCGAGGAAGCGCAGATCTTCGGCCTCGATCGGCAGCGACAATTTGATCGGCGCCGAGAAGCCGCGGTTGATCGACGGGATCGGCCGTTCCGCGACGTTGCTGAAGACGAAAGTCTGGCTCGGCTGCCGCAGCTCGATGACGCCGCGCGACAGCGGGCGGCCGTCGACGATGAGCGGCAGATCGGCGCCGGCTTTGCCGACGAGACCGACGGCGAGCGGGATCACCATCGGTTGTTTGGTCGGCTGGTTCGGCGTCGGCGGGATCGTCTGCGTGACGTCGAGCCGGTAGGTTTTGGCGCGCGCATCGTAATGCGGCGCGATCCTGACCTCCGGCGTGCCGGCCTGCGAATACCAGCGCATGAATTGCGGAAAAAAATTCCGGCCGCTGGCGTCAGCAAAACACTGCACGAATTGCTCGACGGTCGCGGCATGGCCGTCATGGCGCGTGAAATAGAGGTCCATGCCCTTGCGGAACAGATCCGCGCCGAGCAGCGCCTTGATCATGCGCACTACTTCGGCGCCTTTGTCATAGACGGTGCTGGTGTAGAAGTTATTGATCTCGTGGTACATTTCCGGCCGTACCGGATGGGCGAGGGGGCCTGAATCCTCGACGAATTGATGCGCGCGCAGGCCGCGCACGTCGCTGATGCGCTCGACCGCGCGCGAGCGCTGGTCGGCGGAGAATTCCTGGTCGCGGAACACCGTCAGCCCTTCCTTGAGGCAGAGCTGAAACCAGTCGCGGCAGGTGATGCGGTCGCCGGTCCAATTGTGGAAATATTCGTGCGCGATCACCGCCTCGATGCTGGCATAGTCGCCGTCGGTGGCGCTCTGCGGCGAGGCCAGCACGTATTTATCGTTGAAGACGTTGAGGCCCTTGTTCTCCATGGCGCCCATGTTGAACGCCGACACCGCGACGATCATGAAAATATCGAGATCGTATTCGCGGCCGAAAGCTTCCTCGTCCCAGCGCATGGCGCGCTTGAGGCTATCCATGGCGTAGCCGCAGCGGTCCTCCTTGGCGGGCTCGACATAGATGTGCAGCGTTACCTTGCGGCCCGACATGGTCGTGAAACTGTCGGACACCTGCGCCAGCCGGCCGCCGACCAGCGCGAACAGATAAGACGGTTTCGGGAACGGATCGTGCCACACCGCGAAATGCCGCGCGGTGCCCGGCACGTCGCCTTGCGCGGTGAGATTGCCGTTGGCGAGCAGCACCGGCGCCTCGCTCTTGTCGGCTTCGATGCGCGTGCTGTAGACGGCCATCACGTCGGGCCGGTCGAGGAAATAGGTGATGCGGCGAAAACCCTCGGCCTCGCACTGGGTGCAATAAGTCGCGCCGGCGCGGTACAGCCCCATGAGCTGGGTATTGTTGGTCGGATCAACGACGGTCTCGATCTCGAGCTCGAACGGCCGGTTCGGCGGCTGCGCGATGGTGAGCGTGTCGGGGGTGACGACAAAGTTCTCCGGCGGCAGCGGCTTACCGTCGAGCGCGAGCGATTTGAGCTTGAGTTCCTCGCCGTCGAGCACGAGCGGCGCCGGCGTTCCGGCGCTGTTGGGCGTGAGCTTGAGTTTGGCGCGCACCGTCGTCGCGGTGGGATGCAGAGAAACGTCGAGATTGACGGTTTCGATCAGCCAGTCGGGCGGCCGGTAATCCTGCAGGCGGATGGGGCGGTGTTCTTCGGTGCGCATGATGGCCTTGATGTAGAATCTTTGTGGGCGAATTGAAAGCAGGCCGCCTATTGCCGCGGTTCGGCGTGGCCGATGACGCACCGGTTTCAACGCGGCCCTGAAGGCGTATCCTTTTTTACCCGTATCGAGAGCATAAATTGAGAATGGCAACCCTATTGACAAGGTCCGAGTCCGGGAGAGAATGTTAGTGTGCCAGCGAAAGCGGCCTTGCAAATTTGTCGAGGGCATCGTTGGGGTAATCCTGCTCGTGTGACGGAACGCTTTATAAAATTTTGTTCGCCACGCAAGACTTGGCGCGGTGATCTGCGCTGCCAAGTGGACGCAACGAAGAAGGAAAAAATCAGATGGGCAGAAAGCTACGAGTGGTTATTGCACTCATTCTCCTGGAAATCGCATTTTGCATAGTTGGACAAAGCATCTTGACTAACACGAGCGTTTTCGCCGGCGACAGGGACGAAACAGCAGGACCGAGATGTCCGCCGAACTGCTGAAGTAAGTTCCGATGAAACAGAAGTTGAAAGCGTTTTTTTCTAACGGCGGCTACGCGACTTGGGTTCAGTCGGTCATTGTCATCGTCAGCGTCTTTGTCGCAATATACGCGATCAAGGAAACAGACACCAATGTGGCCGTTTCAAACGCGGTAGGACTGGCGCAGAAATATTTCACCGATAAGCCGACAACGGCAAGTGCGAGTTTGCGCCTGCGCATCGCCCAATACGAACAGGTTCAAGTTGCAAAGAAGCAGATCGTCGGGTATGACCAAAAAAAGGATGGCAACCTCGATGGTTTGTTCGAGGTTGCACGGCCCCTCGTTCTAAAATCCATTAGCGAAAACTCCAATCTTCAGGACGACTATCACGTCTTAAATGATTTCTTCTCTGGCGTTATGCTTTGCGTTGCCAACAACGTGTGCGATCAGGCCACCAGCGTTAAATTGTTGTCGGATGAAATTCTCGGCTTCTACAATGCGGCGTGCCCATACATGGAAGAAATCGGCAAAACATACTCGCATGACGAAAACTCGCCACGGTATATTGCGTTTTTGATAGAAAAGGCCCGCATCGGGACAGACAAATCTCAATATTTTTGCCGGTCAGCGCTCGCAAATTATTTAACGAAGGCCAAATCGGCCGCGCCAACCGTCCACTAAGGTCGCGGCTCGGCATGGCCGATGACGCGCTGGATGGTCGGAAAGCGCCGCCGCAGCCGGCGCTCCAGCGCATCCACCATGTCGTGCACGGCGCCGACCGAGAGCGCCGGATCGACCTGACAGTGAAAATTGACGATCTCGCCGTCGCGGGTCTCGCGCACGCGCACGTCGTGCACTTCGCCGAGAGCGGCGATCTCGGCGGCGAGCGCCGAGAGCGCCTCGCGCACCTCGGCGATGCGCGCGGCCGAAGCGTCGCGGCCGGGCAGAACGTCGGCGGGCAGCGGCTCGATATGGGTTTCGACTTCGACGTCGGGGCCGAGCTCCTCGCGCATGGCTTCTTCGAGGCCGCTCGCCACTTCGTGCGCGGCATTGAGCGCCATGGCGCCCTCGACTTCGAGATCCACCGAAATTGCCAGCCGGCCCTCGATCGCCTGCACGGCGACGTGATGAATGGCGAGGCCGCGATTGCGCGCGATCATCATCACCCGCTCGCGCACCGTCTCGTCGTCGAGCGCGCGCGGCTCGGTGGTGATGGTGACCTCGGCACTGGGCAGTTCGGCGCGGACGGCGTGGGTCAGCCGGTCCTTGATGGCGGAGACGCGGTCGAGCGGCAGCGTGCGGCTCACCCCAACTGCGAGATCGACGAACAGCACCGCGCCGGCCGGCCGCGCCCGTACCTGCTCGACGCTGACCACGCCGGGCACTTGCCGCGCGATCGCGGTCACGCGCTCGCTGACGCCTTCAGGCGCGGTGTCGGTCAAGGTATCGATGGTGCGGCGGCCAAGCCGCCAGCCGGCGATGCAGATGAAGACTGCGACCACGATCGCCGCCGTGGCATCGGCCCACCCATAGCCGAGGGAAACGCCGCCAAGCCCGACCAGCACCGCAACCGACGACCACATGTCGGAGCCGAAATGCAGCGCGTCGGCTTCGAGCGCTTCGCTCGATGTTTCCTTGGCGACGCGGCGCAGCGTGCGGGCGCGGAAGAAATCGACCACGATGGAGCAGGCGATGATGGCGAAGGCCGCGACGGTGGCTTCGACGGCATGCGCCTGCGCGCCGATCAGCCGACGCCCCGCCTCCCAGACGACGATGGCCGAAAGCAGGAACAACAGCGCCGTCTCGGCAAGCGCGGTGACGCTCTCGACCTTGCCGTGGCCGTATTGGTGCTCCTTGTCGGCCGGCTTGCCGGAGAGCCGTACCGCAAAATAGGTCAGCACCGTCGCGGAAAGGTCGATCAGCGAATGGCCGGCCTCGGACAGGATCGCCAGCGAGCCCGTCAGTAGTCCAACGGCAGCCTTGGCCGCCGCAAGCCCTGCCGAGGCGGCGATCGATCCGAGCGCGACCCTTTCCTTGACGTTCATCGGCAGCCTCTTGCCGGACGGGGTTAACGGCCGCCACCGGGGGCGTCAATGCGCGGGCCTTATCGCACAGGCTATCGATTTTGCCACGCCGCGCGCTTGCGACTCGCAATGCGATCAAGGATGCGATCTCGCCGCCGATCATCATCGATATCCAAAGCGATGCGGCGGCTGCGCAAGTTTTGAATTCCCCGGGGATGCAAAAATAACGCTCGTTTTTTCGTCACGCCGGTCAGGTGTCCGGCGTTCGACCCAGCGGATACCCAGCGCCGAGAACTGGAGCGTTTTGCTGGTTTGGCTGGAAATGCAGGGCAACGGCCTTGGAAATACCCGGGCTTGGCCGAGGCTCATTTTCGCGGTTTGTTGCAATCGCGCACTGTCGATTTGCTGCGACCACTGACTCGACAAAATTTTTTTGCCGCGCCGACACCGGATCAGTTGAGTACGTGAAGGTCTGCAGCCTCTACGGGGCAGGATTCTACTATATGCCCGGCACCGACCTGTGCATTAAGGTCGGCGGCTGGGTCCGTGCCGAAGAGACTTGGGGCGCCAACGGCTTCATGACCTGGGGTCCGTTCAACGGCAACGTCAATAACCGTTCGACCAGCAACGAAGCGCTGCGCGCCCGCGGTTACATCACGGCTGACGTTCGTAACCAGACCGAATACGGTACGGTCCGCGGTTACATCGCCGTCGGCCTCAACACCAACGACGTCGGCCTGCAAGTGGCCTCCCTCGTGGACAGCGCCAACCGCGCCTTCGTCCAGTGGGCGGGCATGACGGCCGGTCTGTCACAGTCGTTCTTCGACTTCTACAGTGTGCCGGCGATGCAGTATCGCGGTGGCTATCTGCCCGCTTCCGACACCGGCGACGGTGGCTGGTGGGTGTGGGCCTATACGGCACAGTTCGGTGGTGGCTTCTCCGGCACGATCTCTTCTGAAGCGCGCCGTACGACGCAGATCATCGACGCCAACGCGCTGCCTGGTCCTGCGGGCACGCAAGCTCTCGCTGGCGGCGGCACCATCATTCCTGGTGGCTTCCCCTGCGCAGCGACAGTGACTGGCAATACCGGCGTCGGCGGCACCGCGGTTGGCGGTTGCGGCTCGCTGCTCCCGGGCAACGGCGCCTACGGCGGCTTCCAGACGCCCGACATCGTCGCCAACCTGCGCGTCGACCAGGCGTGGGGCGGTGCCCAGGTCATGGGCGCTCTGCACGAGGTCAATGCCAGCTACTACAGCGCCGCCAATGCGCTGCAGTCGGCACCCACGGCCGGCACCGGCATCGCCGGACACCCCAGCGACAAGTGGGGCTGGGCTGCGGGCGTGGGCTTGAAGATCAATGCGCCCTTCATCACCCAGGGCGACTACTTCCAGGCTCAGGCGAACGTGACCCAAGGCGCGCTCCGCTATCTGTTCAACACCCCGAACTCGAACTGGGGCAAGGTTGAGACAGGTAAGGAAGCCTATGGCGTGCTCAGCGACTGCGTGTATGCCGGCACGACTGCGATCGGCAACCAGACGGGCTGCATGCTGACCAGCGCATGGGGCATCAACGCCGGCTACGAGCATTACTGGACCCCGGCTTGGCACACTGCTCTGTACGGCGCCTACTATGCGGTGTCGTATGGCAAGGGTACCGGCTCGGCCAACTCCAACCTGTGCTCGGCGGCAGGCTTCGGCAACACGCTTGCGGGTACGCTGGCGGTTGCTGGCGCGGG
This sequence comes from uncultured Alphaproteobacteria bacterium, assembly GCA_963756245.1. Lineage (GTDB taxonomy): Bacteria > Pseudomonadota > Alphaproteobacteria > Rhizobiales > Xanthobacteraceae > BOG-931. Next base: position 6,872 of record CAVWOI010000020.1, read on the forward strand.
CTGCGACAACAACTGGTCGACCTGGGGCATCGGCTGCCCGCACCCAATGGGACGTGACCAAGACGTTCTATCTGGGCGTGGAAGTGCTGTACCAGGATCTGCACAGCGCGCAGACCGGAACCGGCTCTGTTATCGGCCCGGCCGGCTTCGCCTCCTACGCCTTCGGCGGCGCGACCGTGAACGAAGCCAACGCTTCCAACTGGTCGGTCAGCTCTCCGCGCTCACCGCGACTTCCTGCCCTGATCGCTTGATCGAGGTATGAATTCGATGATCCCCGGCGGTACTTCCGCCGGGGATTTTTCTTTCTGCAAGATCGCAAGATCTATCGAGGCAAAACCGCGCCGTCGCAGGCAGCGACGAACTGTGCCACCGTGGCGATGAGGTCGCTCTCGAACGCCGGAACATGGCCCTGGTCCGGCACTTCGACCGTCTGCATCCCGGGATGATGCGCGGCCATGGCCTCGACCGTCGCGGCCGACAGGATGTCGGAATTCCTGCCGCGGATGACCAGCATGGGCACGCGGGCAAGCGAGTCGAACTCGTTCCACAACGGCGGCAGCGGCCGCTCGATGTCGATGTCGGCGAGCGTCCGTGCCAGCCGGACGTCGTAAGTCGGCGTCAGCACCCCATCCTTCATGAGCCAAGTGCGGTGCGCAGCCGCGAGCCACCCCTCCGCCGTGACCAGAGGAAACTGCACGGCGAACAGCCGGCGCAGGATCTCGGCGCCATCGGCAAAACTGCGCGGCGTCGGCAGCTTGCCGACATAGCTCTTCAGCCGCACCAGCCCGTTGAGCTCGATCACCGGGCCGATATCGTGCAAGACGACGCCGGCGATCGCGGTCGGATGCGCCACGCCCATGAGCATGGTCAAAAGCCCGCCCCGCGAGCTGCCGATGAAGACCGCAGGCCGCACGCCGAGCGCGGTCAGGATAGTCGCCACGTCGGCGAGCTCGACCGCGAGATTATAGTTGTCCGGGTTGCTGTCGTAGTCCGATTGACCGCGCCCGCGCGAATCGATGGCGATGACGCGACGCGGCAGCGCCATCTCGTTGGCCAAGGCCGGCGCCAGCGCGGCAAAATCGCTCACGGTGCGCGTCAGCCCCGGCAGGCACACGACCGGAACCCCGGGCGCGGTACGGCTGCCGTATTCCTGCACATGCAGGCGCAGACCGTCCTGCGCGGTGACAAAGACGCTGCCGCCATCGCGTCCGCCGCCAGTCATATACGCTCCACGACGCCGCAATGGCCTCAGCCGATGGCGCCAATCTAGTTGCCCGGACTGGGCGCGGCAAATATTTGCCGGCGGCCGGGTGCATTTCTGTTCTACGCCTGCGAGCGGCATTATGATCGGCGGGCGGTTCGAGGAGCGCGATGACAAGCAAGCCGGGACATCAGGTCTCCCATGGCGGGGCGGGCGGCGGCGATGGGGCGCTGCAGCGGGCCATGATGGCTCTCAACAGCGGGCATCCGGCCGACGCCGAGCGGATCGCCGCCGATGTCCTCAAAACCAATCGGCGCAATGTGCTGGCGCTGCAGGTTTTGGCCAATGCGCTGTTGATGCAGAACAGGATCGCCGGCGCCATTGCGCCGCTCGAGGTGGCGGCGCGCGGCAATCACGATCCGCAGATCGAAACCATGCTCGGCATCGTGCTGCGCCAGGCCGGCCGGATCGAGGACGCGCTGTCGTGGCTCAAGCGCGCGGTCAAGCGGCGGCCGCCGCATGCGCCGGCGTTCTATGAGCTCGGCTGCCTATTGTCGTTCCTCAGTCGCGATGACGAGGCGGTCGAGGCGTTCAATCGCGGGCTCGACGTCGCGCCGCTGCTGCCGCAGCTCTCGGTCCAGCTCGGCTACGTATTGCTCCGGCGCAAACATTACGCCGAGGCCAAAGCGGCCTTCGCTCGCGCTCTGAATAATTCCGCGGGCTCTCCCGAAGCCCTGTTCGGCCTGGCCAAGGCGCATCAGGCGGTCGGCGACAACGCGGCGGCGGCCGGATATTTCCGGCAGTGCCTGATGAGCCGGCCCAATGACGCCGATATGTGGCTGCAGCTCGGCTATTGCCTGTTGGAGCTCGGTGATCGCGCCGCCGGTCTCGAGTGCTTCCGCGCCGCCACGCGCGGCGACCCGCAGAACCACGGCAATGCGCTGTCAGCCCTGGTGAAGTCGGGCCACGGCCGATTTTGGCTCAAGCCGAGCGGGGCCGCGCAATATTTTCAAGGCGTAAAGCGCTAGCGAAGCGATGGCCGATAGCGGCGGCGATAGACGTTGGTCTCGCGCCGGAGCAGGTCTTGGGTTTCGTTCAAGCGCGCGATTTCTTCAGCGGACATGGCCGCGCATTCGCCGGTCCAGCTTTCGCGCTTCACCGGCAGGCACTGGATTACGGGCGTGCCCTTCGGCAGCACGCCGTTGAAGCCGGCATCGTGCCAATAGGCTGGAAAATGCAACGGCGTGTCGTAAAACGTATCGCAGGCGACCAGGCCGGTCAGCGCCGTGAACGGCAGGTCGCTGCGATTGACCGGATGGGTGAACAACAGCGAGTAGCCTTGCGGCGCCTCGATGGTCCAGAAATTGGTGAACTTGATGATGAAGCGGTCGTCATCGAACAATGGCGTGCCGGTGGTCTGGCTCGGGTCGTGAAAATCGATCGGCGAGCGCGAATATTCGCTGACGAAACCCTCCGGCACGTCAAAATCCCAGCTGAACTCGCCGTCCTGCACCTTCAGATCGACCGCAAGCGGGATGAGAAAGCCGTAGATCATCGCATCGATGAACGGCGGGCATTTTTTCAGCGTGAAGGTGTCCTGCCGCGCGATCGGGCTGAACGACTTTTGCGGCATCGCCTTGTACCAGTCGGGCAGGCCTGTGACGGCGGGAACGGGTTGCGGTATCAGCGTCTCGTATTCCGGCGGACAGCGGAATTTCAGCTTCATCGAAACGGCTTGGTCCATCGCTCATATCCTTCGGGCCATGCGCGAAGATCGCATGCATCGGCCGTCGCGCGGATTTTATCCCGCCGGCCGCCAAACGAACAGGTGCGCGCCGTTACGGAAGCGCCGACGATATGCGGGGGTCAGCTGCCGCGGCGCATATCGGCGTCGATCGACAGCCGTGAGCCGTTGTCGAAGCGGGCGCGGTAGACCTGCATGTTCTCCATGACGCGCTGGACGTAATAGCGCGTCTCCGAGATCGGAATGCGCTCGATCCAGTCGATCGGATCGACCTTTGGATCGCGCGGATCGCCGTATTGCGCGATCCAGTCCCTGGCCCGGCCGCGGCCGGCATTGTAGGCCACGAAGGCGAGAATGTAGGAGCCGCGGTAGAAGTCGAGGTCGTTGCCGAGCTCGGCCGCGCCGAGCTGGGCATTGTAAGTGGGGTCGCTGGCCAAGCGGTGTTGATCGTAGGTGACGTTGAAACGTTTCGCCGTATCGCGGGCGGCGGCCGGGGTGACCTGCATCAGGCCGTAGGCATTGGCGCTCGACACGATCCTGGGATTGAAGGCGCTTTCCTGCCGCGCGATCGAATAGACCACATAGCGCGCGACATCCGGCCCGATCGGCTGGAAATCCGGCACGCCGAAATCGGGGAAGGCATATTGCTCCAGCGGGAAGCCGCGGCCGAGCGCGATCTTGCCGATGAGCAGCGTCGCGCGCGCGTCGTTGTGCTGTTTGGCGATCTCGGCGAGCGTCGTCAGCGCCGACGGATCGTTGGCCTTGTCGGCCAAGTCCGCGGCCATCGAGGCGACGACGTCGCGGGCGTCGATGGCATAGAGCATCTCGAACACGCGCGCGGCTTCGAGGCCATGAAGGTCCGCCGACGGCGCCGGCAAGGGACGCAGCGTGACCTCGGTGAGATCGAGGCGCGCGCGGGCCAACTGGCCGTAATAGGCGGTCGGAAAGCGCGCCGCGCTATCGTAATAGCCGCGCGCGTCGTGGTCGTGCCCGGCCGCTTCCGCCGCACGGCCCTGCCAATAGTACGCCCGCGCCAGCGTAATGGGATTGGAGACGCCTTCGGCGATGCGGGCGAAATGCGCCAGCGCGACCGCCGGCTCGTGCAGGAACGTCAGCGCGATCCAGCCGGCGGTGAACTCCTGGTCGGCACGGTAATTCTCGTTATTCGGCACCCCGGCGCCGTTGGCGACCTCATAGGCCATTTTGACATTGCCGATGTCGATGAGCTTGCGCGCCAAAACCCGCCGCTCGACCCACCATTGATCGACATCGCGCAGCGCTGCCGGATCGTGCGGCGCCGAGACCATCCAGCGGCCGGCCTCGTCGATCTTGTCGCCGCGGCGCAGCCACTGCGCGCGGCTGAAAATATAGCCGGCGTCGTGCTGAGCCGCCGCCGGCACGGCTTCGAGCAGCGCCTTGGCGTTGCCGGCCTTGTCGATGACCGCGGCGCGCGCCTTGGCGATCGCAAGCTGTGTGCCGTCGAGATGATGTGCCGCCCGCAATCCGGCGTCGTCGTCCTCGGCATAGAGGCGGGCGTCCATGCGCGCCTTGTCGTCTTCGTCGGTGATGAGGCCTGCGAACATGTCGCGGACCTGGGCTTCGAGGTCGCCGGAGAAGGCGTCGCTGCGCCAGGCGTCGCTGATCGCCTGATGGGCGCCGGCGCTGTCGCCTTGTGAGAGCAGCGCGCGTGCCAGCGCGAACTTGCCCTTTGCGGTGCGTGGCGGGTCGGTCTTGAAGAACGCGAGCACGGTGGTCGGGTCGCTGCGCTCCTGCCACAGCATCGCTTCGGCGCGCCGGCGCAAGGTGACGATGCTCGGCCAGCTCGGATTGGCGGCGATGAAGGCTGCGTAGCGCGCGAACGTGGCGGTGGTGTCGTCGCTGCGCAGCACCAGCCACTCGATGAGCTTGCGCGCCAGCGGGTCGGACATCGAATTTTCGAGATTGGCGGCTTCGTCGCTGCGGCTTTTGCCGACGAGATCGACGGCCTGTTTGAGCGCGTTGAGATCCAGCGGCGACGTCGCCGCGCTGGTTGCCATGGCCAAGGCCGGCGTCGATCGTAAGAGCGGCGCCGGCATGGCGGGCGCTGGCGGCGCGATGTTGGCGCGGCCGGCGGGACCGGGGACGGACGCGGTGGTCGTGCCGCGAAGCGTGCCGGGCGAAAGCGACAGCGGCGCGGGCGTGCCCTTATGGGCCTGCTCTTTGTGGACCTGCTCTTTGCGCTCGGTTGCTTTGTGTTCGGCGGCCTTGTGGTCGACGGTTTTGTGGTCGGCACCTTTGTGCTCGGTGGCTTTTTGCTCGGTCGCTTTGGCTTTCGGGGCCGGCGTGATCGCCGCCGGCTTGGCCTGCGGCAGCGGAACCTGCGTTTGCGCGGCGCAAATTCCTCCTCCCGCGACCACGAGGGTCGCCACAAATAGTGAAAGCCGAATAATGCTCACCGGCACCGATCCTCCGCGGTACTCACCGCCAGCAATTCCAGAGAATCTCTTCGGCTGGTAAGATTGAGGAATTACTAAGCTTTTTGAAGGCGGCCGGACAATTGCTCGCATTTCGCGGCAAAACCGGGGCATTATCGGCGCAAGGGCCTTTCAACCCCGCTCTCGACCCGATATTTATGCCTGACGGTGGGCTCCGCTGCCGCAAGCGTTCCGCTTGCCGCCGGGCCGCGCCAGGGACCCGTGTCATGACTGCCAAGACCAATTTCCGAGGCTCGTTCACCGCGCTCGTCACCCCGTTCAACAACGGCGCCGTCGACGAGAAAGCGTTCCGGGCGCTCGTCGATTGGCAGATCGCCGAGGGCACCAACGGCCTCGTTCCGGTGGGCACGACCGGCGAAAGCCCGACGCTGTCGCACGACGAGCACCACAAGGTCGTCGAGTGGTGCGTCGACCAGGCCCGCGGCCGCGTTCCGGTCGTGGCCGGCGCCGGCTCGAACTCGACCAAGGAAGCGATCGATCTGGCGCAGCATGCCGAGAAGGCCGGCGCCGACGCGGTGCTCGTGGTCACGCCCTATTACAACAAGCCGACCCAGGACGGGCTCTATCAGCACTTCAAGGCGATCAACGACGCCATCGGCATTCCGATCATCATGTACAACATTCCGGTGCGTTCGGTGATCGACATGTCGGTCGATACCATGAAGCGTCTTTACGAGCTCAAGAACATTGCCGGCGTCAAGGACGCCACCGCCAACATGACGCGCGTCACCCAGCAGCGCGCGGAGGTCGGCGATGATTTCAACCAGCTCTCCGGCGAAGACATCACCGCGCTCGGCTTCATGGCCCATGGCGGCCACGGCTGCATCTCGGTGACATCGAACGTGGCGCCGCGGCTGTGCTCGGAATTCCAGGCGGCGTGCCTGCGCGGCGATTATGCGGCGGCGCTGAAATTGCAGGACAAGCTCGCACCGCTCCATATCAATCTCTTCGTCGAGACGAGCCCGGCGCCGGTCAAATACGCGCTCGCGCTATTGGGCAAGTGCGAGAACAGGCTACGTCTGCCGATGGTGCCGGCGACCGAGAAGGCGCAGATCGCCGTCCGCGAAGCCATGGTCCATGCCGGCCTGATCAACTAAGCCGGCGCTCCGCCGCAAACCGGTTCTTGCGCTGCGTTTGCGGTCACGAAGGCGCGTCGCCTGTCGACACGGGAGGGATCGATGCTCGAAGAATTCAAGAAATTCGCCATGCGCGGCAACGTCGTCGACCTGGCGGTCGGCGTCATCATCGGCGCCGCCTTCGGCGCCATCGTCAGTTCGCTGGTCGCCGACATCATCATGCCGCTCATCGGCGCGGTGACCGGTGGCCTCGATTTCTCCAATTATTACATACCGTTATCGTCGAAAGTTACGGCAACGGCTTTGGCGGACGCGAAAAAGCAGGGGGCAGTGCTGGCTTGGGGCAATTTTCTCACGCTCGTCATCAACTTCCTGATCATCGCCTGGGTGCTGTTTCTCTGTATCAAGGGCATCAACCGGCTCAAGACCGCGGACCCTGAGCCGGCAGCGGCCGCGCCTTCCAAGGAAGTGCAGTTGCTGACCGAGATCCGCGACCTGCTCAAGAGCCGCTGAAGGTTTTGGGACCGCGGCATGGCGACCAAGCCTGAACGAAAACTCCGCGTCGTTGCCGACAATCGCAAAGCGCGCTTTCACTATTTCATCGACGAGACCATGGAGGCCGGCGTCGCGCTGACCGGCACCGAGGTAAAATCGTTGCGCCAGGGCAAGGCGACGATCGGCGAGTCCTACGCCGATGCCCGCGGCGGCGAGATCTGGCTGATCAATTCCAACATCCCGGAATATCTGCAGGCCAACCGCTTCAATCACGCGCCGAAGCGGCCGCGCAAATTGCTGCTGCACAAGCGGCAGATCAGTAGGCTGATCGGCGCGGTCGAGCGCGAGGGCATGACGCTCGTACCGCTTAAACTCTATTTCAACGAGAAGGGCCGCGCCAAAGTCGAGCTGGCGCTGGCGCGCGGCAAAAAACTCTACGACAAGCGCGAGACCGAGAAGAAGCGCTCATGGGAGCGCGAGCGCGGCCGGCTCATGCGGCAGAAGGGGTGACCATGTTGCCGACCAAGCTCGACCATTGCGTCATCCACGTCACCGACTGGGAGCGTTCGAACGCGTTCTACACCACGGTGCTGGGCGCCGAGCTTGTGACGCGGCCGACCGGCTACGCCTATCGCTTCGGCGACAAGCAGCTCAACGTGCACGGGCCCGGCGTAAAACCCGCCGAAGTGGCGCGGCTGCCGGTGGCGCCCGGCAACAGCGATCTGTGCTTCGAATGGATCGGGCCGATCGCCGACGCCATCGCCCATCTCGGCCGCTGCGGCGTGCGCATCGAAAGCGGCCCGATGCAGCGCTTCGGCGCCAAGGGCGCCGGCACCAGCGTTTACTTTCGCGATCCCGACGGTTCGCTGATGGAGTTTATGTCGTACGCGGGAGAGAAAAAAATGGCTGAAGCGCCCGGCATGCACGATCCGACCTTCCTGCCGCCTGATATTCCCGCGCCGCAGGACGACGGCCGGGCGCGGCATCTGACCGGCATGAAGCTGCCGGACATTGCGCTGCCGGCGACCGGCGGCGGCATGGTGAACCTGTCGAAGCTCAAGGGCCGCACGGTGGTTTACGTCTATCCGCGCACCGGCGTGCCCGGCGTCGATGCGCCGCCGGGCTGGGATCAAATCCCCGGCGCGCGCGGCTGCACGCCGCAATCGTGCGGCTTTCGCGATCATTTCAATGAACTCAAGGCCCTCGGCGTGGCCCAGGTTTTCGGCCTGTCGACGCAAGACACCGGTTACCAGCAGGAGGCCGCGGATCGCCTGCACCTGCCGTTCCCGATCCTCTCCGACGCCGAATTGAATCTGGCGACCAGCCTGCACCTGCCGATGTTCATGACGTCGGGCATGACGCTCTTGGCGCGCATGGCGCTGGTCATCGAGGACGGCACGATCGTCAAAGTGTTCTATCCGGTGTTTCCGCCGGACAAGAACGCCGAAGAGGTCGTTGCCTGGCTGCGCAATCGCCCGGCATGATCCCGAAAAGTGGAAGCCGGTTTTCGGATAAGATCATGCGCACTTCAATGAGTTTCAGCGGAAGATCGTGCTGGCGGCGAAATGCTGCGCCATGAAATCGTTGAAGACTTTGATCTTGGCGGACAGCTGCTGGCTTGCCGGGTAGACCGCGTAGATCGTCGCCTCGGGCAATTGATAGTCCGGCAGCACCTGCCGCAGGCGGCCGGCATCGATGTCGGCGCGGAAGAAAATGATCGGGCCGTAAGCAATGCCGAGGCCGCGCACCGCGGCGGTGTTCAGCACCTGACGCTGGCTGGTGACGATCGGCCCGCTCACCTTGACCACGCGTTCGCCGTCCGAACCGATGAGGTGCCACTCGTCGGGCTCGGCGATGTAGCTGTAGCAAAGGCAAGCGTGCTGGGTGAGGTCTTCGGGGATTTGCGGCGTGCCGCGGCGCGCCAGATAGTCCGGCGCCGCGCACAAGATCCGCCGCGCGGTATTGAGCTTGCGCGCGATCAGGCTCGACGCCGTGCCGCGCGGCATGCCGACGCTGATGGCGATGTCGTAGCCGGCCTCGATCGGGTCGGTGACGTGGTCGTTGACCGTCAGATTGACGCGCAGCTTCGGGTAGGCGACGACGAGGTCGGTGATCGCCGTTCCCAGCTCGGTGAGGCCGAAATTGGTCGGCGCGATCACCCGCAACTCGCCGCGCGGCTCGTTGTGCAATTCGCTCGCCGCGCGTTCGGCTTCGTCGAGCTCGGCGAGAATGCGCCGGCATTGTTCGTAAAACCGGCGGCCCGCATCGGTTGCGCTGACGCGGCGCGTGGTGCGGTCGAGGAGGCGGGCACCGAGCCGTTCCTCGAGCTGCAGCACGTGCTTGCTGGTCGCCGCGCGCGACAAGCCGAGCCGTTCGGCTGCCGCGGTGAACCCGCCGGCTTCGATCACGGTTGCGAAAACTCTTGCGTTTTCAAAGCGATCCATCGGATTCCTAAAGATTGTCAACCAATAGTGGACAATCTATTTCGGGCCGCCCTGATTATCAATTCGATTTTGTCCGCTATGGATGAAGCACTCGCCGCAACCAGAATCGAGAACGAGGAGGAACCCGATGTCGAAATTCGTCGTCGCGCCGCATTTCCGGCTGCACGAATGGGTCGCCGAGGAGAAAGGCTATTTCGCCGCCGAAGGTCTCGACTACGAGTTTCGCGAGACCATGGATTCGACTTCGGGCAGCGGCCACCACATCGGCAACAAGGTCGGCGCCTACCAGACGCTGGAAGCCGGCCGCACCTGCAATGTCAGCGGCGCCTGCCATTGGACCATGAACGTCGCCGCCTCGAACGGTCACGGCAAGCTTTACGCCGATGCCTATTCGGTTTCGCCGGCAGGCGTGTTCGTGCCGCCGGAGTCGCCGATCAAGACGCCGGCCGATCTTGCCGGCGTGCCGATCTCGGTGGGCTACCAGTCCGGCAGCCACTACGCGACCATCCAGGGTCTCGACCAATATCTCAAGCCCGATCAGATCAAGCTGTCGTTCAACGACGGCCTCCTGTTCAGCCGCATGGAGCTTTTGATCGACCGCAAGGTGCCGGCGGCGTCGCTGTTCTCGGGGCCGTATTATTTCCTCGAGCAGCTCGGCTTCCGCAAAATCATCGACACCACGTTCATGATGGCGTCGATGGTCACCGGCACGCCGGACCCGGAAGACGTGCGCAAATATTTTACGGCGCTGCGCCGCGCGCAACGCGACATCGACCTGCGGCCGGAGCTGTTCACGCACTACTACAAGAAGGAATTCCCGGCGCGCTTCCACGCCCAGATGGATACGCGGCGCTGGGGTCCCGGCGAGCGGCTGGTGTTCGAGCCGTATTCGAAGCAGACCTTCGACGAGTCCTTCGAGTGGATCGAGCAGCACGGCATTTTCCCGCGCAGCGAAATGGGCTCGGGCAACTACGAAGCCTCGATCTACAACTGACTGTAGGGTGGGCAAAATCGCCCGCTGTGCTTGAAAGACGCATTAAAACCGCGCGGGCGATTTTGCCCACGCGGACGGGTCGCCGGGACCGCGTGGGCATTGCGCGCGCCGCCAATGCCGCAAATGCCAGGTAAGAGAAGGCGCAATGCCCACCCTACGGTGTGTCGAGGTGTTCGCGCACCAGCGCGAACACCTCACGGAACATTTGCGGCGTCAGCACGCCGGTGTTGGTGTTGTAGCGCGAGCAGTGATAGCTATCGAATAATTTGAATTCGCCCATCGCGTGCGCACGGCCGTGCGTGAAAGGGTACAGCGATTTGCGCAGATCCCGCGCCACGATCAATGTCTCGTGCGCGATCCTGCCGAGTGCGATGACGGCGCGCAGGTGCGGCATCTCTGCAATCGTCGCAGTGAGGAAGGGCCGGCAGGTCGCGATCTCCTGCGGCGTCGGCTTGTTCTCCGGCGGTACGCAGCGCACCGCGTTGGTGATGCGGCAATCGATCAGTTCGAGGCCGTCGTCGGGCCGGGCTTGATAATGGCCACGGGCAAAGCCGAATTCGAGCAGCGTTGCGTAGAGTAGATCGCCGGCATAGTCGCCGGTGAACGGCCGGCCGGTACGATTGGCGCCGCGCAGTCCGGGCGCCAGCCCGACGATGAGGAGGCGGGCGTCGCACGGGCCGAACGATTCGACCGGCGCGTTGAACCATTGCGGTTCCTGCGCACGCCAGGTTTCGCGAAAGGCGACGAGGCGAGGGCAGCGCGGGCAATTGCGGCCGGGCGTGGTCGTTGCCGGGCGCGCCTTCGCATCAGTCCCTGGCGACTTAGTTCTTGGCGGCGAGGGCATGGGCCCCGTTTATCGCCGTTAGTCGTCTTCGAACTCGTCGTCGGCTTCGACGTCGACCCGCGGCGCGGTGGCGGCGCTACGCTGCAGGAATTGCGGCGTGTGGCGCTGCTCGCGTCCCTCGCGCGGTTCCCGAGGCTCGCGCATCTCCCTGGGCTCGCGCATCGGCCGTTCCGACGGATCGCGCCCGACTTTTGCCTGCAATTCCACGATATCGACGAACTGGTCGGCCTGGCGGCGCAATTCGTCGGCCACCATCGGCGGCTGGGTCGAGATCGTCGACACCACGATGACGCGCACGCCGCGGCGCTGCACCGCTTCCACCAGCGAGCGGAAATCGCCGTCGCCGGAGAACAGCACCATCTGGTCGATATGCGGCGCCAGCTCCATGGCGTCGACCGCGAGCTCGATATCCATGTTGCCCTTGACCTTGCGGCGGCCGGTCTGGTCGACGAACTCCTTGGTTGCCTTGGTGACCACGGTGTAGCCGTTATAGTCGAGCCAATCGATCAGCGGCCGGATCGAGGAATATTCCTGATCCTCGATCACCGCGGTGTAGTAGAAGGCGCGCACCAGATAGCCGCGCGACTGGAACTCGCGCAAAAGCTTCTTGTAGTCGATGTCGAAGCCGAGCGATTTGGCGGTGGCGTAAAGATTGGCGCCGTCAATGAACAGCGCGATTTTTTCGACTTGTGCTGACATGATGTCTCTCTACCGTCTCTCGTGATGAAACCGGATCAGCCGCAATGCGTTCGACGTGTCCGGCGCGTATAAATCGTTTGTCGCCAGCGGAATCTTTCGGCGGTCGAAGCACTATCGCCCGGTGATGGCGCAATATTGCGGCAGAGGCAATATCGCCAGCGCTTAGTGGCGCGGGCACCGTGGCGGGAGTACTGCGGCACGCCGTCGCGGCAACTCCGAAAGTATGATTCCGAGCGCCGTGACTTCGTTCCCGGATTTTTGGGTAACAGAGCGCCGCACGGCCGCCAAGTTAAAAATCGCCCGCGCAATTTCACACTTGAACTTCGGGGTCCGTGACTGTACGTAAACAGCAAATTCATGCACAAGGCCCGGTTGCAGGGAACCCGCCCGGGAGACGTTAAGGAGTTGAAAACATGGCCCGCGTGACCGTCGAAGATTGCATCGACAAGGTCGAAAACCGCTTCGATCTGGTTCTGCTCGCCAGCCACCGCGCGCGCACGATCTCGTCCGGCACCCAGATCACCGTCGAGCGCGACAACGACAAGAACCCGGTCGTGGCGCTGCGCGAAATCGCCGACGAGGCGGTGTCGCCCGAGGACCTCAGGGAGGAACTCGTCCATTCGCTGCAGAAATACGTCGAAGTCGACGAGCCGGAGCCCGAGACGGTGCCCCTCATTGGCGCTCCCGGAACCGGCGTCGACGCCGACGACACCGACGTCACCACCGACCGGATGACCGAGGAAGAGCTGCTCAAGGGCTTGGAGGGTCTCACCCCGCCCGAAAACGTGCCGGAGCCCGACGCCGGCGACGACGAGGAATAAGTCCCTGCGGTTGCAGGCCTTATCCGCCGCAAGCTTTTAACGGAAATTTCGCCTTGGGCGGCGGCTTTGGTCGCCGCGGGCGGATTTTGCGGCATGGCTGCCGCGGCACGCGTCTTGTGGCGCGGGCGCAGCCTCATGATATCCTTGTGACCTGCTTTCGCTCGCTTTTGCAGCGGACGATCACCCAAGGACCGTGATGCCGCGCTCGCCGACCGATGATCTGCCGCGGATGCAGAACCAGCCCCGTTCCCGGGTGCCGGTGGCGCCCGCTGCAAACCTGATGCCGAAGGCTAACGGCGCCGAGGCTTTGGCAAAGCCGCGCAAGCCGCAGATGATGCGGCAATACGAGCTGATCGACCGGGTCAAGCAGTACAACGCCGCGACCAACGAGGATTTGCTCAACCGCGCCTATGTCTACGCCATGCAGGCGCACGGCAAACAGCAGCGCGATTCCGGCGACCCGTATTTTTCGCATCCTTTGGAAGTCGCCGCGATTCTCACCGATCTCAAGCTCGATGACGCCACCATCGCGGCTGCGCTGCTGCACGACACCATCGAAGATACCGACGCCACCCGCGCCGAGATCGATCGCGTGTTCGGCCATGACATCGGCCGTCTGGTCGAGGGTTTGACCAAGCTGAAAAAGCTCGACCTCGTCTCCAAGGAGGCCAAGCAAGCGGAGAATTTGCGCAAGCTCCTGCTCGCCATCGCCGCCGACGTGCGGGTGCTGCTGATCAAGCTTGCCGACCGGCTGCACAACATGCGCACCTTGGCGCACCGGCCGCCGGAGGCGCGCCGGCGCACCGCGGAAGAGACGCTCGATATTTATGCGCCGTTGGCCGGCCGCATCGGCATGCATGAGATGCGCGAGGAGCTCGAAGATCTGTCGTTTCGCGAGCTCAATCCCGACGCGTACAGGGTCATCACCGAGCGGCTGGAAGCGCTCGCCGCAAAATCCAGCGGCTGGATCGCCGAGATCGAGCAGCAGCTCACCAAAAAGCTCGGCGACCGCGGCATCAATGCCGAGGTTTTCGGCCGGCGCAAGCGCGCCTATTCAATCTGGCGCAAGATGGAGCGCAAGGCGATCGGCTTCGAGCAGCTGTCCGACATTTTTGGCTTCCGCGTCGTCGTCGCCAACGCCGCCGAATGCTACCAGGCGCTCGGCATCGTCCATATTTCCTGGCCGGTGGTGCCGGGGCGCTTCAAGGATTACATCTCGACGCCGAAGCAGAACGATTACCGCTCGATCCACACCACGGTGATCGGGCCCGGCAAGCAGCGCGTCGAATTGCAGATCCGCACCCGCGCCATGCAACAGATCGCCGAATACGGCATCGCCGCGCACGCGCTCTACAAGGACGGCGTCGGCTCGCCGACCGAGATGCTGTCGCGCGAGTCGAACGCCTACGGCTGGCTGCGCCGCACCATCGAGCTGTTGGCCGAAGGCTCCAACCCGGAAGAATTTCTGGAGCACACCAAGCTCGAATTGTTCCACGACCAAGTGTTCTGCTTCACGCCGAAGGGCAAATTGATCGCGCTGCCGCGCGGCGCCACGCCGATCGATTTCGCCTATGCGGTGCACACCGACGTCGGCAATATGGCGATCGGCGCCAAGATCAACGGCAAGATGGGGCCGCTGTCTTCGCCGCTGCAGAACGGCGACGAGGTGCAGATCTTGACCTCGAAGGCGCAGACCGCGCCGCCGGCCGCCTGGGAATCCATCGTGGTGACCGGCAAGGCCCGCGCCGCCATCCGCCGCGCCACCCGCGAGGCGGTGCGCAGCCAATATTCGGCGCTCGGCCGGCGCATCGTCGAGCGGCTGTGCCAGCGCGCCAAGATCGAATATTCCGACGAGAAGCTCGAAGGCGCGCTGCCGCGCCTGGCGCGAGCCTCGATCGAGGACGTGTTTTCGGCCGTAGGTCGCAACGAGATGCGGGCGTCCGACGTCGTGCGCGCCATGTATCCCGACTACAAGGACGAGCGCGTCACGCCGCTGGTCCCGAAAGCGGAGAGCGGCTGGTTCGGCCTGAAATGGACCAAGGCGGTAAAATTCAAGCTGCCCGGCGGCGGCGGCGAGGACGGCACGTCGCTGCCGATCCGCGGCATCAATACCGATCTGCCGGTGAGCTTTGCGCCGAACGGCGGCGCGGTGCCGGGCGACCGCATCGTCGGCATCATGACGCCGGGTGAGGGCATTACCATCTACCCGATCCAATCGGGAGCGCTGAAGCAATTCGAGGACGAGCCGGAGCGCTGGCTCGACGTGCGCTGGGACGTCGACGACAAGGTGCCGCAGCGCTTCCCGGCGCGGCTCACGGTGCAATCGGTCAACGAGCCCGGGACCTTGGCGCAAATCACCCAGGTCATCGCCGAGCACGACGGCAATATCGACAACATCAAAATGTCGCGGCAGTCACCCGATTTCACCGAGCTCACCATCGATCTGGAAGTCTATAACCTCAAGCACCTGACTTCGATCATTTCGCAACTGCGGGCGAAGAAAGTGGTCGCCAACGCCGAGCGCGTGAACGGCTAGCCCGGCTCGGCGCGAGGAGCGACACAATTTCATGGCTGTGAGCCCGCCCATTCGCCTCGGCGTCAACATCGACCACGTCGCCACCGTGCGCAATGCGCGCGGCGGGCGGCATCCCGATCCGGTGAAGGCGGCCGAGATCGCGATCGCAGCCGGCGCCGACGGCATCACCGCGCATCTGCGCGAAGATCGCCGCCACATCGTCGACGATGACATCGTCCGCCTCAAGGAGCGCATCACAAAACCGCTCAATTTCGAAATGGCGGCGACGCCGGAAATGGTCGGCATCGCCTGCAAGGTGCGGCCGCACGCCGCCTGCATCGTTCCGGAGCGCCGGGCCGAGCGCACCACCGAAGGCGGGCTCGATGCCGCCGGCCAGCGCGAGGCGTTGCGCGCAAGCGTCGCTAAACTCGCTGAAGCCGGCATTAGGGTTTCGCTGTTCATTGCCGCCGAGCCGGCGCAGATCGAGGCCGCCGCGGCCATCGGCGCGCCGGTCATCGAGATTCACACCGGCGCCTGGTGCGAAGCGGTGGCAGCGGGTGACCGCGCGGCGAGCGCCGCCGCGTTCGATCGCATCTTGCGCGGCGCCAAGCGCGCCAACGGCATAGGCCTTGAAGTTCATGCCGGCCACGGCCTCGATTTCGTCACCACGGCGGCGATCGCGGCCTTGCCGGAGATCGCCGAGCTCAATATCGGGCATTTTTTGATCGGCGAGGCGATCTTCGACGGGCTCGACGCCGTGGTGCGCAAGATGCGCGCGGTGATGAATCACGCCCGGCGCGATGGCGGAGCCGCCAGATGATCCTCGGCATCGGTTCCGACATTTCCGACGTGCGCCGCATCGCCAAGGTCATCGAGCGCCATGGCGATCGCTTCATCGACCGCATCTTCACGCCGCACGAGCGCGCCCGCGCCGAACGGCGGCGCAATCGGATCGAAACTTACGCCAAGCGCTTCGCCGCCAAGGAGGCCTGCGCCAAGGCGCTCGGCACCGGCATCCGCGCCGGGGTGTGGTGGCGCGACATGGGCGTCGTCAACCTGCCGTCGGGGCGGCCGACCATGGAGCTCACCGGCGGCGCCAAGCGGCGCCTCGATGCCATCACGCCCGAAGGCCATGAAGCGCGCATCGACCTCACCATCACAGACGAGGGACCGATGGCCCACGCCTTCGTCATCATTTCGGCGGTCGCCGTTGCGGCCGCTTGAGTGGCCGCCATCGCTTGCCTTCGACTCGGCGGCCTTTTCGGAACATGTCGGAATACGAGCCGTCCTTAGCTGCGATGAAAATTTCGTCATGTTTGCCGTCCGGGCCGCAAGCTCATGTAATCATTCGATAAAAGAGCATTGCGGAAACGCCCGGCGAAACCCGCGCGCAATTGCGCCTGTGGTATTGAGGGGCTACAAGATCGCGGGGCGGGGCGTGTGAACCGCAGGACGATGGGCCGATGAGCGTGCAGACTGGAACCAAAAAGAAAGAGGGTGGCATCGCCGAGACGATCCGCGTGCTCTTCAATGCCCTCATCATCGCGCTCGTCATCCGCACCTTTCTGTTTCAGCCCTTCAACATCCCGTCCGGCTCGATGATCCCGACGCTCTTGATCGGCGATTACCTGTTCGTCTCGAAATATTCCTACGGCTATACCCACTACTCGTTTCCGTTCTCGCCGCGGATTTTCTCCGGCCGCGTCATGGGCGGCACGCTCAAGCGCGGCGACGTCGTGGTGTTCCGGCTGCCGAAGGACGACAGCATCGATTACATCAAGCGCGTCATCGGGCTGCCGGGCGACAAGATCCAGATGATCGACGGCGTGCTCAACATCAACGGCGAACCGGTCAAGCGCGAGCGCATCGACGACTTCGTCACCGACGATGACGGCACGATGCAGCGCGTCAAGCGCTACAAGGAAACGCTGTCGAACGGCGTCGTCTACACCACGCTCGACCTGACCGAGAACGGCTTCTACGACAACACGCCGGTCTACACCGTGCCGGCGGACCACTATTTCATGATGGGCGACAACCGCGATAATTCGACCGACAGCCGGGTGCTCAGCGCGGTCGGCTACGTTCCCTACGAAAACATCATCGGCAAGGCGCAGATCATTTTCTTCTCGATCAAGGACGGCACCCACGTGTGGGAAATCTGGCGCTGGCCTTGGGACGTGCGCTGGGACCGGATGTTCACGCTGGTCAGATGAGCCGCCGCGCCAAGGCTTCCCCCACTGTTGCTTCCCCCGCGAGCGGGGGAGCCAAGAGTGGGGGCCGCCGGGAAGCACCCGCCGGAGAACCCGTCTCCGCCAAAGTTGCCGCCAAAGCCGCAGCAAAAGTCGCCGAGGCCGCGCCCGTCGACGGCCAGAAAGAACCGCGCCGCCGCCGCCGCGGCACCGTGCTCGAGGAGCGCATCGGCTACCGCTTCAAGGACGGCGCGCTGCTCGATTGCGCGCTGACCCACATTTCCGCGCTCAAGGGTTCGCGCAACCGCGCCGGCTCCTATCAACGGCTCGAATTCCTCGGCGATCACGTGCTCGGCTTGGTGATTTCCGACGTGCTGTTCCGCGCTTTCCCCAAAGCCGACGAAGGCGAGCTGTCGCGCCGGCTCGCCGATCTGGTGCGCAAGGAGACCTGCGCCGAGATCGCCGTCACCATCGAGCTTGGGGCTGCGATCAAGCTCGGCTCATCGGAGGCCAATGCCGGCGGCCGCAAGCGCCCGGCCATCCTGGCCGACGTCTGCGAGGCACTGATCGGCGCCGTCTATCTCGACGGCGGCTATCCGGCGGCCGAAGGCCTGGTCGAGCGGCTGTGGCAGGTGCGCATGCAGGCGAAGGCGCAGCCGCTGCGCGATTCCAAAACCGTGTTGCAGGAATGGGCGCAGGCGCGCGGCCTGCCGACGCCGGTCTATCGCGAAGTCGCGCGCACCGGTCCCGATCATAGTCCTGTATTTTGCGTCGCCGTGCAGCTGCCCAGTTTCGCGCCGGCCGAAGGCTCCGGCCGCTCCAAGCGCGGCGCCGAGCAGGCCGCCGCCGCCGCCATGCTGGCGCGCGAGCGCGTAAAACCCGAACGGCGCAATGGCTGAGGAAGAGGCCCACGCCGCGCCGGCGGAGCCGACGACCCGTTGCGGCTTCGTGGCGCTGATCGGGGCGCCCAATGTCGGCAAATCGACCTTGGCCAATGCGCTGGTCGGCACCAAAATCTCCATCGTCACGCCAAAAGTGCAGACCACCCGCACGCTGGTGCGCGGCATTGCCATTGAAGGCGCGGCGCAGCTCATCTTCGTCGATACGCCGGGAATTTTTTCGCCGCGGCGGCGGCTCGACCGCGCCATGGTGGCGACCGCCTGGGGCTCGACCCACGACGCCGATATCGTCGCGCTGTTGATCGACGCCCACAAAGGCCTGCAGGAGGACGACGAGGCAATCTTGCGCACGCTCGGCGATGTCCGCTCCGCCAAGGTGCTCGTCCTCAACAAGGTCGACCTGGTCGAAAAGCCCGCGTTGTTGACGCTCACCCAAACGCTCAACGAACGCATGGCCTTCGCCGCCACTTTCATGATCTCGGCGCGCTCCGGCAGCGGCGTCGCCGATCTCAAAAGCTTTTTCGCAGCCCATGTCCCGCTCGGTCCGTGGCTTTATCCGGAGGACCAGATCTCGGACGCGCCGATGCGTCAGCTTGCCGCCGAGATCACCCGCGAAAAGCTTTTTCTGCGGCTGCATCAGGAATTGCCCTATCAGTCGACGGTCGAGACCGAAGTCTGGAAGGAGCTCCGCGACGGCTCGGTGCGCATCGAGCAGACCATCTATGTCGAGCGCGAGAGCCAGCGCAAAATCGTGCTGGGCAAAGGTGGCCAGGCGATCAAGGCGATCGGCGCGGCAGCGCGCACCGAGATCGCGGCGGCGATCGAGCAGCCGGTGCATCTCTTCCTGTTCGTCAAGGTGCGCGAAGGGTGGGGCGACGATCCGGAGCGCTACCGGGAAATGGGGTTGGAATTTCCGAAGGAATAGGTGATCACTTACGCGCTGATTCAGGCCCGTCACCCTGAGGTGCGAGCGAAGCGAGCCTCGAAGGGCGACGGCATTCAAGTCGGCTATAGCCGACTTGGACACTTACAAACCCTTCGAAATCGGGTAAACCCGATTTCGATTGGCGCCTCGGCCGTATCCTTCGAGGGCCGCTTCGCGGCCGCCTCAGGATGACGGGGAACCTTTAAGACGAACATGCAATGGATCGACGAAGGCATCGTGCTCGGCGTCAAGCGCCATGGCGAGTCGAGCGTCATTCTCGAACTGATGACGCTGGAGCGCGGCCGCCATCTCGGCCTGGTCCGCGGCGGCGGCAACAGCACGCGGTTGCGCGGCGTATTGCAGCCGGGCAATTCGCTGCGCGCGACGTGGCGGGCGCGGCTCGATGAGCATCTCGGCAATTATTCCGTCGAGGGCCTCAACCTGCGCGCGGCGGGCTATCTTCCGGCGGCGCACGCCGTGCACGGCGTCACCCATCTCGCGGCGCTGTGCCGGCTGCTCGCCGAGCGCGAGCCCCATGCGGCGATCTACGGCACGCTCGATGAAATACTCGATCACCTCGACGATCCGCTGCTCGCCGCGGCCTCGATCGCGCGGTTCGAGCTCGCCTTTCTCGCCGAGCTTGGCTTTGGTCTCGATCTGAGATCCTGCGCCGCCAATGGAACAACGACCGACCTGATCTATGTGTCGCCGCGCTCGGGCCGCGCCGTCTCGCGCCTGGGCGGCGCCGAGTACCGCGACAAGCTCCTGGCGCTGCCGGCCTTCCTGCGTGACGATGCCGTGCCGGCGTCGGGCAACGATCTCGCCGACGCATTTGCCATGACCGGATTTTTTCTCGACCGTCACGCCTTTGCGCCGCGCGGCCTCGCCATGCCGGAGGCGCGTGCGCATTTCGTCGCGGCCATAGCGCGGGCGTTCGCCGCCGCCGAAAGCCGTTCCGCCTGAGGCGGCGATCTAGAATTTTCGTTTGAGCATGATCTTTTCCGAAAACCGGTTTCCACTTTTCGGGATCATGCTCTAGTTATTGATCAAACAGCCGCAATGGCGGTAGCCATACGGGTCCCCCCAGCAGGAATAGTGATAATGGGCCGGGCAGGCGGGGGTGAAATTGAAGCCGTAGCCCCATCCCCAGCCCGTGGTGTAGCTGCCGTAATAATTGTCCTGCACCAGTTGCACGAGCGGCGGGGCATTGGACATGGCGGCGATGCCGCCCGGCGCGGCCGCAAGCAATGTCGTCCCTAGACCGATGGCTGCCGCTGCAACCGACATCATCAAAGCTGTGCGCATGGTGATTCCTCCGTCGGAACCCGCTGCTGCGGAACAATTCTGTGCCGCGACGATCTTACCCCTCGGTCGCATCCCGTCCACGCTCCCGGACGCCCATTCGTCCCTTGTTCAGGTCCCATAACCGCGTTAGCCCTTGGCTTCCATGAACAAGAAAGTGATTCCCCCGGATCCCGAGGGCGTGCAGGAGATCGCGCTGCGCGAGGCGCTCGAGGAGCGCTATCTCGCCTATGCGCTCTCGACCATCATGCACCGCGCGCTGCCCGACGCGCGCGACGGGCTCAAGCCGGTGCATCGCCGCATCCTCTACGGCATGCGGCGGCTGCGGCTTGATCCCGGTACCACGTTCAAGAAATCGGCAAAGATCGTCGGCGACGTGATGGGCAATTTCCACCCCCATGGCGACCAAGCGATCTACGACGCGCTGGTGCGCCTGGCGCAGGATTTTTCCTCGCGCTATCCGCTGGTCGACGGCCAGGGCAATTTCGGCAATGTCGACGGCGATAACCCCGCCGCCATGCGCTACACCGAGGCGCGGCTGACCGAAGTGGCGCGGCTTCTCATCGACGGCATCGACGAGAACGCCGTCGATTTTCGCCCGACCTACGACGGCAGCGAGGAAGAGCCGGTGGTGCTGCCGGCGGCCATTCCCAATCTGCTTGCCAACGGCTCGCAGGGCATCGCGGTCGGCATGGCAACCTCGATCCCGCCGCACAACATGGCCGAGCTGTGCGATGCGGCGCTGCACCTGATCGATCAGCCCAACGCGCGCACCAAGACGCTGCTCAAATACGTGCCGGGCCCGGATTTTCCGACCGGCGGCGTCGTGGTCGATCCGCCCGAGGCCATTGCCGAAGCCTATCAAACCGGCCGCGGCTCGTTCCGGGTGCGCGCGCGCTGGACCACCGAGGATACCGGGCGCGGCACCTATCTGATCGTGGTCACGGAAATCCCGTGGCAAGTGCAGAAGATGCGGCTCGTCGAGCGCATCGCCGAGCTGATGAACGAAAAGAAGCTGCCGCTGCTCGCCGATATGCGCGACGAATCGGCCGAAGACGTGCGCGTCGTGTTCGAGCCGCGCTCGCGATCGGTCGATCCGGCGCTGTTGATGGAGAGCCTGTTCAAGCTTACCGAGCTTGAAAGCCGCGTGCCGCTCAACATGAACGTGCTGGTCAACGGCCGCATTCCGAAGGTCGTCGGCCTCGCCGAGGCGCTGAGCGAATGGCTGGCGCACCGCCGCGACGTTCTATTGCGCCGCTCGCGCCACCGGCTGGCGCAGATCGAGCATCGGCTCGAAGTGTTGGGCGGTTATCTGGTCGCCTATCTCAACCTCGACAAGGTCATAAAAATCATCCGCAACGAGGATGAGCCCAAGCCGGTGTTGATGAAGACCTTCAAGCTCTCCGAGGTCCAGGCCGACGCCATCCTCAACATGCGGCTGCGCAATCTGCGTCGCCTCGAAGAGATGGAAATTCGCCAGGAAGACAAGAACCTGCGCGTGGAGAAAAAATCGATCGAAGAGCTGCTGCGCTCGGAAAAGGCGCAGTGGAAGAAGATCGCGGAAGAAATCCGCGAGGTGCGCACCACGTTTGGGCCGAAGACGAAGCTCGGCAAGCGCCGCACCACCTTTGCGGTGGCGCCCGAGCACGACGAGGCCGCGATCGAGGAAGCCTTGGTCGAGCGCGAGCCGATCACCGTCGTGGTGTCGGAGAAGGGCTGGATCCGGGCGCTGCGCGGCCAGGTCGCCGATCTGTCCAGCCTCGCATTCAAGACCGACGATGGGCTGAACCTCGCGTTCTTCGCCGAGACCACGTCAAAGCTTCTGGTCTTCGCCACCAACGGCCGCTGCTACACCATCGAAGCGGCCAAGCTGCCGGGCGGCCGTGGCCACGGCGAGCCGGTCCGACTCTACTGCGACATCGAACAGGAGGCCGATATCGTTTCGGTGTTCCGCTATCAGGGCGGCCGCAAGCTTTTGGTCGCGAGCAAAGCGGGCAGGGGTTTCGTCGTCCCCGAGGATGAGTGCCTGGGAAATACCCGCAAGGGCAAGCAGGTGCTCAACGTCAAGCCGCCCGACGCGGCGCGCGCCATCGCGCCGGTCGAGGGCGAGCTCGCGGCCGCCATCGGCGAGAACCGCAAGATGGTGATCTTCGCGCTCGACCAGGTGCCGGAGATGGGCCGCGGCCGCGGCGTGCGGCTGCAGCGCTACAAGGACGGCGGACTGTCCGACATCACGACGTTCAAGGCCGGCGACGGCTTGACCTGGATCAATTCCGCCGGCCGCAGCTTTAATCAATCGATCAAGGAGCTCGCGCCCTGGCGCGGCAATCGCGGCGATGCCGGCCGGGTCAAGCCGGAACGTTTCCTGACCAACCTGAAATTCGGACGGCGCACCGAAAACGGCAAAAACAACGATAAGGCTGCGAGCGAGTCGTAGCGGTCCCCCTGCGGCTGCATGACGGTGCAGCATGGACAGGTGTACGCTGCCAGAATCTTCCAGGCTCCGGACCGTGCGTCACCTCCTCTTTGCAACGACACTCGCTCTGCTGTTCCTCGGATCGGCTGTTCCGGCGTCGGCGACATGTGCTCTCATCGGCGATTCGATCGCCGCCGATCTGCGACCCTTGCTTCGCGAATGTCGGTTCGCCGGGCGGATCGGCATCGGCACTGCGGCAATCGTCTCGCTGGTTCCGAGCAATGCCGGGGTGATCGTCGTGTCGGCCGGCAGCAACGATTACCTCACCCCAGGCCTGCTCGCCCGTCTGCAGGCGTTGCGATCCCGCGCCGGATCGGCGCGGGTTGTTTGGATCAGGCCGATCCCAAGGATTGCAGCCACCGCGGTCGATGCCGTCGCCCAAGCCCACGGCGATGCGGTGGTGTCGTTTGTCGTGTCGCCCACGGATCGCGAACGCCTGCATCCGCAGTCCAACAGCGCTCTCGCCGCCGATATTCGCAAGCATTTCTGAGCCAGCGCGGCATTGGCGCATTAACAGGAACAGAGTCCTCAGCTAGATTGCCGTGGAAGCTGGAGGGGCGATCCATGCCGGGGCTTGATCTGACGCGCCGCACGATGCTGGCTGCGATGGCCGCGGCGCCGTTTGCCGGCACAGCCGATGCGCAAGCGGCGTGGCCGAGCCGGCCGGTGCGGGTCATGGTGCCGTATCCGCCGGCCGGTGGCGCCGATACCACGGCGCGCATCATCTACGCAAAACTCAGCGAAGATCTCGGCCAACCGTTCGCCATCGAAAATCGCGGCGGCGCCGGCGGCACCATCGCCGAAGCGGTGGTCGCCAAGGCCGATCCCGACGGCTACACCATCCTGCATGACGCCACCGCGTTCACGGTAAACGGATCGCTCTACGAGAATTTGCCGTTCGACTACGGCAAGGATTTCGATCCGGTTTTTCTGGTCGGGACGGTGGCGAACATTTTGGTCTGCACGCCGTCGCTGCCGGTGACCACGGTGGCCGATGTGATTGCCTATGCCAAGGCGTCACCGGACGGTATCGACATGGCGTCGTCCGGCAATGGCACGCTGCAGCATTTGTTGCTCGAATTGTTCAAGCGCACCGCCGGCATCAAGATCAATCACATTCCCTATCGCGGCGGCGGGCTTGCGGTCACCGACGTCATGGCCGGCCAGGTAAAATTCGTGTTCTCCAACGGCTCCGCGGTCCTCGGGCTGATCAATTCGGGCAAGGTGAAAGCGATCGCGCATACCGGCAAGGGGCGGCTGAAGAGCCTGCCGGACATTCCGGCCATGTCCGACACGCTGCCGGGGTTCGAAGGGGCCGACTGGAACGGCGTGTTCGTGCCCCACGGCACGCCGGCGCCGATCGTGCAAAAACTCAATGCCGGCCTCAACAAGGCGCTGGCGTCGCCGCAAGTGAGCACGCGCTTTGCCGACCTCAACATCGAATCGCGGCAGAACACGCCGGAAGAATTCGGCGCCTACATCGAAGCGCAGATGGCGCTTTGGAGCCGTGTCGTCAAAGACGCCAATATCAAGCTGGGCTGAGAAACGTAGCCCGGATTGAGCGTCAGCGAAATCCGGGGACGGCGACGCGGCGTGAACGCAACTCCCGGATTTCGCTTTGCTCAATCCGGGCTACGGCTACTCGACCCGCGCCCAGCCGTCCGGCGTCAGGCGCTCTTGCGGCAGGAAGCGGCTCTTGTAGTCCATCTTGCGCGAGCCGCGCACCCAATAGCCGAGATAGACGTAAGCCAGTCCCATGTTGCGGGCGCGCGCGATATGGTCGAGCACCATCAGCGTGCCGAGAGAGCGCGCCGCTTCGTCAGGCTCGAAGAACGAATAGACCATGGACAGCCCGTCGCCGAGCACATCGGTCAGCGCCACGGCGAGGAGATCGCCGCGCTTGTCGGCTGTGCTGGAATTTCGCCGCCGGTACTCGATGATGCGGGTCTCGATGTGGCTGTCCTCGACCATCATGGCGTAATCGAGCACGGTCATGTCGGCCATGCCGCCGTCGCGGTGCCGGGAATCCAGATAGGCGCGGAACACCGAATATTGCTCGGAGGTGGGCACGGCGACGCGCATCTCGCCGGTGATATCCTCGTTGCGCTTGACGATGCGGCGCATGCCGCGGGTCGGGCGGAAATCGTCGGCGACGACGCGCACCGACACGCAGGCGCGGCAGCCCTCGCAAGCCGGCCGGTAGGCGATCGACTGGCTGCGGCGGAAGCCGCCATGGGTGAGAATGTTGTTGAGCTCGCCGGCGCGCTCGCCGACGAGGTGGGTAAATACCTTGCGCTCCTCCTTGCCGCCCAGATAGGGGCACGGCGACGGAGCGGTCAGGTAGAACTGCGGCGTGTCACGCGAGTGCTGGGTCACGGGCGGTTCGGGTCCTTGCCGGCTACGAATCCGGCCGCCCCTTAAGATCGCCCGACGGCGCCCGCGCGTCAAAGGCGAAATCGACCCATGATCCAATTTGGATCATGGGCTGGAATCCTTGTTGGAGCATGATCTTATCCGAAAATCGGGGCCACCCTCGGATCAAGTCCGAGGGCAGGCTTTTCGGGATCATGCTCTAGCGCCGCATCCGCGCGCGCAACGAAGCCGCCCGTGCCGGGTTGTTGATGAGCACCGTGCCGACCAGGATGTCATGCAACAGCCGCCGGCGGGCGTTGAACAGGCCGACCAGGAGGATGAACGGCGTCAAAACGCTGACACTGATCCAATAGACGACGGCATGCACGGCGCCGAGCAGGAAATAAGTCGGTGCGCCGTACCAGGTGCGGATTTCAATGTCCATGGCGCGCATGCCGAGGGTGGCCGATGCCGCGCTGCCCATGGTCAGGCCGTAATAGGCGAGCGCCCAGATGACGGAAGCCGGCGACAACAGCCAGAACAGCATCCAGCCGAGGCCCAGCGTCAGGATACCGAACAGGAAGATGGCGATCGCGGCCACGATGACCGGAATGGTGATGATGAGGACATCGATGAAAAACGCCACCAGGCGCCGCGACAGCACGCCCTCGAACAGCTCTGGATTGGCGGCCGGATCATAAGCGTGCGGCTTGACGTCCAGCGAGATGCCGATCCGTGCCGGTCCAGAATCTGTCATGATGAGCCTCGATCTTAGGACGCCACACCAAATGGGGAAACGCACCCGCTGCTGCAAGGGGCCATGATGGTAACACTTGCCGATATCGAAGCCGCCCGGCGCACCATGGCCGGCCACGTGCTGCGCACGCCGCTGTTGCCGTCGCCGCCGCTGTCGGCGCTGACCGGCGCCGAGATTTTCGTCAAGTACGAGAATTTGCAGGTCACCAACTCGTTCAAGGAGCGCGGCGCCTGCGTCAAGCTCGCTGCGCTGAGCGCCGAGCAACGCCGCCGCGGCGTCATCGCGATGTCCGCGGGCAACCACGCCCAGGCGGTCGCCTATCACGCCCGCCGCCTGGCCATACCGGCGACCATCGTCATGCCGGAGACGACGCCGTTCGTGAAAATCAAAGCCACCGAGGCGCTCGACGCCATGGTCGTGCTCGACGGCGAAACGCTGGTGGAAGCGCAGGCGCGGGCCGAGGCGATCGCCGCCGAGCGCGATCTGGTCTGGGTGCATCCTTATGACGATCCGCACATCATCGCCGGCCAAGGCACCATCGCGTTGGAAATGCTGGAGGACGCGCCAGATCTCGAGACGCTCGTCATCCCGATCGGCGGCGGCGGCCTGATCGCCGGGAACGCCATTGCGGCGCGCGCCAAAAATCCGTCGATCGAGATCGTCGGCGTCGAATGCGCGCTCTATCCGGCGATGTGGAACGCGGTCCATGGCGAGGACCTGCCGTGCGGCGGCGCGACGCTGGCGGAAGGTATCGCGGTGAAGAATGTCGGCGCGCTGACATTGCCAATCGTGCGGGAATTGGTGAGCGACATCATTCTGGTCGACGAGCCGCTGATCGAGAGCGCGGTCAACGCGTTCCTGACCTTGCAAAAAGCCATGGCGGAAGGAGCGGGCGCCGCGGGCCTCGCCGCCATGCTGGCCGAGCCGGAGCGCTTCGCCGGCCGCAAGGTCGGCTTGATCCTGTGCGGCGGCAATATCGATCCGCGGATTCTCGCGTCCGTCATGGTGCGCGAACTGGAACGGGAGGATCGCATCGTGTCGTTCCGCCTGACCATTCCCGACCGGCCGGGAATTTTGGGCCAGATCGCCAGCCGCCTGGGCGGCCTGGGCGCCAATATCCTCGCCGTCAATCACCACCGCCTGTTCCTCGATGTGCCTGCGAAGGGCGCCAAGCTCGACGTCACCATGGAGACGCGCGACGGCGTTCACGCCGAGGAGATTTTCCGCGCGCTGACCGACGACGGCTACCGGCCGATGCGCCTGGCCAGCGGCGCCGTGCTGGAGTGAAGGCTGCTTTGTCTAGGGCGTGGACTCATAAACGCGCCGGCAAGTTCGCTTTCGGGGAGGAGCGGACATCGCAACTTCACTCCGTCATGTCCGATTTTGACCCATTGCGACATCGGCGGCTCAAGATTGTTACCATGCAACACAAGGAAGAACGCCTCCTGCCAAGTCCTACTCCAGCGCCAAGTCCTACTCCAGCGCCAAGTCCTACTCCGGCGCCAAGTCCTACTCCGGCGCCATGCCCTTTCCAGCCAATTCCTTTTTTGCTTTTTCATTCTTGGCCAAATGCGTCAACCCCATGCCGCGCAGTACGTTGGGTGCCTTTGTGAACTGAACGTTGTCGTAACCAACTATCTCTACTCGGTTGCCCCAGGGGTCCCGAAAATCAAGAAACGGCCCATCGAGTGGGTCAACACCAGCTGCCTTAAGTGCCTCGCGGGCCGCCTCCTTGTCGTCGACGACGAGGCCAAAGTGGCGACCATCGTCTGCCGGCTGCCTGCGGCCCTTCTGAAGCGCAATGAACTGATCGCCTAGATCAATGAAAGCCATGGAGTCACTTTTGCCGCGCAGTTTGAACTCGAATAGACGGCTATAGAATGCCAGCGCCTCATCGATATCGCCCACCTCAAGTGCGATGTGGTTGAAGCCTACCACGCGTGGTTTCTCGACCTCGGCCATCGGAATCTCCTCTGCCAGTCTGCGGATCAAGTGGGTAGCGCCGGTTCAAGAAGCAACGGTTCCTGGGGCGGGAATCTAGAGGCGCTGAACCAGATGTCTGCGATCAACCAATAAGAGACCTTCCGCAAGCGCCGGATTTGGGTAGATATGACCCATAGCTGCCGGGCTGGCCGTCCGCCTTCGAGTCCGTTATCGAGGGTAAAGCTGCCGCGCCAGCCTGCGATTGGCGAAGCAGTTGATGACCCTTATCGGACACGTTGCCTGCAATCAGATAAATGGCCGATATGAAAGCGAGTTCGCTATGACGAAAGTGCGCGTTGCAGGCTTTTCGATCTCGCTCGACGGTTTCGGAGCAGGACCTGAGCAAAGTCTTGAAAATCCGCTCGGCAAACGCGGGCCGGAACTGCACCGGTGGTTGTTCGGTACGCGCATGTTCCGGGCAATGATCGGTAAGGCCGGGGGCTCGGACGGCGTCGATCAGGCCTACGCACATCGTTCGATGGACGGGTTCGGCGCGTTCATCCTCGGCCGCAATATGTTCGGGCCTATCCGCGGTCCGTGGCCGGACGAGAGCTGGAAGGGCTGGTGGGGCGACAATCCGCCCTATCACGCGCCGACCTTCGTGCTGACGCACCATCCGCGCGATCCGATCGAGATGGAAGGCGGCACCACCTTCATCTTCGTGACCAACGGTATCGAGGCGGCGTTGGACCAGGCGAAACAAGCCGCCAATGGTCGCGACGTGAAGATCGGCGGCGGCGTCGAGACGGCGCGTCAATATCTCCGCGCCGGGCTGGTCGATGAGCTGCATTTCGCCTTGTCCCCGGTCGTGCTCGGGCAAGGCGAAGCGATGTTCGCCGGGATCGACCTGCCGGCGCTCGGCTATCGCGTCACCGAACATCAGGCGACCGAACATGCCACCCACGTCGTTCTCGGCCGATAGACGTTCTACGAGCACCCCGATTGTCGCGGCAGCTTTCGGGGCACCGGACCCGATCGCACGGTTTTACAATATCGGCTATCGGACAATTTCGCGCCTCAATCGACGATAGAGATCCTACCCCGGGTGTGAGCTTCGCGCCGGCCTTTGCGGTCATGTATCAAGCGTGACTTCCTTTCACGACATGATTCGGAAACTTCGATAACCAGGCAATGGACGTGCAGCATGCCGAGTGACCGTCGGAAGCTATTTCTAGAAGGGCCGATTGGCTCTGCGCTTCTACGGCTTGCGGTTCCGATCATCCTCGGCAACGTATTACAGACAGGATATCAACTGACCGACGCGTTCTGGGTCGGCCGTTTGGGCGGAGCGGCGGTCGCCGCTGTCGCGGTCAGCTTCCCAATAACATTCCTGGCTATTGCGCTGGGGGCCGGCCTTGCAATCGCCGGGGCAACATTGTCGGCGCAGTACATGGGCGCCGGTCGGCAAGACATGGTCAATCACGTTGCCGCTCAGACAATGCTGATGGTTGCGATCACGTCAGTCGTCATGGGTGCGGCAGGCTATGTGCTGTCGCCGTACCTGCTCGAACTTATCGGAGTGGCGCCGGATGTCTACCACGGAGCGCTCGGCTTTATGCGGGTGTCCTTCATCGGCATTATCTTTGTTTTCCTGTACGGGATGTTCCAGGCGCTGATGCGTGGCGTTGGCGAAACAAGAATGCCTCTGATCATCGTGCTTGGAACTGTGGTCCTGAATTTTCTGTTTGACCCGCTCTTTATTTTCGGCTGGGGATGGTTCCCTGGCCAGGGCGTGATGGGTGCCGCGCTGGCAACCCTGGGGACACAAGGGCTCGCCGCGCTGCTCGGCATGATCATCTTTTTGCAAGGCCGCCACGGTATTCAGCTTGGATGGCGCGATTTCCGGCCCGATCCGCGATACATAAAACGTGCTTTTTTCCTGGGCCTGCCGGGCTCAATCGAGCTTACGACACGCGGGCTCGGGCCATTGCTGATGACCTTTTTGGTCACGGGCTTTGGAACCGTCACCCTGGCCGCCTACGGCATCGGATCGAACATCCTGCAGTTCATCGTAATTCCAGCGATGGGTCTGTCGATGGCGGTGTCCACGTTAGTCAGCCAAAACATCGGAGCCGGGAATACTCGGCGAGCCTCCCATGTGACGCTGCTTGGCTCGGCGTGGGGTTTCGTCATTCTCACCGTCGTCGGCTTGGTCGCCTACCTTTTCGCGCCCGCTTTGGTCGCCTTCTTCGTCCCCGGCGATTCCGCCGTCATTGTCGAAGGCGCCCACTTCATCCGCGTGATGTGCCTCGCGTGGGGAGCCATCGGCGTGCAGCTTTGCATCGTGTCGGCATTCCGCGCCTCCGGAAACTTGCTCGTTGCGATGGTGATCGCGATCGTTTCGCAGTTTATGTTCCAATTTCCTCTCGCTTACGTCCTGTCCAGGCACACCGGACTTCAGGCGACTGGCTTATGGTGGTCTTTTCCTGTTGCGAATATTGCGTCGGCTCTCGTGTCGGCTTGCTGGTTCGCACAAGGCGGATGGAAGAAGACCCGGCTGACCGAGGAAGACAAAGAGGTCGCCAAAGTGACCGAGGAAACCATTGCCGAGGAGGGTATACGGTAACGTCCGCTCTTATCGCGCCGTGGCAGCTGATGACCCAAAGCGACCGATACTGCGCATGATTGGACAGACAACGACCGCCGCTCTATTCATTGGGCGAACCTATTGAGCGACAAACGCGAGCACAACATGACTGACACACCCGCATACACGCCGCCGGAAGTCTGGGTCTGGGAGAAGGATGACAGTCCCAAGTGGCGCTATGGCAGTATCAATCGCCCTGTCGCGGGCGCGACGCATGAGAAGGAGTTGGCGCGCGGCAAGCATCCGCTTCAGCTCTATTCACTAGCGACGCCTAATGGCGTCAAGGTTACGATCATGCTGGAGGAATTGCTGGCCGCCGGTCATAGCGGAGCGGAATATGACGCTTGGTTGGTCCGGATCGGTGAGGGCGACCAGTTTGGCAGCGGATTTGTCGGGGTGAACCCGAACTCCAAAATCCCGGCGCTCATGGACTACGGCGAACCGACGCCGCTACGCGTTTTCGAATCCGGCGCGATCCTGCTCTATCTTGCGGATAAATTCGGCGCCTTCCTGCCAAAGGATCGCGGCAAGCGCACCGAGGCGCTGAATTGGCTGTTTTGGCAGATGGGTTCGACGCCCTATCTCGGCGGCGGCTTTGGGCATTTCTATGCCTATGCTCCGGTGAAGATCAAATACGCCATCGACCGTTTCTCGATGGAAGTGAAACGTCAACTCGACGTGCTCGACCGGCAGCTTGCGGACAATCAATTCATCGCCGGCGACGAATATACGATCGCCGATATGGCGATCTGGCCGTGGTACGGCAACGGCATGTTGAACGGCGCCTCTTACAACGACCCGCGCAGGTTCCTGCAGACGCACGAATATAAGAACCTGACGCGCTGGACGAAAGAAATCGGCGAGCGCCCGGCCGTCAAGCGCGGGCGAATGGTCAACCGCATCAGCGGGCTGCCTGAAGAACAATTGCACGAGCGTCACGACGCCAGCGATTTCGAGACAAAGACGGGACAAGACCGACGCGCGCCGGCAACTTCATCGTAATCCCAACCTCGCTTCTGTCGGGTGCTGACGAAGTCATCGAATGAGAAAGCGAATGTCGGCTTTTGGCTCAAAGCGACCGACGTTGCGCCGCAACTGAATGTCCGCTTTTGGGCAAAGCGGACATTCAGCAATCATTACTCACGCCCTAGTGCCCGATGCCGGGATCGTAGCCGGACGGCGGTGCGTCGGGCGTAACGCTCGGCGGCTCGGGCGCGTCACCCGGACGGGCTCGCGGCATCGGTATGTTGGTATCCGCCAGCGCCAGCACGCTCGGACGATGCCGCGGTAAAGGAACCGGGCCGGTGATCGGGTCCGGCGGGGGCAACGCGTCGGCCGCGGCATCATTTGCCGGATCCTGTGCAGCCGGCTGCGACTGCGTAACGGGTGGCGGGTCCGGGAAAACACTCGGCGCGCCTGCCGGCGCTGCCTGCACGGTAACGGCGGCTGGAGCCGGCGCAGCCGCAGGCGCGGCGGACGGTGTCGGGGCAAGGGCAGCGACTTGGCCATTCGGCGCGCCGGTACTGGCGTCGCTGACTGACTGCGCGGGTCGAGACGGTGCGGGAGGATTGGCCGTGTCCGCAGCCGGGCTCGCCGGCGGCGCAGCGGCAGTCGCCGCCGCGAGCGTCTGCGGTGACGGTATGGTGGGTTGCGCGATGTAAGTGTGCATGAAAGCGGTGATGGTCCACAGCATCACCGGCACCGCCGTGATCACGGCGACAAGAATGATGATCCGCCGCAACACCGGGGCATAGTGTTGGATATTGCTCTCGTCGTCGTATTCACGCATGACACCCGTCCCGCTATCGCCGTCCCGGCGGCGTCGCTTCAGCTAAACTTCGCCCTTCTTCAATTTCTCCGCAATGCGCGCGGCAAAGTAGGTCAGTACGCCGTCGGCACCGGCGCGCTTGAACGCGATAAGGCTTTCGGTCATGGCCTTGTCGCCGTCGAGCCAGCCGTTCGCCGCGGCGGCCATGATCATCGCATACTCGCCTGACACTTGGTAGGCGAAGGTCGGCATGCCGAAGGTGGCTTTGACCCTGCTCAAAATGTCCAGATAGGGCAGGCCGGGTTTGACCATGACCATGTCGGCGCCCTCGGCGATGTCGAGCTCGACTTCGCGCAGCGCTTCGTCGGTGTTGGCGGGGTCCATTTGGTAGGTGCGCTTGTCGCCGATCAGCGTGGCGTTGGAGCCGACCGCGTCGCGGAACGGGCCATAGAAGGCCGAGGCGTATTTGGCCGCATAGGCCATGATCTGCACGTCGCCAAAACCCGCCGCATCGAGGCCTGAGCGGATGGCGCCGACCCTGCCATCCATCATGTCCGACGGCGCGATGATGTCGCAGCCGGCTTCGGCCTCGACCAGCGCCTGACGGACCAAAACGCCGACGGTCTCGTCGTTGAGGATGACCCCGTCGCGCAGCAGTCCGTCATGGCCGTGGCTGGTATAGGGATCGAGCGCCACGTCGCAGAGCACGCCGATCTCCGGCACCTCTTTCTTGATCGCGAGAATGGCGCGGCAGACCAGGTTGTCGGGATTGAGCGCTTCGGAGCCGTCGTCGTCACGCCGGCCCGGCTCGGTATAGGGAAACAGCGCCAGGCAGGGGATGGTCAGCTTCGCCGCCCGTTCCGCCGCCCGCACCGCCTCATCGACCGAGAGGCGCTCGACGTCGGGCATGGAATCGACCGGTGCGCGGATTTTTGTCCCATCGACCAGGAACAGCGGCCAGATCAGGTCGTCGGTGGTGAGCACGTTCTCGCGCACCAGGCGCCGGGACCACTCGGCGCGGCGGTTGCGGCGCGGGCGAATTGCCAGATCAAGCCGTTCCGCGGGCTTTTCCGCCTCGACGGGGGCGAGACGGTTCCTTTCGAGCGGCCGGCCGAATTTGATCGCCATAACTGCGCTCCGTGCGCGCCAGGCAGTCCTGTCAGTTTCCTGGCAGCGCCTCTTTTACTCCGTCCGCCCGAGCCCCGCCACTGGCCACAATCAGGCCGCGGGGAAGCCATTTTCGGTAACGTTGACGGTTTGCCGGGGCGTCTCTATCGGTCCTTGCGGGATGAGCGAGCAAGCGCAGAAAAAGCCGACCCGGCCGAGCGACATGCTCGAGCCCGTCCGCGCCGGCAAGGGTTTGAGCGTAGCCGGATCGTGGACGGAGTACCTGGTTCTGTTCTTGCGCCTGATGGCGGCGGTGTCGCTGGTCAAAGGCCTCTATCACTGGGCGCAAGTGTGCGGCGTCGGTGCGGCGCCGGACGACGGCTTTCTGGCGCATTCGGTGGCGTGGCGCTCGGCGACGGTGTTTTTCGCCGTCCTCGATCTGGTCGCCGCGGTCGGGCTGTGGCTGGCGGCGGCCTGGGGCGCAGTGGTGTGGCTCAGCTCGGTGGTGTCGATGGCCGTGGTCGTCGTGTTTTTCCCCAACGTCTTCGGCGGCAGCATTTTCATCGCCTTCATCGAGCTGGCGCTGCTCGGCGTTTATCTGTGGCTGGCGATCGTCTCGGCGCGGGAGCATCCGGCGTGAGGTCGGGCGTATACTCACTAGCGCCCGATGTCCGCTGTCGGAGCTAAAGCGGACATTGGACGGGCACTCCGGAATTTCCGCTAATGACTCAGATCCGACGTTCTAGACTAACCGTTTCCCAACTCGCCCCACTTTGATATTGATCTCAGATGGTCCTGAGGGAGCGCCATGCTCGCGGACGTTCACCAATCGCCGCACGCTGCGCAAGTTTTATGACGGAGCAAAGTGACGTTAAGCCGGCGCGTTGCGCCAGCTGCCATACCGAGGTCGGCGCGAGCGACACATATTGCAAGCGTTGTGGAGCAAGGAACAGCCGCCCCAAAGAAGGCGACTCGTCTACCGGCACCTCTGACGAAACTAAAGTAGACCGGCTCGGCATATCTAAGGAAACCGTTCATTATTTTATCTCACGCACGGGAGGTGACAAAGAAATAGCGGTCGCTATCGCCGCAATAATTCAGAAGGCTGGCTTAAAAACCTGGCTGCAAGATGAAGACTTTGGGAACACGAGCTTCGTCGCTCGAATGGAGGAAGGCTTTAAGAAGGGCCTCCGTGTCATAGCATTGTTGTCTCCCGGCTATCTCAAATCAGATTATTGCGTGAAGGAGTACAGCGTCACGCTGGTAGGCGACCCCCTCAATAGGAAGGAACGGCTGATTGTATTGCGAGTACAGGAATGTGCACCCGAGGGCATGCTGACGGATATTCCCTATGTCGATTTGGTGCCGATCCTTGCCAATCTGAATGCGCAGCAACGCGAAGAGCATCTCAAGCGTATTATCAATGCACTCATCGGAGTCGTGCGCCGTCGCGAGGACGTAGACTTCCTCAATCTTTACCGGCGTAAGCCACGGCAGATAATCCACCGCGAGGTCGATGCCTATCAAAGCTTTGCCGGGCGGGGCAGCGAGTTGGATACGCTAAAAAATACTCTTTGGGGAAAGGATAAAACGACTACGGCTGCTAATGTGGAGTCAATTTGGACTGCACTCTGCGGACTCGGAGGCATTGGGAAGTCCGTTCTTGCTCGCGAGTATGCTTGGCGCAACCGCGATCAATATTACGGCATTTGGTGGGTTCGCGCTGAAAGACGAGACACACTCGTAAATGATCTCATGGAACTTGGAAGTCGCTATATTCCGTTCCTGAAAGAAGCTGAGGACCGCGATCAGGCAGTGCGGGGGACGCTTGATTTTTTTGAAGACGTAGGCTTCGACAAACCTTGGCTGTTCATATACGACAACGTTGAGCAGCCGATGGATATTGAAAAGCTTGCGCCCCGAACCCACGCACATGTTCTGATTACCACACGATGGTCGAATTGGTTCGGCCGAGCCGCGGAGCTTCCGCTAGATGTCTTTACACCTGAGGTCGCGGTGTCCTTTCTGTCGGCGCTAGCCCGTCGGGATGACCGTGCTGCCGCTGCTGCACTTGCGTCCGACCTTGGCTATCTCCCACTTGCGCTCGCCCATGCTCGATCGTCTGCCTGGGCAATGGCTTGGGATTTTGATCGTTATAGACGTAATTTACCTGAGCTTATAAAAAAGGCGCCGCGCGACGTCCACTACCCAGCTACAGTGTACGCAACGTTTTTCTTAGCACTTAAGAAGGCGATTGACGGTTGCTCGGAAGCTGAGACGCTAATGGGGATTATAGCGAATTTGGCCCCTGATCGTATTCCGCTTGCAATCATTGGCAAGGACCTCATGGGTGAGATCAAACTTGGTGAAGCACTCGCTGCGTTATCTGAGGTTTCTCTGATCAAGGTCGACACGCTGGAGGACGGCAGTCAGACGTTCAGCGTGCACCGATTGGTGCAAATGGTAATGCGTGATTATGCAGTGCAGGCCGGAACGTTTGCAAAATACGGGGACATTGCTGCTTCGCAGCTAAAAAAGCATATTTTGGATTTGAAAGACAAGATAAAAAATACGCTTAGCCCTGGCGGAAAATTCAGTCCCTATTACGTTGATATTTCCGCTGAACCGTATTTTGAAGCGGTCCTGTGGGCGCTTTATTGTGATCCAAATCCAAACGCCGGCATATCCGAACAAGGCGAAATCTATGGCTTTATAGGGGGGGTTGACGTTGAGTTTACGATGCGGTGCGAAAAGAGAGGCGAGGAGATATTCGTACGCACTGAGCATCATGCCGAGGATAATCGATACGGCCGAGGGCGAGAGTCGTGGCAGGGTTTTGAGCGCCGGTATGCTCTAAATCTTTCGCGGTCTTCTTGGAGTTGTATCAGCGAAATCAGCCTTGATCGTCATGATTGGCATTAGCCACGAACGTCCGCTATGACAGCCGCCTCCAACTGATCGCACCCTTGCCTCCCTTGATCCATTGCTCGCACGTTCCGGGTCTAGTCTGACGGTTCCGTGTGGACATGTCAGGAGTTGGCCCATAGCGGACATGCCCACCGCGCCTGCCCGTGTCCGCTTTTGAGGGGGAAAGCAGACATTCTGTAATCCGCGATGAACGTGCAAATTATGAGTATAGATCCTAATGCCGCTGCGCCGCCCGCAGCGCGGCGCGGATGCGCTGCGGCGTCGCCGGGATTTCGTCGATCGAGACGCCGAACGGCGATAGCGCGTCATTGATGGCGTTGAGGATCGCGGCCGGGGCGCCGATGGCGCCGCCTTCGCCCAGGCCCTTGGCGCCGGTGATCGAAGACGCCGCCGGCGATTCGATGTGGTGCAATTCGATCCGCGGGATTTCGCACGCGGTGGGCGGCGTGTAGTCGGCGAGCGTCGCGGTCTGCAGGTTGCCGGTCTCGTCGTAGACGATCTCTTCGAACAGCGCGTTGCCGATGCCCTGCGCGATGCCGCCGTGCACTTGGCCGTCGGCGATCATCGGATTGATGATGCGGCCGGCGTCTTCCACCCCAAGAAATTTTTCGATTTTGACGCGGCCGGTCTCGATGTCGACTTCGACGATGGCGACATGGCAGGCATTGGAGAAGGTGCCGGGCGGATCATATTCGGCGCTCTCGCTCAAGCCCGGCGTGATCTCGCCTTTGAACTGGTGGGTTTGATGATAGGCGGCACGGGCCAGCGTCGCGATCGCGACCGTGCGATCGGTGCCCAAAACCTTGGCGTGGCCGTTATCGAGAACGATGTCGTCTGCGGCGGCCTCCAACACATGGCTGGCGATGGTGAGCAGCTTTTTGCGGATCTTTTGCGCCGCCAACAGCGACGCGCCGCCGGCGATGACCAGCGAGCGGCTGGCGAACGTGCCCCAGCCATAAGGCGTGCGGTCGGTGTCGCCGTGCACGATGCGCACCTGCGCCGGCGCGACGCCGACCTGGTCGGCGATGATTTGGGCGAGCGTGGTGCGCAGCCCTTGCCCGTGCGGGCTCGCGCCGATGCGCGCTTCAACGGTGCTGGACGGGTCCATGGTGATCTCGACGGTCTCCCAGCCTGGCGTGATCTCCATGCCGCGCGCGGCAAAAGCGGGGCTGCCGTAGCCGGTGCGCTCGGAAAAAGTCGCAAAGCCGATGCCGCGATAGCGGCCGCGCGAACGCGCATCGCGTTGTTGCGCGCGGAAGCTTTTCAAATCCACATGCGCGATCGCTTGCTCCAGGGTCTCGATATAACTGCCTTCGTCGAACACCAGTCCGGTCGCCGACGTGTAGGGAAATTTTTTGATCAGATTGCGCCGCCGGATTTCGTCCGGGCCGAAATCGAACGCGGCAGCCGCCTTGTCCATCAGCCGCTCGATGGCAAAGGTGATGACCGGGCGCGATACGCCGCGATAGGGCGCCATGGTGCAGGTGTGGGTGGCGACACCGCGCGCCACGCAGGCGTAAGCGGCAACGTCGTAAGGCCCCGGCATTTCCGCCATGGCCATCAGCGGCTCGACCCCGCACGTGGTCGGAAAGCACGAATAGGCGCCGATATTGGCGACGACGTCGGCCGACAGCGCGATCAGCTTGCCGGCGTCGTCGAAAGCGCCTTCGAGCTGCACATGCTGGTCGCGGCTGTGGAATGCGGCGATCAGGTTTTCCCGCCGGTCTTCGCTCCAGGCGACGGTGCCGCGAAGTTTTTGCGCGAGCCAAACCAGGAAAACATATTCGCTCGGCAGCGACATCTTCTGGCCGAAACCGCCGCCGACGTCGGGCGCCACGACGCGTAGATCGGATTCCGGAAATTGCAACACATCGGCAATCGCCGTGCGGGTCAGATGCGGCATTTGCGTGGTGCAGGTCAGCGTCACGCGGCCCGACGCCGGATCGAACGCCGCGTGCGCCGCGCGCGTTTCAAGCGGCGTCGCATTTTGGCGGTGGGAGCGGGCCTCGACGCGGACGACCTTGTGTGCTCGCGCGATGGTCGCATCGAAATCCGCGGTCTTGAAACGGCCTTCGACCACGACATTGCCAGGGCAGTCGTCATGCACGCGCGGCGCGCCGGGCTTTAGCGCCTGTTGCGCGTCGACGACCGACGGCAGGTCCGCAATCTCGATCTCAACCGCTTCGGCGATGTCTTCGGCCTTCGCGGGCGATGACGCGACGACGGCCGCGATCGGCTCGCCGGCGAAGCGCACCACGTCCGTCGCCAAGATCGGTTGCGCGATCGGCCGGTAGTTGAACTTGTGCAGCATCGGCCGGATCGGCCGCACGCCGTCGAGATCGGCGGCACGATAAATTTGCGCTCCGTCGGGCGCAGCGATGCCGCCGATGCGGCCGGAGGCGACCGGGCTGCGGACGAAGCGGACCCAAAGGGCGGCGTTGAGATCGCCGGTGAACCGGCCGCGGCCGGCCACCAGCGCCGGGTCTTCCAGCCGGCGGATGGCGCGGCCAACCCATTTCATTCCGGAGCCGGCGGTTGCGCCTGTCATGGTTGGATACGTTTCAGAACCGCGGCGGCTCGCCGAAAAACGCCTGGCGAATGACTTCGGCGAGGTCGGCTTTCGCAACCGGCCGCGGATGATCGATCTTGACGGCCGCGACGATGTCGACGGCTTTGCCGATGTCTTCCTCGCGCAGCCCGAGACCCTTCAACCCGGTCGGCAGCCCGAGCCGCACATTGAGATCGTAAAGGCCGCGCGCCGCGTCGCTCACGCCGAGCGCGCGCTGGATGCGCGCCATGGCCTCGGGCGCGGCGGCGGCGTTGAAGCCGATGGCGTAGGGCGTGGCGACGGCGTGGGTATGGGCATGGTCGAGATTGAACCATTGCCGCACGCGCTGGGCTATGGCGTGCTCGAGCCCGACCTCGGCGCGAAAATTCGCCGCCAGCCAGGCGCCGTAGAGCACATCGGTGCGGGCATCGAGATCGCGCGGATTTTGCACCACGCGCGGCAGGCTCGCGCCGAGCCTTGCGATCGCTTCCTCGGCCATCGCCTGCACGATCGGATTGGTGTCGATGCCGTAGTGGCTCTCCACCGCATGCGCCATGGCGTTCATGCCGCTTGCCGCGGAAAACCGCGCCGGCAGATCGAGGGTCAATTTGGGATCGTAGATCGCGGTGGCGGGGAGCGCCGCT
This sequence comes from uncultured Alphaproteobacteria bacterium, assembly GCA_963756245.1. GTDB lineage: Bacteria > Pseudomonadota > Alphaproteobacteria > Rhizobiales > Xanthobacteraceae > BOG-931. The sequence continues at coordinate 46,647 of CAVWOI010000020.1, forward strand.
GCGCCTTCGCCGCTGATGCGATCGTCGGCGATGCCGATGCGCCACCGCGCCGCCATTTCCGAGCCGGAATAAGTGGTGACCACGGCGATGTAGGGGATTTTGGTCGTCGCCGCCGCGGCCTTGGCGAGCCCGATCGGCGAGCCGCCGCCGACCACGACGAAGCCGTCGAGTTTTTGCCGCTTGATGTCGTCGACGATGCGCTCGAACACTTCGCGCGGCATGTTCGGCGCCGAGGCATCGCAGAACGTGACGCAGCGATCGGCGATGGACGCCGTGGCGCGGCGGGCGAAATCGGCACGCGATTGCGAGCACAGCACCATCAGCCGCGACATGTTGTGCAAATCGGCTTCCACCGGCAACGCCGCGATGGCGCCGGCGCCGAACACGATGCGCACCGGATCGGAGCGATAGGTGAAACGGCCGGTCATGGGCGACATGCGGTTTTTACTCGGCCTTCATGCCGGCTTTTTTGACCACCGGTCCCCACTTGGCGATTTCCGCCTCGATGAACTTGCCGAATTCGGCCGAGCTCATATGCACGGGAGCGGCGCCTTCATTGTCGAGAAATTTTTTCGTCGTCTCGGAATTGAGCAGTTCCGCGATCGTGTCATGCAGCTTGTCGACGATCGGCTGCGGCGTGCCGGCCGGCGCGACGACGCCCCACCAATTGGTCGCCACGTAGCCGGGCACGCCGGCCTCCGCGATGGTCGGCAGATCCGGCAGGATCGGGCTGCGCTGCGCGCCGCCGGTGGCCAGCGCCCGCAACTGGCCGCCCTGGATGTTCGGCACCGTCTGCACGATCGAGGAGAACATCACCTGGGCTTCGCCGGCGATGACGGCGAGCATGGCCGGGCCGCCACCTTTATAGGGCACGTGCTGAATGTCGACGTCGGCGGTCAGCTTGAACAGCTCGCCGCTCAAATGCTGAAAGCTGCCGATGCCGGCCGAGGCGTAATTGAGCACGCCTGGCTTTTCCTTGGCCAGCGCGAGCAATTCCTTGACCGAATGCACCGGCACCGTCGGATTGACGGTCAGCACATTAGTGCCGGTGGCAATGATGCTCACCGGCACGAAATCCTTCGCCGGATCGAACGGCTCCTTGTAGAGCCAGGGATCGACCGAGTGGGCGATGGACACGATCAAAAGCGTGTAGCCGTCGGGCGTCGCCTTTGCGGCGAGGTCGGAGCCGACCACACCGCCGGCGCCGCTGCGGTTATCGACAAAGACCTGCTTGCCCAGTCTCTCGCCGAGCTGATTGGCGATGATGCGCCCGACCACGTCATTGCTGCCGCCGGGCGGGAACGGGATGATCATGCGGATCGCGCGGCTCGGATAGTCGTCCGCGGCGGCCGGCGCCATGAAAGCCGCCGACGCGAGCAAAAGCCCAATCCCCGCAACCGCAATCCCGCGAACTCCCGCCACCTGCGTCCTCCCGAAACCTGATTGTCGGCGCTCTTTATACGAGGGCGCGTCCGCATAAACCATATGGCTGGCACGCGCCGTTATGGCCCGCTTTGCCACCGCAAGCGCGGGATCGCCCGGTTGCCGAGACGCCGCCGTTCCGTCGTTGTCTGCTAGTGCGAAACGGCGTTCGCCGCATCGCGGATCGCAGCCACGGTGACTTCCGGGTGGCCGATCATGCTTGGATGGTCGCCGCCGGGAACGTGGGAGATCTTCGACTTGGCACGCGTCGCAAACTTGAGCTGGATGTCGGGCGGAATGACCTTGTCGGCATCCCCTATGACGTACCAGGAGGGAATCGTCTTCCATCCCACAGCTGCCGGCGCTTTGTCCGTTGTGCAACGTGCCGCGAGCGGGCGTTGCGTCGCGGCCAACCGCGCCGCGACATCCGCCGGTTCCGCAGATGCAAACACCGTTCCGAAATATTTGGAATTGACGTACAGGTCAGCTCCATTGCCGTTGAATGTCGGTACCTTGATCGTGAAATCCGGCGGCGGCTTCGGAGCGCTCGCGAGTTCTGACTCAATCGATTCCCCCGCGTCGGGCGCGAACGCATCGACAAACACCAACGCCTTCACGTTCGAGGCTTTGGCGGAAGCAACGCTTATCACCGAGCCGCCGTATGAATGGCCTACCAGAACAACGGGCCCGGTGACGGATTTGAGATACGTCGAGATGACGTCAGCATCCGCGGAGAGTCCGCGCAGCGTATTCGGCAGGGCGCGGACGGTGTAACCGTCTTTGAGCAGGAGATCGACGACGCCGTTCCAGCTTGAAGCATCCGCCCATGCGCCGTGGACAAGGACAATCGTCGGCTTGGTTTGTTGCGCGGTCGGCTGAGCCTCAGCCCTGACGATTGCGGCCCATGTCGATCCGGCCCATGTCAATCCGAACACGATCGCTGCGATCGGAAGCTTGTGTTTCTTCATAGAGGTCTCTCCTTGCGTCATCGAATGCCTGTTGGCCAGGAGGCCTAACCAAACAGAAGCGTATGCCGGTGGTATCGCGGGTCAATGGCAGCTTTCATTGCGACGCCATGTCATCGCGTCGCCACGTCATTGCGACGCCATGTCATTGCGTCGCCATGTCCTGCACTTCCTTCGCCTTGGCGGTGCAGGCCGCGAGCAGGAAGCCCAAATCGGTGCCGGTCGAGACGTAGCGCGCGCCCATGTGGACATATTTGGCCGCCAGGTCGGCGCGGGTGGCAAAGCCGCCGACGGCGAGATGCTTGCCGTGCTTTTGGCACGCGGCGAGCGTCTTGGTGTAGGCCTCGTGCACCCGCGGGTGGTCGTACTGTCCGGGCAGCCCATAGTCGGCCAACAGATCGTTGGTGCCGATCAGCACCATGTCGACGCCGTCGACCGCCATGATGGCGTCGGCATTGTCGATCGCGGCCGCGCTTTCGAACTGCACGATGACCATGGTGGCGGCGTCGACCGCCGCATAGGCTTCCGCGGCCGGAAACGAGCGATATTGCAGATGGGGCAGGTTGCCGGCATTGGAGCGGTCGCCGAGCGGCGGATATTTTGCCGCTTTGACGTAGTCGCGCGCCTCCGCAGCAGAGCTGACATGGGGCGCAATGATGCCCAGCGCGCCGGCGTCGAGAATGCGCTGCACGTCGGCTATGCCGGGCACCCGCACGAACGGCGTGATGCCGACTTCGAGCGCGGCGATGCAGATCTGGCCCATGGTTTCCAGCGAAAAGCTCGAATGCTCCATGTCGACATAAAGGCTGTCGAAGCCGGCGGTCTTGGCGATGCGCGCGATCTCGATGCCGCGGATGAGCCGCACCGTCATCGAGGCGACGACCTCGCCGCGGGCGAGCTTTTCCTTCACATGGTTGCGCAGAACGTCACTGATCTTGGCTGGCATCTTGTTGGCTGACATCTTCTTGGCTGACATGGCCGGTCCTGGAAGCTATTGTTGGGATAACAGGAGTGCAGCGCCGTGAACTATGCAACTGATTTCAAGTCGATCCGCGACGACGTGTCGGAGCAAGAGTGGCAGGCCAGGGTCGATCTCGCCGCCTGCTACCGGCTGGTCGATCAATACGGCATGGCCGACCTGATCTACAACCATATCACTGCCCGCATCCCCGGCACCGAGCATCTCCTGATCAATCTCTACGGCCTGCTCTACAAGGAGATCACGGCGTCGAGCCTGGTCAAGATCGACGTCGAGGGCAAGATCATCGCCAAGCCGGACACCGACTACGGCATCAACGTCTCCGGCTATGTCATCCACGGCGCCATCCACAAGGCGCGGCCCGACGTCGCCTGCGTGCTGCACACCCACACGCGGGCCGGCATGGCGGTGTCGGCGATGGAGTGTGGGCTGTTGCCGCTGTCACAGACCTCGATCCGCTTCGTCGGCCACATCGGCTATCACGACTACGAGGGGCCGGCGATCGACACCGACGAGCGCGAGCGCATCGTCGAGGATCTCGGGCCGCATGATGCGCTGGTGATGCGCAATCATGGGCTACTCACCTGCGGCGCCACCATCCAGCAAGCCTTCAACACGATGTATCAGCTCGAATTGTCGTGCCGCTCCCAGGTCGACGCCATGGCGGCGCGCACCGAGCTGACCATGCCGGGCGAAAACGTGCTGGCGCATACCGCGCATCTCTACCAGCCGGGCGCGCGGCGGCCCTACGGGGTGCTGGAATGGCCGGCCATGCTGCGGCTCCTCGCCGCCACCGAGAAGAGCTCAGGCTACCCGCCATACTGGCACTGAGCACGAGCCGTGCCGCAACTGTCCGCGATCGTCATCACCCGCAACGAGGCGGCGAATATCGGCGACTGCCTGGACAGCGTCGCGTTCTGCGACGAGCGGATCGTGGTCGATTGCGGCAGCAGCGACGGCACCGTCGACATCGCCAAAGCGAAGGGCGCGCGTGTGGAGTTTCACGCATGGCGCGGATTTGGCCCGCAGAAGAATTTTGCGCTGTCGCTCGCCACGGGGGACTGGGTGCTGTCGATCGATGCCGACGAGCGGGCGACGCCAAAACTTGCCGGCGCGATCAAGGCGGCGCTTGCGGACACCAGTGCCGATGGTTTCGAGCTGCCGCGCCGCTCCAGCTTTTGCGGCCGCGAGTTGCGGCATTCGGGCTGGTCGCCGGATTATGTGCTGCGCCTGTTTCGCCGCGGCAAAGCAAAATTCGACGACGCGCTCGTCCATGAGCGCGTGATCTGCGACGGCCCCGTAAAGCGGCTCGACCAGCCGCTGCTGCATTATCCGGTGCTGAAACTCGAAGATGCGCTGTCGCGCATGGACCGCTATTCGACCGCGAGCGCCGCGGCGCTGGTGGCGTCAGGCCGCAAGGTGTCGTTCCTCGCCGGCATCGGCCACGGTTTTTTTTCCTTCCTGCGCGCCTACGTGCTGCGCCTGGGCTTTCTCGACGGCGCCGAAGGATTTTTGCTCGCCGTCGCCAACGCCGAAGGCAGCTATTACCGCTACATGAAAGCTTGGCTCGCGACCCGCGAGAAAAAAATCAGCAGCCGCCGCGAAGCGGGGGAGGGGAACCACGTGAAGCGAGATTGAGGCGCGCGCGGCGGGGCGCGAATCCGTGGTAGCAACGCGAAGCACGCTTTCAATTCGCTCGATCGCGGCAACAGATCGACCTTACTCCGCTTTAATGCCTGCGGTCTTGATGACGTTGCCCCATTTCTCGGTTTCGTCTGCGATGAGCTTGCCGAAATCGGCGGGCGAGCCTGCAATCGTAACGCCGCCCAAATCGGCCAGCCGCGCCTTCATCGTCGGGTCGGCAAGTCCGGCGTTAATTACCTTGTTGATTTTGTCGATGACCTCGGCAGGCGTGCCCATTGGTGCGCACACGCCGTACCAGGTGCTCACCTCGTAGCCCGGCACGAACTCGCCCACAGCCGGCACCGCGGGTAGCGCCGGCGAACGCATTGCCGTCGTCACCGCCAGGGCGCGCAGCCTGCCGGCCCTGATAAACTCGATTGACGCGGGCATCGTTGCGAACGAGACCTGGACCTGTCCGCCGATCAAATCCGTGAGCGAAGGCGCCGAGCCTTTATACGGAACGTGAACCATGTCGACGCCGGTCATCATCTTGAACAGCTCGCCGGACAAATGGACCGACGTGCCGACGCCGGGAGAGGCCATGTTGACTTTTCCCGGATTGGCTTTGACGTAAGCGATGAACTCCGGGACCGTTTGAGCCGGAACGGATGGATTGACCACCATAACATTGGGAATGCGCATGATGCCAGCAATCGGCGCGATGTCGCGGATGAAGTTGAAATTGAGTTTTTCATAAAGCGTGGCGTTGATCGCGGCCGACGGCGCGACGAAGAGAAGCGTGTAACCATCAGGCGCGGCATTCACGACGGCCTCGGTGGCGATGTTGGTGCCTGCACCTGGCCGGTTCTCGATGACGAATGGCTGGCCAAGGTGTTCCGACAACCATTGCCCCACCAGACGCGCGACGATGTCGTTGCCTCCGCCGGGCGCAAACCCAACGATCAAGCGCACCGGCCGCGACGGATAGGTTTGCGCCCGGGCGATCCGTGAAACGGCCGGGAGCGCGGCGGCCCCTGCTCCCAGACGCAGAAATTTTCGGCGGGGAAGTTTCATTCGGTCACCTCGGGCGCGCAAAGTGCTGCACGTTATCATGCCTCACACGGCAGGTCTGTGACCGGCGACACGGCGGGTTCGGAGCCTGCTCGGATCTAGTCCGACGGCAGGCTTTTTCGGGGTCGTGCTTTAACGCCGGCGCGCCTGCGTCTCGGCGATGCCCGGTTTGCCGGCGCGCTCATTGAGAAGGCTTTCCGCGCGCTCGATGACCACGGCCGCCGACACTTTTTTCATGCAGTCGTGGTTGTTCGGGCAGCGGCGCAGTTCGCGCAGATAGCACGGCGAGCACGGCAAGTCGGCGCGCAGCACCGCGCCGTCGCGCCGGTACGGCCCGGCCCAGACCGGATCGGTCGGGCCGAAGACGCTGACGACCGGGCGGCCGAGTGCCACGGCGAGATGCATCGGCCCAGAATCGTTAGTCACGCAGATCGTAGCTCGCGAAATCAGCGCCGCCAATTCGCTGAGCGTCGTTTCGCCGGCGAGGTTGATGGCGCCGGGGGCGAGTTTCGCGACATCGTCGCAAAGCGCGCGCTCGCGCTCAGAGCCGACCAGCGTCACGGCAAACTTGTTCTGCATGAAATGCCGCGCCACTTCGGCGAAAGCCTCGCGCCGCCACTCTTTGGTTTCCCAATTCGTGCCGGGCGCCATCACCAGGAGCTTTGCCTTGGCGATCTCGTAGTAGTCCGCGAGCGCTTCGATCCGCGCGCGCGCTTCCAGCGGGATCGGAAATGAGAAATCCGCAGGCCCGTCGTCCAGGCCTAGCATCGGGCCGATGCCGAGATAGCGCTCGACCGGATGGATATCGAGCGTCGGCAACGCGATGTGATCGGTATAGGCGAGCCAGCTGCCTTCGCGCGCGCCTTGCCAGGCGTGCTTGCGCGCGTCCGCCGGGATTTTGCGCGGCGAGTTTTTCCACACATCGGCGCGCGGCTTGTCGAATCCGATCCGCACCGGCGCGCCGGACGTGAAGGCGAAAACGGCGCTGCGGAATTGGCCCTGCAAGTCGATGACCAGATCGTACTCGACGGCACGCAGCTGTGCGATCAAGCGCGCGGCACTGACATAGGGCGTCGACCGCCATGGCGCCGACCACTCGTCGCGGGAAAATTCGATAACATTGCTGATCGCCGGATTGTGCTGCAGCAGCTCGGCGATCGGCGCCGTCACCAGCCAATCCAATCGCGCCGCCGGATAGCGCCGCCGCAGCTTGTTCAGCACCGGAAACGTGTGCACCACGTCGCCGACCGCCGACAGCTTGATCAGCAGGATCTTGCGGAAATCGCGGCTGCGCAGATCGTCAGGCACGGATGCCCCCTCGGCGTGCAGCTAGCACGGCCACGCCGGCTTTTCTTAGGCCAAAATCTTAGGCCACGCGCGAATCGTTTGAAAATCAATGGGGCTGCGCGGCTTTCGCGTCCTGGATCGCCTGCCACACCTTTTGCGGCGTCGCCGGCATTTCGACGTGGCGCACGCCGAAATCCCACAGCGCGTCGACGACGGCATTGATGACCACGGCCAGCGCCGGCACCGTGCCGCCTTCGCCGGCGGGGCGGATGCCGAGCGGGTGGGTGGAGGAGGGCACCTCGCTCAGCTCGGTGATGTAGTTCGGCAAGTCGGATGCGCGCGGCATGGCGTAGTCCATGAACGAGCCGGCGAGCATTTGGCCGCTCTCCGGATCGTAGTGCGCGTGTTCCAGCAGCGCTTGCCCAACGCCTTGGGCGATGCCGCCGTGGACCTGGCCGTGAATGATGAGCGGGTTCACGGCGCGGCCGACGTCGTCGACCGCGACGTAGGTGATCACCTTGACCGCACCGGTGTCGGGATCGACTTCGACTTCGCAGACATGGGCGCCGTAAGGGTAGCTGGCCTCGGCGACGGTTTCGTCACACGCGGCATACAAGGGTCCGCGCAAATCTTCGGGTAAGTCGTCGCGCTCCAGCGCGGCACGCGCCACGTCGAACAGACCGACGGCGTGGTTTGTGCCTTTCACGGCGAAGCGGCCGTCCTTGAACTCGATATCGGCGGCCGCGGTCTCGAGCAGATGCTCGGCGATCCGCAAGGCTTTCTCGATGATGCCGTCGGTGGATTTCTTGATGACGATCGAGCCAAGCCGCATGCCGCGGCCGGAATGGGCGCCGCCGCCGACGGTGACGCGATCGGTATCGCCGGTGACGAAGCGCACGCTTTCGATCGGCACGCCGAGCCATTCGACGATCAGCTGGGCAAAGCTGGTCTCGTGGCCCTGGCCCTGCGAGGTGACGCCGATGATCAGTTCGACAAAACCCTCGGGCGAAACGGTGATCTCGGCCTTTTCGCGGGGCACGCCGGTCGAGATATCGACGTAATTGCCGACGCCGATGCCGCGGCACTTGCCGTGCTTCTTGGCTTCGGCCCGGCGGCGCTTGAAACCGGCCCAGTCGCCGAGTTTCAGCGCCAAATCCATGCCGCCGATGTAATCGCCGTTGTCGTATTCGACGCCGAACGGATTTTTGTACGGCAGTTCCTTTTCGGTCACGAGATTGCGCCGGCGCAACGTCACGCGATCGTAGCCGCATTCGCGCGCGGCAAGATCGATCAGCCGCTCCATGACGAAGATCACTTCCGGCCGTCCGGCGCTGCGATAAGGCCGCGTCGGCGAGGTGTGGCTCAAGGTGGCGCGGGCGCGGAAATAGGCCGCCGGCATGCGATAGATGCTCGACATCATCTGCACGCCCTTTTGCACCATGGCGAAATTGGTGGTGTGGGCACCGAGATTGCCGAGATTGGAGCCGCGCATCGCCAAGAACTTGCCCTTGTCGTCGAGCGCCAGCTCCGCTTCGACGGCGAGATCGCGCGCCTGATAATCGCTCAGGAACAATTCGTGGCGTTCGATGATCCATTTCACCGGCCGGCCGAGCTTTTTCGCCGCCCACGCCACCACGGCGAATTCGGCATAGATCATGCCGCGGGTGCCGAAATTGCCGCCGACGTCCTGCATCAGCACGCGGACTTTTTCCGGCGGCACGTCAAGCATGGTGGCGAGATCGTTCTTCAGCCGCACCGCGCCGCCGTTGCCGGCATAGACGGTGTAACGGCCGCTCTCGGCGTCGTAGGCGGCGAGCGCCGCGCGCGGCTCCATCGGCACGCCGGTGATGCGCTGCACCCAGGTCTCGAACCGGGTCACGTGGGCGGCGCGGGCAAAGGCGGCGTCGGTCGCCGCTGCGTCGCCAAGCTCGCCATCGAAGCAGACGTTCGACTGTGCGCCGTCGTGCACCCGCGGCGCGTCCTGGCGCGCGGCGGCAACGGTTTCGACCACGGCCGGCAGAACCTCGTAATCGATCACGATCCTTTCGGCGCCGTCTTTCGCCGCGTGCACGGTTTCGGCGACCACCATCGCCACCGCTTCGCCGACGAAACGCGCCTTGTCGGTCGGCAACGGATAATGCGGCGCTTCGAACGGCGGCTCGTCGCCTTTGAGGTGCAGCTGGGCCTCCTTTTGATGCGGGGACCACGGCTTGTGCGGGATCGGTTTTAGGCCGTCCGCGGCAAAGTCCACGCCGGTCAGCACCGCGAGCACGCCGGGTGCGGCCTTGGCCTCATCGGTCGCAATGCCGCGAATGCGCGCGTGGGCATGCGGTGAGCGCACCATCACCGCATAAACCTGGCCCGGCAGGTTCTCGTCGGCGGTGTAGCGGCCGTTGCCGCGCACCAGGCGCAAATCTTCGCGCCGCCGTACCGGCTGGCCGATGCCGGAACCTTTTGCTGCCAAATCTTTTGCCGACACGTCCATCACGTTCTCTTCATCCGCTTTGTTATCATGTCCCGTGTCGCCTCAATTGCGGCGGAGCAAAGCGGTCGCGATCGTGCGGCCGCCGATAGTCGACCGTGGGGCCGGCCGGGATGATGCCGTTCGAGCCGACCGGGCCGGCCTTGCTGAATACGCCGCGCTTCATGCTGTCGATGTCGCACACATCCGCGATCCCCGGCGTCTGATAAAGGTCGCGAAGGTAGTTCGACAGGTTTGGATATTCTTCGAGGCGACGGATGTTGCATTTGTAGCCGACATAGTAGCAGGGATCGAACCGCACCAGGCTCGGAAACAGGCGCCAGTCCGCCTCGGTCTCGGCGTCGCCGCAGAGATAGCGTTGCCGCGCGAGCCGCTCTTCCAAGTCGCTCAGGGTCTCGAACAGAAGCTTGACGGAGCCGTCGTAAGCCTCCTGCGTAATCGAGTAGCCGCAACCGTTGACGGCGTCGTTCACGCCTTTGAGGACCAGCGCATTCGTGGCGTCGATATCGGAACGCAGCGGCGCGGGATAGTAGTCGGGCGTCGGCTGCGCGATGCCTGCAAATGCCGTGTTGAAGATCCGAATGATCTCGGACAACTCGTTGTTGACGACGCGGCGGGTCTTGGCATCCCACAGCGTCGGCACGGTGACGCGCGTCGTGCAGGCCGGATCGGCGATCGTGTAGAGCTCATGCAGCCAGCGCACGCGCCGATCGGTCCCGGGTACGATGTGGCCGGCTTCGCCGAACGACCAGCCCTGGCCGCCGGGCTCCTGGCATGTGTTGGTCAGCGTCACGATGGATTCGAGCTTTTTCAACGTGCGCATCAGCGTGGCGCGGTGCGCCCATGGGCAGGCGACGGCGCAGTAGAGGTGATAGCGGCCACCTTCGGCGGGAAATTCGGCGTCCGGCGCGTTGCCGATGTGATGACGGAAGACGGAGGGACGTTTGTAGTAAAGTCCTCTCTCGTCGTGATTGGAGAGGATGTTTTGGTTGGTCCATTTTCCGTCGGCGAGATGTCCCATTGATCTTCTCCGGTCGTGCGGCTCACTGCAACGGAATGTCGGCTTGCTTGATCACCTTGCCCCACAGCGCGCGCTCGTCAGCGAAAAACTTCGCCGCGTCGGCGCGGCTGCCCGGCGCCAGATCCATGCCGAGCGCTTTGGTCTTTTCGATGAACGCGGGGTCGTTCAGGCAGGCGACCACGTCGCGGTTGATTTTGTCGGCAAGCGTATCGGGCGTTTGCGGCGGCGCCACGATGCCGAAGAAGGTCACCGCGCGATAGCCGGGCACGCCGGCTTCGGCAATGGTCGGCACGTCGGGCAAATCCTTGACGCGCGCGGTGCTGCCGACGGCGATGATCTTTTCCTTTTGCGCGCGGTAGAGCGGCAGCGAGGTCGCCAGCATGTCGAACATCATGTTGACATTGCCGGCCAGCACGTCAGCAACGGCCGGGCTCAGGCCTTTGTAGGGGACTTGCAGCAGTCTGATATCGGCGAGCATTTCCAGCTCGATGGTCGCCAATTGCCCGACCGAGCCGACGCCGGGCGTCGCTGCGGTTAGGCTGCCGGGATTGGCTTTGGCGTGGGTGAGCAAGAGCGCCAGGTTCGGCGAGTCAAAACCGTTACTAAGCACCAGCACATAGGGAGAGGTCGCCAGCACCGCGATCGGCACCCACTTCGCCGGGTCGTAGGACATGTCCTTATACATGTAAGCGTTGGTGGCGATCGGCCCGGGCGAGGCGAGCAAGAGCGTATAGCCGTCGGGGTCGGCGCGGAACACTTCCGCCGCGCCGATATTGCCGCCGGCGCCGCCGACATTCTCGACGATCACCGCTTGTCCCCATGTGCGGCCGAGCTGATCGGCCAGCACCCGCGCCAACAGGTCGGTGCCGCCGCCGGGCGGGTAGGGCACGATCAGCTTGACGACACGGGTGGGGAAATTGGCTTGTGCAAGGCTTGCCGAGATAGCGGCAGTGACGGCGAGCATCGCCAAGAGCGCCGTGATTGCAATCCTGATGCCTCGCAACGTCTCCTCCAGCGTGCTTGCGGGCGCATGTTATGGGAGCCGTCAAGCGCGCGCCAGCGGCCGGCCTGCCCGTGCTGACAAGCAACGGCTGCGGATGTAGACAGGGACAAGGCCAAGCGGAGGAACGCCGTGCTGGCACGGGATGAGCGAAACACGCCGGTCGATTGGGTCGCGCGCGCCGCGGCGCTCGTGCCGATGATCGCGGCCGCCGCCGACCGCATCGAGGCCGAGCGGCGCATCGTCCCGGAGGTCATCGCCGCGCTGCACGAGGCCGGCCTGTTCCACATGCTGCTGCCGGTATCGTTCGGCGGCGGCGCGGCCGATATCGTGGCCTTCAACCAGGTGATCGAGACCGTCGCCACAGCGGACGCCTCTACCGCATGGTGCCTTGCCCAGCAGGTCGCGAGCACGCAAGCCGCGCACTATCTCGATGCCAAAGTCGCGCGCGAGATTTTCGCCACGCCCGGCAGCGCCGTGGCCTGGGGTCCGCCGGCGGGCGCCAAGGCGGTCGCCGTCGACGGTGGCTACATCGTCAACGGCCGTTGGCGCTTCGGCAGCGGCAGCGAGCATTGTCCGTGGCTCGGCGGCCATTGCGGTGTGTTCGAGAACGACGGCAAGCCGCGCCTCGATGCTCACGGCAAGCCCGCCATGCGCACGATGCTGTTCGGCCGCAGTGAGGCGACGTTCCACGACATCTGGCACGTCATCGGCCTGCGCGGTACCGGCAGCAACGGCTATGAGGTGAAGGATCTGTTCGTGCCGGAGGCCTATTCGTACTGGCGCGATCTTCCGGCGGACCGTCGCGGCAGCGATCCGCTCGGCAATGTCCCGCTGCTCACGCTCTACGGCATGGGATTTTCCGGTGTCGGATTGGGCCTCGCGCGCGCGTCGCTGGAAGCGTTCATGAAGCTTGCCGAGAGCAAAAAGCCCGGCAGCGTGCACGGCGCGCCGACGCTCTTGCGCGACAACGCCGTGATCCAGTCGCGGGTCGCCAAGGCGACCGGCCGGCTGCAATCGGCGCGCGCTTATCTGATCGACATGCTGCAGGTCTATTGGGACGCCGCCACCGCGCACCGTCCGGTGCCGCTGGAGCAGCGCGCGCAATTGCGCGTCGCCATCACCGGCGCCATGGACCAGGCGCGCCGTGTCGTCGATTTCGCCTATCACGCGGCCGGCACCAACGCGATCTTCAACGGCAGCCCGTTCGAGCGGCGCTTTCGCGATATGCATACCGTAACGGCGCAAGGGCAGGCGCATCTTTCCAACTTCGAAGGCGCCGGCCAGGCGCTGTTCGGCATCGAGCCGAGTCAGCGGCTGTAGCAATGGCCGAAGGCGCAAAAAAAACCTTGCGCAAGGAGGACCCGGCGCTGCTGTCGGGCCGCGGGCGCTATGCCGACGATCTGCCGGTGCCAGTCGGCACCTTGCACGCCCACGTCGTCCGCTCGCCGCACGCGCATGCCGACATTGTTGCGATCGACGCGAGCGCCGCGCTTGCGCATGACGGCGTCTGGGCCGTCATCACCGGCGGAGACATTCGTAAACTGTCGGAGCCGTTTTTGGCGGCGGTGAAAACGCCGGTGCAGCAATGGGCGCTTGCCGTGGAGCGGGTGCGCTATGTCGGCGAGCCGGTGGCGCTGGTCGTCGCCGAGAGCCGCTATATCGCCGAAGACGCCGCCGAGCTGGTGACGATCGATTATGCGCCGCGCGAAGCGATCATCGATCCACGCGCCGCTTGCGAAAAATCCGCACCGCTCATCCACCCGCAGGCCGAGACCAACGAAATCTCGGTGCGCAAGTTTTCCTACGGCGAAACCGAAGCGGCCTTCGCGCGCGCGGACCGTCGCATCGCCATGACCACCGAATTTCCACGGCTGTCGTTCACCCCGATCGAATGTTACGTCGTGGTCGCCGAGCACAATCCGGTCGAAGGCAGCTACGATGTGCTGGCGAATTTCCAAGGTCCGTTCAGTATGCATCCGGTGATGGCGCGCGCATTGCGCATCGCCGGGCCGAAATTGCGCCTGCGCATCCCGCCGGATTCCGGCGGCAGCTTTGGCATAAAGCTCTCGGTGTTTCCTTATGTGGTGCTGATCGCGCTCGCGGCAAAAATCACCGGCCGCCCGGTGAAATGGGTCGAGGACCGCATCGAGCATCTGGTCGCCGCAAGCTCCGGCCCGAATCGCGTCACCGAAATCGAAGCCGCGATCACCAACGATGGCCGTATCCTCGGCCTAAAGCTCGATCAGCTCGAGGACTACGGGGCGTTTTTGCGCGCGCCGATGCCGGGGCCGCTCTACCGCATGCATGGCGCGGTGACCGGCGCCTACGACATCGCCAATGTCGAGGTGATCAACCGCGTCGTGCTCACCAACAAGATGCCGGCGAGCCTGATCCGCGGCTTTGGCGGGCCGCAACTTTATCTGGCGCTGGAGCGGTTGATGCAGCGTATCGCGGTCGAGCTCAATCTCGATCCGCTCGACGTCATCCGCCGCAATCTCGTTCCGGCGGAGAAATTTCCCTACCATGCGGCGGCAGGCGCGCTCTACGATTCCGGCGATTACCCGCGCGCGGTCGAAAAGGCCGTCGGCGGCGGACGGCTCGATGCGCTCAAGCGCCGGCGCGATGACGCCCGCGCCGCCGGGCGCATATACGGCATCGGCTTTGCGGCCATCGTCGAGCCGGCGATGTCGAACATGGGTTATCTCTCGACCTTGATGACCGCGCAGGCCCGCGAAAAGGCCGGCCCCAAAAACGGCGCGGTGTCGATGGCGCGGGTCAATATCGATCCGCTCGGCGCGGTATCGGTCACCGCCGACGTCACGGTGCAGGGGCAAAGCCATGAGACCGTGCTGGCCGAGATCGTGGCGCGCGAGCTCGGGCTCAAGTCCGACGACGTCGAAGTGGTGCTGGAGATCGACACTGCCAAGGATCAATGGTCGATCGCCGCCGGCACCTATTCGAGCCGCTTCGCCTCGGGCACCGCGGTGGCGGCGCATCTCGCCGCGGTGCAGATGAGCGACAAGCTGAAATCCATCGCCGCCAAGCAGCTCAACGTGCTGGCCGAGGACGTCGAGCTGGCGCAGGGCAAAATCCGCAGCCGCAGCAATCCCGACAACGCGCTGCCGTTCGGCCGCGTCGCCGCGACCTCGCACTGGTCGCCGGTGATGCTGCCGGAGAATATGGCGCCGGCGCTGAGCGAGACCGGAATCTGGTCGCCCGAAGAACTCGAGCCGCCGTCGAGCGACGATCGCATCAACACCTCGCTGACCTACGGTTTCGTCTTCGACATGTGCGGCGTCGAGATCGACCCAAAAACCTATTCTGTCCGTGTCGACCGCTACGTGACGATGCACGATGCCGGCCGCATCCTCAATCCGACCATCGCCGAGGGCCAGATCCGCGGCGCCTTCGCCCAAGGCATTGCGGCTGCGCTCTACGAGGAGTTCACCTATAACGACGAAGGCGCATTCCTGAGCGGCACCTTCGCCGATTATCTGGTGCCGACCGTGAGCGAAATCCCCGGCGTCGAGATTTTACATTATTCCTCGCCGTCGCCGTTCACGCCGCTCGGCGCCAAGGGCCTTGCCGAGGGCAATTGCATGAGCACGCCGGCCTGCATTGCGAACGCCATCGCCGACGCGCTCGGCGTCGCCGACGTGACCCTGCCGGCCACGCCGCGGCGCATTCACGCCCTGTTGGCCGCCGGCAAACAATGAAGCCAAAAAAGTGAAACCCAGACCTTTCGATTACGTGCGGCCCGATACCGTCGAGGAGGCGCTGGCGCTGCTCGCCGAATACGGCGACGACGCGCGCATACTCGCCGGCGGCCAGTCGCTGGTGCCGATGCTTAATCTGCGGCTGGTCGATGCCAGCGTGATCATCGACATTTCACGCATTGCGGAACTCGATGTTGTCAACTTTTTCGGCAGTCGGTTCGAAATCGGAGCGGCGGTCACGCAGAATAAGCTCATGGCCGACCCGTTTCTTGCGCGGGAGTCGCCGCTCCTCGCGGCCGCGCTGCCATTCGTCGGCCACTTCCAAACTCGTAACAAAGGCACGGTGTGTGGCTCGGTTGCTCATGCCGATCCGAGCTCCGAGCTGCCGCTGGTGCTCGCCGTGCTTGGCGGAGAAGTCGTTCTTCACTCCAAAAAAAACGGTGAGCGCATCCTTACTGCGGCCAATTTCCAGAAGGACATGCTCACAACGGCACGGGCACCAGACGAACTCATCACTAAGGTGATCTTTCCAACTACAGGGCCAGGAGTAGCTTTCCGTGAAGTTTCGCGACGCCACGGCGACTTCGCCATCATCGCCGTCGCCGCGACCGTGGTCGAGACCGGGGTAGTGCGACTGGGTGTCGGCGGAATGGCAGGCCGCCCGACGGTGCGCCGCATTGCCGTGGAGAGCGCCACCGCCTCCGTTGCGGAATGGGCGGAGGAACTCGAAGGCTTTGAAGATCTGCACGCGTCGGCGGCGATGCGGCGCGATTTGTTCAAGAATCTTGCTCCCGATGTGATCGCGGAGGCACAAAAATGCGCCGCGTGAACAAGAACGAACGGCCGCGCGTCGCGCTCACCCTCAACGGCCGCAAGCTCGCGGCCGAAGCCGAGCCGCGCATGCTGCTCAGCGATTTCCTCCGCCAGGGGCTCGGCGCCACGGGCACCCATGTCGGCTGCGAGCATGGCGTCTGCGGCGCCTGCACCGTGCTGATCGACGGCGTCGCCGCGCGCTCTTGCCTCACGCTCGCGGTGCAGGCCGAAGGGCGCGAGGTGCGTACCGTGGAATCGCTCGCCGCGGCCGACGGCAAGCTCAATGCCTTGCAGCAGGCGTTCCGCAACAATCACGCCTTGCAATGCGGCTTCTGCACGCCGGGCATTTTGATGTCGTTCACCGATTTCCTCGCCCGCAACCCGCACCCCTCGGAAGCCGAAATCCGCGAGGTCTTGAGCGGCCACCTCTGCCGCTGCACCGGCTACGCCGGCATCGTCGCGGCCATTAAAGAAGTCGCGGGTGGCGACGCCAACTAAACCCTCCCCCTTGTGGGGAGGGTAGGGTGGGGGTCGGGAGGTTGACCCTCGGCGAAGACATCCGACGGAAATCCTCAACGACTGCGCACCACCTCCCGACCCCCACCCCAACCCCTCCCCACAAGGGGGAGGGGCTAAATGGTGGCGCCCGTGACGCTTGGCCTAACCCTTGCTATGAAATTGCCGACAAGGAAATCCGGCCGGCCGGGCGCCGAGCGGAGCAGACCATGGCCGACATCATCGACAGGCTCGAAGAGCGCCGCGACAGCGCCCGCGCGGGCGGCGGCGAAAAGCGTATCGACGCCCAGCACAAGCGCGGCAAGCTGACGGCGCGCG
Source organism: uncultured Alphaproteobacteria bacterium (assembly GCA_963756245.1). Lineage (GTDB taxonomy): Bacteria > Pseudomonadota > Alphaproteobacteria > Rhizobiales > Xanthobacteraceae > BOG-931. Next base: position 63,863 of record CAVWOI010000020.1, read on the forward strand.
AGCGGGTCGAGCTGCTCATGGACCGCAACTCGTTCCAGGAGCTCGACATGTTCGTCGAGCACCGCTCCAACGATTTCGGCATGGAGAAGTCGCACATCGCCGGCGACGGCGTCGTCACCGGCTGGGGCACCGTGAACGGCCGCACCGTCTTCACCTTCGCCAAGGACTTCACCGTGTTCGGCGGCTCGCTGTCGGAGACGCACGCGCAGAAAATCATAAAAATCCAGGACATGGCGATGCGCGCCCGCGCGCCGATCGTCGGCCTGTTCGACGCCGGCGGCGCCCGCATCCAGGAAGGCGTGGCGGCGCTCGGCGGCTATGGCGAGGTGTTCAAGCGCAACGTCATCGCCTCGGGCGTGATCCCGCAGATTTCCGTGATCATGGGGCCGTGCGCCGGCGGCGACGTCTATTCGCCGGCGATGACCGATTTCATCTTCATGGTGCGCGACACCAGCTACATGTTCGTCACCGGGCCCGACGTGGTCAAAACCGTGACCAACGAGATCGTCACCGCCGAAGAGCTCGGCGGCGCGTCCGTGCACGCCACCAAATCCTCGATCGCCGACGGCGCCTACGACAACGACGTGGAATGCCTCCTGCAGATGCGTCGGCTGCTCGATTTCCTGCCGGCGAATTTTTCCGCCGGCGCCCCCGAATGGCCGTCGTTCGACGATGCCGAGCGCACTGACCCGTCGCTGGACACCCTCATCCCCGATAACCCAAACAAACCGTACGACATCAAGGAGCTGATCCTAAAGGTTCTGGACGAAGGCGATTTCTTCGAACTGTCCGAAGCGTTTGCCCGCAACATCGTCATCGGCCTCGGCCGCATCGCCGGCCGCACCGTGGGTGTCGTCGCCAACCAGCCGATGGTGCTGGCCGGCGTGCTCGACAGCGACGCCAGCCGCAAGGCGGCGCGCTTCGTGCGCTTCTGCGACGCCTTCAACATCCCGATCGTCACCTTCGTCGACGTGCCGGGATTTTTGCCCGGCACCGCGCAGGAATACGGCGGCCTGATCAAGCACGGCGCAAAACTGTTGTTCGCCTATTCGCAGGCCAGCGTGCCGCTGGTCACCGTGATCACGCGCAAAGCCTTTGGCGGCGCCTACGACGTGATGGCGTCAAAGCACATCGGCGGCGACGTCAACTACGCCTGGCCGACCGCCCAGATCGCGGTGATGGGCGCCAAAGGCGCGGTCGAGATCATCTTCCGCTCCGACATCGGCGACGCCGAAAAAATCGCCGCCCGCACCAAAGAATACGAGGAGCGCTTTCTGTCGCCGTTCATCGCCGCCGAGCGCGGCTATATCGACGACGTGATCATGCCGCAGGCAACGCGGCCGCGGATTGCGCGCGCGCTGGCGATGTTGCGCGGGAAGACGGTGGAGATGCCGGTAAGGAAGCACGATAATTTGCCAGTTTAAGCGGCTTGCATCACCGCATCTGATGCGTTAGCATCTGATGTATGAGTAGAACCACCCTGGATATAGACGATGATGTCTTGGCCGCCGCTAAGGAACTGGCCAAAGCGCAGAATTCGACCGCGGGTCAAGTGATTTCCGAACTTGCCCGCAAGGCCCTGACAAACCACGCGGACGCCGACGCGCCGACGCCGAACGGCCTTCTGTATCAGGATGGTTGGTACGTTTTGCCGTCGCGCGGCGGTCTCGTGACCAATGAGTTGATCGACAAAATCCAAGAGGAACTGGATCGCGAGGATGCGCGCATTGCTGGACGTGAACGTTCTAGTCGCGCTGATGGACAATGATCACGTCCATCATCAGCCGGCCTTGGCCTGGTGGCGCAGCGAGCGGGACAACGGCTGGGCGTCGTGTCCGCTGACCCAAAACGGTTTCGTCCGCATCATGTGCCAGCGCGATTATCCGGGCCGGCCGACCGCAGCCGAGGCGATCGAGCAATTGCGCCTGCAGCTTGATGAGCCGGGCCATGAGTTTTGGCCCGACGAAATCTCGATTGCCGATGACCGCCTGTTCGACCGCTTGCGTATTCTCGGTCCGAAACAGATCACCGACGTCTATCTGCTCGCGCTCGCGGTGAAGAACGGCGGCCGGCTGGTGACATTCGACCGCGGCGTGCCGCTTGCGGCGGTGCGCGGCGTCGAGCCGCGGCATTTGGTCGTGATATGATACAAGGCGCCGAGCGCGGCTATATCGACGACGTGATCATACCGCAGGCGACGCGCCCGTGCATCGCACGCGCTGGCGACGCTGCGCGGAAGATGGTGGAGATGCGGGGGCGCAAGCACGATAACTGCCGGTGTGAATTGACGGGCCGGATAACCGACCCGTCAATTTTGCTAATCGTTGGTCAAGTCTGCAGGTTTCACTTCTGGGAATGCTCGGCCAAATTTGATGTCAGCTATTCGACCTTGATTGAGTCGATAGTCGGCGGCGATTTCGGAGTATTTGTCCCTTCGAATAATTCGAGCCTTGATTACCGCCACATCAGCTGTGGATAGTTCTTTCAGCGTGGTCATTTGCCTTCCTCGTGAGTGGGGCCCGGCCGGGCAAAGGTTTTTGGAAGGCCTTCCTGTTCGCCAACGTGAACGCGAAGGGTCCTAATTTCAATGACTGAAATTCTGCTTCAATAACACGGAAATTGTCTATCTTATTGTATTATAAGCGTTATTCGTGGCGCGGCTCAGTGCCTTGGACAAGTTTGCCATAATTTCTTGCATGATAAGCGAGGCGCCGACGCGGGAATACCACGGACCAGTGATAGGAACGAATGAGCATTTTGAGGTTGCGACATTCGAGCTCGCATTCTGATGCTGCCTTTACCCAGGTTGTCTGAAAGCTTCTGATATGGCCCGTGGAACTTAAGCGAGAAGGAAAGAGAAAGGCACTGTTTGGAAAGTCTTGCTCCGTCCGCCATCGAAGATCCTGGAGCAGAGTGTCGATCGTTTCGTCAATGAGTTTAGCATTTGGCGGCCATTCTTCGCGGTTGCTTTGTAAGTCAAGGAACCAATATCGTTCAGCAAAATGCTCCCACTTCGCTTTCATAAGACGGTCGGCTGGAACATCGAACTCGAATAAAAGTCGGATGAATCTTGCCTGAAGCCAGCTTGGCTTGTTGCGGTCAAGACTTTCAAAAATTTTGTCGAATAGCTCTTCGGGAAGCCGAGAGGATTGTTCAAAGCTACTGAAAGTTCGTCGAGGAATATGAAATTGAGTCCCCGAAGATTGGCGTGCTAAATAGAACGCTCGAAGCAGTGGGCGTGAATGAAATTCGACATCTTTTATGACCTGACTAAGGAATGCGCGCAGCTTTACAGCCGCGCCTGGGGTTTCACCGAGCGAACCATAGATTTTTGCAAGCGCGCGCGGTTTAATTTTGGAGATTTTGGTCTGTCGTATTTTTAGGGGTAGGTGCTTGTGGTAAAGTTTGTCCAACGTATCCCGATACTGTTCTGTCAGTCCTCTGATCTCCATGCCGCGGAGCCTAGCCTTCACAAGATCGTCGAGAGTCAACTTAGAAATCCGCTCATCAATTCTTCGTCTGTGTTCACTTTCTTCTTCACGAAGTGTAGGTTTACCGCTGATGCGGCAAAGCTCGTCAATTGCCCACTCTCTAGCATTGTCCACTACATCGCCCAAAGTTGATCGTCGGAGGCGAAGCGGCCAGGTTCGGCGGATTTGGCGGCCGGTTGAATCGATTGCACGAATAGCAAACGCCTTGCCTTCGCCGCCAGCTGTTTTCCACAGCCTAAGGCCGAATCCGCGAAGCTTTGTGTCGGCGATCCAGCGCTCACCTTGTAGGGGAGGGCTTATCGATTTTACGAAGTCAGTTGTTAGTAGTCGGCGCTGGACCATGGACTTCTGATTCGCTCTACAATGGCTTTACCCAACGTAGTGTCGCGCTTAACTGCTCCCGCGGAATATATCCGAGTTTTGCGGAAAAATGGTGGAGATACCGAGTAGAAAGCACGACGACAATTTTTGGAAGGAGCATGCAAATGTCAGGACAACCGAATTTTATGCACGACGCGACAACAGTGTCCAACGCCGCTCCATCCCGTCGGCGCCTCGTCACCGGCGCTGCCGTCGTCGCCGCGCTCGGCAGCGCCGCCGCCGAGGCGCTGGCGCAAGGGGCGCCGGGCGGCGCGCCGGGAAGCTTGCGCTTTCTCAATCCGCCGACCAGCTTCAAGAACCCGGGCTTCAACCACGCGGTCGAGGCGACCGGGCCGGGCCGCATCCTCTATATCGCGGGCCAGCAGGGCCGCGATATCGACAACAAGATCGTCGGCGCGCCGGGCGATTTCCGGGCGCAGGCGGAGCAGGCGTTCCTCAATATCAAGGGCGCGCTCGGCGCGGCCGGCGGCGGCTTCGAGCATGTCGTCAAACTCTGCCATTATTTCATCGACCTGCAGGCGCACTTTCGCATGATGCGCGATATCCGGCTCAAATATTTCGATTCGGCGCGCATGCCGGCCTCGACCATGATCCAGGTTGGCGCGCTGACCGACGAGAAGGCGATTTATGAGGTCGATGTGGTGGCCGTGCTGCCGCCGGCGTGAGCGCGGCGTTGCGAGCAGCACAGCGTCACGGCAAAAAGCGCCCAGGCGCGGCTTTGCGAATCTTTTCCCGCAAATCTTGTCAGTGAGCGCGTGCAGGGCGCGGCGGCGTCTGGCAGGGGTGCGCGTAACGTCCGGATTTATCGACACAAATCCGCGCGCAACGAATCTTTTGACAGCGCCGCCGCGCCCTGAATAGCTGATCAACAATCCCGCTCGTCTTAAGGAACGTCAGCCGGTGATCCCGGCTGACGGAGCGGGGCGGCTCCTGCGGGCGGTGGCTCATCACTGCCGCTCCCGGGCGGCTCCGGCAATCACGCCCGGCCGGCACTATGACCGGTCCGCGATATGTCGCTGCACTGGCTGACGGCCGGGAGCGGGTAACGCCCGTTCCTACCTAGCACCGTCACAGGAAGCGCGTGGCTGGAGTTGAGTTGCGGCGTTCGTTCGCTGCAGCAAGCGCCGTGGTGGAACGCCGACAGGCGAGCGCGCTGCGATCAGCGCGCGCCGCGCCGAAGCGCGGATCGTGGACTACGCGTCTGCCGGCGTTCCGCCTTCCTCTTTCTTTTTTCATTCTTGTTTCTTTCTTGGCTTTGCGGGCTCGGATCGGGATGACAGGCCGGACTCCACCGCCGGCTTCGCTCCACGATCGCTCGAAAGCAGACGTTCCGTGCCGTTGTCGTGCCGCTTGCCGCATGCCTCGGGTGCTGGCCGCATCGCGAGAACGATGGTGCTTGATCGTTTCAATCGGAAACGATTTGCGCTCTAGTGTAGCGGAGGAAAGGAAAATCCGCATGCTCGCCTCGCAACGGGCGTTGTTCGATATTCCGCGCGATGTCTGCTATCTCAATGCCGCGTCCTATAGCCCGCTGCCGCTGCGGACGCTCGAGGCCGGCCGCGACGCGGTGGCGCGCAAGGGCCGGCCGTGGCTGATCGACAGCGAATTCGCCGCGCAGCAATACGACCGCGTGCGCAAGGCCGCGGCGGCGCTGATCAATGCCGCGCCGGAAGACGTCGCGCTGATTTCGTCGGTCGGTTACGGCGTCTCGACCGCGGCAAAGGTTTTTGCCGTGCCGTCCGGCTCGCGCGTTCTGGTGCTGCAGGACGATCATTCCTCGGCAGTGCTGGAATGGGTGACGCGCGCGGGGGAGGGCGGTTTCACTGTCGAAACCGTGCGCCGCCCGGAAGACGGCGATTGGACGCTAGCGCTGCTGACCGCAATCGAGCGGCCGGCCGCGGCGCCGATCGCGATTGCCTCGATCTCATCGGTGCATTGGTCCGACGGCGGCGTGGTCGACCTCGGCCGCGTTGCCCCGGCGCTGCGCGACCGCGGCGCCGCCTTGCTGGTCGACGCCACCCACAGCGCCGGCGTGCTCGATCTCGATGTGCAAAAACTCGATCCGGACTTTTTGGTTTTCCCGACCTACAAATGGCTCATCGGGCCTTACGCGCGCGCGTTTCTCTATGTCGCCAGGCGCCACCAGGACGGCATTCCCTTGGAGCAGACGAGCTACGGCCGGCGCGCCGTGCGCGCCGAGCAGGACGTCTACTTCACCGATACGCGCTATGTCGGCGATGCGCGGCGCTTCGACATGGGCGAGCGCGATCACTTCATCTCCATGGAAATGGCCGCCATCGGCATGGAGATGATGGCGCAATGGGGCCGCCCCGCCATCGTCGAGCGCCTCGCCATGCTGACCGCACGCCTCGCCGCGGGTTTACGACGATCGGGCGTGGACATCCCGGACGCCCGCGTGCGGGCGCCGCACATTTTGAGTTTGGGCTTTTCAAACGGCATGCCACATGACCTGGTGGTGCAACTCGCTGCCAAAAACGTTTTCGTCGCCCCGCGCCTCGGTCGCCTGCGCATCAGCCCGCATGTCTATAACGACGAGGCGGACGTCGAACGCTTTGTCGAGGTATTCTGCAAGCTTGAAGGGGCTGCGGCCTGTAAAGCGCGCCGGGGATAGCCTATGATCCGGTCAGAAATAGTCGAAAGGGAAACGCCATGCTCAAGAAATCCATCATCATTGCCATTGCCGCACTCATCATCGGCGGCGCTGGCGGAGCGTTCCTTCATGCCCAGACCGCGGTGCCACCGGCCTATCTGATTGCTCATGTGCAGGTGACGGACCCCGAAGGGTGGAAGCAGTATGTGACGGCGCTGCCTGGAACGCTCGCGCCCTATCACGTCAAGACGCTGGCGCGCGCGCCGGCCGTGCCGCTCGACGCTTCGACGCCGCCGGCCGGCAGCACCGTGATCCTGGCGTTCAACAGCATGGACGATCTCAAAGCGTGGTGGAATTCGCCGGCCTATCAGGCGATCATTCCGTTGCGCGAAAAGTCCGCAAAGACCATCGTCTATGCGCTCCCGGGAATGCCGCCGTCGTGACCGGCCGCTGGAAGGATCGTAACTTGAGAAAACTCATCATTGCCATCGCGCTGGCGCCAATCGCGTTGTTCCTGGCCGCCAGCGCGCCCGTGCACGCGCAGAACTTTCCCACCCGCCCGATCACCCTGATCGTGCCGTTCCCGCCGGGCGGCTCGACCGACGTCGCCGGCCGCATCGTCGCCGACAAGATGGGAGCGTTCCTCGGCCAGCCCGTGATTGTGGAAAATGTCGGCGGCGCCGGCGGCTCGATCGGGGTCGGGCGGCTCGCGCGCGCCACGCCCGACGGCTACACCATCGACATCGGCCAATGGGACACCCATGTCGGCAGCATCATCTACAATCTCAACTATGATTTGGAGACGGATTTCGAGCCGATCGGGCTGATATCGAACAATCCGCAGCTTCTCGTCGCTACCAAGGCGCTGCCGGCGGACGACCTCATGGCGCTCGTTGCCTGGATGAAGGCGCACCCCGGCGACGCCAAATTCGTCAACCAGAACGCGGCGGCGCAGGTGAGCGGGCTTTTGCTGCAAAAGCTCACGGATACCAAAGTCCTGTTCATTCCCTATCGCGGCGCCGGCCCGGCCATGACCGACCTGATCTCAGGCCAGGTCGACCTTCTGGTCGCGCAAGGCGCCGTCACGCTGCCACAGATCCGCGCCGGCGCCATCAAGGCGATCGGCAACATGTCGCCGCAACGCTCCGGCGCGATTCCGGACATCCCGACCTCCGACGAAGCCGGCGTGCCCGGCCTCTACATGTCGGGATGGTTCGGCCTGTTCGCGCCCAAGGGCACGCCGCGATCCGTCATCGCCAGGCTCAACGACGCGATGGTGGAGGCGCTGGCCGATCCGAAAGTGCGCATGCGGTTCGCCGAGCTCGGGCTCGATATCGCTCCACGCGTGCAGCAGACCCCGTCCGGGCTTGCCGCGTTCCACAAAGCCGAAATCGAGAAATGGTGGCCGATCATCAAGGCCGCGGGAATCCGCGGCGAGTAGAGGGGACGATGCCCAAAGCCTATTTCATGGTGCGCTCGGTGGTCGAAGAGCCGCTGCGGCAGAAATTCGATCATTGGTATTCGACCCACCACCTGCCGATGGCGCTTGCCGAATTCAAGGCGGAGAAGTGCTGGCGGTTCTGGAGCGCGGTCGATGCCGGCGTGCATTACGCGGTCTATCAGTTTCCCGACATGGCGCGGCTCGATGCGGCGATCAAGTCGGCGGCGTTCAAGGGCCTGGTTGCCGATTTCGACCAGGCCTGGCCGTCGGGCGTTACCCGCACGCGCGATTTGGTGAATTTGGTCGAGGAGCGAAGCGGCTAGGGACGGCGTTTTGCCGGAAGAGCCGCCATCATTTCTGCCGTAGAGTTGCGTGTCACTTGTAATTGCGCGTTGCGTTCAATTTCGCTAGAGTTGCGTGTCGTAACGGAGGCTGCGATGCAGGCACCTGGGCGCCACTTTTTGACCTCCTGTTTGCCTGCGGCGCTGATTGCCGCAGCAATGCTGTGGGCGATGCCGGCTCGCGCCGAGGACGATACGCCTAAGTCCAACCCGCCGCCGAACACCCAACAGACTCCCAGCACGAAGTCGCTGAGCGACCTCAAGCCTAAGTCGATCGATGCCGACATCGACCCCTGCAAAGCCAAAAACCGACCGTCGTACTGTGGCAAACGCTGAACACAAAAGCCGTTCCGAGATTGTGGGCGCGGTATTGTCCTATCTCGTCTCGATCATGACGATTCTTGGCGTGCCAATTGCGCTGTTGGGCTATTTTGCAGTCCAACAACAGAGCCGCGTCGATAAGACCTTCGAATTTTACAAAACCTTCCACGCTGAAGGGGTGCTGGAGGATGTGAATCTGCTGGTTGAAAAATATGAAGCGAAGAAAGATGAGATAAAGAAAGTGCTGGCGACGCCGGACCAGAAAGGCCTCGAGAAACTGCAAGAATCTCTGGTGACCCAGGATGCCAAAGCGAATGCGGCGCTGATCCACGTTATCAAATTCTATGATGGGGTAGGCCCGTGCATCGACCATTTATTGTGCGACGGTGATGCTGCGGTTGCCTTGCTTCAGGCTCCGGCTTCTGAAGTCGTAAGCGGGTACGGGGCTTACTTGCACGGCCTGCAAAAGGACGGCTCGACCTTCGCCACGGGGGTTTTCACGGTGAATAACTTGACACCATCGGCAAAAATTTGGTGGCTATTCCCATGGCTGCAGCGCGGCGCGAATTAGCACGGCGCGAAGGGCGGATTGGCGCGGTCTGACTCGCCGCGCTGGCACATTGAGCGACACGCCTGTTCTCACCGCCAACCGCCGCCGCCGTTCACGTAGACCGTGTCCGCGGTCATGAACGGGCAGGCGTCCGAGCACATGAACAGCACCAGTTCGCCGATCTCTTCCGGCCCGCCGAAGCGCTTCATCGGCACGTCTTTCAGAAAGCGCTGCACCAGCTCGGGCGACGATTGCGCCGCGTCCTGGAACGGCGTCTTGATCGGGCCGGGCGAGATCGACAGCGCGCGGATGCCTTGGGTGGCGAATTCGCGCGCCACGCCCAAGGTCATCGACACCACCGCGCCCTTGGCCGCGGCGTAGTGGACCGAGGAGCCGGGACCGCCGCGGCGGTGCGCCATGCTCGCCATGTTGACGATGACGCCTTCCTTGTTCTTGAGCATGTGCGGCAGCACCGCCTGCATGCCGTAGAGCGTGCCGTTGACGTTGAGATCGAAGGTCTTTTGCAAGAGCGCGTCGTCGATCTCCAAAAATTTCGCACGGCGGATCGCGGCGCCCGCGGAGTTGAACAGGAAATGCACGCGGCCGAAGGCCGAGATGGCGCGGGTCACCATGGCGTCGACCTGAGCGCGGGAGGTGACGTCGACTTTGAGGGCCAGCGCCTGGCTGCCGGCGCCGTTGACCGCTTCGGCGGTGGCGCGTGCCGCGTCCTCGTTGATGTCGGCGCACACTACGTTGGCGTGCTCGCGGGCGAAGATAAGCGCCGTGGCGCGGCCGATGCCGCTGCCGGCGCCGGTGATGATGATGGTCTTGCCGGCGAAATAGTCGGGTGTCTTCGGCATGGTCGCGCTCGCTCGGTTCGTTGCCGGACCGAGTGTGCCTTGTCGGCGCGCCAACTACAATTGGGGCTTAAGCCGTCACGTGCCGGCGCCGTTGTCGACATTGCCGGCCACATCGCCTATGGCGGGAGATGACGTAGCAAAACTGACAGGCAAAGAATGCCACGCACACTTGAAGATTTTGCCATCTTCTCGGCGCCCGCCGTGTTTGTCGTGTTATGGGCGTCCGGATTCATCGGCGCCAAATTCGGCCTGGCTTATGCCGAGCCGATGACGTTCTTGTCGCTGCGCATGATCGCGGTCGTGCTGCTGCTCGCCATCGTCATCGTGCTCACCCGGCCGAAATGGCCGGACCGTGCCGGCCTGTTCCACAGCGCCGTCACCGGCACCCTGGTGCACGGCTTCTATCTCGGCGGCGTATTCGCTTCGATCGAGAACGGGCTGTCCGCCGGCCTGATCGCGCTGGTCGTCAGCCTGCAGCCGGTGCTGACCTCGACCTTGGCCAATCGTTGGCTCGGCGAGCGGGTGTTGCCGCGGCAGTGGCTCGGGCTCTTGCTCGGCATTGCCGGCGTTTATCTGATCGTGCACGAGAAGATCGCGACCGGAGAGACCACACCACTGGCCTGGCTGTTCGCCATCGTGGCGCTTCTCGGCATCACCGTCGGCACGCTCTACCAGAAGCGGTTCGGCGGCGGCATCGACTGGCGGCCGGCTTTGAGCGTGCAATACGCGAGCGCCGGAGTGTTGTTCGCGTTGGCGGCGTTCGCCTTCGAGACGCGCGTGGTGCACTGGACGCCGCAGTTCCTGTTCGCGCTCGGCTGGCTCGTTCTCGTGCTGTCGTTCGGCGCCATATGGCTCTTGTATTTCCTGATCCGCCGCGCCGCGGCGACCCGGGTGGTCAGCCTGTTCTACCTGACCCCGCCGGTGACGGCGCTGATGGCGTGGCTCCTGTTCGACGAGCGCCTGGCGCCGCTGGCGCTCGTCGGCATGGCGATCTGCGTCGTCGGCGTGTTCCTGGTCAATTGGCGTCTCGGTGGCGCGAGGGCTTAAGCTCCGTTAACGTGCCGCCGAAGTGCAATCTTTCCAGGAGACGTCGTCATGAGCGCACCCGGTTCGATCGAATATCGCGACGCCACGCCGGCAGTCCGCGCCGTATTCGACGACATCAAACGCACCCGCCGCGTCGAGGACGTGAACAATTTCTGGAAATACCTGGCGCACGATGCTGCTTCCCTCAAACGCACCTGGGAGTGCGTCAAGGAGATCATGACGCCGGGCGCGCTGGATGCGGTGACCAAGGAGATGATCTATCTCGCGGTCAGCGTCACCAACGGCTGCGGCTATTGCATCGCCAGCCACGGCGCCGCGGCCCGCAAGGCCGGCATGACCGAGGCGATGTTCGGAGAACTGATGGCCGTGGTCGGCATGGCGAACGAGACCAACCGGCTCGCCAACGGCTACCGCGTGCCGATCGACCCGGCGTTCGACAAATAGGCCGCCGCCAAGCCTGCGAAATCGCAAATTTCAAGAAAATGCGAAGCAAATGCCAGCGAGCCTCTTAGCGGCGCCGCAATTGCCGCCTGCTACGTATTGTCCCGAGGGTAGCCGGGGCTGTCGCCGAAACTTGCGCGCGACCGCAATACGAAAAGGCCGTGCGCATGAACGCGTTGATGCCAAAACGCTTGCCATCCGTGGAGGAGCGCCGCCGCTCGCGGCGCCGCCAGATCAACCGGGTGGCAAAGATCCAGTTCGGCAGCGGCACCTTGCCGCGCGACTGCCTGATCACCGATATTTCCGACGGCGGCGTGCGGCTGCATGTCGAGGGTTTTGACGTGCCAGACGATTTCGTCCTGCTGCTCACCGGCGACGACATCGGCGCCAAGGAGCGCATCTACCGGGTGGTCTGGCGGCTGGGCTATGAAATCGGCGCCAAATTCGTCGGCCACGTGCGGCGCACCGGCATTGCCGCCGTAGGCTGAGGTTTTGACTTAACCGTTGGCATCTTTGCCGCGCGTGCAGTAAAGCAGAGGGCTGAACAGAACCTCGCTTTACTTTTGCATGCCGCACCCGCCCATCCGCGATATCGTCGTCGTTCATAGCTCCGACCTGCACGTCGACCACGATTACACCGCGCGGCTGCACGGCGGCGACGGCACCGCGGGGCTTGCCTGCGTGCTCGAAGCGGCGCGCGATCTTGCAGCCGACGTGGTGCTGCTCGCCGGCGACACTTTCGACAGCCATCGCGTGCCGCAAGACCTGATCGAACAGGCGGCGGCGGTGATCGGCGCCGCGGCGCTGCCGGTGGTCGTCCTGCCCGGCAACCACGATCCGGCCATCGCCACCGCGGTCTATCGCGACGGCGTGCTCGCAGCGGTAAAAAACCTGTACGTCATCGGCGTTACCCACGACGAAGCGGTAGCTTTTCCGGATCTGGCGCTCGAAGTCTGGGGTAGGCCGCACCGCGACTATGACGACATGATCCCGTTCGAAACTGTGCGCGCGCGCCAAACCCGCTGGCTGATCGCCATGGCGCACGGCCATTATGAACCAAAACCCGATCGCGGCATCGGCCCGCGGCCGTCCTGGCTGATCGGCGACGACGAGATTGTCGCGACCGGCGCCGACTACGTGGCGCTCGGCCATTGGAATCGCGCCATGCGCGTCGGCAACGGCGTGGTGCCGGCCTATTATTCCGGTTCGCCGGAATATGCCGGCACGGTCAATGTCGTGCGCTTGAGCGAAGCCGGCGGCGTCACGGTCACGCGCGCGCCGCTCGACATCGCCCGCGAGGTTTCAGACTGATGCGAAACGGCCCCGGCAGCGAGCCGGGGCCGTCTCAGTTGGTTGGCAGAGCTTTTATTTGCTTTGTTTTTATCGTGCAGCCGGCGAGTCCGGCGTCGGCGTGGCCGGTGCCGGTGTGGCGGCGGGCGGGGCGGTCGGCGACGCCGGAGTCAGCGGCGGCGCCATGCGTGTCGCTGCGGGCGGCGTCACATTGTTGGCCGCAGTCTGGGTGTTGGGCTCATGGCCGATGCCAAAGGCAACCGCCAGCACCACCACAATGAATACGGCCGCGGCGATCCATCCCCACGTCGCATTCATGGCGCGTGCATCGGGATCGTAGGGCGGGTCGCGCCGCAACGGATCGTTGCCGAATTCCGAGTTCCGATAGTCCGACATGAAGGGCCTCCGTTTGTCGATCGTCTAGCTAAGACAACGCAACAGGAGGCTGATTGATGCGGTTCCGGGTCCGGCACGCGGGGCATGTCACCTAGGCGGGCAGGGCATAGCAGGCCGGAACTGACTGAAGTTCCATCTGGCGCGACGGCGCAAGATTCTTGCTGCGGCGGATCGGCGCCAATGACAGAGTGTCGATGACATAGCGTATCAATCGCGATGGGAGCGCATAAGTGTCCCGCGTGCGGGGAGGAGAAAACCGTGACCGACAAAACTTCTATTGCATCGCAACGTAGTCTTGCGATCGGGACCGTACTGCTCGCGGCTGCGTGGGGCTGCGGCTTGATCGGCACGGTCAACGGTCAATCGCCGCCCGTCAGTTTACCCGGCACTTGGACCATGAAGGCGCCGTTGCCGGCGCCGCGCGCCGAAGTCGCCGCGGCCGCTTTCGATGGCAAGCTGCACGCGATCGGCGGATCGGTGAGCGGAACCGCCGGCCCCTATCACGACGAATACGACCCGGCGACCAATTCGTGGCGCCCCCGCGCGCCGCTGCCCGAGGGACGCGACCATCTCGGCGTCGCCGTGGCCGCCGGCAAAATCTACGCCTTCGGCGGCTTCGTCGGCTCGGTGCACAAGGGTGCCGGCACCGGCGCCTTCGAATACGATCCAAAGGCCGACAGCTGGCGTGTGCTGCCGCCGATGAAAGGACCGCGCGGCTCGGTCGGCGCCGCCGCCGTCGACGGTAAGATTCACGTCATCGGCGGCCGCGGCCTCGACGGCGTCGTAGTGGCGACCCACGAAGTTTACGATCCGCAATCGGGCCAATGGAGCGAAGCGGCGCCGCTGCCGACGCCGCGCGACCATCTGGTCGTCATCGCGGTGGACGACAAAATTCACGCCATCGGCGGCCGCTTCAAAGGACCGGTCGACCGCACCGGGCTGCACGAAGTGTACGATCCGGCGACCGACAAATGGATGTCGGCGGCACCATTGCCGACACCGCGCAGCGGCCTCGCCGGCGCTTATTACCACGGTATGATCCTGGTGCTCGGCGGCGAGCTGCCGCCCGACCACACATTCCCGGAAAACGAAGGTTTTGATCCGAAAACCGATCGCTGGACGACGCTGGCGCCGATGCCGCACGGCCGGCACGGCTTCGGCGGCGCCGCGATCGGCGACAACGCCTATTTCGTCGGCGGCTCGCTCGATCCGGGCGGCGGCGGCATCACCGATCAGCTGATCATGTTTCACCTGCCCTAGCGCGGCGCGGTGATCCCTGATCAAGGACATGCTTTTTCCCGGATCATGCACTAATGTGCACCTGCCGCGCTCGTAGCTCAGCTGGATAGAGCATCAGACTTCGAATTTGAGGGTCGGGAGTTCGAATCTCTCCGAGCGCGCCAAGACTTAGCCGGTATTTTAGATAATCAGAATTCGGTCGGGTTGAGCAGCGGGGTAAGCAACACACGCGAGTCGATTTCCAATCACTAGCACCGCGCGATATTCATTTGACCGAACTCGTGCCGCTCGGTCGGGTCTGCTCCAAACGGCACCGTCACTCTAAAAATCATGCCGGGATACTCTTTCATCACTGAGCGAACCTCCACGAGACTCTTTACGGTCGCGGAATGGCGCACAGAGTGGCGGCCACTTTCCGGATCGTGCACCTCAATCCGCCAATCTGTTTGCGGATTGAATTTTTCCAATGGCGGTTGTTCGCACTCGCGAATGACAACGCGGTCATAGAGCACTTTTTTCCAATTATCCAGATTGGACGCGCGAGCCTGGACCTCACGGTATACATCGAACCAAACGCCCCACGGTATCCGATCAGTCCCATTGGCCCATCGGCGCATGCTCCTATCTGAAACACGCATTTGCCGAGATAGCGTTGATTCCCAATGCTCGCCGTAGAGAGCGCGGCCAATTTCGCATAAAAGATGAGCGTCGTTCATGATCGTCGAGCCTCCGTGCCCGGTCCGGCGGGGCTAATCCCCAATCCGTTGACTGAAAGCATTTTATTACGCGCAGAGTGCTCGTGCAAGTTTTGTCTGTCCCAAAGGCGATGGCGACGGGTAGCCGAATTTAGATGGACGTTGACCGAACGGAAGATGGTGGAGTACTAGAATAGCAATCGGAGGTAGCGATGGCCGACAAGGAAGCAGATGAATCCGATCAGAAGGATTGGCCCAGTTGGGCAAAGGCGTTGCTACGGTGGTTGGCCATTTTAGGCGCTTTGGTTGGCGCCATCGCCCTTATCGTTACCGGCGTGGGGAATGTGTGGGAGGGCGTCGGGAATCTTTGTAAGTCGATCGGCATTTGTGAATCGGTGCCGCCGCCACCCGTAGTGCCAAAAACCGCCGCTGGACCGCCGCCTCTGCTCCCTAATCTAAATACGGATTGGGTAGAGGGCGATCACACCGCGCAAGAATATTGCAATCCGCAGAAAGCGGCTTACGAAAAACAGTATCCGAACTTTGCTATCGAAATGACCATACTAGGAGACGAAAATAAGAAGGACCTTCTTGGGCACGTGACCTATAGGTTTCATTGTGCGTTCGCGGCCAAGCCCAAATAGCTTGACTCAAAATGAATAAGAAATCCAAAAAATCGCCTGTCTACAGCGGCGGTCATCAAGCGTGGGGACGGATATTTTGGGGTTTTGTCGCCCTGGTCCTCTTGAGTTTCGTTGTGACCTATCTCCGAAGGTATTTTGGCTAGGCGGTTGTGAACCAGGCTGTTATTCGTCCCGGACAAGCCATGCGCTGCCCTTGATTGCCAAACCGGCTATGGCGTCATAGACCCGGGACGCGGGCGCGATGGACCTCGCGGCAAGCCAATAAGCGCGGTCAGGGATGGACGAAGTCACCGGCAAAAATCAGGCGGATGCGCGCGGCGCTTCGCTCGCCGCGCCGGCGACGCCCGCCGATCTCAAGCGCATGGTGGGCCGCACCGATGACGTGCCGCGCGGCATCGTGTTGATGATCGTTGCCACCATTCTGTTCGCCGGCGCTTCGGCCGCCAGCAAATGGCTGGTCGGCATCTATCCGGTCGGCGAGACGCTGTTCATCCGCTCGCTGGCCTCGCTGATCACCGGCGCCGCCATGATCCTGCCGATGTCTGGCCTGTCGGTGTATGCGACGCAACGGCCGCGCGATCACATCTTGCGCGGCATGTCGCAGTCGGTCTCGCAGCTCTCGCTGCTGCTCGCTTTCAGCCTGATGCCGCTCGCCGGCGCGGTCGCCATCAATTTCTCCTCGCCGCTGTTTGCCGCCTTGGTGTCGATCGTGTGGCTGCGGGAGCGGGCCGGGGCGGCGCGCTGGGCCGCGTTGCTGATCGGCTTTGTCGGCGTCCTGATCGTGACCAATCCGGGTGCCAATTCGCTGACGCTTGGCGCGCTGTTTGCGCTGGTCAATGCCATCATGTACGGCAGCGTCACGGTCGCGGTGCGCGGCATGACGCGCACGGAATCGGCCAACACGCTGGTGATCTGGCAATTGACCGTGCTGGCGTTCTTTCACAGCTTTTTGCTGTTTTTCGGCTGGCGCTCGCCGACGCTGTTCGACGCTGTGCTGCTGTTCGGCACCGGCTTCACCAATGCAATTGGGCAATGGTTCTGGACCAAGGCGCTGCACCTGGCGCCGGCGGCGGCCGTGACGCCGTTCTACTATCTGATGCTGGTATGGTCGTTGATCATCGGATTTCTGGTCTGGGGCGACGTTCCGACTTTAAGCCTGCTGATCGGCTCGGCGATCGTGGTGACGACCGGGCTGTTCCTGTTCCTGCGCGAAGCGCGGCTGCAGCGGCGGCCATCTGTTCATCCGCCACCGCGGAGCGAAGCGGAGCGGGGGAGGGGGACCGCGCGTTAGCGCGGTGGAGGGGGCGCGCGGCAAAGAGGCAAGCCTCACGCGAAAACGATGCGTCGCGTCCGGCGCCCCTTCCACCACCCTTCGGGTGGTCCCCCTTCCCCGCTTCGCGGGGCAGGATAAGATTTATTGAATCAATTTCGCGATCCGGTCGATGATCGGTTTCGGCGTGGCGTAGGTCTTCTTGACCAGCGCCTCGAGCTGCGCGCCGTCGGACGGGTCGAGCGCGAGATGATAACGGTCGGTCTCGGCGATGAAATCGGGATCTTTCATGGCCGCGGCGAAGGCGTCCTGCACCATCTTCAGTCTGTCCGCCGGCAGGTCGGGCGGCGCGATATACGGACGGCCGATGCCTTGCCCGGCGTAGAGGAATTCGATGGCCTGCTTGTCTTCGGGCCGCTGCGCGAGGTCGACGACGAACGGCACGTTTTTCAGCTCCGGATTCGGCCTGATGCCGCCCTGGAAGAGGATCGAGATCGTGCCGTTCGCAATCCAGTCCGGCCGGCGGTTCTTGACGCTGTCGAGGCTTTCGCAGATGCCCTGCACCTCGCCGCGCTCCATGGCGAGGAAAACGTCGGCCGACGACGGATAGCCGCCGACGATCTTGAACTTGGTGCCGAGAATGGCATTGAGCGCCAGCGGATAGGAGTGCGTACCGGTGCCCGGCCCGTTGTCGCCGACCACCAGCTGCTTTTTGGTCAAATCGTCGAAGGTCTTCACCTCGGCGGTGTGATAGGCGATGCAGATATTGGTCTCGATCGCCGGCGTGCCGAGCCAGGAGAATTTGGTGGCGTCGAACTGTGCGCCGGGCGCGCCGGTCAGCGGCCCGAGCACGGCGTCGCGCGCGATCGCCGCCATCGCAGTGCCGTCCTTCGGCGCCACGTTGTAGATGAAGTTGGCGGCGCGATAGCTGCCGGCGCCTTGGAAATTCTCCGGCGTCACGGTCGGATGGCCGGGCAGGTGCGCGCCGATATGGCGGGCGATCACGCGCGCCCACAGGTCGTAACCGCCACCTGGGCCGAAGCCGATATACATGGTCACCGTCTTGCCGGCGAACGCTCCGGGCGTCTGCGCGGCGGCGGAGAGGGCGAGGAAGGCGGCAATTAGCGCTACCGGCAAAATGGCGCAAAAGTTTTGGACGCGACAATTTCGCATGACATGGTCGCACATTGTGATCCTCCCTGGACGGGGCGCTTCTGCTAGGAACGTCGCCATGCCGCCGGTTTCGCTAATCTAGCGGCGATCGTGGAGACTTAAAGCCGTGACAGCGCCGCACCGTGACAAATGGCATCTCGCCCTGGTTGTCCTTGCCGTCGTCGCAGGACCGTTGCTCGCTGCGGCCGATCAATATCCTTCCCGCGCGATCCGCCTGATCGTGCCGTTCGCGCCGGGCGGCGCGCCCGACATCGTCGCGCGCATCATCGCCGGCGCAGTCGAAAAGCCGCTCGGCCAATCCTTGATCGTCGAGAACCGCACCGGCGCCAACGGCATCGTCGGCATGCAGGCCGTCGCGGCCGCGGACCCCGATGGCTACACGTTGTTGAACGTGCCGCCGGCATTCGTCGTCAATCCGAGCGTCTACAAGACGCTGCCGTTCGATATTTTTCGCGATTTTGCCCCGGTCGCCAATATCGGCATCAGCGACGGCTATCTGGTGATGGTGCGCCCCGGCCTGCCGGTGCACTCCATCGCCGAGCTGATCGATTATGCTAAGACCCACCACCTGTTCTACGGCTCGGCCGGCGTCGGCAACACGCTGCATCTGGCCGCGGCTTTATTCTGCGCCAAGGCCGGCATCGAGATGGAGCACGTGCCGTTTCGCGGCGCCGCTCCGATCATGACGGCGTTGCTGGCCGGCACCGTCGATCTGACATTCGCCTCGCCGACCGCGTCGAACTTTGTCACCAGCGGTCAATTGCGCGCCATCGGATTTACCGGGAAGAAGCCGTTGCCCGAATTGCCGGACGTGCGGCCGATCCGGGATACCTTGCCGAGTTTTGACATCGAAGGCTCCTGGGAGGGCTGGCTCGCTCCGGCGAAGACGCCGCCGGACATCATTGCCAAACTCAACGCCGCGATCCGCGCCGCACTGAAGGACCCCGCCGTCGGCGACGCCGTCATCAAAGCAGGCTACGAGCCCTCCGACATGTCGCCCGCCGAGTTCGCGGCTTTCCTGCACGCCGAGGCCGATCGTTACGCGCAAGCGGTCAAGGCGGCAAAAATCGAGCCGCAATAACACCGACAAATGCCGATGAGGCGGTGACGCCGGCAACGCCGCGTGATACGCGTATGGTTGGCTTGTTTGCTGGCAACGCGCAGATGGCATTCGACGCCTTCATCAGCTACTCGTCTCTGGACAAGCCGACCGCGGACGCCGCCTGCGCGATGCTCGAATCGCTCGGGATTCGCTGCTGGATCGCGCCCCGCGACGTCATGCCGGGGCGCGAATATGGCGCCGCCATCGTCGATGCGATCCATCAATCGCGCGTCCTGGTCCTCGTCTTTTCATCCCATGCCAACCAGTCGTCGCAAGTTGGGCGCGAGGTCGAGCGGGCGGTCAACCGGGGCATTCCAATCGTGCCGCTGCGGATCGAAAACATCACGCCGACGCAGTCGCTGGAATATTTCATCGGCACGGTGCATTGGCTCGATGCGCTCACGCCTCCGGTCGAGAGCCATCTGCACCGGCTGGGTGAAGCGGTGCAGGCGCTGTTGCGGATCGATTCTCCGTCCGCGGACGCAGCCACTTCGCGGCCTGCGCAAGCGTTCCCGATCGCCGCGGCTCCAATCCCAGCTGCAAGACCATGGTGGCGGCGCAATTTGATCGCGACCGGCGTAGCCGCCGCCTGCTGTGTCGTCGTCGCAATAGCGGGCACCTGGTATCTGAAATCCACCAGCACAGCGAAGGCCGAGGAATGCGAGCAGTTATGGGTCAAAAGAAATTCGTACTACAAATCGCACGGCTATTGTTTTCAGACCCAGCACGCCATCGAACATTTCGGCAATACCGGCTGTGCCTACAATGATCAGGATTACGTCTATCAACAGGTTTTCTCCGCCGACGAACGCACGCAGGTGCAAAACATTCGCAACGACGAGCGGGCGCACGGTTGCCAATGACGTCGCCAATCGGGCGGTATGGCCGGCCTGTGCAATTTGACGCAAGCGCCGCATTGCCCTTCCGCGCCACCGGGCAATTCCTGTAGCCTCGTGGGCGCCGGGCGGGGCTGCCCAGCTCGCATGGGGGCATCGCCATGAGACTTCGCCGCCGGAATTTTCTGCGCCTTGCCGCAGGCGCTGCCGCTTTGCCCGTCGTGCCCCGTTTGGCGCGCGCCGACACCTATCCGTCGCGCCCGGTGCATATCCTGTGCGGCTTTGCGGCCGGTGGTGCCGCCGATACTGTGGCGCGGCTGACGGCGGAATGGCTGTCGGAACAGCTCGGCCAGCAATTCGTCGTCGATAATCGCCCCGGCGCCGGCACCAACATCGCCACCGAGGCGGTGACGCAAGCGGTGCCCGACGGCTACACGCTGCTTCTCGTCACCGGCTCGAACGCGATCAATGCCACGCTCTACCAGCATCTCAATTTCGATTTCCTGCGCGACATGGCGCCGGTCGCCGGCGTCATCCGCGTCCCGCAGGTGATGGTGGTGAATCCGTTGCTGCCGGCCAAAACCGTTCCGGAATTCATCGCCTACGCCAAGGCCAATCCGAGCAAGATCAATATGGGCTCGGGCGGCGTCGGCTCGACGCTGCATGTGGCCGGCGAGCTGTTCAAGATGATGGCCGGCGTCAATCTGGTGCACGTGCCGTACCGCGGCGACGCGCCGGCGCTGGTCGATCTCATGGGCGGACAGATTCAAGTCATGTTCGACCTGACCGCGGCGGCACTGCCGTTCATCAAGGCCGGAAAAATTCGCGGCGTGGCGGTGACCTCGGCGGCCCGCACGCCGGCGCTGCCGGATCTGCCGCCGATCGGCGAATTCCTGCCCGGCTACGAGGCGACCTCGTTCGAAGGCATCGCCGCGCCGAAGGCCATGCCGGTCGAGATCGTCGACAAGCTCAACAAAGCGATCAATGCCGGCTTCACCGACCAAAAATTCAAGGCGCGGCTGGCCGACCTCGGCGGTGACGGCATGCCGGGCACGCCCGCCGACTTCACAAAAGTCATCGCCGACGAAACCGAGAAATGGGGCAAGGTGGTCAAGTTCGCTGGCCTCAAGGCCGAGTGATTGATCGGACCGCATCAACTTCACCGCAATCGACGTCACCAAAGAGGAACATCATGGAATTTCCGCGCCGCCGCTTCTTGCAATTGACCGGTGCTGCCGCATTTGCGCCTTTGGCGCGCGCAGCACGCGCGGATACCTATCCGTCACGCGTCGTGAAATTGATCGTCGGCTTTCCGCCCGGCGGCGGCGCCGATCTGGCGGCCCGCATCGTCGTCAATGGGTTATCGGAAATCTGGGGCCAGCAGGTCATCGTCGAGAACCGGCCCGGTGCCGGCGCGCGGCTCGCGCTCGACGCCGTCGCCCATGCCCCGCCCGACGGCTACACGCTATTGCTCGCGCCGGGATCACCTCAGGTGCAGGCCTTTCTGTTCTCGACACTGACATTCAATCCGGCGGTCGACTTCGCGCCGGTGTCGTTGGTCGGGACTTATCCCGACATCATCGCGGTTGGGAATAATTCGAATTTCAAAACCCTGCAGGACTTCATCGCCTACGCCAAGGCCAATCCGGGCAAGGTCAGCTGGGCGTCGCCGGGCGTCGGCACGGTGCCGCATCTCGCCGGCGAATTGTTCAAGCACATGACCAAACTGGACATGACCCACGTGCCTTATCGCGGCATGACCGACGGCCTGATGACCGATCTCATGACCGGCCGGCTCGACCTGATGTTCAATACCACCGGTTCGCTGTTACAGCCGGTGCTCTCGAAACAGCTGCGCGGCCTCGCCGTGACCACCGCGCAGCGCTTCCCCGATGCGCCGGACCTGCCGACGGTCGCGGAATTGGGCGTGCCCGGTTACGACGTGTCATCCTGGTACGGGCTCTACGCGCCGGCGAAAACGCCGCCCGACATCATCAAGAAAATAAATGCCGACATGATCGCGATGCTGAGCAATCCGGCGATCAAGGAAAAGTATGCGCCGCTCGGCGTGCTGGCTCAGGGCTCGACGCCGGAAGAGCTTGCCGCCAAGAATGCCGCCGATGTCGCGCTGTGGGAACCGATCATCAAGGAAGCCAATATCAAGGTGGAGTAGGGGCATGGCACTGCAGCGCCGCAAATTTCTGCGTCTGGCCGCCGGCGCCGTGGCCATGCCGGCACTGGCCCGCGCCGACACCTATCCGTCGCGGCCGGTGCACCGTTTCGCCGGGATCAAGGCCGAATGATGCGGGCTACGCGCTAAATCCCGCGATTCCAGAAATCGTAATAGCGCTCGATATTCATCGGCAGGAACGCCTTGTAGTTCGGCCAGGCGGCATATTTCGGCAGCGAAATATCCTTCACCGCGTCGTCGTAGGATTTGCCCTGGGTGACCTCCTGCTTCACCGCGGCGGAGAGGTCTTGGAGATAAGCAAGCTGGTCGCGGGCATTGTCCTTGGTGCCGGTCTGCTTGCCGCCGGGGCCGGGATGACCGGGGATGAGCGTTTCCCAATCGAGCGCGATCACCTTTTTCAGACCGTCCTCGATGTCCGGAACATACGTGTCGGCCATTTCGCGGAACTGCACGCCTTGGATCGGGATCCAGTCGACGGTGAAGATGATCTTCTCCTTGGGCAGCCGCATCACCAGCGTCGAGTCGGAATGGTTCTTGCCGAGATAGAGCAGTTCCAGCGTGGTGCCACCCAGCGTGATGACTTTCTTGTCGTCGACCACTTGGTCGGGCACGACGACGTCGGCGGGCTTGAGCGCCTGGATGCGCGCCTTGGCGTTGCGTTGCGCCACGAACGTCGCGCCCAAATCCTTGAACGGCTGGCCGCCGGCTGAGTGGTCGAAATGGCTGTGGCTATAGATGACATATTTGATCGGCGCCTTGGTCACGGCCTGGATGGCGTCGATATAGGGTTTTGCCGGCCGGCGCAGGCTGATCGGGTCGGTGGCGATCACGCCCGCCGGCGTGACGATGAACATCGCCTGATGGCCGACATAGCGGAAGATATAGACGTTGTCGGTGACCTTGGTGGTTGCGGTCGGTGGCGGCGCAGGCGCCGCGGCCGCCGCGGGGGCAGGGGATTGCGCCGGCGGTTGCTGTTGCGCCTGCGCAACGAATGCGCTGGCAATCAAGGCCGCAGCTACGCCGGCATAATGAAGCCGCTTCATGGTCGTTCTCCCTGCATGGTTGGATGAATTTCTCGCTACGCCGTAGAACACCGGTCACCAGGCTAATCTTCCGTGCGGCCGTTCAAAATGAATTGGGCTTTGGTCCGCGCCGCAGTCTCAGGCCGCCTTCGGCTCGGCGTCAAGCCGCGCCACCCAGCCTTCGAGGCCGGGTTTGGCCGCCGGATAGCGCGTCAGCACGGCCGGGTCGTGCCCGGGCACGACGTGGCGCGGCGCGCTCGCGAGTTTTTTTAACGTCTCATAGCCTTCGACGACTTCCTCGACATTGTAAACCAGCGGAAACACCCGGCCGCCGTCGATATGGGTGTAGAGATGCGAAGCGTCGGCGGCGAGCACGATGTGACCGAGCCGCGTCTTCACCCGCACCGACTGCAAGCCTTTGGAATGGCCGCCGATGTGATGCACGGTGACGCCCGGCACGATCTGGTCCTCGCCATCGTGGAACGCGCAACGGCCCGTAAAGACCTTGCGCACCATGGCGATGACGTCCTCGACCTCGAACGGCAGGCGCAGCGCCCGATGGCACATGCAGCGGCCGGTGGCATAAGCCATTTCGCGGTCCTGCAGGTGATAGCGCGCCTGCGGGAACAGATCGTAATTGCCGCAATGGTCGTAATGCAGGTGGCTGATGATGACGTCCTTGACGGCCTCGGGCGCGGTGCCGAGCGCGGCGAGCCCCTCGCGCACCGGCTTGATCATCTCGCGCTGGCGCTTTTTGCCCATCGCCTCGTCGAAGCCGGTATCGACCACGATGGTGCCGGACGGGCCGACGATCGCCCAGACGAAGAAGTCGAGCGGCTGCAGCACGTCATGGGGATCGCCATCGATATAGTTCGCCGCCGCCTTCCGCGAGTGATGGCCATAGCGGATGGCATAGACCTCGTGCACGTCGTCACTCATGGAATTTCCCTCCCGTTGTGTCTTTGCCGACGGCAATCCTTTCTTGCGGCCTTCGGCAAATCAAGGCCGTTGCGGCGTCGGGCATTGCGGCGATCGTACATGCCGTCCGCGGCCAAAAGCTCAAAAGAACAACGAATTTTTTGCGGCCGGTTAACCCAACACCTTAATCCGGCGTTCGCGGTCCATCGGTCACAATGGCGCGAAGGTGTTGAGGGGCCGGCTTTGATGGGCCCTGATCCGATGTTTGGCAATTTTAGCCGCTTATTGGCGCGGCATGACAATGCAGCGACGGTGTCCGAACCTGCGGCAGCGGCCGTCATTGAGCCGATTCCGCTGCGTCGCCTGTGGTGGGCCGCGATCCTCCTGCTCGGCCTTTCGGCCAGTGCCGTCGTTTGGACGATCTGGCAGCTGCGCGCCGACGCCATCAGTGCCGCCGTCTCGGAAACGGGAAACATCGCGTCGGTTCTTGCCGTCCAGCTGTCGCGCTCGCTCAAGTCGATTGACACCGTGCTGCTCGAGATCAAGCAGTCGGTCGAGAGACACGACATCGATTCTCCCGCCGACTTTCAGGCCGCCATCGAGCGCCATGAATTCCAGGAAGCGCTGACGAATGACCTTGCCCGCCTGCCGCAAGTTTTCAGTATTGCGATTGCCGACAGGGAAGGACAGATCGTCGTCTCGACGGCCGGTTGGACGGCTACACGTTTCAACGTCGCCAACCGCGATTTCTTTTGGAAGGCGCGCGATCGGCGCGACGGCCAACTGACGACCTCGATCCCGGCCGTCAATCGGGTCAACGACGCACAGACCGTCGTCTTTGCCCGGCGCCTCGAGGACTCCAAGGGCAACTTTGTCGGCATCGTCCTTGCCGGCGTCGACACCAAGTATTTCGAGGATATCTATGGCGCCATCCAATCGGTCCATAGCCTTTTATTCACGCTGCTCGATCCGGACGGAATCATATTATTCCGCCATCCGGACGGCGCTGACGCGGCCGGCAAGGCGCTTTCGAACAAAGCCATCTGGCTCGACGCTTTGTCGAAAGGCGACGGCGGCTTTCGCGTTTTCGGCCAAGCCGACGGCAATATTCGCTACGTGTCGATCCGCAAGGTGCCGGAATATCCGCTGATCGTCGACATTTCGGTCACGGAGGCTACGACTCTCGCCATCTGGCGCCGGCGCGCGACGTCGATCGGACTGGGCAGTGCGGTATTTCTGTTGTTCTCGCTCTATCTGCTGCGAGCGATGACCAGGCAAGTTCGTCTGCTGAGCAATTCCGAGGCTTCGCTGGCGCAGAAGTCGCAGCAACTCGACGCCGCGCTCAACAACATGTCCCAGGGCGTGGCGATGTTCGACGGCCAGCAACGGCTGATCATCAGCAATACGCAACTCGCCAAAATATATCGCCTGACGCCCGAGCAGGCCAAACCGGGCACTTCATTTCGCGCCATCCTGGAAGCACGGACAGCCGTGGGCAGTGTGCCGAGGGACGTGCCGAACTTCGTCGCCGACAGTCTCGATCACGTGTCCAGGGTTGGGTTGTCCCACTCGCTCTACGAATTACGCGACGGGCGCACCGTTGCCGTCAGCCTTCAGGCGATGGACGGTGGCGGGTGGGTTTCAATCCACCAGGACATCACCGCGCAAAAAAGCATCGAAGCCGAGCTCGAGCGTCTGGCGCGCCACGATGCCCTGACCGGCCTCGCCCAACGCTCGCTGTTTACGGAAAAAGCCGGCGCAGCGTTGGCGCGGATGCGGCGCCATGGCGAGGCATTCTCGGTCCTGATGCTCGACCTCGACCGCTTCAAGACCGTCAACGACTCGTTCGGCCACCCGGCCGGCGACGCGCTGTTGCGGGAAATCGCGCGGCGCTTGCTCGACACCACCCGCGAGGTCGATTGCGTGGCGAGGTTCGGCGGCGACGAGTTTGCCGTGCTGCAGGCGCCCTGCGCGGATCAGAAAGCCGGCGCGATCGCGCTGGCGGACCGCATCCTCGCCGCCGTCACCGAGCCTTATGACTTCAACGGCCGCAAGCTCATCCTCGAAACCAGCATCGGCATTGCGCTGGCGCCGCAGGATGGCGACGACGTCGATGCGCTGGTCAAGCACGCCGATCTCGCGCTCTACCAGGCGAAGACCGAGGGGCGCAACCGACATTGTTTCTTCACCGCCGCCATGGAAGCGGAGGCGCGTAACCGCCGCGAGCTCGAGGATGACATGCGCAAGGCGCTGTCGCGCAACGAGTTCGAGCTGCATTATCAGACCATCGTCAATCTCGAAAGTCGGCAGTGTTGCGGCGCCGAAGCGCTGGTGCGATGGCGCCATCCGCAACGCGGTGTCGTGTTGCCCGATCGCTTCATCCCGATCGCCGAGGACAGCGGCCTGATCGTTCCGCTTGGCGCGTGGATCCTCAGGCAAGCCTGTGCCGACGCGGTCAAATGGCCGCCGCGTTTCAAGGTGGCGGTCAACCTGTCGCCGGCTCAGTTCAAGCACGGCGATCTGTTGGCCGTTCTCAAGTCGGCGCTCGCCGATACGGCGCTGCCGCCGGAGCGGCTGGAGCTCGAGATCACCGAGACGGTTCTCTTGGAAAACAACGCGGAGAATCTCGACATTTTGCGCGCGATCAAGAACCTCGGCGTTGCCATCGTGCTCGACGATTTCGGCACCGGTTACTCGTCCATGACGTATTTGCAGATGTTCCCGTTCGATCGGATCAAGATCGATCAAAGCTTCATCCAAAACATGACGCATCATGCGGCCGATGCCGCGATCGTGGGTGCGGTCGCCGGCCTCGGGCGCAATCTCGGCATTCTCACGGTTGCCGAAGGCGTCGAGACGCAGGAGCAGCTCATCGCCTTGCGCGCCGCCGGCTGCCAGTTGGCGCAAGGCTATCTGTTCAGCCGTCCGGTCCCGGCATCCGAGCTTGCCTTCGATCGTCCCATTGTGCTGCGGCAAGACCCGCGGGCCGCTTAAAGCGCGTTGTGCGCCGGCAAATCAACTCAGTCGCGGTACGCGGGCGGTTTGGTCTCCGCCAGAAAGATCCACAGCACCACCGTGGCGGCGGCCGCCACCGCGGCAATGACGATAAAACCGCTGAGCCGGCCAAATCCCTGAAAGTAGAAGCCGGTTGCCAATGTGCTGAGCGACGCGGCCAGCCCGCTCGCCGCGCCGACGGCGCCTTGGGCGAGGTTGAAGCGGCCGGTGCCCGCCGTCAGGTCGGCGATCACGACGACGGTCAGGACGCCGATGACGGCACCGGTTATGCCGCTGAGCACTTGCGCGACGATGAGGATTTCGTAGTTGGCGGTGAAGGCGAGGAGCGCGGCGCGAATGGGCTCGAGCGCAAAGCCGAGCAACAAGAGTGGGCGACGGCCGCGCTTTTCGGAATGATAGCCGACCCACGGCGCAAATATCGCCACCACGATCTGCGGCACGATGATCAGGCCGGCCATCCAGATCGGCGATTGCTCCGTTGCCGTCGTCGCCAAACCTTCGCCGACCAGCGGCAGCATCGACGCATCGGCAAGCTGGAACAGCACGAGCGCGCCGGTGAACAGCACGAGCTTGTGGTTCCACACGAGACTGAGCACGCGGGCGTGGCGCGCGTTGGTGCCGGCCGCGGCGTTGCGCGCCTTGGCGTAGTCGATGTCGGTAGAACGGATGCAGCCGAGCGCGATCAAAGCAGGGATACACAGGCTCGCGGCGGCGATGAAGATGGCGCCTTGGGAAAAGTAGGCGCCGGTAAATCCCATCAAGGCCGCGGTCGCGGCGTGGCCGCCGGCGGCGTAGCGATAGTTGCGCCCGGTGCGCACCGACATCGCGCGCCGGCCGACCAGCCCCAGGCTGATCGCGCCGATCGCCGGCGTGATGATGCCGCCTGTCGTACCCTGCAGCGCCGAGGCGAACAGCACCAGCAGGAAGGAGGGCGCCAGCGCCAGGATCAGCGCGGCAGCGCCGATCATGACGATGCCGAGCGCGACCAGGCCGCGCTTCCAGGTCACCGCGTCAGCGAGAGCGCCGCCGGGAATTTGGCTGACGACGGCGGCGAGCCCGCCGGCGGTCAGCACCACGCCGACGCTTGATTGCGTCCAGCCGAGGTGGGCGAGATAGAACGCCGTGAAGGTGCCGAAGCCGGTCTGGACGTCGGCGATGAAGAAATTCATCCAGTCGAGGCCGACGCGGCTGCGCTGCGAAGCCGGCGCGTGCAGCGACGCGCGGGCGTGGCGATAGCGGGCAACCGCCTCATGGAGGACGGTTTTCTTGCGCTGACGGTTTTTCGCGGCCATTGCAATGATGGCAGAAACGACGATGCCAGCCGTAGAGCCTAACGGCGAGACGCAAGCCGGGTTCCGCGCGATCGACGGCGCGTCAGGCCACGCGGTAGCGCGCGATCACGCGTTCATCGACGTCGATGCCCAATCCGGGTCCTTGCGGCACCATCATGTGGCCGTCCGGCGCCGCGATGGCGTCGGCGCCGAGCGGCGTCGCCTCGAGCTCGCAGTAGAACCGCTCGCACATGGCATCGGGCAATTGCGCGGCGATGACGTGCAGTGTTGCGATCAGCCCGGGCCCGAAATAGGGCGAATGCGGCATGACGCGAACGCCGTTCTGCTGTGCCACGGCGATCGCCTTGCCGATGGCGATGATGCCGCCGATCTTGGTGATGCTCGGCTGGAAAATATCGAGCGCGCCAAGCGCCATGGCGTGGCGCACCTCGGCGGCATGGCCGATATTTTCGCCGGCGGCGATGGTGACGCCGGTGTCGCGGCGGATGCGCGCCATGGTGTCGTAATCGTCGACCGGATCGACCGGCTCTTCGAGCCAGGCAAGATCATAAACCTTGAGCTTGTGCGCCATTTCGACGGCTTCGTCCGGCGGCCAGGCGCAATTGGTGTCGACCATGAGCGCGATGTCGGGGCCGGCGGCTTTGCGGGCCGGGGCCACGGTCTCGACCAGGTGCTCGTGCAGCTTGATCGAAGTATAGCCGCGCCCGATCGCCTCTGCGGTGTAGCGCGCGACCAAGTCGGGCTTGCCGTAGCGTAACAGGCTCGCATAGGTCGGAATGCGATCCCGGGTCGCGCCGCCGAGCAGGCGATGGATCGGCATGCCTTGCGCCTTGCCGGCGATATCCCACAACGCAATGTCGATGCCGGCCAGCGCGAAACTGACCGGCCCATGCCGGCCCATGGCGTGCAGCTTGCGCTGCAGGTCGGCCATGAACGCGGGCACGTCGGTGAAGTCGCGGCCCTCGCACAGCGGGGCCACGACGCGCAAGATCGCCTCGCGCGTCAGCTCCGAAGCGGCAAAGCCGAATGCCTCGCCCCAGCCGGTGATGCCGGCGTCGGTGTCGATGCGCACGAACAAGGTCTCCATATGCGTCCACGGCCCGAACGGCCGCATCGGCTTCGGCCCGCCGTGCTCATAGGGCACGGCGATGAGAATGGGCTCGACGCGGGTGATCTTCACGTTTTCCTCCTGGCTTCTCGGTGGCAGGGACATTAGACAGCAAGCTGGCGCCCCGCACAGCGTGATTCTGCAATGGCTCCTTCGCAACCCCCACCCCAAATGGCCCCGTTGCTGATGCGAGGATTGGCACTGCATCAAGCCGGGCGATTGGCCGAGGCGGAAAAAATTTATCGTCAAATCCTAGACGTCGATCCGGACCAGTTCGACAGCCGGCACTTGCTCGGCTTCATATTTCACCAACGCGGCGATTCTGCGCAAGCCGTCCATCACATCGGCCTGGCGCTGCAGAAAGATCCCGACAACATTCTGGCGCTGAACAATCGCGGCATCGCGCTCAATGCGCTCAAGCAATTCGACGAGGCGCTGGCGAGTTACGACCGGGCCATCGCCGTGCGGCCGGATTTTGTCGAGGCGTTGACCAATCGCGGCAATACGCTGCAGGAATTGCAGCGGTACGACGAGGCGTTGGCAAGTTTCGACCGCGCAATTGCGGTGCGGCCCGATCACGTTGAAGCGTATTATAATCGGGCCAATACGCTGCACGCGCTCAAGCAATTCGACGAGGCGCTGGCGAGTTTCGACCGCGCCTTGGCGCTGCGGCCGAACTACGTCGAGGCGCTGATCAATCGCGGCGTCACGCTGCACGCGCTGGCGCGTTTCGAGGATGCGCTGGCGAGCTACGATGCAGCGCTCGCGCTGTGGCCGGACGGTGACCCGGCCTTCGCCAATCGCGGCATGACGCTGCACGCGCTCGAGCGCTTCGACGAGGCGCTGGCGAGCTTCGACCGCGCATTGGCGCTGCGGCCGGACAATGCCGAGGCGCTCGGCAGCCGCGGTTTTACGCTTCACGTGCTGCGGCGGTTCGACGAGGCGCTGGCGAGCTACGATGGCGCGCTGGCGCTGCGGCCGGATAATGCCGAGCTCCATTCCAACCGCAGTGTGACGCTTTTTGAATTGAAACGATTTGCCGAAGCGGCAGCAAGCGGCGACCGGGCGCTGGCGCTGCGGCCCGATGATCCCGAGGCGCATGCCAACCGCGGCAACGCCTTGAGCGTGCTCAAGCGCTTCGACGAAGCAATGGCGGACTATGATCGCGCGTTGGCGTTACGGCCCGACTATGCCGAAGCGCACACCAACCGCGGCGTGACCTTGCATATGCTCAAACGGTTCGACGAGGCGCTGCAGTGTTACGCGCGCGCGCTTGCGGCGCGGCCGGATTTCGCCGAGGCGCACTACAATGAGGGTTTGTCCCGGCTCCTGACCAGCGATTTCGATCGCGGCTGGGCCAAGCACGAATGGTGGAGGGAAACCGTACAGCTCAAGCACGCCAGCTGGAATTTCGCACAGCCGCGATTGACCGGACCGCAGGAGATCGCCGGCAAGACCATTCTGCTGCACGCCGAGCAAGGTTTTGGCGACACCATTCAATTCTGCCGTTACGCACCACGGATCGTCGCGTTGGGCGGACGCGCGATCCTCGAAGTGCAAAAGCCGCTGCACGATCTGATGCAGACGCTTCCCGGCGCGGCGCAGATCGTATCGAGAGGCGACCCGTTGCCGGATTTCGATATGCACTGTCCAATGCTCGGCCTGCCGTTGGCTTTCGGCACGGCGCTCGCGACGATCCCGCGCGAGACCCCCTATCTGTATGCATCCGCCCCAGCGGTGGCGGACTGGAACGCGCGGCTGCCGCCAAAAACGCGTCCGCGCATTGGCATGGCCTGGTCCGGCCGGCCGGAGCACAACAACGATCAAAATCGCTCGATCGATCTCGCCTCATTTTTGTCGCCGCTGCAAGGCATCGACGCGACCTTGGTCAGCCTGCAACGCGAGGTCCGCGCCGCGGATGCAATCGTTTTGCAAAAACGGAGCGACGTCATTCATTTCGGCGAACAGCTGAAAGATTTCTCCGATACCGCGGCGCTGGCCGCGAACATGGATCTCGTCATCGCGGTCGACACCAGCGTCGCCCATCTGGCCGGCGCGCTGGCGAAACCGGTCTGGATATTGCTGCCGTTTGTCCCCGACTGGCGCTGGCTGCTCGACCGCGACGACAGCCCGTGGTACCCGAAGGCGCGGCTGTTTCGGCAGGACGCCAGCCGTCGGTGGGACGGCGCTTTTGGCCGCCTGCGCGCCGCTTTGGCCGACCTTTTGCACCGGCATTGACCGCGGCCTCGCTTGAAAACATCAATATATTTCAAAAGCATAGGATAAAAGTACGTATTTGTGTTTGGGGTCACATCCCAAACGCCTGCAAACGCGTTGATTAAGGGCAAGAACACTTGGGAGAGCGTGATGAATCATTCAATTTACAGTGCGGACCGCCGGACCCATTTGAAGATTGTCGTGGTCGGTCTTTTGTGCGCGATTTTGGTCGCCGCCGTCGGCACGTTCGCCCACGTCAGCGATGTCGACCTCGGCACCACGCAGCTCGTCAAGGCCGGCCAGCCCACGGCCGTGACCGGACAGTTGCCGGCCATCCGCTAGCACCAGTTTTTTCGTCAACATCAGAGAGGGAGGCACCAGTCATGCCCCCGCATGTTACCGAGCGTTCAAATTCCCCGCGCTATGACGGCATAGAGATCATGACGATCGGCCTCGGCGTTTTGCTGATCGTTGCCATCGCCTGCGTGTTCGGGATCTGATCCGGCGATCGGCTCAGGCTGAGCGTCACTTCGCGTCATCCGGTGGGATGTCGGTGAAGAGGTCGCGCTGCGGCAATTCGAGGACGCCCGCGATCATGGTCTGGGCGGCGCCCGGAATGGCGTCCTTGCCGGACATCCAGCCTTCGAACTGATCGTCGTCGGCACTCAACAATCGCTTGACGTTATTCGGATTGCGGTTCGCCTTGGTGAAGGCGTCGTGCAGATCGGAACGCGCCCATCGCTGTGGGTCGGCCGCGGTCTCCGACGCGAAGAATTTCGCCCCTTGCGCCTGCACCATCATGATGGCGTTCTCCGACATCAGGCCGGAGATGATCGCGAGAAAGGAAACGAAATAGGGATTGATGGGCGCGTCGCCGCCGAGCCGCGACGCATCGGCGATGACCGGCACGCCGGCCTTGGCGACGATGAAGATGACGAGCGCCGTGATCGCCCCGACGCCGAGCCGCAGGAAATAGGCGCCGGGTCGCTCGATCCGATTTTGCCGGAACAGGGCGTGCGTCATCTGCAGCGCGCTGCCGAGGACTCCCATCGAGATGACAAGCGCGAGCGTCAGGATGTCCGGCGGCATGACCAGCAGCCAGTTCATGGACGAGCCCAAGACCTTTCCGGAATAAAGCTCGAACAATGCGTTTTCGACGCGCACGCGGGTCGGATCGTCGAGCTGTTTGGTGCTGAACTGACTGAACAAGCCATCAAGCGAATCCTGCAACGACTTCAAGCTGTCATTGAGCGCCTTGACCTCTTCCTTCTTCGCGGTGGCTATGGCCTCGAGCTTCATCCGTTGGGCGTAGACCGGCTCGTAGGTCTTGTCCAAGTCGGCGATCCTATCGAACGTCCCCTGCAAATCGGGATGGGTCTGCAGCAGGTGGCCCTTCGCCGTATCGAGCAGGCTGATCTGCTCGGCGGGGCTCCCGACCATGGCTTTGGCAAGCTCCGGATCGGACGTGAGGATGGCGGTCTTGATCGCTTGCAGTTCGGCGTCGAGCGGCGTCCGCGCTGGCCGATATAGGCTTTCGTCGTCGGCTAATTTTTGCTGAGCCTCGTCGAGATCTTGTTTGGCCTTAATGAGCGCTTCCGATTGATCGTTGATCCGGTCGCGGATTTTTTTCCATTGCGTGCGTGTGTCATCAAGTTTCCAGATGCCGATATTGACGCCATCGACGGATATGGTCGTCAGCCGTGCCTGCGTAAGGGTGCAAGCCAGCACCAAAATGCACAGGAGCCCGACCGCGGTCGTAAACAGGACCAGCAATATGCTGGTTATCGCCTGGCGTGATTTGCTTGCTTCTTCAGTAGGGCTCGCCGTATCGGTCATGACGTTTCCTGACGCAACGCTTCGAAACAAAAGCTTGTGATTGTCGCTCGGCAGAGGCCCTGCCGCGCGCGGAGGTTTGCCCGCGAGCCAACTCTATTTGGAATTGTGTCGCTGAACAACGCTTAACGGCCGCATTCGCCCGGCAGCGGCGGATCGCGCAAAAGGGTGATTGCGGGCGTCACCTAATACACCACGACACTGCGGATGCTCTCGCCGTCGCGCATCAGGTCGAACGCCTTGTTGATGTCGGCAAGCGGCAAGGTGTGGGTGATCATCGGGTCGATCTCGATCTTCTTTTGCATGTACCAATCGACGATCTTCGGCACGTCGGAGCGGCCGCGGGCGCCGCCGAAGGCGGTGCCGCGCCAGACCCGGCCGGTGACCAGCTGGAACGGCCGCGTCGCGATCTCCTGCCCCGAGCCGGCGACGCCGATGATGATGCTCTGTCCCCAGCCGCGATGGCAGCTCTCCAGCGCCATGCGCATGAGGTGGATGTTGCCGACGCATTCGAAGGTGTAATCGGCGCCGCCGATCTGGTCGGCGCCGCTCTTGGTCATGTTGACCAGGTGCGCGACGAGGTCGCCATCGACCTCCTTCGGATTGACAAAGTGCGTCATGCCGAAGCGCTCGCCCCAGGCCTTCTTGTCGGGATTGAGATCGACGCCGATGATCATGTCGGCGCCGGCGAGGCGGAGCCCCTGGATGACGTTGAGCCCGATGCCGCCGAGCCCGAACACGATCGCTTTTGCCCCCGGCTCGACCTTGGCGGTGTTGATCACCGCGCCGATGCCGGTGGTGACGCCGCAGCCGATGTAACAGACCTTGTCGAACGGCGCGTCGTCGCGGATCTTGGCCACCGCGATTTCCGGCAGCACGGTGAAATTGGCGAAGGTCGAGCAGCCCATATAGTGGTGCAGTTGTTTGCCATCCAGCGAAAACCGCGACGTGCCGTCGGGCATCACGCCCTGGCCCTGCGTAGCGCGGATCGCGGTGCACAGATTGGTCTTGCGCGACAAGCACGACGGGCAGTTGCGGCATTCCGGGATGTAGAGCGGGATGACGTGGTCGCCCTTTTTCACGGTGGTCACGCCGGGGCCGACATCGACGACGATGCCGGCTCCCTCGTGGCCGAGGATCGCCGGAAACAGCCCTTCGGGATCGGCGCCCGACAGGGTGAACTCGTCGGTGTGGCAGATGCCGGTCGCCTTGATCTCGACCAAAACCTCGCCGGCGCGCGGGCCTTCGAGCTGGACGGTGGTCACTTCGAGCGGTTTGCCGGGGCCGAAGGCTACGGCGGCGCGAACATCCATGGTGCTCCTCGCGTGCTTTGCAAAAGCGTGGCTTGGTGATTGACTTGGCCGTGGCGGCGATTATCGGGAATTTCGTCCCCACAATGCAATCGGTTCGGGAGCGACCATGGCGGATACGCCGCGGCTGGAGTTGATCTTCGCGGCCGATGTGTCGGTCGGCCCGCCGCTCGACTGCGGCGACGTCGGCAAGGGTGCGCGCCGCATCGTCCCGATCACCGGCGGCGAATTTTCCGGGCCCGCCATTCGCGGCAAGGTGCTGCCGGGCGGCGCCGATTGGCAGATCCTGCGCGGCGACGGCGTCTCGGAGCTCGAAGCGCGCTACACCCTGCAAACCGACGACGGCGCGCTGATCAATGTCCGCAATCTTGCGCTTCGCCATGGCCCGCCGGAGGTGATGGCGGCGTTGGCCGCCGGCCGTCCGGTCGAGCCCGGCAGCTATTATTTCCGCGGCGCCAGCTTCTTCGAAACCGCCGCCGCGCGCT
This sequence comes from uncultured Alphaproteobacteria bacterium, assembly GCA_963756245.1. GTDB lineage: Bacteria > Pseudomonadota > Alphaproteobacteria > Rhizobiales > Xanthobacteraceae > BOG-931. The sequence goes on from CAVWOI010000020.1 coordinate 99,383, forward strand.
ATGGCTGGATCACGAGCTGCATCGTCGTCTGCAGCGGCGAACGCGAGCCCCAGGGCGTCAAACTCAAATTTTACAAGGTGGCATGATGTGATCGCGTATTTGCGCCGATTGTCGCCGGGTATTTTGCTCTGCATCGCGATAACGGTCATCGCGATCGCGCTGCAAACCGTCGAGGTTCATTTCGCCGGGCATGCTTACCTCGAAGCGCTGGTGCTCGCGATCCTGCTCGGCGTCGCCATCCGCACGGCATGGACGCCGGCAAAGCACTTCGTTCCCGGCATCGCGTTTTCGGCAAAACTTCTGCTCGAAGTCGCGGTCGTCATGCTGGGCGCGTCGGTGAGCGTCGCGACCGTGCTGGCGCTCGGGCCGATTCTCCTCGTCGGCATCGCCTCCGTCGTCGCCATCGCGCTCGGCTCGAGCTTCATCATTTGCCGCGGGTTCGGCTTGCCGCTGCGCATGGCGATCCTGGTTGCTTGCGGCAATTCGATCTGCGGCAATTCGGCCATTGCCGCCGTGGCGCCGGTGATCGGCGCCGACGGCGACGACATCGCCGCATCGATCTCGTTTACCGCGGTGCTGGGCGTCGTCGTTGTCCTGACCCTGCCGCTCCTGGTGCCGATCCTGCAATTGTCGCTGACGCAATATGGCGTGCTGGCCGGCCTGACCGTCTACGCGGTGCCGCAAGTGCTGGCGGCGACTTTGCCGATCGGCGCGTTGAGCAATCAGGTCGGCACGGTGATCAAGCTGGTGCGGGTGCTGATGCTCGGCCCGGTGGTGCTCGGACTGTCACTGCTCGCCCGCGACCTGCGAGCCGACCCGCGGCTCGATCGTGCCAACCGCCGCAGTCCCGACTTGCACGAGCTGGTGCCGTGGTTCATCACCGGCTTTCTCGTGGTCCTGATCGTGCGCTCGCTCGGGCTGATCCCGCAAAGCGTTTTGCCAACCATCACCCGTGTGGCCGCGATATTGACGACCATCTCGATGGCGGCGCTCGGCCTCGGCGTCGATGTACGCGTCGTGGCGAAGAGCGGCGTGCGGGTGACGCTGGCGGTGACCGCGTCGCTGATCATTCTCGGCCTGATCAGCTACGGGCTCATCCGCCTCGTCGGAGTATCCTAGCAACCCTTGCTATTTCGCCCGCTCCAGCCAGTGCTTCAGCGCCACGGCATTGTTATGGGCCTCGTCGCGCGCGGCGTAGAGCAGCGTCACCGGCCGGCTGCGCGGCAGCTTGCGCAAGTCCGCAAGCGCCGTCCGCGCCGGCTCCTGTTTGAGCTCGCGGCCGTAGGCCTTGACGAATTCATCCCACTTTTCCGGGTCGGCATGCACCATGCGGCGCAGCGCGTCGCTCGGCGACAAATCTCTCAGCCACAGATCGATGTGCGCCTTTTTCTTTGCAATGCCGCGCGGCCACAGCCGGTCGACCAGCACCCGCAAGCCGTCGTCCTTGCTGGCAGGCTCGTAGACCCGCTTGATGCGAAAGCGTCCGGCCGTCTTTTTCGGCGGGGCGGTCTTACCTGGTGATTTGGTTGCGGGCATTGGGCTGCCGTCTCGCGCTAGCTCTTCTCCGGCACAATCACGATCTGCGTCTGCGTCACCAACGCACACAGCCTGCCGTCGTTGCGCGTGATGCGCGTCTGCCACACCATGGTGGTGCGGCCGCGGTGCAGCGGCGTGCATTCGGCGCGCGCGGTATCGCCGACCGGGATCGGCGCGAAGAAATTGGTCTTGCTCTCGATGGTCGCGGTGCGTGCGCCTTCGGGCAGGTTGGCGAAGGTCGCGGTGCCGCCGAGATTGTCGGCCAGCGCCATCACCGCGCCGCCGTGCATTACCCCGAACCGGTTGTTGAGTTCCTCGCGCACGAAAATCTCGGCCTCGACCTTGTCCTTGGAAACGTGGGTGACCTTCATGCCCATGAAATTGGCAAATGGCGGTTGGAATTCGGCATCTTGCATCATATCGCGGCTCATCGTGGTTTCCTGATTGTCATTCCCGGCCGGCGGCATAGAGCGGGCGAAGCGGCAAAAAATCCGAGACCCGCGATCCCGGATAATAAGTGGCTTGAAATGCCGGCCGCGCCTTGAGGCGCTCGTACCATTCGCCGACGCGGGGATATTTGCTGTCCCAGATATGCGAAAGCCCCAAATCCGCCATCCGATCGATGCTCGGCATGACCAGGACGTCGGCTAGCGTGAATTGGCGGCCCATGAGCCAGGGGCCTTGTTTTGCAATCGCATCGTCCATGCGCCGGCAGGTTTCGGAAAGCTGCTCGAGCGAACGATCGATCTCCTGTTTGGCAAAACCTTTCGGCGAGCCCATGCGCTGAAACAGCTCCCGGCGCACCGGACGCGGATCGATCTCTTGGCTCTCGAACTGCTTCTGGTCGAGTTTCTCGAAGCGATAGAGGAAGGCGCGATTGAACGAGGGCACGCGAATGGCGCCGACGGCGACTTCTTCGATGTAATGGGTCCAGGCGCGCATGCGTGCCCGCGCGACGATATCGGAGGGAACCAGCGGGTTGTCGGGATATTTCTCGTCGAGATATTCGCAGATCACGCTGGACTCGATGATCGGCACGCCGTCATCCACCAGGGTCGGCACCACGCCGTTCGGATTGATGGCAAGATAGTCCGGCTTGAGCTGCTCTTTCTTGCCGAGATCGATCCGCACTTCGTCGAATTCAACCGCCTTCTCGTGCAGCACCATGCGGACCTTCTGGCTGCATGTCGAATGCGCGGCGTGGTACAGCACGAGCTTCGAGGTCTTCGCCATGTCGGCCTCATATTCACCGCGCCGCCGCTGGGCCGCGGCGCATCGATCAGTATGCCAGCGCCGGCGCCGGACATGCAAAGAGCGCGGCCGCAGCCGCGCTCTCTTCGCCGGAACAGGGTTCGGGTGGCGTTACTTCGGCGCCGGTACGACGCGGATGTAGGGTTTCGGCGTCTTCCAGCCCTGCGGATAGAGCGTCTTCGCCTCGTCGTCGGTCACCGCGCCGGTGAGGATGACGTCCTCGCCTTGCTTCCAGTTGGCCGGCGTCGCCACCCGGTGCTTGGCGGTGAGTTGCAGCGAGTCGATCACGCGCAGCACTTCGTCGAAATTGCGCCCCGTGGTCATCGGATAAACCAGCACCAGCTTGATCTTCTTGTCCGGTCCGATGACGAAGACGTTGCGCACGGTCATATTATCGGCCGGCGTGCGGCGTTCCGACGTGCCTGATGTGCTCGCCGGCAGCATGCCATAGGCCTTGGAGACCTTCAGGTCGGTGTCGCCGATCATCGGGTAATTCGGCGCGAAGCCGACCACGTCCTTGATGTCGGCCGCCCACTTCTTGTGGTTGTCGACCGGGTCGACCGAGAGCCCGATGATCTTGACGCCGCGCTTGTCGAATTCCGGCTTCAACCGCGCCATGGTGCCGAGCTCGGTGGTGCAGACCGGGGTGAAATCCTTCGGATGCGAGAACAGCACAACCCAGTTGTTGCCGATCCAGTCGTGGAAGTGGATTTTGCCTTCAGTCGTTTCGGCTTCGAAATCCGGGGCGGTATCGCCAATTGCCAGAGCCATGGGAAAACCTCCGTTTGGGCTGATCGGTTTTGTTGGAGCTGATCCGATTTTCGTAAACGTAATTCGCCACTGACATGTACGGCTCAAAGGTCGCCAATACTAGTCCTGCGGGTCGAGCATTATTCGGTCGAAAGCCGCCAGGCGTTGTGAGAAATATCCCGCGTTCACAATGGATTGGGAAATATTCTTGCGAAGGGTCTCGATGTATTCCGCCGCCACAACCTTGGGCAGCGTCGTGACGCTCCGCCAACGTCCGATAAGGGGCGCGATCACCGAGCGGTGAATGAAACGTCGCGAGATTGCCCAAGTACCGCCCTTGGCTGGCCACCCTGTCATTTCAGTTTTGAACCGTAACCCCGACTCAGCCGACTAACGATCAAGGGCAGGGGTCAATCACTGCTCCAGGACCGTGCGCGTTGCTCATTTTGCGACCGCCCGGGAGGTTTTGATGAAGATGGCACGTCCTGACGTCGAAACGCTCGCCGCGGTGATTGCGCATTCGCAAATCGTCGTAGCGGCTCAGCGCAGGCGTCTGCCCGCCGGATTCGACGAGGTCGATATCGCTATCCTCGACTGGATCGTCGCCGAAGCCCGCTACGCCGGCCGTGGCTACGCCCGCATGTAAGGCGAAAGGCTCACTGCCTCGCCTTGTCGTCGTCGGTCAGCGTATTGAGAAAGACGACGATATCGTCGATCTCGCTCGGCGATAGCACGGGGCGGTCACCTGGATGGCCGCCGAACGGTGGTTCGCTATTGATGTTGTCGCGATAACGCTGCGGCAGATCGTCGAACTTCAAGATTTGGCCGGTAGCGTCGCGCGGGTACCATTTGCCCGGATCGGTGTCGCGTTCGACATAGAAGGCGACGGCCTCGCGCAGGCTGTGCACCGCACCATTGTGGAAGAACGTCTGCCGTAAGGCGGCATTGCGCAACGTCGGAGTGATGAAGCGGCCGCAATATTCGGTACGGTCGGCGAGGTCGGTGCGCAGCGGCCCGCAGAGCCCGAGATCGAAGAAATCCGAATCGGCATTGGCGGGAATATCGCGATTGCGCGGCACGCCGATGGCGATCAATCCATAATCGGTGAATTGCGGCGGCGTGCCGTCCCTGCCGCGCTGGCTGCGATGACAATTACCGCAATTGCCTTTGTCCGGATCGTTGAACAGCTTAAGCCCGCGCATCTCCTGCGGCGTCAGTTCGGCACGGCCGGCCAGATAGGCGTCGTATTTGCTGCTGTACGGATAGAACGTGCGGTAGTCCTGCTGGAACACTTCGAGCGCCTCGACGATGCCGGCAAAGGCCTTCTCGGTGTCGTCGAAAATCGCCGTGCCGAAGATTTTGCGCAGCTCGTCGGCGTAAGCGGCCTGGCGCGCCTTGGCGACGACCGCACCGGCGTCGGCATTGGCCATCTCGAAGGGCGACAACAATGGTATCCGCGCCTGATCGCGGCCGCGGTCGACGCGGCCATCCCAGGTCAAGCCGCCGGTCGGACCGTTGTCGATACTGTCGTCGCCTTCATCCTCGGACTCGTAATAGTGTTCGGTAAATTGCGGCACGGCCTGCAAATATTTCAGGCTCGGCACCGCGCGCTGGCCGGGCTGATGCATGTCGGCGCCGCCGAATTGGACCGGTAGCGCGTTGGGCGGCCCGAAAGCGTGGTCGGGATCGTGGCACGTCGTGCACGCCATGCGGCCGGACACGGACAGCGAAGGATCGGCGAACAGCCTGCGGCCGAGCGCGGCGAGTTGCGCCGCGCGCGCATAGGCTTGCGGACGCGTCAGCGTGCCTGCACCGGCTTGCGCGCCGGCGCCGGCAAAAGCGCCGCACCACACCAACAACAGCAGGATTTGCCAACGAGCAATCATTCAAACCATGGCCGGGTTGGCTGTGTTGTCCGGCAAAGCGCGCGGCCAACAGGGTGCCGGCTCTTCATGACAGTTTTCTGACAAACCAGGCCTTCTGGCAAAGGGGGTGAATCGTTCACGCAACTGCCATCGAATTTCGCCAGTGTGCGGCGCCGTCATTTTGGCTAGAACGATCGGGCGAGATACCGTTCGATCCACCCAGACTTTCACCAGCGGAGCGGTCATGCGATTTTCGATCAAACATGCAATGAAATATTCAATTTCGACGCTAGCGCTGCTGACTGCCGGCGTTTCGGCCATGCTGGCCGGCGAGGCGGCCGCCCAAGGCGCGCCTAAGGGGCTCAATCTGATCGACACCGTCGTCGTCATCTATGCCGAGAACCGCAGCTTCGACAATCTCTACGGCCAATTCCCCGGCGCCAATGGATTGCAGAACGTCAAGCCGGCCAATTCGACCCAGCTCGATCGCGACGGCTCCGCGCTCAAGGAGTTGCCGCCGGTATGGGACAACTTGACCGCCAAGGGTGTCACCCCGCCGATCACTCAAGCGCAGACCGCGCATTTGCCGAACCAGCCCTTCGCCATCGACGATGCAACAGGCTTCAACGCCGGGCTCGGTGTCACGACGCGCGACCTCTGGCACCTGTTCTATCAGAATCAGATGCAGATCGACGGCGGCAAGAACGACAAGTTCGTGGCGTTTGCCGATTCCGGCGCGCTGGTCATGGGCCATTACGACGGCACCAGGCTGCCGCTGTGGAGCGTCGCCAAGAAATACGTGCTGGCCGACAACTTCTTCCAGGGCGTGTTCGGCGGCTCGTTCCTCAATCACTTCGCGCTGATCTGCGCCTGCATTCCGGTCTACCCGCATGCCGATACCAGCCCCGCCAAGGGCCTCATCGCCGCGGTCGACCCGGACGGCGTGTCGCTGACGCTGGCGCCGGACTCGCCGAAATCCGCGCTCGACGGCGGGCCGAAATTCATCAACAACGGCCAGATCTCGCCGGATTTCTATGCGGTCAACACCATGCAGCCGCCGTATCAGCCGAGCAACAACAAGCCGGCGGCCGACGGCGATTCCCGCTTCGCCGATCCGAACTTGCCGAACACGCTGCCGCCGCAGCATGACACGACGATCGGTGACTTGTTGAGCCAGAAGGGCATCGGCTGGGCGTGGTACGCCGGCGCCTGGCAGGACGCGCTCGACGGCGATCGCAAGTCGCCGCCGACGTTCCAGTTTCACCATCAGCCGTTCAACTACTTCGCCAATTATGCGCCGGGCACCTCCGCCCGCGACGAGCATCTCAAGGACGGCGGCATGAACGGCGTCGAATTCATCAAAGCGATCGATGCCGGCGCGCTGCCGCAAGTGACGTTCTATAAGCCGCAGGGCAATCTCAACGAGCACGCCAACTATGCCAACGTGATGGACGGCGATCAGCACATCGCCGATCTCGTCGCGCATCTGGAAAAGAGCCCGCAATGGCCGCACATGATGGTGGTCATCACCTATGACGAGAACGGCGGTTTCTGGGACCATGTCGCGCCGCCCAAGGCCGACCGCTGGGGGCCCGGCTCGCGGATCCCGGCGTTCATCGTCTCGCCGTTCGCGAAAAAAGGCGCCGTCGATCACATCCAATACGACACGACCTCGATCCTGCGCTTCATCAACAAGCGCTTCGATCTGCCGGTGCTGGCCGGGCTGACCGCGCGCGATCAGGCGCTCAAGACCAACGGCCGTCCGCCCATGGGCGACCTCACCGATGCGTTGACATTCGCGAGCGCCGCGTCGCCGCCCAAGGCGGGCCCGCATCGCGCGGTGCCGGTCCATCGCCGCCCGGTCCACGGCCGGCACGCGCGTCCCGTCCACAATGCGGCGCCAAAGAATCGCTCGTACTGAGCGGGGCGGGGCGGGAGCGACGCGGTGACGCGCGATCGAACGAGCAATCGCCGGCAATAAAAAAGGCGGCCCCCTGCAGCAGAGTGGGAGCCGCCAAAGATCCGCGTGACAGGAGTTGCGACACGGACCGTAACTTGCGGGCGGCCATCATGCCCGCAAGGAAGAGAGAGCCGGTGGACTTTTTAGTCCACCGGCGTGGGCTGATTATTCGCCCTCCGTACCGATCGCATAGGCGGTTTCGCCATGCACCGCGTCGTCGCCGACTTTCAAGGTCGCCTCATCCATGCGCAGCGGCACGATGAAGCCGATCACCTTGAGGATGATGTAGGTGGCGATGATGTTGTAGATGATGATGAAGGCCGCGCCGTAAACTTGCGCCAGGAGCTGGGCCGGGTTGCCGTAGATCAAGCCGGTCACGTTGACGCCCGGAGCTTCTTTGTCGGTGCCGATATATTGCAGCATGTCCGGGTTGGCGAGGACGCCGACCAACAGACCGCCCATCAGGCCGGCGACACCATGGGTGGAGAACACGCTCAGTGTGTCGTCCACTTTCATCATGAAGCTGGTCTTCTGGAACTTGTTCATGCTGTACCACGGGATGAGGCCCGCGCAGACGCCGATGATGATGGCACCCCAGCCGTCGACATAACCGGCGCCGGGAGTGATGGCGACCAGACCGGCGATCATGCCGTTGACCGCGCCGATGACCGACGGCTTGCCGTAGGAGATCTTGTCCATGATGGTCCAGACCAAGAGCGCCACAGCGGTAGCCGTGTTGGTGTTGAGCACGGCGGCACCGGCGTCGGCGTTGGCGAAGTACGGGTCGCCGCCGTTGAAGCCGTTCCAGCCGATCCACAGGATGCCGGCGCCGACCAAGGTCACGAGCAAGCTATTGGGCGGGAAATTGTCGCGGTCGGCCTGGATACGCGGGCCGATGACCCATGCCGCAACGAAGCCCGATGTGCCGGCGGCGAGATGGATGACGTAGCCGCCCGAGAAGTCCGCCACACTGAAATTGGCCGCGAGCCAGCCGCCACCCCAGAGGCTGAACGCGCCGACGGTGTAGACCAGCGTCATCCATATCGGGCAGAAGATCATCCACGCCGTGAAGTTCATGCGACCGAGCACTGAACCGGCAAGAATGATGACGGTGATCGCTGCGAACACGAACTGGAAGTAGACCAGCGTCGCCATCGGGAAGGCCATCGGGGGCATGCCCGCCGCTGCTTCCGGAACTATGGCTTGACCGGTCGTAAACGCGGCCGAAGTCGCGAGTTGCGGCATTCCGAGGAAGGTTTGTCCGGCGATCGTGAGCCAAGCGTGCCCGAACGCCATGTTGTAATCGAACAGAACCCAGACGACGAGAACCGAAGCGAAAGCGTACATCGCCATGAAGGCGGAGTTGATCGCCCACTTCTTCTTGACGACGCCGCCGTAGAGAACGACGAGGCCGGGTATACTTTGCAGACCAACGAATGTTGCGGCTGCCAACTGCCAGGCGTTATCGCCTGTGTCGAGCCATTGTGGTGACGGTACGAGTGCCATTGTTGCCTTCCCCCAGTAAAATGCGGCCTGCGCGCCGGAAGGCACACAGCCGAATGCCAGCGGACTTCGCAAAAACTATGCCAGCCAATCGAGCATTGACTGGCCATATATTCTGATGAAGGTTGTGGCTCAGCCCGAGCTGTGATGACTACAAAATCCGCAATATGATTACAAAGTAGGCAGACAAATGGAAGGATTAGTCGGTCAAACTAGGTCAATGACGAAGCGAACTCGGCCATTGGCGGTGATCGCTGCCGCGTTACTGATCGGCATTGCCGCTCCCGCGGTCAGTGCCGAAGCGCAGCGCGGCGAACGCGCCATCACTTGCATGAACAAATCGAGCGGGACGACCTGGCAAATCAAGGTCGACTACGACCACAGCACGGTGGATACGAACCCGGCGAGCATCAGTGACGCCAAGATCGCCTGGCGTGATGCCAACGATGGCTGGCGCTATACGCTTGATCTAAGATCCGGCGATCTTACTGTGATCCTCGCCTCCTCCATGGGCGGTAATACCTACTTTCATCGCTGCCTGCTCGACCACTGACGTCACGAGCGCGCACTTGAACCCACCCCATCATCTCCCGGACTAACCAGCGCCGCACGGACAGGATCAGGGCGATGGCCGAGCGGGTTTCCGGCGTCAAGGCAAGCGTAGGGTTCGCCTCCGAGACTGGGCCGCGCGAGCGCAACGAAGATTTCGGCGGCGCCGTGTTCGGCTGGGAGCTGCCGAAACCGCGCCGCGACGTGGTTGCCGCCATCGCCGACGGCATTGGCGGCGCCAAGGGCGGCCGGGTCGCTGCCGAAACCGCGGTGCGCGGCTTCCTGGACGGCTTTTGCGACCTGCCCGAGACCATGGAAGTGCGCCGCGCCGCGGCGACCGTCATCAGCGCGCTCAACGGCTGGATTTACGGCCAAGGCAAACGCGACCCGGCGCTGGCCGGAATGGGATGCACCTTCACCGCAATCGTGCTGCGCGGGCGCATCGCGCATGTGCTCCACGTCGGCGACACCCGCGCCTACCGGTTCGGCGGTGACCGCCTGACGCTGCTCACCACCGACCATGTGCGCGAGGGCACCACCGGCTCCGGCCGCTCCAACATCCTATTCCGCGCGCTCGGCGTCGAGACCGAAGTGCGGCTCGACTACGCCACCCAGCCGGTGGCGCTGCACGACCGCTTCCTGTTGTGCAGCGACGGCGTGCACGGTTACCTCGCGCCCGAGGCCATCGCCGATATTTTGCGCGAGCGCTCGGCGTCCGAAGACACCGCGCGCGCCCTGGTCGCCGCCGCGCTCGATGCCGGCTCGACCGACAACTGTACCGCCATGGTGATCGACGTGGTCGAATTGCCGACGGCGGAATCGGCCGAGGTCGTCGGCTCCACCATCATGCAACTGCCGCTGATCCCGACGCCGATCGTGGGCGAGGCGGTCGACGGCTTTCTGTTGAAGGTGCTGGTGTCCGACGGCCGCTATAGCCGCTTGTTCGGCGCCATTGACGAGATCGAAGGCGGCGAGGTGGTGCTGAAATTTCCCAAGCCGCAAGTCGCGGCGGTGGCCACCTACCATGCCGCCTTCGTCCGCGAAGCCTGGGTCGGCGCCCGCGTCAACAGTCCGTGGATCGGCCGCATCATCGAGCTGCCGCCCGGGCGGCAGACCTGCCTCTACACGGTGATGCCGCTTTACCAGGGCGAGCTGTTGTCGGGGCGGCTTTCGCGCCGGCCGGCGGTGGGGCTGGAAGAGGGCCGCAACATCGCGATCAAGCTCGCGCGCGGCGCTTCGGCGCTGCACCGCGCCGGCATCATCCATCGCGACATCAAGCCCGACAACGTGATCCTGGAAAGCGGCGGATCGCTCAAGCTGATCGATCTCGGCGTGGTGCGCGTTCCGGGCCTCGAGGATTTTCCGGCCGAGGACATTCCCGGCACGCTCGGCTATATGGCGCCGGAAATGCTGGCCGGCGAACCCGGCAATGAGGCGACCGACGTTTACGCGCTCGGCGTCACCATGTTCCGCACCTTCGCCGGTGAATTTCCTTATGGCAATCTCGACGCCGTCAGCCCGCCGCGCCGCAGCCGGCCGATACCGCTCGGCGAATTGCGGCCGGACCTGCCGGCGTGGCTGCAGACGGCGTTGGCGCGCGCCATCGCCACCGATCCGAACGAGCGGTTTCGCGACATGAACGAATTCGCCATGGAGATGGAGCAGGGGCCGGTGCGGGCGCCGCTCGTGATGCGCCGGCCGCTGACGCTCTATGAGCGCTCACCGCTGCGCTTCTGGCAGGGTGTCGCGGCGCTGCTGGCGGTCGCGCTGGCCGCCTCGCTGCTGCTGCGGCATTAAGTCGATTCAGCCCAAACGTGGAAATCAAAATGAACAGAAGACACTTTTCTCTGGTGCTGACACTCGGCCTGGTCGGCACGAGCGTTACGCTTGGCGCGGCGCCGGTGTGCGCCGAGGATTATCCGACGCGGCCGATCCGCATCCTGGTGCCCTATGCACCCGGCGGCATCGCCGACATCGCCGCGCGCATCGTCGGCGCCAAGCTTACCGAAGCATGGGGGCAGCAGGTGGCGGTGGAAAACCGGCCGGGCGGCAACGGTTTTATCGCCATGGAGCTGACGGCACGATCGGCGCCGGACGGCTACACGCTGGTGATGTGCACCGTGGGCGACATTGCGATCAATCCTGGGCTGTTCAAGGAAATGCCGTACAATGTCGAGCGTGATTTTGCGCCGATCGCTTCGATCAGCGATGCGCCGGTCGTGTTGGCGACCCATGGCGCCAGTCCCTACAAGACGGTCAAAGACGTCATTGCCGCCGCCAAAGCGCAGCCGGGCACGCTCAATGTCGGCACGCCCGGCTACGGCAGCATCAATCAGCTCATTCTGGAATCGATGGCGCTCAATACCGGCACCAAATTCGTCCACGTGCCGTACAAGGGCGGTGCGCCGGCGGCCCAGGCGCTGGTCGCGGGCGACATCCCGCTTGCGGTTTTGGCGAGCTCCACGGTGGCGCCGCACGTGCCGAGCGGCAATATCCGGGTGCTGGCGGTGACCTCGGCCAAGCGTTCGCCGCTCAATCCCGAATGGCCGACCTTGCAGGACGAAGGCGGCGGCGACGTCAATGCCTCGAACTGGACGGCGCTGCTCGCGCCCAAGGCAACGCCGCAGCCGATCCTCGACAAGCTCAATGCCGAAGTGGTGAAAATCCTCACCATGCCCGACGTCAAGGAACGCTTCGCCGGCGGCGGCGTGGCCACAATCCCGTCGAGCGCGGCCGAGCTCGATGCCCGCGTCAAACGCGAGGCCGCGGTCTATCGCGTCATCATCGAGAAGGCCAATGTCCATGTCGACTGACAAACGACACAAACGTTTTGTCAGTTTGGATTTTGCACCCGCGTGAACACGACAAAAGGCGCCTTGTGAACAGCACCGGCCGAGGCGGCGATCAGGGGAAGGTCCCGGTTACGCTGTCACTGTCTGTTCCAGATGCGCTGGCGCTGGCAGAGCAGCACATGCAGGCGGGACGGCTTGCGCCTGCGGAACAATTGTGCCGGAACATCCTGCGCATCCAGCCCAACCATGCGGCGGCGATGCATCTGTGGGGCGTCATCGCCTATCAGGCCAACAATCTGCTCGCAGCCATCGAGTTGATACGCCGCGCGATCGCCGCCGACGGCACGGTTGCGCTCTATCACTGTAACCTCGGCGAGATGTGCCGGCTCGCCGGACAAGCCGACGCTGCGCTGGCGGCCGGCCGCGCGGCGCTTGCCATCAACCCCGATCTGGCGCAAGCGCACAACAATGTCGGCATTGTCTATTACGAACGCGATGCCCTGGACGACGCGATCGTGCATTATCGGCGCGCGACCGCGCTTTCGCCCGGCTACGCCGAGGCCTGGAGCAATCTCGGCAATGCGCTTCGCGCGCAGAAGAAAAACGAGGACGCAATCGCCGCCTATCGCCGCGCCTGCGATCTGCGTCCGGGCTATGCCGAAGCAATCAGCAATATGGGTACGGCGCTGCGTGACGCCGGGCGCTTCGACGAGGCGGAAGCCGCCTATCGCCAAGCGCTGGCGCTGAAGCCGAATGATCCCAGCATCCTCAACAACCTCGCGCTCCTGCTCAGGGACTTCGAGCAGCTCGACGAAGCGGCGACGCTGCTGTCCCGTTCGCTGTCGGCCGATGCCAACAACGTCAAGACGCTGGTCTACATTGTGCTGGTGCGCGCCGAGCAGAAGGCCTTAAGCGAAGCGGAAACCGCGGCGCAGCGCGCACTCGCGCTCGCGCCCGACGATGCCGACGCGATCAATGCGATGGGTTTAGTCCGTTATGAGCAGCAGCGGCCGCAGGAAGCGCTGGCTTTATTCCGGCAAGCGCTCGCGCTAAAGCCGGAATTGGCTGAAACCCACAACAACATCGGCACGATTCTGAAGGAGGAGGGAGAGCTTGGCGAAGCGCGCGAGCGATTGAGCCGCGCCATCGAGCTCGATCCGCGCCAGATCAGCTACTACTTCAATCTTGCCGACGCGAAGAAATTCGTGGCGGGCGATTCCCACCTGGCCGCGATGGAACGGCTGTCGAGCGATGGAGCGCTGGCGCATACAGCCCGCGTTCGCCTGAATTTTGCATTGGCCAAGGCCTATGACGACCTCGGCCGTTTCGACGATGCGTTCCGGCATCTGCAGGAGGGCAATCGGCAAAAACGTGGCCGCATCAACTACGATGAGAAGCAAGCGCTCGAACAGTTCGATCGCATCCGCGCAAGCTTCGATCGCGATCTATTGGCGCGAAAGTTGAGAGGCTTTCATTCGGATGTGCCGATCTTCGTGCTCGGCATGCCGCGTTCCGGCACGACCCTGATCGAACAGATTTTGGCCGCCCATCCCGCTATTCACGGCGCGGGCGAGCTCACCGACTTCGGCCAACTTGCCAACCATATCCGTGACGCGAAAGGCGATCTCTGCCGTTACCCCGACGATGTGGCCGCCCTTTCGGGTAACCAGCTTGCCCACCTCGGCAAGGAATATGTCGGCCGCCTGCGGCAGCTTGCGCCGGATGCGCCGCGCATCACCGATAAGATGCCGGGCAATTTCGTCTTTGTCGGTCTGATTCACATGGCCCTGCCGGACGCCCACATCGTTCACGTCCGTCGCGATGCGCGCGACACTTGCCTGTCTTGTTACTCTAAGTTGTTTTCTGCGCCGCAGGAGTTCACTTACGATCTCGCCGAACTCGGCCGCTACTACCGCCAATATGAAAGTCTCATGACGCATTGGCGGGAGACGCTGCCGCGCGGTCGCATGCTGGAAGTCCGATACGAGGATGTTATCGCCGATCTGGAAACCTGGGCGCGCCGTATCATCGACCATTGCGGGCTGGACTGGGATCCGACCTGCCTCGCATTTCATCAAGCGCGCCGCCCGGTTCGCACCGCCAGTGCCAGCCAGGTCCGGCAGCCGATCTACCGCAGTTCGGCGGGACGTTGGCGCAACTACGACGCGCACCTTGGGTCTTTGATCGCTGCGCTAGGCAATGTCGTGGATTCAACGTCGCGATAGCGTGGTGTTTGTTGCGACTAAGCCACACACCGCGCCGATTTGAATGCAAGTGTGACTATACGTGCGCGGTTCACGCTTTCGTTGGTGTTAGTCTGATCGTGCCGTCAAAGAAAACCATAAGGACGGCGGGGTCGGGGAGCGTCGAACATGAGTGGCCGAACGGCGGAATGCCGTCGCGTGCTGTTGGCGACAAGTTCGCTGGCCGCCATCGTTCTTGGCTGGAGCGGAGCCGCAGCGGCGGCACCCTGCGTCGTCAATCCCGCAACGCCTTACGACAACACCGGCGCCATCAACTGCGTTACCTTCAACGATAACGCCAACCACACCGGCGATGTCGTCAACGATACGACCGGCACGATTACGGTGCTGGGTCTCCCGGGTCAATTCGGTCAGCAGACTGGGATCAGCGTCTTTGGCGCCGGCACGCAGATCACCGGCAACATCATCAACAACGGTACGATCAGCGCTCCTGCGAACGGCCAAATCATGCAAGGCATCGGCGTCGATGCAGCCAACTTTCCGGGCTCGCTCGTGACCGGCTCGATAACTAACAACGGCTCGATCGACGTTTCCGGTCTGGGCATGTATGTCGGCGGCAACGTCAACGGCTCGATCGTCAATAACAATATCATCCACAGCGGGTTTACCGCTATCAATGTCACCGGCACCAACACCGGAAGCCCGGTAACCATCGGCGGTTCCGTCATCAACGCCGGCACCGTCACCTTTACGCTTGCGCCCACGCTCCAGTTCCCCAGTGCCAGCAACCAGGCCGTGGGTATTGGCGTGTCCGAGGCCCATGTCGGCGGATCGGTGATCAACAGTGGGTCGATCACGACACCCGGCCAGACCGGCGTGGAAGTGGGGTTCTCCACTGTCGTCGGCAAGGTCAGCAACAGCGGCACCATCACCGCGACAGGCACGAGTGCCTACCAGTTCAGCTTTCCCAACGGCATCGCCGTCTACAGCTCGAGCGTCGGCTCGATCGAAAACACCAGCACCGGCACGATCACGGCAGACCAGTACGGCATCCTCATGCTGTCGCTGCAGGCGACCAACAACACGACCGCCGGCAGCATCACCAATAGCGGCCAACTGACCAGCAACGGCGGCGCGGGTTATGCCGGCATTGGCGTGTCGAACGCCTCCGTCACCGGGGACATCACCAACGCCACCGGCGGCGTCATTCACGCGGCCAACGCCGCGGGCATTCTGATCACCAACGCCACGCCGGGTGGATCGCAGCCCGCGGGCGCCGCGTCGGTCAGCGGCAGCGTCGTCAACCAGGGCACCATCACGGCCGCAACCGGCATCATGGTAACCGGTGGCAGTACGGTCGGCGGCATCTCCAATACCGGCAGCCTCACCGGCACCACTGCGGCCATCGACGTCACCGGCGAGGGCGCCGCAACCACGATCAGCCAGGGCGGCGGCACGATCAGCGGCAACATCCTGCTGTCGGCGCTCGGCGATACTGTCAACATCACCGGCGGCACGATCAGCGGCAATATCGTCGGCCAATCCTCGACCGGTACGGTGAACTTCGCGCTTGGCTCGGGCAGCTTCACTTACGGCAACACGATCTCCGGCGTGGACGCGGTCAACATCAATTCCGGAACCATCAATTTCACCGGCACAAACTCGTACACCGGCGGCACGAACGTCAACGGCGGCTTGCTCGACGTCTCAGGCTCGATCGCGACGTCGAAACAGACCAACGTGAACTCCAGCGGCACGCTGGCCGGCAACGGCACGGTCGGCAAGGTCCAGGTCAATAGCGGCGGCACGTTCGCGCCCGGCACGCCTGGATCGCCCGGCACCGCCATGACCGTGTCAGGCAATCTCGCGTTCCAGTCCGGTGCGTTCTATCTGGTTCAACTCAATCCGGCGACGTCGACCATGGCGAATGTGTCGGGCACCGGCGCGCTTGCCGGCACGGTCGAGGCGGTGTTCGCGCCGGGCAGCTATACGACCAAGCAGTACGACATCCTGCACACAGCAGGCCTGGGCGGCAGCACCTTTGCGGGCGTCACCGACTTTAATCTGCCGGCGGGCTTCGGCACCAACCTGACCTACAGCGGCACCGACGTGTTCTTGAACTTGACGGCGCAGCTCGGCAATCAGTCGCCGCTCAACCAAAATCAGCAGAACGTCGCCAACGCGATCAATAACTTCTTCAATAACGGAGGCGCGCTGCCGCCCGGTTTCACGGCGCTGTTCGGCCTCAACGGCCCAGGCCTGGCCAATGCGCTGACGCAATTGGACGGCGAAGCGGCGACCGGCTCCGAGCTCGTCGCGTTCCAACTGATGAACGAGTTTCTCGGCCTGATGCTCGACCCATTCGTGAACGGCCGCGGCGCTGCCGGCTCCAGCGGCGTGTCATCGTTCGCGCCGAGCCAGGAGGCAAGCTTCCCGCCCGAGATCGCGATGGCCTACGACGCCGTGCTCAAGGCGCCGCCCAAGCCTCCGTCTTTCGCGCAACGCTGGACCGCGTGGGGCGCCTCGTACGGCGGCAGCAATACCACGGACGGCAATGCGGCGGTCGGCTCCAACAACCTCACTGCGCAGACTTTCGGTTTCGCCGGCGGCATGGACTACCATTGGACGCCGGACACGACGGTCGGCTTTGCGATTGGCGGCGCCGGCCTCAATTGGAATCTGGCGCAGGCACTCGGCGGCGGCCGGGGCGACTCTTGGCAAGCCGGCGTTTACGGCAAGACCAATTTCGGCCCGGCCTATGTCGCGGCGTCCGCCGCTTTCGCCGATCATTGGATGTCGCTCAATCGCATCGCGCTCGGCGATCAGCTCACGGCGAGGTTCAATGCACAGAGCTACGGTGGCCGGCTCGAGGCCGGATATCGTTACGACGTGGCGCCGCTGTGGCTGACGCCATACGGCGCGGTGCAGGCGCAGAGCTTCCACACGCCGACCTTCAGCGAGACCGATGTCACCGGCGGCGGCTTCGGGCTCACCTTCAACGCCATGCATGCCACCGATACCCGCAGCGAGCTGGGCGCGCGCTTCGGCGAAGGCACGATGCTCGGCACCATGCCGCTGACGCTGCGGGCACGGCTTGCCTGGGCGCACGATTGGGTCACCAATCCGGCGCTGGGAGCGGTGTTCGAGGCGCTGCCCGGCGCGAACTTCGTGGTCAATGGCGCAGCCCCACCGGCGAACTCCGCGTTGGCGTCGGCCGGCGCCGAGTTGCACATAACGCAGTCGCTGGCGCTGCTGACCAAGTTCGATGGCGAATTCGGCCGCGGCTCGCAAACGTATGCCGGCAGCGGGACCGTGCGCTATACTTGGTAGCGCGGCGCCCGGATTGACATTTTTCTGGCAACCCCGCAAAGCCAAAGGGCCGGTTCGCGGGATTGCCAAGCTGCGATGTTCAAGCAAATCCTGATTGCCAATCGCGGCGAGATCGCCTGCCGCATCATCAAGACCGCCCGGCGCATGGGGATCGCGACCGTCGCGGTCTATTCCGAAGCCGACCGCAACGCGCTCCATGTCGAGATGGCCGATATGGCGGTGCCGATCGGCCCGCCGCCGGCGGCGCAGAGCTATCTGGTCATCGACAAGATTGTCGCCGCCTGCAAGGAGAGCGGCGCCGAGGCCGTGCATCCGGGCTATGGCTTTCTCTCCGAGCGTGCCGCTTTCGCCGAGGCGCTGGCCAAGGCCGGCATCGTCTTCATCGGGCCCAATCCCAAAGCCATCGCCGCCATGGGCGACAAGATCGAGAGCAAGCGCGCGGCGGCGGCCGCCAAGGTGGCGACCGTGCCCGGCCATCTCGGCGTCATCGAGGACGACACGCAAGCGGAGAAAATCGCCGACGAGATCGGCTATCCGGTGATGATCAAGGCCTCCGCCGGCGGCGGCGGCAAAGGCATGCGCATCGCCCATAGCCGCGCCGAGCTCAAAGAGGGATTCGCCCGCGCTCGCTCGGAAGCAAAATCGAGCTTTGGCGACGACCGCGTCTTCATCGAGAAATTCATCACCGATCCGCGCCACGTCGAAATCCAGGTGCTCGGCGACAAGCACGGCCATGTCATCTATCTCGGCGAGCGCGAATGCTCGATCCAACGCCGCAACCAAAAGGTCATCGAGGAATCGCCGAGCCCGCTGCTCGACGAAGCAACGCGCAAGAAAATGGGCGAGCAATCGGTGGCGCTGGCCAAGGCCGTCGGCTACGACAGCGCCGGCACCGTCGAGTTTGTCGCCGGGCAGGACAAGAGCTTCTATTTCCTGGAAATGAACACGCGGCTGCAGGTCGAGCATCCGGTGACCGAATTGGTCACCGGCATCGACCTGGTCGAGCAGATGATCCGCGTTGCGGCCGGCGAGCCGCTTACGCTCGCGCAGGGCGACATCAAGCTCAACGGCTGGGCGGTCGAGAGCCGCGTCTATGCCGAGGACCCCTATCGCAATTTTGCCCCGTCGATCGGCCGGCTGGTGCGCTACCGGCCGCCGGCCGAGGGCGTGCACGACGGCGTCACCGTGCGCAACGACACCGGCGTCTTCGAAGGCGGCGAGATTTCTCTCTACTACGATCCGATGATCGCCAAGCTCGTCACCCACGCCAAGACACGAATCGCTGCGATCGAAGCCCAGGCCGACGCGCTCGACGCCTTCACCATCGAGGGCATCCGCCACAACATTCCGTTTCTCTCGGCCATCATGGCGCATCCGCGCTGGCGCTCGGGCAATATCTCGACCGGCTTCATTGCCGAAGAATTTCCGCGCGGCTTTGAGCACACGCCGCCGACCGGCGCCATGGCGCGCGCCATGGCCGGCGTCGCGGTGGCGATCGACCATGTGCTCGGCGAGCGCAAGCGCCGGATTTCCGGCCAGTTGAACACGACTTTGACGCGGGAGCGTCATCGCGCGGTTTTGCTCGGCAAGGAGGAAATCCTGGTCGACGTCGAGCGCGACGGCGACGCCATTGCCGTGACTTTCGAAGACGGCGCGATCCACAAATTGTCTTCGCCATGGATTCCGGGCCTGCCGCTGTGGCAGGGCACGATCGACGGCGTGCCGGTGGCGATGCACGTGCGCATGATCCCCAACGGTTTCGAGCTTGCCTATCGCGGCGTCGAGGCCAAAGCCTTCGTCTATACCGAGCGCGAGGCGCGTTACGCCCGCCTGATGCCTGTAAAGGTGCTCTCCGATAGCGGCAAGGCGGTGCGCTGCCCGATGCCCGGCCTCGTGGTGTCGATCGCGGTCGCCGAGGGCCAGGAGGTCAAGGCCGGCGAGACGCTGGCCGTGGTCGAGGCGATGAAGATGGAAAATATTTTGCGCGCCGAACGCGACGGCACCATCAAAAAGATCCGCGTCAAGCCGGGCGACAGCGTCGCGGTCGACGCGGTGATCATGGAATTTGCATAAAAGCATTCACCCCGTCATCCTGAGGTGGCCGCGAAGCGGCCCTCGAAGGATGAATCGGCCGAGGCGCCCGGGCCGTCGCCCTTCGAAGCTCGCTTCGCTCGCACCTCAGGGAAACGGACCAAAGGGGTGACGACATGCAGGCGCTGCACCTTTTGTTTTCACCATTCGGGCGGTTGGGACCGAAGGCTTTCGTTATCGCGGTCATCGCGGTGGATGCAGCGGGCGCCGCATCGCAATGGCTCACGGTGCTGGGCGCCACCGCGAACAACAAGCTGTTGCTGTTCGCGGCCGTGCAAGCGCTTCTGATCTGGGTGTGGTTCGTCTTGCATGCAAAGCGGCTGCGCGACGCCGGCCGTTCGATCGGGCTCGCGGTCGGCGCCGCCGTTCTTTATGCGCTCTCGGTGGTGCTGCTGTTGACCGTGGCGACGGCGTTTTTCACCACCGTGGGGCCGACGAAATATGATGCCAACACCATAGGCGCGCTCTCTCTTATCTTGCTGCTTTCGATCCTCGAATCGTTGGGCGCCGCGTCCAGTTATCCGCTCGGCTCGATTGTCGTCGCGATTCTGGCGATGTTGGCGTTCCTGCCGGTCGTCGTGGCGATGATCGTCACGCTTTGGGCGGCGACCGGCACAAGCGTCGACGAGCCCGCGGCATGATGCTGCACTTCGCTTACGGCGCGAACATGCATCGCGACGTGATGCGCCGCCATGCTCCGGCGGCGCAGCCCATCGGCGTTGCTGCGCTGGCCGATCATCGTTTCATCATCACCGCTGACGGTTATGCGTCAGTCGCGCCGGCGCTGGCGCATATGGTTCACGGCGTGTTGTGGCGGATCACGCCGCGTGATCGCGTCACGCTCGATGCCTGGGAGAATATTGCCGGAAAGCTCTATCGCGCCGAAATGTTGCCGGTTCGTCACGCGGGCCAAGTCCGTCCGGCGCTTGTCTATATTGCGCGGCCGAGCCGCGCAGGGCAGCCGAAGGCGGGCTATATGGAGCTGGTGGTCGCGGCGGCGCGCGCTTGGCACTTGCCGGGCGACTATATTTCCTCGTTGCAGCATTGGCTGCCGCGGCGCCCCACGGGTGCGGCCTCGCGAAAACTCGGAGACATCGCGTGGACGTGATGCGCCATGTCCTCATCCGCGGCCTGGTGCAGGGCGTCGGCTTTCGCGCCTGGGCCGAATACACCGCGCTGGAGCGCGGCCTGCAAGGCTGGGTGCGCAACCGCCGCGATAACGCGGTCGAAGCGTTGTTCGTGGGATCGCCGGACGCTGTCGCCGCGATGGTCTCGGCGTGCCATCAAGGTCCGCGCGGTTCGCGCGTCGACGGCGTCGATCAGCGTGACGGCACGGCGGAAGAGCTCAAACTGCGTCGGGCCGGCGAATTGTTCTCGGTGCTGCCGACGGTTTGATCGTCGATGGTCGCGCCGAACAACGGCGCAAACGTGCTGCGCAAAACCATGTCGACCTCCGGCATGGAAACGGTCACGCCGAGGTCGGCCAGCGAGGTGACGCCGTAGCGCGGATCGGCGACGCCGCACGGCACGATGCCGGAAAAATGCGACAGATCAGGGTCCACATTCAGCGCAAAGCCGTGCAGCGTCACCCAGCGCTGGATGCGGATGCCGATTGCCGCAATCTTGTCCTCGTATCCGTCGCCCTTGTCCGGCCGCCGCACCCACACCCCGATGCGGTCGTCGCGCCGCTCGCCGCGCACGTTGAAGGCGGCGAGCGTGCGAATGATCCATTCCTCGATGGTCGCGACGAAGCGGCGCACGTCCGGCGCGCGGCGCTTGAGATCGAGCATGACATAGCCGACCCGCTGGCCGGGGCCGTGATAGGTGAACTGGCCGCCGCGGCCCGCGGCGTGGACGGGGAAGCGCGCCTCGATCAGCTCCTGGGGCTGCGACGACGTGCCGGCGGTGTAAAGCGGCGGATGCTCGATGAGCCAGACCAGCTCGCGCGCTTCGCCGCGCGCGATTGCTTCGACGCGCGCCGCCATGGCGGCAAGCGCTGCGTCGTAGCCGACGCATTCGTCGCTCACGCTCCATTCGACCGGCGGCGCGCCGGTTGGCGGCAGAAGCCCGATCGTCAGATCGTCGCGCGTGTTAACCACCGGGTAACCATGCATGGCCATAGAATATAGGAGTAAACCTTAAGCGACAAAGCGGGGGCCCCTTGGCGACACTCGACAATGTCTCGGTCAATATCGCCGTCGTGCTCGGCACCACCTCGATGCCGATCCATCAGGTGCTTCGCCTCGGCCGCGGCGCCATCATCGAGCTCGACGCCTCCGAGGAAGACGAGGTCCGCATCCTGGCCAACAATCTGTCGGTGGCCAAGGGCACGGTGATCGTCAGCGGCAACAAGATCGCCGTCGAGGTCAAGGAGCTGTTGCCCCGTTCGCCCGAGGCGACCTAGCGCCTCGCCGGCCTTTCGGCCCATCCTTCAGGGCGTTCGGCCCTTGTCCCGCTATACCCGACCTGTTACATCCGCGCCGTCGCGCCGATCAGGCGCGCGTTCCACCCACATGCGGCCGTGGCGGAATTGGTAGACGCACTAGCTTGAGGTGCTAGCGGGGCAACCCGTGGAGGTTCGAGTCCTCTCGGCCGCACCATGACCTGAAACCCAGCGAATAGCGGCAATCAGCGCGCCGCGTGATTGTCATCACGCGGCGTGCGCGTCTTCGGGTCTAATCCAGGAACCGAACAAAACCTCATCAGTCCGAACATCGGCTAGTGGTGCGCGGCGCGCATCTCAGACCGCACACCTCCCGCTTTGCCGGCTCACGCGGCGGTGGCATGATCCCCAGGCTTGCAACAGCAAGGCAAATGGGAGCGACAAAATGAGATTACTAGCTTTGACAGTGATGACCGCGGTGGCGGCGGTGTCCGTGGCAATAGCGGCCAGCGGGCCGGCGGCCGCGGTCCAAACCTGCAAGTGCAACAGCATAGTCTCCAGTGGATTTTGCACCGAGTGGATCTGTGGCCCTGGCCCGGAAATGGCTGTACCCAACTTGAAATCAGTCCGCAGCGCCAGGGAATGCCGAAAATCCCAAATTCTCGTTTGCGACTATGGCGCATGCAAAGTGGTCTGCGACCCGAGCAAGAAATAGCGCAGCAGCCGATACATCGCCGATAGTCTTGCGGGGATGGTGTTGCCATCCCCGTTCACCCTTTTGACGGGACGTGTGCGCGACTGACGCGGCGTGCTTGCTGCGGCTCAATGCGCCGGCGTCTGCATGGCGGTGAGCGGCGAGAGAAGCTCGGCGTGCTGGCCCGCGGCCGGACGCGCGCGGGCGTGGCGAAGGATGATGAGACGGGCGTGCCGCGGGCGGCCATGGCTCGGCTCGCTCTTCTCGTTCGCATCGTTCGAACTGGTCGTTGCCGCGCTGGGTTGCGGCTCGAGCGCCGCGTCGGCGATCTCCCGCTCCTGCACCGGCCAGCCGATATCGAGCAGGCTCGGCGCTGGAAGCTGCGCGGCGGCGGAGGGCATCGCGACCAGGGCTTGGTAGGGCCACGGCGAGGTTGCGATGCCGGCTTCGATGGACGGCTGGTCGACTTCGATATCGGCGGTGCTCGCGGTGTGGGTGAGCGCGTAATGCGGATCGAATGCGCCCTCGTCGGGCGCCGGCAAGTCCGCGGTTTCGGCGATCGGGCTGTCGCTGAGTTTCGGCCACACGGGCCCGTTGCCGCTGTCGTCCATGACGGTTTGCCCGGCCATCGACCACGCCACCGTCCATACCGACCGGGCGGCAATCGGTCCCGGCGGCGCCGTTGCCGACGGCACCACCTGCACGATGCGGAAGCCTTTGTCCTTCAGCGCCTTGAGCAGGCCGGGCAGCGCCGCGACGGTCCAGGGATGGATGTCGTGCAGGAGCAGCATGCCCTTGCCCTTGGCTTCGAGCCGGCTCATGGCGCGGGCGATGATTTGCGACGGCGAGATGCGGCGGTGCCAGTCGTCGGCCACGGTATCGGTCGAAAACACGACCAGCGAACGCGCGGCAAGCTCGCTCTCGACCACGTCGGTGCGTCCGAAACCCGGAATGCGAAAGAACGGCGCCAGCCCGCCGGCTTCACCGAGCGCCGCGCTCACATTGTCGATCCCGGAATCGATCTCCCAGCGCACCTTCTGGTCCGATATGCGGTCGAAGCGGAGTGGATGATCCTCGCTGTGCGTGCCGATCGTGTGGCCCTCGTCGTGAATGCGGCGCACCACGGCGGGATAGGCTTTCGCCATTTCGCCGACCAGGAAATACATCGCTTTCACGCACTGCGAACCGAGGATATCGAGGACTTGGTTGGAGTAGGGCGAAATCGGGCCGTCATCGAACGTCAGCACGACCTCATGATCAGCGAGCGGCAGCGTTTGCCGATATTGCAGCGTGCCGAGGCGCTGATATTCGCCAGGCTCGATGGTGATCACGCGGCTGGTGCCGATGGCGTCGGGATGTCCCGGGCAGTCTTGCGCGCGCGCAGCCGTCGCGGCGCCCAGCGTGACGCCGACGACCGCGCTCAGAACCGCAGCGCTCAGGATTGCCCGTGGCTTGGCCATTTTCTCAGTCCCGGCCTGCTCGATAGCCGCAAACCGCTTGTTCTTCAAACCCGACCTTACCCACCTCGTCCCTGAACCGCGCATTAACGGGCCGGGTTGCCGCAAGGCCTGTTGATAAGTCAGGCAGTTAGCCGGGCTTTTCCTTACCCTTAACCATACGCCCCTAAGCTCCGTACCGGCTATTCCAGGACGGGGCGTGGGTAATGAAGGCCGCTGCGGCAGCCCGGACACGGTGGGCGGCATTCCGGCGGCGTACGCCCGAATCGCGGGCTCAAGCCGCATTGCGCGCGGCCGCCTCGCACCTGTCCTCCTACGTGCTGATGGCGCTCGCGGTGGCGATGCTGGCCTGCGCCGTGGCCGGCTTTGCCGTCACGGTGCGGGAGGACCAGCGGCTCGCCGCCGAGCGGCATGCGGCGCTGGAACTGGCGCTCGACGAGGTGCGCGGCGTGTTCGGCGACAGCGACGGTTTCGACAATTCGAGGTTGCCGCTGGTGGCCCGCCTCGCCGGTTTGAAGGATTTGCGCTTCGACACCGACGAGGACTCCACCGCCGGGCGCGAAGCGCAGTCGCTGCACGACGAGCGCGGCCGCATCGTCGGCTGGTTCAGCTGGGCGGCCGACCGGACGCTGATCCGCGCCGAGATCTGGCTGTGGGGGCTGATCGGGGCGGTCGGCACCGCGCTCGGCGTCTGCGCCTTTTTCGCCGCCGGCCTGATCCAGCGGCTGGCGCGCTTGCTCGGGTCGAGCCTCAAAACCATCCGCAAGCTGACCCGCGAGGACGCGCTGACCGGCTTGCCCAATCACCGGGTGATGCTGGAAAGCCTCGACCAGGCGTTGGCGCGGCGCCGCTCCGGGGTCGTGGTGCTGGCGCTTGTCGATCTCGATGGCTTCCGCGAGGTCAACGACACCCACGGCCGCTCAGGCGGCGACGCACTATTGAAAAGCATTGCCGAGCGCCTTCACGGCAGCCTGCCCGCGGGCGCCCAATTCGGCCGCTTCGACGACGATGAATTCGCCGTCATCGTGAGTAGCGACGATACCCAGACCGCAAGCGTGCTTGCCGAAGCATTGCGGGCGGCGCTGCAACGACCGATCTTCATGGAGCAGAACTGGCAGATCAGCGCCGGCATCGGGATTGCCCAGGCACCGGACGACGGGGGCACCGCCGACGAGCTCAGCCGCCGCGCCGACCTGGCGCTGCGGGCCGCCAAGCGCGAAGGCCGCGGCATGGTGCGGCGTTTCGAGCCCTCTATCGAGATGGAATATTCCGAACAGCGCTTCATTCGCCGCGAGCTTGAATCGGCGCTCTCCGCGGGCGGCCTCGACGTGCATTATCAGCCTGTGGTCGCCGCTGCCGGCGGCGCCATGATCGGCGTTGAGGCGCTGTTGCGCTGGACCCATCCGACCCGCGGCGCCATTGGGCCGTCGGTCTTCATTCCTTTGGCCGAGCAGAGCGGCCTGATGCCGCAACTCGGCGAATTCGTATTGCGCCGCGCGCTCAGCGACGGCGCGCGCTGGCCGAACCTGACCGTGGCGGTGAATCTCTCGCCGATCCAAATCCGCGATCGCAAGCTGGTCGATCTGGTCGCCGCGGTTATCGCCGAAAGCGGCATCGCGCCGTCGCGCGTCATCTTCGAAGTGACCGAGGGCGTGCTGATCGAAGACCCGCAGGAGACCCTGCAGCGCCTCGAAGCGTTGCGCGCGCTCGGGGTGAGCATCGCGCTCGACGATTTCGGCACCGGCTATTCGAGCCTGAGCTATCTGCAAAAATTTCCTTTCAGCCAGATCAAGATCGATCGCGCCTTCGTCGGTTCGCTGGGCTCGACCGGCCATGCCGGCGCCATCATCCAATCGATCGTCGCGCTCGGCCATGCGCTCGGCATGAAAGTGTTGGCCGAAGGCGTCGAAACCGATGAGCAGCGGGTGCTGCTGCGGCTCGCCGGCTGCGACGAGATGCAGGGTTTCCTGTTCGCAAAACCGCGGCCGGCCGAGGCGATCGACAAGGTCGCGGCGCGGCCCGCCAATGGCCGCGCCGCCGCCAAGCTCGCGGCAGCACGCTGACACGCCGGCCGCCAGCGGCTACCTTATCGCCCTTCGCCTCGTGTGGCTGAAGCCGCGGAGCGCCCGATGGTCCAGAACAGCTTTCCCGGTCTCGATTTCGGCCTCGGCAGCGACATCGACATGCTGCGCGACACGGTGCGGGCCTTTGCCCAGAACAAGATCGCGCCGCACGCGGCCGAGATCGACCGCTCCAACAGCTTTCCCCGCGAGCTGTGGCCGCAGCTCGGCGAGCTCGGGCTCTTGGGCGTCACGGTCGAAGAGGAGTGGGGCGGGGCGGGGCTCGGCTACCTCGCCCATTGCGTCGCCATGGAGGAGATTTCGCGCGCCTGCGCCGCGGTCGGCCTGTCCTACGGCGCCCATTCGAACCTGTGCGTCAACCAGATCCGCCGCAACGGCAGCGACGACCAGCGGCGCCGTTATTTGCCCAAGCTGATTTCCGGCGAGCATGTCGGCGCGCTGGCGATGTCGGAGTCCGGCTCGGGCTCCGACGTTGTCTCGATGCGCACCCGCGCCGACCGCAAGGGCGACCGCTATATTCTCAACGGCTCGAAAATGTGGATCACCAACGGGCCGGTCGCCGACACGCTCGTGGTCTATGCCAAGACCGACCGCACCGCAGGCGCCCGCGGCATTACCGCGTTCCTGGTCGAAAAGACGTTTGCCGGTTTTTCGACCGGCCAAAAACTCGACAAGCTCGGCATGCGCGGCTCCGACACCAGCGAGATCGTGTTCCAGGATTGCCAGGTGCCGGACGCCAACGTGCTCGGCGTCGTCGGCAACGGCGTCAACATTTTGATGTCCGGCCTCGACTACGAGCGCGCGGTGCTGGCGGCAGGCCCGGTCGGCGTGATGCAGGCCTGCCTCGACCTGGTCATTCCCTATGTCCATCAGCGCAGCCAATTCGGCCAGCCGATCGGCCGCTTCCAGCTCATCCAGGCGAAACTCGCCGACATGTATGTGACGCTCAACGCCTCAAAATCTTACGTCTATGCCGTTGCGCGTGCCTGCGATCGCGGCGAGACCACGCGCGAAGACGCCGCCGGCGCCATCCTTTACGCCGCCGAGCGCGCCACCTGGATGGCGCTCGAAACCATCCAGTGCCTCGGCGGCAACGGCTACATCAACGATTTTCCCGCCGGGCGGCTATTGCGCGACGCCAAGCTTTACGAGATCGGCGCCGGCACCAGCGAAATCCGCCGCATGCTGATTGGGCGGGAGATTTTTGAGAAGACCAGATAACATTCAATTTGACAATTATAAATTTATCCGTCATATTATAATGATAATCTATATCAGAGAATTGCCATGCAGGTAGATCATCGACTAATGCGCCAGCTGACCGATGGGCTGACTTCAAAATCCGAGAAAATGCGGGTCCTTGCGAAGGCTGGTTACAAACGCCAGGCGATCGCAGATTTTCTTGGCACCCGGTATCAATTTGTACGCAACGTCCTAGTGCAGGATGAGGCCCGCAACGCGAAGAAGATGGTTGCGACGGAATCTGGTGAACCTCAGTTGGCTCCGACGAAACTTCGGCTCGGCCCGGATGGGCGCGTGCTTATCCCGGCTGCGTTTCGCGAGGCGTTGGGACTTTCCGAAGGCGACACGCTCGTTGCGTCAATCGATGATGGCGAACTCAATCTTCTAACGCGTCGGGCGGCCGTGCGGAGGGCACAAGCCATTGTGCGTCAATTCGTTCCGGAGGGCGTTAGTTTGGTCGATGAACTAATCGAGGATCGGCGTCGCGAGGTCGAACGCGAGCAAAAAGATGGCTAGCGCTGTTCTGGATTCGTCGGCAGTGCTCGCCGTTCTCAATGCCGAACCGGGCGCCGACGTGGTTATTGCAACGCTCGATGATGCGCTTCTATCCACGGTAAATTACGCCGAGGTCGTTACCAAGATCGTCGAACGCGGCGGCACTTACAAGGAAGCAGAAGCCGCCTTGCAATTGATTACTGCGACCGTGGTCGATTTTGACATTGCGCTCGCGCAGCGAACGGGTGCGCTGCGAGCTGAAACGCTCAAACGTGGCCTTTCGCTCGGCGATCGCGCTTGCCTGTCGCTGGCAGAGCGCGAAGGTGTGCCTGCTATAACTGGCGATCGTAACTGGCTTGGCGCGGTTTCGAGCGTTGAGGTTCGTCTGATCCGGTGACAATCTACGCTCGCTTGGGAAATCACCCCAACCGTCGATCGAACTCCAGCACCGCATTGAGCAAAACCTGCGCACCGGCGGCGCATTCGTCAAAGCTCGTCGATTCCGCTTCGTTGTGCGAAATGCCGCCGGCGCAGGGCACGAAGATCATCGTTGTCGGCGCCACGCGGGCGATATAGGCGGCGTCGTGGCCGGCGCCGGAGATCATGTCGCGCGACTGGAAGCCGGCTTTCTCGGCGCCGATGCGCACGCATTCGATCAGTTCCGGCGCGAATTTGACCGGAGGCGAATCCCAAATGCGCGTCTCCGTGTAGGTGAGTTGCAACGGCGGCATGATTTCGGTCAGCGCTGTGCGGAATTTCGCCTCCATGGCGTCGAGAATTTTTTCATCCGGATGGCGGAAATCGACGCTGAAAAAAACCTCGCCGGGAATGACGTTGCGGCTGTTCGGCTTGTTCTCGATCAGGCCGACGGCGCCGACGGCGTCGGGCGCGTGCTCGCGGGCGATGGCGTCGATGCGCTCGATCATGCGCGCCGCGCCGATCAGCGCATTTTTGCGCAAGGGCATCGGCGTCGTGCCGGTATGCGCCTCCTGGCCGGTGACGGTGACTTCGTACCAGCGCATGCCCTGCACGCCTTGCACCGCGCCGATCATGCGGCCTTCGGCTTCCAGGATCGGGCCCTGCTCGATGTGCAATTCGAACATCGCGGAAAATTGGCGCGCGCCGGCTTTTTCCGCGCCCTTGTAGCCGATGCGCGCCAACTCGTCGCCAAATGTCTTGCCGTCGCGGTCGGTGCGGCCATAAGCATAGTCGGACGAAAACACGCCGGCAAAGACGCCCGACGCCAGCATGGCCGGCGCAAACCGCGCGCCCTCTTCGTTGGTCCAGTTGACGATCTCGATCGGCGCATTGGTCTCGTAGTCGGATTGATGGAGCGTGCGCAGGGCTTCCAGCGCGGCCAGCACGCCGAGCACGCCGTCGAATTTGCCGCCGGTCGGCTGGGTGTCGAGATGCGAGCCCATGGCGATCGGCGGAAGATTTTGGTTCTTGCCCGGCCGGCGCGCGAACATGGTGCCGACCTCGTCGACCGCGACGGCGCAGCCGAGCGCCTCGCATTGCGCCTTGAACCAGTCGCGCACCTCCCGGTCGAGATCGGTGAGGGTCAGGCGGCAAATACCGCCCTTCGGTGTCGCCCCGATCTGCGCCGTGTGCATCAGCGTATCCCAGAGCCGCTGGCCGTCGATCTTAAGGTTTTGCGCAGCACTCATGGCGTCACGTCCACGCGCTCGACCGCGCGCGGCGCGGTGAGCCCGCGCCACGTGGCGTTGGCGACATGCACGGCCGGGAAGGGATTGCGCGGGACATATTGGCCGGCGCCCGCCTCCGCGCGAAGCTCGCCGTCGAGCCAGGTGATCTCGCCGCGTGCCAGCGTCGCCCGCGGCAGGCCGGTGCAGCGAAAGCCTTCAAATACGTTGTAGTCGATGCGGCTGATCTGCTTGTTGGCGGAGATGGTTTTGGTGGCCTTGGGATCCCAGATGACGAGATCGGCATCCGAGCCCACCGCGATAGCACCCTTCCTTGGAAAGATGTTGAGAATGCGCGCGCAATTGGCAGAGGTCACGGCGACGAATTCCTCTTTGGTGATCCGCCCGGTATTGACGCCGGCCGTCCACAGCACCGGCATCCTGTCCTCGAGCCCGCCGGTGCCGTTCGGTATCTTGGTGAAGTCGGCACGGCCGAGCCGCTTTTGCGCAGACGTGAAGGCGCAGTGATCGGTCGCCACGACCTGCAGCGAGCCCGATTGCAGACCGGCCCAGAGGCTGGCTTGGTGCTCCTTCGGCCGGAACGGCGGCGACATCACGCATCTGGCCGCATGATCCCAATCGGTATTGCGATATTCGTCCTCGTCGAGCAGCAGGTGCTGGATCAAGGGCTCGCCAAACACCCGCTTGCCCGCGGCGCGGGCTCGCGCGATCGCGTCGTGGGCGTCGCGGCAGGAGGTGTGGACGACATAGAGCGGACAGCCCGCCATGTCGGCGATCATGATCGCGCGGTTGGTGGCTTCGCCTTCGACGGCGGGCGGCCGCGAAAACGCGTGACCTTCGGGCCCCGTCACGCCGGCGCCGAGATAGTGCTGCTGCAGGCGCCAGACCACATCGCCGTTTTCGGCATGCACCAGCGGCATCGCCCCGAGCGCCGCGCAGCGCAGAAAGGAATTGTAGAGCTCGTCGTCATTGACCATCAAGGCGCCCTTGTACGCCATGAAATGCTTGAACGTGTTGATGCCGTAGGTTTTGACGCAAGCTTCCATCTCGTCGAACACCTGCTTGTCCCACCAGGTGATCGCCATGTGGAATCCGTAGTCGCAAGCGGCGCCCTCGGCCTTGCGGCGCCAGTCCTGATAGGCCGCCAGCAGCGATTGGCCCGGATTGGGGATGCAGAAATCGACAACCATGGTGGTGCCGCCGGACAGCGCGGCCTTGGTGCCCCATTCGAAATCGTCGGCCGATACGGTGCCCATGAAGGCGAGTTCAAGATGGGTGTGCGGATCGATGCCGCCTGGCATGACGAAGCATCCGCTGGCGTCGATGGTCTCGGCCGCGGCCGGCGCTTCGAGATCGGCGCCGACGGCAGCTATCACGCCGTCGCGGACAACAACGTCGGCGCGGCGCGAATAGTCATGGTTGACGATGGTGCCGCCGCGTATGAATTTCGTCATGTTGACCCTTCGCTCTGGTCAATCGAGGGCCCGGCCGCCGCATCTTTGTCGTCTCGTTGGCGGTTCGTCAAAGCGGGGAGACCGCGCGGCGGGCGATGCTGCTCGATTTCTTGGCCGGCTTTGAGCTTTTCCTCGCAACAATCAGGCCAGTGGCCGAATAGGCCGTTGAACCACTCGT
This sequence comes from uncultured Alphaproteobacteria bacterium, assembly GCA_963756245.1. Taxonomy (GTDB): domain Bacteria; phylum Pseudomonadota; class Alphaproteobacteria; order Rhizobiales; family Xanthobacteraceae; genus BOG-931. The sequence goes on from CAVWOI010000020.1 coordinate 130,862, forward strand.
TCGTTGAGGTGGCGACGACCGCCTGCGGCGTACTAACTCATTGAATCTACGACGAATCAGCTATGATGCCCGCTGCCGGCAAACCCGGAGCGAGCGCCATGCTGCGCGTGCGACTGAAAGCCGACGGACGCCTGGTCGAAATCCTGCCCGATGGCAGCGAGCGGGCGATCCCGACCGATCCGCGTTCCATCGCCACGGCGGCGCATCAGGCGGCGCGCTCGGTGGATGCGCGCTCGCTCGACGCGACCTACGCCCGCAATGTGCGCGGCCAGACCGGGCTGACCCAGGCCGCCTTTGCCGCCCGCATCGGCGTGCCGGTCGAGACCGTGCGCAATTGGGAGCAGGGCAAGCGCTCGCCGCGCGGCCCCGCCCGCGCCCTGCTCAAAGTCATCGAGCAGGCCCCCGACGCGGCCTTTGCGGTGCTCGCCAAGGCGAATTCCCGCTAGCGGCGGAACGTCTTTTCTTCGTCCGCATTGGGCTGGCATTCATGCCGGCAATAGCCGATCCTTGGTCCTTCAGCCGAAGTCGCGCGCGTTCAGCAGCAGGATGGACAGGCGCCGCAATAGGATAGCTAGGCAGGAGAGACGTGAGCGCGAACACACCCGTACCGACCGTCGCGGCCAATGGGGCGCTGATTCCGCTGCTCGGGCTCGGCACCTGGGAATTGCGCGGGCGCACCTGTGCCCGCGTCGTCGAGCAGGCGCTGCGGCTCGGCTATCGCCACCTCGATACGGCTGAGCTCTACGAAAACGAGCGCGAAGTCGGCGAAGGCTTTCGCGCCTCGGGCGCCAAGCGCAACGACGTGTTCGTGACCACCAAAATCTGGCCGAGCCATTTCGCCCCGCGCGAGCTCGAGCGCGCGGCGCGCGATTGCCTGGTGCGGCTGCGGCTGAGCGAGGTCGATCTGCTGCTGCTGCACTGGCCCAATCCGCAGATCCCGTTGCCCGACACCATCGGCGCGCTGTGCAAGGTCAAGCGCGACGGGCTGGCGCGCCACATCGGCGTGTCCAATTTCACCGTGGCGCTGATCGACGAGGCGTTAAAGGCGGCGAGCGAGCCTCTGGTGTGCGACCAGATCGAATGCCATCCGTTCCTCGACCAGTCGAAAGTGCTCAAGGCCTGCCACGCCCACGGCATGGCGGTCGTTGCCTATAGCCCGATCGCGCGCGGCGACGCGCGCGGCAATGCCGTGCTCGCCCGCATCGGCGCGGCCCACAAAAAGACCGCCGTGCAGGCCTGCCTGCGGTTTCTGGTGCAGCAGGACATCGTCGTCATCCCGCGCACCAGCAAAGTGGAACGGCTGTCGGAAAACGCCGCGATCTTCGATTTCGAGCTGAGCAACGATGAAATGCGCCAGATCGCTTCGCTCGGCAGCCGCGACGGCAGGATTGTCGATTGGGCTTTTTCGGGCCGCCCGAAGTGGGATTAACTGTCATCGTCCGCGCAAGCGGACGACCAGTATTCACAAGCGCATCGGTATGAAATCGGCGCTTGCGGTTACTGGGTGCCCGCCTTCGCGGGCATGACATGTCAGAACTCCACGTCCAACTCCTCCAGCTCATCCGGCTCGACCTTGGCGGCGGCGATCCATTCCTGCATCTGCGGCAGCGCCATGATGGTGCGGCAGTATTGCGCCGAGACCGGATCGATGGCGACGTCGTAGGTGAGGAAACGCGCGCAGACCGGCGCATACATGGCATCCGCGGCGCACGGTTTTGCGCCGAACAGATAAGGGCCTTTGTACTTGGCGATGCACTCCTGCCAGATCGCGGTGACGCGGTCGATGTCGGCGCGCGCGCCGGCCCACGATTTGAAGCCGGGGAAATGCGCCTTCAGGTTCATCGGCAGCGCCGAGCGCAGATTGCTGAAGCCGGAATGCATCTCGCCGCAGATGGCGCGGCAATGCGCGCGCTGCGCCTGATCGGCCGGCAATAGCCCGGCGTCGGGCTTGATCTCGTGCAGGTATTCGGCGATCGCCAGCGTGTCCCAGACCTTGAGCCCGTCGTGGGTCAGGCCCGGCACCAGGAACGACGGCGACAGCAGCAGCAATTCGGCACGCGTCGAGGGGTCATCGGTGCCGACATGCTTCTCCTCGAAATCGAGGTTCGCCATTTTGCATAGCAACCAGCCGCGCAGCGACCACGAGCCGTAATTCTTGCTGGCGATGGTGAGAGTGGCCTTCGACATCCCGCGCGCTCGTCTTTTAAAGGTGATGAGAACTCAAGCACTTATGACGCGTTTGGGCATAGCGAGCAATGCCGGCGCGCGGTTTCGATTGTCGTAAGTCCGCGCCCCATTTCCCAACTGCACAGGATGTTCACATTCTTGTCGCAGTGCAACAAGAAATGCACTAGCTTTCCCATTGTTGGGGGGTCCGGGGTATGCCGTCGCCAGACGGCCCGCGGCGCCCTATGGGCAACGGGATGCTGTACCTCGCCTATCAGTTGCAAACCGACATCATGGAGCCGATCCGGAGCTGGGCCGGCAAGGCGATCAATGCCGGAGGCGTGCCGCTGCTTTCCAACCACCCGGCGATGCGCAATCTCACCGCGGTTTATGAGCTGATCGCGCGCGCCGGCTTGACCCACACACGCCCGCCATTCGCCATCGACCGCGTCACCGTCGGCAATCGCGAGGTCGAGGTGCGCGAGGAGGCGGCGCACGTAACGCCATTCGGCACGCTGCTGCACTTCAAGAAGGATATCGCGACAGCGCAGCCGCGTGTGTTGATGGTTGCGCCGCTGTCCGGCCATTTCTCGACGCTCTTGCGGGCGACCGTGCGCACCATGCTGCCCGACCACGACGTCTACATCACCGACTGGCACAATGCACGCGACGTGCCGCTGACCGCGGGCCGTTTCGGCTTCGACGGATATATCGATCACCTGATCAAGTTCCTCGACGTGATGGGGCCGGGCACCCACGTGCTGGCGGTGTGCCAGCCCTGCGTCGCCGTGCTCGCCGCCGCCGCGGTGATGGCGCAGGCCGGCAACAAAGCGCAGCCGCGCAGCATGACCTTGATGGCCGGTCCGATCGACGTGCGCGTCAATTCGACCACCGTCGACGAGCTCGCCAAGAAGCATTCCATCGAGTGGTTCGAAAGGACGCTGACGGCCTCGGTGCCGCTGCGTTATCCGGGCGCGTTCCGCCGCGTCTATCCGGGCTTCGTGCAGCTCGCGGCCTTCATGAGCATGAACGTCGAGCGCCACGTCAAAGCGCACCGCGAGCTTTACGAGAACATCGCCAACGGCGAGCTGGAGAAAGCGGCGGTGACGAAAGCGTTCTATGACGAATATTTTGCCGTGCTCGACCTCACCGCCGAGTTCTATCTGGAGACGGTGCGGATCATCTTCCAGGAATACGCGCTGCCGCTGGGCAAGCTGCAATGGCACGGCAACAAGGTCGATCCCACCGCGATCCGCCGCACCATGCTGCTGACCGTCGAAGGCGAGCGCGACGATATCTGCGCCGTCGGCCAGACCGTTGCCGCGCACGATTTGTGCACCAAGCTGCGCCCCTATCTCAAGCGCCATCACATGCAGGCCGGCGTCGGTCACTACGGCGTGTTCTCCGGCAAGCGCTGGGAGAACCAGATTTATCCGATTTTGAAGAATGTGATTTTGTCGAGCGATTGAGCGGAATAAATAAGCGCGCGGTTAGAACTAATTTGCCCATGGATCGATGATGCGGGTGTTTAGATCCTGAAAGTGCCGCACGTTGCGTGTGGCAAATTCGGCGCGGTTCGCCGTGACGATGCCGGCGATGAGTGTATCGCGAATTTCAGTCGGGCGGCCGCGTTGCCGGCGCGCGGCGGCAATCGAAGCGGCCGCCGCAGCGGCGTTCTTGTCGAGATCGAGAATTCTGTCTTGAAAACCCATATTGAATACGCGAGCAAGTCCAAGTTCTAGCTGGCGCCGCTGGCGGCCAACGGTAAGTATTTCAATTCCGTAACGGAGTTCGAAAAGTGAGATTGACGTCAGCCAAAGAGATTTCCTCGGATGACTGTCAAGCCAAGCAATGATTCTCGCGTCCGCCTCATTGGTCATGAGTGGTGAGATGACGTTAGTGTCGAGGACGATCACTTTCGGAACTTGGCGGGACGGGCTTCTTCGCCATGCCACTCCGGAATTTCGAAGTCGAGGCCTTTGCCGGCGAACTGACGTGCGATGAATGTGCCAAGTCCTTCACTTGCGGGCTCTTTGCCGCCAACCGCGTGGCGCAATATGTCGCGGACCTCCGCTTCTAGGCTGCGGCCGCGTCGTGCGGCCCGCCGCTTCAAGCGTGTCTTTATACTTTCCTCGATATTACGGACAACAAGTTGGGCCATTCGGCTTTTCCGCCTCAATGATATCACGATATCAATTTGTGGGACGAATTTCAATCCCAACGTAAGGACAATCCCGGAGCAATGCTGCGCCTGTCCACGGGCGCAGCGGCAAGTGCCGCGCTCGGTATCGTACAACGCCCGAAGAGAGAGTAGTCTTGCTTCTAGCAGGACGAACAAGGACGGAAACACCATGGCCACAAGCGTCAAGCAAATGCTGGAAGCCGCCAATGCGGCAGTGCCGAAGATCACGCCGGCGCAGGCCAAGGAGATGATCGCCAAGGGCAATACGCTGGTGGTCGACGTGCGCGACGGCGCCGAAGTGGCGGCGAGCGGCAAGGTCGCCGGTGCCGTGCACGTGTCGCGTGGCATGCTGGAATTCCGCGCCGACCCCGAATCGCCCTACCACGACAAGAATTTCGGCAAGGACAAAAGCGTCGTGCTGTATTGCGCCTCCGGTGGACGCTCCGCGCTCGCCGGCAAAGTGCTCAAAGACCTTGGCTACGAAAACGTCTACAACCTCGGCGGCTTCAAGGATTGGGCCGACTCCGGCGGCGCGGTCGAGAAGTAACAGCGCGTTTTAACGCAGAAACGCCTTCTCGATCTCGCGCATCCGCGCGTCGCCTTGCAAGGCGAAGACGTCCGAGACCGAGGCGATCTCTTTTTCGACGCCGGCGATGCCACCTTCGGCGAGGATGCGGCGGAAGACGGTTTGCATGGCGGCGACTGCCGCGCGGATGGCGTGATTGCCGCAGATGATCAGCCCGACTTTGTCGAGCGCCGCGATATCGGCGAACGAAAGCTGCGGATAACTGGTCGGCACCAGAACCAGCGGCACGCGTCCCGGCCACGCCCGGCAAAATGAAAGGATTTCGTCGGGCGTTTTCTCTTTGCTGTGGATCAACACCGCATCCGCGCCGGCTTCGGCATAGGCCGCGCCGCGGCGCAGTGCTTCCTCCTGGCCGCGTCCGGCGATCAGCGCCTCGGTCCGCGCAATGACGAGGACGCCGCCGGCCGCTTTCGCCGCTGCCACCTTGCCTTGAAATTCGCCGATCGGCACAAGCTCCTGCCGGCCGCCCGGCCGCAGGCTCGTGTCCTTGGGAAATGTCTTGTCCTCGATGACGACGGCCGCGACGCCAGCGGCGGCGTATTGCGGCACGACGTAAGCAACGTTCACCGCGTTGCCAAAACCGGTGTCGAGATCGGCGATCACCGGCGCATCCTGCACTTGGCCGATGGCGCGCATCATTTCTAGATGCGTGCCCATCGAGAGAATATTGGCATCGGGGACGGCGTAGGACGCCGACAGCTCGAAGCCACTGCCCCAAATGGCGTCGAAGCCGGCATTGGCGGCAAGTTTTGCGGCAAGCGGATTGTGCGCCGCCATCGCAATCGCCGGGTGATGCACGTCGATCTTGGCGCGTAGCGCGGCTGCGCTTGCTGTTTGCGTCATGAGGGTGCGATTCACCGCATCGCCGCCGCGATGTTGCCGCCGTCGACGGTGGTGACGTCGGCGGTCGTCTTCAGCGCCAGCGCCTGATGCAGGAACGCTTGCGCCACGTCGTCGGCGGTGACTTCGCGGCCGAGCAGGTTGCCGCTCATGTAATCCTTCTCGCTCAGGCCGCGCGCCTTTGAGCGCGAGGCGATCATGTCGGCGGTGAGGAGACCGGAGCGGATGCGGTCGGCGTTGACCGCGTTGGCGCGGATGCCGTCGGAGCCGTAGTCGAGCGCGTATTGCCGCATCAGCGCCAGCTCGGCGGCTTTGGGAATGCCGTAGGGGCCGAAATTCGGGCCCGGATTGACCGCTTGTTTGGAGACATTGAACAACAGGCAGCCGCCGGTGTTTTGCGCCAGCATGATCTTCACCGCAGCCTGCGCCACGCGCTGATGACCGTAAAAATTCAGCTCGAAGCTTTTGCGCATGACGTCTTCGTCGACTTCGCCGATGCGGCCCTGCCAGGCGGCGCCGGCATTGGAGACGACGATATCGACGCCGCCGAAGGCCGCGGCCACGGCGTCGAACGCCGCGCGCACCGAGGCCGCGCTGGTGACGTCGCAGACGACCGGCAGCGCCGACGGCCCGATGGCCTTGGCCCGTTCGCTCGCCGCGGCGAAATTGACGTCGAGCAGCGCCACTTCGGCGCCGGCCGCCGCAAAAGCCTTCGCGGTCGCGGCGCCAATGGCGCCGCCGGCGCCGGTGACGGCAGCGATCTGGCCGGCGAGCGGCGGCTCCTTGCGGGTGCCGAGCTTGGCCTGCTCGAGCGGCCAATATTCGCAGTCGAACATGTCGGCTTCAGAGATCGACTCGAAGCGGCCGATCGCCTCGGCATCGCTGACGCCTTCGACCCAGGCCTCGGCAATGTCGGCTGCGATTTCGGCGTCACGCTTGGTGCGGCCGAGGCCGAACAGGCCGAGCCCCGGCACCAGCACGACGCGGGGCAGGGGATCGAGCTCATGTTTGATATGGCCGACGCGGGCATTGTGCTGTTCGAAATAGCGGTGATAGCGCGCGGCGAATTGGCCCGTGGCCTCGTGCGCGACGCGGGCGAACTCGGCAAGTTTGCCGGGGTCGGGCGGCGGCAACACCAGCGGCCAGTTCTTGGTGCGGATGGTGTGGTCCGGCGTCACCACGCCGGCTTGGCTCATGCGGGCCAAATCCTTGGCATTGATGAAATTGAGCACCGCCTCGGTGGCACGGAATTCGAGCACGAGGCGGCGCCAGGCGCCTTCGGCGGTCTTGTCCTTTTCGCTGCAGGCGCCGCGCACGATCGGCGCGATCTGCGCCACCTCGGCGCTGCCGCGCCGCGCCGGCGCCGGCGCCGCTGCCGCCTTGCGGCGGCGGGCGATAAACTCCTCGGCGCGCGAGACCATCTCGATCATACGCTCATAGGCCTCGCGCGCGCTTTCGCCCCAGGTGACGATGCCGTGCTTTGACAGGATGAGGCCGTCGCTCGGTTTCGCCCGCTCGAAAACGTCGATCGCTTTCTTGGCCAGGCCGAAACCCGGCATGACGTAAGGCACGAAGGCGAGCCGGCCGCCGAAAACCTCGGCGCATTTCTTTTCGCCGTCGGGCTGGTCGATGACGCTGAGCACCGCGGTGGCGTGCGTGTGATCGACGAATTTGTGCGGCAGGAACGCGTGCAGCATGATCTCGACCGACGGATTGGCCGCCGCCGGATCGATCAGGCTCGCGCGCTCGATGCCGACCAGCTCGTCGTCGCCGATCTCGCCGAGCGCGCGCAGCTTGCGCAACGGCGATAGCCGCACCGCCGGCAGCCCGGCGAGATCGATCATCGCCATGTCGGCGCCGGTCGCCTTGACGCGCAGCACCTCGACGTCGGCGCCGAGGCGGTCGCGCATCACTTCTTTCAGCGAAGTGTTGCCGCCGCCGTGGAGGACGAGTTTCGGGTCGCGGCCGAGCAGCCGCGTCGTGTAGATGCGCAGCGCCAGATCGCGGTCGATGCCCGATTTTGCGCCTTCGGCGACGATGGCCTCGGCGTCACGGTCGACCCAGCCGCTTTTCATGGCGCCCGCCCAACATCGCGTGTTGCATCAACCGCCGGCGAAACGGCGCGACCACCATCCGGTCTTGCGCGGCCGGTCGGTGCCCTCGGTCTCGGCGACTTCGGTGATGACCGGTTCGGGGGCAGGGGCCGGTGCCACGGGTGTCGCCGCAGCCGGCGGCGGCGCTTCGTCGCTGCCGCCAATCGGCGCCCGCTCGCGCACGGTGGAGCGCCGGCGCGGTGGCTCGGCCTGTTGCTCCGCAGGCGGTGCCTCGGCACTGACCGGTAACGGCGCCGGTGGCGCGGACGGCGGCGCGGCGTCGAGATCGGCGACGGCTTCCTTGAGCTCCGGTTCGGCTGCGGCCGGCGGAGCAAGCTCGTCGCCCGGGCCGAAACTGTGCTGCGGCGCCGGGGCGCCAAAATCGTCCAGGCCGGGCGCCGCGTCACCGTTGCGATCGCGATCGTGGCGATTGCGCCGGCCGCCACGGCGGCCGCGCCGCCGCCGTCCCCGCCGTTCGCCATCGCAATTCTGGTCCGGACGGTCGCCGCGCTCCGCCTGGGCCGGCTCGCCGTGTTGGTCGGTGACCTCGTCGCCGGGTTCTTCGTCGCCTTCGGCAACGGGCTCGCTCGCAGGCTCGGTTGGATATTCGGACGACCCTTCTTGGATCGGGATGTGTTCGCGATGTTCGCCGCCGTCGCGTCCATCACGACCGCCGCGTCCGCCTCGGCCGCGCCGCCGCCGCCGCCGGCGCGGTTCGCCTTCGCCTTCGCCGTGCTCGGGTACGGTGCTGGGCGCTGCCGCCTCGACGTCGCTCTCCTGCACCTCCTCGACAATGCTCTCGCCTTCGAGGTCGTCATCGTCCTCCAACGGCGCGGCGACGGCTTGCTGGTTCTGCTCGGCGAGCGCGCGTGCGGCCTCGGCCGTATGCACTTGCTCGCCGCGATCGATCACGAAGGCCTGCGGCGCCATCACGGTCGCATCGGCGACGACGGTCAGCGTGATGGCAAAGCGTTCCTCCAGGCTGCGCAGATGGGCGCGCTTCTGGTTGAGCACGTAGAGCGCCACATCGGGCCGGGTGCGGGCGATGAGATTGTGAGTGGCGCCGCGCATCAATTGCTCTTCCAGCGCGCGCAGCACTTGGAGCGCCAGCGACGACACCGAGCGGACATGGCCCGAGCCGCCGCAATACGGGCATTTCTCCGTCGAGCTTTCCAAGACGCTGGTGCGGATGCGCTGCCGCGACATTTCGAGCAGGCCGAAATGCGAGATGCGGCCGACCTGAATGCGGGCGCGGTCGTGCTTGAGGCACTCCTTGAGCCGGCGCTCGACCGCACGGTTGTTGCGGTTCTCGTCCATGTCGATGAAATCGATGACGATCAGGCCGGCAAGGTCGCGCAGCCGCAGTTGCCGCGCGATTTCGTCCGACGCCTCGAGATTGGTCTTGAGCGCGGTGTCCTCGATGTGATGCTCGCGCGTGGCGCGGCCGGAATTGACGTCGATGGCGACCAGCGCCTCGGCCTGGTTGAGCACGATGTAGCCGCCGGAGCGCAACTGCACCACCGGGGAGAACATGGCGTCGAGCTGACTCTCGACGCCGTAACGCGACAACAGCGGCTGGGTGTCCGAGTAGAATTTCACGCTCTTGGCATGGCTCGGCATGAGCATGCGCATGAAATCCTTGGCCTCGTGGTAGGCCTCGGTGCCGGCGACGATGACTTCGTCGATGTCTTTGCCGTAGAGATCGCGGATCGAGCGCTTGACCAGCGAGCCTTCCTCGTAAACCAGCTTTGGCGCGGTGGATTTGAGCGTCAGGTCGCGCACGGTCTCCCACAGCCGCAACAGATATTCAAAGTCGCGCTTGATCTCGATCTTGGTGCGGCTCGCTCCCGCCGTGCGCAGGATGACGCCCATGCCCTCGGGGACTTCGAGGTCGGCGGCGGCCTCCTTGAGGCGGGCGCGATCTTCCGAATTGGTGATTTTGCGGCTGATGCCGCCGCCGCGGGCGGTGTTGGGCATCAGCACCGAATAGCGGCCGGCGAGCGACAGGTAGGTCGTCAGCGCCGCGCCCTTGGTGCCGCGTTCCTCCTTGACCACCTGCACCAGCATGACCTGGCGGCGCTTGATCACCTCTTGGATCTTGTACTGGCGGCGGTGACGTGGCGCGCGGTCGGGCACTTCTTCCATGGCGTCGGCGCCGCCGACCGATTCGACGATTTCGGCTTCTTCGTCGCCGCCGTTGTCGTGACCGTTTTCTTGGCCGTTTTCTTGGCCGTTCTCGCCGCCGTTGTCGCCTTCGGCGCCGGCGTGGGCGCCGTTGTCTTGTTCGTCGGCATCCGGTGCGGTGTGCGTGACGTCCGTTGTCTCGGCCTCGCTTAAATCGGCAGTGGGCGTATCGCCGGAGGCCGGCTCGTCCGCGGCGGGCTCGTGCTGCTCCGGCGCAGTCATGTCGGGGGTGGATTCGGGCGAGACCGGCGGCAGGAGGTCCGCGGCGGCGGTGCCAACCTCGGCAACGTCGTGCGATTCGGCCGCTTCGGCCGCCTCCGTGGCTTCGGCCGCCTGGTCGCCAGCGGCGGTGTCGCCGCCCGGCGTTTCGGCGAGCTCGCTGCGCAAAGTGTCGTCTTCGCGGTGCGCGGCCGCATGGCGGTCGCGGCCACGGTGCCGGCGCGAGCGCCGGTCGACTTCGTCATCGGCGGCGCGCTGGGCGCGCTCTTCCTCGTCGATCAGGGCTTGGCGGTCGGCCACCGGGATTTGGTAGTAGTCCGGGTGGATTTCGCTGAACGCCAGGAAGCCGTGGCGATTGCCGCCGTAATCGACGAAAGCGGCCTGCAGCGACGGCTCGACCCGCGTCACCTTCGCCAGATAGATGTTGCCGCGGAGCTGTTTACGGTGTGCGGACTCGAAGTCGAATTCCTCGACGCGATTGCCACGCAGCACGACCACCCGGGTCTCCTCGGGATGGGTCGCGTCGATGAGCATTTTGTTGGCCATTTTGTAATCTCACGACGGGCGGCGAGCCGCTTGCTCCGCGCCGCATCGGCGACGAGAAACGGGGGCCTGCCCGATTAACGGTGAATGGGACGGATCGGGGACTACGATCGCGGCGGTCGGTGTCGACCGGACAGCCGGCGCGAACGTCGCCGTGCCAACCGGATCGAACCTTGGCTTCCGCTGGGAAGGCTTTCCCCTGGAAGACTTGCGCCTCGAACATGAACTCCAAACCGTGGCGGGCAGCAGCGCCCGGCGCTGCCGCGATTTCTTCGCTTACTCACGGCATCGGCGCGACATTGTTCCGGCAGCGTTGTTCGCCACTGGCACGCGCGTCACGCGCGAGGCTCCGGCTGTCCTCTTTCTCGAGGGTATCGGCGTCGCTTGCTCGTTCCGCCGTCTTTGGCGCGATTTGGCGCCGCAAGAGTTCGAAACAGGAGTTCGAAAGCGGCGTCCGCCCTGGTTCCCGGCATTTGGGGAGCCATTTCGGCGGACGTGCCGGATGCCCTAACGCGACACAACCGGAACCTGTCACCGTCAGCATGATCTTCATAAGGCCCCGCATAGGGAATTGGCAAGTCGCGTGTGGGCTTCGGCGCGATTTCAGCAGGTTCCGGCCGCCCCGGGGCCACTTTTGCCGCGATTTAAAATTCCATTAACCACGTGTCCCTAATGAAGTAACACGGGCGCGAAGGGGTCGAACCGATGGCTGTCCGGGCGGCAAGCTGGGCTTTCCTCGGCATAGTCCTCGCAGGCGTAGCGCGGGCCGCCGGGCCGCCGGCAACGACGCCGGCCGCCGACTCGTTTCCGGTCGCGACCGAGGTCCGACTCGGCGGCGACGAAGCGCAAACCCGCTTCGTCATGGATTTGAGCCGCAAGATTGATCTGCGCGCCTTTACGCTCGCCGATCCCTACCGCGTCGTCCTCGACATCCCGCAGGTGACCTTTCAATTGCCGCCCAAGGCCGGCGAGAGCGGCCGCGGTCTGATCAAGGCGTTTCGCTTCGGCCTGATGATGCCCGGCGGCTCGCGCATGGTGCTCGATCTGGCCAAACCTGCGCGCATCGAAAAAGCCTTCGTCGTCGACGCCACGGTGGATGCCCCGGCCCGCCTGGTGCTCGATCTGGCGCCGACCGATCGCGAGAGTTTTTTGCGCAAGGTTGCGCTCGATGCCAAAACCGCCAACGCCGAAACGCCTCAGCGCAGCGAGGCCCCGGCCGACGCCGCCGACAAACGGCCGCTGGTGGTGCTCGACCCCGGCCATGGCGGCATCGACACCGGCACCAAGGGGCCGGGCGGGGAAATCATGGAGAAGAATATCGTGCTCGATTTCGCCGGGCGCCTGCGCGAGCGGATCGAAAAAACCGGCAAATACCGCGTGCTGATGACGCGCACCGACGACACTTTCATTCCACTCGGCGAGCGCGTGCATATGGCGCGCAACGCCGGTGCCGCCCTGTTCGTCTCGATTCATGCCGATGCCCTGCCCAAGAAGGAGGGCGATGCCCAGGGCGCCACCGTCTACACCTTGTCGGAAACCGCCACCGATTCGGAAGCCGCGCGGCTCGCCGAGCAGGAAAACCGCGCCGACGTCATCGCCGGCGTCGATCTCAAGGACGAGCCGGACGACGTCGCCGGCATCCTGCTCGACTTGGCGCAGCGCGAGACCAAGACGTTTTCGGTGCAATTCGCCCACCGGCTGGTGGGCGAACTGAAGGGCGCGACGCGGCTGCACAAAAACCCGCTGAAATCGGCGGGCTTCAAGGTGCTGCGCGCGCCCGACGTGCCGTCGGTCCTGGTGGAGCTGGGCTATGTGTCGAACAAGGACGACCTGCAGTCGCTGCTCTCCGACACTTGGCGCGACCGCACCGCCGCCTCGGTTGCCCAGGCCATCGATACTTATTTCTCAAGCCACGTCGCCGGCCCCCGCGCCGGGGCCAATTGATCGAGGCCGGTATGGCAATACTGCCGCGGCCTGATGGCCTCAGTTTGAACAAGAAGCGGAGCGACCACAGCCGATGAGGACGGGGGTCTCTAGCGATTTCATGGCAATACTGCCAAACTGGGCCTTCTCCCGGCGGGAACTGAATCGGCGCGGCGTCCACGCCCGCCGAGACGCGGCGGAACGTTGCCCTGTTGAACGTAGACCTGCAGAACGTAGACAATGAAAATCCTGTTGCGCTTTTTGGGCTTTCTGTTCGCGGTGGGAACCATCGTGTTCATCGTCGGCGTTGCCGCGACCGCCGGCCTTTTGTGGCATTATTCCAAGGACTTGCCGGACTATTCGCAGCTTCAGGATTATGAGCCGCCGGTGATGACGCGGGTGCATGCGGCCGACGGCTCGCTGCTCGCCGAATACGCCAATCAGCGCCGCCTCTATTTGCCGATCCAGGCGATTCCAAAACTCGTCACCAACGCCTTCATCGCCGCCGAGGACAAGAACTTCTACCAGCACCCCGGCATCGACATTTACGGCATCGCGCGCGCCGGGTTGCTCTACGTCCAGAACTACGGCTCGAGCCGCCGGCCGCAGGGCGCCTCGACCATCACCCAGCAGGTCGCCAAGAACTTTCTCCTGACCAACGAGGTATCTTTCGAGCGCAAGATCAAGGAAGCGCTGTTGGCGCTGCGCATCGAGCGCACCTACTCGAAGGAAAAAATCCTCGAGCTTTATCTCAACGAAATCTATCTCGGCTTCGGCGCCTATGGTGTCGCCGCCGCGTCGCTGCTGTATTTCGACAAGTCGGTACACGAGCTTACGATCGCGGAAGCGGCCTACCTCGCCGCCTTGCCGAAAGGGCCGAACAACTACAATCCGTTCCGCAAGCGCGACGAAGCGATTGCGCGGCGCAATTACGTCATCGATCGCATGGCCGAAGACGGCTACATCCCGACCGACGTCGCCGACAAGGCGAAGAAGGAGCCGCTCGACATCACGGTGCGGCCGACCGGCGCCCACGTTTTCGCCGCCGAATATTTCACCGAAGAGGTGCGGCGCTACATCTACGACAATTACGGCGAGAAGAAACTCTACGAAGGCGGCCTGTCGGTCCGCACCACGCTCGATCCGAAGATCCAGGTGATGGCGCGCCAGGCCATGATCAACGGACTGGTCAATTTCGACGAGACCCAGGGCGGCTATCGCGGCCCGGTCACCAAGATCGACATTTCGGGCGATTGGGGCACCAAACTCGCCGACGTGAAATCGCTGTCCGACGTCACGCCGTGGCGCATGGCGGTGGTGCTCGACGTCACCAACAATTCCGCGCGCATCGGCCTGCAGCCGGCGCGCGATCCCGGCGGCAATGTGCTCAAGGCCCGCGATACCGGCATCGTTTCGCTCGACGGCGTGAAATGGGCGCGGCCGGCGGGGGCCAACGGCAGCGGCCCGACCGGAAAGCCGATCACGGCGGTTAGTCAGGTGCTCAACGCGGGCGACGTGGTCTATGTCGAGCCGCTGCAAGACCAGGGCAAGTTCCGGCTGCGGCAAATTCCGGAAATCTCCGGCGCCATGGTGGTGATGGATCCGCGCACCGGCCGCGTGCTCGCCATGGTCGGCGGCTTCTCCTTCGACCAGAGCCAGTTCAACCGCGCCACGCAGGCGCTGCGCCAGCCCGGCTCGTCGTTCAAGCCGCTGGTCTATGCGGCGGCGCTGGATAACGGTTACACGCCGTCGAGCATCGTCATGGACGCGCCCATCGAGATCGACATGGGGCAGGGCGGCGGCATCTGGAAGCCGGAAAATTACGGCGGCAAGTTCTTCGGGCCTTCGACCTTGCGCTTCGGCCTCGAGCAGTCGCGCAACGTGATGACGGTGCGGCTGGCGCAAGACATCGGCATGCCGCTGATCGCCGAATACGCCAAGCGGTTCGGCGTCTATGACGAATTGCCGCCCTATCTGTCCTACGCGCTCGGCGCCGGCGAGACCACCGTGCTGCGCATGGTCACCGCCTATTCGATGTTCGACAACGGCGGCCGCCGCGTGAAGCCGACGCTGGTCGACCGCATTCAGGACCGCTACGGCCACACCATCTACAAGCACGACGAGCGCGAATGCGTCGGCTGCGACGCCGCCAAATGGGACAATCAGGCCGAGCCGACCTTGCTCGATCGCCGCGAGCAGGTGATCGATCCGATGACTGCCTATCAGATCACCTCGATGATGGAAGGCGTCGTGCAGCGCGGCACGGCGACCGTGGTGCGCGACGTCGGCAAGCCGATCGCCGGCAAGACCGGCACCACCAACGACGAGAAGGACGTCTGGTTCATCGGCTTCTCGCCGGACATCGTTTGCGGCGTCTATATGGGCTTCGACAAGCCGCGCCACATCGCGCGGCTTGCCACCGGCGGCCATCTCGCCGCGCCGATCGTGCGGGATTTCCTCAAGCTGGCGCTGGTCGACAAGCCGCCGATTCCGTTCCGCGTGCCGCCCGGCATCAAGCTCATTCGCGTCAACCCGAAGACCGGCATGCGCGCCGGGCCGGGCGACGACAGGGTCATCCTCGAAGCGTTCAAGCCGGGCACCGCGCCGCCCGACAACTACTCGGTCGTCGGCGCGGAAACCGCCAATGGCGGCGCGCTTCCCGCCGTGTCGCCCGACGCCGATCGCGCCGTGCGCAGCACCGGCACCGGCGGCCTGTATTAGAGCATGATCCGGAAAAGTGGATGCCGGTTTTCCGAGAAGATCATGCTCCAACGAAAAAACTAGACCATGATCCGATTCAATTTGAACGGATCATGGTCTAGGTCGCGATATCCGCGAGCCTGAAATGCGGACCGAGCAAGCGGCGGACACGCAGCAGTTCGGCGCGGGCGGCGAATGAATCGACGGCGAGGCGGAGGAGCAACAAGAGCTGCGACGGCCGCGCGACGAGTTCCCGCAATACCGCCCAGACGTTGGCGCTGCCGTCCGGCCTCATGCCGAGAAGCGCGGCGGACGGAATGGCCCGTTCGGCCGGATCGATGATGACGCGCACCGCGGCGAAGGCGAGGCCATGCGCGGCGGCAAGGCGCCCCATGACGTGGGATTCCATGTCGACGGCGCAGGCACCGGTTGTTTTGTGCAAATTTCGCTTCATGGCCGGCTCGGCGACCGGAGCGTCCACGCCGAGGATTGGAGCGTAAGTTGCGCCGGGAATGGTCGCGACCAGACTGCTCGACCACGCCGCGTCGGTCGCATGAGGGACATGGGCATCGAGGACGGCAGACGCGACGACCCAGTCTCCGGTGCGAAGATGGGATGCGAGCCCGCCGGCCACGCCGAAGCTGATGACGCCGCGGTAGCCTTGGCGCACGGCGCTGGCAATGACGTTTGGCAAGTCGCGTCTGGAGTTGCGGCAAACGACCAGCACGCCGGGTCCGGCGGCGATCTTGGCTTCAAAGCCCATGCCGACAAAGGCAATGACGATGCGGTGATGTCGTTCGAACGGGAGACCGGCGACCGGGCCGAGCTCGTCGCCGTCATTCAAGCGTGGTTTGGTGAGAATTGCCCCGGCGCATGGCGCTTGGCCGGCGAATTGAGCTTGGCCGGCAAATCGAGCTTGGCCGGCGAATTGAGCTTGCGATGTCATGAAGCCATTGCCCCGCGTCAGCGATCCAGATTGAATCACGCCCCCGCAGAAATTTAGGCAAACAGACCTCCCTAGCCCGACCTCCTTCCTGAACTCGGTCTTATGCCGAGCGCAAACTCATTGTCGTTAAAGGCAAATCGACGACCCCAGCGTAACTTTGGCGTAAACTTGAGCGCGACTTGAACATGCTCATTGCATGGTCAAGATGCTCGATTCTGAGTTCAGGTGCAATCGGAAAGCAAAAACACGTGAGCGCCGCGACAGCAGTCTTGATCACCGGAGCCAGCGGCTTTGTCGGATCTGCGGTGGCGAGAACTCTGCTCCACGCCGGTTTCTCGGTCCGTGCGCTGGTGCGCCAAGCCAGTCCCCGCTTTCATCTCGACGGGCTCGATTTGGAATTCGTCACTGGCGATCTGCGCGACGCGGACGCTGTGCGCAGCGCGATGAGCGGCATCCGTTACGTCTTTCATGTCGCGGCCGACTATCGCCTCTGGGCGCGCGATCCCAGTACGATTTATGCCGCCAATGTCGATGGCACGCGCAATGTGATGCATGAGGCGCTGCGCGCCGGCGTCGAGCGCGTGGTCTATACCTCCAGCGTCGCCACGCTCGGCTGGCCGTACCACGGCGCGCCGGGAGACGAAACCATCCCGCTCTCGGAAGCAGACGGTGTCGGCACCTACAAGCGCAGCAAGATCGCCGCCGAAAGACTGGTCGAGGCGATGGTGGCGCGCGACGGGTTGCCGGCCGTCATCGTCAATCCCTCGACGCCGATCGGCCCCCGTGACGTGCGCCCGACGCCCACCGGCCGCATTATCGTCGAAGCAGCGCGCGGCCGCATGCCGGGCTTCGTCGACACCGGGCTCAATCTTGTTCATGTCGATGACGTTGCCGACGGCCACCTCGCGGCGCTGCGACGCGGCACCGTGGGCGAGCGCTACGTTCTTGGCGGCGAGAATGTGCTGCTCGCCGCCATGCTCGGCGACATCGCGCGCCTGGTCGGCCGGCGCGCGCCGCGGCTGCGCATTCCCCGCGCCGCTGCCATGCCGGTCGCCTACGCCGCCGAAACGATGGCGCGCTTCACCGGGCGCGAACCTTTTGCCACCCTCGACGGACTGCGCATGGCCAAGCATCATATGTTCTTCTCCTCGGCCAAAGCCGAACGCGACCTCGGCTTTCGCGCGCGGCCCTATGGCGAGGCGCTCGCCGACGCGATCGATTGGTTCCGCGCGGCAGGGTATTTGGACGGGACGCGGCGGCACCAGGCCGCGGTGCGGCGGGATTGAAGTTGCGGGCAATTTTCCGCGCGGATCATTGCGCGCGTCTCCCAGTCATACGTCGCGGCCAAAAGTCGGAATGCTCCGCCTGTCGCTCTACGAATGGTTCGCCGGATAGGGGTTGCGTTCTGAACGGGAATGACGTGAATGTGGCCGCGTCGTCCGCGCTTGGAACCCGCGGCTGACGATGCCTAACTGGGATCGGGAATTGCGGCAGTGGCTGGGGATTGCAGGCGATGACCACAGCTGAAACCGCGAGACGGCGCCCGGACGTGCCGGCGCTGACCGGCCTGCGCTTTTTGGCCGCCTTTTCCGTACTCCTGGCGCACGGTTTGTCTGCGACGCTGACCAACAACGAGCCGCCCCAAGGCGCCGTGCTCTGGCTCATGCAGGCGTCCGGATTCGGCATGACGCTGTTCTTCGTGCTCAGCGGCTTTGTGATCCATTACAACTACGCCGGCTTGGTGACCGACGGGCGGCTGCGCGGCATTGCCGCCTTCTTGTGGGCGCGCTTCGCTCGCCTCTATCCACTCTTTCTGCTGATGATGTTTGTCTACGTGCTGGTAAGTCAGAGGCACGTCGCGTACTGGACCGGACGGCCCGAGGACATCAACGCGATTTTTCAGGCGCTGCCGTATTTCCTTTTGTCGATACAAAGTTGGATTTACAAGCTCATCGGCGGCGGCGCGCTGATCGATGCGATTCGCGGCGGCTCGCCGCCGACATGGTCGATCTCGACCGAATGGTTTTTCTACCTCGCCTATCCGCTTATCGCCTGGTTCATTCTGCGCGCCCGCGGGCCCGCAATTATTCTGCTCATCATCGGCGTATGGTGCGTGTTGTGGACCTCGTTTTCGACGGGACTTTACGATCGCACGCCGCAGATTGACGCCTGGGCCGTCGGCCATTTCGGTCCCGTTGCCGGAATGCAAAACCACGAAGATTTGTTCGTACGATGGCTGTTGTACGTATCGCCCTATCTGCGCATCGGCGAATTCGTACTCGGCGCTATGACCGCTCAGCTCTACATCGCGCTGCAAAGGCGCGACGTGACGCGCCGGGAAAATACGCTCGGCGGCGCGCTGTTTTGGGGGGCGGCATTGAGCGTCCTCCTGGTCACTTATCTGGAATACAGTCCCGACGTTCCGATGACGATCTTCCGCAAAATGAACATGAATTTCGCTTTGGCGCCGTCGGTGGCGCTGCTGGTCTTCTGCGCCGCCCGCTATCGAAGCGCGGCGTCGCGGCTCTTGACGTCGCGTCCCGCCATCGCGCTCGGGGAGGCGAGCTATTCGATATACCTGGTGCACTCGATCGTGCTGATCAGCGCCGTCAAGCTGACCGGAAGCGCCGTGCACGGCACCGCCTACAACGTGCTGAAGCTCATCGTCCTGATGGCGATCGTTGTCGCGATTTCGTTGTTGCTCTACGCCTATTACGAGGCGCCGGCACGGCAATGGCTCCGCCGGCGCGGGAGCAAGCGATCCGCACCCGCCGCATTTGCCGACGCGGCGCAGTCGTCGGCGTCCTGATGGGCGCGGCGCGGCCCCGTGCTTCTGGTTGCCGGGATCGCGTTCCACATTTCAGGATCATGCTCTAATGGAGACGATCAGGACGGCGGAAGGAAGCCATGACGGACGGTAAGGGTCTTGCTTCACCTCAATTTCCATATTGGCTGGTCTGTCTTGGATTGGTTGTTATCGGCATCGCGGCGACGATCTGGGGCGGTCCCTGGGAACCAGTCCGCGACATCGCCAGGGCATTGGGACCCGGACTCTTCACTGCGGGAATTCTCGGGTCGCTTGTCGCGTTGTACTTTCAGGGTGAATTCCGCAGTCTCGGCCAATCACCGAGCCCTGCTGCCAGCGCCGCGCTCCCCTCGCACGACCGCGCGGCGCAGGTTGCAGCGATGATCAGCCGTGAATTTCCAACCTTTACCTCCAGCGATATGAACACGCCGTTCGCGCGTTTAGGCATCGACAGCATCAGCATGTTGACGATTCGCACGCAGGCGGAGACGCTCGCAGGCAAGGGCCTCGACCAGGATCAATGGGATGACATCGACACGCCCGCCGATCTGGCCCGGGCACTCGGCGAGGTTTCGCCGCAGCTTCGATCCGCAGATGTGCCGCCAACTCCCAGCGAGCGGCGGACTTATCTTTTGAACATGCCGCAGATGGCGGTCGGCGGGCTGTCCGAGTCCTGGCTGTTCAAGGAGCTCGGCGACATCCACTGGACCGTGCTGGCCAAGGCGCTCGGGCAGCCGACGCGCCTGCTGAGTGACAGCGCCGGCGATCGCATTTATGCGACCTTCACCCGCATCCAATTGCGATCGTCCTGCGCGCTTGGCCTCTATGAGGAGAATGAGCGCATTGACATCAACTCCGGCATGTCCCGTTACGGCGCGGGACTTTACTTCAGCGAAGCCATGGTGAGCGGCACCACGGGTTCGATCCAAGCGCGCCTGATGTCGAGCTTTTCGAAATTCGGCGCGACTGGATCGAACACGTCGCTGTTCAAAGGGCTGCCTGAGCTGCCGCCCGACTGCATCATTCCGGCGCTTCCTGAAGTGCCCGAATTTGGGCGGGACTACCAGGGTCGCCGCGCGGAAACGCTCGCACCGCCGATTTTCGAATGCGAATATGAGATCATGCCAGGCCACGACATCAACGGCGTCGGGCTGCTTTATTTCGCCGCTTACCCAATGATCGACGACATCTGCGCGGCGCGACACGCCGGGCGCATGTATGCGACGGGCTTTAGCACGCGCTACCGTGATATTTTCTATTTCGGCAACAGTGATGCCGACGACAAGCTGATCTATCGCCTGCACCGCTGGGCCGGTGACGTCAATTCCGTCGAGCTGGAGAGCTCGATCAGCCGCAAGAGCGACGGCAATTTGATGGCGAGAATTTTCACCCAAAAAGTTCGCCCTGTCAGCGCGGTCAACCCACGCCAAGTGGCTGTCGATGCCGGCTCGTAGCCGGATCGCGCTCCGACTTTTGCGCGCCGGCGCGACCTTTGCCGACAACGAATTCCAAGCCGGTCCGATCGGTGCCTGGAAATCGCGGCCAAAGTCAGGGATATTGCCGCCGCCCAACTCCCGCGCGCGAACCCAAACCCCGCCAATATGAGTTACGACACACTCTATTTCGCTCTGTTTCTGGCGGTGACATGGGCGGTCTTCGAAATATTGCCGTGGCGCGGCCCGGTCCTTCTGGTCGCCAGCATCGTGTTCTATGCGGCCGCCGGCCTGCGCGACAGCATGGTCGCCGCCACCGTCATCCTCGCCAATTTCGGCTTCCAATTCCCGATCATGCGCGATCGGCGTTGGCTCTATCCCGCGCTGGTGTTCAATATCGGCTGTCTTGCCTATTTCAAATATCGGGTGTTTCTCGCGACCGCGGCGGGCTTCGATGTGTTCAGCCAGCACATCATCATCCCGCTGGGAATTTCCTTCTACATCTTCCAGCTTACGGCTTTTCAGATCGATCTATCGCGCGGCCGCGCCAAGCCATTCTATTCGCTGCCGCGCTTCGCGCTGTTCAAGTTGTTTTTCGGCCAACTCGTGGCGGGGCCGATCATGCGCTGGCGGCAGTTCGGCCCGCAGATCAACCGTCTGTTCGACGGCACGCTGCCGCGCCGCCGGTTGCTCGGGATTGCGCTGGGTCTTTGCCTCGTTGGGCTGATCAAGAAGGTCGTCTTCGCCGACTCGCTCGCGCCTTTTGTCGAAACGATCTTTCATGACGGACCGGCCAGCGTCGCCGCCGCGTGGCTCGGCATCTTCCTGTTCAGCTCGCAGGTGTATTTCGATTTTTCCGGCTACTCCGACATCGCGCTGGGGCTCGGCTATCTGTTCGGGCTGCGGCTTGCCGTGAACTTCCGCCAGCCGTTCACGGCGCTCACCCCGCAGGATTTTTGGCGCCGCTGGCACATCACGCTCAGTTTTTGGATCCGCGATTACATCTTTACGCCGCTTGCTCTCCTCAAAGGGACGCGCGCGTGGCTGGCCGCCTCGCTCATCATCGCCATGGCGTTGGCCGGGCTCTGGCACGGTGCAAACTGGACATTCATCGTCTGGGGCGTGGGCTGGGCGCTGGCCATGCTGCTTTGGCATTTGGCCAACCGCTTCCTGATCCTCCTTGGTCCGGCGCAGTGGGTCCTGACCTTCGGCATTTGGCTTGTCCTGCTCGTGTTCTTTCGCTCGAGCGACGTCGGTGCGGCGCTGAAATATATTGGCGCGATGTTCGGCGGCAGCAGCGCCGGCACGGCGCCGCTGCCGAACGACGGAGCCGGCGGCGCTCTGATCGCGCTCGGCTGCGCTGGCTTGCTCGCGCTGCACTGGTCGGAAGGTTATCTTCACACGCGACAAACGGTGCTGCTGATGCGGCGCTTCGACGGTTTGTTGCTGCGCGCGCTCTTCGCCGGCCTCGCCTTGTGGCTCTTGCTGCTGCCGAAGGTGCAGGACAACCCGTTCATCTATTTCCGGTTCTGATGATGGTGCGAAAATTGACCCGTGCAGTTGCGGCAATCCTGGCCGGAGCGATGTTGGCGGTGCTCGGAACGGAAGCGTTCTTTCGCATCGTGGACGCAACGCCGCTGCGCTGGGTGCTGCCGCTGCCGCAGGTCGCACTGTATGGCCCGGATTTTGCGACCGGCTACCGCCACAGACCCGATGTCAGCGGCATGTGGCTGACCGAGCACCGCAACTTCATCCGCACCTCCAATCTCGGCTTGCGCGATCGCGACCGGCCGCTCGCCCACGGCGCGGGGCCGCGGACAGTCATCGTCGGTAATTCCATCATCGAGGCCGTGCAGGTAAGGGAGCGGCAGACCGGTCCGGCGGTGGCCGAGACCATACTGTTGCACGATCGGCAGGGCGCCGAAGTGGTCAATCTCGGACTGTCCGGCGCCAGGCCCGCCGTCCACGTGGCGCGTTTGCAGTCGCAGGGTTTGGCACTGTCCCCCGATCTCGCCATCGTTGTCCTCGACGTGGAAGACTTCACGACGCCCGCCACCATCGACGATCGGGAATTTACCGGCTATCGCCCCGACGCCAGCGGCGTGTTCCATCTTTCTTATGGTTTTCGCAATTCGTCCGGTTATCGATTTCGCACCTCTTCGGCGGGACGCATCTTCTATTGGCTGCTCGATCACAGCGAGGTGGTGCGTATCATCAATGCGCGCAAGAACGTCGGCATCTTTGCCGAGCTTTCGCCGCCGGCGGCGGCGGAGGCTGGTTCGCCGAGGTGCAGCGCCGCCAGTCTCGACCCTTATACCGCGCTGTTCATCAAGGGCGAGCCCGCGGACATGCGCGGCGTGCTCGACGCCTTCGTTCGCGATCTCGCCGCCGTCCAACGCGATAAAAAACTTCCCATCATCGTGGCAACGCAAGCCATCGGGGCAGGGTGCCCGTCCCTTGCCGACAAGCGTTCCGCGATCGTCGGTGCGATCCGCGCGCAAATCGAGGACGCCGGCCTGCAATACCTCGATCTCGATGGGCGACTTGCGGCGGCGGTGGGTGCCGACTATGCAGCCGAGCTTTACGGCTTCGGCGCCAATTCGGGTTACGGCCACCTCAACGTGGCGGGCAATCGCGTTTACGGCGAAATCTTCGCCGACGTGATCGCGCACGCGCTGCCATCGCAACGCCAGCCCGATCGGTGAGTAAAGGACGCGTCCGCGGGCAACGGCAGGCCGAGAACGGCGCGTTGCGCGCGGCGCCGCAACCGATTACATAGCCGCACAGGAGCACGGCCATGCGCGCGGAAATCGAGACCATCGTCGGGGATATCAAGCAGTCCGCCGGACTGCTGAGGAGGCATCTTTGACGTCGACAAAGCGCGCGTCCGCCTTGCCGAGCTGAACCGGCAGGCCGAAGACCCCAATCTCTGGAACGATCCGCCACGCGCGAGCCGGGTGATGCAGGAGCGCACCACGCTCGACGAGCAGCTTTCCGCGCTGTCGCGTATCGACCAGGAGCTCGACGACCAGGTCACCTTGATCGGGCTCGGCGAGGCCGAGAACGATCAGCAAGTCATCACCGAAGCCGAGGCCAGCCTGCGCAAGCTCAAGGTCGAGGTGGCGCGTCGCGAGCTCGAGGCGCTGTTGTCCGGCGAGGCCGACGCCAACAACGCCTATCTGGAAGTCCACGCCGGCGCCGGCGGCACCGAAAGCCAGGACTGGGCCGGCATGCTGCTGCGCATGTATGTGCGCTGGGCGGAAGCGCACGGCTACAAGGTCGATTACATCGAGGAGACCCAAGGCGAAGAGGCCGGGCTCAAGTCGGCGACCATCGAAATCAAGGGCCACAACGCCTATGGCTGGCTGAAGACCGAGAACGGCGTGCACCGGCTGGTGCGCATCTCGCCGTTCGATTCCAATGCGCGCCGCCACACCTCGTTCGCCAGCGTCAACGTCTATCCGGTGGTCGACGACCGCATCAATATCGACATCAAGGAGTCCGATGTCCGCGTCGATACCATGCGCGCCGGCGGCGCCGGCGGCCAGCACGTCAACAAGACTGAATCCGCAATCCGCCTCACCCACATCCCGACCAATATTGCGGTGGTGTGCCAGAACGACCGCTCGCAGCACCGCAACCGCGCGCAAGCCTGGCAGATGCTGCGGGCAAAGCTCTACGAGCTGGAATTGAAGAAGCGCGAGGAAAAGGCCATAGCCGACCAGGCCGCCAAAACCGACATCGGCTGGGGCCACCAGATCCGCTCTTACGTGCTGCAGCCCTACCAGATGGTGAAGGATCTGCGCACCGGCGTGTCGACCTCCAACACCGGTGCCGTGCTCGACGGCGACATCGATCAGTTCACCGCCGCGGCGCTGGCGCAAAAAGCCTTCGGCACCGCGCCGGCCGAAGTCGAGGATGTTGAGTAGGGATCAGCCGCCGAACAGCGTGGCGCCGGCTTTCAAAAATCTCTGCGGATCGACCGCTTCGCCGTCGACGCGGGTTTCGTAATGCAGGTGCGGGCCGGTCGAGCGGCCGGTGGAGCCGATGCGGCCGACCACCTGGCCGATGCGAATGCTCTGGCCGACGCGAACGTCGATCTCCGACAGATGGCCGTAACGCGTGGCAAGGCCATTGCCGTGATCGATCTCGACCATCTGGCCGTAGCCGCCGCTCCAGCCGGCCGACGTCACGGTTCCCGCAGCCGTAGCGTGAGCGGGCTCGCCGTAGCTGCCGCGGAAATCGATGCCGGTATGCATCGCCGGCACATGCAGGAACGGATCGACGCGCACGCCGAATGGCGAAGAAAAATCGATCTCGCCGGTGACCGGCTCGCGCACCGGCACGGAAACGAGCGTGGCGCTGAGCTTGTCGGCGTAGGCGCGGGCGATGTTGACGCGGGTCAGCGCGCGCTCAAAGCTTTGGCTCTCCGACGGCAGCGCCACCGGCACGAACGGGCCGCCGATCCCGGGCGGCGGGTTGGCGTTGAGTTTGAGGCCAAGCTGGGCGAGGACGGACTGCATTTTGCGGGCCTTGCCCTCATAGCGCGCCTGCAATTGGGTCAGCATCGCGGTCTCGCGCCGGTCGACGCGATCGAGCGACGCTTCGATGCGGCCGAGTTTTGTGCCGATGTCGGCTTCCTTGCCGGGCTTCCTGTTTGTCGGCGCGCGATCAGGCTCAAGCGCGGTGCCGCGGTCGAGCGGGTGCGGCGTCAACAGGGAATCGCTGATCGGGGAGGGCTTTGGGTCGTTGGTGCCGGCGGACGAGCGCAGCGAGCCGGTCGTCGTCGGATCGGAAATGCCGCTCAGCGCCGTGGCACGCAATTCCAGCGCGCTCTGCCGGCGCAACAGATCATTGAGTTTTTGCTCGAACTGCTCCTGGTCGAGCAGTTGCCGGCTCGTGGTGCGATCGATCTGGGCGCGCAGTTCGGCGATGCGGTCTTCGTAGGCGTATTGCTGCTCGGCCTGGCGCGCGATCAAGCCCTTGAGCACGTCGTCGCTGAAGGCAAAATAGGTGGCGGTGGTGGCCGACCAGCCGGCCAGGATCACCACGGTGCCGACGGCGATCCAGAACGCCACCGGTCCGAACCGGATTTGCCGGCCGGCATGCGCGATGGTGTAGCCGGAGGTTTTTGCCGCTGGCGGCTTCGCGGCGGGCTGGCGTGGCTCGCCTTTGCGCGCGATCGCCTGCTGCGGGCCACGACTCGTCCGAGGCGATTGATACGCCGACCACTGCGACATTGACGCTCCCACCCGGTCCGGCCATCAGCGAGGCCGGCTGCCCGAGCGCGGAATGTGGGCCGTTTATGGTTAATATTCCGCAAAGCGCCGTAGCGATTTTACGTCCTTGGGTAAATGTTTCCGCAACGATCAGAGCGCTTTGGCTGCGGCGAGGACCTCCGCGGCGTGGCCATCGACCGACACTTTGGGCCACACCTTGGCGATGCGGCCGTCGGGCCCGATCAGGAAAGTGGTGCGCACGATGCCCAAGAATTTGCGGCCGTAGAGCGACTTCTCCTGCCACACGCCATAGGCCTCGAGCATGCGGTGCTTCTCGTCGGCAGCAAGCGCAATGGCGAGTTTGTGCTTGGCCTTGAACTTGTCCAGCGCCGGCACCGGGTCGGCGGAGACGCCGACGATCTCGGTATTGGCGCGTCCGAACTCGCCTCGAAGCCGGGAGAAGTCGATGGCCTCCTTGGTGCAGCCGGTGGTGTCGGCCCGGGGATAGAAATAGAGCACCAGCTTGCGCCCGGCGAAGTCGGCCAATGACACAGTCCCACCGCCGTCGCCGGGCAGGCTGAAGGCGGGCGCCTTGGTTCCGGCGACAGGGCCCGCCGCGGCGCCGCGGACTTTCTGCCCGCCCGGCGGCTTTTGCGCCGGTTGCCTTGCGGCAGGTTTTTTGCCGGGCGAACTCCCGCGCACCTGCTGTTTGCGAGCCATACGCCTTCCTTTCGACGCTTTCCCGGGCACATCCTGCGCGGTCAGAATAGCCGCGCCGGCAAGGGGGGTCGATCACCAATCGATCCGGGGTCTCGCCGGCGGATTTGTCAAAACTGCACGATCGTTCTGACGGCACCACGGACGAGGGGACGCCCGAGGGGGCATGACCAACCAGGACAGGCAGAACGCTGCGTTGCCGCGACGGGAGACGGTCGCCGTCCCGCGTCGAACGGGCGGCCGTCCCGTGGACCCCCGCGCGCCGCGCGCCGCGGGTGCCAACCCCTACCTATTGGCCTACCGGCGGCTCTATGCCCGGCATCAGCGCCTGATCCGCCGGGTCGGCATCGGCAGCGCCATCGTCGTCGGCGTCTTGGCCTTGGCTTTCGTCACGCTGTGGTGGCGGCTTGCCAACGGCCCCATTCAACTCGACGTCGCCACGCCCTGGCTCGCGGCGGCGATCGAGGAGAATTTCGGCAGCCAGCACAAAGTCCAGGTCGGCGGCACGCAAATCGAGCGCACCGGCAATGGCGGCGCCGCGGTGCGCATCCGCGACATCGTGGTGCGCGATGCCGAAGGCACTATCGTTGCGAGCGCGCCGAAAGCGGAGGTGCGCGTCTCCGGCATGAGCCTGCTCAGCGGCCATATGCGCGCCGAAAGCCTCAATCTGGTCGGCGCGGAATTGTCGGTGCGTATCGAGCAGAACGGCGATGTCACGGTCTTTGCCGGCGCCAATAAGCATCCGATCGCCACCGCACCGGCGTCGGTTGCCGCCGCCGTTGCCAACGGCGCGGCGGCGCCCGCACCGCCGCAGCCGGCGACGGCCGGGCATCCGGCGTTCGCCGGCGTCGCGGCCGCGCCACAGCGCAAGACCAGCGAAATCCTTGCCGCATTGCTGACGTGGATCGACGGCATCGGCGAGACCGGCCTCGATGGCCATGATTTGCGCGAGCTTGGCCTCAAGGACGGCAATCTTACCGTCGACGATGCGCGCACCGGCAAGCACTGGAAATTCCAGGACATCACGCTCAGCCTGGAGCGGCCGCACGGCGGCGGTGTCATCGTCACCGTCGGTTCGAGCAATGCCGAGCGGCCGTGGGGGCTGACGGCGTCGATCAAACCGGGGCGCGACGGCTCGCGCAGCATCGAGCTTGAAGCCCGCCACGTCGCGGCGAGCGATCTTTTGCTCGCGGCCCGCCTCGACGACGGCAATCTCGAAGCCAATCTGCCGCTGTCGGCGAGCTTGCGCGGCGAATTCGGCCCCGATGGCGTGCCCCATGGCCTGGTCGGCCGGATCGTTGCCGAAACCGGCTTCATCAGCGAGGCCGACGGCGCCGACGGCCGCATCGATATCGACCATGCCGAGATCAAGCTGAACTGGGATGCGGCCAACCGCGTCCTGGTGGCGCCGCTGCAAATCATTTCCGGCGGCAACCGGATCACGCTGTTGAGCGAAGTGCGCGCCCCCGCGCAGGCCGGCGGCATCTGGCTGTACAAGATCGGCAACGGCACCATCGTGCTCAATTCGCCCAACCTTACGGGCGATCCATTGGTGCTCAACCGCATCGCCTTCGGCGGTCAGTTCGATCCGGCCAGCAAGCGCTTCGTGGTCGAAGGCGGCGATATCGGCAATGCCGAGATCGGCGTCGCCATGTCGGGCAAGGCGGAATTTACCGGCGGCGACCTGCGTCTGGCGGCGGGCTTTGCCGCAACGCGGATGTCGGTCGATGCCTTGAAGCGCCTGTGGCCGGTTTTCGTCTCGCCGAAAGTGCGCGACTGGTTTTTGACCCATCTCAACAGCGGCACCGTGGAACGCATCGTCGTTGCGGTGAACGCGCCCTTGAACACGCTCAAGGCCTCCGGCCCGCCGGTGCCCGACGACGGCCTGTCGATCGACGCCCAGGCGACCAATGCCGTGATCCAGCCGGTGCAGGGCCTGCCGGCGCTGCACGATGCCGACCTCAACGTGCACATCGTCGGCCGCAATGCGGTGATCACGCTCAACAAGGCGATCGCCGACGTGCCGTCGGGCAAGAAGCTCGTGATGTCGGCCGGCGCGTTCGAAGTGCCCGACACCGCGCCGCACGAGCCGCCGGCGCGGGTGCATTTCAAGCTCGACGGGCCGGTGCCGGCGGCCGCCGAGCTTTTGACCATGGACCGGCTGCGCGACGCCGCCGCCGGCGCGCCGTTCGATCCGGCGACGACCCGCGGCACCATGAGCGCGAACGTGACCTTGGGCATGCCGCTCAAGGCCGATCTGCCGCCGGGCTCGACCACTTACGCCATCACGGTGGATGCGACGAATTTTTCCGCCGACCACATGATCATGGGCCAGAAGGTCGAGGCGGCGGCATTGAAAGTGGTCGCCAACAACCAGGGCTTTGCGCTCAAGGGCGACGTCAAGATCGGCGGCACGCCGGCCAGCCTCGAATACCGCAAAGCGCGCGCCGACAGCGACGCCGAGATCAGCCTGCAGGGCATGCTCGACGAGAATGCGCGAGCGAATTTCGGCTTCGATACGTCGAACACCATCAGCGGCGGCATTCCGCTCAAGCTCACCGGCCGCGTCGGCACCGGGCCGGACCGTGACGGCAAATTCGCCATCGAGGCGGACCTGACTTCGGCGCAGCTCGACAGCTTCCTGCCCGGCTGGGTCAAGCCGGCCGGCAAGCCGGCGCGGGCGACGTTCACGCTCACCACCAAGCCGCAATCGATCCGCATCGACGATCTTCTGATCGAGGGCGCCGGCGGCGGCGTCAAAGGCGCCATCGAGCTCGACGGTTCGGGTGAATTGCAAACCGCGACCTTCCCATCCTACGGTTTTGCCGACGGCGATCGCACCAATCTGAAAGTCGACCGCGCCGCGGACGGCGCACTGCATGTGGTCATGCGCGGCGACGTCTATGACGGGCGCGGCTTCATCAAGACCATGACCGGCAGCCCGGCCGGCAGCACGCCGAATAAACGCCCCGTCGATATCGATCTCGACATGAAGCTCGGTGCCGTCGTCGGCTTTAACGGCGAGGCGCTGCGCAGCCTCGACTTGAAAATGTCACGCCGTGCCGGCGAAATCCGCAGTTTTGGGCTCACCGCCAAGATCGGCCGCGACGCGCCGCTGTCCGGCGACCTGCGCAGCCGCGCCGGCGGCCGCCAGATGATCGCGCTGACCTCGGGCGACGGCGGCGCCTTGTTCCGCTTCACCGACGTCTATGCGCGCATGACCGGCGGGCAGATGGTGATCGCGATGGATGCGCCGTCCGTCGACAATCCGCTGCAGCAGGGCTCGATCACGGTGCGCCAATTCTCCGTCCATGACGAAAGCCAATTGCAGCACGCCGTCAACACCACCGATCCCCAGGTCCAGCGCAACGTCATGGAATTCTCCAGCATGCGCGTCGATTTCGACAAGTCGCCGGGAAAGGTGGTGCTGCGCGACGGCGTCGTGCGCGGTCCGATGCTCGGCGCCACCATCGACGGCATGATCGACTATAGCCGCGACGAGCTGCATCTGCGCGGCACATTGGTGCCGCTCTACGGCCCGAACAATCTGCTCGGGCAATTGCCGATCGTCGGCTTGTTCCTGGGCGGCGAGAAGGAAGGCCTGGTCGGCATTACCTACGAGGTCGTCGGCAAGCCGGGCAATCCGGTGCTGCGCATCAATCCGATTTCGGCGCTGGCGCCGGGCCTGTTGCGCAAGGTGTTCGAGTTTCCGATGAACAGCGGCACTTACGACGAGAACAACAGCTACAACTACAACAACAATAACAACAACACCAATTACAACGCACCCTCGACCTACAATTCCAACTACAATAACCGTTAGACCGGCTTGAGCAGAACGTGCCGCTTCCTGCCGAGTGAAAGCTTCACGACGCCTTCGGCGGTGACGTCGGCTTCGCCGATCACAGCCTTGTCATTGGTGACGCGCACATCGTTGACCAGGATCGCATTGTTGGCGATGGCGCGGCGCGCTTCGCCGTTGGAGGCGGCGAGGCCGGCTTTGACGAAGGCGGCGAGCACGCCGATGCCGGCTTTGAGCTCGGCGCGCGCCACTTCGACGGTCGGCAGGCTCGAGCCGAGGCCGCCTTCCTCGAACGTCGTGCGCGCGGTGGCGGCGGCTTCGTCGGCGGCGGCATGGCCGTGCACCAAAGCGGTCGCTGCGGTGGCGAGGACTTTCTTTGCTTCGTTGATCTCGGCGCCTTTGAGCGCCGCGAGGCGCTCGATCTCGTCGAGCGGCAGCACGGTGAACAGCTTCAAAAAGCGGGCGACGTCGGCATCCTCGGTGTTGCGCCAATATTGCCAATAGTCGTAGGGGCTGACCTGATCGGCATTGAGCCACACCGCGCCGGCCGCGGTCTTGCCCATCTTGGCGCCCGACGACGTGGTGATCAGCGGCGAAGTGAGCGCGAACAGTTGCGCGTTGTGCAGCCGCCGCCCGAGATCGATGCCGTTGACGATATTGCCCCACTGGTCCGAGCCACCCATCTGCAGCACGCAGCCGTGGCGGCGGTACAGCTCGACGAAATCGTAGGCCTGCAGGATCATGTAGTTGAATTCGAGGAACGACAGTTCCTGCTGGCGCTCGAGCCGCAGCTTGACCGAATCGAAAGCCAGCATGCGGTTGATGGAGAAATGTCGGCCGATGTCGCGCAGGAAGTCGATGTAGTTGAGCGCATTGAGCCAGTCGGCGTTGTTGGCCATCACCGCATCGGTCTTGCTGTCGCCGAAGCGCAGGAAGCGCCCGAAGATTTCGCGGATGCTTCGCAGGTTCGCGGCGATGACCTCGTCGGTGAGCAACCGCCGGCTTTCATCCTTGCCGGACGGATCGCCGACCCGGGTGGTGCCGCCGCCCATCAGCGGGATCGGCTTGTGGCCGGTCTGCTGCAGCCAGTGCAGCATCATGATCGGCAACAGCGAGCCGACATGGAGCGACGGCGCGGTGCAGTCGAAACCGATATACGCGGTGATCGTCGAGGTGCGGGCGAGCGCGTCCAGCGCCTCGGGCTCGGAGACCTGGTGGATAAAACCCCGGCTGGCGAGAACGTTGAGGAAATCGGATTTGTAGGCGCTCATCGGTCTTGTCGCAGATTCCAGGGATATAGCCGCGGTTCGCCGCGGCGCCGCTGGTGTAACAGGTCCGCCGGGTGATTCAAATATAGAACACCGCCGCCGAAGCGGCGGGTGAAAGTGTCAAGCCAAATGGGGCTTGTGCAGGGTTCCTGGATTGCTTTGCCACCGCGTGGCCCGCAATCCAGGATCGCGCGTGGCGCTACTTCGCTGCTTCCTTCAGCGGGTCCTTCACCGCTTCGAAGGTCGCGAACTCGACCGCCCACGGCTGGCCGTCTTTCTTCTCCACTTTGCGGATATAGACGTTCTGCACGATGTCGCGGGTGTTCGGATCGATCGAGATCGGCCCGCGCGGGCTTTCCCAGCTCATGCCCTTCATGGCGGCGACCACCGCGTCGGCGTCGGTGTTGCCGCCGGTCTTCTTCAGCGCCTCGTAGATCAGGTGCATGCCGTCGTAGCCGCCGACCGAGATGAAATTCGCCCGGTGGCCGGTGGCCTTCTGGTAGGCCGCGACATAATCCTTGTTGAGCTGTGACGGATGCGCCGCCGAATAGATGCCGGCGGTGACGACGCCGACGAGCGTGTCGCCGGTGGTCGGCAGATCGTCGTCGTCGGTGATGTCGCCCGGGCCGACGAGTTTGATGCCGGATTTGTCGAGGCCGCGTTCGGCGAATTGCCGCGCGAAAGTGCCGGCCTGTCCGGCCGGCACGAAGACGAACAGCGTGTCCGGATGCAGGTCCGCGGCGCGTTGCAGGAACGGCGCGAAATCGGGGTTGGCGAGCGGCACTTTCAGGGTTTCCAAAACCTGGCCGCCGCCCTTGGTGAAATTGGCTTCGAAGACCTTGCCGGCCTCGGCGCCCGGCGCCCAGTCGGACAGCACGGAGACGGCTTTGCGGCTGCCGTTCTTGATCGCCCAGTCGGCGATGATGCCGGACTGCTGGCCGAGCGTGAAACTCGTGCGCACGTAATAGGGCGAGCGCTCGGTCACCACCGACGTGCCCGACACCATGACCACGGTGGGAACTTTGCCTTCGGTGGCGATCGGCGCCATCGACATGGCGCTCGGCGTCAGGCACGCGCCGAGGAAATTGACCTTGTCGTTGACGATCATCTCCTGTGCGAGCCGCTTGGCGTTGTCGGGCACGCTGGCGTCGTCGCGGATGATCAGCTCGATCTTCTTGCCGGCAACCATGTTGCCGTGCTGCGCCATATAGAGATTGGCGCCGGCGGAGATTTCCCGGCCCACCGCGGCCGAGGTTCCGGTCATCGGCGCGACGATGCCGATCTTGATCGTATCCTGCGCCGCGGCGCTGCCGACGCCGAGGGCCGTGGCCGCGACGGCAAGGCAGCCGGCGACGAATTCCTTACGGTTCATGGAACTTCCTCTCTTTGTTTTATGCGCAGCGTCGTGGAACTCGTCGATCGTCTTGCCGGCAAATCCGGGCGAAGCTAATACATATTCCGCACAAACTCGCGGTGACAATATGCTGCACCATTTCATTGTAACCCGCATTGGCATCGGCATCCACAACGAGAATTGGTATCGCGGCGCGCTCAGCCTGTTCGAGGCGATCACCTTTCCGTCGCTTTGCGCGCAGACTTGCCCGGACTTTACCTGTCTCCTGATCGTCGACCGCGACATCCCGGAAAGCGCCAAATCACGCCTTGATGCGATCGTCAACGGTCATCGAAATTTCCATATCGTGCCGATCGACCTCACCGTCATGCAGCAGGTCCATCAGGGCTGTTTCGATTATATCTGGGAGCGCTGTCAAGACTACCTGCTCGCCCATCGCATGATCGTCGACCCGTTCGAATACATCATCACCTCCGTGCTCGACGCCGACGACGCGTGGCACGTCGAGACCATGGACCTTGTCCAAAAGCGGATGACCGAGGAAATGCCGGCATTCCTGGCTTCCGAACGGCGGAACGTGACGTGGACCCGCCATACCGGAGGCGCGTGTCTCGCGTTTGCGAACGGCTTGCGCTGGTACGCGCATCCGGACGTGGTTGTGCCGTTGCATCGTTTGTTCGGGGACATGTTCGTGTTCGTGGCCGCGCGCTTTTCCAGCGGCATATCGGCCTGTTCGAGCCGTCATACCCAGTGGGCGTCTTATTGCAACGTGGTCGATTTCAAGGACATCAAATGCCAACGAGCCACGCCGATGTGGGTCTATGTCCGCCACGATCGCTCCGAGGTGGGTTGGGATGTCAAGGACAACCAGTCCGATCCAGAGTCGGTCCGTCACCTCAACGCCGACTTTGGCATCGACTTTGACAAGGTCCAGTGCTGGCGCGAAGACCATGAGTTGCGAGCGATTGGCAGGGGCGACAGTATTCCGCGCAGTCACGACGGCATGGCCGGTACCGAGCAGCTTGACTGCTATTTCCGCATCAGTGCGCTGAATCGTCAGATAGCAATTCTCGAGCGTGACGCCGGCAATGCAGGTGCCGATGGGTCGCTCGATCGGCTGCTCGCCAGCCAGCGTCGCGCGCGGGACGAACTGGTGCGACGTTTTCATGACCAGGCTCAGTCCCATTTTCGCTGAGCCGCAATGATCAGGCGTCGACGACAAGGGGGTCATAACCGTCAATTTCGGCGGCAGGTGTCGGGCAAAACGGCCGCATCGGTGCGGCGGTGAATGACTCCAGCCGCGCGATCAGCGCGTTGCGTAACGGCATATGGGCGTCGCTATTCGGACTGGGCCCGTCGAAATCGATGCCTTGCGAATATCCCTCAAATGTTTCGACGGTGCAGTTGCGCACGAGCTCGATGAGGCCGCTCAACCGATATGGGTCGGCAACGTCGTTGACGAAGAGCACCGGCGTTCCGAGCGCCAGGCACGGCAGCGCGCAATGCAACCTGGTGGTGACGACACATTTGGCATAGGCATACAGGCCTAACAGCCTATCGGCCTTGGCGGAGCGCTGCTCGAATGTGCCGCCGCTGGTGTCGCGATGGCCCAGCCGCAGGACCGGCGTGCGGGTGCGGCCGAGCAAGACCTGATAAGGCTTTTCGGGCAGGTCGACGGCGCAGATGAAGTTCCTCCGGTCGCGTTTATCGTCGGCGCCCAGGGTGAGCGTCAGACATCCGGAGAAATAGCTTTCGACGCCGTGCTGTTTGAGCAATGACGTCGTCCACAGGTCACGGCCGCCTACCGGTCCGTGACGTCGCAGATAGTCGAGATTCTTGTCTTCGAGCAGCGTCACCGAGGGATCGGTCAATGTCGTGGGCTTGTACCGCTCGCGCGTGATGTGCATCGAAATCAGACAGGGCGACAGAAACGGCGGGGGCGGCCATTTCTCTGGGGCGTGAGTAAACCAGCCATTCAAGATGATTTTGGCGGTATCCGCCGTATCGGAACGGTCGCTCGTCCAATCGTCTCGATCGACGAGAAAGTCCGTCTGTGGCAGAAATTGCCGTGCGGCGATACTTTGGATTTCATCGCCGAGATTGTTGGTGCTGTAGGACAGCAAAGCGAACTTTGTCATCGGCGGATTTTCGACGGTGCGAGTCTTAGGCGCCGCGAAGCGCGTGCGCCGCGCAGCGCAAATCCGCCGCCGCCGGGCCGCCGGGACAACGGCGCCCGCAACGCCGCCGCACCGGCTACTTCGCCGCTTGGTGCAGCGGATCCTTGACCGCCTCGAAGGTGGCGAATTCGATCGCCCACGGCTCGCCGTCTTTCTTTTCCACTTTACGGATATAGACGTTCTGGATGATGTCGCGGGTGTCCGGATCGATCGATA
The DNA here is from genome assembly GCA_963756245.1 of uncultured Alphaproteobacteria bacterium. GTDB lineage: Bacteria > Pseudomonadota > Alphaproteobacteria > Rhizobiales > Xanthobacteraceae > BOG-931. The sequence continues at coordinate 166,236 of CAVWOI010000020.1, forward strand.
TCGGCCCGCGCGGGCTCTCCCAGCTCATGCCCTTCATGGCGGCGAGCAGCGCGTCGGGATCGGTATTGCCTTTGGTCTTTTTCAGCGCCTCGTAGATCAGGTGCATGCCGTCATAGCCGCCGACCGAGATGAAATTGGCGCGCTTGCCGCCGGTGGCTTTGGCGTAAGCCGCGACATAGTCCTTGTTGAGCGCCGACGGATGCGCTGCCGAATAGAAGCCGGCGGTGACGACGCCGAGGAGCGCGTCGCCGGTCGCGGCCAGATCGTTGTCGTCGACGATGTCGCCCGGGCCGACGAGCTTTATGCCGGATTTGTCGAGGCCGCGCTCGGCGAACTGCCGCGCGAACGCGCCGGCCTGGCCGGCCGGCACGAACACGAACAGCGTATCGGGCGACAGATCGCGGGCCCGCTGCAGGAACGGCGCGAAATCGGGATTGGCCAGCGGCACTTTCAGCGTGTCGAGGACCTGGCCGCCACCTTGGCTGAAATGCTGCTCGAAAGCCTTACCGGCTTCGACGCCCGGCGCCCAGTCGGACAGCACCGAGACCGCCTTGTGGCTGCCGTTCTTGATCGCCCAATCGGCGATGATCCCGGCTTGCTGGCCGAGCGTGAAACAGGTGCGCACGTAATAGGGCGAGCGCTCGGTCACCACCGAGGTGCCCGAGATCATCACCACAGTCGGCACTTTCCCTTCCGTCGCGATCGGCGCCATCGACATCGCGCTCGGCGTCGTGCCGGCACCGAGGATGGCGACCTTGTCGTTGACCACGAGTTCCTGGGCGAGGCGCTTGGCATTGTCCGGGATGCTGCCGTCGTCCCTGATGATGAGCTCGATCTTCTTGCCGGCGACCATGTCGCCATGCTGCGCCATGTAGAGCTTGACGGCGGCGACGACTTCCTGTCCGGCGGCGCCGACCGTGCCGGTCATCGGCATGACGAGGCCGATCTTGACGGTGTCTTGCGCGGCGGCGCTGCCGGCCGCTGTCGCTGCAATTGCGACCGCAAGAGCGGCGGCAAAATACGTGTGACGCATCCTGTTCCCCCCAGGGAATTCGTTCATTGCGAACATTGAACGACCGGGGAACGGCTATTGCAAGCGCACCTATGCCGCAGTGGTCGTCGTCCGCCCGCCCTTGCCGAGCCGCTTGTCGAGATATTGGCCGATCGAAGTCATCAGCGGCTCGACCTTGCCGTCGAAGAAATGGTTGGCGCCGGGAATGACTTTTTGCTCGATGACGATGCCTTTTTGCGTCTTGAGCTTTTCAACGAGATTGGTGACGTCGCGCGGCGGTACCACCGCGTCCTTGTCGCCGTGGATGATCAGGCCGGAAGACGGGCACGGCGCCAGGAACGAGAAGTCGTAAAGATTGGCCGGCGGCGCGATCGAGATGAAACCTTCGATCTCCGGCCGGCGCATCAGAAGCTGCATGCCGATCCAGGCGCCGAACGAGAAGCCGGCGATCCAGCAGCTGCGCGCCTCGGTGTTGACGGTCTGCGCCCAGTCGAGCGCGGCTGCGGCATCCGACAATTCGCCGATGCCGTGATCGAAGCCGCCTTGGCTGCGGCCGACGCCGCGGAAATTGAAGCGCAGCGCGGAAAAGCCGCGATGCACGAAGGCGTAGTAGATCTGGTAGACGATCGCATGGTTCATCGTGCCGCCGAATTGCGGGTGCGGATGGAGCACGATGCCGATCGGCGCGTTTTTCTGTCGCGCCGGGTGATAACGGCCTTCGATGCGGCCGCCGGGTCCCGTGAAGATGACCTCGGGCATATGTTTGAACCTCGATAGCTGTGGCCGATTAACCGGCGGATTCGGGCGCGCTTGACGCTGCCGATGTGCGCACGTAAGTGTCTAAAACCATTTCAGATTTTAAAACCGGCAAGGTACATTGGGCGGCGCAAGCATTGGGTCGCGACTTTTAGCACAGGCCGGGGGACAAAAAGCAAGCATAACCAGCATGGTCGAGCGCAGCTATTTCGATTGGAACGCCACGGCGCCGCTGCGGCCGCAAGCCGCCGAGGCGTTGCGCGAGGCGCTGACGGTTTCGGGCAATCCGTCCTCGGTGCACGCCGAGGGGCGGGCGGCGCGCCGCCTCATCGAAGCGGCGCGCGAGGAGGTCGCGGCGCTGGTTGCGGCGCGCCCGGGCGACGTCTTCTTCACCTCGAGCGGCACCGAAGCCAACATGCTGGCGCTGACGCCTGTGATCCAGACCGCGGACGAGCGGCGGCCGCGGGAAAAGCTTTTGATCTCGGCGATCGAGCATACCTCGGTGCGCACCGGCGGACGGTTCCCGCCAGGCGCCGTGGCTGACATTGCGGTCGACGCGGACGGCCGGGTCGATCTTGCGGCACTTGCGGATGCCTTGGCCGCAACAGCGCGGCCGCTGGTCTCGATCATGCTCGCCAACAACGAGACCGGCGTGGTGCAGCCGATCGCGCAAGCCGCCGCCATGGTGCACGCCGCGGGCGGGTTGCTGCATGTCGATGCGGTGCAGGCGGCCGGGCGCATCGCCTGCGACATCAACGCGCTCGGCGCCGATCTGCTGACGCTCTCGGCGCACAAGATCGGCGGCCCGAAGGGTGTCGGGGCGTTGATCCGGGCGCGCGAGGATATTCATTTCCCCGATCCGCTGATCCGCGGCGGCGGCCAGGAGCGCGGCCTGCGCGCCGGCACCGAGAATGTCGCCGGCATCGCAGCGTTCGGCGCCGCTGCAGCCGCCGCGCGCCGCCAGGCCGCCGCCGAGGCGGATCATATGCTCGGCTTACGCCATAAGCTCGAAACCGGCCTCAAGGCGGTCACGCCCGGGGCGGTCATCTTCGGCGCGGCCGCCGAGCGGCTGCCGAATACGACCCTTTTTGCCGCCGAAGGCATGAAGGCGGAGACCGCTGTTATTTCTTTTGACCTCGAAGGCATCGCGGTGTCGTCCGGCGCCGCCTGCTCGTCCGGCAAGGTCCAGCCCTCCCATGTCCTTGCAGCCATGGGGGTTTCGCCCTCGCTGACGCGTGGCGCCGTGCGCCTGAGCCTGGGCTGGGCGACCACCGAAACCGATATCGAAAGGTTCCTCGGCGCTTGGAGAAAGCTCGCAACTGCATTATCTAAGGGCCACACCGGCATGGCGGCCTAACTGGCTGCATAACCGAACGAATTCCTGGGCGATTTGAACCGTTCAAACGCCCGCAGATGGGGTGCCAGCGACAGGACACCGACCATATCCGACAAATCCAACCCGCGGTCCTTGAAACCGTGAGCGGAGGGACGAATGCCGGCAGTACAAGAGACCGTCGATCAGGTCCGGCGCATCGACGTTGACCAATACAAATATGGTTTTGAGACGCTGATCGAATCCGACAAGGCCCCAAAAGGCCTGTCGGAAGACACGGTGCGTTTTATCTCGGCGAAGAAGACCGAGCCGGAGTGGATGCTCAAGTGGCGGCTCGATGCCTATAAGCGCTGGCTCACCATGCAGGAGCCGAAATGGGCCAAGGTCGAGTACGGCCCGATCGACTATCAGGACCTTTACTATTACTCGGCGCCGAAGAGGGCGCCGCAGTCGCTCGACGAGATCGACCCCGAGATTCTGCGCACCTATGAAAAGCTCGGCATTCCGTTGCGCGAGCGTGAGGCGCTGCTCGGCATCCAGAAGACGGACGGCGGCGAAGAGGCGGAAGGCGAGGGCGGCAACGGCTACCGCAAGGTCGCGGTCGACGCGGTGTTCGATTCGGTTTCGGTCGCCACCACGTTCCAGGCGGAACTGGCCAAGGCCGGCGTGCTGTTCATGCCGATCTCGGAAGCGATCCACAAGCATCCCGAGCTGGTGAAGAAATATCTCGGCACCGTGGTGCCGATCAGCGACAATTTCTTCGCCACGCTCAATTCGGCGGTGTTCTCCGACGGCTCGTTCGTCTACGTGCCGCCGGGCGTGCGCTGCCCGATGGAGCTGTCGACCTATTTCCGCATCAACGAGCGCAACACCGGCCAGTTCGAACGCACCCTGATCATCGCCGACCGCGGCGCCTATGTCAGCTATCTCGAAGGCTGCACCGCGCCGATGCGCGACGAGAACCAATTGCACGCCGCAGTGGTCGAGCTGGTGGCGCTCGACGACGCCGAGATCAAATATTCCACCATCCAGAACTGGTATCCGGGCGACGCCAATGGCAAGGGCGGCGTCTACAATTTCGTCACCAAGCGCGGCGATTGCCGCGGCAAGAACGCAAAGATTTCCTGGACCCAGCTCGAGACCGGCTCGGCGATCACCTGGAAATATCCGAGCTGCATCCTGCGCGGCGACAATTCACGCGGCGAGTTCTACTCGATCGCGATCTCCAACGGCTATCAGCAGGTCGATTCCGGCACAAAGATGCTGCATCTCGGCAAGAACACCACGAGCCGCATCATCAGCAAGGGTATTGCCGCGGGCCACTCCAACAACACCTATCGCGGCCTCGTCACCGCGCATCGCCGCGCCACCGGCGCGCGCAATTTCACCAATTGCGACTCGCTCCTGATCGGCGACAAGTGCGGCGCCCACACCGTGCCCTATATCGAGGCCAAAAATTCCTCGACCGTTTTCGAGCACGAAGCGACCACCTCGAAGATCTCCGAAGAGATGCTGTTCTATTGCCGCCAACGCGGCCTGTCGGCGGAGGAGGCGACGGCGCTGGTGGTCAACGGCTTCGTCAAGGACGTGCTGCAGCAATTGCCGATGGAATTCGCGGTCGAGGCGCAGAAGCTGATCTCGGTCTCGCTGGAAGGCAGCGTCGGATGAATGCCGCAAGATATGGTGCCGTATTGTTGGCGTCTCTGCTCACTTCGCTGGTAGCAGCACCCGGCCCGGCGGCGGCGTGTTCGTGTCTTGCCATTCCGGACACCGTGCGGGCGGCCGGCACAGATCAAGTCAAGGCTTGGATGCTGGGGCATGCGACTGACGTCGTGCGTGGACGCATTACCGATGTTCGGGCGGGTGACGACGTGATGCGAAACGGCAACCGCGTTGTCGTTGCCAAGATAAAAGTCTCCTCCATCGTCAAAGGCGATTTTGCCGGTCGGCGAGAAGACAATTCTCACAAGATTTGGCGCCGGCGATTGCGGAATAGCCAACGCTCTGTTGGTGAGTATTGCGTGGCAACGGGACGTTATCCTTGAGGTTCAGAAAAATGCGGATTTTCCGGGAGAGCTGTTTGTTGACATGTGCGGATACGGCGACATCGTGCCGGCTCGATAAATAAGGACTTGGTTCGTAAATAAGGACTTGGTTCGAAAGTAAGGATTTGGAACGTGCCTCTGCTTGAAATTAAAAACCTGCACGTCGAGATCGACGGCAAAGAGATCCTCAAAGGTCTCGACCTCACCGTGAATGCCGGCGAGGTGCATGCCATCATGGGCCCGAACGGGTCCGGCAAGTCGACGCTCGCCTATGTGCTGGCCGGCAAGGCCGACTACACGCCGACCGCGGGCGAGGTGCGCTTCGACGGCAAGAACATCTTCGACATGACGCCCGACGAGCGCGCCTCAGCCGGCCTGTTCCTGGCCTTCCAATATCCGCTGGAAATCCCCGGCGTCGCCACCATGACGTTCTTGCGCACCGCGCTCAATGCGCAGCGCAAGAAGCGCGGCGAGGCCGAGCTGTCGACGCCGGAGTTCCTCAAGAAAGTGCGCGAGGTCGCGGCCAGGCTCGGCATCGAGCAGGAGATGCTGCGCCGCGCCGTCAATGTCGGCTTTTCCGGCGGCGAGAAGAAGCGCAACGAGGTTTTGCAGATGGCGCTGTTCGAGCCGCGGCTTGGCGTGCTCGATGAGACCGATTCCGGCCTCGATATCGATGCGCTGCGCATCGTCTCCGAAGGCGTCAACCAGCTGCGCTCGAAGGAACGCGCCTTCGTCGTCATCACCCACTATCAGCGGCTGCTCGATTACATCGTGCCCGACGTGGTGCACGTGCTGTCGAAGGGCCGCATCGTCAAGACCGGCGGCAAAGAATTGGCGCTTGAGCTCGAAGCGCGCGGCTATGCCGAGTATCAGGAAGAGGTGCCGGCGTGAACGCCGAAGTCGCCATCATCAAGACCGCGGCGGAGACCGCACTGGCGCAAGCCTTTTCGCAGGCGCGCGGGCGGCTGCCCGGTGACGGCGCAATCGCGGCGCAGCGCGCGGCGGCCTTCGACGTGTTCGCCAAGACCGGCCTGCCGCATCGCCGCATCGAGGATTGGAAATACACCGATTTGCGCGCGCTGATGCGCGACGCCAAGCCGCTGGCGGCGCCGCCCGATGCCGCCGCCAAGGCGCGGGCGAAGACGGCCGGCGCCTTGCTCCGCGACGTCGAAACCCGCCGGCTGGTCTTTGTCGACGGCGCTTTCGTTGCCGAACTGTCCGACATTGCCGCGCTCGAGCCGGGGCTTGCGGTCGGCTCGCTTGCCGATGCGCTGTCCAACGGCGACCCGACGCTCGCTCTTCATCTCGGCAAGCTCGCGCCGGCAAGCGACGCCGCGGTCGCGCTCAACACCGCGCTGATGGGCGACGGCGCCGTGATCCGTATCGCCGCCGGCGCGACCATCGAGCGGCCGATCCATCTGCTGTTCGTTGCCTCGGATAAACCCGCCGCAACCTTCGTGCGCTCGCTGGTAGTGGTGGAAGAGGGCGCCCGCGCCATGCTGATCGAGAGCCATGAGGGCCCGGCCGGCAGCGATTATCAGGTCAATGCTGCGCTTGAGATTTTCGTCGGCGACGAAGCCCATGTCGATCACGTGAAAATCATCGGCGAGGGCGCCGACGCGCTTCACGTCTCGACGCTGGCGGCGGCGATTGGCGCGCGGGCGCGCTTCAATGCGTTCACCTTCACCGCCGGCGGCGCCGTGGTGCGCAACCAGCTGTTCCTCAAATTCGACGGCGAGGACACCGTCGCCGGCATCCGCGGCGCCACCCTGCTCAAGGGCCGCCAGCACGCCGACACCACGCTCATTGCCGACCACGTCGCCCGTGGCTGCCAGAGCCGCGAAATGTTCAAGACGGTGCTCGACGATGAGGCCCACGGCGTGTTCCAGGGCCGCATCATCGTACGGCCGCATGCGCAAAAGACCGACGCCAAGATGATGACGCGGGCGCTCTTGTTGTCCGAGCGCGCCGAGGCGGACAACAAGCCGGAGCTCGAAATCTTTGCCGATGACGTGCAATGCGGCCATGGCGCCACGGCGGGCGCGCTCGACGACGACCTGAAATTCTACCTGATGGCGCGCGGCATTCCGCTGGCCGAGGCCGAAGCGCTCCTCATTCGCGCGTTTCTCGGCGAGGCCATCGAAGGCATCGAACACGCCGGCTTGCGCGAGGCGCTGATGGATGCCGTCGCGGCTTGGCTCGAGGCACGCTGACATGAATATGGCGAAGCCCATAGGTATCTACGACGTGAACCGCATCCGCGCGGATTTCCCGATCCTCGGCATGCAGGTCTACGGCAAGCCGCTGGTTTATCTCGACAACGCCGCCTCGGCGCAAAAGCCGCAAGCCGTGCTCGATCGCCTGAACCAGGCCTACACGACGCAATACGCCAACGTGCATCGCGGCCTGCATTACCTCGCCAACGAGGCGACCGAGGCCTATGAAGGCGCGCGCGAAAAAGTGGCGGCGTTCCTCAACGCCAAGCGCAAGGAAGAGATCATCTTCACCCGCAATGCCACCGAGGCGATCAACCTCGTCGCCTACACCTTCGGCCGCGAGCGCATAAAGCCGGGCGACGAGATCGTGCTCTCGATCATGGAGCACCACTCCAACATCGTGCCGTGGCATTTCCTGCGCGAGCGGCAAGGCGCGGTGATCAAATGGGCGCCGGTCGACGACGAGGGCCATTTCCTCATCGACGAGTTCGAGAAGCTTTTGACGCCGCGAACAAAACTCGTCGCCATGACCCATATGTCGAATACGCTCGGCACCTTGGTGCCGGTCAAGGAGGTGACGCGGATCGCCCATGCCCGCGGCATTCCGGTGCTGTTCGACGGCGCCCAGGCAGCGGTGCATCTCGACGTCGACGTGCAGGACATCGATTGCGATTTCTATGCGTTCACCGGCCACAAGCTCTACGGCCCGACCGGGATCGGCGTGCTTTACGGCAAATACCAGCACCTCGACGCCATGCCGCCATTCAACGGCGGCGGCGAGATGATCCGCGAAGTGTTCGAGGACCGCATCACTTACGGCGAGCCGCCGCACAAATTCGAGGCCGGCACGCCGCCGATCGTGCAGGCCATCGGGCTCGGCGCGGCGATCGACTATGTGGCCGCAGTCGGCAAGGCGCGCATCCGCGAGCACGAAGCCGGCCTGACGCGCTACGCCCACGACCGGCTGCGCGAGATCAATTCGCTGCGCATCATCGGCACCACCAAGGACAAGGGGCCGATCGTCGCCTTCGAGATGAAGGGCGCCCATCCCCACGACGTGGCCACCATCATCGACCGCTCCGGCGTCGCGGTGCGCGCCGGCACCCATTGCGTCATGCCGCTGTTGGCGCGCTTTGGCGTCACCGCCACCTGCCGCGCCTCCTTTGCCATGTACAATACGCGCGAGGAGATCGATTGCCTTGCGCAAGCGCTGGTGAAAGCGCAGGAATTCTTCACGTGAAGGATATCTTCACATGACCGATGAAGTGAAAACCGATACGGGTAACGCCGCCGCAGCAGCCGCCGCCGATACGGCGGAACGGCCGTCCACGATTCCGGCCGACGAAATGGCGCGGCTGACCGACGAGATCGTCGGCGCCCTCAAAACCGTCTACGACCCGGAAATCCCTTCCGACATCTACGAGCTGGGCCTGATCTACAAGGTCGATGTCGATGACGACCGGGTGGTCAAAATCGACATGACGCTGACAACGCCGAACTGTCCGTCGGCCGCCGAACTGCCGGCGCAGGTGGAGAACGCGGTCGCCGGCGTGCCCGGCGTGCGCGAGGCCAAGGTCACCATCGTCTGGGATCCGCCGTGGGACCCCAGCCGCATGTCGGACGAGGCGCGCACGGAGCTCAACATGTGGTGAGTTGCGCATGCGGCGCGGCGGCATTACATCAGGCAAGCAAGGTAAGGCGTTAGTATTTTTGAGTTATTCCAGGTCGTAACGGGCGTGCGTTGAGACAGCACGCGAGGAGCTAAGACAATGGCGACTGCCCGGCCGAGACCTCAAGTGATGCGGCTCACCGATGCCGCGGCCGACCGCATCAAGGCGGTGATGGCGAAAGCCGAACGCCCGATCGCGGCGGTGCGCGTCGGCGTCAAGAACGGCGGCTGCGCCGGCATGAGCTACTTCATGGAATACGCCGAAAGCGTCAATCCGCTCGACGAGGTGGTGGAGGACAAGGGCGTGCGCATCCTGGTCGATCCCAAGGCGGTACTGTTCCTGCTCGGCACCGAGATGGACTACAAGGTCGAGAAATTGTCGGCGCAATTCGTCTTCAACAATCCGAACCAGACCGCGGCCTGCGGCTGCGGCGAATCGGTGCAGATCGAGCCAGCGGTAGACACCGCTGAGCACACCGCGCAACCGCAGGCGCAGTAATCACGCCGGCTGCGGCTTTCGTATACTTTCGATCAGCGAAGCGCGCAGCAGATAGGCGCGGTGCGCCGCCGGATCGGCAGCCGTTGCCCGCAACGCCGCATTGCTGCGAGCGCGCGCTGCAGAATCCTTTTCCTCGAGCCGTTTCTTGTTGGCGATGGTCTGCTGCTGGACATATTCAACGTTCAACGGCCGGCGCCGCCGGTCGTAGCTGTCCAGACTACCGGCGGGCGCTTCGCCGCGCATGACTTGGCCGAGCAATCCGGCAAGCTCGACGGCGTCGTGAATGCCGAAATTCAAGCCGAGCCCGCCGAGCGGATTGTTGACGTGGGCGGCGTCGCCGGCAAGGAAGACGCGGCCCTTGCGGAACGTCGCCGCCACCCGCTGGTGGACATTGTAGATGTTGCGGTGAAAAACCGGATAGTCGCCCGCTTTCGGGAAGAAATTCTGCAGCCGCCGCTGCACCGCGCGCTCGTCGAAAGCCTGTTCCTGGGTTTCGCCGGGGCGCGTCGGAAATAGCAAGCGCCACAGGCCCTTGCCGTCGTCGCCGGTGACCTTGAACAGCGCGCACCATTCCTCCGCGTCGGAGAAGTAATTGCGCGAGCATTGGGCATAGAGGGTGTCGAACGGAAACGGCGTGGTCAGGATCAAAAACCGCTCCGGATGGGTAAAACCTTCGAAGTCGATGCCGAGTGTCTTGCGCACCGTGGAGCGGCCGCCGTCGCAGCCGATCAGGTAGCTGCCGGCGATGCGGCGGGTGCCCGACGGCGTCTCGACCTCGGCTTCGACCCGGTCGTCGAATTGCTCGAAATCCACGAGGTGCGACGAGAACGCCACGGAGGCATGAGGAAGCCGGCCAAGGCGCTCGATCGCCATGGTGGCGAGCTTGTGCTGTTCGCACTGGACGACGAAAGGATAGCGGGTGTCGTCCTTCAAGACGCCGAAATCGAACTCGGCGATCAGTTCGCGGGCGGCGCGATCCCAGACGCGGAATTTGGGCTCGATCAGGCCGCGTGCAATGACGTCATCGACGAGGCCCAGGCCGTCGAGGATTTCAAGCGTCGCCGCGTGCGTAGTCGCGGCGCGCGGATTGTCGTTGACCCGCTGCTCGGCCTCCAAAACCTCGACCGCAAGACCCTGGCGCGCCAGCGCCAGCGCCGCGATGACGCCGACCGGGCCGCCGCCGGCGATGAGAATGGGGCGTTGGGGAGGCATTTTCCGGCGTTCTACGCCGGGCGTTGGGTGGCGGCAATACGAATGGCGGTGGGTCGTGCCGCGAATTTGCGGTATTCCTGATGGAAGCTGCAAGGCAAGGCAAGGCTAGCGTCGGTTTCTCGAAACAAGAGTGCATAGATCATGACAGTGGCCGGGCAAAAATTGATCGCAAAAGTTACAGGCGAGCGAACGATCTGGGGCGTGAATCTCGCGACGGAGTTCGCTCGGACAGGCGCCCGGATTTTAGGATTAGCGCTGGCGCCGACGCTCATATTGACGTCGGCACTTGTAGTCGCCTCTTGTCGGGAAGGCTTGGCGCAAGGCGATGCCGATTTGGAGGCGCCGGGCTTGGCGCCATTCGCCACGCCGGCCAGTCCCCAGCCGACGCTTTTTCAAAACGTCCGCATCTTCGATGGCAGGAGCGCCACCCTCTCTGCTCCGTCAAATGTACTCGTCAGCGGCAACACTATTGCGCGCATTTCCGCGGGTCCGATCACGGTCGAAGCGGGCGCCAATATCCGGGTTATCGCAGCGAACGGACGCGTGCTCATGCCGGGCCTCATCGACGCGCACTGGCACGCCTTCATGGCAGCGACGCCGCAGATGCTGCTGATGACCGCCGACCCGAATTATCTGCAGCTCTTGGCGGCGCGACAGGCGGCGGCGACTTTGATGCGCGGCTTCACGACGATACGTGACCTTGGCGGCCCCGTGTTCGGTCTCAAGCGCGCGATCGACGAAGGCGTCGTCGCTGGTCCGCGCATCTATCCCTCCGGCGCCTTCATCTCGCAGACCTCCGGTCATGGCGACTTCCGCTTCTCCTTCGAGTTGCCGCGCGTGACGGGCGGGCCGTTGAGCCATTCCGAGATGGAAGGCGTCGCGGCCATTGCCGACAGCCCCGATGAAGTGCGTTTGCGCGCGCGCGAGCAACTGCGACAGGGCGCGAGTCAGATCAAGCTGATGGCCGGCGGCGGCGTCGCCTCGCCCTATAACCCGATCGAATCGACCCAGTACACCGAACCGGAGATTCGCGCCGCGGTCGAAGCCGCCGACAATTGGGGCACCTATGTGACGGTGCACGCCTACACGCCGCGCGCGATCCAGCAGGCCGTCGCGGCCGGCGTCAAATGCATCGAGCACGGCCAGCTGATCGACGAGCCCACCGCCAAGTTGCTGGCGGACAATGGCATCTGGTGGAGCTTGCAGCCCTTCGTCGATGACGAAAATGCCTCGCCGCTGGTGAATCCGGTGTCGCAAAAAAAGGCACAGGAGGTTTTCGCCGGAACGGAGAACGCCTACCGGTTGGCGAAGAAATACAAGATCAAGACCGCGTTCGGCACCGACATCCTGTTCGACGCGCGGGTCGCCAGCCGGCAGGGCGCCATACTCACCAGGATGATGCGTTGGTACACGCCCGCCGAAGCGCTCAAGATGGCCACTGCGGACAACGGCGAGTTGATGGCGCTGTCCGGCTTCATCAATCCCTATCCGGGCAAGCTCGGGGTCGTGGAGGAGGGCGCGCTCGCGGACTTGCTGCTGGTCGACGGCAATCCGCTGGAAAATATCAAGCTCGTCGAAGACCCTGACAAGAATTTTCTGGTGATCATGAAGGACGGCACGGTCTACAAGGATATTGTGCCGAAGTAAGTCTCCAATATCTCAGAACGATCCGAACACCGAGCCCAGCGCAATCACCGCTACCAAAGCGATGATGGCGCTGACGATCGCGACCATGACGATGTCGCCATAGCTTTCACGGTGCGTCGATCCACACACGGCGAGCAAGGTCACAACCGCGCCATTGTGCGGCAGGCTGTCGAGCGTGCCGGCGCCGATGACCGCAACGCGGTGCATGATCGCGGGGTCGATGCCGTTTTCCGCGGCGAGGCGCATATAGGTGGCGCCAAGCGCATCAAGCGCGATCGTCAGTCCGCCCGACGCCGAGCCGGTCAGGGCGGCAAGCACGTTCGTTGAGACCGCAAGCGAGACCAGCGGGCCGCCCTCGATCGACAAGACCCATTCGCGCATGATGGCGAAAGCCGGGAGCGCCGCAACCACCGCGCCGAAACCCACCAGGCTTGCGACGCTCAGCACCGGCAGCACCGAAGCGTTGGCGCCGGCGCCCAGGCTTTCGCGCAAGGTGGCCAGGCGCGGAAAATTGACGGCAATGAGCGTCACGATTGCGCTCGCAAGCGCGACCACGACCGACCACACGCCGCCCACGGCGGCGAGCGAGGTGGGGCCCCAACGTTCTTCGGCCAGATAGGACACGTCGAGGCGCGGCAGCACGAACATCGACATCGCCAGATTGACACCCACCACCACGACAAGAGGCAGTGCGGCGATCGCGATGGGCGGAGTCGATTGACTGACGTGTCCATGCCCGATCTCGGCGGGATCGAATTCACGGGCCGCCGTGGCGCGCTCGCGAATGAGCTCGTCTTGCGCCGCGTCTTGTGCCGCATTGGTCTTGTCGCCGACATTCCCGCCAAAGCCCTCGCCGGCGCGGCGAGCGGCGGCTTCGGCGCGTCCGAGCCACCACAGTCCGAATCCCAGCATGATCGCCGACGCGATCACGCCGAGGCCCGGCGCCGCGAACGGCGTGGTGCCGAAAAACGGCATCGGGATTGCGTTCTGGATCGCCGGCGTTCCGGGCAGCGCCGACATGGTGAAGGTCGAGGTACCGAGCGCGAGTGCCGCCGGCATCAACCGTTTCGGAATCGCCGCGGCCTGGAACAGCGCTTGCGCCATGGGCGCCAGCACAAAAAACGCGACGAACAGGCTGACGCCGCCATAGGTGACGAATGCGCCCGCCAGCACCACTGCCAGAATGGCCCGGCGCGAGCCCAGTTTCTCCGTCATGAAATCGGCGATCGCCGAAACCGAACCGCTGTCCTCCATGAGCTTGCCGAACACGGCGCCGAGCAGAAAGATCGGAAAAAACTGCGCGACAAATTGCGCCGCGCTGCTCATGAACGTTTGCGTCCAATTGGCCAACAGCGGCTGGCGCGACACGGCGGCGGCAACAAGCGCCGCAACCGGGGCCAACAGCAAGACGCTGCCGCCGCGATAGGCCAGCCATATCAGCAGACCGAGCGCGATGAAGATGCCGGCAAGCCCCATCGGTCAGATACTTTCGAGCAGGACGTCGAGATCGAGCGTGGAGCGGCGTCCGAGATCGTCCACGTGTTGCGCGAGGAAGCTTTGCGCCGAAGCGCGCCCTTTGTCGCGCAGCGAGCAGAGAAAGTCCCATTCGGCGATCATTTTCGACGACGCGCTCAGTTCTTTCATGATCTCATTGGTGACCGAGTGGACCCGCATCTTGGCCCATTTCGCGCCTTCGTCGTGGCCGGGATCGGCAACCCGCCGCAGCAACGCGATCATGCGCAATTCTTTCAGCAGAACGGCGTTGAATGCCACCTCGTTGAGCCGGTTGAGAATCTCGTTCGCCGTGCGCGGCACGCCTTGGCGTTCGATCGGATTGATCGGGACGATGATGGTGTCTTGCGACGCGCATTCGCGCACCAGCGGCGTGATGGTGGGATTGCCGGAATAGCCGCCGTCCCAATAGGCCTGGCCGTCGATCTCGATGGCGCGAAACATTGTCGGCAGGCAGGCCGATGCGAGCAGGACCTCCGGTGTGAGCTCGCTGTTGCGAAACACGCGGGCGCGGCCGGTCGAGACATTGGTCGCGGTGATGAAGAGCTTGATCGGCGATTCGGAGACCCGCGTGAAATCGACTCCCTCGGTCAGAATTTCCCGCAGGGGATTCCACCCGGTCAGATTGAGGTCATAGGGCGAGAACAGTCGCGACATCATGTCGATCGCGATGTAGGCCGGAGAACTGTCGAGCGACCACCGGCCGAGCAGCATATCCAGCGGCCCGCGTCGCAGCGGGCTCATTTCTCCAGCCTTGGCCACGCGGCGCCAAAAGCCCTCCAGCGCCGCGCGGGCGCCGTCGTTGCCGCCGCCGGTATAGCCATAGGCCAGCGCCGCGGCGTTCATGGCGCCGGCCGACGTGCCTGAAATCCCGTCGATCCGCAGCCAGGGCTCTTCCAGCAGGCGATCGAGCACGCCCCATGTGAACGCGCCGTGCGAACCGCCGCCTTGCAGCGCCAGGTCGACCAGAATGGGTTCGCGATCGAACGTCATCGCTCGGTCCTCGCCACAGGCCCACATGGCATTTCGCAGATGTTCATGACTTTTATTTGAAGCTGTGGCGAAGCGTTTTGCATCGTATGCGCTCGTTGCCGCGATTGTTCCTCACGGTTCATCCGACGTCGAGTCGGAGGGATGGGGCGCGAAGCCCACGATGGAGGAGATGATCTCACGGATGCTCGAGCGCGGCGCCTCATCGGCCGTATCATCGCTGGGTGGCGGCAAGGAGTGCGCATCCGTCTTCTTGGCCGTCGGGTTGCGGTCTTCGATGCCCTCGTCGATCCGATCGATCATGTAGGGGAAGAACGGATTGGACGAGGCGCGAAGCAAAGAATCCAGGCTGGCGATCAGGACGTTGCGCTCGCCGCGCGGCGCCAGCGAGCCGAGGTGAATCCCGAAATCTTCTGCCAAATCCGGTGTCAGCCCGTACAGCGAGTCGCTCATCGGAAACGGCAGCGCGACGTGAGAGAGTGAAAAAAGGCCCTCTGGATAGAAAACGCCGAGAGGGCGATCGACTTCGGCCACGCCGCCGGCCGCAATGCTGCGCTCGACTTCTTCGCCGCTGGGGACGTCGGCATTGGTAATGATCGTGGTTCGGTAGTTCCGCGCTCTGCTGGGCAGAAGCCGGGCCAATGCAGTATCCGCGGCGGGACGCAGCAGCGCACCGAGGTTCACGGTGCGGTTGACGTCGAAAAGCACAAGCTCACTGCCGTTGGCCGGAAGGTGGGAATACAGCGCCGTGATAATGGCCGTCGTGCTGACCGTGTAGTCCATGACGGATTGGAAGGTGATGATCGGCGGCAACTCGGCCAGCTGGCCGTTGCGGCTGTAGAGCGCAATCTGCCGCTGCAGGACTTGCGTCAGCCGATACGATTGAACGGCACCGTTGACCGGAAATGAGTTGTACTTGAATGGATTGAATTCCGGCACCACGCCGAGCCAGGCGGCTTTGGCGAATGCCGGGAATAGCGCCGGCAACGCAGCCACCCCGGCGAAACGCGCAAAGCGCGTGATGCCGATCATCGGTGAAATCAGGACGATGCGGTCGACGCGGGTGAGCTGCGGGTCGGCAAGCGAGTCCAGTGCATATTTGACCGCGAGCGCGCCGCCGTTCGAGAAGCCAACCAGATGCAGCGGCGCCGACGGGCCGACGCGTCGGCGTGCTTCCCGCACGGCGAGCCGCGTCGCCGCCGTCCAATCTTCCCATTCGGCATCGACCAGTCCTGCCGGAACGGTGCCGTGACCGGGCAGCCTGATGACAATCGCGACGAAGCCGTGGTCTCGATAGAACCGGGCGATGTGGCGCTGGCTATAGGGCGTGTCGGTCAGGCCGTGCAGCAGCACCACGGCGCCTATGGGAGTGCCGGCGGGCTCCAGCACGTATGAGCGATTGAAGTCCTGGGTAAAGTGCGGCGGATAGATCGGGCTGCCGTCGAAATACCGATTCATCGGGACGCGCTCATCCGGCGCGAGCTTTTCCGTCACCTCGGTGCGAACGTCGTCAAAAATCTTGGCTTCCCGGGCCAGATAGTGGTCCCAGTCGGAGGCATCGAGCTCCTTGGCCTTCAAGTCATGCGGCACATAGGTATGCCAACGCTCAAGCGGCGGCCCGCGTTGAGCGACGTAGACACGAATTGCAAAGAAAGTAATGGCGGCGACCGCGAGCAGGATCGCAGTCCACTTTATTCCCTTGCTGATCTTTGCCCGCGTTGTGGTCCGTTGTACTGCCATTCGCCGCAATTCTCTGGAATATCGAATTGTCCTCGACAGCCATACCGCGTCCCGCTGCGAGACATCGTTGTACGCCTCCAGACTCCAAGGGAGACTTTTGATATCCTAACTGAATGATGCTCAGTTACGCAAAGACAAATCGCCGTGTCGTCATCTTCGTTGGTCTGGTGGCCGCGTCTCTTCTTGCATTGCTGCTCCTGCCGCCGATTCCGCAGGATCAGGGCTATCACCAATTTGCCGATCAGCGCACCTTGCTCGGCGTGCCGAATTTCTGGAATGTTGTCTCGAATATTCCTTTCATCGTTATCGGTGCGTTAGGATTGCGGCAATCGCGTCGCGATCCGGCAATCATCCTGCTTTTTCTCGGCATCCTGCTGACCGGTTTCGGCTCGTCCTACTATCACCTCGATCCGAGCGATCGGACCTTGTTTTGGGACCGCCTGCCGATGGCGATCAGCTTCATGGCGATCCTTGCCACCACGGTCGAGGAACGCGTGGATGCAAGGGCGGGCGCCGTTTTGTTATGGCCGTTGATTGCGATCGGCGTGCTCAGTCTGTTGCTGTGGCGCTGGACCGGCGATCTGCGACTGTACGTCTGGGTACAATTCTTCCCGTGCCTGGCATTGCCGCTGCTTTTTCTGCTGTTGCCGCCGAAATATACCGGCACATTTTACTGGCTGATCGCCGCCGCGCTCTATGCGCTGGCAAAATTGCTCGAGTTCTATGACGGCGCAATCTATTCCGCCGGCTCCATTCTGAGCGGCCATACGCTCAAGCATCTCGCCGCGGCCGCCGCATGCGTCGCGATCCTGATGTATTTCCAGAAGCGCCAGCCGATCGCGGTTTTGGACGCCGCGCCGCGATACTTTGCCGGCGTGAAATCAACGAGAAGCCCGGGCTCTTGAGCCCGGGCTTCGGATACCGTTTGAAAGTTCGTTCAGGGTCGGCCTGGCATCCTCAACTTTGCCGCACCCGCCAAGCCAAATAGCCCAGCGCAACGCCTTCACAGATGAGCGAAATGCCAAGCAACGTGCCGAGAAAAAAGACCGCGGTCACCGGCATGCTCGACCAGAGATAAAAAGACAACAGGATGCTGATGATCCCGCTCAGCAGGATCCAGCCCCAATTGGGGAACGGCCGTATGGTGAGCGAAAAGATGATCTTTGAAATCCCCTCAACCATCAGGAACACGATCACAAGCAGCGTGAGCGTGACCACGCTTTCGGCGGGATTGCGAAGGAAAAGTGCGCCGACGATGACGAACAGCGCGACCGAGACAAGTTGCAGCCAGAAGTGCGGTACACTGCGGGCGTCGATCAGGCTGATACCCTGAGCGATGCCGCTTATGATCAGGAGCCACCCGAAAAAGATGACCAAGGCAACCGATGACATCGCCGGATGGGCTATCGCCAGGATGCCGGCCAGCACCATCAGCGCACCTTGGAACAAGTACCACAGAGAGTGCCGCTTGACCTTCTCGCGCATCGCCTCGCGCATCACTTCGGCCGCGGCATCGATCGACATCGCCATGATCAACCTCCATTAAGTTTCGGCGGGTTTCACGCAGGGCAGCTCCAGCCATCGTCGGACATTCGAAACGGACGACGGGAACCGGTCAGGTTCATTTTTCCTCCGGCGGCGCCTCGGCATACATTCCGGAGACGGGCTCGATCCAAACGACGTGATCCTCGACTTTCTTGACGCCCGGAATGTTCTCGGCGGTGACGCGCAGCGCCTGGCGCTGCCTCTCGTCGGTGAGGGTGCCGGAAAGCCGCACCACTCCATTTCTCACGGTGGCGTCGATCCTGGTCACCGGCGCCCACGGTTGCCGGTTCAACTCGGCAATGAATTGTTCGCGTATGGTCGTGTCCGCGGCTGGAGACGGCGCGATCTCGCCGACGAAACTGGCCATGGCGTGAAGCAGGTTGGCGCGCGTGACGATGCCGACGATCTTGCCGCTGTCGACGACCGGAACCCTTTTGATGTGGTGGCGCTCCATCAGCCGCACGACATCTTCCAGCGGCGCACCCGGCGTCACCGTCCGCACGTCTTCGGTCATGACGTCGCGAACTTTGCGGCCGCTGATCTGAACGTACTCGTCGGCAAGCCGGCCGGGGCCGAGAAAGAACTCCATCCATTTCGGCCGATGGCGCTTGGTGCCGGTTTCGGTGCGGCGCAGGAAGTCGCCCTCGCTGACAATGCCGACCAGATTGCCATGACCGTCGACAACCGGAAGGCCGCTGATTTTCTTCTGCAGCATCAGTCGCGCGGCGACGAAGATCGATTCGTCCGGCGTCACTGAAAGAACGTGCGGAGTCATTACGTCTTTTACAAGCATGACTTCATTCCTCCAGGCCTGACAAATTTACGGCCAGTGATCGGCGGAAGCTTTTTCACGGTTTGATGCATCGCGAATTAAGCAGCGGTGAAATCCAATGTGGGCTTCGTAAGCGAAGGCATAGGGAGAAAGCCGATGATACGGACTTTGTCGGCGATGGCGATTGCCGGCCTGGTCTTGATGGCCCTCGCCGGGACTTCGCAAGCCGCGCCAATCGCATCGCTTGCCGCGGGCGTCATGGCCGATCACGGCAATGTGATGCCGGTTCGGTGGCGTCGCCGATGCTGACGTGGCCGCTTTTCCGGTCGCTTTGCGAACGGTCTACGCCACCCGCGCCGACGCCGACGGGCGCGCTTCCGGATCGGCTTCGCAGATCACGCGATTGCGGCCGTTGCGCTTGGCGGCGTAGAGGCACATGTCGGCGCGTTCGATCAAGGATTGCGCGGTGTCGTGCGGCCGCAACACCGCGGCGCCGATCGAAATCGTCACCCGGCCGAGCCGTTCGCCGCTCGAGCGTTTCATCAATTCCTTGGTCATGACGGCGCGGCGGACATGGTCGGCCACCGTGATCGCCGATTGCAGCGTCGTGTTCGGCAGCGCGACGACGAATTCCTCGCCGCCGTAACGCGCGGCGACATCCTGGCCTTTGACGTTCTGCTTCATCGACAGCGCCACGAGGCGGAGCACCTGGTCGCCGGTGAGGTGGCCGAATTTGTCGTTAAAACTCTTGAAATGGTCGATGTCGGCCATCAACAGCGACAGCGGCTGGTTGCTCTCCTTGGCTTCCGCCATGGCCTTGGCCAGCGCCTGATCGAAGAATTTGCGGTTCGACAGCGTGGTCAGCGGATCGGTCAGGCTCTCGGTGCGCACCGCCTGGAGGTTTTCCTGGAGCTGCTCGATCTCCTGCTTCGATGCCGACAGCCGCGCTTCGAGCTTCTTGTTGTTGAGCTCCATGTCCTTGGCGCCCTTGACGATGCGCTCGACAACGGCGCGCAAGGCTTCGCCGTCAGAGGCACGGTCGAGTTTCGCGGTGGCGTCGGCCAAGCTCGCCGAATAGTTGGTCGCGGTGCCGGCGGCGGCGTCGATGGTGACCAAAACCTGCTTGATCTCGTCGAGCATGCGCGAATTGACGGTGTCGATGCGCTCGCTCGTCCGGCTGGCCGCGATATAGGTGGTGTAGATTTCCTCGAGATCGGCGTCGCCGAGCTTGCCCTTCTGCGCCAGCGTCTGATTGATCAATTGATTGAGCGCCGGGTTATAGCCGGTGGCGTAGTTGTACCAGATTTCGAAATTGCGCGGGGATGCCGCCTGGCCAAGGGCCTTGATCTGGCTCATGGCGATGTCGGCGAATGCGAGCGTCCGTTCGTGCTCGTCGCGGGGCACTTCCATAAATTGTCTCCGATCGCGCTGGGAAGGCCGGAAGCGACAGCCCGGACTGTCGTATTTCACGGTGCAACTTAGGGGATAGCCGTGAATGAGCGGTAAATGCGGAACTGTCGGGAAAACCCTGACAGTTCGACAGCGGTCGCGGAATACGGGGGCGGCTTGAGCGCCGCTAGGCTTTGAGCGGCACCGGGCGCAGCAGGAAAGCCGGCAGGTGCGAGGCGTCGCCGTCGTCCACGGGCTTGCGTACCGGCTGCGGGGCGCGGCGCGGTCTGGCGTCTTCGATGCGCGCGACGGGGGCCGGTTGCTGCTGCTGCCGGTGCTCCGGCTGCCGGTGCTCCGGCTGCTGGGGCCGCCGCTGATGCTCGTGCCGTCCGCGCTGCGGCGGTCGCGCCCTTGGCTCGTGTCTTGTTTCGTCTCTTGGCTCGTGTCGCTCGGCAGGCGCGCCGGCGATCTTGTCCATGAAGGGAATTGTCTGGCCGATCAGCTTTTCGATCGCGGCGACGGCCTTGGCGTCGTTCGATCCGGCGACGATGCTGATGGCGGTGCCGTTGCGGCCGGCGCGCCCGGTGCGGCCGATGCGGTGCACATAGTCGTCGGCATGGATCGGCACGTCGAAATTATAAATGTGGCTGACGTCGGGAATATCGAGGCCGCGGGCGGCGACGTCGGAGGCGACCAAAAGCGTGACCTCGTTCTTGCGGAATTGCTCGAGCGCCGCGGTGCGCGCCGACTGGTCCATGTCGCCGTGCAGCGCCTGCACCGAAAAGCCGTGGCGGAGCAGCGAGCGATGCAGCGTGGCGACGTCGCGTTTGCGGTTGCAGAAGATGATGGCGTTCTTCATGCCCTCGGCGGAGCGGATGAGGCGGCGCAGCGTGTCGCGCTTTTCGGCGCCGTCGCGGCCGGATCTGGCCAGGAGCTGGGTCGTGGCGGCGACGGTGGTGGCGGGTTTTGAGACTTCGACGCGCACCGGATTGCTGAGGAACTGCTCGGTGATGCGCCGGATTTCCGGCGGCATGGTGGCGGTGAAGAACAGCGTCTGGCGGGTGAACGGCACCAGCTTGCAGATGCGCTCGATGTCGGGGATGAAACCCATGTCGAGCATGCGATCGGCCTCGTCGATGACGAGGAGCTCGACGCCGCTGAGCAAGAGCCGGCCGCGCTCGTTATGGTCGAGCAGGCGGCCCGGCGTCGCGATCAGCACGTCGACGCCGCGCATCAGCTTGGCATCCTGGTCGTCGAACGACACGCCGCCGATGATCAGCGCGACGTTGAGCTTATTGTGGTTGGCGCCGTATTTGATGAAGCTCTCCTCGACCTGCGCCGCGAGCTCGCGGGTCGGCTCGAGGATCAGCGTGCGCGGCATGCGCGCTCGCGCCCGACCGGTTTCCAGCATGGTCAGCATCGGCAGCACGAACGCCGCGGTCTTACCGGTGCCGGTCTGGGCGATGCCCAACACGTCGCGTCGGGCGAGCACGTGGGGGATGGCCTGATCTTGAATGGGGGTCGGAGTTTTGTAACCAGTCGCCGCAACGGCAGCGAGTACTTTTTCGGACAAGCCGAGATGGGAAAACGACATAAACCCTCGTATTGGACCGCCTGCGATGGGGAAAATCGAACTGGAGGTGGGCGCAGGGCGGCCGAATCTGCCTCAGTTGCGCCGAAACATAGGGTCGAATGGCCGAAAGTCAACCTGTAAGGGCCTGCCGCAGGGAGTTAAGTTAAACGGATTGCTTCACTTTTTCACGATGACGGGGGAGGAGCGTGCCGATGCCGGAAGCGGCGCCTGAAAATTTGCCGACCGTGCTTGTCGCCGGGCTGAACTGCTCGGCGCGGCTTTATGCCGACCAGATCCCGGCGCTGTGGCCGTTCGGCCCGGTCATGGTCGCCGATCATCGGTGCGACGACACCATGGCGGCGATGGCACGGCGGATCCTGGCCGCGGCCCCGCCGCGCTTTGCGCTCGTCGGCTTGTCGATGGGCGGCTATGTGGCCTTCGAGATCATGCGGCAGGCGGCGTCGCGCGTCGCAAAACTCGCTTTGCTCGATACCGGTGCGCGCGGTGAGGCGCCGGAGCGGACCGAGCAGCGCAAGCCGCTCATCGCGCTGGCCAGGAGCGGCCGTTTCGCCGAGATTTTGGACTCGCAATATCCCACTTTGGTGCATCACAGCCGCCACGGCGACGCCGCGCTCAAGGCAACTGTGCGCGCCATGAACGAGGAGACCGGCGCGGATGCCTACCTGCGCCAGCAACAGGCCATCATGACGCGTGTGGATTCACGTCCAAGCCTCGCCGCGATCAAATGCCCGACGCTGGTCCTGGTCGGCGACAGCGATGAGCCGACGCCGCCGGATTTGGCGCGCGAAATGGCAACGGCTATTCCGGGAGCCAAGCTCGTCATCGTTCCGGAGTGCGGGCACTTGTCGACCATCGAGCGGCCGCAAGCGGTGAATAAAGCGCTGGTTGAGTGGCTGCAGGCGCGCTAGCGCAATTGCCGCAGGCCAGGTAAGCGCCGCCGAAACTGTGCTAACGATCAACACCATAGGGATGGAGAACGTACAATGAAGTTTGGCGAATTTAGCCGCTGGCCGATCCTGACGGCGCTGCTCGCTGGCGCGGCGATCGCGCCGGCGCACGCGCAGAGCGATTATCCGAGCCGGCCGATCCATCTTGTGGTCGGCTTTGCCGCCGGCGGCGGCAACGATATTTTCGCCCGCCTGGTGGCGGACAAGGCGTCGCAGATTCTCGGCCAGACCGTGGTGGTCGAAAACAAGCCGGGCGCCGGTGGCCGGCTGTCCGCCGAATATGTGTCGAACCAGACGCCGGACGGCTACACGCTCCTGGTCGGCGCTGCCGGCGCCATGTCGCTTGCGGCGGCGATCTATCCCGACCTGAAATATCACCCGTCCAAGACGCTGACCCCGCTCGCCATGATCGCGAACTTTCCGCTGATCCTCGTCGAGGGCGTCGACAACCCGTCGAAGGACGTCAAGGAATTCGTCGCCTGGATGAAAGCGCATCCCGACAAGGCGAATTACGCCAGCTCCTCGCCGGCCTTCACCGTCACCACCGAACTGCTGAAGCTCAAATCCGGCATGCCCGGCACCATGATCCCGTACAAGAGCAGCAACGAGATGATCTTGAGCGTCATCCAAGAGCAGACCGCGATGACCATCGCCGACGGCCCGCCGACGGTGCCGCAGGTCAAGGCCGGCAAGGTCAAAGCGCTCGCCGTGACCGGCGCGGAACGCTCCAGCGAACTGCCCGATACGCCGAGCATGAGCGAGGCCGGCTTCCCCGCCGTCGACATTCACCTGTGGAGCGGCATTTTCGCGCCGATCGCCACGCCGGCGCCCATCGTCGCCAAGCTTGAAAAGGCGCTCGGCGAGGCGATCGCCGATCCCGGCGTATCGGCCAAGCTCAAGGCCATGGCGGTCAATCCCGGCGGCGCCACGCCGCAAGAGTTCGTCAAGATCATCGACAGCGACATCGTCAAATACAGCGATGTGATCAAAGCCGCGAATTTGAAGTTCGAGGAATAGCCGGCGCGGCCGCTTCCGGTCCGAATTTTGCTTGAAATGGTGGGCGGCCGCGGCACATCCTCGGCGGCCGAAAGGGACACCATGAGATTCTTTGCGGTCTTGAGCATTGCCGGCGGGCTGTTGTCGTGCGTTCCAGCGATGGCCGAGGACATCGACCTATCGGCCTGGAGTTGCAAGCAATTTCTGGCGGCGAGCAAGGAGGATGTCGGCGTCATCCTGGCCTGGCTCGACGGCTATTACAAAGAGGAGGACGAGCCGCCGGTGATCGATACGGCCGCCCTCGTCGTCAAGGCCAAGAAGCTCGGCCAATACTGCGCCGAGCATCCCGACAGCGATTTGATCAGCGCGACCGACAAGCTGTTTCAGAGGGAGTGAGGCGGGCAACGCGCACCGGTGCGGCGCCTGCCGACCGACGCGAGGCCAAGCGTTTTTGCCGGCTTGCCACTGGCCATGGCACGATGGAACAGCGCTCACATGGGTTCGCGCCGCAAGACTCGCTCGCCGGCGTAACCGGCGTGGCCGAATGCCTCGTTGAGTAAACGCGCCAGGCGAATTCCGGCGAGCGCCAGCTGGCGGTCTACCGTCGGCAGGCTGCGCTGGTAATAAGCGTCGCCGAGCTTGAGGTCTTCCGGCAACACGTAGGCAACATCGACGGCGGCGGCGTGGGCCTGGAGCGCCCAGTCGACGGGTGTGCCACGTTGCAGCGCGCGAACGTCCTTGCCTGCAAGCCAGTTGTTTTCGAGGATCGTGACATATTGACCCCAGTCGTAGGTGCGCTTCTCGATAAGGCCGATATCCCACACCGCGTGCAGCGACATCGGCGCGTCGAAGAACGTGACCGCGACTTTATTGCCGCCCTCGTCGTTGCGGTCGATGGCGTGCAGCGGCTGGTGCACGTCGCCGACGAAATGAACGAGCAGCATCAGGGCTTCGGCCCGTTGCGGCTTCGCCGCGGATCGATTGTCCAGCAGGGCCCGCGCGCGTGCGATGGCATTGATGATGCAATCGCCCTTTGCGGTCGGCTTGCAGTCGCGGCCGGGATCGTAGTCGGTGGCCGCATAGGGGATGTTGACGAAATGCCAGGCGACGGTGTCGGGCCGGCGCTGCACGAGGTCGTCGGCCCAGCTGGCAATCGAGGCGAGCGAGACCGCCCCGCCCAACAGGTCTTCGATCCGCGCCAGGACTTGCGGATGCAGCCGGCGTTGCGCGATCTCGGCGACGATCGAATGCCCGCCGGCGCCCCAGCTTGCCGCCTGGTCGAGCGGTGCGAGCGCGAACAGAAAAGTCAGCAGGATCGCTCTTGCCGTCATGGCGATGCTCCGATGGCAACCGCAGGGATAAAAGTGCGGCGCGGCGATAGTGCGGCATAACGCAAGCGCAGAACGCCGCTTCGGCGGCTAACGCACGGTCGCGGTGGTGATCAGGCTGTCGACCTCGCGATCGACCGAGGCTTGGACCTTGACCATGCAAGCGCTGGGGTCTGCGCCGAGCGTGGCCAAAAGCTTGGCCTCGGCCGCGGTCTCGGCGTCACCCACGATTTTCAGCCACCAAGCGCCGGGCGGGCTGCCGGCGGGGGAAGCTGCCGGAGCTTGCGCCCGCAGGCCGTCAGCGGCCTTGTGCGCGTCGGCGGCGTTTTGCTGCGCTTGCTGGTCGCCCGGCGAGAGGCTGACGATTTTTTCCCGGAGGGCGACGGCATTATCGTAGAACGCCAGCGCGGATTTGGCGTTGCCGAGATCGCGATAGTGATTGCCTATCGACTGCAGGCTGGTCGCGACGTCGCCGAGATAGAGCGCATTGTCGGTGACGCTGTTGGCGAGGCTGCGCCGAATCTCCAAGGATTCAAAAAAAGCGAGCTCGGCGCCGTCGGCGTCATTGAGCCGGTCCTTGATCACGCCGATGCGGCCGAGCGTGTAGGAAACGTCGCGCGTGAATTCGGTCTTGGCGCTGTCGCGCGCGGCCACTTCGCGCCGCAGGCAAAGACTGTTCTCGAGATCGTCGAGCGCCGTGGAATAATCCGTGGCGCGCGAGTTCGCGTCCTTGTCGGCGTCGGCCTTTTTCTGGCCGACATCGGCCAGCTTGGCGTATGGCCAAGCCAGCTCGCGTTGCCAGCTTTCGTCGGTCGGCTTGTGCTGAAAATATTTCGCCGCAACCGCCATCGAGCTGCCGTAGTCGCGCTGGGCGGCCGCGAGATCGGTGGCAATATCGAGATCACCGATGCGGGTGTAAAGCTGTGAAACGCCTTGCGCCCATTCGTCATTGGTCGGGACCTCGGCCACGAGCTGATTGACGACCGTCAGCGCATCCTCGAATCGCGCCCGCGCGTCGGGAAATTTCTTTTGCTCGCGGGCCAGATCGCCGACCAGCTCGATGCTCAGCGCCAATTCCCATCGTCGTGGCGCCGGCACGGCGGCGAATGCCGCGGGCGCCGTGGTCCGTTTGTCATACCCGGTCAGGCGGCTAAAAATCGCAAAACTGTCGTTGGCCGCCTGGAGCGCAGCCGTCGTTTCCAGCTTCTTCTGGAACATCTTGCCGCTCTGATAGAGCATGTTGGCGCGGATGGCGGACAGCTCCGGATCGCCGTCGCTGACCTTTTGCACTTTCGCAATGGTCTGGTCGACGAGCGACAGCACCTTGCGGACGGTGGCGATTTCGATGCCCTTGGTGTCGCGCAGGCCGTCGGTGATCAATGAGATCAGGTCACTGAGCGCGCCCTTGGCGGCCTGATAGTTGGCGCTCGCCGTCTGCTGGGCGCTTCTGGTCATGATGCCGAGGGTGGTGGAGATCACGAACAGTCCGAAAAAGACCGCGGCCGCCGCGCCGACGATGACATTGAGCTGCTGGGCGCGGCGGTTCGACGCCGCCACATAGCCGCGAATTTCGGGGCTCAATTCGTCGCCGTGCTGCTTGACGATCTTCTGGGCCTCGGCAAGCGGCAGGCCCTTGGCGAGCAGCAGCGCTTTCGGCCGCCGGTTCTCATCCCAGCGCCGGAATTGATTGTCCACCTCCTCGCGGATGCGGAAGAAGTCCCGGTGATCGGCGATGATGTTGCGGGCGTCCTCCCAGCTCTCGAACACGCGTTGGTGGGCGATGCCGATGAGATCGTCGGTGGCGACGACAATTCTGGCGCCGATGAGGGCATCGACCAGTTTTGCAGTCGGCTCGTCCGGAACGGCCACCGCGCGCGCTACCATGCGCACGGTGAGGCCGCTCGTCGCCGTCGCTGCCGCTTTGCGATCGTGCACCGGGACGGCGAGGCAGCGCAGCAGCCGCGGTAGTGCGCCAATTTCGGCCGGACCGAGCTTGCCGAGGGCAGCCTTCGCGGTTTCGTCGATGGCGCCGTCGAGCCCCTTCATCGTCTCGTAGGCGTCGAAGGTCAGCCGCACTTCCTCGTGCGCCGGCGTGCCGTCCGGTTCGCCATGCGCCGGCTCGACGCGGACCACCACGCGCTTTTCGAACAGCCGCTGCAGCGCGAACTGCAGCAGCGGCAGCATGTTTTCGCCTTGCGCGTCGTGGAGAATGCGGTCGTCGAGCCGCTCACCGGTCTTGGCGTTTTGCTCATAGACAAGTCCGGCCGCCGCCGCCGATTTGCCCACGATCTCGTTCAGCTCGGATTCACCGGGCGCGGCAAGATCGTAGCTGCTGCCGGCGTCCTTGAGCGCCAGAAAATCTCCGGGCGTGATCAGGCGCGGATAGATATCCGAGCGCAATGTCGCCGCCACCCAGACGCGGCGCGTCGCCGACAATGCAAAGAGCAAGCGCGCAAAGGCCGCGCGCTGATCTTCGGTGATGCCGCTGGAAAAGATGTTTTCGAGCTGGTCGACGAGCAGAAGCAGGTTGGCGCACAGATCGCGCTTGGACTGGCGTTGCCGCATTTCCTCGGTCTGTATTTTCGTCAGCGCCGCGAGGATGGGAGCGGCTGCGGGGGCGCTTTCGCGTTCCCCGGTCACGCCGCCTTGCGTCAATAGCGCGGCAAACTTTTCCGGCGTTGCGTCATCGCCGTCTGCAAGCTCCGGCAATGCCGCGCCAAAGCCGCCTTTGTCGTCGTTCTTGACAAAGAGCGCCTTGGCCAGAGTCAAAAACGGATCGGCGTCGTCGCCAATTCGCGCGACCGCCGTGCGCCACACGTCGACGGTCGGCACCACCCCCGGCGCGGTCAAGCGCGGCGCCAAGCCGGCCCGCATCAGCGACGACTTGCCGGCGCCGCTCTCGCCGACGATCAGCAGAAAGGGCACGTTACGCGGCGCCGAGCGGATGTCGCTATGCGGCCGTGCCACGCTTTGCAGCTGTTCGATTGCGCGGGTGACCTTGCGGTCGCGGCCGAAATAGATGGCGGCGTGTTTGGCGTCGAACGGCAACAGGCCGCGAAACGGCGAGCCTTCGGTCTCGATCGGCCAGATGACGCCGCTATTGCGCGGCACGCGCTCGGCGATCCATTGCCGCAGCAGGCGTTCGACCTGCTGTTCGAATTCATCGGCGTTGGCGAAGCGCTGGTAGGCCCGCAGATATTGGCCGTCGGGAGCCTGGAACCAGCGCAGGAAAAAGGCATCGAGATCTTTAAGCTGGGCCTTCGCGTCGTCCGAGGTCGCGGTGGCGGCCTCGGTCTTGCGAAACACGTAGACGTCCGGGCGATCGGCCTTGCGGCGCGCGTCGATCGCGGTCAGCACCTCATAGGCGGTGCCGCTCGGATAACGCTCGCCGTTCTCCATGCGGGCGAATTCTTCGCGCAGTGGGCTGCCGAGCCGCGCCCAAAAGATGGCGACGACCAGGTCGGCTTTCTCGGCGGGCGGTATTTGCGCCTGAAAGCCGTCGTGGGAGCCGTAGATTTTGCGCTCCCACAGCACGGTTTTAATGCGCACGCGATCGGCAAACGCCTCGTTCAACCGCCGTGCGACGAGGTCGACGCGCTCGCGCTCCGGCATGACGTCGCCGGGCGACGAAACGAAGACCTGCACCGTACGGATGTCTTGATCGCCACCCATGTGCCGCCTTGGGTCAGCCCATTCAGACCGGGACGTAAGGAACCCTCGCTCGCCCAAACGCCGCGCTCGCGCCAGCGCCGTCGATCATGCCGGTCGGAACGCTATGGACTTCGATCGTGATCGTCTCGGCAGCATCGGTCAACAACTCTACACTGCTGAAATTCTGCGTACAACTTCGAACGCCAAGCCTGGCTCCAAAAATGCCCGTTTCGACGCGCCGCCATCGATCGATCGCGCTCAGTTTGAGGGGGGAGGCGAACTTTACCGATGCGGTGACGCCTGAAAATTCCAAAATTCTCGACAAGATTGCGACGCTGGACAAGCGGCGCGCCGATCGGGGCGGTTAGGCCCTCCCGGTGCAGCGGCCGTCACGGGCGTCATCAAAAATTCATAGCGCCCGGCAGCAAAGCGCCGCATGCTCGCCTGGACTCGGCGGTGAAGAACGAGCAGGTTGGCGGTTCATAGTGGAGGGCTCGCGATGAAATTCCTTGCAGGCGTGCTGGCGGCAGCCGTGATCGCCTATTGCAATCCCGCGTTGGCAGACGACATCGATCTTTCGACCTGGACTTGCAAGCAGTTTCAATCTGCCGACAAGCAAACGATCGAGATCGTCCTGACCTGGCTCGACGGCTACTACAAGGACCAGGACGATCCGCCCGTGATCGAGACCCATCAGTTCGTCGAGAATGCCAAGAAACTCGGCGAGTATTGTTCCGCCCACCCCGACATCGGCCTGATCACCGCCGCGGACAAGCTGTTCAGCTCCGACTGAGCGGCTCCGGCCGCACCCGCCGCAGGCGCATCCCGCTTCGGGGACAGGATAAGGCGTCACACGTCCAGCAAATCCTCGCCGGCAAACTCCGCCCGCTCCTGAATAAACTCAAACCGCGATTCCGGCTTGTTGCCCATCAGCCGCTCGACCGATTTGTCGGTGTTCTTGCGGTCGGCCTCCACCACCTTGACCTGAAGCAGGGTGCGCTTCGTCGGGTCCATGGTGGTTTCCTTCAATTGCGCCGCCATCATCTCGCCCAGCCCCTTGAAGCGGCTGACTTCGACCTTGGCATTGGCGTGGAATTCTTTTTTCAAAATGGCGTCGCGATGCTTGTCGTCGCGGGCATAAAAATTCTTGCCGCCGTGGCTCAATCGATAGAGCGGCGGCACGGCGAGATAGAGGTGGCCGTTGTCGATGAGTTTCGGCATTTGCCGGTAGAAGAACGTGATCAACAGCGAGGCGATATGGGCGCCGTCGACGTCGGCGTCGGTCATGATGATGACGCGGCCGTAGCGCAAATCATCGTCCTTGTAGTGGATGCCGGTGCCGCAGCCGAGCGCCTGCACCAGATCGGCGAGCTGCTGGTTTTGCGCCAGCTTGTCCTTGCCGGCCGACGCCACGTTGAGGATTTTGCCGCGCAGCGGCAGGATGGCTTGCGAGCGGCGATCGCGCGCCTGTTTGGCCGAGCCGCCGGCACTGTCGCCCTCGACGACGAAAATCTCGGCGCCATCGGCGGCGCCATTGGTGCAGTCGGCGAGTTTTCCCGGCAGGCGCAGCTTTCGCACCGCGGACTTGCGCGCAATATCTTTTTCCTGGCGGCGGCGCAGGCGCTCCTCGGCGCGCTCGACCACGAAGTCGAACAGCTTGTTGGCCTGCATCGGATTGCCGGCGAGCCAATGGTCGAACGGGTCCTTGATCGCCTGTTCGACGATGCGCTGCGCTTCGGCCGTGGCGAGGCGATCCTTGGTCTGGCCCTGGAATTCCGGCTCGCGGATGAACACCGAAAGCATGGCGCCGGCACCGATCATGACATCGTCCGAGGTGACGGCTGAGGCGCGCTTGCCCTGGCCGACGCGCTCGGCGTGATCCTTGAGCCCGCGCAGCAAGGCGCTGCGCAAGCCGGATTCGTGGGTGCCGCCGTCGGGCGTCGGAATGGTGTTGCAATAGGAGTTGAGGAACGGATCGGCGTCGGCGGTCCAGGCCACGGCCCATTGCGCGGCGCCGTGGGCGCCGGTCTTGCCGGCGGTGCCGGTGAAGATGTCGGGGTGGACCAGCGTCGCGTCCTTGAGCGTCTCGCCGAGATAATCCTTCAGCCCTTCCTCGAAGTGGAAGGTGGCTTTCTCAGGCACGTCTTCGACGCCGCGCAACAACTCTTTGGCGCAGGACCAACGGATTTCGACACCGCCGAACAGGTACGCTTTCGAGCGCGTCATCTTGAATACGCGCTCGGGCTGGAAAGCGGCCTTCGGCCCGAAGATCTGCGGATCGGGATGGAAGCGCACGCGGGTGCCGCGCTTGTTGGGCGCGCGGCCGAGCTTTTGCAGCTTGCCTTTCGGCTTGCCGCGCTCGAACGCCATGTGGTGATGCTGCTGCTCGCGCCAGACATCGACCTCCATGCGGTCGGACAGCGCATTGGCCACCGAGACGCCGACGCCGTGCAGGCCGCCCGACGTCTCATAGACCTCGGAGTCGAATTTGCCGCCGGCGTGCAGCGTGCACATGATCACTTCGAGGGCGGACTTGTCCTTGAACTTCGGATGCCGATCGACCGGGATGCCGCGGCCATTGTCGGTGACGGTGATGAAGCCGCCGACCTCCATTTCGACTTCGATCCAGTCGGCGTGGCCGGCCAGCGCCTCGTCCATGGCGTTGTCGATCACTTCGGCGAACAGGTGGTGCAGCGCCTTCTCGTCGGTGCCGCCGATATACATGCCCGGCCGCCGGCGCACCGGCTCGAGCCCTTCCAAAACCTCGATGTGCTTGGCGGTGTAGCCGGACTCGCCTGCGCTGCGCGGCGCCGCCCGGCCGTTGCGCCGGCCGCTGCCGTTAGGAGGCGCGGCAAGGCCGGCGAACAAATCGCCGGATGCTTTGTCCTTCTTGGACTTTTCGTTTTTCTTGGACTTGTCGTCCGGCGGTTTTGGCGTTTTGGCCACGGTTTGTCCCATATGGCGCCATTTGGCGCTTCGTCTTTCAGTGCGCAACGGCGGCGAATCAATCTCCGGGGTGCCGTCGACTATGCCATCTAGGCGGCAAAACCATGAGCGCCAAACCGCGACTGCCAAGCCTTCACCGCATTGACGCTTTTGCCGGCCGGCCCTATATCGCGGCCATGAACAGGTCGTTTATGACCATGCCTGCCGTGAAGCGCCGCCGCCGTACCGCTACGGCACGGATGCGCGCTCGCGCGTAATCGTCCGTGCCGCCGGTTCCGCGGCACATTCCCCTGTTATTCTGCCTCGGATTCGGCCTGATCCCTTTTAGTGAAGGTTAGGCTCATGCCTGCGACTGCCAAAACGCCAAAAAAAACGAGAAAAGCCAAGATCGGCGTGCTCGGCGCCTCCGGTTACACCGGGGCGGAATTGGTGCGGCTTCTGCTGCGCCATCCACAGGTCGAGATCGTGCTGCTCACCGCCGACCGCCGCGCCGGCAGGACCATGGCCGACGTGTTTCCGCAATTCGCGCCATACCAGCTGCCGGTGCTCACCGCGATCGAGGGCGCTGACTGGAAAGCGGCCGGGCTCGATCTGGCGTTCTGCGGGCTGCCACATGGCACGACGCAGAAGGTGATTGCCGAATTGCTCAAAACCGCGCCGCGCACAAAAGTGGTCGATCTCTCGGCCGATTTCCGCCTGTCCGATCCGGCCGCCTATGCGCATTGGTACGGTCACGCCCACGCCGCGCCGGCTTTGCAGAAGGAGGCGGTCTACGGCCTGACCGAAGTCTACCGCTCGCAGATCAAGACGGCGCGGCTGGTTGCCAATCCCGGCTGCTACACCACTTGCGCCGAGCTGGCGCTGATCCCGCTCTTGAAGGCCAAGGCGATCGATCCCGACGAGATCGTCATCGACGCCAAATCGGGCATGACCGGCGCGGGCAGGGCGGCCAAGGAGGAGATGCTGTTCTCCGAAGTCTCCGAGGGCTTTCACGCCTATGGCGTCGGTCACCACCGCCACATGGCCGAGCTCGACCAGGAGTTTTCACGCGCCGCCGGCAGCGACGTGGTCGTGACCTTCACGCCGCATCTGGTGCCGATGAATAGAGGCATCCTTTCAACGATTTACGTGAGGGGTCTTAAAGCTGTGCCGCAAGACCTGCACGCGCTCTTGTTAAAGGCCTACGCGAAGGAGCCGTTCGTTCACGTGCTGCCGTTCGGCAAGACGCCGCAGACCCGGCACGTGCGCGGCTCCAACATGACCTTCATCGGTGTCGCCGCCGACCGCATTCCCGGCCGTGCAATTATCGGCTCCGCGCTCGACAACCTGACCAAGGGCGCGTCGGGCCAGGCGGTGCAGAACATGAACCTGATGCTCGGCTTCCCGGAGACCATGGGGCTCGAACAGGTCGCGCTGTTCCCTTGAGTTTACCCTAGGCCAGAGGAACGGGTTTTTTTAGTCCCGCACCCGCACATAACTCCCCGGCGCATCCTCGATCGCCTTCAGCGCACCTTCGCCGGGTACGCGCGCGGGCACTTCGGTTGGGCCTTGGCGGGTGAGCCAGACCAGCCAGTCCGGCCACCATGAGCCGGGATATTCCTTGGCCTTGGCGAGCCAGCCGTCGAGGTCGGCGTTGCGCGGCCGCTGGCCGGTCCAATACTGGTATTTGTTCTTGGCCGGCGGGTTGACCACGCCGGCGATGTGGCCGGAACCGGCCATCACGAAGCGCACCGGGCCGCCGAAGAATTTGCAGCCGAGCAGCACCGATTTCGGCGGCGCGATATGGTCTTCGCGGGTCGCCAGATTGTAGATCGGCACCGTGACCGACTTCAAATTGATCGGCGCGCCGTCGATCAGCATTTTGCCTTTGGCAAGCTTGTTGTCGAGATAGCAGTTGCGCATGTAGAACGAGTGATTGGCCGCCGGCATGCGGGTGGCGTCGGAATTCCAGTACAGCAGGTCGAACGGAAACGGCGCCTTGCCCTTCAAATAATTGTTGATCACGTAGGGCCAGATCAGGTCGTTTGAGCGCAGCATGTTGAAGACATTGGCCATGGTCTTGCCTTCGAGGTAGCCGCGCTCGGCCATTTGGCGCTCGAGCGCCGAAATCTGCTCCTCGTCGACGAACACTTTCAGATCGCCGGCATGGGTGAAATCGACCTGGGAGGCGAACAATGTCGCCGAGGCGACCCGTTCGTCGTGCCTGGCCGCCATGGTCGCGAGCGTGATCGCCAACAGCGTGCCGCCGACGCAATAGCCGATGGTGTGGACCTTGTCCTCGCCGATGGCGAGCTTGATGGCATCGAGCGCTGCCAGCGGCCCTTCGTGGACGTAGTCCTCGAAGCTCTTTTTGGCGAGATGGGCGTCGGGATTGACCCAGGAGATGCAGAACACGGTGATGCCCTGGTCGACGCACCATTTGATGAAGGATTTTTCCGGCGTCAGGTCGAGCACGTAGAACTTGTTGATCCAGGGCGGCACGATCAGAAGCGGCCGCTTGAGCACCATCGGCGTCGAGGGCGCGTATTGGATGAGCTGCATCAGCTCGTTCTGGAAAATCACCTTGCCGGGCGTGGTGGCGAGATTGCGCCCGACCTCGAACATCGAGGCGTCCGACTGGCGGATTTTTAGGTCGCCGCCGCCGGTTTCGATGTCCTCGGCGAGCATGTGCATGCCGCGAACCAGATTGTCGGCATTGCTCAAGACCGTCTCGCGCAGCAATTCCGGATTGGTCAGCACGAAATTCGACGGCGACACCGCGTTGGTGATCTGCCGGATGTAGAACTCGGCTTTCAGCCTGGTATGCGGATCGAGATCGGCGGCGTCACTGACCATTTGCCTGGCCCAGCGCGCCGACAGCAGATAGGCCTGCTTGAGAAAGTCGTAAAACTGGTTCGACGACCATTCCGGATCGGCAAAGCGTTTGTCGCCGGCTTCCGGCGTCACGACAGGGGCGATATCCTCGCCGGTGAGGCGCTTTGCCGTCGAAGCCCATAGATCGAGATAGGCCTTGCCCAGCCGGTTCTGCGCTTCCAGCGCGCGCTGCGGGTCTTCCAGCCAGTATTCCGCGACCTGGCCCAGCGTTTTGACGACTTCGCCGACTTCCTCGGCGAGCTCGTTGCTTTTGCGGCCTTCCTCGCGGGGCTTGATATAGGCCGCAAGCGCGCGCCCGCTTTCCTCGATGAGCCGCGCCAGGTTGCGCGAAAACGCCTCGACGTCGACGCTGCCGATCTTCATCGGTTCCTGGGATGGAGCCCGCAAAGGACGTTCCTCACTCCTGGCCAACTCTTGGCCGCAGGGCCTGCAAAAGCGACCCTTTGCGCAGACATATTACGGCAGACATGGCCCGCGCCAGTCAGCCGCGCAAGGCATCTTTATGGGCAGCCCGTGGCGGCCTCTTGAGCGGTCTGCCGCCCGCCGCGTGGCGCCTGCAGTCCTTGTTTCGACATATTACCACGCTATTCTGGCAGCTTGGATGACGTCTCAACCGATCTTCGTAACCAATTGAGTTTCTAAGTATTGGCGAGGGAAGGGACCGCGCCGGCCGGCTTGGCAGATGAGGCAAGCGCGGGCGTGGGAGCAGCTGGGGAATAGGCTTGCGCAAGGGTCGAACTGTGGCGGCGCGTGTGGTCGCGGGCTTGGCGCTCGGCGCCTTGATCGGCGGCTTGGTGGCTGCCTGCTCGCCAGGCGCCGACTATCCGTCGATCCTCGATAAGCCGGCACCGCGCGCCGAGCAGCCGATGAGCCCGGACCAGGTCAAGCAGGCAACCGACGCTTTGATTTCCGACCGCACCCGCTTGAGCACCGATGCCCAAGCCGGCCAACAAGCCAGCCAGCAAGCCAGCGCGCCGGCCGCCACCGGCAGTACGCGGCCCACTGGCTCCGCGCCAAAGCCGTGATAAAAGTCCGCCCGTAGGTTATTGTCGAGGTTTCTGGAAACGCTATCGAGACGGCCGCGCCCCGGGGCACCCATGGAAGAATTTTATCGCATTCGTCGCCTACCGCCTTACGTGTTCGAAACGGTCAACCGCGCCAAGGCCGTGGCGCGAAACGGCGGCGCCGACATCATCGATCTCGGCATGGGCAATCCCGATTTGCCGACGCCGGCCCACGTGGTCGAAAAGCTCAAAGAGACCATCGGCAAGCCGCGCACCGACCGCTATTCGTCGTCCAAGGGCATTCCCGGGCTGCGCCGCGCCCAGGCCGCGTATTACGCGCGCCGCTTCGGCGTAAAACTCAATCCGGAAACCCAGATCGTCACCACGCTCGGCTCCAAGGAAGGTTTTGCCAACGTGGCGCAGGCGATCACGGCGCCGGGCGACGTCATCATCGTGCCGAACCCGACCTATCCGATTCACGTCTTCGGCTTCCTCATGGCGGGCGGCGCCATCCGTTCGGTGCCGGTGGCGACCGACGCCAACTTTTTCGGCGCGCTCGAGCGCGCGGTGCTGCATTCCATTCCGAAACCGATCGCGGTCGTGGTGTGCTATCCGTCGAACCCGACCGCCTGTATCGCCGATCTCGATTTCTATCGCGACCTGGTCGCGTTCGCGAAGAAGCACAGTCTCCTGGTGCTGTCCGACTTGGCCTATGCCGAGGTTTATTTCGACAACAATCCGCCGCCCTCGCTCTTACAGGTGCCGGGCGCCATGGATGTCGCCGTCGAATTCACCTCGATGTCCAAAACCTATTCGATGCCCGGCTGGCGCATCGGCTTTGCGGTAGGCAACGAGCGCCTGATCGCGGCGCTGTCGCGGGTGAAATCCTATCTCGACTATGGCGCGTTCACGCCGATCCAGGTGGCGGCAACGGCGGCGCTCAACGGCCCCGACGATTGCATCAACGAGATGCGGGCGATCTACCGGCGCCGCCGTGATGCGCTGGTGGATTCGTTCGGCCGCGCCGGCTGGCATGTGCCGCCGCCGGCAGCCTCGATGTTCGCCTGGGCGCCGATCCCGGAGCCGTTCCAGCCGCTCGGCAGCGTGGAATTCTCGACGCTCCTGGTCGAAAAGGCCGGCGTCGCGGTGTCGCCGGGCGCCGGCTTTGGCGAATATGGCGAAGGCCATGTGCGCATCGCGCTGGTCGAGAACGAGCAGCGCATCCGCCAGGCGGCGCGCAATATCCGCCGCTTCCTGGAGACCGGCCCGGCGCAGCTGCACAACGTGGTGCCGCTCGCCAAGCGCGGCTGAGCGTCTCGGTCTGATCCCGCGTCGCTGAACGGTTGAGGGCTGAGAAAGCCGTAGCAGCGGTGCGGAAGATCGATTAGAGGACAGCGATCCGCCCCGGAGCTTCGGTCCGGAATTTCCGCCAGTCACGCATTTGAAGCAGGACTCCATGACCGCGCCGCTGAAAGTCGGTCTCGCCGGATTGGGCACCGTCGGCTCGGCCGTCGTCGAGCTTTTGCATCAGGGTCGCGACAAGCTTTTGGCGCGCTGCGGCCGGCCGATCGAGGTCGTCGCCGTCAACGCGCGGTCGCGGACCAAGAAGCGCGCTATCGACCTGAAGAAATTCCGCTGGGTCGGCGATCCCGTGGCGCTGGCGCAGGATCCGTCGATTGACGTCTTTGTCGAGCTCATGGGCGGCGCCGGCGACCCCGCCAAGCGGGCGGTGGAAAGCGCGCTCGCTGCCGGCAAGCCGGTGGTGACCGCCAACAAGGCGCTGTTGGCGCGACACGGCCAAAAGCTGGCCGCGCTCGCCGAGCGCCATCAGGTCGCGCTCAATTTCGAGGCTTCGGTCTGCGCCGGCATTCCGGTGGTCAAGACTTTGCGCGAAGGGCTTGGCGGCAATTCCTTCACCCGCATCTACGGCATCCTCAACGGGACCTGCAATTACATTCTCTCGCGCATGGAGCGCGACCGGCTCGCCTTTGACGATTGCCTGCGCGACGCGCAGCGGCTCGGCTATGCCGAAGCCGATCCGACCTTCGACGTCGAAGGCTACGACACCGCGCAAAAGCTGTCGATCCTGGCAAGTCTCGCCTTCGGCACAAAACTCGATCCCAAGGCGATCTATGTCGAGGGCATTTCGTCGATCACGCTGGCCGATCTCGATGCGGCCGATCAACTGGGCTATCGGGTCAAACTGCTCGGCGTCGCGGTGAAGACCGGGGAGGGCATCGAGCGGCGCGTGCACCCGACCATGGTGCCGAAGGATTCGGCGATCGCGCAGGTCATGGGCGTGACCAATGCGGTGACGGTCGACG
Source organism: uncultured Alphaproteobacteria bacterium (assembly GCA_963756245.1). Classification (GTDB taxonomy): domain Bacteria; phylum Pseudomonadota; class Alphaproteobacteria; order Rhizobiales; family Xanthobacteraceae; genus BOG-931. The sequence goes on from CAVWOI010000020.1 coordinate 204,237, forward strand.
CCGAAGGCCTTGCGCCGATCACGCTGGTCGGACCCGGCGCCGGCGGCATGGCGACGGCGTCCGCCGTGGTGTCCGATCTCGCCGATATCGCCTGTGGGGTGCGCACGCCGCCGTTCGGCCGCCCGGCCGCGCGCATGATCGCGGTGCGCAAGGCGCCGATGCAGCATCACGAAGGCGGCTATTACATCCGGCTTTTGGCGCGCGACCGGCCGGGCTCGGCCGCCACCATCGCGCGGCGGCTTGCGCAACAGAACATATCGCTGGAATCCATCGTGCAGCGTCATGACAGCGCCGGTCGCGAGGCGGCGCGGCCGGGCCGTTCCGGCGAGCCGGTGCCGGTGATCATGATCACCTATGCGACCAGCGAGGATGCGGTGCGCAAAGCCCTCGTCGCCGTGCGCCGCGACCGTGTAATCTCGGGCCGGCCGCAGGTCATTCGAATCGAGAAGAATTAGAGCATGATCCCGAAAAAGCTTGTCCTCGGACTTGATCCGAGGATGGATACCGGTTTTCGGACAAGATCATGCTCAACTTGAAATAGGGGAAACGACGATGGCGACGATTACCGTTCCGGCAAGCCCGGCGCTGGAGCGCGTTCTCTCCATCGAGATCGTGCGCGTCACCGAACGCGCCGCCGTCGCCGCCGCGCGCTTGCGCGGGCGCGGCGCGGAAAAGAAATCCGACCAGGCCGCGGTCGACGCCATGCGGCGCGAGCTCGGCAAGCTCTTGGTCGACGGCACCGTGGTGATCGGCGAGGGCGAGATGGACGAGGCGCCGATGCTGTTCATCGGCGAGAAGGTCGGCACCATGGCGGGGCCGAAGGTCGACATCGCCGTCGACCCGCTCGAGGGCACGACCTTGTGCGCCAAGAACATGCCGGGCGCCATCGCCACGCTGGCCATGGCCGATCACGGCGCCATGCTGCACGCGCCCGACATCTACATGGACAAGATCGCCATCGGCCCCGGCTATCCGAAGAACGTCGTCGATCTCGACGCGCCGGCCGACGAGAACATTTTGGCGCTCGCCAAGGCCAAAGGCGTAAAGCCCGACGCCATCACCGCGATGATCCTCGACCGGCCGCGCCACGCCGATATCATCGCCGCGGTGCGCAAGGTCGGCGCCGCGGTGAGTCTGATCACCGACGGCGACGTTGCCGGCGTCATCCATACCGCCGAGCCGGAAAAAACCGGCATCGACATCTATCTCGGCATCGGCGGCGCGCCCGAGGGCGTGCTGGCGGCGGCGGCGCTGCGCTGCATCGGCGGCCAGATGCAATGCCGGCTGGTGATCGACACCGAAGAGAAGCGCGAGCGCGCCGCCAAGATGGGCATCAAGGATCCGCGCAAGAAATATTTGATCGAGGACATGGTGCGCGGCGACTGCCTGTTCGCGGCGACCGGCGTCACCGACGGCCGCATGCTGCGCGGCGTCAGGTTCGGCCACGGCATCATCGAGACCGAGACCGTGGTGATGCGCTCGGCAAGCGGCACCGTGCGGCGTATCGTGGCCGAGCATCGGAAGCTCGATAAGTTCGAGTAACTCCGCGTCCGTCATCACCCGCGAAGGCGGGTGACCCAGTAAACGCCGCATTTCAGTTCGGACCGCAGCGCCTATGTTTACTGGATGCTCCGCCTTCGCGGAGCATGACAGTGTTATTATCGGCCTATGGCTGAGAATCGCCTCTTCCTCGGCGTCGAAAATTCGGCGACCGGGCGCGCCTGGCGCGATCGGCTCGACGAGCGCGGCGCGGCGCGGGCGCTGGCGATCGCGCAGCGGCATGAGGTGCCTGAGCTCTTGGCGCGCATCCTCGCCGGCCGCAACGTCGAGGCCGACGCGGTCGACGCTTTTCTCGATCCGACCATCAAGCGCGCGATGCCCGATCCGAATGTGCTCACCGCCATGCCGGCGGCAGCCGCGCGCATCGCCGACGCTGTCATACGCGGCGAGAGCGTCGCGATTTTCGGCGACTACGATGTCGACGGCGCGACATCCGCCGCCGTGCTGGCGCGGTTCTTGCGTCATGGCGGCATCGAGCCGATCATCCACATTCCCGACCGGCTGTTCGAAGGTTATGGCCCGAATGTCGAGGCGGTGCGGGCGCTGGCCGCGCGCGGCGCGACGCTGTTGGTGACGGTCGATTGCGGCACCACCAGCATCGAGCCATTGAGCGAAGCAAAAGCGCTCGGCATGGACGTGGTTGTCATCGACCATCATCAGGCCGACGAGGCGTTGCCGCCGGCACTCGCCATCGTCAATCCGAACCGGCGCGACGATCTCTCCGGCCTCGGCTATCTCGCCGCGGTCGGGCTCGTGTTCATGACCGTGGTGGCGGTCAATCGCGAGCTGCGCGTCCACGGTTTTTGGTCCGATGCGCGGCCCGAGCCCGATCTCCTCGCGTTTCTCGACGACGTGGCGCTCGGCACAGTGGCCGACGTGGTGCCGCTGATCGGGCTCAATCGCGCCTTCGTCGCCAAGGGCTTGCTGGTGCTGCGCCGGCGCGAGCAGCCGGGACTTGTCAGCCTCATGGACGTGGCGCGGCTGTCCGGTCCACCGGAAGCCTGGCATCTCGGCTTTCTGCTGGGGCCCCGCATCAATGCCGGCGGCCGCATCGGCCGCGCCGATCTCGGGGTGCGGCTCCTCCTGGAAACCGACCCGATCGAAGCGGCCAAGATCGCCGCCGAGCTCGACCGGCTCAATCGCGAGCGGCAGGCGATCGAGCAGGAGACCTTGGCGCAGGCCGAAGCGGAAGCCATGGCGGCGCTCGGCATCGAGGAGACAGGCGCGGTGGTCATCACCGCCGCCGAAGGCTGGCATCCCGGCGTCGTTGGCCTCGTCGCCGCGCGGCTGAAGGAAAAATTCGGCCGGCCGGCATTTGCCATTGCGATCGAGCCCGGCGGCATCGGCACCGGCTCGGGCCGCTCCATCGCCGGCGTCGATATCGGCCGCGCCGTGCGCCGCGCTGTTGCAGAAGGCCTGCTGGTCAAGGGCGGCGGCCACGCCATGGCGGCGGGCGTGACGTTGCGCAAAGGCGCGCTGGCGCAACTGCGCGCGTTCCTCGAAGCGGCGCTGAGTGCCGATGTGACCACCGCGCGCCGTTCAAGCGGCCTGATGATCGACGGCGCGGTGAGCGCGGCGGGCGCCAACCTCGATCTCGTCGCCATGATCGAGCGCGCCGGTCCGTTCGGTTCCGGCAACCCCGAGCCGGTCATCGCGCTGCCGGCGCACACCGTGACCTATGCCGAGGAAGTCGGCCAAGCGCATATGCGCGTGCGGCTCAAATCCGCCGACGGCGCCGCCGTCAACGCCATCGCCTTCCGCGCCGCCGGCCAAAAGCTCGGCACCGCGCTCCTCGAAAGCCGCGGCCGCCAGGTCCACGCCGCCGGCTCGTTCGTGATCGATCGCTACCAGGGCGAGGAGCGCGTGCAGTTTCGGCTCACCGACATCGCGCCGGCGGAGCCTTTTGCGGGGCGGTAGGCAGTGTGCTAAGGGCCTGCCGCCAAGGAGTACCAACGCAATGTCCTCACTGACCCGCCGCAGTGCCCTGCTGCTCGGCGCCGGAATGACGCTCACGCTCGCAGGCGCCGATGACGGCATGGCGACGCCCGCGGAAGCGGACGCCGAGATCGCCAAATTCACCGCCGCCAAAGCGGCCGAGACCGGCAAGATCACGATCGATCTTCCCGAGATCGCCGAGAACGGCAACACCGTGCCGCTCGCCATCAAGGTCGACAGCCCGATGACGGCGGACGATTACGTCAGCGAGATCCGCGTCATCGGCGATGCCAATCCCAATCCGGGCATCGTCAGATTTCATCTGACGCCGATGTCCGGGCGCGCCGAAGCCGCAACCCGCATCCGCCTCGGCGGCACCGGCACCGTCACCGTGCTGGCCAAGACCTCGACCGGCAAGCTTTATGCCGATCGCAAAGTGGTCAAGGTCACGGTCGGCGGCTGCGGCGGCTGAAAACAACAACAAACAAACCGGGCAAAACATCATGGCCGAAAAACCGCGCCTGCGCGTTCCGAGCGAAGCCAAGAAGGGGGACATCATCCAGATCAAGACGCTGATGTCGCATCCGATGGAGACCGGCTTCCGCAAGGACGAGAGCGGCAAGCCCATTCCGCGCGAGATCATCAATTCCTTCGTCTGCACCTTCAACGGCCACGAAGTGTTTCGCGCCGATCTCGAACCGGCAATCTCCGCCAACCCGTATTTCGAGTTCACGGTGAAGGTGGACGACAGCGGCACCTTTGCTTTCGCCTGGGTCGACGATAACGGCACGGTGACCACGGCGGAACAAGGCATCACCGTTTCGTAAGGGCTCGATACGGATATCCCATGGCCAAGCTCAATCTCTCGGTCGCGGTCGGCGACTACGACCGCACCCGCGCGCTGATCGACGGCGCGGTGCAGATCGACGGCGTCGATCCGGTCTATATGCAGCTGGTGCCGGAGGAGATTTTCTTCCGCGCCTTCCGCGCCGCCGAGTTCGACATTTGCGAGCTGTCAATGTCGAGCTACACGGTGAAGACGGCGCAGGGCAATTGTCCCTATATCGCGGTGCCGGCCTTCGTGTCGCGCGCGTTCCGCCACACCTCGGTCTATGTCCGCACCGACCGGGTGAAAAAGCCGCAAGACCTCAAGGGCCGCAAGGTCGGCGTGCCGGAATATCAGCTCACCGCCAATGTCTGGGCGCGCGCTTTCCTCGAAGACGATTTTGGCGTCAAGCGCTCGGACATTCATTGGATCCGCGGTGGCATCGAGCATGCCGGCCGGCCGGAAAAGATCACGGTGAAACTGCCGCCCGGCGTGCGGCTCGACAACGCGCCCGAGGGCAAGACGATTTCGGCGCTGCTGGAGGCGGGCGAGATCGACGGCTTCATCGCGCCGCGGCCGCCGACGCTGGTCGAAAAAGGCCATCCGCATATCGGCTGGCTGTTCCCCGATCCGGTCGCGGTGGCGAAGGACTATTTCAAGCGCACCGGCTTCTTCCCGATCATGCACGTGGTCGGCGTGCGCCGCGAACTGGCCGAGCGCCATCCGTGGCTGCCCGGCGCGGTGCTCAAAGCCTTCGAGCAGTCGAAGCAGGCGGGATTGGCGAAATTGTCCGACACTTCGGCGACCAAGGTGACGTTGCCGTTCGTCGAGGAGCGTCTCGCCGAAGCGCGCGGCCTGATGGGCGACGATTTCTGGTCCTACGGCGTCGAGCCGAACCGCAAAGTGCTGGATTATTTTTTAGCGCAGCACCACGCCGAGGGCTTGTCGGAGCGCAGAGTTGCGGTTGACGAGCTGTTTCACCCGGCGACGTATGAGACGTTCAAGCTGTGACAATTTTTTCCTCCCCCGCTTGCGGGGGAGGGTAGGGAGGGGGCCTGCGGCCGCACCGCTTGCCCAGGTGGCTAAGACTTACCCCCTCTGGCTTCGCTTCGCTCGCCTCTCCCCCGCAAGCGGGGGAGAAGATTCAAATCCGATCCGGAAATTTGATGATGAAATTGTCGTGGTTCGGCATCTTCACCTTGGGCAAGGTCTGCGCATTCATCGTCTGGTCCTGCGGAATCAGTTCGTTGGCCGCGAGCAGATAGGCGCAGATCGCATAGACCTCGTCGTCGGTCAGTGTATGCGGCGTCGGCCACGGCATGGCGCGGCGGATATAGTCGAACAGCGTCGTCGGATAGGCCCAGAAATTGGCGATCGTCTTGTTCGAGGCGATGCCGTCGGCGGTCAGCGACGGATTGCCGACCAAAATATTGCTCGGGCCGCCTTTGCCGTTGTCGCCGTGGCATTGGTTGCAACCCTTGTCGACATAAAGTTTTGCACCTTCGGCCGGCGTGCCGCTGCCCGGCGGCAAATTGCTGCCGTCCGGCAACACGCTGATGTCCCAGGCTTTGATGTCGGCTTCGCTGACCGGCTTGCCGAGATGCGGGCTATCGGCGGCGTACGCCGTGGCCGAGGCGACGGCGAGCGCGACGAGGAGGGCGCTCGGCTTAAACATAGACATGCTTGATCTCCCCGGTGCTCTGGATTCCCCACGCGGTGAGGCTGTTGTAGTGCTGGTTGGGAAAGCCGAGCACGTTGGGCACTTTCTTGGCCTCGCCGCGCACGGCGATGAAATCGGCGCGCAGCGGCTGCACCGCGCCGGAATCGTCCCAGGCCCGGCTGGTGATGATGGCCGGTTGGCCATCCCAGCGCCACGGCATGGAAAACCGCGTGAACGCTCGCGGGCTGACCGGGCCTTCCACCGCCGCTTCGCCCCAGCTTTTGCCGCCGTCGGCGGAGACCAAAACTTTCTCGATGCGTCCGGTGCCCGAATAGGCAATGCCGGAAATCTCGTAAAAACCCGGGCCCTTCATGGCGTAGCCGAACGACGGCTGGGTGATGAAGGATTTCACCTCGTTGACGAAATAGAACTTGTAGGCCTTGCCGTCGGGCAATAGCGGCGAGTAATTGCGCAACTCGTAATAGGTCATGGCCGGCTGATCGACGATTTTGAGCCGGCGCAGAAATTTCACGTTCATGTTGCCTTCGTAGCCGGGCAGCAGAAGCCGCATCGGGTAACCGTTGCCGGGCATGATGCGCTCGCCGTTCTGGTAGAGCGCGACGATGGCGTCGTCATAGGCCTTCTTCAGCGGCACGCTGCGGCTGACCGCGAGCGAGTCGGCGCCCTCGGCCAGCATCCAGGTCGCCTTCGGGTCGACGCCGGCCTCGTCGAGCAAGGTCGACACCGGCACCCCGGTCCATTCCGCGCAGGACGCCAGGCCATGCAGCGCCTGCAGCGGCGCCTGGATCGGCTCCGGCGAGAACATCGGCGCGCTGTTGCCGCCGCATTCGACGAAATGCTTGCGCGTCACCATCGGATAACGCATCAGCGCGTCGATGGTGAATTCCAGCGGTTGTTTGACCATGCCGTGGATCACCAGCACGTGCTTGTCCGGATCGATGTCGGGAATGCCGGAATGGTTGATGGTGAAATGCAACGCGTTCGGCGTGACGGTGCCGTTGAGCTTTTGCAACGGCGCGCGGGCGTGCTGGGTGCGGGCGTCGCCCTTCGGATTGCTGAGCGTACGCACCACGTCCTTTTCGTATTTGGACGGTGTCTGCAGCACCGGCGTGATCGCGCCCGGATAAAGGCTCCAATCGGGCTCGGTCAGCGGTTCCGCGGCGGCGCCGGTTAACGTGGCGCCGCTGCCCAGCGCTCCGGCGAACATGACGCCGCTTTGCAGCAGCGCCCGGCGGTGCAACAGGCCGTTGCCGGCGACGAATTCGAGCGGCTGCGCGCCGCTGCCTTTGCGTTTCCTCATGGCTTCACTCCCGACGGCTCGGCGTCCCACGACGCCGTCCGGCTTGTTGAGATCGTTGGAGCGGACGGGACATCTCCCGCAGCGATGTTGCGCTATTTGGCGGCCGTTGTGAACCCGCGAAATACGATCGCGCTATTCGATCACCTCGTCGGCGCGGCCGAGCAGCGCATTTGGCATCTCGCCGAGGCCCAACGCTTTGGCGGCCTTGAGATTGATCGTCAATTCGACCTTGGTGGATTGCTGGACCGGCAGGTCCGCCGGTTTCGCGCCCTTGAGAATACGCACGGCATAAGTGCCGACCAGCCGGTAGCCTTCGGCAAGATTAGTGCCGTAGCTCATCAATCCGCCGGCAGCCGTGAATTCGCGCAACGGATAGACGGCGGGCACCTTTCGTGTTGCCGTCATCTGTATGAGCTTGTCGCGCCGGCTGATGAGGAAAAAATCGGCACCGACGACGAGCGCCGCCGCGTGCTGCTCTGTTAACGCGGCGAAAGCAGCTTCCAGTTCACTGTCGTTGCGCGCCTCCAGCAACAGTATCTTCTGACGGAGCGATTCGGCTGCAGCAACAAAGTTCCTTTTATCGGTTTCTCCGTTCGGATTGGCTGGATTCCACAGAAACGCGATCAACTCTGCCGCCGGCAGCAATTGGTGCAGCGTTTCGAGCTGCTTTGCCCCCATCGCATTGATGAGAAAGCTCACCCCAGTGACGTTGGCGCCCGGCCGGTTGAGACTTGCGACAAGGCCGAGCTGGACGGGATCGCCACCAATAGCGATCAGGATCGGAATCGATGCGGTGCTTGCCTTGGCGGCGATTGCGGACGGGATACCGCCTATAGAGGCAATCAAGTCGACCTTGCGCTGCACCAGTTCGGTCGCGAGCGCCGGCAGTCGATCATAATGCAACTCGGCCCAGCGATACTCGAAGGCGACGTTGCGCCCTTCGGTGTAACCACCTTCGGATAATCCCTGCTTGAACGCGTTGAGCCGATAGGCATCGGTTTCCGCAGTTCCGCCGCACAACAGGCCAATGACCGGCATTGTCGGCTGCGCGCGCAGTCGCAGCGGCGCGGCCGCCGACGCCGCTGCGCCACAGGCGAGAGTGAGCAAGTCGCGCCGCCTCATTCGATCACCTCGTCGGCGGCCGCTTGCAGTGTCAGCGGCACGGTGAGGCCGAGCGACCTCGCCGTCTTGAGATTGATCGCTAACTCGAACTTGGTCGGCTGTTGGATCGGCAGCTCGCTGGGATTGGCGCCCTTGAGGATGCGATCGACGTAGACCGCCGCGCCCCGATAGAGATCGGTCGAGTCGATGCCGTAGGCGAACAGGCCGCCGAGCGCGACGAAGTAGCGGTAGGGATAGGCCGCGGGCAGGCGGTGGCGCGCCGCCGCCGCCACGATCAGCTCGCGATTCCTGGTGGTGAGCGGGTCCGGCATGATGAGCAGGCTGCCGTTCGCCTCGCGCGCGGCTGTGGCGATGACTTCTTCGATGCCGGAGGCGTCGCTGACATCGGCGACGTTCAACGTAAGCCCGAGTCCGGGCGCGGCCGGCTCGATCGTGCGCAGGTAGAGCGCGGTATTGGGATTTTTCGGATTGGCAATGATGGCGACCCGGGTGATGGCGGGCGCGAGCTGCTTGAGGATCTCCAGCCATTTGCCGCCGGTGCGGTATTCGAAGTTGGTGAAGCCCGTCACGTTGCCGCCGGGATGGGCGAGGCTTGTCACCAAGCTGGTACCGACCGGATCGGATACATTGACGAACACCGTCGGTATCGAGCGGGTTTCCGCCTCCACGGCCGCCAGCATCTGCGTGGTCGACGGCATGATCAGGTCAGGCGCCGAGGCGGCCAGTTCCTTGGCCACCGCCCGCGCGCGCTCCGGATTGTCGACGTCCCAGCGGTAGTCGACGCGGAGATTACGGCCGTCGGTCCATCCCAGCTTCTCGAGGCTTTCCCGCAGTGCCGCGATGCGGCCCTGCGATTCCGAGTCGCTCTCGCCATACGGCATCATCAGCGCGATCCGGCGCATGCGGTCAGGCGTTTGCGACCGCGCCGGCAACGGCCATGCCGAGACACCGCCGACGAGCGCGATGAATTGGCGCCGGTTCATTCGATCACCTCGTCGGCGCGGCCGAGCAATGCGAGCGGGATGGTGATGCCAAGCGTTTTGGCAGTCTTGAGATTGACGACCAACTCGACCTTGACCGACTGTTCGACTGGCAGGTCGGCAGGCATATCGCCCTTGAGAATGCGGCCGGTATAAACGCCGGCGCGGCGATACGCGTCGGGCAAGCTGGTACCATAGCTTATCAGTCCGCCGGCATCGGCAAAGTCGCGCACGAAATACGCCGTCGGAATGGCATAGCGTGCGGCCAGCGCAACGAACTTTTGCCGCTGCGGCAGATAGGCAGGCGAGGAGGTCACGACTGCTGCGGCAACGCGCTGTTCGGCCATTGCGGTAAAAGCGGGCTCGATATCGTTCTCGCCGCTGACATTCATGTTTTTGAGCTGCCGACCCAACGACGATGCCGCGGCGGACAGACTTTTGATCTGCTCAACGGTGTCCGGCGAATTCGGATCGGCGATGATGCCGATGACGGCTGCGCCCGGGACCAGTTCGTGGATCAGCTCCAGACGCTTCGGTTCGAGCGCGACGGTCAGCATGTATACCCCGGTGGCATTGCCGGCCGGCCGGTTCAGGCCTTTGACAAGCCCGAGGTCGACCGGATCGCCGCCAGTCACGAAGATGATCGGTATCGTGCTTGTCGCGGCTTTGGCTGCCGTGGCGGAAGCGGGTGTGCCCAAGGCGGCAATCACGCTCACCTGTTGGGCGACCAGATCGGCTGCCAGTGCCGGCAATTGATCGAACTGGCCATGCGCCCAGCGAGATTTGATCTCGACGTTCTGGCCTTCGACAAATCCCGTCTCGCCGAGGCCGCGCCGGAATGCGGCGGTCAGCGCGGCAAAGGCCTCGGGCGAGGTGAGACCAAGATATCCGATTACCGGCATTGCGGCTTGCTGCGCGCGAGCTGCAAGCGGCCACGCCGCCGCGCCGCCGACCAGCGCGATGAAATCGCGCCGCTTCATTCGATCACCTCGTCGGCGACCGCCAGCAGCGTCGGCGGGATGGCGAGGCCGAGCGCTTTCGCCGTCTTGAGATTGATCACGAATTCGAATTTGGTCGGCTGCATGACGGGCAGGTCGGCGGGTTTCTCGCCCTTGAGTATCCGCCCGGCGTAGATGCCGGCTTGACGAGCCGCGTCCATGACATCGGCTCCATAGCTCATCAAGCCGCCCGCCTTGGCAATTTCGCGCCAAGCATAAATCGCGGGAACCTCGCGGCGTGCAGCCGCGAGCACGAGCTGGTCCCGACGAGTGATGAAATAGGGGCTGCCGCTGACAAACAGCGCGCCGATCTTCTGCTTGGCAATGGCGTCAAAAGCCGTATCTAAGTCGCTTTCGCTGGCGATATTGAAAAAGACAAGCTGTAACCCGAGCTTCGCGGCGGCCTCGGCAAGAGACTTCGAGCGCGCTTCGGTCTCGGCAACGAGAGCGTTGTTGAACGCCGCGACGGCGGTCACGTGAGGAACCAGCACATGCAGCAGCTCCAGGCGTTTGGCATCGACCGTACCGGCGAACAAGCTCACGCCTGTGATGTTGCCGCCGGGCCGGTTGATGCTGGCGACGAGGCCGGACTTGATCGGATCGCTGCCGTTGAGAAACACGATCGGTATGGTCGAGGTGGCGGCCTTTGCCGCCAGTGCAGTGACATCGCCGCCGATGGCTGCAATGACTGAGACTTGGCGATGAACAAGATCCGTCGCGAAGACCGGCAGCCGGTCAGGATGGCCCTCGGCCCAGCGAAACTCGATTGTCACGTTCTTCCCGTCGACAAAGCCGGCTTCCTTCAGGCCCTGGCCGAACGCCTCGGCTTCCTCGGGATATTGGGAAGCACTGTGAAGAAACCCGACCACCGGCAGCGCCGGCTGCTGCGCGCGGGCGGTGAGCGGCCACGTGGCTACCGCGCCGCCAAAGAGCGCGATGAATTGGCGCCGCCTCATTCAATCACCTCGTCGGCGAGCGCGAGCAGATTCGGCGGCACGTTGATGCCGAGCGCCTTGGCGGTCTTGAGATTGACAACGAAATCGAACTTGGTCGGCTGCTCGACCGGGATATCGCCGGGTTTCGTGCCGTGCAGAATTTTGTCGGTCAAGTCGGCGGTGCGGCGGAATTGATCGGCAAAGTCGGCGCCGTAGGACATCAGGCCGCCAGCCACGACGAGATCGCGAACGCCGTAGATGGCCGGCAGCCGGGCGGCGGAGGCCAGCGTATTGATGCTCACGCGGTTAATGACCGTGAGCGGATCGGTGCACACATAAAGCGCCTGTGCGCGGTCGTTGAGAGAGGCGAAAGCGGGAGCAAGATCTTCCGCGCGGCGTACTTCCAACCGGACGATCTTGAGGTTGAACTTTTGCGCCGCCGTTTCGACCTCGTGTATCTCGAGGAGGATTTGCGGGATTTCGACATTGGCCAGGATTGCCAGATCGCCGAGCTTGGGAACGACTTGGTGCAACAACTCGACACGTTTGCTGGCAAGATCGGTTGCCTGCATCGACAGACCGGTGACATTGCCGCCCGGCCGCGCCAGGCTTGTGATCAGACCGCCGCCGACGGGGTCGGTCGCCAACGCAAAAACGATGGGGATCACCGACGTGGCCGCTTTTAATGCCGGCACAGCGGGTACGGTGGTCACAATGACGTCGACCGGGAGCTTGACGAATTCAGCTGCGATCTCTGCGTAGCGCTCGGGATGCGCCTCCGCCCAGCGGTACTCGATTGTTATGGTGCGGCCTTGGACCCAGCCGAGTTCGCCCAGCCGCTGCTCAAAGGGACCGGTCCAGCCGCTCATTGCCGCTGCCGTGGTCGTGCCCAGAAAACCGACCAGCGGTACCTTGCCCGGCTGCTGCGCGCGGGCGCCGAGCGGCCAAGCGACAGCCGCGCCGCCAACGAACGTGATGAAGTCGCGCCGTTTCATATCGCCCCGCTTGCCCCGCGATGGAACTTCAAAAGTTCCGTGTCGGCTCACTTTCCCAAGTCTGACACAACGCGGTAGCAAAGTGTTCGGGCGCAATCGTCAGGTGCGCGCGACATAAGAGCCGAAAGCAATGGAACTCATGCCTTGGCCGGCTTGAGCCTGACGTGGATGTTCTTCTCCTGGGTATAGGCAAGCATTTCCTCAAAACATTCCTCGCGGCCGATGCCGGACTGCTTGAAGCCGCCGAACGGCGCGCCGAGGAAATGTTTCGACACCTCGTTGATCCAGACGAAGCCGGCCTGCACCGCCGCCGCGGTGCGATGCGCGGTGGAGAGGTCGTTGGTCCAGATCGAGGCGGTGAGGCCATATTCGACCGCGTTGACCTGTTCGAGCATCTTTGCCTCGTCGCTCCACTTGAAGACCGAGAGCACGGGCCCAAAGATCTCCTCACGCGCGATGCGCATGGTCGGCTGCACGTCGGCAAACACCGTCGGCTCGATGAAGAAGCCTTTGGCTAGCGCCGGATCGGCCGGCCGGCCGCCGCCGTAGATGAGGCGGCCGCCTTCCTGTTTGGCGCTGTCGATGAAACCCAGGATGCGCTCGTACTGGGTTTTGGAAATGATCGAGCCCATGGTGGTCGCCGGATCGGTGGCGACGCCGGGCTTGTAGTGGGCGATCTTGGCTTTTACCTTGGCGAGCACGGCTTCGTAGATTGTCTCGTGGACGAAGGCGCGACTGGTCGAGCCGCAAGATTGCCCGCACCAGGTGAAATTCATGCCGCCGATGACGCCGTCGGCGACTTCGTCGGGATCGGAGTCGGGATAGGCGATCAGCGCGTTCTTGCCGCCAAGCTCCAGCATCACCGCCTTGAGCGTGTCGGCCGCAGCCTTCATCACCGCGCGGCCGGTCGGCACCGAGCCGATCAGCGCGATCATGGCGACGCCGGGATGCGACGCCAGCGCCGCGCCGGCCTCGCGGCCGCCCGGCACGACGTTGAATACGCCCGGCGGCAAAATATCGCCGATCAATTCGGCAAGGCGGAGCGACGACAACGGCGCCTGTTCCGGCGGCTTCATCACCACGGTGTTGCCGGTCGCCAGCGGCGCGCCGCTTTTGCCGGCGCAGAACATGAACGGATGGTTGAACGGAATGATGCGGCCGACGACGCCGCGCGGCTCGCGCACCGAGAAATTGACCACGCCCGGGCCCATCGGGATCGACGAGCCTTTCATTTCCGTCACCAAGCCGGCGTAGAATTCGATCTGTGCCGCGGCGATGGTCGCGTCGCGCACCATCTCGGTATAGGGATTGCCGCAATCGGCGGCATCGATCATCGCCAGTTCCTCGGCATGCTCGCGCAACACATTGGCGATGCGCTTGAGGAGGCGCGCACGCTCGAGCGGCGGCGTATCGCGCCAGGCCGGGTACGCGGCCTTGGCGGCATTCACCGCGGCGTCGATATCGGCTGAGCCGCAATCGGCCACCGGGCCGAGCGAATCACCCGTGCCGGGATTGATGGCATCGGCGCTGCGGCCGGACATCGGCTTGTGCCACTTGCCGCCATAAAACGCGTCGCGGTTCTTCGGCAGATTGAGCGGTTGCGTCTTCAGGGTCTTGAGCGGGACTGCTTCGTTCATAGTGTCCTCCCTACCGGGGCGTTACGAGAATTCTCGAAGATGTAGCTTGCGCATGCGAACTCCCTCTCCCCGGAGGGGAGAGGGTTGGGGTGAGGGGGTTCGGATGCTGCAGATTAGACTGCACCGTCCGAACCCCCTCACCCTCGCTCGCTTTGCTCGCTCGACCTCTCCCCTCTGGGGAGAGGTGAAAGAGCGTTAATCGCCGCGAAGATACTTTGGAATGTAGCACCGTCATTACTTTTGCTTGATGTCGTCGAGGCCGCCCAAGCGCGCCACCAGCGTATTGGCGCCGATCGCCAGCACGAACAGCACGATGAGAATGGCGTACATGCGAGGCATGTCGAATTTTGTATAGGCGTCGATCACCATGAAGCCGATGCCGCGGTTGGAAATTTTTGTCTCGGCGAGCAGCGTGCCGATCAGCGCGACGCCAAGCCCGAGCCGTAGCCCGTTGATGATCGGATGGCGCATGGCCGGCAGATAGATTTTCAGCGCCATCTGCCAGGGATTGGCGCGAAAGCTTTGGCCGACGCGGACCAGCACTTGGTCGATCTGGCGCATGCCGGCGGCGACATTGAGCGCGATCGGGAAGAAACAGGACACCGCACCCATGGCGATCTTGGAGCCATAGCCGGTGCCGAACCACATGATCATGATCGGAAAGAAGATGATTTTCGGCGTCGGGCCGAGATAGTACAGATACGGCTCGAACGCCTTGGCGAGGAATTTGTTGGCGCCGACGACGAGGCCCGCGACGATGCCGGAAATGCCGCCGATGGCGAGACCGATGGCAACCTCCTGGAGGGTCGCCCAGAGGTTCCAATAAAAGTCGCCGCCCGACAGCAGCTTGACCAGCGCCACGGTGACGATCTGCAACGACGGCACGACGTCGCCGTAGAACCAGCCCGACACCGCCATGACCTGCCAGACGACCAGCACGGAGAGCACGATGACGGCGCGCACCAGCGTCACCGGCGTCAGCCAGGGCGCAGCGCCCCGTGCGCGGCTCAGGCGGCCGATGTCAGCCATCGCTCGGCCCTTTCCGTTGCCATGAAGAACACGACGCTGACCAGGACGACGAAACAGATCGCCGCATAGGTGCCGGCGAGATCGTAGCGTTCGGCGAGCTCGTTGATGAGATGGCCGAGGCCACCGAAATTGATCAAGAATTCGACGCCGACCACGTTGATCAGGGCGAAGATCAGCCCCAGCCGGATGCCGACAAAGATCGTCGGCAGCGCCGAAGGGAAGTAGATTTTCCAGAACTGCTGCGCCGGCGTGAGCTTGAAACTCCTGCCCACGTTGATCAGCACGCGCCGCGTCGTCGACAGGCCCTCGATGGTCTTGAGGATGACCGGCGCCAGCCCGGCGATGAAGGCCAGCATGATGATGGTCAGCGCGCTCCTGCCGAACAGCACCAGGAACAGCGGGTAGGCCAGCACCAGCGGCGCTGACGCCATGGCGGCGACCCAGGTTTCGCAGGCGCGGCGGAACAGCGGCACTTGGTGCAGCAATACGCCAATGGCGACGCCGAACACGGTGAGCAACACGCCGGCGGCCAGGCACTCCCAGCCGGTAAGCAGGAAGCGGTGGAAAATATCCTCCTCGACGATGACCCGGCCAAAGCTTTTCGCCACGTCGGAGGGCAGCGGCACGATGAAGCGGTTGATCAGGCCAATGCGGATGAGAAATTCCACGACGGCGAGGATCAACACGATCGAGGACAGCCCGACAAAGGTCGGCAGGAAGCGGCGTGCGCCGGCAGGAGCCATTACGACGCTCCGAGCCGTGGCAACAGCGCAATGGCATTGCCGCGGTCGATCGCGGCGCGGTCGGCGTCCGACATTTCGTTTTCCTGCATGTGCTTGACGCCTTCGGCGACCTTCACGAACGGATAGTCGGAGCCGAACATGATGTGGCTCGTCGGCGCCGTGACGCGCAAAGCCGCCATCGAGCCTTCCGTGTCGGCACTGGCAGTGTCGTAATAAAACTTGCGCAACTCCGCCAACACGCCGTTCGGCATCACCTTGGTGGCGTTGGCATGGCGGCCGACGGTCTCGACCATGCGGCCGGCCAGCATCGGGGTAGCGCCGCCGCCATGGGAGAAGACCCAGCGGATATCGGGATTGTTGAACACCGTGCCGTTGACCAGGATACTGGTGATGGTGCGCGTGGTCTCGAACGGATATTCGATCGCCTGCGGCGGCAGGCCGGGCTGCACGGCGCTGCAGCAGGCCGATGTCGTCGGGTGGGTATAGACGATTGTCTTGCGGCGATTGAGTTCCTCGAAGACGGGCGCAAACGAAGCATCGCCGAGATATTTGCCGTCGTAGGAGCTCAACAGGCCGATGCCGTCGGCCTTGAGTGTGTCGAGCGCATAGGCGATTTCCGCAAGACTGCCTTCGGTGTCGGGCAGGGGAATGACGGCGAACAGGCCGTAGCGGCCCGGATAATTACGGATTTGCTCCGCGGCATAATCATTCCACATCCGCGACAGCCGGCGGCCGGCGGCGACGTCGCCGAACCAGGGGCCGGGTGTAGAGACCGACACGATCGCGGTCGAGATGCCGTTGGCGTCCATGACCTCCAACGACTGCGTCGGCGACCACGACAGCAACTGGTTGGCCGACACGGCGCCGTGGCCGAAATTGATGCGCTCGTGCTCTTCCTTGATATAGGCCGGCGGCAGGAAGTGGTGATGCATGTCGATGCGCTTTGCGGCCGGCTTCACCGCCGGCGCCTGGGCAAAGACGCGACGCGCGGGTAGCGCAGTCGCCGCGGCCAGCCCGCCGGCGAGGAATTGGCGGCGTCCTATGCAACAGCCACAGGAAAACAATGCCATGGTTGGTCCTCCCTTTCTTTCCCTCCCCCCTTGTGGGGGAGGGTAGGGTGGGGGGTCGAGAGGTAGTGCGCAATTGTCGACGCTTGCGCCTGAACCTCCCAACCCCCACCCCTAACCCCTCCCCACAAGGGGGAGGGGAACATGCATGCGCCCGCTTCTCACGTCTTCCGCTCGCCGCTGTGCAGCGCGCGCGACTCGTCATCGTTCAGTCCGCGGCTCGCCTCCTCGCGCAGATCGGCCCAGATTTGCGCGACATAGCGGCCGAAGGCCTCGCTCGACACGATCTCAGAGGTGCGCGGCCGCGGCAGTTTTATATCGACCATGCGTTTCACCCGGCCGGGGCGATAGGTCATCACCAGGATGCGGTCGGCGAGCTGCACCGCTTCGGTGATGTTGTGGGTGATCAGCAGCATCGTCTGATTGAGCTGTTGCTGGATCTGCAGCACTTTGTCGCCGAGCAGGAGCCGCGTCTGCTCGTCAAGCGCCGCGAACGGCTCGTCCATCAGCAGGATTTTCGGTTCCGACGCCAGCGTGCGCGCCATCGACACGCGTTGCCGCATGCCGCCGGACAGCTCGGCCGGATAACGCTTCTCAAAGCCGTCAAGCCCGACCATGGACACGAAATGCCGCGCCCGCTCGATGCGCTCGCGCTTCGGCATGCCGGCAATTTCCAGCGGGAAGGCGACGTTGTCGACCACATTGCGCCAGGGGAAGGTCGACTCTTCCTGGAACACCATGCCGATCGAAGCATGCGGGCCGTAGACCTTTTCACCGGCGACCGCGACCCGGCCGTCATAACCGCCGAGCAGGCCGCCGATAATGTTGAACAGGGTCGACTTGCCGCAACCGGACGGACCGATCACGGCGAGGAACTCCCCCGGCGCCACCGTGAACGACACGTTGTCGAGTGCGGTGACGCCGTCCTCGGCGCTGCCGAAGCGCATGACCATGTTCTCGACAACAAGCAGCGCGGGTCCGCTGTCCGCTTGCGGCAGCGGCATGACGCGATTGCTCGTCGATACGGCGGCCATGGCTCGGCCCTTCGGCGTTCTAATTTCCGGCGCGCGTCATCGCTTGCGTCATGACGGCGGTATAGCCCGGCTCGACGCGGACATCGACCACGGCGACGTGGCCGGCATCGACTTCGGCAATCGCCTTCTCCAGCGCTGTCGCCAGATCGGCCGGCTTGGTGATCGGGCCAAAACCGATGGCGCCCTGGGCGCGGCCCATGGCGGCGAGATCGACTTCAGGCTCCGACATGCGCTGGCCGATCCATTTGTTCTCGACCGGGCGGTTGCGCATGCGCGCCATCCGCTCCTGGTGCAACTCGTCGTTATAGAACGAGCGATTGTTGGCGAGCACGAACAGCAGCGGGATCTTGTAATGCACCGCGGTCCACACCGCGGTGACGCCCATCAAAAAGTCGCCGTCGCCGCAGATCGCGACCGGCAAGCGGCCCGAGCCCTTGAGCGCCAGCGCCGCGCCGACGGAAATGCCCGGCCCGCCGCCAACGCCGCCGCCGCCATCGGAACCGACATAATCGAGCGGATGCCTGAACGTCGCCCAGGTGTCGTCCCACGACAGCGGCAAATGCGTGTACGTGACCGGCCGGTCTTTGAGGACTTTGCGTAACGCGCGCGCGATGTGCTCGTTGGTAAAACCCGACGGTTCCTTATCCGACATCGTGCGCGCGCTCGGCAGCGCGTGTGGCTTAGTGCTCTTGCCGATTGCCGCGGCCAGTTCCGGCACCACGAGATCGGGATCGGCCGAGAGCAGGAGATCGACCGGCGGCAGCGCCTGGTGGTCCATGCTCCAGCCGTTGTGGATGCGATGGTCGAGCGAAATCTGGATCACTTTGGCCGACGGATTGGGTCCGGCATAGCGCAGCGCGCCGGCGAGATCGACCCAATCAAGGCTCAGCACCACGTCGACGTTCTTCAAGCCTTCGACGCTCTCGGGCGACACTGCGCGCGGCGCGCCGAGATAGAGCGGATGATCGGTGGGAAAAGTCGCGCCGATTTTCAGATCGCTGACGACGCGGGCATTGAGCGCTTCCGCGAGCGCCACGCGAGCATTCCAGGCCTCCTCGCTGCGCGAGGCGCGGCCGGCGAGGATCAGCACTTGCTTGGCGTCCTTGAGCATCGCCGCCGCCTGCTTCACGAGATCGGCCGGCGCCGCGGTCGCGACCGCCGGCATGAAACGCGCGACGTCGATCGACGGCAATGGCTCGGAAACTTTCATCTCCTGCAATTCGGCATCGAAATTGATGTAGACCGGGCCTTGCGGCGCGGTATTGGAAATCCAGGTGCCGCGTAAAATCGCCTCGCGTGCGGCGCCGGGCGAGGCCGGCTGGTCGTCCCATTTGGTGTATTCGCGAACCAGCGCGCCCTGGTCGCGCGCGGTGTGGATCCAGTCGATCCAAGGCCGGCGCTTGACCGCGTCGACGGGTCCGGTGGCGCCAAGGATGAGCATCGGCATGCGGTCGCACCAGGCATTGAACATGGCCATGGAGGCGTGCATGAGCCCGACATTGGAATGCACCGCGGCGGCCATGGCCTTGCCGGTCACTTTTGCATAACCGTGGGCGATGGCGACGGCGGCTTCCTCATGCAGGCAGAGCAGCATCTGCGGCGACGAATTGCCGAGATAATTGACGATGCTGTCGTGCAGGCCGCGATAGCTCGCGCCCGGGGTCAGCGCGATATAGGGAATGTCGAGCGAGCGCAGCGCATCGGCGATCACGTCGCTGCCGAAACCGGGCGCGTTGGCGCCGGCCGGCGTCGGGCGCTCGAGGCCGGCGACCGCGGGGTCGGCGGCATTGGTTTTGGCGCGTGCGGTCGCGGATTGGGACGGCGTCATGGCGGGCATTTCCTCGAGTTTGGGGCGTTGGGGGTAGGTTGGGCCGCATCCAACCGGATCACGAGCCGTTACGCAACCGGGCGCGAGGTCACGGCATAGCCGTCGGACGCATAACGCGCGTCTCAGCCGCGATGCCTCGCGCCGCGGCTTTGGCGCGATATCCGGCGCCCTCCTGATCGAACGCTGTGGCTATTGCGCGCGGGGTTCTCGGCAACAACGCTGCGGCAAATGTGCCGGCGATGGCCGCGATGCACGACCGTCGTGCAATGTTCGGCGGCTGCGGCTTGACGCTCACGTCCGGGCTCACTTTCGATTTTCAGCGCATCGTCGATCGATTGTTTGGCATCGGCGCGCGGTCCGACAATAGCATCGGCGGCTGGCGCCTGTCCGTCGGCGGCGACCGGTGGCGGCGGCGGCGCGAACATCGCATCGTTGACGACCTGGCCGCGTGCGCCGATCAGGCGCTCGTAGGCGGCGACCAGCGTCATATACGGATTGACAAAAACCCAGCCGTCGCGCGTCGGCACCTGGGCGTCGAAGTGCAGATGATAGGTGGTGCCGCCCGGCTCGCGGCCGTAATTGCCGACCGCGCCGAGCACTTCGCCCTCGACGACTTCGCGGCCGCTGACCATGCCGGCGGCGTCGAGCATCTGCGGGTTCATGTGCAGATAGCGAAAGCGGATATGCTCGCCGGGCTTGTCGACCACGAGATAGAGCGAGCGGTCGCCGGGCGAACGCATGATGACGCCGTCGGCGACCGCGACGACGTCCTCTTGATAGGGATCGCAGCAGCCGGCGCCCTCGACATGCTCCAGGCAAAAGCCCGGCCGGACATCCTGGCCCTGGTGGCCGAGCCCGGCAGGGCATTGGCCGACGTAATAACCGCGGTGCTCGCAAAAATTATCGCGCCACGGATAGGCGTAATTCTTCAACTCGTCGGTGAAGAGCGTCTTGTCGTTGACCCGGCAGCGGTAGGCCGCGTTCTTGTCGCGGCCACCGAGCCCGATCCGTCCGGTGAGATCGCAATTGCCCCAATTCATGAACGACTGCGAATTGGCGTAAGCCGGCGCTTGCGCCATGGGAAAGCGGATTTTGGCATAGACGGTGGAATCGGCGCGGCCGCCGTGGCCGCGCGAGCCGGTGCCGGGCAAAATGTCGCCCGGCGCAAAATAGGTGAAGTCCGGCGACACCGCTTCGGGACGCTCGATGGGCTGCTGCGCCAGACTCGCAGGATTGGCTGGCGGCGTGCCGCCGACCACGTTGAGAGCTTTGAGGAAGCGCATGGCGACCTTGTCGGCTTCGCGACACGACAGCCGGCGCGAGCCGTTCGCGCCGTCGAAGCATTCGATCGAGACGAAATAAGGCACGCCGTAGCGCACAAAACTGTAGCGCACATGGCTCTCGATCAGGACGCGGCGAATGCCGGGAAATTGGCCGTCGAGCTGGGGCACCGCGGTTTCATCGGCAACGACGGAACCGTCGAGCTCGTAGAGCAGCGCGGAGCCAGAAATCTGCACGTTCACGGGGCGGGCGAAGCTGAGATTGAGGTCCGGCGCGTCCTGCGGCCGCAACGCCAGCACGGCGTCAAATCCGGACGGGCCGGGAAAGAACAACGTCGCGACGGCAAACCCCGACAAATATTTGCCGGCGTCACCCGCGGCACCAAGCGCCGCGTCGTGCAGGTAAGCGGCGGTATCGAACGGCAGCAGGACTGGGACCGGGCTAGCGGCGATTTTTGGAAAAACTTTTGCGATCGCCGCATTCAAGCCTGTCAGCACGTCCGGCGCCGAGGAATAGTCAGCGTCGCCCCGGGATTTCAGCGGCTCAAGATCCGCGAGCGCCGTGCGCACCGCGCCCCAGTCGACGTCGGCGGCCGAAAGGCGCGGACTCTTCATGTCGTCGGCCGTCGCGTTCTGCGCCACGGCGGGCGAAGCGAGAACGAGACCGATGAGGCAGCAGGCTTGCAATGTTTCGCGCATGGAGCCGAAACGTTACTCGTGCGCCGCCTGCGCCGTTTCGCCGCCGCGCAGCTTCTCCATGAGCAGGGTCAGGCTGTTGGCAAAGCTGTCGACGTCAAAACCTCTCGGATCGTCGTGGCCGTTGCGGATGTCGGCGTCGATGGCGGCGTGGAAGGCCGGAACGAGCCAGCGCCCGGCGCGGACGCTGGCGATGGTGTAGAGCAGCGCCAGCCGGTCGTATTGCGCGGTGGTGAAGCTCGGGCTCGGCGCCTCCGCATCGTTGTGGCGGCTGTACCCCGGCGCGCTGCGCCGCGGCTGGATCATCTCGATATGCAGGAACAGCCCCTTCAAGGTGCCGACGAAATCCTCCGCGCGCTCGAATTTGGTCTCGCGCCAGGGAACAGCGAAATCGTGATCGACAATCATGTCGCCGGACCGATTGACGACGACATGGGCTTTGCCCCAGCCGTCGGGGCAGTAGTAGCTTTTCAGATTATTGAACCTCGCCGTCGAGTTGATGTCGTCGGGAAACGAGCGGTGGCCGTAGTTCGGCCCGCTGGTATCGTGGATGACGAAATAGCGCGCCGCGGGCGCTTCCGGATTGTTGTCTTCGGCGCGCGACACCGGCTGCCACAGATGCGCGGCGAAATCCCATTCCAGATCTTGCTGCGACAGATAGAGGCTCAAAATCTCGCGCGGCGGCAGCCCGCTGTCGCGGCCGATGCGGCTTGCCAAAGCGTCGGGCAGGTTTTCCAGCCGCGGCCCGAGATTGCGTGTCTGGTCGAGGCCGCGCATCAGGCACTTGGCCTGCTCGACCGGCGTGCCGCGATACTCGAGCGCGTCGAGATTGAAGTCGCACTCGCCCATGTTTTTGAGAACAATTTTCGGCGCCGACCGGTGCGGCATGCAGGCCTGACTCAACGCCGCCTGCGCGGAAGCGCACAGCATCACGCCGGCAACCACGGCGGCAACGGCCGGCGGCATACGCGACAGGCAACGGACGTTTTGCGGCACGGGCACGGTTCCAAGCTCAACGCTTGCGCACTATCGCTATCAACGCGCGTCCTGCCAAGGCCGGCCCTGTCGTTTGGGCACGACTGCGCGGCGTTTCTGCCGTGGGGTGGATTTAAAGTTTGGCCGGCGACGATGAATGGATGTTCAGAATGTGGGCAAGGCAAGCGCCCCTCAATCCTTGGCTCGTTCGACGTAGCTGCCGTCGGCGGTCATGACCACGATCTTGGTTCCGGTCGAGACGAAGGGCGGCACCATGGTACGCACGCCGTTCGACAGCACCGCGGGCTTATAGGACGAGGCCGCCGTTTGGCTCTTGATGGTGGGCTCGGTTTCGACCACTTCGAGCACGGCTTTGGCGGGCAGCTCGATCGACACCGGAACGCTCTCGTACATCGCGATGGTCACCTCCATCTCGGGCTGCAAATAGGCGGCCTGATCGCCGACGATGTCGGTCTGGAGCGTGACCTGGTCGTAGCTCTCCATATTCATAAAGTGAAAGCCTTCGCCGTCCTGGTACATGAACTGGTGCTTGCGGTCTTCGACGAAGGCGCGCTCGACCTGGTCGGTGGTCTTGAACCGCAGCGACATTTTTACGCCATCGGCAATGCGGCGGACGTCCATCTGGGTCACCGGGGTGCCCTTGCCGGGGTGGATGTTCTCAGCGGAGACGATGACCCCGAGCTTGCCGTCGATTTCGACGATATTGCCTTTACGCAGCGAACTGGCGATGACTCTCACGGCTTCCTCAATGTTTTCGGGCTCGAATTTGGCCGCACCATACCGATCTTCAGGCTTCCCGCTAGTTATTTTCTCCTAAAGGCGCGGACAAGGACATGGTGGACAAGAATATGCCGGATACCCGTTCCTCGCCGTTTTGGCACCCAAAGGTCTATGCCGACCGCCGGCCGGCGCTATTGGCGCGGGGCCGGATCGTCGGCGCGCTGCGCGCCTGGTTTGCCGCCGAGGGTTTTATCGAGGTCGAGACCGGCGCGCTTCAGGTCTCGCCCGGCAACGAGATGCATCTGCACGCCTTTGCCACGACGCTGGTGGCGCCGGGCGGGACGGCGTCGCCGCTTTATCTGCGCACCTCGCCGGAATTCGCCTGCAAAAAACTGCTCGCCGCCGGGGAGCGCCGCATCGTCGAATTCGCCAAAGTGTTCCGCAACCGCGAGCGCGGCGCGCTGCATGCGCCGGAATTCACGCTCCTCGAATGGTATCGCGCCGGTGAGCCTTATCAGACCCTGATGGCCGACTGCGCCGCGATCTTGGCGCAGGCGGCGGAGGCAGCGGCAACAAAACAGTTCAGCTTTCGCGGCCGCAGCGCGGATCCGTTCGCCGTGCCGGAACGGCTGATGGTGGCGAAGGCGTTTGAAAAATTCGCCGGCATCGATCTTTTGGCGACCTTGCCGGACGGCAAGCCCGACCGCGCGCTATTTGCGAGCGCCGCGCAGAATGCCGGCATCCGCATCGCCGACGACGACCGTTGGGGCGACATTTTCAGTCGCGTGCTGGTCGAGCGCATCGAAGGCAATCTCGGCATCGGCCGCGCGACCATTTTGGATGAGTACCCCGCCGAGCAGGCGGCGCTGGCGCGCACGTTGCGGAAAGACCCGAGAGTCGCCGAGCGCTTCGAGCTTTATGTCTGCGGTGTCGAAATCGCCAACGGCTTTGCCGAGCTCACCGACGCCGCCGAACAACGGCTGCGGCTCGAACGCGAGATGGCGGAGAAAGAACGCATCTACGGCGAGCGCTATCCGCTCGACGAGGATTTTTTGGCCGCTTTGGCGGCGATGCCGGAAGCGTGCGGCATCGCGCTCGGCCTCGATCGCTTGGTGATGTTGGCGACGGGGGCGGTGCGCATTGATCAGGTATCGTGGAATCCAATAACCGAATGAACATTCGCCCTCACGACACGTCTATGCGTCGGACACCGTGACGCCGTAGCCGAATAGAGACGATCCTCCTACGACCCACGTCATGTTGGCCGCGATGCCACTCTTGCTTTCCGAGCAGCGCATCGTCGCGCAGCTGCCTTAAGGGCGGCGGTCGGTTTGGGCGGATTCTTCAATAGCATAAGCACGCGATTGCTATCGCGTTCGCTGAGTACGGTGCGATCGATGCGGTCCATGGCCAGTGCGATATCCACGGAGAGAGTGGCCATTTGATGTCACCTCTCCCCGGAGGGGAGAGGTCGAGCGAAGCGAGCGTAGCCCGGATTGAACGAAGTGAAATCCGGGGCGGCGTTCAAGACCGCGCCGTCGTTCCCGGATTTCGCTGCGCTCAATCCGGGCTACTTGCTACTTGCTGACCATCACGTTGAGGATGGCCGTGGTCCCGTCCTGCACCTTCTTCAATCCGGTTTGCAGCGCCGCTTTCAGCTTGTCCGGCTGGTCGACCTTCTCGCCGTGCAGGCCGAAATGCGCACCCAGCGCTTCGTAATCGAAACCGCTGAGCCGCGAGCCCAGATGCATCTTGGCGTTCTCGGCGGCGCCGTCGGGATAGTGATGCACGTGGCCCTTTTGCATCGCCATGTAGCCCTTGTTGTTGAAGATCACGATCAGGATCGGCAGATCGTGCTGCTTTGAGGCGCCGAGCGCCTGGATCACCGGGTTGTAGAGAAAGCCGCCGTCGCCGACGAGCAACGCCACCGGCCGTTGCCGCGCCGCGAGTTTGACGCCGAGCGCAGTGCCGAGGCCTTGGCCGAGGCCGCCAAATCCGCGGAAAAAGCTTTGCGGCGTGGTGAAGGGCAGGTGCTGGCGCAAGGTCGGGCCGTGCAGGATGGTTTCGTCTACGTAGATGGTGTCGGCCGGCATTACCTCGGCGAGCGTGGCGATGAGCGTCATTGGATCGATCGCGTTGCCGCTGCCGTTGGCCTTGGCCTTCTCGGCTTTTAGGCCTGCGACAAAGGCGTCGTGCTGTTTGCTCCAATGGTCGCGGCGCTTCTTCACGGCGGCGGCGTCGATCTTCGAGGCTTGTACGGATTTTGTCAGCGCCTGCAGCGCGGCGGCGATGTCGCCTTCCAGATAGGCGTCGGCGTGCAGCTGCTGATAGATCATATGGCCTTTGAACTGGTTCTCGTTGATGGAGACGATCTTGCCCTTGGTCGGCTTGGTGTGCGGCGGATACCAGGGCGCGCGGCCGCCGACCAGAAGAATGAGATCGGCGTCCTTGAGATGCTCGTAGGTGGCGACCCCGAGATAGAGCGGGTGGTCGGTCGGGAAATTGGCAAAATTGGCGACGCGGCCCCACATCGCCGGAATCGCCAAAAGATCGGCAAGCGCGACCAGCGCCTTGAATGCCGCCGGATCGCGGCCGGACTGCTCGGCGACGATGATTGGATTCTTGGCCGCAAGCAGCAGGCCGGCGACCTTTTCCACTTCGCCGGCGTGCGGCTCGACGCGCGGCGCGAACGGCACCTCGCGATCGTTCTCCGGCGGCGTCCAGTCATGGAGCATGTGCTCGAGCGCGACGTTGAGATACATCGGGCCTTTGGGCGTGCGCTGCGCCATCTCGCCGGCGCGGATCACCTGCTCATGGAGCGTGAACGGGCTGGTCACCGGCCGCGCCTGCTTGGTGATGTTCTCGACAAAGCGCTCGATGCCGCCGACGCTCAAGCCGCCGTACCATTGCTGCTCGATCGGCAGCGAGGGATCTTCGCCCAGCGTATTGGACTCGCCCGACATCACGATCATCGGGACTTCCGATTGCAGCGCGCCGTGCACGCCCATGGAGCCTTGCAGGAGGCCGACGCCGGCATGGACCAGAACGGCCTGCGGCCGGCCGGTCATCAGCGTGTAGCCGGTCGCCATATTGACGGCGAGCGTCTCGTGCCAGCAGTCGATATAGGCCGGGCCGGCGTGGTTGCCGGTCTTTTGCCGCACCAGCGCTTCCCAGACCGGCGACCATTCCGATCCCGGCGACGACAAAATGTAGTCGATCTTCAGTTTCCGGAACGCTTCCAGGATCGCTTCCCCGCCGTCCATGTAGTTTTTCATTGCTTTGTCCTTTGCCTAGGCATCGTGCGCCAGCGAAACACGGAATTTGCGTCTTCAGCAACAATGCCAGGGGTTGCATGCCTTGCTTGCAGGGCATGGCATCGAGCATAAGGTGCCCAATCCCTTGAATCGAGGCCATCCATGAGCGCCACTGCCCGAAAAACCTTGCGCACGCCGTCTGCTCTGGCCGCTGCACAGCTCGTGCCTGACGATCGGATGGCACCGCTGCAGCAGGTGGCGGCACGCTACGCCGTCGCCATCACGCCGGCGCTCGCCGATCTGATCGATCCGTCCGATCCGCACGATCCGATCGCGCGGCAATTCGTGCCCGATGCGCGCGAACTGCACATGGAACCGCAGGAAAGCCATGACCCGATTGGCGACGAGGCGCACAGCCCGGTCGAAGGCGTCGTGCATCGCTATCCGGATCGGGTGCTGCTCAAGCTGGTCAATGCCTGCGCCGTGTATTGCCGGTTCTGCTTCCGCCGCGAGATGGTCGGGCCGGGAAGGGGAGGGCTCGCGCCGGCGGCGCTCGACAAGGCGCTCGCTTATGTCGAAAGCCATCCGGAAATCTGGGAAGTCATTTTAACCGGCGGCGATCCGCTGGTGCTCTCGGCGCGCCGCCTGAAAGACGTGGTCACGCGGCTTGCCGCGATCGCCCATGTCAAAGTCATCCGGGTGCACACCCGCGTGCCGGTCGCGGCGCCGGAGCGGGTGACGGCGGCCTTGGTGCGCGCGTTGCGCACCGACAAGGCGACCTTCGTCGTGCTCCATGCCAATCATCCGCGCGAGCTCACCGCAAGCGTCCGCGCCGCCTGCGCGCGCCTGGTCGATGCCGGCATCCCGATGCTGGCGCAATCGGTGCTGCTGCGCGGCGTCAACGACGATGCCGCAACGCTCGGCGCGCTGCTGCGCGCGCTGGTCGAATGCCGGATAAAACCCTATTACCTGCACCACGCCGATCTCGCGCCCGGCACGGCACATCTGCGCACCACGATCGCCGAAGGTCAGAGCTTGATGCGCGCGCTGCACGGCCGCTATTCCGGCCTGTGCCAGCCGACTTATGTGCTCGATATTCCGGGCGGCTACGGCAAGTCGCCGATCGGACCGAATTACCTGAGCGTGGACGGCGCCGTGATCGAGGATTTTTGCGGCAGCCGGCATGCCTATGCGGCGATGGCGTCGGCTGCGGAGAAAAATACCGCGGTCTCGAATTCGTAGCCGCAGGCCTCGCACGACCAGGTGTGGCGCACGCAGCGCTCGTTGAGATGTTCGGACCAGTCGGGAGCGAGCAGCCAAGCCTGGCATTGCGGGCAGGCGTTCTTGTCGTGGGTGACAAGCCGCGTGGCGAGCGTGGCCTCGGCATGGAGAGCCATGTTTCCTCCTCCCTGAATCACCCCCTCCGCCCGACTTCGACGCTAGGCTTACTCTGTGGCAGTCACGTGGCCGATGCAGTGGCATTTTCGTGACCACGGCGTCATGGCAACCGATCGGAAAATTGCTGCGCTGCATATTGCCGATTATTTGCCGCGATTTTTCGCGCCGCTGCGCAACATGAATTTTATTTAATTGGCCGGCCATCGGCCCTCAATACGGGATGCTTATCATTGGTGATGGCGTTCGGGTTTCTC
This sequence comes from uncultured Alphaproteobacteria bacterium, assembly GCA_963756245.1. Classification (GTDB taxonomy): domain Bacteria; phylum Pseudomonadota; class Alphaproteobacteria; order Rhizobiales; family Xanthobacteraceae; genus BOG-931. The sequence goes on from CAVWOI010000020.1 coordinate 232,505, forward strand.
CTAAAGCTTCACGCTAAAACAGGAGTTTGCCATGAGACCGCTAATCACCTCAGTACTGATCGTCGCTTCGCTCGCGCTCGCCGGCAATGGCGCGATGGCAGCCGACACTTACGCGAGGGATGGGACGCCGGCCGCACCGGCCCATACCGCCGTGCACCTGGCGGCGCCCCATCGCTATCCGGCAGCCCGCTACGCCGTGGCTCGGCCACCGGCCGATGTGACGCAGATCATCTCGAGCCTGCTGGCGAGCCCGTTCGTGGCGCCGTATGTGGCACACTACGCCGGCAGGATCCGCACCACGCGCGGTTCCGGCGGCGGCACCGACGAGCCTTACGTCGCGCCGACCTACGATACCTCGTCACCGCCGGACAACTCCGTTCAGCAATCGCTCGACGCGCAAGCGGAGGCGCAGTCCCTTCAGCAGATGAACGACACCGATGCCATGACGGCGTCGATGGCGGCGGCGGCCGCGCAAACCGCCGCCGATGATGCGGCGATGACCCAGCAGATCATGAACAATGGCGGCCTTTGATCTCGCCTTGTGACCAAGACTTCGACGGACGTGCTATCGCCGGCGACCCGGCGGTAGCACTTTCATTCACCGCCGCAGCGCTTCGGCGGGAACGTCGAGCGGCGTCACGAAGGCCGCCCGGCTGTTTTTTTGCAAAATCGCGGTGATAAGAAAAATCGGCACGGTGAGGGGGGATTGGATCGGGTTGAGCGAGCGCGCGTATTTCGCATTGCTCGCCACCACGTCGTTGCTGATCGCCGCGTCGGCGGCGTGCGATATCGTCAGATCGATCACCTCGTAATTGTTGTCCCGGCACAACAGCCAGAAGAATTGCGCGTTATAGCTGACGACGCCGTGGGTCAGCATGCCGCCGGCCGGCACTTCGTGCATCATCACGCCGCCGACCTTGGTGAGATCGTGGATGACCCGGAACGCGTTGTCCTGATTGACGACGTGCTCGGTGGTGCCGGCATTGACGACCAGATCGAACGACGATCGCAGCCGGTAAGGCACCTTGTCCTGATTAAGATCGAGCGAGGTCACGCCGCGGTGGCCGCCATATTCCACCGCATTGTAGAAAAAGCCCAGGGATTCCCAGAACGGCTGCGAGGCCGGCGCCGACTCCGCCTGGCGCTCGATGCCGTCGACGGTCGTCGTCTCCTGCGGCGCGCCAAGCTCGACCGGCTTGCGGCCGAACAATCCGTAAAGCTCGGCCAGAGCCGCGTCGGCGCGCAGGAACGAGTTGGACAATTGCTGCGCACCGATCTCGACCACGCGCGCGCCGTTGGGCAGGCGTCCGGAGCGCCGCAGCGAGATCAGGTGCAGAATCGTTTCATAGGCTAGGCCCAAGACAAAATCCCCCAGACTTCAACCTTCGGGCTTGGCGGATGCCAAAGTCAAGGCGGGCTGATGTCGAGGCCCGCCGCGGCGGTCGGCCGCAACTGGGATGCTTCGGTTACCGCGCGTCGCGCGGTCGGTTCAAGAGCGCGGGACGGCGTTCGCGCGCTGCGCTTCACCCTGACCGAAAGAGAAATTCTCACCGGGAGCTTCGTACAGGGTAATCAACATGTCGTCCGACGACACGCCCGCTGCTGCGGCGACGCGGGTGTTGACGTCTTTCAAAAGCGCAAGACGCGTCTCCTTGGAGCGCCCCTGAATGAAGGTGAGATCGAGAATGATCAGATCGTCGGTGTAATGCATGCCGACAAACGATGGCGTATGGAGAAAATGCCTTTTTGGAAATTCGAATATCAGTTGATAGAAATCCTCGGGCGGAACGCGCAGGGTGTTCATCAAGGCGGCTTGGATGGCGTCTGACACTTTGGCGATCCGGTTTTCGTCGTAACGGCCTTCGACAACGTGAATTTTTGCGAGCGGCATGACGTGATCTCCTTTGTATGGCAACGGCAGACGGTCAAATTGTTGCGCAGCCTTTTGATGCCGTCAAAGAAATCGCGGCGTTGCCGAAGATAAGCGCCAAAGCGAGTTGTCGGAACCTTGTTCAATGCGTCGAGATGGAAAAGGCTGCTGGCTGTAAGTCTAGCAAAAAGGCTGCGGCATGAAATTGGCGCGGGGCCGGCCGAATGCTCGCCCCGCGCCATTCGAGACCGTTATTGCAGCGTGGCCGTTCCGGTGAAGCCTGAGCCTGCCGGGCCGACAATGCGGTTGTTGCCATAGGTAAGGATGTGACCGCCCGAGGCAACCGAGGTCGCGGTCGCATTACTGTCGAGCAGTGTTGCATCGATCATAACGCCGGCGGCTGGGCCGTTTGCCGCAACGCCGACTCCACCGTTCTTGGCGATGACGCTGCGGGTAATAGAAACCACGGCCTGTCCTGCACCGGAAGTAACGCCAAAGCCGTTGCCGGCATTGTTGAAGATTACGCTGTCGGTGAGGTCCGCCGTGACTGGACCGTTCGTAGTGTCGAGCCTTATTCCGGCTGCGCCATTTTCTGTAACCGTAACGTGATCGAACGTGGCGTTAATGCTCCCGCCCGAGGCCGGCTTGAGAATTATACCAACGGAGCTGTTGTTCGATATCCGGCTGTTTTTGATCACAACGTTGAGCGGGCCATTCGGCTCGAGGTCGAGCGCGATGGCAGTCCCATCGACGAACGCGCAGTTCTCCAAAATCAGGGTCCCGCTGCCGAAGAAATCTTAGAGTTTCTAGACCTCCTTGGATCCCTAAAAGGGTCAGGCCATTTATTCTCAGCGTTTGATTTGCGCCGGTGCTAAGAATGCCGCCCTGGGCCCCCTGGGGGCAGATGACCTCAGTCGTTTGGTTGCCGCTGCCAGTCAGGCCGGTACTTGAATTTGCTGTCCCGTCGATGGGACCGAGGCATATGACCCGCCCGGTACCGGATGCCAGACCTGCGCTTCCAATCGCAATATAAAGCGGGCAAGGCTGCGCAAATGTACAACTGGAACCGCTCCCAGTATTCGACGCGTAATACGGGGTCTCTGCATAAGATGGCGTCGCTCGCAAGAACATCGCCATTGCGGCAACGACGACGCAAAGTTTCGCCGCAGCCTTGATTATCGAGATCATTGAAAGTCTCCTGCTGGATGCTGAATGTAACGCGCCGGGGAAACCGGCACGGCATCGAATGTTAGAATTTTACGAGTTGATCGCCCGCCGATGGCTCAGGTGGCTGCGGTTCGCCCTCGGGACTTCGGCACTTCCCGCGCGCAGCTCTATGCCGAGCCTACAATAAGCTTAGGCATGAGTAGAGGGGGGCTTGAGCGGCGGCGTGTTCGGCGGGAACTAGCCGACTTCGAAAGCTTATAGGACCTGTCCCATCAGCGGACCCCAAAGCGGGCGTTCGCCGCGTTCGAGCCGTTGGCACTCCAGTTCCGTAATGGCACGGCCGCCGACCTCGTAGGCGATGCTCTTTCCGTCGCGCAGCTCGACCGCGATGCCCCACACGTCCGGCCGCTCCCACGGAATGACACGAACAGCTATCTTGTCAGTTCGGCGCGGGATCATTTTTGGCGACATGCGATGCCCTCAAACGACAGCACCATGCGGAGCGCGATTGACAGGTCGGCGCCATCGCCGCCGCTGGCAGCGTCGAGCGCGAGGCCAGCAACATACTGCCATGTGCTTTTCGCCCGGCTTTCCTCTGGCAGTCGCTTCACGACCAATTCGCGCACGTCGCCGACGGCGGCGAGCGTCAGCATTGGCTTGTAGTTTTCATCGAGGATTTGAAGCGGCGCCGGTAGCGGCCTTGGCGGCTCGTGGCACGCCCGCACATGGGAGCAATATAGTTCGGCGTCGACAAACTGACATCGGTTCGCGCGGGGCCGGCCGAATGCTCGCCCCGCGCCATTTCTGACCGTTATTGCAGCGAGGCCGGCCCGGTAAATCCAGAGCCTGCAGGGCCGACGATGCGGTTGTTGCCGTAGGTAAGGATGTGACCGCCCGAAGCAGCCGAGGTCGCCGTCGAGTTACTGTCGAGCAATGTCGCATCAATCATAACGCCGGCGGCTGGGCCGTTTGCCGCAACGCCAACTCCAGCGTTCTTGGCGATGACGCTGCGGGTAATAGAAACCACGGCCTGTCCCGCACCGGAAGTGACGCCAAAGCCGTTGCCGCCGTTATTGAAGATTACGCTGTCAGTGAGGTCCACCGTGGTCGGACCGTTCGTAGTGTCGAGGCGTATTCCGGCGGCGCCATTTTCTGTAACCGTAACGTGATCGAACGTGGCGTTAATGCTCCCGCCCGAGGCCGGTTTAAGAATTATGCCGACGCTACTGCCGTTTGATACCCGGCTGTTTTTTATGACGAGACTAAATGTGCCGGTAGGCTCAATGTCGAGCGCCGGGCCCGCCCCGGACGCATTGAAATTCTCGAAAACGCAGTTCTCGAGAATCAGCGTGCCGCTGCCTGTTGCCGAAATTGCGGGATATCCGCCCGCAGCCCCGCTGAAGGTGAGATTGCGTATCTTCACGACCTGATTTGTGCCGTGCAATCTGAAAGCGGCCTGATTGCCAATCGTCGCATCGTAAACACCGGCACAATCAATTGTCAGGGACGCAGCAAGCCCTATTTGCTCGTCAGGAGGTGCGGGAGAATTAAGGCAGGATATCTGACCGCCGCTCGCAAGCCCTGCGTCTAAAGCGAAAATGAATGACTTGCAGGGCTGCGCAGCGGTGCACGGATTGGCATCATCGCCGGTGCTTGAGACGTAAGTGACTCCTGCCGCATACACCGACGCAAATGGCAAGAATGCAGTGAACACAACTGCTACGGCGAAAAGCTTCGCTATGATCCGGGTCATTTATCGCCCCTCTATGATGTGACCTCCGAATGGAGGCGACATCATTCTGTGACAGGGGCAAAGAGCTGACAACACCCGAGCGATCGATTTTTGCTAGCTGGACTTTGGGCGCGTCGTCGACTGTGTCTTTTGATGCTATTTTCCTAGCGGCGTGTTCGATGAGGAAGCCCACATCGAGTATCACCCAGCTAACGGACCTTGGGATCGCGCACCTTTGGGCGAGGCTTTTCGCCCTGCAGCCATTCCTCGTTTTCCGCAAGCGCCTTGTACGAGGCGGCGCGCTTCAGGCTTTTGGATTTTGACCGAGGCGACACCCTCTCGCGGCTGTCGCGGAGTTCGCCGGCCGCCTTGTCACGGAACCGCTTTGAAACCTTTGACATGAACCATCCCCAAAAACCGACAATCATCGGATTTTTGGCGCTCGCGATCAAGGTGGCCGCCTCAATCGTCCCGGGTGGCCGTGTTCGGCGGCGGGGGAATGTCCTTCAATATCTGCCGCGGCACGCTCGGCAGCTTGGCGATGAGGTACGCGAGCGCTTGGCCGGCGGCGTCCCTCACAGTGAAGGATTCGGTGCCTTCTTCGATCGACCAGGGCGGCGGGAAGCGGCGGGCCATCGACCATCCCGGCAAGCGACCTAAATCCTAAAGCTGTAAGTGAACGTCTCGTAGATCAGGCTTGCGGACGATTGAGCTGTCATCTCGTCAGGGAGATCGGGGCCCGGAGCAATCGGATTGTCGCACGACCAAGAGTGCAGGCGGCCGGTGCAATATTGTTCGTCCGCCGTAGCATTCATTACGGCCACGATGCCAACGCTCAGCATGGTGAGGCCAACCGTTTTGGTTCTATTCATCGAAGTGGCTTCTTTCGGCGCTATATTTGGTGGGCTCGATTCGCATCCACTAACGTCGGGACATAAAAGGCTGGCGCGCCCTACGGGACTCGAACCCGTGTTACCGCCGTGAAAGGGCGGTGTCCTGGACCGCTAGACGAAGGGCGCGGATGCAGCGCGATTAAGTGCGCGACAATGAATGCGCCGGACATATAAAGAGGTTTGCTTTGACCGGCAAGCAAGCGGTTCCTTTGTAGTCCCTTTGCAATCCCTTGGCGGTCATGGCCGCAAAAGACGCGTGTCGTCACCATTTCCCGGTATTGGGCATCGAGGTCCAGGGTTCCTTCGGCGGCAGCGCCTCGCCTTTCTGCAAAAGCTCGATGGAGTGCTTGTCGGGCGAGCGCACGAACGCCATCATGCCGTCGCGCGGCGGCCGGTTGATGGTGACGCCGGCCTTCATCAGCCGGTCGCAGAGCGCATAGATGTCGTCGACCTCGTAGGCGAGGTGGCCGAAATAGCGCGCCTCGCCGTAGTCCTCGCTGTCCCAGTTATAGGTCAGCTCGACCGTCGGCGCCTGGCGGTTGCCGGGGCCCTTGGCGACCAGGTCGCCGTCGGCCGGCGCCGCCAGGAACACCAGCGTGTACTTGTTCTTGTCGTCGACGCGGCGGCGCACCTCGGTCAGCCCGAGCTTGTTGCAGTAGAAATCGAGCGCTGCGTCGAGATTGCGCACGCGCAGCATTGTGTGCAGATACCTCATCGTCGGGCCTCCGTTGGTTCGGGTAAATTGGGGTCAGTTCGGTCAGTGCGGGTAAGGTAATGTCTATGCATCAAGGGTCAGGGCCGATGATCGCACCCGATCTCGACACCGCCAAGTCCCAGTTGGCGGACTTGATCCACACGGCTGGGATCATTGTCCCATTTACCGGGGCCGGCATTTCGACCGAATGCGGCATCCCCGACTTCCGCTCGCCTGGGGGCCTGTGGACCAAGAACAAGCCGATCCCGTTCGACGAGTTTTTGGCCAGCCAGGAGGCGCGCAACGAATCCTGGCGGCGCCGCTTCGCCATGGCCGACCAGTTCGGCGACGCCAAGCCGGGACGGGGACACCGGGCATTGGCGAGCCTCTATCGCGCCGGCAAGGTTCCCGCCGTCATCACCCAGAACATCGACAACCTGCATCAGGCGTCAGGGTTTTCCCCGCAACACGTGGTCGAACTGCACGGCAATACGACTTACGCTTCATGCCTCGACTGCGACGCGCGCTATGAGCTTTCCTGGGTGCGGCAACGGATGGACGCGGCGAACGGCTGCGCGCCCGACTGCAGCTGCGGCGGCTTCATCAAGACCGCCACCATATCGTTCGGCCAGGCCATGCCGGATGCCGCAATGCAACGCGCCCAAGACCTTGCGCTTCATTGCGATTTATTTCTGGCGATCGGCTCGTCGCTGCTGGTCTGGCCGGCGGCCGGATTCCCGCTGCTGGCGAAGCGCAACGGCGCGAAGCTTACGATCATCAATCGCGAGGCGACCGAGTTCGACGACATTGCCGACCTTGTGGTGCGTCAGGACATCGGCACGGTGCTGGAGTCCTTCATCGTGCATTGAAGCTACTTTTACACAGGCCGTGACGCTTTTATTCCACTGTTGCATTTTTGTCCTTTTCCCCTTGATGGCGAGTGTTATCCTCAAATCAAGAGATTCGTGATGCGCCCGCGTCGGGCGCCAGCACAGAAGCGGCGGCCTCGGCGTCATGGCGTCGGACGGGATCGAACAAAAATCACCTAACCCGGGGCTCGAACCCGATGTCGATCTCAATGATGAGTCGGCGGCGAACGTCATTGAAGTCGCCGGCGTCATCAAGTGGTTCGATGTCGCCAAGGGTTACGGCTTCATCATTCCGGACAATGGCATGGCCGATGTGCTGCTGCACGTCACCTGCCTGCGCCGCGACGGCTATCAGACCGCTTATGAAGGCGCCCGCGTGATCTGCGAGGTGCTGGCGCGGCCGAAAGGCCTGCAAGCCTTCCGCGTCATCTCCATGGACGAATCGACGGCGATCCATCCGGCCCAGATGCCGCCGCCGCGGACCCATGTTACTGTGGCGCCGACGAGCGGTCTCGAACGGGCACAGGTCAAATGGTTCAATCGGTTGCGTGGTTTCGGCTTCCTGACGCGCGGCGAGGGGACGCCGGACATCTTCGTCCACATGGAAACGCTGCGCCGGTTCGGCCTGACGGAACTGCGCCCCGGCCAGTTCGTCCTGGTGCGCTACGGGCCGGGCCCGAAGGGCATGATGGCGGCCGAAGTCCGCCCCGAAGGCGGCGGCGGCCTTATCTCCCACTAGCGGTACGCGTCCCACTAGCGGCATGCGCCTTCTTAGCGGCACGCAACGTTCGCCTTGCAGCGGCCTGGACGCCGGCGTTGCGTTGCGCCGCCGGCTTGCTGGTCGGCGCCTATGCCATGCTCGCCGTGCTGGCGCCGGCGCAAGCGGCCGGCCAGGATACGCTGGAAATCGTCAGCGCGTCCGGCGTCCACGCCTTCACCGTCGAGCTTGCGGTCGATGACGCCACGCGCGAGCGCGGCCTGATGTTCCGCAAGGAGCTGCCGGAAGGCCAAGGCATGCTGTTCGACTTCCAGCACGACCAGCCGGTCGCGTTCTGGATGCACAATACCTACATTTCGCTGGACATGATCTTCATTCGCGGCGACGGCCGCATCGCGCGCATCGAAGAGAGCGCCAAGCCGGAATCGGACCGCCTCATTCCGTCCGGCGCTCCGGTGCGCGCGGTGCTCGAAGTGATCGCCGGGACGGCGCGCCAGCTCGGCATCAAGCCGGGCGACCGGGTCGTCGGCTCGATCTTCGGCAAAGGCAACTGATCGGGCGCGGGCGGCAGGCTGCTTGGCTTGCAAGCTCCTTGGCTAGATGCGGCGAACGATGTATCCACAAGCCGCCACCGGCGGGGTATAGCGCAGCCTGGTAGCGCGGCAGTTTTGGGTACTGCAGGTCGCAGGTTCAAATCCTGCTGCCCCGACCACTTAGGAAATTTGCTCATGGTTGCGATTCGATGACCGCGCGCATCTACAAACCGGCCCGCACCGCGATGCAGTCGGGCACCGCCAAGACCAAGGAATGGGTGCTCGACTATGAGCCGGAAGAGGCCCGCACGGTCGAGCCGCTGATGGGCTGGACCTCGTCCGGCGACATGAAGCAGCAGCTGCGGCTGCACTTCGAGACCAAGGACGAGGCGGTCGCGTACTGTGAACGCCACGGCATCGCCTATCAGGTGTTCGAGAGCACGCCGGGCAAGCGCGCGCGCATCTCCTACTCTGACAATTTCGCCTATGGCCGCCGCACGCCCTGGACACACTGATCCGCCGCGACGTCGTATCTCAGCAGTAATTTGCAGGATGGGTTGAGCGCAGCGAAACCCATCACCTTGCGGTGACTGCCGCAGCGACGCGATGGGTTTCACTTCGTTCAACCCATCCTACGGGCTGCGGCGGCTTAGGCGCGCCGCGCCTGCGCGGTCGGTTTGGCCGCGCCCTGTCGCGCCGGCGGATTGGCGCGCTGCTTGAGCAGCGAAATGAAGCGCTCCTCGGGCATCGGCTGGCCGAGCAAAAAACCCTGGCCGTAATCGCAGCCCATGCTGACCAGCGCCAGCGCGTCGGACGCCTTCTCGATGCCGACGGCAACCGCGATGCTGCCGAAATTGTGCGCCAGATCGATAACGGTCTTGCACAGCGGCGCGTTGACCTTGTCGCTGCCGCAATCGGTGACGAAGGCGCGATCGAGCTTGATCTCGGCGAACGGCAGTTCCTTGAGCCGCGCAAACGAGGAATAGCCGCGGCCGAAATTGTCGATCGCAAGGCTGACGTCGAGGTGCTGCAGCTTCCGGGTGATGTCGTTGGCCAGAGCCAGATCGGAAACGATCTGCTCTTCGGCGACATCGATGATGAGGCCCGGCCATTTTTCGAATTTGCCGCGATGGCTTTCCACGATATCGGCGACCGGAACCTTGACCAGCGCGTTGATCGGGATGTTGACCGCAGGCCGCAGATTGACGCCGAGCTTGCAGAAATTGAGGCTCGCTTGCAGCGTCTGGTCGAGCGCCTGCTCGGACAGCGTGACCAGGTCACCGTCGCTGGCGCCGGGCATGAATGCGCTCGGCTCCAGCACGCCGTTCTGCGGATGCCGCGCGCGGGAATAGGCTTCGACGCCGATGAGCTGTTTTTTGCGCAGGTCGATCTTCGGCTGATACCAGAACTCGATCCAGCGGTGGCGCAGCGCGTCGCGCAGATCGATGCGGCCGGCGACGGCCGGCGGGTCGCCGAGCCGCAGTTCCTGCAAGACTTTCAAGACGACGCTGGTCTCGAACGGCTTCTTGAGAACCGGAAGCATGCGCAGGTGATGCTGCTCGCCGATGCTCTTGACATGGGCGAGCACGGCCGAGCCGCGGTTGCTCATGAGCTGCACCGCGCCGGTATAAGCTGAGCGCGAGAGCGCGAGGATGCATTCGATGGCGTCGGCCGATTCCAGCGCGATGTTGAGGAAGACGAGCTTTGGCTGGCGCTGGGTCAGCGCCGGCCGTACCGCCTGGCCGTCGGGCAGCTCCTCGGTATCGATGCCGGCGCCGTGCAGGATCAGCGACAGAAAGTGCCGGATGCTGGCGTCGGTATCGACGACAAAGCAAAGCGGCGCGCGGGCCTCGGCGCTGGACGCGTCGGCCTCGGCAGTCGCGGCAATGCTGGCTGATTGCGCGGGAGTCGCGCCCATTCCCAGATCCAAGGGCCAACGGTGACGGGAGCGGGCATCATTGGTGGAAATTTGTTAACTGGTGGTTTCGACGGCGCCGCGGCGGGGCGCCGCCGCCCGATGTGGCGGAACAGGACGGCGCCGGGCGCATGCCACCCGCATGACCCGTGCAATGGCTACGCGTTGCCACTATGGTACTTTCAACCGCAATTGCTTCGCCGCCGTGCAGGAACGGCGCGATAACCAAGCGACACCAAGGGGAGACGAGATGCCCAAAAAGGATGCAAGCGTGAAGCTCAACCGCCGGAACTTCCTCACCGCGGCCGCCGTCGCCGGCGCCAGCGGCGCCGTCAACCCCGCCAAAGCCGCGACCGCGGCGGAACCGCAGCAAAGGCTGCCGTCGGCGCTGCCGCCGAACGCCCATGTCGCCGCCGCCGAGACCGGCGCTGCGCCCTTGCCGTCGCGCGACAACGGCACGCCCGGTTCCGACTTTATGGTGGATGTGATCAAGACGCTCGATATCAAATATCTGCCGGCCAACCCGGCCTCGAGCTATCGCGGCATCCACGAGTCGCTGATCAATTACGGCAAGAACACGATGCCGGAATTCCTCACCTGCATGCACGAGGAATCCGGCGTCGCCATGTGCCACGGTTATTTCAAGGCGACCGGCAAGCCGCTCATGACCTTGGTCCACGGCGTGGTCGGGCTGCAGCACGCCGCCATGGCGGTCTACAACGCCTGGTGCGACAGGGTGCCGGTGCTGATCATGGGCGGCAACGATCTCGACGCGGCGAAACGCGCGCCCGGCGTGCCGACGTTCCACTCGGCGCAGGACATCAACGCCATCGTGCGCGACTATACCAAGTGGGACGACACCCCGGTGTCGCCGCAGCATTTCGCGCAATCCTTCGTGCGCATGTACAAGATCGCGACCACGCCGCCCTATGGCCCGGTGATGATGTCGCTCGACGGCGGCTTGCAGACCGAGCCGATCCGCGAGGATGGCGAAAAGCTCTACATTCCGAAATTCTTCGCCAGCGCCCCGCCGCAAGGCGATTCCGGCGCGGTGAAGGAAGCGGCGCGGCTCCTCGTCAACGCCGAGCGGCCGGTCATCGTGGTCGATCGCATGGCGCGCACGCCCGACGGCGTCAAACGCCTGGTCGAGCTCGCCGAGCTGTTGCAGGCGCCGGTGGTCGATCAGGGCAACCGGATGAATTTTCCAAACACCCATCCGCTCAGCCGTCCCGCGACCGTGATCGGCCCGGCCGACGTCATCATCGGCCTGGAGCTGTCGGATTACTGGAACACGGTGAACGGCTTTATCGACAACGGCGACGATGGCATCGGCCGCAACACCACCAAGATCAAGCCGGGCACAAAGCTGATCAGCATCAGCTCGACCGAATTGCTCACCAAATCGAACTACCAGGATTTCCAGCGCTTCCAGAGCATCGACGTATCGATGCCGGGGGACGCGGAAGCGACGCTGCCGGCGCTGATCGAAGCGGTGAAGTCGGCGATCTCCAGCGACCGCAAGGACGCGATGACCAAGCGTGGCGACGCCATCCGCGCCGCCCACGCCAAAGGGCTCGAGAATACCAAGCAGGCCGCGGCCATCGCCTGGGATGCGGTCCCGATCAACACCGCGCGTCTCGTCATGGAGACCTACGCGCAGATCAAGGACCTCGACTGGTCGCTGGTCTCGACCTCCGGCAACACCAGCAACTGGGCGAACCGGCTGTGGCCGATGGAGAAGCACCACCAGTGGCTCGGCTGGTCCGGCGGCTATGGCGTCGGTTACGGCGCACCGGCTTCGGTCGGCGCCGCGCTCGGCAACCGCGACCTGGGCCGCTTCTCGGTCTCGATCCAGTCCGACGGCGATTTGATGTACGCGCCCGGCGTGATGTGGACCGCGGCGCGGCACAAGATTCCGCTGCTGGCGGTGATGCACAACAATCGCGGCTATCACCAGGAGGTGATGCACGTGCAGCGGCTGTCGAATTTCCGCAACCGGGTCGCCACGATCGGCAACGATCTCGGACCCATCGGCACCAGCATCATGAACCCGGACATCCAGTATCACGACCTGGCAAAATCCATGGGCTGGTGGGCCAAGGGGCCGATCACCGATCCGGCCGATCTCGGGCCGGCGATCAAGGAAGCGGTCGCCGTGGTCAAATCCGGCCAGCCGGCGCTGGTCAACGTGCTGACGCAGCCGCGCTGAGGAGAATGTTTATGCGTTTGGTTCAAGTTTCGGCCGCGGCCGTTGTCTTGTTGATGGCTTGCGGCGCTGCGCTCGCCGACGGTGACGCGCAGAAGGGCAAGACCGCCTTCATCCAGCACGGCTGCTGGCAATGCCATGATTTTGCCGGTGAGGGTTCGGTCGCGACCAGCAACGGCAAGGTGATCGCGCGCACGCAACTGCCGCTCGATGCGTTCGTGTCTTTCGTGCGCACGACCAACGGCCAGATGCCGCCATATCGCGCGCCGGTGCTGTCCGACGACGAGCTCGGCGACATCTACGCCTATCTGCAGTCGCTGCCGGAGCCGAAAGCGGTGAGCGATATTCCGCTCCTCAACAGCGGCACGCGCACGCAATAGCGCGTTGCGAACCAACAAAGGGCGGTCGGAGGATGAGCGGCAAAGGCCAGATGCGGCTCGGCGCCTTCTTCAATCCGACCGGCCATCATGTGGCGTCATGGCGGCATCCGCGCGCCCAGGCCGACGCCGGCATCAATTTTGCGCACTATCTCGAGATCACCCGCACCGCCGAGCGCGGCAAGTTCGACATGGTGTTCCTGGCCGACAATCTCGGCGTACGGCAGGCGCACATGGAGGCGCTCAGCCGCTCGGCGCAATATATCGCCAATTTCGAGCCGCTGACGCTCTTGTCGGCGCTCGCCACCCACACCACGCATATCGGCCTCGTGGCCACTGCTTCGACCAGCTACAACGAGCCGTTCCACGTCGCGCGCAAATTCGCCTCGCTCGATCATTTGAGCGGCGGCCGCGCCGGCTGGAATCTCGTCACCTCGGGCCAGGAGAACGAGGCGCGCAATTTCAGCCGCGAAAAACATTACGAGCACGGCGAGCGCTACGACCGGGCGCGCGAGTTCGCCCGCGTCGTCCTGGGGCTGTGGGATACCTGGGACGACGATGCCTTTGTCCGCGACAAGGAAACCGGCCAGTTTTTTCATCCCGAAAAGCTGCACGACCTCAACCACCGCGGCGAGCATTTTTCCGTGCTCGGCGCGCTCAACATCCCGCGCTCGCCGCAGGGCCATCCGGTGATCGTGCAAGCCGGCGGCTCCGACGACATGATCGCGGTGGCCGCGGAATTCGCCGAAGTGATTTTTTGTGCGCCGCTGACGCTCGAGGCGGCGCAAAAGTTTTATTCGACGCTGAAAGGCCGGCTCGCCGCCTACGGCCGTTCGCCCGGCGAGATGAAGATCATGCCGGGGCTCAGTTGCGTCATCGGCCGCACCGATGCCGAAGCCGAGGAGAACTACGAAAAACTCAACGCGCTCATCCATCCCATCGTGGCGCGCGAAATCCTCTCGATGGTGCTCGGCAATGTCGATCTGGCGCCCTATCCGTTCGACGGCCCGCTGCCGGAGAACCTGCCGCGCTCGAACGCCAGCCAGAGCATCTTTCAACAGGTCACCGAGATGGCGCGGCGCGAAAAGCTTTCCATCCGCCAGGTCGCGACGCGCGTCGCCGGCGCCCGCGCCAAGGCGGTGATCCGCGGCTCGCCGCAAACCATCGCCGATTACATGGAAGAATGGTTCCGCAACGACGGCTGCGACGGTTTCAATATCATGCCGCCGGTCCTGCCGGGCGGGCTCGATGATTTCGTCGAACTGGTGATTCCCGGAGTTGCAGCGGCGCGGCTTGTTCCGCAGCGAATACGAAGGCAAAACCTTGCGCGAAAATCTCGGCCTCAAGCGGCCGGCAAGCCGCTACGCCGAGCCGCCACAACAGCCGCGCGCCGCATCGGGAGGGTAATGGTGATCAGCGTCAAACGACTGGGTCATGCCACGCTGACGACGCCGGATATCGAGCGGCAGATCGCCTATTACACCGAGGTCGTCGGCCTCACCCTGGTCGAGCGGACCAAGGACCGCGCCTATCTCGCCTGCAAGATGGGCCTCGAAGCGATCGCGCTCGAGCCGGGCAGGGGCAATGCGCTGTCGCGGCTGGCTTTCCAGGTCGCGCCGGAGACCGATCTCGGCGGAAGTTTCGCGCGCGCTTGCCAAAGACGGCGTGAAGGCCGAGCGGGCGAGCGGCATTTCGCCGGGCGTCGCCGACGCCGTGGTGTTCACCGATCCGAAGGGCACAAAAATCGAGATTTTTTCCGATTATGTGTTCGCCAAGGATGACGGCCGCACCGCCGGCATCATGCCGCTCAAGCTCGGCCACGTCGCCTATCGGGTCGACGACGTGCAGAAGATCGTAAAGTTCTATTGCGACGTGCTCGGCTTCCGCGTCTCCGACTGGCGCGACGACACATTCGCCTTCCTGCGCTGCAATACCGACCACCACACCGTCAATTTCGTCCACGACGCCGAGCCGCAACTGCACCACATCGCCTTCGAGGTGAAAGACTGGGCGGAAATCCAGCGCGCCGCCGAAACGCTGGCCCGCCACGACATCCATCTGGTCTGGGGCCCGGGCCGCCACATCATCGGCCACAATATCGCGATCTATCACCGCAACGCCGACAAGGTCCGCGTCGAGTTCTTCTGCGAGATGGACCAGATGAAGGACGAGGCGCTGGGCTATTTCGATCCGCGGCCATGGCACCAGGACCGGCCGCAGCGGCCGAAAGTGTGGGGGCCGGACACGCTTGCGCAACTACTGGGGTTTTGGCTCCGAGCGCATCATCCGCGGCTATCAGACAATAGAGTAGTACACGATGCCGTGATTGCGTCGCGCGCCTGGGCGGCGGCAATTGTGATTGGCGCGTGTTGCGCGAAGCGGCCTAAAAGCCCATCTGGTGATGGCGCGACGAATGCGCGCAAGGGAGGAATTCAATGGCTTCCAGCAAGTGGACGATTGCCGGCGCGCTGCTTTTGATCCCGGTTCTCGGCTTTGCGGTGAACCTGGCGTCGGCGCAGGAGCCGGCCGTATCCATCCCGCCGCCGGCGCAGGACGCCGCCGCGCCGGCCGGCGCCGACACCCAGACCGTGGTTCTCGCCGGCGGCTGCTTCTGGGGCGTGCAGGCGGTGTTTCAATACACCAAGGGCGTCACCAGCGCGGTCGCGGGTTATTCCGGGCGGCACCAAGGAAACGGCGCACTACGAGATGGTCGGCACCGAGCGCACCGGCCACGCCGAGTCGGTGCAGGTGACGTTCGATCCGAAGCAAATCTCCTACGGCAAGATTTTGCAGATTTACTTCTCGGTGGCGCATAACCCGACCGAGCTCAATTACCAGGGCCCCGATAGCGGCCCGTCCTATCGCTCGGCGATCTTCTACGCCAACGACGAGCAGAAACACGATTGCCGAAGCCTATATCGCCCAGCTCGATCAGGCCCACGTCTTCAAGGCGCCGATCGTGACAAAACTCGAAGCCTTCAAGGGCTTTTATCCGGCCGAGGACTATCACCAGGATTTCCTGGTGCTGCATCCGACCTATCCGTACATCGTCGTCAACGACCAGCCGAAAGTCGGCAATTTGAAGCGGCTGTTCGCCGATCAATATCGCGACACGCCGGTCACCGTGATGGCGTCGAACAGGCCGAGCCAATAAGTCTCGCCAAAATTTCCGATTTCCGCACTGCAAAAAAGCGCCAAATTGGCCGCGTCCCGCCCGGGGCGCGGCGCGCGACCTTTGATCTATAGCCATCGGCGCCGGCCTGACGTATCGTGGTCGCGGGAGACCGGGCGACAACAGCCCGCTCCGCGACAACGAGGAAACGGGGAGGGAAGCCAAATGGCTATGGCAACAACGATCGGGGCGCTGCCCGAGGCCGAACATAGCACGCAACTGCGCAAAGCCGTCATCGCATCGACGGTCGGCACGGCGATCGAGTGGTACGACTTTTTTCTTTATGGCGCCGCGGCCGGTCTCGTCTTCGGCAAGCTCTATCTTCCCCAATCGGACGTGCTGGTCGTGGCAACGCTTCTGGCGTTCGGCGACCTATTTCATCGGCTTCGTCGGACGGCCGATCGGCGCCGCGATTTTCGGCCATTACGGTGATCGCATCGGCCGCAAGGCGACGCTGATCGCCACGCTGCTGTTCATGGGACTTGCGACCTTCGCCATCGCTTTCGTGCCGACTTACGCGTCGATCGGCATCTGGGGCGCGGTGATCTTGACCGTCCTGCGCATGATTCAAGGCATCGGCGTCGGCGGCGAATGGGGCGGCTCGGTGCTCTTGGCGATGGAATGGTCGCGCACCCACGGCCAGCGCGGTCTGGTGGCGTCCTGGCCGCAATTCGGCGTGCCCTGCGGGCTGCTTGTTGTCGAACCTCGCCGTTCTTGCCTTCAGCGCCTGGGCGCCGGCGACGATTTCTTGTCCTGGGGCTGGCGCATTCCGTTCGCGCTATCGATCGTCCTGGTCGGCGTCGGTCTGTGGATCCGCCTCGGCATTCTCGAGACGCCGGTGTTCCAGAAGCTCCTGGACAACAACAAGATCGAGAAGGCCCCGATCGTCGAAGTGATCAAGAAGCAGCCGTTGGCAGATCCTCTAGTCGGCATTGCTGCGGATGTCGGAACAGGCGCCGTTCTACGTCTTCACCGCTTTCATCTTCGCCTACGCGGTCGGCACCCTGAAGATGGATCGCGGAACTTCATCCTCCCCGCGGTGTTGGTGGCGGCCTGCGTCTCGTTCTTCACCATCCCGCTGGCCGGTCACTTCTCCGACCTGATCGGGCGCAAGAAGATGTACCTGATCGGCGTCGTGGCCATGGGCACTGTTCGGGTTCCTGTATTTCGGCATGGTGGATACGGCGGTCCCGGCGGTGGTCTTCATCGCCATCGTGCTGTCGCTCATCCCGCACGATATGCAGTATGGGCCGCAGGCGGCGCTGATCGCGGAATCGTTCACGCCGCGCCTGCGCTATAGCGGCGCCTCGCTCGGCTATCAGCTGGCCTCGATCATCGCCGGCGGTCCGGCGCCGATGATCGCGACTTGGCTGTTCGCGACCTATCACTCCGGCTATGCGATCTCGGTCTATATCGCCGTCCTTGCCGTCATCAGCTTCATCGCGCGTCGATGATGCCGGACTATACCGGCAAGGATATTTCGGACGACGCCTACAGCGAGGATTAGCAGGCGGTCATACGGGGGCCGAGCGCAAGGCTCGCTCCCGCGTAAAAATGGAGCCCGGTTCCAGCGCTCGCTGGGACCGGGCTTTTCCTTTGTAAGGCTACAGCACCGCGCCGCTTTGCGGATCGATCAGGTGCATGCGGTCCATGTCGGCGTAGAGCCGCATCTGTTCGCCCGGGCCGGCGGCGCTGCCGGGATCGACCCGGCCGCAGACTTCCTGGCCGTCGACGGTGAAATACACCATGGTTTCCATGCCCATCGGCTCGACGACGTCGAGCGTCGCCGCGAATTCGCATTGCAGGTCGCGATCGTTGCGCCGCGGCTCGGTGATGTGCTCGGGGCGCAGCCCGAAGACCAGCTCCTTGCCGGTCAGCGCCTGGTAGCGGGCCGACTGCGATGCCGGCACCGGCAGACTGACGGCATCGGAAAGGCGCACGCGCAGCCCGACGCCGTTCTGCTCCAGGCGGCAGCGCATGAAATTCATCGCCGGCGAGCCCATGAAACCCGCGACAAACAGCGTCTTCGGATGATGATAGAGCTCCTGCGGCGTCGCGATTTGCTCGATGCGGCCGTTATTCATGACCACGACCCGGTCGGCCAAAGTCATCGCCTCGACCTGGTCGTGGGTGACGTAGACCGTGGTGGTCTTGACCAGCTGATGGACGCGCTTGATCTCGGTGCGCATCTGCACGCGCAGCTTGGCGTCGAGGTTCGACAGCGGCTCGTCGAACAGGAACACTTTTGGATTGCGCACGATGGCGCGCCCCATCGCCACGCGCTGGCGCTGGCCGCCGGACAGCGCCTTCGGCTTGCGGTCCAACAACTCGGTGATGTCGAGGATGCGCGCGGCATGGTCGACGCGCTTGCGGATCTCTTCCTTGGGGAATTTGCGCAGCTTCAGCCCGAACGACATGTTCTCGAACACCGACATATGCGGATAGAGCGCGTAGTTCTGAAACACCATCGCGATGTCGCGATCCTTCGGCGGCCGGTCGTTGACGACCTCGCCGCCGATATAGATGTCGCCGGAGGTGACTTCCTCGAGGCCCGCGATCATGCGCAGCGTCGTCGACTTGCCGCAGCCGGACGGACCGACCAGCACGACGAATTCGTTATCCGGAATGTCGAGGTTGATGCTGCGCACGACTTCGACATTGTCGAAGCGCTTGACCACGTTACGCAACGCGACTTCGGCCATGTTCGTCAACCCTTCGTGGCGCCCGAGGTGAGGCCGGCAATGTAGTAGTCCATGAGGAACGCGTAGATCACCAGCGGCGGCGCGGCGGCGACCAGCGCGCCGGCCATCAGCATGCCCCACTTGTAGACGTCGCCGCGAATGAGGCTCGTCACCGTGCCGACGGTGAGCACCTGCTGGTCGGCCGAATAGAGAAACGCCATCGGATAGACGAAGGCCGCCCACGACACCGTGAAGGCGAAGATCATCGCCGCGATGATGCCGGGCAGCGCCACCGGAATGAAGATTTTGGTGAGCATCTGGATGTGGCCGGCGCCGTCGATCAGCGCCGCCTCGTCGAGCTCCTTCGGGATCGATTGGAAATAGCCGATCATGATCCAGGTGCAGAACGGCACCGTGAGCGTCGGATAGACCAGGATCATGCCCCAATAGGAGTTGAGCAGCCCGACCGCCTTGACGATCTGGAACAGCGGGATGAAGAGCAGCGTGTCGGGAACGAGATAGGTCAGGAAAATTCCCGTCGCCAGGATGCTCGAGCCCCAGAACTTCATCCGGCCGAGCGAGAATGCGGCGAGCACGCTGACCACCATGGTGATCGCGACCGTGGCGACCGTCACGATGATGGTATTCTTGAAGAAGATCAGAAAATCCGTCTGCGTGAACAGGATCCTGAATTGATCCAGCGTGAACGCCGTCGGCGATGATCCACGGATTGGTCGCCATATGCGCCACCTCGGCGTCGCTCTTGAGCGCCGTGACGACCATGTAGAAGGGCGGGATCAGAAAGAAGATCGCGAAGATGACCAGAAAGACATAGGACGTGATCAACGCCCAGCGGCGGTTGCGGCTGAGGCTGGCGCGGACACCGAGACGTTCTTGCGGGGCGCGGGCGGCGACGGCGGCAGTGCTCATCCGATTTCCCTGCCGCGCTTGCGCACGCCGCGCAGGATGAAGATCGCCGCCAACGCCGAGGATCGGGAACATGAACAGCGACGTCGCGGCTCCGAGCGGCAGGTCGCCGGAGCGGATGCCGAGCATGAAGGAGTAGGTCGCGAACACATGCGTCATGTTGCGCGGGCCGCCCGCGGTCATGATCTGCACGATGTCGAAATTGGCGAACGTGACGATCAGCGAGAACAGCACGGTGATGGCGATGATGTTGCGCATCATCGGCAGCGTGATGTGGATGAATTTCTGCCAGGCGCTGGCGCCGTCGATGGACGCCGCCTCATAGAGCTGTTCCGGCACCGATTTGAGCGCCGCCAGATACATGATCAAAAAGAACGGCGCGCCGTACCAGACATTGACCAGGATGACGGAAAAACGCGCCCAATAAGGGCTGCTCAGCCACGGCACTTCGTCGAAGCCGAGGCTCGAGAGGATGTAGTTGAACGCGGAGTGCGTCGGATCGAACAGCCACCACCAGCCGAGCGAGGAGAGCGCCAGCGGAATGACCCACGGCACCAGCAGCATGCCGCGCCACTTGCGCTGGCCCTTGACCGGCAGGTTGTTGATCAGGTGCGCGGTGATCAGCCCGATCAGCGCTTTGAAGAACACGGCGCTGAGCGCGAAGATGGCGGTCTGCTCCATCACCATCCAGAACACGTCACGCGACAACAGGAAGCTGAAATTGCCCAGCCCGATGAAGCGGGTCTGCGCCTTGTTCAGCATCGACAGATAGATCGAGTACAGCGCCGGATAGAGCACGAGGCCGGTGATGATGACGATCAGCGGCAGGCACATCAGGAAGGCGATGGTCGAGCGGCGGCGCATGAACAGCCGCAAGTTCCGGCTTGCCGACGGTTGCAGGCTTACGCCTTGAAGTCCCGGAGACCGAAGCCCTGGTGACCGAACTCCCGGTGACCATGTCTGGACGGTGTCTGCCATTCACGCCGCTGACCTTTTCGGGTCAGCCTCCCATCGTGTTTGAACCTTCGACACGTGACACATGCCGGCCCCCCAAGGCCGGCATGTCGCTTTAGGCGCGCGGAGGTCTTAGGCGCGCAAAGTGCCTTCGAGCTCGTTCTCGGCCCATTTGATCACGTCGTCGATCTTCTCGTTGCCCTGGGTGACCTTGGCGACCATCACGGTGTTGATCGCCTGGTTGTAGATCTGGGCACCGACTTCGGAACGCGCCGGCGCGCCGGCCATCGAGGTCTGCTCGTCGCCGCGCGGCGGATAGCCATAGACGGTGCCGACCGGCGGCTCGACGATCTTCCAGGTGTCGAGATCGTACATGGTCTTGAACGACGGCAGGTCGTAACCGAAGGAGGCCTGCACCAGTTGCGCCACCAATTCCTTCTGCGAGATGTAGGTCAAAAGCTCCTTCGCCGCCGACTTGTTCTTGGAGAACGCTCCACAGGCCGTAGAATTGCGGCAGTTGCCCGACGAAGCGGCCTTTCGGGCCCTTCGGCATCGGATGGGTCCAGCAATTCGCCGCCACGGTCGGGTTGTCGCGCTTGGCGACCGCCCAGGCGCTCGGCGGGTTCATGATGCTGGAGCCCTTGCCGGAAATCAGCCAGCGGTTATTGCCGGCGTCGTCCCAGGCGTAAACTTCCGGCGGGTTCACCGCCATCAGCTTCTTCATGTATTCGAGCGCCGCGCGGGTCTCGTCGGAGTTGATCTTGATGTTGTCCTTGGCGTCGACCATGACCACGCCGTAGGAATTGAACAGCGCGCCGACCCAGTCGACCGCGTCCGAGGTCTGGCCCATGGGCAAGCCGACCGGGAAGCCGGCAGCGTGCAGCTTTTGCGCCGAGGCGAGATAGGTGTCCCAGGTCCAGCTATCGGTCTTGGCCTTGTCCCATTTCGATTCGTCGGCCGGGAATATGTCGCGCACGTCGATGCCGGCATGTTGCTGGTAGAGATCGAAGCGCGAGCAGCACGGCTTGACCTGGCTGCCGACCGTGGTCGGGATGCCGCGCCAGGTGCCTTTGATCTTGGCCAGATATTCGGCGACCGGGCTGATCGGGCCGTATTGCTTGGTCAGGCCGTCGACGACGTCGTCGAGCGGCTCCAGCACGTTCTGGTGAATGCGGATGTTCCAGTCGCGATGGGACATGATGTCGTGGCCGGTGCCGGCTTGGGCTTCGGCCGCCGCGGTCAGCTTGTCCTTTTCACCCTGCGAGGTGATGTAGTCGATCTTGACCTCGCAATTGTTCTTGGCGCCCCATTCGTTGCAGAGTTTTGTGAAGCGCGTTGTTGGCGCCGGGCACCCAATGGTCCCAGACGCCGAGCGACAGCGAGCCGGCGGCGTAACTGTCTTTGACATAGGGCGCGGCAATGGCCGCGACGGAACCGAGCGCCGCGCTTTTGAGCATGTTGCGGCGGGTAGGGGAATTCAGGCGTGATTGGGTCATCAGGTCCTCCGTTTGGCCGCCATGTTTTTCTAAGATTATTGGCGTGGCCGAAAACATACTCTCATCGCGGGTAGCCGGCTAGAGGCCGGCCGGGGCCAAGCGCCGCGTTCCCTGCTGCAATATGCGGCAGGGCAGACGGCACTGGCGTAACCCCCGGCAGGCTTCGCTCACCGGCCCGGCCCGGGGCCCCCATCGGGCGAGCGCGATGAGGTGCCCCGGGCCGGCCCGATGGCAGGCTCCCGCGAAATCCGCCGCCTCGTGGCGGGCATGACGAATCGGTCGGACCTTAGCCGCCGAATTGCGATATATAGAAAGTGGCTGGCGCGCCGCGGATCGGCTAGTTTCGCTCTGCGCCGAGACGATCGCAGGCAAAGCCGATGAAAGAAACCTCCGTTGTTCAATCCGACCCGAACATCCTGGGCGGCACCCCGGTGTTCGTCGGAACGCGCGTCCCCGTCCAGGCGCTGATCGACTACATCGAGGGCGGCCACTCGTTGAACGCGTTTGTTGACGACTTCCCGACCGTCACCCGCGACATGGCGATAGCTGCGCTCGAACAGGCCAAAGCCCATCTGATTGCCGATGCGAGTGCCGCTTGACGAGTGCGTGCCGCGCGCGCTGCGCAACGACCTTCCCGGCCACGAGGTCAAGACCGTTGCCGAGCTCGGCTGGGCCGGCGTCAAGGACGGCGAACTGCTGCGACGTGCTGCAGCCGAGTTCGATCTTCTGATCACGGTCGATCGGAATCTTGAATACCAGCAAAGCTTCGAAGGCCTCTCGCTTGCGGTGATTGTCGTTCATGCGTCGAGCAACGACGTCACCATTCTTCGCCCATTGATGCCGGCGGTCGCTGCCGTCATCGCTCAAACCAGGCCGGGCGTCGTGACGCACGTCGGCGAGTAGGGCGGGGCGCGGATTAGCGCGTAAGATGGGTTGAACGCAGAGAGGACTCTCCAGCCGTAGCCCGGATTGAGCGCAGCAAAATCCGGGTTCAGCAAGGTAGCTCGCATGGAGCTAAGTGAATGCGCAATTCGTACCACAAACTCGGCCCCGGATTTCGCGTGCGCTCAATCCGGGCTACGCTTGCTGCAGAATCATCGGCGCCAGAACGGCTGGCTAAAACCCAATAAGGCAAGCTTAAGGATTTTCCATCATGGCAGCCCGCATCCGTCACATCGCTCTTTGCGTCAAGGACATCAAAGCCACCGCCGACTTCTACGAGCAGGCATTCGGGCTGAAACGCACGCCAATCCGCGAAGGCGCGACCGCCTGGAACTGCTACATGAGCGACGGCGAAATCAATCTGGCGCTGTTGCAGTACAAGGGCGAGGCCGGCTCCGGCGTGCCGAAAGGCTTTGTCGGCATCCACCATTTCGGTTTTCAGTGCGACGACTTGCCGGCGCAACAAAAGAAGGTTGAAGCTGCGGGCGGCGAGTTTTTCTTCGATCTCGGCGAGCCGGAGGACGACGGTTTCGAACGCAAGTTCAAAGATCCCAACGGCATTGTCTTCGACATTAACTGGAAAGGCTGGCAACTCACGCGGGGCAAGGTCAAGAACGCCGTCGGCGGCTTGCGGCCGGCGAAGAGTGCCGCGAGCGCAAGGAAGCCCGTCAGGAAAAAAGCGCAGCTCGCCAAGAGAGCGCGAGCAACCCATCCTAAGGGCTGAGCGCGCGCCGCTTCCAGCCAACTGCAACAGCCGAAATTCAGTTCCCGTTGTTGCCCAGCGGGGTCAACTCCGGGGGCCTGTCATTGCCGCTATTGCCAAAAAAGGTATTGCCGTTCTGAAAACCGCCGAATGGCGCCGTCTGGCCATGTTCAACGCTGAAGTGGAACCCCAGACCATTCGACTCCGACGGATTTGCGCTCTGGCTGCTGGTGGCCGAATGCTTCGGATCCGTATAGTTGAAGTTATAGTTGCCGTTTGCATCGGGCGAAATCGTTTGCTGACTAAACGCCCACCCGGAGGCGGTCGTCGCAGCCATGATGGCCGCCGCAATTATCGCAACCGCAGCGGACCGAAGCCGCACAAATCGGGCCATGATGATCCCCATATCGGCGCCCCCGAAGCACCGTCCGCAGGCTAACGCCGCAACCCGCTTCGGGTCAAGGCATGCCGCGCTGACCGATCCTAGGAGCTGAAGAAACCATGTCGCAGCAACGCGGCGCCCGCGGCAATGACTGCGATCAACACCAGCTTCTCGAACGTCTCGGGTGCAATTTTATCGCGCAGATGTTGTCCGGCGTACATGCCGAGCACGACCGGCACCATCACAGCCGTCGAGACTGCAACGTCAAGCCAATTGAACTGGCGGCTAGCGGTCAGAAGAATTGCCAGGAAGCCCGCGGAAACGACAAGATACAGCGACGCTTCCTTTGTGAAAGCCTTCCCGCGCAGTCCCTTTGCCAGCAGAAATATGAACACAAGGGGTCCCGGCATCGCAGCGATAGCTCCCAGAATCCCGCCGAAAAATCCGAATGTAATGCCGGCTGGCAGAACCAGGCGAGCCTGAAGCTGCAGCTTCGGCGCGAGCAGCGTGACGCCGCCGACACCGATAACCACCAGGCCTGCGATAATCTCTGCAACGTTCGCATCGAGCGCCAACAGGACACGAACGCCAAGGAAGAGACCGGGAATCATGCCGAGAATCACCGGCATCAATTGCATGAGGCATTGTCCGGTCTTGCCGCCCTCCAGCGCCTGCGGCACGTTGCTGAAGATCAAAGGCATGCTCAGCAGCATGACCGCCGATTTGACGTCGATGAACAGCGACAGCAGCGGCAGCGCGACGATCGGCATGCCGACCCCGATGATCCCCTTCAGGAGGCCGGCGACGATCAGGCTGCAAACCACGGCAGCAACGACGCTTGCCGGCTCGGAATAAAGGATGTGGATCAACATGAGGTCGCATTCTTGCCGCGTGCTTCGCCATTGTCCCGCGCCAACGGTTCGACCCATGCCGAACTGTCTTCGGTTGATAGGCTTGCGGTATCGGCGCTAGGGTTGAGGATGGTCGCGGCGGCAAATCTGGTGGAAGTGGCCGCTCTCGTGGGTGACACTGCGCGAGCGACGATGCTGAACGCCCTGATGGGCGGCCAGTGGCTGACGGCCACCGAGCTTGCTTACTGCGCCAATGTCTCGCGCTCGACGGCGAGCGGCCACCTGAGCAAGCTGGTTGCAGCGCGGCTTTTGACGGTCACGCGCAAGCGCCGCTTCAGCTATTACCGGATCGCGTCGCCGCTGGTCGCGACAATGCTGGAAAGCATGAAGGTCGTCGCCGCCATCGAGGTGCCGCCCCGCCATCGGCCGCGGTCGGCAAATGACGATGCGCTGCGTTTTGCCCGAAGTTGCTACGATCACCTGGCCGGCCAGGTCGGAGTTGCCGTTACCGATGCACTCGTGGCCATGGGGCACATCGTGCTCACCGATGAAGGCGGTGAGGTCACGGCTTCGGGCGGGCGTTTCCTTGCCGCGTTCGGCGCCGATCTCAGCCCGCGGACTCGGCGGATTTTCTGCCAGCCTTGTCTCGACTGGAGCGAGCGTCGTTATCACCTCAAGGGACTCGTCGGCGCTCGAATTCTGGATCGACTATTGGAGCTCGGCTGGCTCGAATGCGTGTCGGGCAGCCGCGCGCTCCAACTGACCTCGTCCGGAAGGGCGGGCTTGTCCGAAACCTTCCAGATCGACCTCGACAACGAGGGTGCGCCAACCGGCCGATCATGCGATTCACGACGGCTGACAGCTTAGGCTGAGCGAAGCCGGTCAATGCATTATCTAAAATGGTTATGGGATCTTCATGAAGACAATGACCTTCACATCGTCGGGTGATTTCCGAAGCTGGCTTGCGAAAAACCATGGCCAATCAGACGGAATCTTGCTGCGCATTTACAAAAAAGATTCAGGTGTCTCCACGGTGACATATGCGGAAGCACTTGATCAAGCGCTTTGCTTCGGATGGATTGACGGACAAAAGAGGCCAAATGACAAACAATCGTGGCTTCAGAAATTTGCACCAAGACGACCTAAAAGCGGGTGGTCCAAGAATAATATCCGGCATGCTGAACGCCTTATCAAAGCCGGAGAAATGGCTCCCTCCGGGCTGAAGGAGGTGAAAGCCGCAAAGGCGGACGGACGCTGGAAGGCCGCATATGATTCCTTTGCCAACGTCGTTGTTCCAGATGACTTCATGAAGGAGCTTGCTCGAAACAAAAAGGCGAATGCCTTCTTTGAAACCCTCAACAGGACCAATTTGTACTCAATAGCGTATCGGCTCCAGACCGCGAAAACCCCCGAAACCGGACAGAAGCGGACGCAGGCACTTAAATAGCCAGCGCCTATTCCGGCGAAAGCGATGATGATGAGCGTAACAACCGAATGTGCCATACCGGCTTGTGACACAAATGGGTTTCAAACACTTAAAGGAG
Source organism: uncultured Alphaproteobacteria bacterium (assembly GCA_963756245.1). Lineage (GTDB taxonomy): Bacteria > Pseudomonadota > Alphaproteobacteria > Rhizobiales > Xanthobacteraceae > BOG-931. The sequence continues at coordinate 259,131 of CAVWOI010000020.1, forward strand.
AACATCAAGTTCGCTATGACGATGGCATGACGCCTGACCAAACCATCACTGACGGCGCCGAACCAAACAGCAAATTGACAGCCAAAATGTCCGTTCCGGGTCATTAGCTGCCGCGCGATTCGGGTGCCACCGCCACCGTAGGTCATAATTTGAAGGTCACTACGCAAATCGCGACAGCCGGCATTGCCTACAAGTTTGGACCCTGATAACTCCGCGTCCTTGCCGGCAGCAGAGGAGCCGGGGCGACGCACAGTCGGCGCATTGCGCCCTTCGCCCTCGTCGCGTTGCGGCGGCGCGCTTTGGTCTGTTTGCTGCTCGCTCTGGAGCGCCTTCGCATCACCTCTCCCAAGGCTCAGGAGTACGCCGACATTGCCCTGAAATCAGGCTATTACAGCAGGGAATTGCGAACGCGAAATAGGGGTGCTTAAAGGTCAAGTTGCAGGGCAGCAACCTTGCGCTGCGAATGTCGCCTTTGGGTCAAAAACTGCCTCGCCGATCACTGGCTAGCGCGGCAGCTATAACCCTCGATTGTGTTGCAAAACTCTGATTGAGACGAATCACGAACGATGATTTCGTTGGATTGCGACGGGCATCGACGGGAGCGGCTCATGATGGGTCGGCGAGAAGGTGGACAAGGTCAGTTCTTTTATTCGTTTGATCTCGACAAGGTCGTGCCGCCCGATCACCTGGTGCGCCAGATCGACGGCGTTCTCGATCTCGGTTGGGTGCACAAGGAGCTTGCGCCTTACTACTCGCATACCGGCCGTCCCTCGATCGATCCAGTGCTGATGATCCGGATGCTGATCGTGGGCTACGTGTTTGCGATCCGCTCGGAGCGGCGGCTATGTGCCGAGGTTCAGGTCAATCTCGCCTACCGCTGGTTTTGTCAACTCGGCATTGAGGACGGGATTCCCGATCATTCGGTATTCTGCCGGGCGCGGCGTGAACGGTTCCGCGAGAGCAATGCGTTACGCTGGGTGTTCGAGGGTGTGGTGGCGAAGTGCATTGCGGCCGGGCTGGTCGGCGGCGAAGCCTTCTCGGTCGATGCGAGCCTGATCAAGGCGGATGTCGACAAGAAGAAGCGTGTTGCAGGCGACCAGCCGATTGCCTGGCCGAAGGCCGAAGAAGCATCCCATGCAGTTCGCGAGTATCTCGCGGCACTCGATGCCGCCCGCAGTAGCGAAGACAATGATGACGGGGATGGTGGCGGATCGAGCGGCAGCCGCAGCAAGCCTGCCAAGGAAGTCTCGCTGACCGATCCCCAAGCGGCATGGGTTACCCGGCCGGGCATCGACCCCTTCTTTGCCTATGATGCGAACTATCTCATCGACAACAAAGTCGGGATCATCATCGACGCCGAGGGCACGCGGGCCAATCGCACGGTAGAGATTGCCGTCACCCAGACCATGGTGGACCGGGTCTGCCGGCGCTTCGATCTTCAGCCGCAAAGGCTCGCAGGCGACACCGTCTATGGCGCGGCCAGGCTGCTCAAGTGGTTGATGGATCGCAAGATCGCACCGCACGTTCCGGTGTGGGATAAGTCGGCTCGCAGCGATGGCACCTTCAGCCGCGCCGACTTCGTCTTCGACCGGGAGCGCAACGTGTATGTCTGCCCTGCGGGCAAACTGCTCACGCATTCCGGTCTCATCGACCAGGGACGCCTTTTACCCTATCGGGCGAGCAGGTCGGACTGCTCAAGATGCGATCTCAAGGCACAGTGTACGCCAAGCACCAGCCGCAAGGTGACCCGAGACATCGATGAGGACGTGCGAGACCGCGTTCGCGCTCTTGCCAACACGGAGGCGTTCCAACAATCGCGCCGCGAACGCAAGAAGATCGAGATGCGATTTGCCCACATGAAGCGCATCTTGAAGCTCGATCGACTTCGGCTGCGCGGCTTAAGCGGAGTAAAGGACGAGGTGCTGCTCACTGCAACCGCGCAAAACCTGAGGCGTCTCGTCAAGTTCCTCTGCCGTCCGCCGCCAATCGCGGCGACTGCCTGTCCGGCGTAGCTGGTGCATCAAGAGCCGGTGCCAATGTGTCGCTGCCGCAGCTTCCTCATCGGGAAGCGAAAAAGGGCCACGGCAAAATCTCCTGGCCGAACCCCGTCGGTAAACACATCCAAGTTTTGCAACAGAATCACCCTCGATAACGGACGCGAAGGCGATAGACCTTCGCTGCCGCTAGGGCCAAATCAAACCGTCGTCCAGAAAAAGGTGCGGCCAGTCCTTGGGGGAGGACTGGCCGCGCGCGAACCCGGTCTGGGGACGGGGAGGGGTGGGGACGTGACCGGGCTCGCGTAGCTCCTGTGTTCGTTTCGCAATCAGTGCGCGGTTGCGGTGAGCGGCACCGGGCGCGGCTCGCCGAGCGCGACCCAGACATTCGGATCGGACTGCGACTGGCGTTTGACGAAGCGGTAGCCGGTGTCCGACCACAGCACGATGTCGTCGGTCTGGTTGTCGAGGATGTATTCGCCCTTGTCGCTTTTGACCGTGAGCACGGCGTGGCCGTCGTTGTGCTTGTCGCGCACCACGGTGATCAGCAGCGCCTCGCGCGGCCAGCCGGCCTGCATCAGCATCTTGCGCTTCTGCAGCACGTAGTCCTCGCAGTCGCCGTAACCGTCATCGGGATAATTCCAGCGCTCGACGACGCCCCAATGATCCATATCGGTCATCGGCTTGACGTTGGTGTTGACCCAGCGGTTGATCCGCACCAGGTCTTTCCAGGCCTGGCCCGACAGCACAACGTCGCGCGGCGCCGACGGTTTCGTCTTGCATTCCGGATCGTATTCGACGCAGAACTCGACCCAGCCGATCGGCGCACGTGTGGCCTCGCCGACCGAGATGAACAGCGGACGCTCTTCCGCGCCGTGCTGGTTTTTTCCGTAGCGATCAGGGTAGCGGCGACGAAGATCGCGACCGCACTCCGCCGCAGAATTGTTTTTGTACGCGAACGCATGTGACCCCATCCCGTCTCAACGGGGACACGTTTCGCACAAAGCTTTTGCGGTGCCGCTAAGTTGAATCGTTCAATTTGAAGTAAAATCGGTTCAATAGACTGCAAAAGTCGCGAGATTACTGGGACGAATATTGTATAAAATTCTAACTATTCTATTTTGATTCAAATTTTAACTATCGCGGCGCCATCGCGCTGCGCGCAGGTTTGTCAATGCGCGCGCGGCCTCGCGCCGGCGGCGGCGTTTGCGGTTTGCGGGCAGTGGGAGCGTGAAAAACGTGCGTGGCGGCCGGCGCGCAAGGCGCGGCGAAGCCGACAATTGTCGCGCCGGTCTTTACCCGCCGGTGACGTTGTCTTCGAGAAAGTCCGGATGCTGCAGGCGGGTGAACTCGATGGCGAAGCCTTCCTCGAGATGGCGCACGACGCGGCCCTGCACGGTGCCGAGCGTGACCAGCGCGCCGATCGGCGGCCGCTGGTCGGTGGCGATACCGGCGCCCGATTGCGAAACGTCGATGATGCGGCAGGTGAGGTTGACGCCGTTCGGCATGATCAGGCGGCCGACCGGGTTGCGCGGCACGATACGGCCGTGGCGGCGGTCTTCCGGCAGGTCGAGGATGTTGCGGTTGGCGAGCCAGGTGAGCTGGGCGGCGAGCTTGTCGCGCTTGCGCGCGGTCGCCCCGATGGTCATCGCAAAGCCGTTCTGGAAGATGCGCGCGACGTGGCCTTCGAGCCGGCCCAGATGATCGACATAGGCGATGATGCGCTCGCCCGGCGCGGCGCCCACCGGCGCGATCAGCGCCATGCCGCCCGGCGACATGTTGACGACCTGGCAGGGAAATTCGCGCCGGTCCGCCAGCATGTAGCGGCCGAGCAGGTTGACCTTGACGCGCTGGTGGCGGCGGCGATCCTGGCTGAGCGCCCGCAAACTCGCCTTTCGTTCAACCAAAGCCATGCGATCACTTAAGCCTGCCACCGCTCGTGGCCAAACCTAGGCGCGCGATGTTAATGGCGCGTTAGCCGCCATCCGTGAGCGTTTGTCATAATTGCGGGGCGTCGGACGGGACGCCGGCCGGAAGCCTTAAGAGCGTCCGCCCTGGTGGACGACCAGACCGCGTCGCGGCGCCATGAAGCGCGGCAAAAGGCGGGTCTTTGCCATCGCGCCGACGTGGCGGCGGCTGCCGAGCGTCAGTGCCCCGATCGGGCTCGCTCCCAGCCACGCCGGCGGCTTGAGCGGCGCCAGTATGCCGATGGTGCGCGCCAGCCGCGGCCGGCGCATGCCGAGCGGCAACAGCAAAAGCTCGAGCTCGAGCGGTTCACCCGTCGTGCTGTGCGCGGTCACGCCGGCAACGGTGCCGACGCTTTCATCGGTCGAGATGGCGAGCAGATCCGCGATCGGACCCCGGCTGCCAAGGTCCCAAAGGTCGATGAAGGATTCGCCTTTGAGCTCGCGGCCGAACAAAGCGCAGACCCGGGTGCCGGCGAGCCGGAACGAATGGCTGTCGGCGGCGTCCAATTCGAGAATGAAGGTATCGCTCAAGGCCGCCCGAATGGCGCCCGGCTCGATATCGGTACGCTCCGGCGCCGGGCGCTGGCCGCGCCGTTCTTCCCAGTAAGCGTAAAGCTCCTGGCTTGCCGCGTGTTTCATGACGCCCGCTCCTGCCTTCCGCGACCGCCCGGCTGTCCCTGATCGGGACAGGTTTTGCTTCGTGCGGCTCTTTGCTGGGGTGCTGAGCAGGCGGCGTGCCGGGGCGGCGTGCGGGAGGGCAGCGGCGGCGCTGACGCAAAATTAATCTTAACGAAACGTTGACGTTGGCGGTCCCGATGCGGCCGCCTAGGGTCCGCCACGAAGGCTTCAATCAGACGCTGCCCCGCGATCCTGGGCGGCGTTCATCACATAGAGGGAGGCGAGGTTGACGCGGCCGACGGCGCGGCATCGGCAACGGATGCCGCGAAGGGTTGAGGGAAGAACCCGAAATCATCGGCGTCGACGCGGAAACTCGCATACAGGGTGCAAAAGGGAGGGCCAAAAACCCTCCCTTTTGTTTTTGTCGCGCCGTGGCGACGATCGCTGCGCGCTTGCCGGGGCCGCCGCTACGGCCTATCTCGACAGGACGCAGGTACCCGCCCGGTGACACAACGCCACGAGCCGATATTCAACGTGCCGCCGGTCGTGGTTGCGACGGTCGTCGTGCTCCTGCTCGTTCATGCGCTGCGCATGTGGGTCTTCACCGAAGCGCAGGACACGCAATTTCTCCTGATTTTTGCGTTCATTCCGGCGCGCTATGACGCCGGTCTGGCCGGCAGCTTTCCCCGGCGGCTTCGGCGCCGAGCTGTGGACATTCTTCACCTACGCTTTCATCCACGCCAACCTGCTGCATATCGGTCTCAATCTGGCATGGCTGTTGCCGTTTGGCACAGCGCTGGCGCGCCGCTTCGGCGCCGTGCGCTATGCCGCCTTCATGCTGGTGACATCGGCCGCCGGCGCGCTGGCCTATCTCGTCAGCAATCCCGAACAGATGGCGCCGATGATCGGCGCGTCGGCGGCGATTTCCGGCGCCATGGCGGCGGCGATGCGCTTTGTTTTTCAGCAGGGCGGCATGCTCGGTCTATCGGGCGAAGCCGACGCCCATCGCGTGCCGGCGCGGCCGCTCTTTGCGACGCTGACCGACGTCCGGTTCCTGATGTTCCTGGTGGTCTGGCTCGGGCTCAACATGCTGTTCGGCCTCGGCACCGTGTCGATGGGCGGCGAGGAGGGCGAGGCGATCGCTTGGCAGGCGCATATCGGCGGCTTTTTTGCCGGCTTGATCCTGTTCAATGCTTTCGATCCGGCTGTTCCGCAGGCGGAACCGAACACTGAGCCGAGCAACACTGGGCCGAGCAACACTGGGCCGAGCAACACTGGGCCGAGCGGCTAGCGACGTATTTTCTTCCCGCGTTGCACCACGCGGTGGCAGTGCGCTGCAATACGTGTATTTGTGATGCCGTTGGAACCCGGCGCCGGTGTAAAACATTGTAACTAACACCTTCACCGCGCCGACCGCCGAAGCGGGCGCAGCGCGGTGAAGCACAGGGAGGCTATGATGACTGTCAGCATCATCCTCGCGGGCAAGGGCCGCGAGGTCGTCACCATCGAACCCAACGCCAGTCTTGCAGAGGCAGTCGCGCTGCTCGCCGAAAAGCGCATCGGTGCGCTGCTCATTCTCGGCGCCGACCGCCGCATCGTCGGCATCCTCTCCGAACGCGACATTGTGCGGGCGCTCGCCGAGCGCGGCGCGGCGGCGCTCGACGAGCCGGTGAGCGGAGCGATGACCCGCAAGGTCTCCACCTGTCACGAGCGCGAGACGGTCGCTTCGATCATGGAGCGCATGACCGCGGGCAAATTCCGCCATGTGCCCGTCGTCGACCAGGGCCGGTTGACCGGCATGGTGTCGATCGGCGACGTGGTCAAGCACCGCTTGGGTGAGATGGAGCGCGACTCGGCGGCGATGCGCGACTACATCCTGACGGCGTAAGCGGCCTCGCGGCAGCCGCATTCCTGATTGGCCGCCACCGGGCTATAGTGTCGAGGGCGACTGAAACCGGTAGAGGCAGTCATGCGGTGCTTGGCCGTTCTATTTGCCGTGGTAGCGGTTGCGGGCTTCGCCGGCGAAGCGTCCGCCGGCGGAAAAATTCGCTTGGCGCAAACCTCGACGGTGACGAGCTGCATGATGGCCTGCAATTCGCAGGCGGCGAATTGCCAAACCGCCTGTATCGTCCCCCGGCACGGCGCGCGACCAAGTGCGTCGCCACCACGACCAGTAACGCGACTTCGACCGCGTCGTGCCAGATCAGTTGCTCGACCCAGCAGATCAGTTGTCAGACCACCTGCGCCAGAACATCGCCTTCGCCGTGATCGGCCCGGCATCAAATTGCCGCGATTAGGCTTGAGAAAACGGTATGTCTGGGTGGGGCCTAAAGTCATTTCGCTGCTGGCGGCTGCTTTTGGCGGCGCTGATCTGCTTTGCGCCCGCCGCGGCCTCGGCGCAGAATCTGATGGCGCCGCAAGCCGCCGTGCCGGTGCCGTTGACGCCGGGCACCGGAACGCCCGGCGCGACGATGATGAGCCCGGTGCCGCTGGCGCCGCCGTCCTCGCCCCCGATCGCCCAAGGCACCCCGATCGTTCCGGCCGGTCACGTGGCGCTCGCCGTTGCCGCCCGTTACGGCCGCGATGCGCCGGCGATCTCCGGCGGCCTGATCTGGCGCGTCTATGCCGCCAAGGCCGACACCACCGGCGTGTTCCGCCTGATCAAGGAGGACCGCGGCGCGGCGCCGACTTTCATCCTGCCGCCCGGCAGCTACGTCGTGCATGCGAGCCTGGGGCTGGCCAGCGCCGCCAAGGCGGTTCAGCTGCGCGCCGACACGGTCCGCGAAATGTTCGATATTCCCGCCGGCGCCGTGCGGCTCGAAGGCCGCGTCGGCGACGTGCGCATCCCCCCCGGGCAGATTGCGTTCGACGTCTATCCGGGCAGCCAATTCGACACCTCCAACCGCCGGCCGATCGCGCAGAACGTGATCACTGGCGACGTGGTGCTATTGCCGAAGGCACCTATTACATCGTGTCGAACTACGGCGAGGCCAATTCCGTGGTGCGCTCGGACGTGCGCGTGCAGGCCGCCAAGCTCACCGACATTGTCGTTACCCACCGCGCCGCGGCGCTGACCTTCAAGCTGGTGAACGAGACCGGCGGTGAGGCGCTCGCCAACACGCAGTGGACGGTGCTCAGGCGGGCGGCGACACCATCAAGGAATCGATCGGCGCCTTCCCCCGCATCGTGCTGGCCGAGGGCGACTATCACCTGGTCGCGCGTAACTCCGGCAAGACCTATCAGCGCGACTTCAAGGTCATCACCGGCGTCGACGGCGAGGTCGAGGTGCTGGCGC
>CAVWOI010000021.1:0-159463 GCA_963756245.1 uncultured Alphaproteobacteria bacterium
CAAATCCACCCGCAAAGCTCCTTTTTGGCCGACCAAAAAGCCTTCAACTGCATCCGTTTTGCCGGTTCGCACATTTCGGGAACATGCGCTAAAGCCATGCCGGAATCGTGCGGAGCGTAATATGACCGACACAATCGCTGCCGTTGTCGTCGCGGGCGGACGGGGCCTGCGCGCGGGCGGCGACGTGCCCAAGCAATATCGCGAGATCGCCGGCGAGCCGGTGATTCGGCCGGCGCTGGCGGCGTTTCTGCACCATCCACAGATCGGCGCCGTGCAGCCGGTCATTCATCCGCAGGACGAAGAGGCGTTTCGCGCAGCGACCGCGGGCTTGAAAAAACTTCTGCCGCCGGTTTGGGGCGGCGCGACGCGGCAAGCGTCCGTGCGCGCCGGGCTTGAAGCTTTTGCGGCCACCGCGCCGGCGATCGTGCTGATTTACGACGCGGCGCGTCCGTTTTTGACCGAGGCGCTGATCGGCCGCGCCATTGCCGCCGCCAGGCAAAACGGCGCCGCGGTGCCGGCCATCGCCATTGCCGACACGGTGAAGAAAATCGACGATACGGCGCACGTAACCGAAACGCTCGACCGCAATCACCTGCGCATGGTGCAAACGCCGCAGGCTTTTGGCTTCGATCTCATCATGGCGGCGCATCGGCGCGCCGCGGCCGCGGGCCGTGACGATTTTTCCGACGATGCCGCGCTTGCCGAATGGGCCGGACACCGGGTCAGCGTCTTCGAAGGCGAGGCCGGCAACGTCAAGCTCACCACCAACGACGATTTCGCCCGCGCCGAGATGTTGCGCTATTCAGCGCTCGCCGACGTGCGCACCGGCAACGGATTCGACGTGCACGCTTTCGCCGACGGCGACCATGTCATGCTCGGCGGCGTCCGCATTCCTCACTCCCGCGGCGTGACCGGGCATTCCGACGCCGACGTCGTGCTCCATGCCCTGGTCGACGCCATTCTCGGCGCGCTGGCCGAGGGCGATATCGGCCAGCATTTTCCGCCCAGCGATCCGCAATGGAAGGGCGCGTCGTCGGACCGCTTCCTGGCCTTCGCCTGCGAGCGCGTGCACGCCCGCGGCGGCATCATCGCCAATCTCGATGTCACCGTGGTGTGCGAAGCGCCGCGCGTCTCGCCGCATCGCGACGCCATGCGCGAGCGCATCGCCGCCATCGCCGGCATTTCCGCTTCGCGTGTCGCCGTCAAGGCAACGACCAGCGAAAAACTCGGCTTCACTGGGCGGGGCGAAGGGCTTGTGGCGATGGCGACCGCCACGGTGCGGTTGCCGTGGAGCGCGACGTGATCGGCGCGGATTTACGCGAGGCGGCAAAGCGCGTGCTTGAGCGCTGCCGCGCCAGCGGCCTGCACGTTGCCACCGCCGAGTCCTGCACCGGCGGCCTGGTTGTCGCAGCGCTGACCGAGATCCCGGGCTCTTCGGACATCGTCGATCGCGGTTTCGTCACCTATTCGGACGACGCCAAGCGGGCGATGCTCGGCGTGCCGGCGGCGACGCTCAAGCGCCACGGCGCGGTGAGCGCGCAGACCGCAAAGGCCATGGCCGCGGGCGCGCTGAAAAACTCGCGCGCCGATATTGCGGTGTCGATCACCGGCATTGCCGGGCCCGGCGGCGGCTCGAAGCAAAAGCCGGTCGGCCTGGTCTATTTCGCCGCGGCAAGCCGCGATGGGCGGCGCGTCGCGCGCAAGCGGCTTTACGGCGCGATCGGCCGCCGCCGCGTGCGGTTGCGCTCTGTCGCCGAAGCACTCGCACTGTTAGAGCTGCTGTCGCGCCCAGCGCGGCGTAAGGGGAGCTAGGATGCGTTGGGGAGCCTGTCTTGTCGCCGCGTTGTTTATGGTCACGATCGAAACGGCCCATGCCCAATCGGTGGCGGACACGATCGCGGAATTCGGACTGATCGGCACCTGGGCCGCCGATTGCGCGCAACCGGCGTCGTCGAGCAATTTTCTCACGGTCTACGCAATCAAACCGTCCGGCGCGGTGTCGCGGACCTACTACGATCAGCCCGACCACGTTTATAACAACTACAAGATCACCAGCGCGAAACGTCAGGCGCCCGACATGCTGTCGTACGAGCAGGTCTGGGATTTCGAGGGCTCGCCCGCCAACATCGCCGGCGATCGCGTGAGCGTTCTGCTCAACATGGTGGACAACAAATTCCAGATCGTGTCGTCGCAAGGCAGCGACGGCTCATACTTTGTCAAAGACCGAAAATTCCCGGGCTCCAGCGACGAGAGTCCGTGGCAGTTGCAATGCCACGGAAAATGAGCGCCTGACGCTTCTTCCGAAAGAAGCCTACGCCGCGTGGGTGCCATAGACCTGATCGGCGCGGCGCTCGAAGGCTGAGGCGAAACGCCGGAAGGCGGCGTCGAAAATGCCGCCCATGAGCAAGCCAAGGGTGCGGCTGCGGAACTCGTAGGCGATGAAAAACTCCACGTCGCAGCTGCCCTCGCCGGTGGCGCGAAAGCTCCAGCGGTTGTTCATGTGCTCGAACGGGCCTTCGAGATATTCGACCAGAATTTCGAGCTTTGGCGGATCGAGCGTGACGCGGCTGGTGAAGGTTTCGTGCACGAACTTGTAGGCAACCGTCATGTCGGCGACGATGACCTCCCTGCCCGCGCTGTCGGTCGTTCGCCTGCGCACGGCGAGCGAGCGGCACAGCGGCACGAATTGCGGATAGCGCTCGACGTCGGCGACGAGCGCGAACATGTCGGCCGCGGAGTGCCTGACGCGGCGCGTGGTGGAGAATTGCGGCATCAACGCGCCGTCGCTGACCGCGCCCCCCGCGCTGCCTTGAGCCGGGCAAAATCTTCTCCGGCGTGATGCGACGATCGGGTCAGCGGTGATGCCGACACCATGGAGAACCCTTTGGCATAAGCGATTGTCGCCAGCGCCTCGAATTCTTCCGGCGGCATGAAGCGCAGCACCGGATGATGTTTTCGCGTCGGCTGCAGATATTGGCCGATGGTGAGGAAATCGACGTCGGCTGCGCGCAAATCGTCCATCACTTGCAGCACTTCGTTGCGTTCCTCGCCGAGGCCGACCATGATTCCGGATTTGGTGAACATCGCCGGATCGAGCTCTTTGACGTGCTGCAACAGCCGGATCGAGGCGAAGTAACGCGCGCCCGGGCGTACGCTGAGATATTTCGACGGCACGGTTTCCAAATTGTGGTTGAACACGTCGGGCCGCGCCGCGACCACGACCTCCGCGGCGCCGTCCTTGCGCAGAAAATCCGGCGTCAACACTTCGATCGTGGTTTGCGGACAGCGGGCGCGGATCGCCGTGATCACGGCGGCGAAATGCGCAGCCCCGCCGTCGGCGAGATCGTCGCGATCGACCGAGGTGATGACGATGTGGGAGAGCCCGAGTTTTGCCGTCGCCTCGGCGACATGGTCGGGCTCGGCAGGATCGAGCGCGCCGGGCAGCCCGGTCTTGACGTTGCAGAAGGCGCAGGCCCGCGTGCAGGTGTCGCCCATGATCATGAAGGTGGCGTGCTTTTTCTCCCAGCACTCGCCGATATTGGGACAGCCGGCCTCCTCGCACACGGTGTGCAGGCCGTTGGCGCGCACGATGCGCGCCGTCGCGACATAGCCGGGCGAGACCGGCGCCTTGACGCGAATCCAGTCCGGCTTGCGCAGGCTCGGCTGATCCGGCCGGTGCGCCTTTTCCGGGTGGCGCGGCGGCTTGCCGAGCAAAGTGTCGATGACAACGGCCATGATGGTTCCGCGGCGCACAATGGCGCATCAGATACTTACGAGCCCGGTTGCGGCGCCGCAAGGCGCTGTTTGACGGACATGTCCCGCCCGGCTCGTGAACAAACTGTAAGGAAACAACGGCGATTTCGCCGTTTCCGGATGTAACTTTTGCCACAAAAGAATCGTCCCATGCCTGCCGGCGAGACATTTCACCCCGGGAGGATTTGCCGTGACCGCGCGTGGCCAAGCAGCAGCGGCGCTCGCCTTGCACCGGTTCGGGTTCGGGCCGACGGCCGGTTCGATTGCCGCCATTGCCGCCGATCCGCAAGGCGCGCTCCTTGCCGACCTGGAGCGTCCGCAGGCCGGCCTCGTGGCCGCCAATCTGCCGTCGAGCGGTGAAGCGGCGCGCGAGGTCTTCGACTTTCGCGCCGAGCAGGCAGCGAAGCAGAAGCTCGCGCTGCGTGCGCAGAAGCAAGTCGACGCCGGGAATGCCGCGAGCCTTGTCGATTGCCGCAAACCCTCGGGCGAGCCTTGCATGGCGCCGGCTGCCAACGATGCCGCAAACCAACAGCCGGCGCCGACAGCGAAACCGGCTCAGCAGCCGGCGCCGCCGCTGCCGCAACAGCTGTTCCAGGACGAAGCCAAAGCCCGCTTCGACGCCGCGCTCGGCGCCGAAGTCGGCTTCGCCGAACGGCTGGTCTGGTTCTGGTCGAACCATTTCTGCATCTCGGCGGACAAGATCGTGGAGATGGCCGGCCCGTTCGAGCGGGAAGCGATCCGGCCCCACGTGCTCGGCCGCTTTGCCGATCTGCTGCTGGCTGCCGAAAGCCATCCCGGCATGCTGTTCTATTTGGACAACATCCAGTCCATGGGCGCCAATTCGATCGCCGGCATCAACCGCGACAAAGGTCTCAATGAGAATCTCGCCCGCGAGATCCTCGAATTGCACACGCTCGGCGTCCGCAGCGGCTACACCCAGGCCGATGTCACGAGCTTCGCCAACGTGATCACCGGCTGGACCTGGCTTCCGCCCGAGGAGCCGATCCACGGCGGCGAATTCGCTTTCGTGCAGCGGCTGCACGAGCCGGGCGCCAAGACCGTTCTGGGCAAATTTTATCCCGACATCGGCGTCGGCCAGGGCCGCGCGGTGCTTGCCGATCTGGCGCGGCATCCGGCAACGGCGCAACACATCGCGCAAAAGCTGGCGCGGCATTTTGTTGCCGACGAGCCACCGCCCTCGCTCGTCGCCAAGCTGGCAAAGACGTTCGGCGATACCGACGGCAACCTGAAAGAGGTCGCCAAAATTTTGGTCACGGCCGACGAATCGTGGACGCCGACGCGCACCAAGCTCAAATCGCCCGCCGAATGGATGATTGGCATGCTGCGCCTGACGGCGGCGCCCCAGGCTATTCCCGTCGGCCGTATTTTGGGCACGCAAGCGACGCTCGGCGAGGCGCTGTGGCGGCCGCTGTCGCCGAATGGCTATCCCGACACCGAGGCGGCGTGGATCGATGGCGTGCCGCGCCGGCTGGATATCGCCGCCGGAATAGCCGGCCTTCTCGCGGCCAACAACGCCGATCCGCGCGCCGTTCTCGACAGCGCGCTCGGTCCGCTGGCTTCGGCCGAAACCCGCGACACCATCGCGCGCGCCGAAAGCCGGCCCCAGGCCTTGGCGCTCCTGGTCATGGCGCCGGAATTCTTGCGGAGATGAACATGCCTCATGCACCCTCGCGGCGCGACGTGATGCTGGGTTCGGGCACGCTGTTCGCCTGGGCTTTTATGCCGAAGCTTGCGCTGGCCGAAGGCCGCGATCCGCGTTTTTTGACCATCGTGCTGCGCGGCGCGCTCGATGGGCTGGCCACCGTCGCGCCGGTCGGCGATCCGGACTGGATCGCGCTGCGCGGCGACAATGCCTTGACGCCGCAGAGCAAGACGCCGGCGCTCAAGCTCGACGATTTCTTCGCGCTCAATCCGGCGATGCCCAACCTGCATCGCATGTTTACCGCCAACGAGGCGATCATCGTCCATGCCTGCGCCACGCCTTATCGCGAGCGCTCGCATTTCGACGGCCAGGATCTGTTGGAAAGCGGCTTGCCAAAACCGGCGGCGAGCGACAGCGGCTGGCTCAATCGCGCGCTCGCGGGACTTGCGCCCGGCGGCCGCGTCGGCGTGCAGGGCAAAAAGGCGTTTGCGGTCGGTCCGGTGACGCCGCTCGTGGTGCGCGGCCCGGCGCCGGTGCTGTCATGGTCGCCGCAACGCATCTTGCCGGCGAGCGACGACACCACCATGCGGCTCCTCGATCTTTACCGCCACGCCGATCCCAAACTTGCCGCCGTGATCGAGGAACATGCCCGGCTTGCGGCAATCGAACGCTCCGGCGACATGGGCCAGTCGATGGGCCAATTGCCCGGCCAAAATGTGCCGGGTCCCGCGCAAGTGCGCGCCTATTTCGCCGAAGTCGCCGCCACCGCCGCGAAATTCCTGGCGCAGCCCGATGGCCCGCGGGTCGGCGCGCTGGCGCTCGACGGCTGGGATACCCATTCCAACGAGGGCATCGCAAACGGCCGGCTATCGCAATTGCTCGGCGCGCTCGACGCGGCGCTGGCCGCGGTCGAGACCAATATGGGACCGGCGTGGCGCGATACCGTCGTCGCGCTGGTCACCGAGTTCGGCCGCACCGCGCGCATCAACGGCACCGAAGGCACCGACCACGGCACCGCGACGGTCGCGCTCCTGGTCGGCGGCGCGCTCAAAGGCGGCCGCGTCATCGCCGATTGGCCGGGGTTGAAAAGCGCGGACCTTTACGAGAACCGCGATCTTAAAGCCACGACCGATCTGCGCGCGGTGCTCAAGGGGCTATTGAAGGATCACCTGCGCGCCGACGAGCGCGTTTTGGCGCAGAGTGTTTTCCCAGGCAGCGACGGCGTGAAGCCGATGGCGGGATTGGCCGCGTAACCTCACCTGTCATGCCCCGCGAAGGCGGGGCACCCAGTAATCACCGAATGCGACATTGATGACATCGCGGCGTCTCAAATATTCAAAACCCGCCCATACGCATCGAGCACCGCTTCCTTCATCATCTCCGACAAGGTCGGATGCGGGAACACGGTGTGCATCAGCTCTTCTTCGGTGGTCTCCAGATTCATCGCCACCACGTAGCCCTGGATCAGCTCGGTGACTTCGGCGCCGACCATGTGGGCGCCGAGCAATTGGCCGGTCTTCTTGTCGAAGATCACCTTGACCAGGCCCTGGTCCTCGCCGAGCGCGATGGCCTTGCCGTTGCCGACGAAGGGGAAGCGGCCGACGCGGATCTCGATCTTCTGCTCCTTGGCCGCCTGCTCTGTCAGTCCAACCGACGCGATCTGCGGCGTGCAATAGGTGCAGCCGGGAATGAGCCGTTTGTTGATCGGGTGCGGATTGAGCCCTTTGATCGCCTCGACGCAGATGACGCCTTCGTGCTCGGCCTTGTGCGCCAAGAGCGGCGGGCCGGCGACGTCGCCGATGGCGTAGATGCCGGGCACGCTGGTCTTGCCGACGCCGTCGATGACGATGGCACCGCGCTCGGTTTTGACGCCGAGCTTTTCCAGGCCGAGATTTTCGACATTGCCGACGACGCCGACCGCCGCGATGACGCGATCGACGGTGAGCGTCTGCGTGCCGCCCTTGCCGTCGTCGATGGTCGCGGTGACGGCGTCCGATTGTTTATCGAGTTTGGTCACCTTGGCGCCGGTGAGAATCTTTATGCCCTGTTTTTCGAAACTCTTGCGCGCGAAGGCGGCGATCTCGGCGTCCTCGACAGGCAGGATTTGCGGCAGCACCTCGACCACGGTCACTTCGGCGCCGAGCGTGCGGTAAAACGAGGCGAACTCGATGCCGATGGCGCCTGAGCCGACGACCAAAAGCGACTTCGGCATACGCTCGGGCACCATGGCTTCGAAATAGGTCCAGACCAGTTTCTTGTCCGGCTCGAGGCCCGGCAGCACGCGCGGCCGCGCGCCGGTGGCGATGATGATGTGCTTGGCCTGATAGGCGCCCGGGCCGAGCGCGCCTTTCGGCGCTTCGCTCTTGGCGGCTTTCACGGTCAATTTTCCGGGTGCGTCGATGGTCGCCTCGCCCCAGATCACCGCAACTTTGTTCTTCCGCATCAGGAAGCCGACGCCGTCGTTGAGGCGTTTCGACACCGCACGCGAGCGCTTCACCACCGCGCTCGGATCGTAAGTGACTTCACCAGCCGACAGCCCATAGTCCTTGGCGTGCTGCATGTAGTGAAAAATCTCGGCCGAGCGTAAGAGCGCCTTGGTCGGGATGCAGCCCCAGTTCAGGCAGATGCCGCCCAAATAGTCGCGCTCGACGATGGCAGTCTTGAAACCCAGCTGCGCCGCGCGGATGGCGCAGACATAGCCGCCCGGCCCCGAGCCGATGATGATGACGTCGAAATTGGTTTCTGCCATTGAAAATCCTCGTGCGCTCCCTGTCCTATATGTAGCTATCGCCGCCGCGCTTGTCGCGGGGCCTTGCCTAATCCGGGATCGGATGGAAAGCGCCATCCGCGCCGAGGCGTTCGAGGATGCCGGAGCGGATGTCGAAGAAGCAGCCGTGCAGGCTGATATGGCCGGCTTCGACCGCGTCCTTGATCCACGGAAACGTCATCAGGTTGTCGAGCGACAGGCGGACCGTTTCATGCTCGCAAATATCCTGGCGCGCCTCCGGCGGCGCCTGCATGGCGCGTTGCCGCGCCGGCTCGGCGATGCGCACCCACTGGCCGACAAAATCCGAAGCCTCGACCGGCGCGCCGTCCAACAGCGCTTTGATGCCGCCGCACATGGCGTGGCCGAGCACGACGATCTCGCGGACCGCAAGCGAGCGCACCGCGAACTCGATGGCCGAGCTGACCCCGTGCGGCTGGTCGTCGGGGCCGTAAGGCGGCGCGATGTTGGCGACGTTGCGGACGACGAACAGCTCGCCCGGCCGGGCATTGAACACCATCTGCGGGTCGGTACGGCTGTCCGAGCAGGCGATGATCAGCGCGCGCGGCCGCTGGCCCAGGCGGCTCAACGCTTCGAAGCGTTTGCGCTCGGCCTGCCAGGTACCGGCACGGAAGCGGCGATAGCCTTCGATCAGGTCGTCCATTGGGGAGCCGAATATTTATTTTCGCGTGGTTCATTCTCACGCGATATAACGTTAAGCAAGAAGGATGCCTCCCCTCATGGCTGAGCTTGTGGTCTTTAGCACCATCGGCGTGCGCAGCGCCGCGGAACGGCTGTTTGCGCAATTCGACGAGGTGAGCGGCCACAAGCTTGCCGTTACCTGGGGCACGGCACCGATGCTGGTCAAGCGCATCGAGGGCGGCGACACCGCGGACGTTGTGGTGCTCAGCCGGGCCGGCATCGAGGCTTTGACCAAGCTCGGCAAGATCGCGCCCGGCGCCGACACCATGCTGGCAAGCTCGGGCGTCGGCATCGCCGTCAAAGCCGGCGCGCCAAAACCCGATATTTCCACGCCGGAGGCGCTCAAGCGCACGCTGCTCGCTGCCAAATCGATCGCCTACAGCGAACCGTCCGCCGGCGGCGCCAGTGGCGTTTATTTTGCAAAACTGCTCGAGCGGATGGGCATCGCCGACGAGATGACGCCGAAGACCAAATATCCGCCGCCCGGCGGCTTTTCCGCGAACCTGCTGATGACCGGCGAAGCCGAGCTCGCCGTGCAGCAGAAGCCGGAATTGCTGCATGTGGCCGGCGCCGACGTGATCGGGCTGTTGCCCGGCGATCTGAACGTGGTCACGGAATTCGCCGTCGCGATCATGGCCGCCTGCAAAAACGACGAGGCCGGAAAAGCCTTGATCAAAATGCTGCGATCGCCGGAAGCGATCGCGGTGTTTCGGTCGAAGGGCCTCGATACACCCTGACCATCTGCGCCGGGGCGACGGATTCACTCGCGACAAGCGTCGACGAGCTTTCGGATTCTGTCGAAGGTTTGATCGGGATCGGCGATGTCGCGCACGCTGATGCCGCTGCCAGAGACGTTGCCGAAGCCGAGCGCGACGAACGGACTGAAATTCTGGCCCGATCCCGTCGCCAGCGTGGCGAGATAAATCGTGCCAAGACCGTAGATGCGTTGAAAAATGCCCTTGCGCAACGTGACCTCTTTGATGTCACGGAAGCGAATGACTTTCTTGTTGATCGAGAAGAAGCCCTCCTCGAATTCGAGGCGATCGGTGTAGAAGCGGTATTCGGTGCGGCTGTAATTGAGCTTCTTGCCGATATAGGCGATGGCGGGAATGCCGAAGAAGGCGAGCGCACCGAAAACGATGAACGACGATCCGTGCGGAAACAGCCCGGTCGCCTGGGTTATGCCGCCGAAGAATCCGCCGGCCCAGATCGTGAAGAACAGCTGTAGCGGCGATTGCGCCAGCAAGGTGATCCAGCCGATGAAAACCGGCCGGACCGTAAACACCGCTGTGTTTGTCGCCATGGTCGCTTCGTCCGAATTGCGATCCGTCGCAAATCAAGCATCAAAGCCGCAATCACAACGCTGCAGCGCGGCTTTTACACCAGCATCATCACCGGATTTTCGATCAGCGCCTTGAAGGCGCCGATCAGCACCGCGCCGAGCGCGCCGTCGACTGAGCGGTGGTCACACGACATGGTCACGCTCATGATGTGGGCGGCTTCGACCTTGCCGCCGCGCACCACGGCGCGTTCCTCTCCGGTGCCGACGGCGAGGATGGTCGATTGCGGCGGATTGATCACCGCGGTGAAATCCTTGATGCCGTACATGCCGAGGTTCGACACCGAGGTGGTGCCGCCTTGATACTCATGCGGCTTGAGCTTCCTGGCTCGTGCGCGTCCCGCGAGTTCCTTCATCTCGTTGGAGATGGCCGAAAGCGATTTGGTCTCGGCGTTGCGGATGATCGGCGTGATCAGGCCGTTCGGCATGGCGACCGCGACGCCGACGTCGGAATGCTTGTGCTTGAGCATGCCGCCGTCGGTCCAGCTCACGTTCGCATCCGGCACGCGCTGCAAAGCCAGCGCCAGCG
This sequence comes from uncultured Alphaproteobacteria bacterium, assembly GCA_963756245.1. Classification (GTDB taxonomy): domain Bacteria; phylum Pseudomonadota; class Alphaproteobacteria; order Rhizobiales; family Xanthobacteraceae; genus BOG-931. The sequence goes on from CAVWOI010000021.1 coordinate 10,751, forward strand.
CCTTGATGACGAAATCGTTGACCGAGAGCTTGTAGGCGGGCTTGCCGTCCTTGTCCTTGGGCGCCGACGCGTTGATCTCTTCGCGCGCCTCGAGGAGTTTGCCGATGTCGCAGTCGATGGTCAGGTAGAAGTGCGGAATGGTCTGCACCGACGCCGTGAGCCGCTGCGCAATGGTGCGGCGCATGCCGTCATGCGGCACGAAATCGTAAGAGCCGTCGTCGTAGAGCGCGCGGATCTGCTGGTCCGACATCGACGGCGCGACAAGCGGTGCGCTGGCGGGAGCCGCGGCCGGCGCACGCAATCCTTGGCCCGATTTCGCCGCTTCGACATCGCGGGCGATGACGCGGCCGTGCGGGCCGGTGCCTTGGATGCGGCCGAGCTCGATGTTCGCGTCTTTCGCCAGCCGACGCGCCAAGGGCGAAGAAAAGATTCTGTTGGTGCCGGCGGCGCCGGCGCCATGGCCGTTGGTCCGAACCCCCTCACCCCCACCCTCTCCCCTCTGGGGAGAGGGAGCGCGCGGCGCTTGCGGCGGCGGTGGAGACTTCGCCTCTTTGGGCACTTGAGTGGCAGTCGACTGAGCGGCGGCTGGCTGGGCCGCTCCTTCTCCCCGAGGGGGAGAAGGTGGGGATGAGGGGGCTCCGGCGCTGGGTTTCTTCTCAATGCCCTGCCCCGCTCCGGCCGCGGCCGCCTTCACATCCTCGCCTTCCTGCGCCATCACGGCGATGAGCTGATTGACGGCGACGTCGTTGGTGCCTTCCGGCACCACGATCTTGGCCATGACGCCGTCATCGACGGCTTCGTATTCCATGGTCGCCTTGTCGGTCTCGATCTCGGCGATGACATCGCCGGTCTTGACCGCATCGCCCTCTTTCTTGAGCCACTTGGAGAGATTGCCCTTCTCCATCGTGGGCGACAGCGCCGGCATGAGGATGTTGATGGGCATGGCGCTACGGTTTCACCAAAAATTCAACGGTAGGAGACGGCCTTCGCCGCCGCGACCACTTCGGCGACCGACGGCAGCGCGAGTTTTTCCAGGTTGGCGGCGTATGGCATCGGCACGTCCTTGCCGGTGACGCGCGCGACCGGCGCGTCGAGGTAGTCGAATGCCTGTTCCATGACGCGCGCGGCGATCTCGGCGCCGACGCCGGATTGCTTCCAGCCCTCTTCGACAGTGACGAGGCGGCCGGTTTTTTTCACCGACTCGATGATGGTGTCGCTGTCCATGGGTTTGAGCGTGCGCAGGTCGATCACTTCGGCGTTGATGTTGTCCTTCGCCAATTCGTCGGCGGCCTTGAGCGCATAAGTCATGCCCATGGACCAGGCGACGATGGTCACGTCGCTGCCCGCACGCACCACCCGCGCGCGGCCGATCGGCAGCACATAGTCGTCGAGTTTCGGCACCGGCGAGGAATGGCCGTAGAGGATTTCGTTTTCTAAAAACATCACCGGATTGGGATCGCGGATCGCTGCCTTGAGTAGACCTTTGGCGTCGGCGGCAGTCGATGGCGCGATCACCTTCAAGCCGGGAATGTGCGAGTACCAGGCCGAATAGTCCTGGCTGTGCTGGGCGGCGACACGCGACGCCGGTCCGTTCGGGCCGCGAAACACGATCGAGACCCGCACCTGCCCGCCCGACATATAGGGCGTCTTGGCCGCCGAATTGATCAGCTGATCCATCGCCTGCATGGCGAAATTGAAGGTCATGAACTCGACGATGGGTTTCAACCCGGCCAGCGCGGCGCCGACGCCCAGCCCGGCAAAGCCGTGCTCGGTGATCGGGGTGTCGATGACGCGCCGGGCGCCGAACTCGTCGAGCAGCCCTTGGGTGACTTTATAGGCGCCCTGATATTCGGCGACTTCCTCGCCCATGACGAACACGTCCGGGTCGCGGCGCATTTCTTCCGCCATGGCGTCGCGCAGTGCCTCGCGCATGGTCATGGTGACCATCTCGGTGCCTGCCGGCACTTCCGGTTCGGGCGCCGCGGGCTCTGGCGTGGACTTTTGCGCCTCTCTCAACTCGTTGAGCGGCACTTGGCCGAGCGCCGCGTCGCCGGCGTCCGCGGACGCCGGAGTCTTGGCCTGAGGCGCCGGCGCCGGGGGTTTGGGCGCCGCGCCTTTGCCGTCTTTGAGCGCGGCCGCGTCCTCGCCGTCGGCGAGGATCATGGCGATCGGCGTATTGACCGCGACGTCATTGGTGCCTTCCGGCACCAGGATTTTGCCGAGCGTGCCCTCGTCGACCGCTTCCACCTCCATGGTGGCTTTGTCGGTCTCGATCTCGGCGATCACGTCACCGGACTTGACGGTGTCGCCTTCCTTCTTGAGCCACTTGGAGAGGTTGCCCTTCTCCATGGTGGGCGACAGCGCGGGCATGAGGACTTCAGTTGGCATGGCTTGCTCAAAAGGCGGAGCGCGCGAAAATCGCGCTCAACGATACATGTCGGTGTAAAGCTCGGAAGGATCGGGCTCGGCGTCCTGGGTGGCGAACTCGGACGCTTCATTGACTGTCGCGCGCACCGACGCGTCGAGCTTTTTCAACTCATCTTCGCTCGCCCATTTCTTGTCGAGCAGGCGTTTGCGCACCTGCTCGATCGGATCGTGCTCGGTGCGCACTTTGTCGACCTCCTCCTTGGTCCGGTATTTGGCCGGATCCGACATGGAGTGTCCCCTATAGCGATAAGTCATCATTTCCAAAATGGTCGGGCCCTTGCCGGCGCGGCACCAGGCCATGGCGGTTTCGGCCGCCGCCTTCACCGCGCGCACGTCCATGCCGTCGACCTGGGTGCCGGGGATGTTGAACGAGATGCCGCGCTTGGAGAAGTCGGTCTGCGCCGCGGAGCGCAAGACCGAGGTGCCCATGGCGTAGCGGTTGTTCTCGATGACGTAGACCACGGGGAGCTTCCACAGCTCCGCCATGTTGAAGCTCTCGTAGACCTGGCCCTGGTTGGCGGCGCCGTCGCCGAAATAGGTCAGCGAGACGCTGTCGTTGCCGCGATATTTGTTGGCGAAGGCCAAGCCGGTGCCGAGCGGCACCTGGGCGGCGACGATGCCGTGCCCGCCGAAAAAATTCTTGTCCAGCGAGAACATGTGCATGGAGCCGCCCTTGCCCTTGGAATAGCCGCCGCGGCGTCCGGTCAGTTCCGCCATCACGCCTTTGGGGTCCATGCCGCAAGCCAGCATGTGGCCGTGATCGCGATAGCCGGTGATCATCTGATCGCCGTCTTTCTTGGCCATTTCCATGCCGACGACGACCGCTTCCTGGCCGATATAGAGGTGGCAGAAGCCGCCGATGAGGCCCATGCCATACATCTGGCCGGCCTTCTCCTCGAAGCGGCGGATCAAGAGCATCTGGCGCAGCGCCGCAAACTCCTGCTCCTTGCTGAATTCCGGGACCTGGCTGTCGTGGTCGCCCCAATCGATCTCAGGGCGGAGCTCGTGAGGGCCTTCTTCGGTGGGCTTGGTTTTGGCGACGGCCATTCTGTCCTCGGGACACCACGGGGGGCCTGCATCCCATAGCCGAAATCGCCCGATTGCGGAAGCGGGGCGACCTGTCGAATGGGATGGGCGGAGCCGGCCAAAGCATTGCCGGCAAAAATTATTTTGGGGATGGCCGGGTCGAGTTCAAGGCCTGGGGGCGTCGGCGGCCTTGGGGCCCCAGGCGAACATCAGAGTAAGGTCGCTCGGCGCCACGTCATCGAGCAGCTTGCGCGCCTGCTCGTCGAGCATATCGGGGTCGAGCCGGTCGGCCCGCAGCAGCGCCACGCGGCGCTCCCACTGCGCCCGTTCGAGCTTGAGGCGGTCGAGATCGCCCGACAGCGTGCCGATCTGCTGGTCGAGGTCTTCCTTGGCTTTCAGGCCATGATTGCCGCTATAGGCGTTGACGCCGAAATAGCCGATCAGCAGCGCGGCCATGACATAGAGGCCGAGCGTGGTCAGGATCGAACGCAGGCGTTTACGCGTGACCATCCGCACACCATGTCAGCGCGCGGTTTAAGGGGCATTAACGCTCACTTTTCCCGGATGCGGTGCAGCGCGAAGCGGTGCACCGCTGATCCGGGATCGTCGCAGACTCAAAATCCGTAACGATCCCGGGTCTGCAGCGCACCACTGCGCTACGCTCCGTGCTGCGCTGCGCCCGGGAAACGGAGTTGCTCTAGCGCAGGCGGTTGCGGATTTCGCTGCCGAGGAAATTGCCCAGCCGCTTGGTGCGGTTGCGCAGGAAGCGCAGCACGCCGGCGTCGACGAAATAGGTCAAGAGAATGCTGTCGCGGGTACTGACCTCGGGCCCGACCGGATCGGCCGAATGCCAGGTATCGGTGCCGACCGCGAAGGCATAGCCGGTGTTCGGCGCAAAGGTCATCTGTTTCGCCTTCGGCCCGCAGCTGCCGTCGGCACGCTTGTCGTGAAAGATGGTGCCGATATGGGCGATCGAGCTGTCGCGCGGCAGGTAGAGCTGGACGGTAATGCCCTTCCAGCGCGTGTCGGTATGCGGCGTGATCAGGTAGCCGGGAATGTCGCGGGTGAGCACCGGGATCGGGTACATGCCGGTCTTGGCGTAGCCGGGACCGAAGCGGCGCTCGAGCGCCGGCTTAAGCCGCCGGATGAACGCATCGCGTACCGGTGCCGAGCACAGTGCGCGGCCGACGATGTCCCACACCGCGCGTTTTTGCGGCGGCAGGTGGCGGATATATTCCGGAAACACGTCGATCTTCACCCGCGTATGGGTGCCATCGGTGAGATCGTGGCCCTTGCTGCGGCCGTGCATCGGTCGGTAGTCGGTGGCGTCGGGCATATTGGCGAGCATCGCCGCATAGACGTCGTCGGGAAACACCCGGTCGAGCACGAGGTGATAGAACGGCGTGTCGGAAGCCGTCGCCGCGTCCACCGAGGTGACGATGAAATCGCGCAGCCGCTCGGCGGCCAGCCGGCGATTGCCTGCATTCAATTCAACCGATTGATCCATCAGCCGATACTCGTTCCGTGGGCGCCACGGCCTGGGCGGTTCGAGATAGCGGTATAGCGCCGTTCGGCCCGCCGGGACAAGCGAACGGCGGTGCGCGCTAGCGCTGGACCTTGAGCGCTGAGCGGCCCGCATAGGCCGCCTGCGCGCCGAGTTCCTCTTCGATGCGCATGAGCTGGTTATATTTGGCGGTACGGTCGGCGCGCGCCAGCGAGCCGGTTTTGATCTGCCCGCAATTGGTGGCGACCGCGAGGTCGGCGATGGTCGAATCCTCGGTCTCGCCGGAGCGGTGCGACATCACCGCGGTGTAGCCCGCCTTGTGCGCCATCTCGACCGCGGCCAGCGTTTCGCTCAACGTGCCGATCTGGTTGACCTTGATCAGGATCGAATTGCCGATGCCGTTCTTGATGCCGTCCTTGAGCCGCGCCACGTTGGTGACGAAGATGTCGTCGCCGACGAGCTGGCAGCGGTCGCCGATTTTTTGCGTGAGCTTCTTCCAGCCGTCGTAATCGTCCTCGGCCATGCCGTCTTCGATCGACACGATCGGATAGCGCTTGGTCAGCGCGGCGAGATACTCGACCTGCTGGTCGATCGAGCGCGTCTTGCCCTCGCCTTCGTAAGCGTAAGCGCCGTCCTTGAAGAACTCGCTCGCCGCCGGATCGAGCGCGATCGCTACCTCGTCGCCGACCCGGTAGCCGGCCTTCTCGATGGCCGCCAGAACAAAGTCGAGCGCGGCCTCGGCCGACGGCAGATTGGGCGCGAAACCGCCCTCGTCGCCCACATTGGTGTTGTGGCCGTCGGCCTTGAGCGCCGCGCGCAGGGTGTGAAAGATCTCCGAGCCGGCGCGCACCGCGTCCGCCAGCGAAGCGAGCCCGAGCGGCATGATCATGAATTCCTGAAAATCGATCGGGTTGTCGGCGTGCACGCCGCCGTTGACGATGTTCATCATCGGCACCGGCAACAACCTCGCGGATGTGCCGCCGACATAGCGATAGAGCGGCAGCTTGTTGGCCACAGCCGCCGCCTTGGCGACGGCGAGCGACACGCCGAGGATGGCGTTGGCGCCAAGCCGGCTTTTGTTCGGCGTGCCGTCGAGCGCGATCATGGTCTCGTCGATCTTGACCTGCGCCTCGGCATCCATGCCGCTGAGCGCCTCGAAAATCTCGCCGTTGACCGCCTCGACCGCGTTGCGCACGCCCTTGCCGAGATAGCGTTTCTTGTCGCCGTCGCGCAACTCGACCGCCTCATGCGCCCCGGTCGAGGCGCCCGACGGCACGCCGGCACGGCCGCGCGAGCCGTCTTCCAGCACGACATCGACCTCCACGGTCGGATTGCCGCGGCTGTCCAGAATTTCCCGGCCGATGATGTCGACAATAGCGGTCATTTTTGGTTCCGATTGGCCCCTGCGCTGCGGCTTCTACAGGATCGGCAAGCCCCTTGTCATGCCCCGCTGCTCGACCAATTCAGGCGGAACTCGTTATATTGTGACTGCTAACCGCATTGGAGCATGGCATGTCCCGTTACCGGGTGATGGTCGAGTGGGACGAGGATGCCAAAGTTTGGGTCGCGTCTAGTGACGACGTGCCTGGGCTTGCGACCGGCGCCGATGATTTCGAGGATTTAATTGAGAAGCTGACGGTCGTCATTCCGGAACTGCTATTCGAGAACGGAATGCTGCCCGGGCCTTCTGATATCCGTACCTGACGAATGACAAAAAAAACCCTGCAACTCGGCCGCCCCGCGCCGATCCCCGCCTCCCCGGAGCAAGCGGTGCTCGACCGCGTTCGTAATGCGCATCCGGATACGAATTACGTCGCGCGCTTCACATTCCCCGAGTTCACCGTGATGTGCCCGGTCACCGGCCAGCCCGACTTTGCCACGCTGGTCATCGACTATGTGCCGAAGGCTTGGCTGGTGGAGTCGAAGTCGCTCAAGCTTTACTTGAACAGTTTCCGCAATCACGGCGCATTCCATGAAGAATGCACGGTCGCGATCGGCAAGAAGCTCGCCGCGTTGTTGAAGCCGAAATGGCTGCGCATCGGCGGCTATTTCCATCCGCGCGGCGGCATGCCGATCGACGTGTTCTGGCAGGCCGGCAAGCTGCCGGCTGGCGTCTGGGCACCCGATCAGGGCGTGGCCACCTATCGCGCGCGCGGATAGACGCCCTGCAGCGTCGCGACCAGCGCGCCGACCTCGCGGCCGGGATCGACGGCGCGCATCACGCCGCCCATCACGGCGACGCCCGAGCAGCCCGCGGCGATCACTTCGGCGACCCGCACCGTGTTGATGCCGCCGATGGCGAGGAGCGGCACCCGCGCCTGCCGCGCCATCTCGGCGAGACCCTTGCGGCCGATTTCCGGGCCGTAACCGGGCTTGCTCACGGTCTCGAAGGCCGGCCCGGCTAGCGCGTAATCGATGACGGCCGGATCGATCGCCTCGGCTTCGGTGACGGTATGGATCGAGACCCCGATGAGCTTTTGCCGACCAAGTTTTGCGCGAGCCGCGGCAGCGTCGGCACCCGACGGCAAGTGGACCCCATCGACGCCGGCAAGCTTGGCCAGCGCCGCCGCGCCGTGGATCGACAAACGCGCGCCATGGCGACGGATCATGGGCAACAGCAGCCGCGCCAATGGAACCTGCTCGTCCTCCGGAAGGTCCTTTTCGCGCAGGCTGATCCAGCGGCAGCCGGCGCCGAGCGCCGCGCCGACGATCTCAGGCAGCGGCCGCCGCGCTTGGCGGCGGTCGGTCACCAGGAGCAGCGGCGGATCGGGAAGGGTTCCTGCCACGCGCGCTCCTGCCGGCCGTCACAGCCCGAACACCTGCTTGAAGAATCGCGCGGCCGCCACCTTGGATTCGTTGTCGGCGCGTTCTTCGTCGGCGTCTTTCGGCGTCGAGAAGCCGTGCTCGGTGCCGCTGTAAAGATTGAGCTCGAAGGCGACCTTGGCGGCGCGCAATTGGCCGATCAGCGCGATGACTTCGGGCAGCGGTGCCACCGGATCTTCGGCGCCGTGCAGGATGAGCACCGGGCCATGGATGTTCTTCGCCGCCTCGGGCGGGTAGCCGCGGAAGGAGCCGTGGATCGCCACTGAGCCCACGATCGGCGCGCCGGTCTCGGCAAACTCGACGGCGACCTCGCCGCCGAAGCAATAGCCCACGGTCGCGATCCGTGTCGCATCGACCATCGGGTTTGCTCGCAGCACATCGAACCCGGCTTGCGCCCGCGCCCGCATCAGCGGGCGGTTGGCGGTGTAGAGCGCGGTCTGCGCCTGCATTTCCGGCACGGTTTTGGGACGAATATCCTTGCCGAAAATATCCGGGGCAAAGACGACGTAGCCTTGCTGGGCGTACATTTTGGCGTTGGCGAGCGTGAGATCCGACATGCCGTCGCGCCGATGCAAAAGCAGAATGCCCGGCCGTTTCCCCGAGATGCTGTCGTCATAGGCGAGATAGCCCTGCAGTGCGGTGTCGCCGTCCTTGTAGTCCACCCATTGGGTCTTGATTTCGGCCTGGGCCGCGCCCGCAAACAGGCAGAGGACAGTGAATAAGATCGATGCCGAGCCTTTCATGGCGATGCTCCCTATATGCCCGGTGTGACGATCGGCCGGGCGCGGCTTAAAGCTGCCGTTTCCTCAAGGAGCTTTACTGGAGAAGAGCGCGTCTCGCCACGCGTCCCATGCTATGAACCCGCGATCATGAACCGCCCTGCCCGCATTTCCTTCGTTTCGCTCGGCTGCCCGAAGGCGCTGGTCGATTCCGAGCGCATCATCACGCGGCTGCGCGCTGAAGGTTATGAGCTGGCGCGCGACCACGCCGGCGCCGACCTCGCCATCGTCAATACCTGCGGCTTTCTCGACAGCGCCCAGGCGGAGTCCCTTTCCGCCATCGGCGCCGCAATGGCGGAAAACGGCAAGGTCATCGTCACCGGCTGCATGGGGGCCGAGCCGGAGAAGATCACCTCGGTGCATCCCGGCGTGCTCGCGGTCACCGGGCCGCAGCAATACGAGAGCGTGCTCGACGCCGTGCACCGCGCCGCCCCGCCGGCGCACGATCCCTATACCGACCTGATCCCGCCCGAGGGCATCAAGCTCACCCCGCGCCACTACGCTTATCTAAAGATTTCAGAAGGTTGCAATAATCGCTGCAGCTTCTGCATCATCCCAAAACTGCGCGGCGATCTGGTATCGCGGCCGGCCGCCGACGTGCTGCGCGAGGCCGAAAAGCTGGTCACGGCAGGCGTCAAGGAACTTTTGGTCATTTCCCAGGACACCTCGGCCTACGGCGTCGATGTCAAATACGCGGCGAGCGCCTGGAAGGGCCGCGAGGTGCGGGCAAAATTCCTCGACCTCGCCCGCGAATTGGGCGAGTTCGGCGTCTGGGTGCGGCTGCACTACGTCTACCCCTACCCGCATGTCGATGAGGTCATTGCGCTCATGGCCGACGGCAAAGTGCTGCCTTACCTCGACGTGCCGTTCCAACACGCCAGCCCCGCCGTGCTCAAGCGCATGCGCCGCCCGGCTGCCCAGGAAAAGACGCTGGAGCGTATCCGCGCCTGGCGCGAGATCTGTCCGAGCCTGACCATCCGCTCGACCTTCATCGTCGGTTTTCCGGGCGAGACCGAGGAGGATTTCTCCCTGCTGCTCGATTGGCTCGGCGAGGCCGAGCTCGATCGCGTCGGCTGCTTCCACTACGAGCCGGTGGCCGGCGCCGCGGCCAACGATCTTGGCGCGCCGGTGCCGGCCGAGGTGAAAGAAGAGCGCTGGCACCGCTTCATGCAGTGCCAACAGGGCATTTCGCGCAAGCGGCTCAAGCGCAAAGTCGGCAACCGTGAGCGCGTCATCATCGATGAGGTTGGCCCTTCCGTTGCCAAAGGCCGCAGCAAGGCCGACGCGCCGCAGATCGATGGTGCCGTCTATGTCGCCAGCCATCGGCCGCTGCGCGTCGGCGAGATCGCCACCGTGAAGATCGAGCGCGCCGACGACTATGACCTCCACGGCACGGCGGTCGGGTACTGATCCGGGAGGAACGGCGATGGAAATGCGGGTTTACGGCGGCACCGGTATGCAGCTTTCGGTGCTGGGTTTTGGCTGCGGCGCGGTCGGCGGCCTGATGGTGCGCGGTGATCCGCGCGACCAGGAACGTGCCATTGCCCGCGCTCTCGCCGTCGGGGTCAATTATTTCGACACCGCGGTGCAGTACGGCGACGGCGAGTCGGAGAAGAACCTCGGCCGTGTCCTGCAAAACCTCAAACCCGCCAACGCGGTCGTTGGCACCAAAGTCCGGCTGCCGAGCGCCGAGTTCGGCCGCATCGCCTCGACCGTGACGAAATCGCTAGACGGCAGCCTGGCGCGGCTGCGCCGCGAGCGGGTCGATATCTTCCACCTGCATAATGCGATCACAGCGGATGGCGGCGGCGAGGCGCTCAGCGTCAGGCAAGTGCTTGGCGAGGTGGTGCCGGCGTTCGAGCAGCTCCGCCAACAGGGCAAAACCCGTTTTCTCGGACTGACCGCGATCGGCGACACGCGATCGCTGCAGCAGGTCGTCGACGCCGGCGCCTTCGACAGCGCCCAGGTGGTCTACAATATGCTCAATCCGTCCGCGGCAACGGCGTTGCCGGCGAACTATCCGGCGCAGGACTACGGCCGGCTGTTCGATCACACCAAGGCCGCCGGCACCGGCGTCATCGGCATCCGCGTGCTCGCCGGCGGCGCACTATCCGGCTCTGTCGAACGTCACCCGATTGCCAGTCCACCGCCTGAGCCGATCGGCTCGGCCATGAGCTACGACGCCGACATCGCGCGCGCTCGCCGCCTGATGCCGCTGGTCACGGAAGGGTTTGCCGCTAGCCTGACCGAAGCGGCCACCCGGTTTGCCATCGGGAACGCGGCCATCGGCACCATTCTGGTCGGCATGGCGACACCGCAGCAGTTCGAGGATGCCTTCGCCGCGGTCGAAAAAGGCCCACTGCCGCCCGCCGCGCTCGATCGGCTTGAAGCGCTGCGACAGGGTTTTGTCGGCGAGTCCAGGTGATCAAGCGCGCTCGCTGAGCACGCGCTGGACCGCATCGGTCAATTTCGCCAGCTCGTCCTCGGCACTGGTGAAGGCCGGTGTGAGATAGACGATCGAACCGAACGGCCGGATAAAAACTCCTTCCGCAACAAAGCGTTGCCGAAGCGCGCTCAGATTCTCGATGCGCTCCAATTCGACCACGCCGATGGCGCCTTTGACCCGTACGTCCTTGACGCCCGGGAGCTTGCGGCACGGTTCGAGACCCGCCGCCAGCGCCCCCGAAATTGTGGCGACCTGATCGAGCCGCGGCTCGCGCTCGAACAGGTCGAGCGAGGCATTGGCGGCGGCGCAGGCCAGCGGGTTGGCCATGAAGGTCGGCCCGTGCATCAGCGCCTGGGCCGGATCGTCCGACCAGAACGCCGCAAACACCTTTTTGCCCGCGATGGTCGCCGCCAGCGGCAGCGTGCCGCCGGTCAGCGCCTTGGACAGCGTGATGATGTCCGGAACGACACCCGCCTCCTGGAATGCGAACAGCGACCCGGTACGGCCGAAGCCGGTAAAAATCTCGTCGAAGATCAGAAGCAGTTCGTAGCGATCGGCGGCGGCACGCAGCGTGCGCAGCACCTGCACATCGTGAAACCGCATGCCGCCGGCGCCCTGCACCAGCGGCTCGACGATGATGGCGGCGAGCTCGTCGGCGTGCCGTTCGAGCGCTGCCGCGAACGCCGCAGTGCTTTTTTCGTCGACCGGCAGATCGACCGTGATCTGCTCGGGCAACAGACCGCGGAACGTCGCATGCATGCTGCCCTGCGGGTCGGATACTGCCATGGCGCCGGTGGTGTCGCCATGATAGCCGCCGGTGAAGGCGAGAAAGCGGGTGCGGCTGCGCCGGCCCTGGTTGCGCCAGTATTGCACCGCCATTTTCAGCGCGACTTCGACGGCGACCGAACCGGAATCGCTGAAGAAGACGCGGTCGAGATCGCCTGGCCCCAAAAGCCCAACCAGCCGTCGCGCCAAGGTCAGCGCCGGCTCGTGCACCAGGCCGCCGAACATGACGTGGGGCATCGCCGCCAGCTGGCGCTCGACCGCGGCGCGGATGTGCGGGTGGTTATAGCCATGGCAGGCGGTCCACCACGAGGCGATGCCGTCGATCAATTCGCGGCCGTCGGCAAGCCTGATGCGGCTGCCCTGGGTCGCCGTGACCGCAAGTGGCGGCGTTGCCGTCTTCATCTGCGCATAGGGCAGCCAGATGTGATCGAGCCCGTCGGCGTACCAGGACGGCACAGCGGCCGTTTTTTGCTTATTTTCGCTGGTATTACCCGACATTCGGCGCTTTCATGCCACCGCGATGCGCTCGCTCGATGAATTCGCCAACGGCAAGCTTGCGGCGCTGGAGCGCGCGCAACTGCGCCGCACGCCGGTGGTGACGGCGCGCGACGGCATTTTCGCCGAGCGCGGCGGCCGCCGTTTGCTCTCGTTCTCGTGCAACGATTATCTCAATCTTAGCCGCCATCCCGCGATCATCAAGGCGGCGGTCGAGGCGGCGCAACGCTATGGCGTCGGCGCCGGCGCTTCCCGCCTCGTCACCGGCAATCACCCGCTCTACGACGAATTGGAGAGCCGATTGGCGCGGCTCAAAGGCACCGAAGCTGCCTGTGTCTTCGGCTCAGGCTATCTCGCCAATATCGGCATCATCCCGGCGCTGGCCGGCAGCGGCGACCTCGTCCTGGTCGATGAATTGTCCCACGCCTGCATCCATGCCGGCGCCAAGCTCAGCGGTGCGACCGTGCAGCGCTATCGTCACGGCGACGTGGCCCATGCCGAGGCGCTTTTGGCCGAGCATCGCGGTCATCATGCGCGCGCGCTGATCGCTACTGACGGCGTGTTCTCCATGGATGGCGATCTTGCGCCGCTCGAAGACCTGTCGGCTCTGGCGCAGCGCCATGACGCCTGGCTCCTGGCCGATGATGCCCATGGCCTCGGCGTCGTCGGCCACGGCCGCGGCTCGGCTTTTGCCAATGGTGGCGCCGAGGTGCCGCTGCAGATGGGCACGCTGTCGAAGGCGGTCGGCGCCTATGGCGGCTATTTGTGCGCGTCCCAGGCCGTAATCGATCTGATGCGCACCCGCGCCCGGTCCTTCATCTATTCGACCGGATTGCCGCCGCCGGTGGTTGCCGCCGCTATCGCAGCCCTCGATCTGATCGAACGCGATCGGGCCTTGACGGAAGAGCCATTGCATAAGGCGCGGCTTTTTACCCGCGCGCTCAATCTGCCGGAGGCGCAAAGCGCCATCGTGCCGGTCATCGTCGGCGAGGCGGAAGCGGCGCTTGCGGCCTCGGAAATGTTGGAAAACGAGGGTTTTTTGGTCGTCGCCATCCGGCCGCCGACCGTACCGGCCGGCACGGCCCGGCTGCGCTTCGCATTCACGGCGCTGCATCCCGAGGCCGAGATCGAACGCCTTGCGGGAATCGTGCGAACGCGCGTTATAGGGCGCCATTCGTGAGCGCCATCTTCATCACCGCGACCGGCACCGACGTCGGCAAGACCTATGTGGCCGCGTCGCTCATCCGCCATTTGCGAAACCTCGGCCACTCGGTCGATGCCATCAAGCCGATCGTCAGCGGCTTTGATCCGGCGCAGGCCGCGACCAGCGATCCCGGCATCTTGCTCGAAGCCCTCGGCCTGCCGGTCACGGCGGACGAGATCGAGCACACGTCGCCGTGGCGCTTCCGCGATCCGGTCTCGCCGGATCTCGCGGCCGCCCGCGAAGGCCGCCGCATCGACGTCGATCAGGTGGTGGGATTCTGCCAGGACGCCATCGCGCAGCGCCGCGACGTGCTGCTCATCGAAGGCGTCGGTGGAATCATGGTACCGCTCGATGGCGAGCGTACCATCCTCGACGTGATGATGGCGTTGCGTCTGCCGCTGATCCTGGTCACCGGCAGCTATCTCGGCACCATCAGCCACACCCTCACCGCGCTCGATGCGCTCTATCGCCGCGACATGAACCTCCTCGCCATCATCGTCAGCGAGACGCCGGGCAGCCCGGTGCCGCTGGACGACGTGGTTGCGAGCATTTCGCGCTTTGCCGAGCCGGTCATCGGCCTGCCGCGCCGGCCAGCCCGGGGTGAGAATTCGGGAGCCGATCCCGGTTTTGGCCGCATTTTTGATCCGAATGTAGGTCAAGCTGCACGGCGGGATGGGCAAGGCCCACCAGCGCGGCGGCCTCGACCACCCGGTTCGGGCCGATAATCCAGGCTGATTCTTGGGTCTTGCGTTCTTGGGTCTTGCGTTCTTGGGTCTTGCGGGGGGATTGCCTTGAAGATGCGGAAAACGTCACTGGTGCTGCTCGGCGCTGCGGTCGGTGTGGCGCTCACCATCGTCGCTCAGCCGGTTCTGGTCGGCAGCGATGCCGACGCGAAAACCGTCACCAAGGCGGACATCTACCGGCTGCTCAACCTGTTCGGCGATGCCTTCGAGCAGGTGCGCTCCCACTATGTGGAGCGGCCGAACGACGGCAAATTGGTGCAGACCGCCATCAACGGCATGCTCGCCGATCTCGAAGATTCCTATTTCATCGATCCGCAGGCACTCAATCGCAGCGACGCCTGCACCGGCCCGCGCTGCGCCACCGGCAATGTCGGCGTCGCCTATACGATGCAGGACGGGCTTGCCACGGTGGTGACGCCCATTGACGACACGCCGGCGGCCAAGGCCGGCATCATGACCGGCGATATCATCGCCCGCGTCGACGACGAGCAGATGCAAGGCCTCACCTACCAGCAGTTCGGCGCCAAGCTCCTCGGCGACGTCGGCTCGACGGTCAAGCTGACCTTGGCGCGTGCCGGCCGCGACAAGCCGATCGAGGTGTCGATCGTCCGCGACAACACCAGCCGCCTCTCGGTTCGCGGCCGCGGCGAAGGCGGCGACATCGGCTATATCCGCATCATCCAGTTCAACGAGGCGACCGCCGATCAGCTGAAAAAAGCGATCGACGACATCGCCGCGCAAATCCCGGCGGAAAAACTCAAAGGTTTTGTGATCGATCTGCGCAACAATCCGGGCGGCACGTTCGACGGCGCCATTGCGGCGGCGGACGGTTTCCTCGACGACGGCGAAATCGTCTCGATCAGCCATCGCTCCTCCGACAAGGTCGAGCGCTTTCGCGCCAAGGCGGGCGACCTGGCCAATGGCAAGCCGATCGTCGTGCTGATCAACGGCGGCTCCGCGGCAAAAGCCGAGATCGTCGCCGGCGCGCTGAAAGATAATCACCGCGCCACCGTGATCGGCACGCGCTCGTTCGGCGAGGGCTGGGATTCAACCACGGTTCCGCTCGGCCCGAACAAAGGCGCGCTGCGGCTCGCCACCGGGCACTACATCACGCCGTCGGGCCGCCTGATCCAGGCGAACGGCATCATGCCCGACGTCGAAGCGCCGCAGGACGTGCCCGACGATCTGAAGGTGAAAGCGCCGGCCAAAACAACGAAGGACAAGGATCAGCCGGCGTTGCAGTCCTACATCCCGCCCGATCCGAGCGCCGACAAGGCGCTGACCGCGGCATATGCTTTATTGCGCAAGAACGTGGCCGACGCGCACGCGCATTAGATAGACGGGTCTAGAGCATGATCCGGAAAAGTGGATGCCGGTTTTCCGAAAAGATCATGCTCCAACGAAAAATCTAAGAAAAAAACCGCATCTGCAGCACGGTCTCGAACGTGCCCTCGAGATTGAACAAAGTGTGCAGCAGGAACGTCAGCAAGGTCGAGCCTGAGCGCCAGCGCATCCAGCCGAGAAACAGGCCGATCACGAAGATCTGCAATATGCCGGTCCAGTCGTACTGGATGTGCAGCGCCGCCCACAGAATCGAGATCACGACGATGGCCGGCCACGCCGCGCGCTCCGAGCGGGCGAAGCCGGCGAACAGGAAGCCGCGGAACATGATCTCCTCGCCGGCCGGCGCGACGATGATCGCCGCGAACATCATGGCCGGCAGCCAGCCTTCCGCCAGCGCCGTCGAGTAGGATTGTGTCTGAAACGACGTGACCAGCGCGTGCCCGCTCAGATAGAGCAGCGCGTCGCTCAGCGCGATGATACCGACCAGCCCGACCAGGCCAATGATGACGTCGCGCTTGTTCGGCCAATGGAGCGCCAGATAGTCGACGGCGTTCGCCTTGGCGAGCCGCACCGCGAGCCAGAGCACGGCGACGCTGATCGGGTTCGAGATCAGGATGAACAGCGTGACGAGAATGCCGTCATAGGGCGTAGCGAGCACCGCATAAAGCTGGCCCGACCGCCACAGCACGACCACCGCAAGCGCGGCAAACTGGCCGACGAGAAAGGCGACGACTGCCCAGGCAGACGTCGCCCAATAGCCCCAGCGGTTCACTGCCGCAATGTTTTCGTTCACGTTGGCAACGACCTCACGGAATCAGGATGGAGGAGCCAGTGGTGCCGCGGCTTTCCAGATCGCGGTGAGCCTTGGCGGCGTCCTTGAGCGCATATTTCTGGTTGACCGGGATCTTGACCGCGCCGCTCTCCACCACTTCGAACAGATGGTTGGCGATGTCGAGCAGGTCGGCGCGCTTGGCGGCGTAAGTGTTCAGCGTCGGTCGCGTGGCAAACAGCGAGCCCTTCTGCTGCAGGATGTTGATGTTGAAGGCTTCGACCTGCCCCGAGGCGCTGCCGAAGCTGACGAACATGCCGAGCGGCGCCAGGCAATCGAGCGACGCCGGAAACGTCGTCTTGCCGATGCCGTCGTAGATCACCGAGCACATCGCGCCGCCGGTGATCTCCTTGGTGCGGGCGACAAAATCCTCGTCGCGATAGAGGATGGTGTGGTGGCAGCCATTGGCCTTGGCGAGCGCCGCCTTCTCCTTCGAGCCCACGGTGCCGATGACATTGGCGCCGAGATGGTTGGCCCATTGGCACAGGATGAGACCGACGCCGCCGGCGGCGGCATGCACGAACACGTTCTGGCCCTTCTGCACTTTGAAAGTACGGCGCACCAGGTATTCCACCGTCATGCCCTTGAGCATCATGGCGGCGGCCTGCTCGTAGCTGATATTGGCCGGGATTTTCACGGCGCGATCGGCCGGCACCAGCCGTTCGGCGGCGTAGCAGCCGAGCCCGGTGACGTAGCCGACGCGATCGCCGGCCTTGAACTCGGTAACGCCCGGGCCGACCGCGACCACTTCGCCGGCGCCCTCGTTGCCGGCAACGAACGGCAGGCCGACCGGCGACGGATACATGCCCATGCGGAAATAGGTGTCGATGAAATTGACGCCGCAGGCATGCTGCTTGACCTTGAGCTGACCCTGCCCCGGCGCGCCGACCTCGATGTCCTCGTGAGTCAGAACCTCGGGGCCGCCGTGTTTATGAACTCGTACTGCCGCAACCATTGTCGTCTCCTTGGGATGAGTTCTGTTATCGGGAAAAGGTCGGCCGGGATAATAGGCGGAGACACGTCGAACACAAGGCGGCTAAAACGACTGCGTCTAGCGTCCGCCCGAGACATTGAGCACGGCACCGGTGATGTAGGAGGCGGCGTCCGACAGCAGGAACAGGATCGCTTCGGCGATTTCGTTCGGTTCGCCCGGGCGTTTCATCGGCAACAGCGGCGTGATGCGCGCGAGCCGGCCGGGCTCGTGAATTTCGGTATCGGTCGGACCCGGCCTTATGGCGTTGACGCGCATGCCTTCGGTCGCGACTTCGCGGGCAAGTCCGTTGATCAGCGCGTCGACGCCGCCTTTGGCGGCGGCGTAGAATACGTATTCGGTGGCGCCGCCGGTCACCGCGGCGATCGATGACAACAGCACGATGGAGCCGCCCTTGCCGCCGTGGGCGGTCGACATGCGGCGCACCGCTTCGCGCGAGCAGATCAGCGCGCCGAACAGGTTGACGTCGATGACGTCGCGGATGGTGTCGGCGCTCGCCGCATCGAGCCGCGAATTCTTGCCGCCGATGCCGGCCGAGTGCACGAAATGGGTGATCGGCCCGAGCGCGCGCGTGGTCTCGTCGAACACCCGCACGATGTCGGCCTCCTTCGCCATGTCGCCTTGCAGGGTGACGGCCTTGCCGCCCGATTGCTTCACGGCGTCGGCGACGTCTGCCGCGGCTTTCGCATTGGCAATGTAATTAATCGCGACGTCATAGCCGCGCGCCGCGGCAAGCCGTGCGGTCGCCGCGCCAATACCGCGGCCGCCGCCGGCGATGAGAAGAACGGGTCGCGTCATTGAGAGCTCCTTGATTTACGCCGATCCCGGATGATGGCGGCGCAGGAAACCGATGCCGACGAAATAAACGGCCAAAATGCACAGCGCCGCAACGGTCCAAAAGCCGGGCGCAAGGCCGTCCGCAACCGCAACGATGGCGAGCAACGTCCAGACGATCAGTGCCGCGATGGTGATCGCGCGCAGATGCGAAATCCGGATCGGATGCACGACATGGATCGGCACAAAGGTCAGCGCCGCCAGCGCCACCACCGCGAGCGCGCCGAGCCAGGGCGGCAGCTTGAGCAGGAACAGATAGAACGCCGCCACGTTCCACGGCGCCGGAAAGCCGCGGAAATAATAATCCGCCGTCTTCATCTGCCGGTCGGCGAAATAGAGCGAGCCGGTAACGACGATGAGCGCGCCGAGCGGGATGGCCAAAAGCTGCGGCAACAGCCCGCCGGTGGCGATGGCATAAGCCGGCACGAACACGTAGGTGAGAATATCGACGACGAGGTCGAGCACGTCGCCGGACCAGCGCGGCAACAGCTCCGCCGTGTGCAGCCGCCGCGCAAACGTGCCGTCGACGCCGTCGATGACGAGCGCGACGCCGAGCCAGACGAACATTTTTGGCCAATCCGCGCTTACAGCCGCGATCAACGCCAACAGCGCACAGGCCGCGCCGCAGGCGGTGAAGATGTGGACCGCAAACGCGGCCGCACGTGGCGGAATGGTCTTTTCGGCGGACTCGATCGGATCCATTTGTCCAGGCTTACGCGTCAAATTGAAGATCGTGCGCAATCGCTCTGACTTTGCTAGACTTTCGACCATAAATCAAAGGCGCGAACGGCATGAGCGAGGCATTCACTGCCGAAGTGGCGGTCATCGGCGGCGGGCCGGCCGGCCTTGTCGCCGCCATCGCGCTGGCCACGGCCGGCGTCGATACGCTTCTGATCGCGCCGCCGGTCGAGCCGGATCACCGCACCACGGCGCTGCTTGCCGGCTCGGTGACGGCGCTGGAAACGCTCGGGGTATGGCCGGCCTGCGTGCCGCACGCCGCGCCGCTGCGCAAAATCCGCCTCATCGACGCGACCCAGCGGCTCATCCGCGCGCCGGAAGTTTTGTTCAGCGCCCCCGAGATCGATCTTGATGCCTTCGGCCACAACATCGAGAACCGGCATCTGATTGCCGCGCTCGAGGCGCGCGCTACCGTGCTGAAGCTGCCGCGCATTGCCGGCGCAGCCCTCTCGATCGCAAGCGATGACGCCGGCGTGACCATCAAGCATAGCGATGGCGACGCACGGGCAAAACTCGTCATCGGCGCCGACGGCCGGCGCTCGCTGTGCCGCGCAGCGGCCGGCATCGGCACAAATAACCAGCGGGCCTATCGGCAGACGGCGCTGACGCTCAACCTCGCCCACGCGCGACCGCATGACGACACATCGACCGAATTCCACACCGAAAGCGGGCCCTTCACCCTCGTTCCCTTGCCCGGCCGGCGTTCGAGCCTGGTCTGCGTGCTCGATCCCGCCCATGCCGCCGAGCTTGCCGCGATGAACGACGCGGAGCTCTCCCACGAGATCGAATGCCGCGCGCACTCGCTGTTAGGCGCGATGGACGTCGAGCCAGGGCGCGGCATTTTCCCGCTAGCGATCGAAACCGCGGATTGCTTTGCGCGCGAGCGCATCGCGCTGGTCGGCGAAGCCGCCCACCTCGTGCCGCCGATCGGCGCCCAGGGGCTCAATCTCGGCCTGCGCGACGGCGCCACCATCGCCGAACTGGTGGCCGAAGCGCTGAGGCAAAATATCGATATCGGAGCGCCGCAGGTGCTGGCGCGCTACGACACGCAACGCCGCGCCGACGTCTTGAGCCGCTCGATTGCGGTCGATCTTCTCAACCGCGGCCTGCTCACCGATTTTCTGCCCGCCCAGGGCGCCCGCGGGCTGTCGCTCTACCTGGTCGACCGCATCGGCCCGCTGCGCCGCGCGCTGATGCGCGAAGGTGTTGCGCCCGCAGCCTCGCAGCCGCGCCTGATGCGCGGCGAGATGGTGTGACGAACCCCCCGAAAGCAACGGCGCAACGCGCCGCCCCGGACTAGCGCTGCCGGCCTGCGTTGCGGATCTGAACTTCGGTCACGACGCCGTTGTGCAGATAGACGAAGCGGCCGTCGCCGTAGACGTATTGCTCGTGAACGCCGTTGCGTGATTCTTTGCGATTGATATTGAGAGGCTTACCCCAACACGTCGCTTCGAGTTGCTTGACGGCCATGCCGACGCGCGGATCGCCGAGGCGTTTGCATTCGGCGGCGGCGGCTGCGGGGTCAACATCAGTCAAGGCAGTCGTTGATACATCGGCTGTGATATAGCCTGAACGGCCATCGTCCAACGTCACATGGTAGGAAGGGGCAAAAATTGGCCGGCCGTCAGGCGATTGATTGGGCACGAGTTCGGTGATCTTTAAATGTGCCCCGGGACGAAGGAATTCGTAGCACCCTCTCCCGCTAACGCCCGGGCAGAAGAGCAAAGAAGCAGCGTAGCTCTCCACCCAGTAATCCTTACCGATATGGCCCACGTATTTCGCCATTTCGGGAATCGATTCGGGTGCCGGCTCGGTGGTCCGCACTGCTGCGGCGCAGCCCATCAATCCGCACAGCGCAAGACATACGACAATCAGGTTGGTGCGCATGAACTCATGCCCCCGGCCGTCCGATTCATCATCGGACAACTAACCCGGGAGAGCAAGCTGAAGCGGGTTGGCGCCGTTTCCCTAGGCATGCCTGCCAGCAAAAGCGGCTTGGCGGGGTACCTCCGTTCATCCTACGGTTGGCGGCATGAAGCTGCCGCGTAATTTCTTCAAACCTCTGGCCATCGGGGCGCCGGCGCCGTTGCGCGAACTGCCGCTCAAGCTCGAGCGCATGATCCATTTCGTGCCGCCGCATATCGAGAAGGTGCGCGCACGGGTGCCCGAATTGGTGCATCAGGTCGACGTGGTGCTCGGCAATCTCGAGGACGCCATTCCGGCGGACGCCAAAGCGGCCGCACGCAATGGCTTCATCGCCATGGCCAAGAGTTGCGAATTTGGCGAGACCGGATTGTGGACGCGCATCAATGCGCTCAATTCGCCGTGGGTGCTCGATGACATCACCGAGATCGTCGCCGCGATCGGCCAAAAGCTCGACGTCATCATGCTGCCAAAAGTCGAAGGCGCCTGGGACATCCATTATCTCGATCAGTTTTTGGCGCAGCTCGAAGCCAAGCACGGCGTCAAGAAACCGATCCTCATCCACGCCATCCTCGAGACCGCCGAAGGCGTCAACAACGTCGCCGACATCGCCAGCGCCTCGCCGCGCATGCACGGCATCAGCCTCGGCCCGGCCGATCTCGCCGCCTCCCGGGCGATGAAGACGACGCGGGTCGGCGGCGGCCATCCTGACTACAAAGTGCTCGCCGATGCCACGCTGGGTGCGCCTGCCGACGCGCCGCGGGCCGCGTTTCAGCAGGACCTCTGGCACTACACCATCGCCAAAATGGTCGATGCCTGCGCGGCGGCCGGGATCAAAGCGTTCTACGGCCCGTTCGGCGATTTCTCAGACGGCGCCGCCTGCGAGGCGCAATTCCGCAACGCCTTTCTCATGGGCTGCGTTGGCGCCTGGACGCTGCACCCGAACCAGGTGCCGATCGCCAAACGCGTGTTCTCGCCCGATCCGGCCGAAGTCGCCTTCGCCAAGAAGATCATCGACGCCATGCCGGACGGCTCCGGCGCAGTGATGATCGACGGCAAGATGCAGGACGACGCGACCTGGAAACAGGCCAAGGTGCTGGTCGATCTGGCGCGGCTCGTTGCCGCCAAAGACCCCGATATGGCGGCCAAATACGGGCTATGAAACGGTCCAAAAAATCGCCAAAGACGCCGCCAAAGAAACTGGCCGACCCGGCGCTCGCCACAATTGCGGTCTTGCATGAAGACGCCGCACAGGCTGTAATTTGGCCGCTGTCATGAGCAAGATTCGCAACGCCAAATATCAGATCGGCCAGGTCGTCCGGCACCGCCTCTATCCGTTCCGCGGCGTCGTCTTCGATATCGATCCGGTATTCGACAATACCGACGAATGGTACGAGGCGATCCCCGCGGAAATCCGTCCGCATAAGGACCAGCCGTTCTATCATCTGTTCGCCGAGAACGATGAGACCGAATACGTCGCCTACGTATCCGAGCAGAATTTATTGCCGGACAATAGCGGCGAGCCGGTGCGGCATCCGCAGGTCGCCGAAGTTTTTGTAAAGGACGGCCGCGGCGGTTATCGCCCGCGCGCGGCCTCTCTGCACTGACCCGCTCGCTTATGGCTTCGGTGGTTGCCCCTGCGGCTGGCCCTGCTGCTGTTCCAGCTTCTTGCGCGCTTCGTCGGCGCGCCGCTGCAGCTCTTCCTGCAATTTCTTTTGCTGTTCCTCGAACACCTTCGGATCGGTCGGCGGACCGTCATAGGCCTTGGCGAAATCGGTCAGCGGCAGCACCAGGCTGATCGGTTGGCCGGTCGAATTGATCGCCTGCACGACGAGGCCCTGGCCGCTCTTCATTTTCGTAATCATGTCGGCGTTGGCCTCGTAGTCGGCCATGCAGCCGTTGGTGAAGCAGATCACGTAGGGCGCGGTCATCGGCTGGTTCTGATCGATGATGACGCGGGTGCCGTGGATGAGCTGCATGCCGAGCGGCAGCGTCACGCGCAAAATCTTCTTCGGCTCGCTTTCCGGCTCGATCAGCACGGCGGCGACGACCGGCATGCCGGACTCGATGCGGGCGTCCTTGCCGGTGAAGCAAACCTGCTTGGCATTGGCGTCCTGCCCCTTGAGGCAGAATTTGGTCCACGGCGAGAAGATCAGTTGCACCTGGTCGTTGCCCTGGGCCTGGCCTTGCGCCGGCGGTGCCTGCTGCGCTTCGGCCGGCGGCGGGGCGGCCTGGGCCGGTGCTGGCGCGGGTTTTGCCGGCTTTTTGGCGGGCGCCGGTTTGGGAGCCGCGGGAGCTGCCGGTGCCGGCGCTGGTGTCTGCGCAGCAGCGAACGTGCTCGCCGCCACGGCGAACGCGATGGCCAAGCTTGCGGTCCCGGTAATGGCAGCAAGTCGGCGGCCCACCGGTCGTGCCGGCGCCGCGATCGAATAAATCATGAGTTGCCGTCCTCTTTCGTGCTGCCGCCGGCCAATCAATCGAGACAATCGATTTGGCTGGCCGGATTTGCGAAATTCAGTTGCCCGACAGCGGCCCCATATCCGTTGCCGCCCTGCGCTAAAGCGGCGCCCCTCAGCGGTCCTTCGACGCAGAATGCGGCAACAGCGTGACCCTCGCCCCGGCGGCCAGATAGCCCAATTGGGCCGTAAAATAAAGGCCGGCCCGGCCCGCGGCTCCGGACACCCCGTTGTCGATGAACTGCCGCCACAAACGGGGCCGAAGGTCATCGCCATGTTACATTGCGCCTTTGCCAAGCAAATCTTTGTTGCCAGGTCCTTTGCGATGGCCGTCGAGTCGAACGCCTGTGCCGCCGTGCGGGCCGCGTTGTGCGGCGTGCTGGCGCTTGCCGCTTCGCCTGCGCTGGCGCAACCAACTCATGCTATCGCCATGCACGGCAACCCGGCCATGGCTGACGGCTTTATCGCGCTTCCCTATGCCAACCCCGACGCACCCAAGGGCGGCCGGCTGGTCGAGGGCGTGCTCGGCACCTTCGACAGCCTTAATCCGATGATCGTGCAGGGGCTGCCGGTGCAGCCGATCCGCGGCTACGTGGTCGAGAGCCTGATGGCGCGCAGCTATGACGAGCCGTTCACGCTCTACGGGCTGTTGGCGCGCACCATCGACACCGACGATGCGCGCAGCTTCGTGACTTTCGCGCTCGACCCGGCGGCGCATTTTTCCGACGGCACGCCGGTCACCGCCGAGGACGTCGCCTTCTCCTGGCAGCTGTTGCGCGATCACGGCCGGCCGAATTACCGCACCTATTACGCCAAGGTCGCCGCGGCAAAAATTCTCGACCCGCGCACCGTGCGGTTCGAGTTTGCCGAAGGCGGCGACCGCGAATTGCCGCTGATCATCGCCCTGATGCCGGTCTTGCCGAAACACGCCGTCGATGCCGCGACTTTCGAGAGCTCGACCTTGGCAAAGCCGATCGGCAGTGGCCCCTACGTGGTCGCCGCCATCGATGCCGGCAAAAGCGTCACCTTCAAGCGCGATCCGAATTACTGGGGCCGCGACCTGCCGATCAATCGCGGTTTGTGGAATTTCGACGAGCTGCGGTTCGATTTCTATCGCGACGGCAACGCCTATTTCGAAGCCTTCAAGGCCGGGCTCTATGACGTGCGCAGCGAGAGCGATCCCGGCCGCTGGCAGACCGGTTACGACTTTCCCGCCGTACGCGACGGCCGCGTGGTCAAGGATTTGTTTCCAAGCGGCCTGCCGAAATTCGCCTCCGACTTCGTCTTCAATACGCGGCGGCCGGTTTTTTCCGACATCCGCGTGCGCCAGGCGATCGCGCTGTTGTTCGATTTCCGCTGGCTTAATCGCGACCTGTTCTACAATCTCTATCAGCGCAGCGCGAGCTACTTCGACGATTCCGAATTGTCCGCCTACCACCGGCCGGCCGACGCGCGCGAGCGCGCGCTGTTGGCACCCTTCCCTGATGCAGTGCGGCCCGATGTGCTCGACGGCACCTGGTCGCCGGCGGACGGCGACGGCTCCGGCCGCGACCGCGAGACTTTGCGGCAGGCGCTGGCGCTGTTTCGCGCCGCGGGCTACGAGCTCGACGGCACCAAGCTGCGCGATCGCGCCAGCCATCGCGCCTTCAGTTTCGAGATCATGGTCACCAGCAAGGATGAGGAGCGGCTGGCGCTGACCTATTCGAGCCAGCTCGCCCGCGCCGGCATCGACGCAAAAGTGCGCCTGGTCGACGCCGTGCAATTCGACCAGCGCCGCTCGACCTACGATTTCGACATGATCGAATACCGCTGGGAGCAATCGCTGTCGCCGGGCAACGAGCAGGCCTTTTACTGGGGCTCGGCCGCCGCCGATCAACAAGGCACGCGCAACTATATGGGCGTCAAAAGCTCGGCCATCGACGCCATGATCGCGGCCTTGCTGCGGGCGCGAGAACGCGACGATTTTGTCGCCGCCGTGCGCGCGCTCGATCGCGTGCTGATCTCCGGCGCGTACGTGGTGCCGCTGTTCTACCTGCCGCAGCAATGGGTGGCGCGCTGGACTTATGTCGAACATCCGGCGCGCACCTCGCTGTACGGATATCTGCCCGAGACCTGGTGGCACCAGCCGGCCAAACAGGGATCCGCGCTGCAATGATCCTTGGCACGATCCATGGTACGACCCTTGGCGATCCGGCGAACACGCAGCCGCAACAGGGCGGCAGCCGCGTCACCATCGACGAGATTTTCCGGCGCGTCGCGCAGCGGCGGCCCGAGGCGCTGGCGCTCGTCGATGCGCCGAACCGCAAAACTTTCACCGACGGCGCGCCGCGGCGCCTCACCTTCGCCCAGGCCGACCGCATGATCTCGGCGATCGCCGGACGCTTGCGCAAGATGGAGCTGCCGACCGACAGCATCGTCGGCATCCAATTGCCCAATATCGTCGAAAACGTTCTCGCCATTCTCGGCGTGATGCGGGCCGGCATGATCGCCGCACCTTCGCCGCTGTTGTGGCGCCGCGCCGATGCAGCGGCAGCCCTCACGCGCGTCGGCGCCAAGGCGCTGATCACTTGCGGCCATGTCGGTGGCGTCAATCACTGCCAGCTCGCCATGCGCATCGCCGCCGACGTGTTTTCCATCCGCTATGTCTGCGGCTTTGGCGCCGACCTGCCCGACGGCGTCGTGCCGTTCGACGATCTGTTCACAAGCGAAAAACTCGATCCCGTGCCGGCGCTCGATCGCGAACGGGCGAGCAATCCGGCCGCCCACCTTGCGGCCATCACCTTCGACGTCGGCGAAAGCGGCATCGTGCCGGTGGCGCGCAGTCATCTGCAATTGCTGGCCGGCGGGCTTGGCGTGCTGCTCGAAAGCCGGCTGGTACAGGATGCCACTATGCTGTCGACCTTGGCGCCGTCTTCGTTCGCCGGCATTTGCCTGACGCTGCTGCCCTGGCTGTTGAGCGGCGGCAAGCTGTTGCTGCATCACCCGTTCGATCCGCCGGTGCTGGTCGGCCAATGGCGCGGCGATGATCGCTGCGGCGCGCTGGTGGTGCCGGGCCCTGTCGCATTCCGCCTGGCCGAGGCCGGCGTGTTTTCGCGGGCCGGCCCGGCCTGCGTGCTGGCGCCATGGCGCTCGCCGGAACGGCTCGGCACCAGCCCCGATTGGCGCGAGCGCGATACCGTTCTGGTC
Source organism: uncultured Alphaproteobacteria bacterium (assembly GCA_963756245.1). Lineage (GTDB taxonomy): Bacteria > Pseudomonadota > Alphaproteobacteria > Rhizobiales > Xanthobacteraceae > BOG-931. The sequence continues at coordinate 37,285 of CAVWOI010000021.1, forward strand.
GATATCTCCGTTTTCGGCGAGATCGGCGCCATCGCCGCGCGCCGTGGTCCGGTCGGCCGGCCGGCGCCGCTTCCGTTCGGCGGCATCGTCGCGCCGCGCGGCAGCCCGGGCGCGGTCGTGGTTGCCGAAGTGACGGCAACGGCGCACGGCACCGTGGCGCTGCGCGGGCCGATGGTGCCGCATCACAACTTTCCGCTCGGCGCCGAACGCTCCGGCCAGCCGCATCTCGCCATCGGCCGCGCCGGCGTGATCGACAGCGGCTACACCTGCCGGCTCGATCCCGGCGCCCGCACGCTCGCGATCACCGGCCCGCCGCCCGGTATCGCCAATGTCGGCGGCTACCGCTTCCCGCTGCACGATCTGCAGGACACGCTCGGCGGCCTCGATCCCCGAGCGACGCTGGCAACCCTGCCCGATGCGCTGCTCGGCCAGCGCCTGGTCGGCAATGCGGCGGATCGCTATGCCGTGCAGGCCGCGCTCAACGCCGCGGGCGTCAACCCGATCGTGGCTGAGGCCTTTGTCGACCGCAGCGAAGGTCAGGCCCGGGTGTTCAGCGCGGCCGGACGTTGACGCGCCATTAACAGCGCATTGGCTATTGTCGGGCGCCGTTCCTCTAATTCCGCATCCGGCCAGCCTATATCTGAACATGGCGCTGCAAGGTCCGTTTGTCGTCATTGCCGATAGCCCGGCCGTGGATGTCGTTGCGGCATTGCGCGCCGAGGGTGCCTTTCCGATCATCGAAACCGGTTGGGCCGACGCCGCGGCGGCCCTTGCCTCCGTCGAACCGGAAGCCATCGTGCTGGCCGAGCCGTGCAGCGACCAAACGCGCGCCGCTGCGCTGGCCAAGGCGCTCGCCGCCGCCGGCAAGAAAAACGATCGTGCTTTTACGCCGATCGTCGCGCGCACGCGGGACGACAGCGCGGCCGTATTGCCGGACGCGCTGGCCATCGCCATCAACGCACCGGCCGAGCGGATCAATCGCCGGCTCACGAGTCTGCTTCGGATACGCGCGTTGCACGCCACGGTGCTTCGCCGCACCATCACGCTCGCCTCGCGCGGCGAATTGCCGCCCGAATTGCCGTCGAGCGATCCGCTCGATGACGCCACCGTGCTCTTGATCGGCCGCGGCCGCTGCTTTCCGGCGCTCTCGGTTGCGCTCGGCGAGCGCGTCGGCCTGATCGGCGCGCTCAGCGTCGAGAGCGCGGCGCGCACACTCAATGCCCGCGACATCGACGGCATCGTCATCGGCGACGGCTTTGGCCCGCGCATCGTCGAGGCGCTGCTCACTGTGCTCGCCGACGATGCGCGCTTCCGCGATTTGCCGGTCGCCGTGCTCGGCGGCCATCCCGCCACCATCGAGCCGTTCTGCCTCGGCCTGCCCAATCTCGAGCGCACTGCCGAGGGGCCCGAGCGCCTGGTCGAGCGCTTCATGCCGTACGTGCGCGTGCACGCCTTCGGCCAGCGGCTGCGCCGCATGCTCAAATCGCTCGACGCCCACGGCATGGTCGATCCCGACACCGGGCTGTTGGCGAACGAGGCGTTCTGGCGCGATCTCAACCGCGCCGTCGACGACGCGGAAAAACGCGGCATCGGGCTTTCCATCGCGCGCTTCTCCTTCACCCACGCCAACCGCCGCATCAGCGTCGATGCCGCCCGCGTGTTGAGCCGGCTGATGCGCCAGGTGGATTTCGCCTGCCGCGAGGCCGACAATTCGATCTTCGCCGTGTTCACCGAGACCGATCTGCGCGAGGCCCATGTCATCGCCCGGCGCATTGCCAGCGTGCTCAAGAACACCATGCTGGCGCCGGCGAAAAAGGACACCGGCATCGATGCGGCGGTGACGCTGGCGACATTGAAGTCCAGCGACAGCGTCGATTCGCTGATCGCCAGGGTCGTCGGCGAAGCGCCTGGACGATAACAGGCATGTGACAATTGCCTGCCGAGACCGATTCCCTCCAACGCTGCGTATGGGCTAAGCTCGACACCATCGACTCGAAGGACAGCGTCATGGCGCAACAAACCGACGAACCCGCCGAACCAGGCTCCGTCCATATCGACGTCATCTCCGACGTGGTCTGCCCGTGGTGCTATATCGGCAAGCGCCGGCTCGAAGGCGCGCTGGCGCTCAGCCCCGACGTCGCCGTCGGCATCAACTGGCGGCCGTATTTCCTCAATCCCTGGATTCCGCGCGAAGGCATCGACCGGCAGACTTATCTGGAGACCAAATTCGGCTCCGTCGAACGCTACGCCGCGATCGCCGAACGGGTCGCCGCCGCCGCCGCGATGGAAGGCCTGGTCTACGCCCCCGAAAAGATGAGCCGGCAGCCCAACACGCTCGACTGCCATCGCCTCATTCTTTGGTCGCGCAGCGCCACCGATCCCGCGCGCATGAAGCAGCGCCTGATGGAGCTCTATTTCGCCGAAGGCGCTGATCTCAGCGATCCCAAAGTTTTGATCCAGGCCGCGGTCGATTGCGGCATGGACGGCGATCTGGTGCGGCGGCTGCTCGCCAGCGACGCCGACGTCGACCGCATCGAAGGCGAGGCCAACAGCGCCAAGGAAGCCGGCATCGACGGCGTGCCCTGCTTCGTCTTCGGCGGCAGCGTCATCGTCACCGGCGCGCAATCGCCGGAATATCTCGCCAACGCCATCGCGCGCGTGTCCGGGCGCTCTATGCGGATGCCGGCATAAGCATTTCAGCCTCCCCTGCAGGGGGAGCAAAAGCGGCCTCCGGCCGCCGTCTTTCCTACTAAGAACGCCGATGCGAAGCATTGGCTCTGCGCGCGTCAGCGCGGCAGGTGGGGCAGTACTTCCCCACCCCACCGGCATGACCGTCCTGCAAAAGCGCGGTTGCTCATGGCCGCGCCGCGGACTAGACAGCGGCCAGTCGGGCAAGAACAAACGGCGCCGAACGCCGGAAGGATTTTCATGTCGGCAATGACCGCGACAGCGAGCGGCATCCCGCAGCGCTCGTTTCGCGAAGTGTGGGTGATCAGCCTCGGCCACGCGCTGACCCACTGGTACCCGGCGACGTTCTACTTGCTGCTGCCGCTGATCGGCAAAGAGCTCGGTCTCGACTACGCCCAGATCGGCTCGATCCTCACCGCCCAATACGCCGCCGGCGCCATCGCCAATGTGCCGGGCGGCATTCTGGTCGACACTATCGGCCGCAAGGGCCTCTTGATGGCGATCTCGCTGTGCTGGATCGGCATTCCCTATCTGCTGATGGGCTACTCCCACGCCTATTGGATGATGCTCGGCTGCGCCACCCTGGTCGGCATCGGCAACAATCTGTGGCACCCGACCGCGATCCCGTGGCTCGCCGACCGCTTCCCGTCGCGCAAAGGTCTGGTCATGGCGTTTCACGGCATGGGCGCCAATGTCGGCGATGCTGTCGCGCCGCTGGTCATCGGCATCCTGCTGCAAAGTTTTAATTGGCGCACCGTCGTGGTCATGAACGTGCTGCCCGGCATCGCGGTCGCAGCCTTCATTCTGGTTTATGTCGGCCGCCTGCAGATGGCCGATATCCGCGCCGGCATCGCCAAAGCAAAGCCGCATGCGGTCGGCGGTGTGCAGCGGCTGCGCATGCTCGGCGAATTGGTGCGCAACCGCGCGCTGGTCACGCTGTCGATCGGCGCCGCGTTCCGCTCCATGACGCAGAGCGCGCTGCTGACTTTCCTGCCGCTCTATCTCGCCCGCGTGATGGACTATCCGATCAGCTGGATCGGCGCCTGCATGTTCGCGCTGCAGGCCGCGGGCTTCGTCGCGGCTCCGATCGCCGGCCACTTCTCCGACAAGGTCGGCCGCCGCCAGATCATCATGTCGAGCATGTCGATGACCGCGGTCGTGATCGGCTTCATGATCTTCGCCGGCGGCACCGGCTGGTTCGTGCTCTTGGTGGCGCTGCTCGGCTTCTTTTTGTTCGCGGTGCGCGCCGTGCTGCAGGCGTGGCTGCTTGACTCGACGCCGCCCGGCATGGGCGGCAGCGCCATCGGCATGCTGTTCGGCACCCAGGCGATCGGCCAGGCGCTCGGCCCGGTCTGCGCCGGCATCGTCGCCGACCATTTCGGCCTGATGGCGGCGTTCTATTTCCTCGCCGGCACCATCGTCATCGCCAACCTGATGGTGTTCGTCACGCCGTCGAATTTGCGGCCGGAGCCGCAGGTGGTTCGGCTGTAAGCGAAAGCGTCGCTCGCCTTCAGTGCGTGACATTCTTCAGGCCGGCGATTTGCTCGCCGCCCTGCTTTTCGTCGAGCAAATAAAACCGCGCCGTCATTCCGCTTCCCGGCAGCGGCGTTCCTCGCGTTCCCGCACCTCCCATCACCAAGGACTGTAGGATCTGCGTGCCGGGCGCATACCCGGAGGGACCATATTCGATGAAGTAGCTTCGGCCGCCGACGGTATCGAGGTCGCCTTCCAACAAGCCCGGAACGGCGACGCTGTGATGGCCCGCCGGCCGCCGCACGACGAGATACGTGCCCGCGGCAAGTTCGCCGGCATTTTGCTCGTCGACGACGATGTCGAGGGCAAGCGACAGGAGCCTAAATTCCTTCTGCCGGATGATATAAATCGTGGAACTGGCTGGCGCCGGCGGCCCGGGCTTTGCCGTCGTCGTGTCGCGCGCCGACGCCGCGTCGGCATGGGCCGAGAACAGAGTGGCGGACAGAGCCAAACTCGAAAGCAAACCGAAGAAGACTGCGCGCGATGTTTGCATGATGGCATGTCCCGCTATGCCGAGTTGCACCATCCTATCGGTCCGACTTGCGCTGGCAAGCGCCGTCGATCGCATCAATGCACGAAATTCGACGGCGGGAATCGGCGCAAGTCCCATTCGAAACGCGACTGCGCCGGCACGCGCCGCGGCCCGCCATCGACGACCGCGATGTGGGCCGCCTCTTTTGCTGGCGCCGACAGCAGCGGCCAGCTGCGCACGAGGCAAGCGCGGATGTCGCCGCCGCAGCAGCGATGACGGCGGCACGTACCGCGCCGGCAGCTTGCCCACAATGGTACGACCTCGGCGTAGAGCTTGCGGATCGCCGTGAAAGCGGCCTTGCGATGCTGAGCCTCCTCCTCCGGCCGCAGGCGCCGCCACGCTATCCAGCGACGGTCTTTCGGCATGGTGGTTTTCCTTCCTGCAAATTCGTCGTTCCCGACTGAAAAAAACTACGCGCAGAGTTCGCTGCTCCTCTCCCCTTGTGGGAGAGGGAATGCGCTCTCGTTCTCGCGGTGCACATGCACCCGAGCTTTGGCAACAAACGGCACGAAAGCTTTCGCCTCCAAAAAAATAAGGGGAGGCAGAGCGCCGAAAGGCGCAAATCGATTGGCCGCATCGACGGATGCGGCGCGCGCTGAGCGCAGCGCGCTCGCCTTTCGGCGCCCTACCACGGCTCTGACCGCGGCACCGAAGCGCCGCAGCTCAGTCCAGGCCGCGCTTCACGCGATGCAGTGCGCAGGCGTTACCCGCGCCTTGGCGTCGCGCTTAAGCGAAGCACCTCGCGCGCCGGTCGTAATGCCGGCGGGGTCGATGCCCGGACCGCCCGGGAGCGGCAGTGACGAGCCGCCGCCCGCAGGAACCGCACCCGCCCCGTCAGTCGGCGTCACCGGTTGACGTCCCCTTACGTTGGACGGGATGGAGCGCCAGTTAGCGGATGCGGGAGACGAGTTAAGCAGCAACGAAATTGCGTTGAGGCTCCCGCGCAAGCGACGGAAAACCGGGCGTTTCTTGTATGCGAGGCATTGAATTTGCCGGACCGCCCAGGGCCAAACGGGCGCAAAACGAATTTCACTCACAAAGATTCGTTGCCTAGTGGGCGTGGACGGAAACGCCGACAAATCGGCCCATGTGACTTGATAAACGGACGGCAATCTGCCATATTTATCATGGGCATATTGCCGGACCGGCGTCGCTAAAGGAAACTCAATGGCCGAGCACCAACCTGTCATCGAAAACGTCTTTCATAAGCTCGGCGGCCGCAGTGCCTTAGGTATGGACGTATTCTCGGATGCCGATCTCGCCCGTGTCGTTCATCGCGGAATTCATTTGAAGGTTTTGGATCATCTCGCCCGCGCCGGTTTCTCCAAGCAGGAGATTCACACCTTCGTCATTCCGGCGCGCACTTGGCGACATCGCGCGGCCAGGAATGAGCCCTTGACGATGGAAGAATCCGATCGCGTGGTCAGGCTCGCGCGCATTCAAGCTTCGGCCGAGGACGTGTTCGGCGATAAGACGAAGGTCAACCGCTGGCTGCGCGAACCCTTGGGCGTGCTCGACAACAAAACGCCCCTCGAACTGGCCCAGACCGAATCCGGCGCGAGACTGATCGACCAGCTGCTCGCCAAGATCGACTGGGGCGCCGCGGCCTGATGCCGATGGCGCTAAATGTTGACCGTCATCCTGAGGTGGCCGCGAAGCGGCCCTCGAAGGATGCACGGCCAACTGATTTCGGGCTTAGCCCGAAATCAGAATTGTTTAATTGTCCAGGTCGGCAACAGCCGACCTGGGTGCCGTCGCCCTTCGAGGCTCGCTTCGCTCGCACCTCAGGGTGACGGATCATGAGTTCGCAAGAACAGCGGCTGCTGTGATGCTGCTCTGGCGGCTTTCGAGCGCCCGGCGCGCGGCAGATTTTGACGGCGGCTTTGGCATTTTCAACGACGGCCGCTGGAACACACGCGGCCGCCCGGTGACTTATTGCGCAACCGTGCCGTCGCTTGCGGCTTTGGAAAAACGCGTTCACGTCGCCGATCAGGCGCTGTTGCCGCCGCAGGTGATGGTTGCTTATGACGTGCCGGACCAAATTTTGCTGCGCCGGATCGAGATCGACGAACTGCCCGCCGATTGGGTAACGCAACAGACCAGCACGCAGCGCTTAGGCGATCGCTGGCTGGACGCGGCGAACGAAGTGTTGCTGTCGGTGCCGTCGGTCATTGTGCCGATAGCGAATGCGCCCGATCGAAATATCCTGATCAATCATCGCGCCGCAAATGTTTCCGTTATTAGAGTTGAAGCAGCCACGCCTTTCACGCTCGATCCGCGATTGTTCAGGCCGTAATCCGCTGTCACCTCGTCATTGCCGGGCTTGTCCCGGCGTCTTTCTTCGCGGCTCTAAGACGTAGATGCCCGGCACATAGGCGAGCGAAGCGACGCCGTTCTTCGAACGGCTATGGCCGGGCATGACGTGGTCGAATGCTTCGTCATTGCCGGACTCGATCCGGCAATCCATGAAGCCAAGCCCAACATGCGGCAGTCAGCATGGACCGCCGGGTCAAGCCCGGCGGTGACGACGTAAGGGCCGTAGGCCCCGATGGAGCGGAACGTAATCCGGGATTGCCGCGACGCGTCGGTGCCGCCCCGGATTTCGCGCCGCTCCTTACGGGTTAGTGTCTTTAGCGACGATCAGTACAGATTGCAGGCGTAGGAGTTGGCAGTGTAATTGAGCCAGGGGTAGTCGCAGCTGTCGTCATAGAGGCCCAAATCGCCGTCGCCAAAGCGACCGCGCGCCCCGGCAAAGTGCGGATGGAAACCGCCGCCCATGCGCGCACCGCCGAAACCGCCGCCCATATGAGCGCCGCCGAAGCCGCCGATATGGCCGCCACCGCCACCCATATGACCGCCACCACCACCGCCGCGCGCCAACGCATCAGCTGTGAGTTCCCCGCTGAGAGCGGCGGCGGTTGCTAAAACGATCATGGTTTTGCGTAACATTGATATGCTCCTTCCAGACGCGAGCGCGTCCATTTCGATGAGGCGTTTTTCCGGCCGCATCGAATGGAGATTTCCTTCGGCGGTCGGTCACAGCCCGACGTAAGCAGACGGCCGGCCCGCGCCATTAAATTTCCGGTTCGGAACTCTAAATTCGAATTTATGATCACGGTGGGACGGAGGCGAAATCGCGGAACAATCCGGCGGTGACGATGTGAGGGTCGTAGCTTGCGGCATCAGCGAAGTCGCGAGCGAATTTTATTTGATATGAGAGTAGATCATCACAGCCAGTATGATGAGTGGGACTAGCAGCACCAGGCCGAGAAGGCTCGCGAACTCGGGCTCGATGCTTATTTTACCATTCGGCAGACGAATGTAGGCCACATTTCCCCACCATTTTCTGTGCGGGAAATTGGTTTGCCAGTTCGCCCACCTCTACGCGCCCAAGGGTCATGAGCGGGATCGTCCATTTGGCTATAAAATAGCAAAGGATCTGAACAAACCCTTGGAGAATAAACTCGGCCAGTGGTTGGACAATGCCCTCAACCATGGAACTCGATCTTTATCTGCCCCGCAAGTCACTGATTATTAGATGGTCGCTCAAGACCGTTGAGAGGTTCGAACTTCACCCCTCGCAATCACGGTTAATTCTCACGCCGCCTTGGCGCCCTTCTCCGCAATCCCGACCAACGTCCGCAAAATCCCCGTTGCGCCTTTCAGCCGCTCCGGCGGCCTCTCCCACTCATCGAAGAACACCACCTTCATATCTGGCCGCACGCGCGCTCCCTCCGGGTGTTTGCCGATGTAGGCGATCAGCCCCTCGGGATTGGCGAAAATATTCTCCCGGAACGCCAGCACCGCACCTTTCGGGCCGACCTCGATACGCTCGACATTGGCTCTGCGGCACAGCGATTTGATGGCGACGACTTGCAGCAGATACTCGACCTCCTGCGGCAGCGGGCCGAAGCGGTCGACGAGCTCGGCGGCGAAGGATTCGATGTCGCGCTCGTCTTCGATCTCGGCGAGGCGGCGGTAGAGCGCGAGGCGGACCGGCAGGTCGGCGACGTAGTCTTCGGGGATGAGCACCGCCGTGCCGATGGTGATTTGCGGCGACCATTTTTCCGCGAGCGGGGCGCCGAGCCCGGCTTTGAGGCTCATCACTGCTTCCTCGAGCATCTCTTGGTAAAGCTCGTAGCCGACTTCCTTGATGTGGCCGGATTGTTCCTCGCCCAACAGATTGCCGGCGCCGCGGATGTCGAGATCGTGGGAGGCGAGCTGAAAACCGGCGCCGAGCGTGTCGAGCGATTGCAGCACCTTCAGGCGGCGCTCGGCCTGCGGCGTGATGCGCCGGTTCGCCGGCAAGGTCAGCAGCGCATAGGCGCGCAGCTTTGCCCGCCCGACCCGGCCGCGCAGCTGATAGATCTGCGACAGGCCGAACATGTCGGCGCGATGTACGATCAGCGTATTGGCGGTCGGAATGTCGAGACCGGATTCGATGATGGTGGTCGAGAGCAGCACGTCGAACTTGCCGTCGTAGAAAGCGGACATAATGTCTTCGAGCACGGTCGAGGGCATCTGGCCGTGGGCCACGGCGACGCGCACTTCCGGCACGTGCTTGTCGAGGAAGGCTTTGGCGTCGGCCAGATCCTCGATGCGCGGGCAGACGTAGAACGCCTGGCCGCCGCGATAGCGCTCGCGCAACAGCGCCTCGCGCACCACGATGCCGTCGAACGGCGAGACGAAGGTGCGCACGGCGAGGCGATCGATCGGCGGCGTGGCGATGATCGACATTTCGCGCACGCCTGAGAGCGCCAATTGCAAGGTGCGCGGGATCGGCGTCGCGGTCAGCGTCAGCACGTGGACCTCGGCGCGTAATTGCTTAAGCCGTTCCTTGTGGGCGACGCCAAAGTGCTGCTCTTCGTCGACGACGATGAGGCCAAGGTCCTTGAACTTGATCGATTTGCCGAGCAGCGCGTGGGTGCCGATGACGATGTCGATGGCGCCCTCGGCGATGCCCTTCTTCACGCTCGCCAGTTCCTTCGCCGCGACGAGGCGCGAGGCCTGCGCGATGTTGATGGGGTGCCCGCGCAGGCGCTCGGTGAACGTCTTGGTGTGCTGGCGCGCGAGCAGCGTCGTCGGCACCACGACAGCGACCTGCTTGCCGTTCATGGCGGCGATGAAGGCGGCGCGCAGCGCCACCTCGGTCTTGCCGAAGCCGACGTCGCCGCAAATGAGCCGGTCCATCGGCCGGCCGGAATTGAGATCGTTGAGCACGGCGGAGATCGCCGCGAGCTGGTCGTCGGTCTCCTCGTAGGGAAAGCCTGAGCTGAACTCGTCGTAGAGGCCAGGCGCGACGGTGAGGCGGGGCGCTTCGTTCAATTGCCGCTCGGCCGCGATTTTGATCAGGGCGCTGGCGATTTCGCGGATGCGGTTCTTCATCCGCGATTTGCGCGCCTGCCAGGCGCCGCTGCCGAGGCGGTCGAGCTCGACATTGTGGCCTTCGGAGCCGAAGCGCGACAACAGCTCGATGTTCTCGACCGGCAGGAACAGCTTGTCGCTGCCGGCATAATGGATTTCCAAACAATCGTGCGGCGCGCCGGCGGCCTCGATGGCGCGCAAGCCATGGAAGCGACCGATGCCGTGGTCGACGTGGACGACGAGATCGCCGGCGGCCAGACTCGTCACCTCGGCGATGAAATTTTCCGCGCGCTTGGATTGCCGGCGGGCGCGCACCAGCCGCTCGCCCAAAATATCCTGCTCGCTGATCAGCGCCACGTCCGCGGTCTCGAAGCCGGATTCGATGCCGAGCACGGCGAGCGCGACCTCGTGGCGCGGCAGCGCCAGCGCCTGCTGCCACGACGCGACCGGGGTGAGATTGACCAAGCCGTGCTCGGCCAGCACGTGGGACATGCGCTCGCGCGAGCCGTCGCTCCACAACGCGATCATGGCGCGCTTGCCGGACGCTTGCAGCGCGTGCACGTGTTTGGTCACCGCCTCGAACACGTTCGTGTTGGGCTCGCTGCGCTCGGCGGAGAAATTGTGGCCGGCGCGCGCAGCGATCTCGATCATGTCAGCGGTGCCGTCGGGCGCTGAGAACGGCGTCAGCCGTGCCAACGCGACGTTGTCCAGGCGCTCGCGCCATTCGCTTTCGGCGAGATAGAGCCGGTCCGGCGGCAGCGGCTTGTAGGGCGCCCCTGCCCCGGTCTGATCAAGCGCGTCTTTGCGCGCCTGGTAATAGTCGGCGATTTGGGCGAGGCGCTCGTGGGCGGCTTCCTCGGCTAGCGGCTCCAGAAGTATCGGCGTCGCGGCGCGCCCCCTCTCCCCAGAGGGGAGAGGGTTGGGGTGAGGGGGTTCGGAATCGCCGGGAGAATCTCCGATAGGCCCGAGCCCCCTCACCATAGCCGACGCTTCGCGTCGGCGTTCTTCACTTAAAGAACGGCGGCCGGAGGCCGCCTGTGCCTCTCCCCTCTGGGGAGAGGGAGAAGAAAGAGGCGCCTCGTTACCGAGATAGTCGAACAGCGTTTCCAAGCGCTGGTGGAACAGCGGCAGCCAATGTTCCATGCCGGCGTGGCGGCGGCCTTCACTGACCGCTTCGTAGAGCACGTCGTCGGGCGCTGCGGCGCCGAAGGCGGCGACGTAGCCGGTGCGGAACAGCCGGATGGTGTCCGAGGTGAGCTGGAACTCGGCCATGGGGACGAGATCGAGCGCGCGCAGATCGGCGTTGGTGCGCTGGGATTCGGGATCAAAGCTGCGGATCGATTCCAAGCTGTCGCCGAAAAAGTCGAGCCGCACCGGGGCGTCCATGCCGGGCGCGAACAGGTCGATGATGCCGCCGCGCACCGCGTAGTCGCCGGGCTCGCGCACCGTCGAGGCACGGTTGAAGCCGTTCAATTCAAGCCAATGCGTGATGCCGCTCATCGGCAGCACGTTGCCCGGCGCCGCCGACAGCGATTGCTTGCCGACGATCGCGCGCGCCGGCACCCGCTGCAGGATCGCGTTCACCGTGGTGAGCAGCACGGCGGGGCGTTCGCGGCCTTTGACGCTGGCGAGCCGCGCGAGCGCGGTCATGCGCTGGGCCACGATCGCGGCGTGCGGCGACACCCGGTCGTAAGGCAGGCAATCCCAGGCCGGGAATTCCAAAACCTCGATGTCGGGGGCGAAGAAGCCGAGCGCCCGCGACAGCATGGCCATGCGCGGCCCGTCGCGACAAATCACCGCCGCGCTGATGGCCGGCGGCGAAGCGCCCGCCGCAATGGCGCGGGCCAGGTCGGCGATGACCAAGCCTTCGGCGCCGTCGGCAATGCCGGCAAGCGTCAGCGGCCGGCCGGGTTTTAGGCGCGCTGCCGGCGACTGGGCCGAAATTTTCGTTGGCGCCGTCACCGCTCCTCCTTTACGCGGGCGTGAAAGGTTTTGAGTTGGCGGAGCACGGCGGTGTCAAAATTCGCCGGGATGTCGCTCTCGCCGCTGACCCAGGCATAGAGGTCGGAATTGGGCACTTCGATCAGCCGTTCGAAATCATCGAGCGAAGATTCATCGAGTTTTTCGATATGGGCATCGGCGAAGCGGCCGACGATCAGATCGGTCTCCCGCACGCCGCGGCGCCAGGCGCGGAACAGAAGCTTCTTGCGCCGCTCATCAAGGCCTTCGCTCGATCGTTCCGTCATGGTGGCTCCGAAAAAACGCCGAAAGCCCGGACGCGGCCGGGCGAGGGGTATATAGAGAACGATCTCTGCATTGTCATGGCCCGCGAAGGCGGGCCACCCAGTAATCGTTGCATGTGAGCTTTGGTCCGCAGCGTCCGCGATTACTGGATCATCCGCCTTCGCGGATGATGACAGCGTAGGTGTAGAATACGCGCGCGATGCGGCCTCCGATCCTCAACCCCCTTTTCGCAGCCCTCTCCGCCCTGCCCGGCGTCGGGCCGAAGCTGGAGAAGCTGTTTGCGCGCCTGTTGTCGCGCGAGGGCGAGCCGCCGCGGGTCATCGATCTGCTCTTTCACCTGCCGACCGGGTTCGTCGACCGGCGCAACCAGCCGAAGCTGAGCGAGGTGCGGCCGGACACCATCGTCACCGTCGCCGTCACCGTCGAGCGCCACCGGCCGCCGCCGCCGCACCGGCCGCGCGCGCCCTACAACATCGACACTTTCGACGACACCAACACGCTGACCCTCACCTATTTCAAGGCGCGCGAAGACTATCTGCAAAAGCTCCTGCCCAAGGGCGAGCTGCGCTACGTCTCGGGCACCGCGACGTTCTACGACGGCCATTTGCAGATGGTGCATCCCGACCGGGTGGTCGATGCCGAGAATTTTGCCAAGCTGCCGCTGATCGACCCGGTCTATCCGCTGACCGAAGGGCTGCACCCGAACCAGGTGCGCAAGACGGTCAATTCCGCGCTCGAACGCATCCCCCAATTGCCGGAATGGCAGGACGCGGCGTGGCTCGCGCGCAACCGCTATCCGGATTTTGCCGGGGCGTTGCGCGCAATCCATCGCCCCGAGGAGCCGGAGGCCCTCGATCCGGCAAGCGCGGCGTGGTCGCGGCTGGCTTATGACGAATTGCTTGCCGGCCAACTCGCGCTCGCTTTGTTGCGCGCGCATATGCGGCAGCGCCCCGGCCACGGCAGCGCCGCCGAGGGCCGCTTGCGCCAACGCGTCATCGCGGCGCTGCCCTACTCGCTGACGCCGTCGCAGCAGCGCGCGGTCAGCGATATCGTCGCCGACCTGGCGCAGCCGCATCGCATGCTGCGGCTCCTGCACGGCGACGTCGGCTCGGGCAAAACCGTGGTCGCGCTGCTTGCCGCCGCCACCGTGATCGAGGCCGGCCGCCAGGCCGCGCTGATGGCGCCGACGGAAATTTTGGCGCGGCAGCATTTTGCCACGATTGTTCCATTGGCTGCCAAGGCCGGCATCCGCGTCGCCATCCTCACTGGCCGCGAGCGCAACCGCGAACGCCCCGAAATTCTTTCCGCGCTTGCCTCGGGCGACATCGATCTGATCCTCGGCACCCACGCGCTGTTTCAAGACGACGTGGCGTTCCGCGACCTCGCTCTCGCCATCGTCGACGAGCAGCATCGCTTCGGCGTGCATCAGCGGCTGGCGCTGGCGCGCAAGGGCGAAGCGGTCGATCTCTTGGTGCTCACGGCGACGCCCATCCCGCGCACGCTGGTGCTGACTTTTTTCGGCGACATGGATGTCTCCGAATTGCGCGAAAAGCCCGCCGGCCGGCAGAAGATCGATACCCGCACGATCCCGCTGTCGCGGCTTGCCGAAGTCGAGGACGCCGTCGCCCGCGCGCTCGACGAGGGCCGCCGCGCCTACTGGGTTTGCCCGTTGGTCGAAGAGTCCGAAAGCATCGATCTCGCCGCCGCCGAGGAGCGCTATGCGGCATTGAAAAAGCGCTTCGGCGCGGCGGTCGATCTGGTTCACGGCCGCATGCGCGGCGCCGACAAGGACCGCGCCATGGAGCGGTTTGCCGCGGGCGAGACGCGGCTTCTGGTGGCGACCACGGTGATCGAAGTCGGCGTCGACGTGCCCGAAGCCAGCGTCATGGTGATCGAGCACGCCGAGCGGTTTGGCCTCGCGCAACTGCATCAATTGCGCGGCCGCATCGGCCGCGGCGCCGAACGCTCGACCTGTCTGTTGCTCTACAAGGCGCCGCTCGGGCCGACGGCGAAGGCGCGGCTTGCCATTTTGCGCGAGACCGACGACGGCTTCCGCATCGCCGAAGAGGATTTGCGCTTGCGCGGCGAAGGCGACGTGCTCGGCACCCGGCAAAGCGGCATGCCCGGCTTCCACATCGCCCGCATCGAGTTTCACGGCAAGCTGTTGCCGGCGGCGCGCGACGATGCCGCGCTGATGCTGTCGCGCGATCCGCAGCTCAAATCGCCGCGCGGCGAAGCGCTGCGCGTCCTGCTCTATCTGTTCGCCCGCGACGAAGCGATCAGGCTGTTGGGCGCGGGGTGAGTTAGTGCGACGGTAGCGGCTCGGGGCCGAAACGGTTCGGGCCCGGAGTGCCTTTCTCGCAGTACCAGATCAGCAGCACGATCGCGCCGATCACCGTCATGAGCAGCAAAAGCCACCAGGCGGTGCGATCGGTGTCGTGCAGCCGGCGTGCCGCGACCGCAAGGCTCGGCAGAAATGTGGCCACCTCGAAAAGGCTTTTGAACGGCGTCGCTCCAGGGTGGAAGCCGAAGATCACGCTATCGAGCACCGTCATCGCCGCGATGCCGATCACCGCGAACAAAACCCAAAACCAGTATTCCGACCGGACTGCCCGGCCCGAGAATGTGACGTAGTGCGAAAAACCGGACTTGATCGCTTGACCGAAATTCATGACAGCCCCCGGGCGTTGCTTGGCCGGGGGATCATAGCAGATTTCGGAAAAGGCGCGCCGGCTTATTTCGCGGTCACAGGCTCACGCGCGGCTTGCGCGGCGCGCGCGGTTTGCGCAAGCGCAGCCAGACGCTTCTGCTCGTCGTCGCCGCCCGGCTGGATGATGCCCGCCGACATCAGAAGCTGCATCGCCGCTTCAACCGTAATGTCGAGATCGATCACATCGCGCCGCGGCACGTAGAAGAAGAAGCCGGTGGTCGGGTTCGGCGTGCACGGCATGAAGGCGGAGACGTGCTCGGTCGCCGGCAGCCGCGCGGAAATCTCCGCGCTCGGCGATTGGGTGAGGAAAACCAGCGACCACATGCCGGGCGACGGGAATTCGACTAGGCCGACGCGGCGAAAGCTCGATCCGGAGCTGGAGAACAGCGTCTGAAAGATCTGCTTGGCGGTGCGGTAGATCGGCCGCACGATCGGCATGCGGCTCAAAAAGCTTTCGCCGATGTCGACCAGCTTGCGGCCGACCAGGTTGGCGGTGAGGAAGCCGAGCAAGGTCAGCGCCACAAAGGCGATGATCAGGCCGAGCCCCGGAATGTGCACCGGCAGATAGGTTTCCGGCCGGTACGTCACCGGGATGAACGGCCGCACCAGATTGTCGACCCAGGTGACGAACCACCAGATCAGCCACAGGGTGACGGCCACCGGGCCGGCGACGATCAGCCCGGTCAGAAAGTAATTGCGGATGCGGCTCACGGCGCCGGGCGCAGGTTTCGCCGCGCTTTGCGGCAAGTTTTGTTCGTTATTGTTGGTCATGCGATCCAATCGCGCCTTTGGGGCATCGATGTTGAAACCATATACGAGCTTCGCCGGCCTGGTGCGGCGCCGCAGCCATTGCGGCGCGGCTCTATTCCACCGTCACCGATTTGGCAAGGTTGCGCGGCTGATCGACGTCGGTGCCCATGATGACGGCGGTGTGATAGGCGATGAGCTGCACCGGCACGGCATAAACCAGCGGCGTCACGGTGGCCGGCATGGTCGGCAAGGTGAGCGTCACCCACGGTTTCGAGTTGGCGGCGCGCGCGCCTTGCGCGTCGGTCAACAGGATCAGCCGGCCGCCGCGCGCGGCGACTTCCTCCATGTTGGAGAGGGTCTTTTCGAAAATGTGGTCGTAGGGCGCGATCACGATCACCGGCATGGTCTCGTCGATCAGCGCGATCGGGCCGTGCTTGAGCTCGCCGGCGGCATAGCCTTCGGCATGGATGTAGGAGATTTCCTTGAGCTTCAGCGCGCCTTCGAGCGCGATCGGGAAGCTGGTGCCGCGGCCGAGATAGAGCACGTCGCGGCATTTGGCGAGATCGCGGGCGAGCTGTTCGATCTGCGGCTCGAGCGCCAGCGCTTCGGCAAGATGCCGCGGCACTTCGATCAGCGCATGGACGAGCTTCTTCTCGTCGCTCTCCGACAGCACGCCGCGGGCGCGGCCGGCGGCAATGGCCAAGGTCGCCAGCGCCGCCAATTGGCAGGTGAAGGCTTTTGTCGAAGCGACGCCGATCTCCGGCCCGGCCAAGGTCGGCATCACCACGTCGCTCTCGCGCGCGATGGTCGAGGTCGGCACGTTGACGACGGCGAGAACATGCTGCGCGTGCTCGCGCGCATAGCGCAGCGAAGCGAGCGTATCGGCGGTTTCGCCCGATTGCGACACCACGATCGCCAAGCCGTCGGGCCCGAGCGGCGCCGAGCGATAGCGGAATTCGGAGGCGATATCGACCTCGACCGGCAGGTGCGCAAAGCGCTCGAACCAGTATTTGGCGACCATGCTGGCGTAATAGGCGGTGCCGCAGGCGGCGATCGAGATACGGTTCAACTTTTGAAAATCGAACGGCAGCGGCATCGGCAGCGCCACCCGCTCGGCCGCCATGTCGATGTAGTTGGCGAGCGTATGGCCGACGACTTCGGGCTGCTCGAAGATCTCCTTGGCCATGAAATGGCGATGGTTGCCCTTGTCGATATGCATCACGGCGGCTTGCGATTTCAGCATCGCGCGCTGCACTACTGCGCCTTGGGCGTCGTGGACCTGCGCGCTGTTGCGGGTGATGACCACCCAGTCGCCGTCCTCGAGATAGCTCACGGTGTCGGTGAACGGCGCCAGCGCAATGGCATCGGAGCCGACGAACATCGCGCCCTCGCCGTAGCCGATGGCGAGCGGCGAGCCCTTGCGCGCGCCGATCAGAAGATCGTCCTCGCCGGCGAACAGAAACGCCAGCGCAAAGGCGCCGCGCAGCCGCGGCAGCGCCGCCTTGACCGCTTCGACCGGAGACGCCCCGCGCTCCATCTCCTGGCTGACCAGGTGCGCGACCACTTCGGTGTCGGTCTCGGTGACGAATTTGGCGCCCTTGGCTTGCAGCTCGCGGCGCAGCTCGACGAAATTCTCGATGATGCCGTTGTGCACGACCGCAAGCTTTTCGGTGGCGTGCGGATGGGCATTGTTCTCGGTCGGCCGGCCGTGGGTCGCCCAGCGGGTGTGGCCGATGCCGATGGTTCCCAAGAGCGGCTCACTTAAGAGCCGCGCTTCCAGATTCTTGAGCTTGCCCTGGGCGCGCCGCCGCGTCAGCACGCCGGCTTCCAGCGTGGCAACGCCCGCGGAATCATAGCCGCGGTATTCGAGGCGCTTGAGCGCATCGATCAGCTGCGGCGCAGCTGCCTCCTGGCCGATGATTCCGATAATACCGCACATGCCGGTAGAACTATCCCCTCGCGCGTTAACCGTTAAAGCGCAGCCATTTTACCGATGAAAATCAAATAACGTGTCGTTTCGTGACAAATTTGTTCGCCGCAAGCTTAATTAATCCGTGCCGTTCAAACGGCAAGGAGCAGTTCGCAAAGGACTTCGGTCAATCGGCTGAATGGGCCTTCTTTTTGCTCAAGGATTTGAGCGCCCGCAGCCGCCCCGCCCAGCCTTCCTTAACCACTTGGCGGCCGCGGCCGAGCGCCAGTGCCTGCGCCGGCACGTCCTCGGTGATCACCGAGCCCGAGCCCACATAGGCGCCCTCCCCGATCTTGACCGGTGCCACCAGCGCCGAGTTCGAGCCGATGAACGCGTCCTTGCCGATCTCGGTGCGGTGCTTTGAGCTGCCGTCGTAATTGCAGGTGATGGTGCCGGCGCCGATATTGGCGTCGGCGCCGACAAAGGCGTCGCCGATATAGCTCAAATGATTGGCCTTGGCGCCGGCCTCGATCACCGCCTCCTTGACCTCGACGAAATTGCCGATGCGCGCGCCGTCGCCGAGTTTTGTCCCGGGCCGCAACCGCGCGAACGGCCCGACCGAGACGCCCTTGCCGACATGGGCGCCGGCGAGATGGGAGAACGAATGGATGACGGCGCCGTCCTCGACTTTCACCTTTTCGCCGAACACCACATAGGGCTCGACCACGACGTCCTTGCCGAATTTGGTGTCGGAAGACAGAAACACCGTCTCCGGCGCCACCAGCGTCACGCCGGCGTCGAGCGCTGCGTTGCGCAGGCGCGCTTGCGCGATCGCTTCGGCTTCGGCGAGCTGGGTTTTTGTGTTGATGCCGCGCACGTCGTCCTCCTCGGCTTCGACCGCAACCGCCCGCAGCGTCATGCCGCGCGCGATCTCGACCGCATCGGTGAGATAGAATTCGTGTTTGCGATTGTGGTCGCCGATCCGTTCGAGGATGGCGAGCGCGTTTTTGCCGGCCAGCGCCATGATGCCGCCGTTGCACAGATCGATTGCCCGCTCACGAGGACTCGCATCGGCTTCCTCGCGGATGGCAATGAGCTCGTCGCCCGACGTGATCAGCCGGCCATAGCCGGTCGGATCGGACGCCCGAAATGCCAGCACCGCAACGGCTGCGCCTGCGGCGAGCGGAGCGCGTAAACGCATGAGCGTGTCCGGTCGGATCAACGGCGTGTCGCCGTAGACGACCAAAATGTCGTCCGGCTGCTTTGCGATCGCGGCCTTCGCCGCCAGTACCGCATGCGCCGTGCCGCGCCGCTCGCGCTGCACGAACGTCTCGGCGCCGGGCAGCACGCGCTTTGCTTCGGCGGCGACCTCGTCCTGGCCGGGACCAACCACGACGGCGGTTGCCGTGGTGCCCGCCGCGCCGACCGCGGTCAGCACATGCGCCAGCAACGATTGTCCGGCAACCGTATGCAAAACTTTTGGCCGCGCCGAACGCATGCGCGTGCCCTCGCCGGCGGCGAGCACGATCGCAAGGCAGGTCCGAGCCGTCATCGCTACCTCCGCGGCGCTGTCTTATCCGAGCCGCCACCCAATCGAAAGCCGCGCGTTCGATGGCCGGTCTGTGCCGCCGGAACGCCGCGTAACCGATCAACCGATTGCCGGAATCTGCTAGATTTTTAGCACTGATTCGCCTGACGGCACCGCGGAGCGGCAGGAATGGCAGACGAAGTGCGGTTGGCGAAGGCGGACCTCAAGCGGCCGGCGGCTGCGGTTCCGGTGACCATGCTCGGCCTGTGGCGTCTGGTTGTCTGGGGCTCGACCGCGGCCGCGGCGCTGTTGATCGCCGTGCTGTCGAGCCGCGGCGTTGTCGGCTCGCAGCGCGCGGCGGTAGCCGCTTCGACGCTCGGCGGCGGCACCGTCGCCATCGTGCAACCGGTGCAAACGCCGCCGCCGGCGGTCGTGCGCGCAATTGATACCCAGGCCGCCGAGACGAAGAAGCTTGCGGAAGCGGTGCGCGATCTCAGCGCCGACAACGACGAGCTGAAATCGCGGCTCGCCGTGGTCGAGCACAGCGTCGACGATGTCACCGGCTCGATCGCGCGGCAGGCCAAAGCAACAGCCGCGCCGCCTTGGCCCGACAACGGACCGCCGGTGCCGGCGACGCCTGCGGCGATCGCCGCCGTGGTCGCACCGGCCATGTCGCTGCCGATGGAATACGGCGTCGATATCGGTTCCGCGGTCTCGATCCAGGCGCTGCGCGCGCGCTGGGCCGGCATCCGCTCGGCGCATCCGCAATTGTTCGAGGGGCTGGCGCCGACGATTTCGCTCAGCGAGTTGCCGCCGTCCAATCGCCCCGAATTGCGGCTGGTGGTCGGACCGCTCGCCAGCGCCGACGCCGCGGCAAGACTTTGCACGGCGCTCGAGCGCTTCCGGCTGACCTGCCAGCCGACGATCTTTGCCGGCCGGCATTTGGCGCTGGACTGAAAGCGTCGCTGCTTCAACCTAGATCATGATCCGATCAAATTGAATCGGATCATGGTCTAGTTTTTTCGTTGGAGCATGATCTTTTCGGAAAACCGGTATCCACTTTTCCGGATCATGCTCTAGTAGCAGATGTAGACCCACTGGCCCAGGCTCGGGTCCCATTGCAAGCAGGTTCCGGTGCAGCCGGCGCATCCGAGGCAAGCGCCTCCTATGAATACTCCAGCGCAGGCGCAGCCGCCTCGACAGGCGCAGCGGCCGCCAACGGCACAGCGACCGGCAGCACAACGGCCGCCAGCGGCACAGCCACCGACAGCGCAACGGCCAGCACCCGCGCAACCGCCAACTCCGGCGCCAGCGCAACGGCCAGCAAAGCCGGCGCCGCCGCCGCCACCACGAGCACACCCGCCTCCGCCGCCGCCATGACCGCAGCCGCAGCCGCCGCCACCACGGGCAACTTTTATGCCCTCGCTAAGCGGGGGATTTTCCCGGTCGAAGACTTGAAAGGTTGCCAGGCTGACATCGGAGATTTCCTCCTCGGCCAGAATAAATCGCCGGGCGTTGTCCTGCGACGGTACATCCGTTGTCGGTATGGCTGCCGATGCGGCGCCCGTCATCGCCAGAGAAACCCCGGCTGCGCCCCATGCCAAGGCTGTCTTGCTACGCTTCCGTCTGGAACTTCGCCTCGTCTGCGTCATGGTAGAGCCTCCGCGTCAGCGTTTCGACCAAGGGACCCGCATCAGTTGTAGCGCCCTGCGCCGTGAACCGGCAAGGTGCCGCTTTGGTTCCCGTTTGGCCAAATGAGCGAAGGACGTGGGCGGTTTTGGCTTTCGGTCGTGGGCGTTTTCGGCTGACCTTGTCAGCCGACGATCTTGGCCGGCCGGCATTTGAGGCTGGACTTAAAGAGCCGGCCTAAAGAAAAGCCTCCGGCCTAATCGGTCGGCAGCGGCCAGTTCGGCTTGTCGTGCGGGCTCCAATCGACCGCGACATAATTGGCGTCGCCGACGCGGCGCAGCCGGTCGTCCCAGTTTTCGTCTTTTCGCTGCGGTTTGGTCTCGTCCGCCGCCGACGATCGGGCCTTGCCGGGCCGCTTGCTCATGCCGGAGCCTCCTTTACGGTCGGCCATTCATAATCGGACGGCGCGATCGTCACAATGCGGGCGGCCGCGCCGGCATTGTCTTTGGCCCGACACCGGTTCACCGCGGCGACGGCACGTGATATCGCAATCTTGCCTGCGAGACGATGGACGTGTTCGATCACTTTTGGCCGATAGTCGATGCGACGCCCGCTGTTCCTGCCCACCGCCCGCCAGATCAATTGGCTTCTGGTCATAGGCTTTCTGGCCATCGGCGAAGCGCTTTATCTGCGTTACATGGCGATCGAGAACAACACCGTGTCGCTCGCCTGCCAGGGCGGCATGCGGACCTGGCTGTGCGATACGTTCCGGCTGACCATCGTTCTGTTCAATCACAATGTCTTCGGCTGGGTGGCGCTCGGCGCCGCCGCGCTCAACCTGTTCCGGCCTTCGATCGTGCTGGTGACGCTGACGCTGGCCGCTTCAGCCTTCGGCATTGTGCTGCACAACGCCGATCTCGCCGCGCTCGCCGCGGGCCTTCTCATTTTGAGTCTGGCACGTCCCGCGCCCGCAGCAGAATGACGCCGAGGCCGGCGATTGCCGCGCAGAACCAGACCGATTGCCAATTGGCAAAGCTTTCGTTGATCGCGATGTAGCCGGCGCAGGCGATCAGCGCTAAGCCAGCCACCGTCTCGGCGACCGCGCGCGCTCCCCGCGGACGCGGTACGGCGATCATCAGCACCAGGAACGGCACCACGGCGGCGGTGAGCGGCGCGAACGGAAAATCGCGGTAGCGTGGATCGAACACCAGCCCGAGCGCCGCCTGCAGCGCCAACAGCACGAGCACGATGAAGACGCCGCCGAGCGCCCAATGCAGGCCGCCGCGGCGCTCGCCGGAGCGGCCGAGAACGGCGGCAAACGTCGGCAGCGTCCGCCCGACCGCCAAGGCATTGGCGCAAACGATGGGCGCCGCCGCGGCAACCAGGACGAAGCTCAGCGAGCGCAGCCAGCCGCCTAAAGTATAGCTCTGGATCGGAATGGCCTCGACGGCGAGGCCGAACATCACCGCGGGCAGGAAGGCGATTGCCCCGATCTTGGGCCAAATATGCGGCGTGGGATTTTTTCGCCCGCCGGCGGTCGCCGCTAAGCCGAACGTCAATGCGGCGAGCAGGACGCCGAACAGCGCGCCCAGGAGCCAATGCGGGTGATTGGACACCGCGCCGCCGAGATTGAATTTCGGCCCCTGGGTCGAACGGTCGAAAATGCCCCAATAGCGCCCGGTCGAGCCTTCGAGCGCGCGCTTCCAGGGCTGGTCGAAGGCCTCGATGATGTTGACCCGGAAATTCTCGCGCTTGCCCAGCGTGAGGGTTTCTTCGATGGCGCGGGCCTGGTTCGACGGCGACGGCAGCGCGCCCTCGCGCATGCGGCCCTGGCTCGGCCAGCCGAACTCGCCGATGACGATCTCCTTGTTCGGAATGGCCGCCGCGACCTTTTTGCGGATGGCATCGACGTGGGCCGCGGCGCGCGACGCCGGCAGCGGAAAATCCTCCCAATAGGGCAGAATATGGATGGTGACGAAATCGACCGCGTTCTGCAGGTCGCCATAGCGCAGCCAAAACTCCCAGACATCGGCATAGGTGACCGGCTGGGTGATCTGCGCCTTGACCTCGCGGATGATGGCGCCGAGATCAGGGGCTGACATTTCGCCGCGCAACAGCACTTCGTTGCCGACGATCACGGAGCGGATGACGTCCGGGTATTTTTTGGCGAGCGCCACAGTGACGACCATTTGCGCCCGGTTGCGCGCGGCCCTGTTGGACAGCCAAATCCCCTGCATGACTTTGAGCCCATAGCGCTGGGCGATTTCGGGGACCTTATCGAGGCCGTTCTCGACCGAATAGGTGCGGATGCAATCGGTGTAGCGCGCCAGGAATTTGAGATCCTCGTCGATCTGTTGCGGCGGAATCTGGGTGGTTTCGATGAGCGGATCCTGGCCGTCGCGGAACGGCGCATAGGAGACGCAGTAGAGCTTTTCGTTGGCCGCGAGCGGGGACGGCGGCAGCGCCACCGGCCTGCCCAGCCACCACCAGGCAAAAGCGACCGCGAACGCGGTTACGGCAAAAAACGTAAGTGGTTGGCTGGCCAGGATGCGCGACATCCTTGTCGCATTAACCGCGGGAACTCATCCTGCCAAGGTCAACCTTGTTGCGCTGCCTTGCGCGCTGGACAAACGGGCGCAGTTAGGCTGTTGTCGGGGTTGGCGGTGGCCGAAATCAAAATGCGAAAAAGGCAGCTTGGCGCCATAGCCGGAAACGTCCTCTTCAACTGCGCAAACAGATTAGAGACCCCAGTCAAACCCATGTGCCATCGTGTGTTTAGCGTTGCGTTCGGTGTCTGTCTTGCGCTCGGGCTCGCCGCCGCCTCGGCGGCATCGCTGGCGGCTCCGGCGCTGGCCCAGAGCACCGAGGCCAAGCCCGCCGATCAGGCCCCGGCAAACGGCCAGGAGCCGACCAAGGAGCCGCAAAAGGTCGACGAATTTGCCGAGGCGCAGAAGGCTTTGGGCGGGCCGGCCGGAAATCCCGAATGCGTCTGGCTCGGGCGCCGGGTGGTCAGCCTGTTGTGGCGTGACGATCTCGATACCGCCTTCCGCCATCTCGATCTTTACGACCGCTTCGGCTGCCCGAGCGGCCATATCCAGGCGACCTTCCGCTGCCTCCTGCTGCATTCCAACAATATCGATCCGAAGGCCGCCGACAGCCTCAACGGCCGGGTGAATTCCTGCTGGATCAATCCAAACCTGCAGGTCACCCCGGCGCCCGCCGCCGCCGTGCCGAGCCCGACCACCAACCGCTAGAAAGTTCCGCCGCCTGCAGCGTTCTGCCGCGCGCCCAAACGCAGCGTTGCATCACGACGCGTTGTCTTGAATTTGCCATGCGCCAGCGCTACTTGTTTGTTTGCCGCTCGCAAGGTAGCCTCATCGCCTTCCGATCAACGTCGAACCTTGGGGACAGGTTCGGGCCCGTGTACCCTTCGCCCCGCGTGGTTGAAAGTCGATGCGCACCGTCGTCGCTGTACTCGCGCTGGTAGCGTGCGTGCATGCAGGGCTGTGGGCACTGCTGAGAACCAAAGAAACTGCGCCGGATTTCACCGGTCAGCTGGCGAGCGTTTCCTACGCCCCGTTCGCGGATTCTTCGCACCCCGACACCGGTCAACGCCCCACCGCCGAACAAATCCGTGCCGACCTCAAGGCGATCGCGCCCTATACGCGCGCCATCCGCACCTATTCGTCGACCGGCGGCGCCGAGCTGGTGCCGCCGATCGCCGCCGAATTCGGCCTGAAGGTCACGGTCGGCGCCTGGATCGACAAGGACAAGGAGCGTAACGAGCGGGAAATCCGCTCGGCGCTGGATCTCGCCCGCCACAACAGCAACGTCAACGCCATCGTCGTCGGCAACGAAACCACGCTGCGCGCCGAGATGACCGTCGACGATTTGATGCAGCTCATCCAAAAGGTGAAAAGGCAGAGCCCGGTCCCTGTAACCACTGGCGAAATCTGGACGGTCTGGATCGACCATCCGGAGCTCGCCTCGGCGGTCGACTTCATCGCCGCGCACATCCTGCCCTACTGGGAAGGCTTTGATTACACCCACGCGGTCGATCATACCATCGAGTTCTACGACAAGCTGCGCCAGATGCACCCGGGCAAGCGCATCGTCATCGCCGAGTTCGGCTGGCCGAGCGCGGGCTACAATTTCCACGACGCCAATCCCGGCCGCATGGAACAGGCCGCCGTGATCCGCGATTTCGTCCATCGCGCCGACGCCTATGGCATCGACTACAACATCGTCGAAGCCATCGATCAGCCATGGAAGACCTTTGAAGGCGGCGTCGGCCCCTATTGGGGACTGTTCGACGCGGCGCGGGAGGCGAAATTCTCCTGGGCCGGGGTGATCACCGATCCCGACTACATCAAGCGCGCCGGCCTCGCCGTCCTCCTCGGCGTGTTGCTGTCGTTGCCGATCCTGGCCATGAGCGGGGCCACCGCCGTGCAGGTTTTGCTGCTGGCGGCAGCCGCCAACGTGGTCGGCGCCTGGTTTGCCGCCATCGTCGCCTTCTGGAAGGGCCATTATTTCGTGCCGGGCGCCGCTTTTGCGCTCAGCCTCGGCATTCTCCTGCTCATCCCGCTGGTCGCCATCGCGCTGGCGCGCGTGGAGGAGATCGCGGCAATCGCCTTCGGCCGCGGCCCGCGGCGGCTTGCCAGCGCGCCACCGCTGGTGCCGGCGCAAGAAGAAGCTCCCACCCCAAAGGTATCCATCCACGTCCCGGCCTGTCGCGAGGCGCCGGACATGCTGGTGCAGACGCTCGATGCCGTCTCGCGCATAAACTATCCCAATTTCGAATGCGTGGTGGTGATCAACAACACGCCCGATCCGGCGTTCTGGGAGCCGATCGAAGCGCATTGCCGCGCGCTCGGCGAACGCTTCAAATTCATCCGCGTCGACAAGCTTGACGGCTACAAGGCCGGCGCGTTGCGCGTGGCGCTCGACAACACCGCGCCGGACGCGGAAATCATCGGCAGCATCGACGCCGATTACGTGGTCGAGCCGAACTGGCTCAAGGATCTGGTGCCGCTATTCGCCGACCCCAGGGTAGGCTTCGTCCAGGCGCCGCAGGATCACCGCGACGGCGACCGCTCCGTCATGCACTGCGCCATGAACGCCGAATATTCCGGCTTCTTCGACATCGGCATGGTGCAACGTAACGAGGTCAACGCCATCGTCATGCATGGCACCATGTGCCTCATTCGGCGCACGGCGCTGGCGGCCGCCGGCAATTGGGCCACCGACACCATCGTCGAGGACACCGATCTCGGCCTTGCGCTTCTCGAGCACGGCTATATCGCCCACTACACCAACCATCGCTACGGTCATGGGCTCCTGCCCGACACCTTCGACGCCTATAAGCGCCAGCGCCAGCGCTGGGCCTATGGCGGCTTCCAGCTGCTGCGCAAGCATTGGCGGCGGCTATTGCCGCGGGTCGATGGCCTCACCCGCGAGCAGAAGCGCGAATACGGCATCGGCTGGCTCAACTGGCTCGGTTCCGACAGCATCGGCGTGGTCGTCGCGCTTTTGAACATCATCTGGGTCCCGGTCGTCGCCTTCGCCAACATCGCAGTGCCCGATCGCATCCTCACCTTGCCGATCATCGCCACCTTCACGGTGTCGGTGATCCATTTCGTCACGCTCTACCGGCTGCGCGTGCGGATATCGGCCGGGCAAATGCTGGGCGCGGTCTGCGCCGCCATGGCGCTGCAATGGACGGTGGCACGGGCCGTCGGCATGGGCATCATCAACGAGAGCGTGCCGTTCCTGCGCACCGCCAAGGGCGGCTCGACCCGCAAGGGGCCGGATTTCTCGGCATTTTGGGAAGCCGTGATCGCCGTGCTGCTGCTCGCCGGCGCGCTCACCCTCGTCGCGACCAATTACAAGCAGGTCCACGAGATCAATATTTTCGCAGCCGTGCTGGTGGTGCAGAGCCTGCCGTTCATCGCCGCCGTCATTCTCGCCACCGTCGAAGGGACGCGCTTCAATTCGTTCGCCTATTGGCAGGCCATCGAGGCCAAGGCGGCGGCGCTGTTGCCGCAACTGCCGCAGCGGCAGGTCATCGCCGAGCCGCCAAAGCTGCCGGCCGAGAACCGCATCGAGGCGGCGCAGTAAGCCTCGTCACTCCGGGGCGCCGGAGATCTCGGACTTTGCCCGAGATAAAACCTTACTTCCGGTCGAAGAGGGTGTAGGCGCGCTTCAGCGCTTGCCGGTTCCCAGGTCGTCAGAATGTCCGGCTTTCAGGCGAGACCACTGGGCGATGGGACGTCCATCGATACGGAAGTTTTGCTTGCCTTGAGACCGTAGCGGCCAGCCGGCCGGTGAGTCCTCCCACTTCTCCTGCCGCCCGTAGACGGTCAAGTCGAGCAGATCGTAGCTGTTGTCCATCGCCTCGACGCCGCGCCCCGTTGTCCAGTAGGTCTCAAAGACATCGGATCCTTGTCGCAGGTAACAAACGAGGTGAAACAGGCCCACCTCGCGTCCAACCAGGAGGGTGTCGAGCGAGTCTTGGGCGGAGTACCAAGGCATCTTCCAGCCCATGAAGTCGCGATATCGGACGCTCTCTTGGTATGGGCCTTGGCACAACACGGCGTAGGTGACGTCGCGAGAATGAATGTAGGACAACTCGCGGACCTGCGATGTAACCCAAGTGCACCCTTCGCACTGCTCCGGCGCCGGGCGGCCGTTGCGCCACATGAAGTAGTAGCCGATGAGCATCCGGCGTCCCTCAAACGCATCCAACAGTGTTATCGCGCCATGTTCGCCAATCAGCGGTGTGTCGCCGGCAACCGCGACCATGGGGAGCCGTCGGCGGGCAGCCGCAATGGCGTCACCTTCTCTTGTGTGAGCCTTTTCTCGGACCCGCAATCCGTCCAGCTCGGCCTGGAAAATGCCCCGATCGGCTATTTTGGGCGCGGCAAGCTCATCTCTCATGATCTCTTTCACGGTTCTCTCCTCTTGCTACACGGCCCGGTCATATTTTCGCGTCTTCGATGCCAACCTCATCTGTAAAACCGGCATGGAAGCTGAAACTCATCGGTGCTCGGACGTTTATTGCGATCCATCGGATTGCTTGGCTCGGGAAAGGATTCACATCGGTGCCATCGGTGCCATTGCTGGCACGAGTCCGGGAACCGAGGAGGGTGAGATGAGGATCACGATGCCGAGTCCGACGATTGCCAGTGCCACCGGTACGTCGATGACAGCTCTCGCGGGCAGAAGCTTCTGGGCAACGATAATGACGCCGATCACGAACATCCACATGACGTTCATGACGCCCAGTGCCAGCAACATCAGCATCAGGCCGATGCTCGAGCCCAAGCAGTCCAGTCCGAACCCGAATCCGGACTGGACGTTATCGCGGCAGCGCCGGCGGAAGAATTGCTTAAGCGGGGTGGCCTCGTAAATTCCTGCGGCGATGGTAATCGCGCCGGCGGCCAGTGTCTCATGCGGTCGATACAACGCATACAGCGCAATGCCGACGAGTGCCCACACGGCGAGGTACGACCCGACGAATAGCAGCACGGCGCCCGCACCAGCATCAGCGTGTTTCAAAGCTGCCGGGACCGCGCCCGGCAGCATCATTGCCGCCATCATCGGCACCCACATGGCAGCAAAGAACGTGAAGGGGCCGAGCGGAGTCGCAACGCCCATGTCCATCCCGCTCATCTGCCGGACCGCGACGAACCAAGATGCGGCGGCGAGCCCGAGCGTCGCCGTTAGCGCGGTTGCCGTCGCGGTTGCCCGAGGGCTCGACATCGCGGCCCCTCCCTTATTTGCTGCTGTACTCGTCGTGGCGGCGCCACCAGATCCCCGTCCCCGTCTCGTTGCGTCCCTTGGGGGTGCGGTCGAGCCACTGGTACATGCCCCAGAGGCCGTCCACTCCGCGCGAATAGGCGGAATAGGTATGGTAGACGACCCCGTCCTCGAGCACGAACGCGCTCATGCCCGGCCTCTCACGCGTATAGGTCGCCACGTCGGTTCCAGTCATGACTGCATTCGCGGCGACAGGTCCCTCGCCGCGCTTCGTCAGTGAGTCGCCGATCCCGCTTTCCTTAAACGCCGGCTCGCGCCGGTAGTTGTATTCTATGGCCCCCTCGCGCTGCTGTTCCTCGGTGAACGAGACGTCGAAGTCGAAGTTAAAGTCGCCGTCGAGCGAGGACGCCCAGGGGAAGCTCCAGCCCATCCGCTGCTCGTACGCCTGGAGCTTCGCGAGAGGCGCCCGCGACACCGCCGAAAGCGTGACGTCGTGGTTGGCCAAATGAACAACGAAGCCGTTGAACCCGTCAGCGATCGTCGAACAGGTCGCACACCCCGCGGCATAGTCGGGCCCGAACATGAAGTGATAGACGATCAGTTGCGAGCGTCCCCTGAAGAGATCGGCGAGGGACGCTTTTCCTTCTCTGGTCTCGAAGCGGTATTCCTTGTCGATTCGAACCCAGGGCAACTCCTGCCGCCGCCGACTTAGCTCATCGCTGTACCGCGTCAGCTCCTTCTCCGCCTTGAGCAGATCGAGCCGCGCTGCCAGCCACTCTTCCCGTGTCCCGGTCTTTGGTGCATCTGTCATGTCTTCTTCCGATCTTCCGTCCATTCCTCAACGATGGCTCCGATGTTTCGGTTCCACGCGCCCAGCACGGATTTATAGTATAACCAGTTTGTAGCCACATATAGGTTAGATATAATCACGATGGCGCCGGCCGATCAATGCTCGCGCCAGACCGTGGAGAGCGCCGTGCCAAGGAGAGCCAGAGAATTCCACTTCCACCTGACCGGCGGAGCGCTTTGCCTCGACTTCGCCAATACGCTGAGCTGGCGGCGCGGGAGCGCGCCGATCGAGCGGCTTGCCGTTTACGATGACCTCGTCGCCTTTGGTCGCCAGGCGAGAATCATCGACGCAGCGCAGACGCGCGCGCTGCGCGATGCCGCCGCGCGACAGCCCCGCCGTGCGGCGCGCGTGTACAGGCAGGCGCTGAAATTGCGCGGACTGATCGACCGTATCTTTACGACGATCGTCGATGGGCGGCCTGCCGCCCAGGCGGATCTCGCGGCGCTCAACGCCCGTTTTGCCGCGGTCTCCGGCCGCATGTGCGTCGTTCGCAACCGGCGCGCGTATGCATGGCGCGACGGGGAGGAAGGGGCGCTCGAGCACGTGCTGGCGCCTGTCGTGCGCTCGGCGGCTGCGCTGCTCACGTCGGCCGAGCTTGGCAAACTGCGCCGTTGTGGCGCTGCCGACTGCGGCTGGTTGTTCATTGATCTCAGCCGCAATCAGCGGCGGCGCTGGTGTGACATGCGGGTGTGCGGGAATCGAGCGAAGGCGCGCCACCACTACCTGACGCGACGTCGGCTGAGCGAAAAGACCAACGCAAAAACAAAGCGCCTGAAGAGTTCGGCGACATAGCGATTATCTCCAGCTGCTGGTCGCGTGTCCTTCTTGCGCGAGGCCGGCCCCGCGCTCTCTTCGAACGGGCCTTGGCAGAACGTGGCGTAAGTGACGTCGCGAGATTGAATAAACGACAGCTCGCGGACCTGCGACGTATAGAAGGTGCAGCCCTCGCACTGCTCCGGCGCCGGGCGGCCGGCGTGCCACATGAAATAATAGGCGATGAGCATGCGGCGTCCCTCAAACGCATCTAACAAAGTCGCCGCGCCACGTTCGCCAATCAGCGGCGTAGCGCCATTCACCGCGACCATGGGGAGCCGCCGGCGGGCGGCCGCAATGGCGTCGCCTTCCCTGGTGTGAGCCTTCTCTCGAACCCGCAATGCGTCCAGCTCGGCCTGGAACGTGCTCCGATCGACTATTTCGGGCGCGCCAAGCTCGGCTTTCACAAAACCTTTCATCGCTCTCTCCGTCATTCCCAGCTGTCGAGTTTGATTTCGTTTGGCCACGGGGTGCCTTTGCCGGTTTCGAGAAAGGACTTCAAGCTCAACAGGAAGACACCCCACTTGGTGCTGCAATGGTGCATGAACTCGACCGGTTCCTTCCAGCCTTCATGTTTGAAGAGCACGATGGTCCAGTCGTCGTTTTGTTTGAGATCGAAACTTATCTTGGAGCCGACCCATTCTCCGGGCCCGTCGACCACGCGCCACAGCACGCGCTTGGCGGGATCAAGCGCGAGAACCTGCATGTCGAAACCGCCAGTGCCGAAGCGGAATTGGATCACGCCGCCGATCTTGCTTTGCCCTTGCGTGTCGCGCGTCCACCAGCCGGAAAGGCCTTCGACCGTGGCCAATGCCCCATAAACATCATCCAGCGACGACGATTTGATTCCGACTTTATGCAGAATATCGGCCATAGCCGGTTTCTCCTTCGCGCATTGTTGATCGCGCGATAGGCTTAACGCCGAAAAAGGAAACGACGAGAGTTACAAGTGTGGCGCGATTCCGATCGCCTTGCTGAGCGGCGCCGGGTGTCCTTCGTCGCGTGGCCTGGCCGACGGCAAGCACAATCACGACGGCTATAGCCCACTCGACCACGGCTCTGAGAAACGTTGGCGAAAGGATCGTCCAATCAACCATGACAGTGCTTCTCGCTGCGACGTACTGAATTGTCGTCCTGTGCTAAGTAGGACCGGACAGCGAACGGCGAGAGTTACAAGTGTGGCGGGATTCCGATGGACTCGCTGATCACGGCTGCGGCGCATGCGCTGGCGACGGGCGATCCCCTCGGCGCGCTCAAGCGCGTTGCACTGCGCGACGACGCGCCTGCTCTCGCGCTTCGCGGCATCGCCATGGCGCAGCTCGGCGAGCTCGTTCGCGCCAAAGCTCTGTTACGCAGTGCGGCGCGCGCCTTCGGTCAGAAAGAAGCGGTCGCGCGCGCTCGCTGCGTCGTCGCCGAGGCTGAGATTGCGCTCGTCTCGCGCGACCTGGGCTGGCCCGCGAAGGCGCTCGACGCAGCGCGGGCAATCCTCGAGGCGCGCGGCGACCGGGTGAACGCCGCGCACGCGCGGAATCTGGAGGCACGGCGCTTGCTCCTGATCGGCCGCCTCGATGAGGCCGAGCGCATGCTCGCCGCGCTTGATCCTTCGCCGCTGCCACCGGCGTCGCGGGCGGCCCACGAGCTGGTGATCGCGGGACTGGCGATCCGGCGCCTGCAAACGACGTCGGCGCGCGCTGCGCTGACGCGGGCCGAGCATGCCGCGCGCGAGGCGGCCATCCCCGCGCTGACGGCGGAGGTCGAAAGCGCAGCCAAGGTGTTGAACACGCCTGCGGCACGCCTGACAGCGCGTGGCGAGGAACGTCTCCTCCTGCTTGAGGAGGTTGAAGCGCTGCTGCGCTCAGGGACCCTCGTCGTGGACGCGTGCCGCCATGTCGTGCGCGACGCAAGGCTAGTGGTCTCGCTGGCGACGCGCCCGGTCTTGTTCGCGCTGGCTCGCGCGCTTGGTGAAGCTTGGCCTGGAGACGTGCCGAGGAGCGCGCTCCTCGCCCGCGCCTTCCGGGCCAAGCACGCCGATGAATCGCATCGCGCGCGGTTGCGGGTCGAAGTCGGGCGGCTTCGCGCCGAGCTTCGCACGCTTGCGGATGTGACTGCTACGAAGCGAGGCTTTGCGCTTGAGCCGCGCCGCGCCCGCGACGTCGCCGTGCTGGCGCCGCCCGTCGAAGAGCAGCATGGCGCGGTGCTCGCCTTCCTCGCCGACGGCGAGTCGTGGTCGAGCTCGGCCTTGGCGATTGCGCTTGGCGCGAGCCCCCGCACCGTGCAGCGTGCGCTCGACCAGCTCGCGACGGCGGGCAAGGTGCAGTCGTTCGGTCGCGGCCGCGCGCGGCGTTGGCTGACCCCGCCGGTGCCGGGATTCCCGACAATCTTGTTACTCCCCGGTCCGCTGCCGAGTGAATAGGATGCGCGCATGAAACGATCCGCAGCCGAAATCATTGGCGAATACGGGCCCTTTCCCGGCATCGAAAAGGTCAACGGGATCACATACGACGGTCAACACGTCTGGTTTGCGTCGGGCGACAAGCTGAACGCACTCGATCCCAAGACCGGGGAGAAGGTCCGCGCGATCGACGTCGCCGCCCATGCCGGAACGGCTTTTGACGGCCGTTACCTGTTCCAGCTTTCCGACGACAGCATCCAAAAAATTGATCCGAACAGCGGCCGCGTGCTTTCAACGATCCCGGCGCCCGGCGGCGGCGGCTCGGGGCTTGCGTGGGCCGAAGGGACGCTGTGGATGGGGCAATATCGCAACCGCAGGATCCATCAAATCGATCCGCACACAGGGGCGGTTCTTCGCACCATCGAATCCAACCGTTTCGTTACGGGAGTCAGTTGGGTCGATGGCGAGCTCTGGCACGCCACTCTTGAAGACGACGAAAGCGAGTTGCGGCACGTCGACCCGCAAACCGGAGAGGTTTTGGCGACGCTCGAAATGCCAACGGGAGTGGGCGTATCGGGGCTCGAGTCCGATGGCGGCGATCGGTTCTTCTGCGGCGGTGTAAGCAGCGGCAAGGTGAGAGCAGTCCGCCGGCCCAGGCGAGGCTCCGCCGCGCGCGGCAACCCCGTAAACAAGTCGTCGCAGCGGCCCGGCCCGGAATGACGATTATTCCGCCAGCGCGCTTTCGGCGAGCCTGACCCAGTACGACGTCCCGATCGGGATCGCTTCGTCGTTGAAGTCGTAGGCCGGGTGATGCAGGCCGGCGCTGTCGCCGTTGCCGCAGAGGATGAAGGCGCCCGGCCGCTCGTTGAGCATGAAAGCGAAATCCTCCGCCGCCATGCGCGGCGGGGTGGCGGTATCCACCTTGTCGTTGCCGGCGATCTCGCGCGCTACGCCGGCGGCAAAGGCGGTCTCCCTCTCGTGGTTGACCACCACGGGGTAGCCGTTGGTGTAGGTGATCTTGGCCTTGGCGCCGTAAAGCCGAGCGGTGCCTTCGATGATGGCGTTGATGCGCTCGCGCAACAGATCGCGGACCTCGACCGTCAAGGCGCGCGCCGTGCCGCGCAGCTTGGCGTGCTGCGGGATGACGTTGTCGGTGTGGCCTGACTGGAACATGCAGATCGACACCACCGCGGCCTCCAGCGGATCGACATTGCGCGCCACGACCGTTTGCAGCTGGTTGATGATTTGGGCGCCGACCAAAATGGTGTCGATGCTCAGATGCGGCCGTGCCGCGTGGCCGCCCTTGCCCTCGAGCTCGATCGCGATGTGATCGGCCGACGCCATGATCGGACCCGGGCGGATGGCGAATTCGCCGACCGGCAGGCCCGGAAAATTGTGCATGCCATAGACTTCCTGGATGCCGAACCGGGTGATCAGGCCGTCCTTGATCATGGCCAGGGCGCCGGCGCCGCCCTCCTCCGCCGGCTGGAAGATCACCACCGCGGTGCCGGCGAAATTGCGCGTCTCGGCGAGATATTTGGCGGCGCCGAGCAGCATGGCGGTGTGGCCGTCGTGGCCGCAGGCGTGCATCTTGCCGGGCACCGTCGATTTGTACGGCAGGCCGGTCTCCTCCTCGAGCGGCAGCGCATCCATGTCGGCGCGCAGTCCCACCACCTTGCCGCCGGTCTTGTCGCCGGTTTTGCGGCCGCGGATGACGCCGACGACCCCGGTGCGGCCGATGCCGGGCACCACCTCGTCGCAGCCGAAGCTTTTGAGTTTTTCCGCCACCGCGGCCGCGGTGCGGTGCACGTCGTACAGCAGCTCGGGATGCGCATGCATCTCCCGGCGCCAGGCGGTGATCTCGTCGTGCAGGTCGGCGACGCGGTTGACGATGGGCATGGGATGATTCCTCGCTCAAATCGGCTTGCGGACGAAAATTCCGCGTCTTTAAGCCAGATCGGCATTCTACCGTCCAAGTCTGTCACTGCGCGAGGGCGCGCAAGACCGCCTCGGGCTCCTTGGCTATCACTGCGAGCAACACGCGCGCCGCCCGATCGGGCCTACGGCGGCCTTGTTCCCAAGCGTGCAGCGCCGTCACGTCGAGTCCAAAAGCCCGCGCGAAGGCGGCTTGCGACAGACCGAGCCGTCGGCGCAGCCCGGCGACGTCGACCTCGTCGGGCACCGTGACAGTGTAGCTCGGTAGCTCGATCTCGCCGCGCGCATGGGCGAGCGCCTCGCTGAGGCCGGCAACCAGCCGACGGCCCAGAGCGCTAGCCTTCGGCCTCGAGGGCCGCGATGAGGTTGCGGATTTCGCGCTTCTCCGCATCGGTCAAATCCTCCTTCGCACTTTTGGCGTAGACGTCGAGCAGGTAGAGCAAGCCTCTGCGCGTCATAACGTAATAGATGATGCGGGCGCCACCGCTCTTGCCTCGCCCACCGCGCGCCGCCCGGGCCTTTCGCGCCCCGCCGGTGCCGGCGACGACTGGCCACGCCGCTGGCGCGAGCGCTATTTCCAGTTCTGCCGCCGCACGTTCGGCCTCGGAGAACAGCTTTCGCGCTCTGCGATCATAGTCGCGCGTGGCGACGACCTTAATGGGAGGGATATAAGGCATTGTCTTATAGCGTGCAAGATTTTTCGCCTGAGCGAAGCTTGGGCCAATGAACCGCGACGGGCGTGCCTACGCGGCCCGTCAAGAGCCTAGCGCAAAAGCGCCACAAAACGGCGCGCGAGACTGGTAAAACCGGCCGAGTTTAAGTATTTGATCCGCCATGTGAGCGCGTAGCTCAGTTGGTAGAGCACGTGACTTTTAATCACGGGGTCCAGGGTTCGAATCCCTGCGCGCTCACCAATCCCGTCATGGCGCTTTCCTGGCCGTTTACGGCGATCGTCCCCGCAAGTTTTCCTGCTTTGAATCCGTAGCTTGCAAACACTTTCTCAAGCTATTTGCGACAATCATGTGACCGTCGATGCATCGGCATACCGGGACGGGGGAGATCGTAGACGCAGCGTATCCGCGGCGGTCTCCCCCGGACTAAACTTTGCCGCCCGGAAACGTTATATCCGGCGCCCGACCAATCGGATCACATCGCAATGGCGAACCGCGACGGCCCCGACGGCAGCCAACGGCGTTCCCTGATCGCGCTCGGCGTGGTGGTCGTCCTGTTCGTGGTCGGCTGGCTGTTGGCCCATGAGCTCTATGCATCGGGCAAATTGGAAGATTGCCTGATGTCGGGCCGGACCAATTGCGTGCCCTTGGAGACGCCGGGCCGGTAAAACGGGCCGAACGCGAATCCCGCCATTTCGTTCCGTCAGCTGCGGAACTTTCCACAGCCATGGGAGTTTCATCAAGACGTCGCGGCGGCGCCATACGCGACTTCCAACATGCCGGACGATGGGTGCGGTGAGCGAACGTCGAGGAGGTATCGACGATGATCGTACAATCCGCGTGCCAAAGTGCGTGCGACCGAAGATTTGAGCCGACCGAATTGCCCTGACTGCGGCAGCATGTTGCTGATCGCCGAGGAGTTCCGGTTCAACCTTCGCGGCTGTATCGACCACGCCTGGTCATGTGACGCCTGCGGCAGCGCGTTCGTCACCTCGATCCGGCTGCGGCGGAAGGCCCTGCAAGGCTATCCGTCTGATCCGGCTTAGTAAAATTCCGCGTATCGGGATAAGCGGGGCGCCGCTGGGCGGCCGATGGCTTGGGCCAAATGTTTTGGACCAAGTGGTCAAGGCTGTCGGAACAGGCAATAATGCTCGTCAATGCGGTGTTTGTAATGGCATCGCGAAACCGTCCTAGGAGGGACCCCAATGCGTCAAACGTTTGATCGTCGCTCGGTACTCGGCCTTGCCGTCGGCAGTGCCGCCGGTGCCGTGCTCGCCTCGTCCGCCCGGCCGACTTACGCCGCCGGCACCAGCTATAAGGCGACCATGGACGGTGCCAGCGAAGTGCCGCCCACCACCAGCACCGGCAAGGGCGCCGCCACGGTGACCTACGATGCCGCCACCAAGACGGTCACCTGGGAGGGCGATTTCTCCGGGCTGTCCGGGCCGGCCACTGCGGCCCATATCCATGGCCCGGCCGAGCCGGGCAAGAATGCCGGCGTGATCGTGCCGCTGTCACAGCAGGGCACGCCGTTTACCAGCCCATTCAAGGGCTCGGCGACATTGACCGACGAAAAGGCGGCAGCGCTTACAGCGGCCCTGTCGTCGGGCCAAGCGTATGTCAACGTTCACACCGACGCCAACAAAGGCGGCGAAATTCGCGGCCAGTTGAAAGGCTAGCGTCCTTTATACCGCGCTGGGTTGTTGCGTCATTACCAGCCGCGATCTGTGCTCCCGCCGGTCCTGCGTATCACGGACCGGCGGGATTATTTTTGGGCGCCGGTCCGCGCCGATCACTGCTTGGCAATGTTGGCCTTGGCGATCACCTGCCCCCACTTGGCAATATCGCCGCGCATGCGCGCATCGAGCTCGGCCGGCGTCGAGGCCTTGGCGTCGATGCCGAGATCGAGCGCGTGCTTTTTCAGGTCGGGATCGGCCAACACCTCGCGCAGCGCCTTGTTCAAGGTCGCGATGATGGCATCGGGCGTCCCCGCCGGCGCATAAAGCCCGTTCCACGCCGTGACCTCGAAATTGGCGACGCCGCCTTCCTGCACCGTCGGGATGTTCGGCAGCTCGGGCGAGCGCTTTGGCGCGCTGGTGGCGATCACCCGCGCCTTGCCGCCGTCGAGGGTGGGTTTGAGCGCCGCATAGAAATCGATGGCCAGCTGGATATCGTCGCGCAACAACGCCACCACCACGTCGGGCGAGCCGCGGAACGGCACGATCACCACGTCGATGCCGGCCACCGCCTTGAACAATTCGGCGGTGAGATTTTGCGTGCCGCCGACAGTGATGGTGCCGACATTGAGCGTGCCCGGTTTGTCCTTCGCGGCTTTGAGGAAATCGCCCAGCGTCTGGTATGGCGACGACGCATTGACCATGAAGTCGCAGGTGAAAGTGCCGATGGTGGAAATCGGCGTGAATTCCTTGAGCGGATCGAACGGCAGGTGAGTGAATAGCGGCACGCTGATCGCGGTGCCGTTGGTCAACAGCGTGAGCGTATAACCGTCGGTGCCGCCAGAGAGCGCGGCGCGGGCCGCGGCAATGCCGCCGGCGCCCGGCATGTTCTCGATGAAGAAATTTTGCCCGAGTTTTTCGCTCAGGGCCTGCGCGACCAGCCGCGCCGTGACGTCGGCGACGCCGCCGGCGCCGAACGGCAAAATCACGCGCACCGGCTTGTCCGGATATTTCGCCTGCGCGCGCGCCGCGGGGGCGGCGAGACCGACGGCCAGCGATGCCAGCGAGAGGACGGCGGTCCGGCGCGATAACCGGAATGGCGCTTGCTTCATGCGGCAAATCCTTTTTGGCAATTATTTTGGAAGCGATGGTTTGGCGTCATTAGCCGTTATCGGCCAACGCCCCAAGTTTCGGCGGTTTGCATGATCGGATATAATAATAAATGCCGTATCGTGGATGAGCGAGGCGGCGCCTGGCTGACGTGGCAAAATGTCACTCATTCTGTAATTGATTACGGCTGAATTGACGGCCCGAATCGCCGCCCTGTTTTCTTGTTTCAGCGCTATCTTCTGCAATAATCGGCATCGATTTCGGCTTGGTGACTCGGCTCAAGTCCCAGCTCTCTCCGTTCCGACTGAGTTAAACATCGCGGTAGATGGGCTTTCACGTATCCGATCAATTCCGACAAACTTTGAAAAGCTGGCCAAATTCTAAGCTGCGGCTGACCGCCTCCAGTCATTGTAATAATTCTCGTGTTGTCATGTGAGTAAAATGCGTGTCTTACGGCTTGTCCGGGGCTGCGCAGAACTCCAACTTCGAGACCGGTTTGAGAGTCCCAGATTCGCGCGGTTTCATCCTTGGGAGAGGTCACAATGCGCCGCCCATCACGGCGGAAGCTTTCCGGATCGATCTCG
This sequence comes from uncultured Alphaproteobacteria bacterium, assembly GCA_963756245.1. Classification (GTDB taxonomy): domain Bacteria; phylum Pseudomonadota; class Alphaproteobacteria; order Rhizobiales; family Xanthobacteraceae; genus BOG-931. Next base: position 75,961 of record CAVWOI010000021.1, read on the forward strand.
TGCCCCATCCCATATTCCATAAAATCCGTTACTATCTCCCGTAATCGTTGATCGGTTTCAACTGTCATCTCGGCTAACGCGCTGCCGTTTTTAGCATCCCAAATACGGACCTTTCCATCCAACGAACCCGTTGCCACGACGCGACCATTGGGACTAAAAGCAGCAGATTCGATATCAACGCTTTCATCCTTTTTGTTTTCCTCGAATGTCTGGAGTAGATGGCGTGTTCGCATATCCCAAAGGTGCGCCTTCGTGCCGCTCCACGTCAAAAGCAAATTTCCATCGGCACTGAATATTCCGCCGGCAGTATTCGAACGCCAAGCGTACTCCGGGGCGACCGTCCGCGTCTCGGATATTAATATGCCGATTGAACGACCGTCTTGCGAGTCCCACGCTTCGACTTTGCCGCCTTTAAATACCCCCACAACAACATGATCGATCGGACTAAAAACTACGCTATCAAGGTTTTCTCCATTTTGACTGAGCGTCGCGACGCGCGCTCGCGGATGACTTCGCCACAATGAAGCGGTCTTATCCGTATCGACTGTAACTATGTTTGATGCGTCCGGGCTCATCCAACCTTTGCCCGGCAGGACTTCGAACGCTGCATAGCGCTCAGCGTCGCGTACATCCCAAATTTCGGCGCTGTCGTTGCCTCGCAGCGTCAGCAACTTGGTGCCGTCAGCGCTGAATGAGATTGGCACTCCTGCGCCCGAAATTGACTTGAGTTTGCTCGTGTTAATATCGAATATGCTCGTGTCGACTGAATTGCCGGTTGATACCGCAACTCGCTCATTGACTGGATCGTACGCAATATTCGATAGCCAATGTGACAGCTCCTTCCCAAGAACTAAAGATGGATCGGTCTTTGCATTCCATACTCTAAGGGTGGTGTCCAATGACGTCGTAACAATGCGATCGCCGTTTGGGCTGAATGCGGCCGATTTTACCGCTTCGGTGTGACCCCCAAGCACGAATTCGATGCCGCAATTTGCATCTCGAACAGTGGCAGTGCGATCCGCGCCGCCGATCAAAACTCTTTCCGAATCGGGGCTAAAACTGAAGGATGCTTCTCTATTGCTTCCCACAAATTGCTCTATCGGAACGTCAAATTCACATTTGGACGAACTTGCAAAATTTAAGAGCTGTACTCGCGTCCCATCGTAAATTGCGGCCACCTTTCCGTTTGGCGCGATCCATATGTTGCCGCAGCATTGTAAATTCCGTATCACGCTCGTGAGTTGAGCCGCGGCAATGTCTACCAGCTCGCCGGAGATAGAGCCCCTGTTATCGCGTGTTAAGAGCGCCAGTTGTTTTCCGTCCCGGCTAATCACGCCATCGATCACGTCTTCGCCGGGCATTTGAATTACCCGTATTGGACGCCCATCCATAGCATTGAGCACTTCGATGGGTCCTTCGGCTGCGATGGTGATAATCAGCGATCCATCGCCGGATATTTTTGCCGATTTGTGGTCGGCGGGCCCCACGACGTCGACGATTTTTCGTCGATGTGGGACATCCCAAAGAATAGATGATGAAGGAAACGCATCCGATTGAAGGATGAGGCGTGTTCGCGTTTGGTCTATGTCGGTTGGTTTAGTATTGGCTGGCAAATCCTTGAGCGTAGCGACTTCCTTGCCCTTACTTAAATCGACGATATGCGTGACCGATTTTGCCCAGACGAGCGCGGTACTTATATTCGGGCGAGGGATGATCTCGACAAGGTCTTGCGTGAGATCCACGTCCAACTTAAGAATTGTTTCTGTATGTTTCCGCTGAAGACTTAGTCGCTGAATGGTGCCGTTCTTTTCCACGGTTATGAGATTTGATCCATCCGAACTGAACACTGACCAAAGCAAATCGGGCACTTTGCTGTCGAAGACGGACTGCTCGCGCATTCTTGTGATTGCGTTATACAATTCGGCTTCGGCGGGCGGCCAATATGGCCTGGCCGGTCGGTTGCTGCCGTCGGGAAGTGCTTCCAGCGCAATGAGAGCTGCGGTAACAAAGTTGGAATTAGCAGTATATTGCTTAGCTAATCCCGTTAGATTACGTGACTGTGCGAGCAATGCGTCGTCGCGTTGCGATATCGCGACAGTCCGCTGCCAATAAGCAATCGCAGCGAGCCCAAGGGCGGCAAGCAGCCCGGCGGCGAGAGCCCCAGTGATAGTGTTGCGTCGTCGCGTTGCGGCGTGTCGGCTTTGCACGACGAACGCTTGTACCTCGCCCACTGGTAGAGGCGCGCTCTCGGGCCGCGATGAAATCCAATGCTCGGCCTCCTCAAGGAGTGGCGATTGCAGCAACATCCCTTTCGGTCGTCCCGCTGTCTCCCAACGTCGGGCCGCCTCACCGAATTCCGTATGCTTTCTTATCCAATCGATATTGGTGTTGAGCGCTTCGGCCAGGGCGTCAGAGCTTGCCTGGAACTCTTCCGCAGCATCGAAGTCGATGAAATTGAGACGACGAAGAACCTCCGGCACCGCCTGCAGCTCCACGCGCTGACAAACGATGGGCGCGAATCGTTTGTTGAGGGAGACTGCGAATGCGACCTCTTTCTTGCATACTTCGGAAGCAACCGAGCCGGGACTTAGAACAAAGACAACGGTGTCCGAAGAGCTGATCATGCTTTCAATTCGTTTCCACCAGTCTTCGAAGGCGAGGATTTCGGATCGATCGATTAAAACCGCGTAACCGCGCTCCCTTAGGGCAAGATCGAGACGATCAGCAAAAAATTTGTCCTTGCGGGAATAAGAGATGAAAACCCTAGCCTTACTTGGAGCCATGGCGCTGGTCGCATCGAGAGAGTTGCTGGCCGACAAAAGGATATCTTCGGAAAAATGCCTCGGGATCAAGCTGAACGCCCCTTTTCGCAATCAATCGCTGTTAACCGATGATGATTGCATATTGTTTGCGCGTTTCACAAACTCTTTGGCGCGCCACTGCCCTTTGGCCTGCGCAAGATAATCGTCGAAGCGCCCGGTCGCGATGGCGGCGCGCGCGCCGGCCATCACGTCCTGGTAGTAATAGAGATTGACGATCGACAACAGCGTGCCGCCGAGCGCCTCTCCGGCACGGAACAGGTGATGCAGATAGGCGCGGGAAAAGTCGCGCGCCGCGGGACACCGGCTCTCGGCATCGAGCGGCCGCGGATCCTCGGCATGGTGCGCGTTCTTGATGTTGATGGGTCCGAAGCGCGTGAACGCCAGGCCATGACGGCCATTGCGCGTCGGCATGACGCAATCGAACATATCGATGCCGCGGGCGATGGCCTCGAGGAGATCGGCCGGCGTGCCGACGCCCATGAGGTAGCGCGGCTTGTCGGCCGGCAGCATCAGGGTGGTCTCGGCCACCACCTTGAGCATCACCTCTTGGGTTTCGCCGACGGCGAGGCCGCCGAGCGCATAGCCGTCGAAGCCGATCCCGGCCAGCGCGCGCGCGCTCGCCTCGCGCAAATTTTGATCGTCGCCGCCTTGCACGATGCCGAACAGTGCCTGGCCGGCCGCCGCCTTCTCGAACGCGCGCTTGCAGCGCTCGGCCCAACGCAGCGACAGCTGCATGGCGCGCTCGATCTCGCTCCGCTCGGCCGGCAGCCGCACGCATTCGTCGAGCTGCATGGCGATATCGGAGCCGAGCAGGATTTGCACCTCGATGGCACGCTCCGGCGTCAGTACGATCATGGCGCCGTCGAGATGGGAGCGGAAGGTGACGGCCTCTTCCGCGACTTTGCGCAAGTTCGAAAGCGACATCACCTGAAAGCCGCCGGAATCGGTGATGATCGGATACGGCCAGCGCATGAATGTATGCAAGCCCCCGAGCGCCGCGACCCGCTCGGCCGACGGCCGCAGCATCAGATGATAGGTGTTGGCGAGCAAAATATCGGCACCGGCCGCGCGCACGTCGTCATGATGCACGCCCTTGATCGCCGCCTGCGTGCCGACCGGCATGAATGCCGGCGTGCGCACGATGCCGTGCGGCGTCGCGATCTCGCCCGCGCGTGCGGCGCCGTCGGTGGCAGTGAGGCGGAAGGCGAAATTGTCGGGCATGAAGTCTAGAGCATGTATGATGCGATCATTCCAAGTCCAGGCTACGTTTGGAAGCCCAGGGACGTTGCGGATCTAACGGGCAATGCCAAGGGAGAACAGCATTTATGACACGGTATTTGGCTCTGGCCTTCATTTTGTTTCTCGGCCCGCTTGCCGCCGCAGCGCAGGAGTGGCCCGGCAAGGAGCCGATCAAGATCATCGTGCCGTTTTCGGGCGGCAGTGCGACCGACATCATCGCCCGCACCGTGTTCGACCAAGTCGGTCAACAGATCGGCCAGACCTTTGTGGTCGAGAACCGCGGCGGCGCCGGCACCACGCTCGGCTCCGCCATGGTGGCGAAGGCGGATCCGGACGGCTATACGCTGTTGGTCAATTCAACCACGCATGTGGTCGTAGCCTCCACCTATGCGAATTTGCCGTACAGCGTCGCCGACGACTTCCGCGGCATCTCGGAGCTGGCCGATATCCCGTTCGTGGTTGCGGCCTCGACAAAATACAAGACGCTCGATGACTTGATCGCGGCCGGCAAAATGCCGGGAAGCAATATCCTCTACGGTACGGCGGGCGCCGGCAGCTCCGGACAATTGTTCATGGAGCGCCTGCGCCTGGCGGCCGGTTTCGCGGCAACCAATGTGCCGTTTCGCGGCACGCCCGAAGGCATGAGCGAGGTGATCGCGGGGCGCATCGACGCCTATCCGGCACCGGCTTTGAACGCGCTTCCGCTTGCGCAGGACGGCAAGATCCACGTGCTGGCGATCAGCGCCGCCAAGCGGCTGGCTCTGATGCCGGATGTGCCGACGCTCGCCGAGCTGGGCTTGCCCAATGCGCTGTACAATTTCTGGATCGGAGCGTTCGCGCCCGCCAAGACGCCGAAGCCGCTGGTCGATCGGCTCAATCGCGAAGTCGTTGCCGCGCTCGCACGCAAGGATATCGCCGACAAGATCCGCACGCTCGGCGGCGAACCCGCGCCGATGACGGCCGGCGAGTTCGATGCCTTCGTCCGCAAGGAGATCGCAATCAACGCCGAGATCGTCAAAGCGTCCGGCTATAAGCCGCAATAGCCGCGTCCCCAATTTCCTACTGCCGGCGCTGCAAGGACGGATCGAGGCGAATGGCCTTGGCGTAATCGGCCTTGGCTTGGTCCTGTTGACCGAGCTTGTCCAAGGCAAAAGCTCGCGAAAGATAGATCCGGCCGACATTTGGATTGAGACCGATAGCCAATGTAAAATCGGCAACCGCCTTGGCCCATTGACTCAGAGCGTAATATATCGTGCCGCGATTGTTATAGGCCGTAAAGTCATTGGGGTTGAGGCGGATCGACTGATTGAAATCGGTAAGCGCATGATCGAAGTCGCCCTTGCTGAAATATGCGGCGCCGCGCTCATCGAATGCCGTAGCGTCGTCAGGCGTAAGCTTCAGCACCTGATCCAAATCCTGGATTGCCAAGTCGGGCTGGGTCTTCAGGCTATAAGCCATGCCACGGCTGAAATAAGCCGCGGCCAAGTCCTGTCCGCCCAAGCCGCCAAGCTGGATCACATTGCTGCAGCCGGCGATTATTTGGTCATAGGAGGCATTGTCGCGCCCAAGGCAATCGTTTTTGTCTTGGGAGGTTTGCGCCAGGGCCACTGCTATCATTAGAAACAAGGCCACTGCCGTCATCAGAAACACGGCCGGTGCAGTCGCGACGACCGTTCGTTTCACCTTCGCAATCCCGATCGAACTACTCGCCGCATTGGCACTCCACCACGAGCGTCACGTTACCACGTGCGTCGCCTATGGCGCCAGCCAGCCGCCACGACGGCCGGCGCATGAAAGTTGACAAGCAGGATGTACCGGCTATGTCGCTTCTACATCGACTTGCCGTTCGACGACGACTGGGAGTGTGAAGGAAAACGTCGAGCCCTGTCCGAGCTGCGACTCGACCCAGATTTTGCCGCCGTGCATCTCGATGATGCGTTTGGAGATGGCTAGTCCCAGGCCGGTGCCACCCTTCTTGCGGGTGATCGCATTGTCGGCCTGCTGGAACTCCTGAAACAGCTTGGCCTGATCGGCAGCGGAAATACCTGGTCCGGTGTCACGCACCGAGAGGTGGAATGCCCCGTCGGCCGCTCCGGCCGTTATGACCACTTCGCCGGCATCGGTGAATTTGATGGCGTTGCCGACGAGGTTGATCACGACCTGCGCCAGGCGCCGCCCGTCGCCGTGGCCAGGCGGCAGCTTCGGAGCCACCTCGACCTTGAAGGCGAGCTTCTTATCGGCCGCCAGCGGCTCAAGCGTGCTGCGGACGGTCTGGGCAATATCCTCAAGGGAGTAATCGGTAAGTTCGAGCACCAATTGGCCAGCCTCGATCTTCGACAGATCAAGCACGTCATTGATCAAGCCAAGCAGGTGTCTGCCGTTACTCTCCAGCCTTTTCAGCACGCCCATCGTCTTTTCCGGCAGTTGGCCGTAGATGCCGTCCGCCATCAATTCGGTGTAGCCCAAGATCGCGTTGAGCGGCGTGCGCAGCTCATGGCTCATGTTGGCAAGAAACTGCGATTTGTGCTGGCTCGCGACTTCAAGCTGGCGACTCTTGTCCTGGATTTCGTTGAGAAGCCGTACATTCTCGATGGCGATCACGGCTTGGTCGGCAAAGGTATTGACCAGTTCGATCTGCTTGTCGGTAAAGGGCCTTACCTGTTTGCGACTCAGAAAAAGAACACCGATCGGTGCCCCCTCTCGCATCAGCGGAACACCCAGTGCCGTGCGCAAACCCTGCGCTCGCTGAATGTCGAGTAGCACGAATTCGGGATCGGCAAGGACATTGTGAATATGGACCGTCTGTCGCTCGAGCAATACACGTCCGGCCACCGAGCTGCGCCCGGCTTGCAACGGTGCGGCTCGCATCGCTTCGATATAGTCCGGCGGAATCCCGTAGCTTGCGACGTGCTGGTAACCGGTGTCTTTGGGCATGCGGATCGCCGCCATATCGGCCTCGCATAACCGCGCCGCCGATTCCACCAATGTATCGAGCACGGTCCGCAAATCGAAGGTCGAGCGGCTGATGACCTTGAGCACGTCGGCGGTGGCGGTCTGCTGTTGCAGAGATTCGCGCAATTCGTTGAGCAATCGGGTGTTCTCGATGGCGATGACGGCCTGCGCCGCGAAGTTCTGCACAAGCTCGATCTGATTGTCGCTGAAGGGGCGAACTTCCTGGCGGTAGATGGAGAAAGCGCCGACAAATTCATCGTCCTTGAGCATCGGCACGGTGATGGTGGACCGAGCGCCGCCGAACTTGGCTGCGTTGCCGGGGACGGCTTCTGCAGCGTAGTCGGCAGTGTGGCTCACCCGCTTTGTTCGTCTGGCGCGATCAAGTTGGGTGCCGGGCTCTGTTTGAAATGGCCCGCGCCGCCTTTGAAGTTCAGCGAATTCCGCAGGCGTACCGAATTGAGCCGCCAAGTGGTATAGCTGGCCGTCGAAGCGGAACAGCGTGCCGAATTTCGCCTCGCAGATGCGCGTCGCGTTCTGCAGCATGGCCTGGAACACCGGCTCTAGATCGCCCGGTGAACTTGAGATGACGCTTAGCACCTCCGCCGTAGCTGTCTGCTGCTCTAGTGATTGCCGTAGTTCGTTGAGTAGCCGCGTATTTTCGATGGCGATGACCGCTTGGGCGGCGAAGTTCTGGACCAGAGTGATTTGCTTGTCGGTAAATGGACGGACTTCAGTGCGATAGATAAAAATTGCGCCGACCAGCACGTCGTCTTTTAGCATTGGTACGCAAACAGTAGACCGCGCACCGCCGAGCCTTGCCGCAGCGCCGATCACCGCTTCTTCGGTATCGTCCGCAGTATGGCTCACCTGCTTTGTTCGCATGACCCGATCCAGGTGACTGCCCGGCGTCGGTAGAAACAGCGAACGTTGCGTAAAGTATTCTGCAAGTTTCGGAGGGGTACCCATTCCTGCCGCCCAACGGCAGCCGCCTTGCTCGAAGAGGAACAGGTTACCGAACCTAGCCTCGCAGATACGGACTGCATTCTCCAACATGGATTCGAATACGGGCCTTAATTCGCCGGGCGACGAACTGATGACGCTCAAAACCTCCGCTGTCGCCGTCTGCTGCTCCAGCGATTGCCGTAGCTCATTGAGCAGGCGGGTGTTCTCGATGGCGATGACCGCCTGGGCGGCGAAGTTCTGCACCAGCGCAATCTGCTTGTCGGTAAACGGTCGCACCTCTTGGCGGTAGATATTGATGACGCCGATCAACGCATCATCCTTGAGCATTGGCACGTAAATGGTGGACCGTGCACCGCCGAGTGTAGCCGCATAGCCGGGGACGGCTTCGGCAGCGTAATCATCGCTGTGGCACACCTGCTTTGTCCGCAAAACGCGCTCTAGCTGAGTGCCCGATCTCGGTCGAAGCGGGCCGCGATCCTTTTGAAAAGTAGCGTACTCCCGCGGCGTGCCAACTTCAGCCGCGAAGTGAAAATTCTCGCCATCGAAGCGGACCAGTGAGCCGAACTTGGCTTCACAAATACGCACCGCGTTCTCCAGCATGGTCTGGAACACAGGCTCAAGTTCTCCCGGTGAGCTTGAGATGACGCTCAGCACTTGAGAGGTTGCCGTCTGCTGCTCCAGCGCCTTGGTGAGGTCGTCGGTGCGCTGACGCAATTCGTTGAGCAGCCGCGTATTCTCGATGGCGATGACGGCCTGGGCCGCGAAGTTCTGTACCAGCGCGATCTGCTTGTCTGAGAACGGCCTGACTTCGGTGCGGTAAATAAAGATAGTGCCGACTAGCTCGTCATCCTTGAGCATCGGCACGCAAAGAGTTGATCGTGCGCCGCCGAGCGTAGCTGCATGACCGGGGAAGGGTTCGGCGGCATAGTCGGCGGTATGGATGACTTGCTTTGTCCGCGCAGCGCGGTCCAGCAGCGTGCCCGGTCTCAGTTGAACGAAGCCACGACGCTTCTGGAATTCCGCGTATTCAGGCGGCGTGCCGACTTCAGCCGCAAACTGGATTGTTTCTCCGTCGAAGCGAAAAAGCGAGCCAAACTTGGCTTCGCAGATGCGCAATGCATTTTCCAACATGGCCTGAAATACCGGCTGCAACTCGCCCGGCGACGAACTGATGACGCTTAAAACTTCTGCTGTCGCCGTCTGCCGCTCCAGCGATTGCCGCAATTCATTGAGCAGCCGCGTGTTCTCGATGGCGATCACGGCTTGGGCGGCGAAGTTCTGCACCAGCGCAATCTGCTTGTCGGTGAAGGGCCGGACTTCCTGCCGATAGATGCCGATGGCGCCGACCAACACGTCGTCTTTCAGCATTGGCACAGCGACGAATGACCGCGCACCGCCAACCGTTACGACCGGCCCCGTTACAGGTTCGGCTGCCGCGTCGGCGCTCTGGCTCACCTGTTTTGTCTGCAAAATGCGGTCGAAGTGGGTGCCCGGTGTCGGTCGATACGGGCCGCGCCGCCTCTGGAATTCTGCATATTCCGGCGGCGTGCCGACGTCCGCGCCGAAGTGAAAAGATTCGTCGTGAACAAGGTAAAGCGTGCCGAACTTGGCCTCGCAGATGCGAACCGCGTTCTCCAACACAGCCCGAAACACCGACTGCAACTCGCCCGGCGAACTGGAGATGACCTTCAACACCTCAGACGTCGCGGTCTGCTGCTCCAGCGATTCGGTTAGATCGTCGGTGCGCTGGCGCAACTCGTTCAGCAGCCGCGTGTTCTCAATGGCGATGACGGCCTGGGCAGCGAAGTTCTGCACAAGCGCGACCTGCTTGTCGGTGAATGGGCGAACTTCCTGGCGATAGATGGTGATTGCACCGATCAACTGGTCGTCCTTTACCATCGGGACGGCAACTATTGTCCGAATACCTCCGAGTTCCGCAGCGGCGACGAAAATTGGATTGCGCTCTGCATAAAGTCGATGCGCCGTAGTGTCCGCAATTTGCGCAACCTGCCCGGTTCTGGTGACGAGACCAAGCGCTGAGTCAGCGTCTGGCCGTAGTGGTCCGCGCCTCATCTCTGCGGAATACTCCGGTACCGAGCAAAGCGAGGCCACGGTATGATAAGCCTCGCCATCGTACCGAAGCATAAAGCCGAACTTGGCTTGGCAAATTCGTATGGCATTCTCCAGCATGGACTGAAAAACTGGCTCGAGGTCGCCGGGCGACTTTGAAACGACCTGCAGCACCTCCGATGTCGCTGTTTGTTGCTCCAACGACTCGCGCAGTTCGTTGAGCATCCGCGTATTCTCGATGGCAACAAGAGCCTGCGCAGCGAATGTGGTCGCCAATTCGATCTCATGGTCCCCAAACGGATCGAGCCTGCGACGCCCGAGCCCGATTACAGCAACCGGCTCACCGTCACGCATGAGCGGTACGCCAATCATCGAACGGTTGCCCTCGACTTTGGCGTCCTCCTTCTTTTCGTAAAGTGGATCGGTCCACGCATCATCAATCCGAACGACTTTGCGGGTCATAGCGGCGCGTCCGATGACCGTTCCTGGCCCCGGAGAAATCAATGTTCGCCGCTCGATTTTCAGATAGGCAGGAACGAGGCTATGGCCAGCCGCGAAACGATAAACTCCATTTTCCAACTGGAAGATTACAGCCCCGTCCGAGCGGCAAAGCCGGGCTGCCATACCGGCTACACGCTCCAACACGGTTTGCAGTTCGAATTTGGATTGGCTGATAACGCGCAGCACCTCCGCCGTGGCTTTCTGCTGCCCCAACGCCTCATCCCGCTCTCGTTTGAGCAGCGCAATCGTCGTGTTGGCGTTGGTGTTGGTGTTGGTGTTGGAAGGCTTGCGTCTCACCTCGACCTTTGTCGCATTGGGGCGGCTCAGCTTCGGCGCCTTTCGGCGTCGCGCTTTAATCGGTTTGCCGCCTGCTCTGGAGCGCGGTCGCATTGCCCCCCCATGGCTCAAGACAAGGCATCACAACGGCTAAAAATAGCACAATGGGACTGGCTGCGTGTGACTTCCGACACAGACTGTCTGCGATGGTCTGGCCGCACTCCCTCCCGGCAGATCACGCCCTAGTTCGCTCGAAACAACAGGCAGGCATCACCATAGGAGTAGAACCTATAACCGTTGTCGATGGCATGCGCATAAGCGCCGCGCATCACGTCGAGACCGCAGAAGGCTGCGACCAGCATGAACAAGGTCGAACGCGGCAGGTGGAAATTGGTCAGCATGGCGTCGACGGCGCGGAAGCGGTAGCCCGGCGTGATGAACAAAGCCGTCTCGCCGCTATAGGCCGCGAGCGTGCCGTCCTCGGCGGCCGCGCTTTCGATCAACCGCAGCGAGGTGGAGCCGACCGCAACGATGCGGCCGCCGGCGCGCCGGGTGGCATTCAGCGCCGCCGCCGTCTCGGCACTGACGACACCCCATTCCGGATGCATGCGATGCTCCGACGTGTCGTCGGCCTTGACCGGCAGGAACGTGCCCGGCCCGACATGGAGCGTCACGCGATGCAATGCGATACCGCACCCGCGTAGCGCCTGCACCAGACTGTCGGTGAAATGCAGGCCCGCGGTCGGCGCGGCGACGGAGCCTTCTTCGCGCGCAAACATGGTCTGGTAGTCGGTGCGGTCGCGTTCGTCGACGGTGCGGCGGCTGCCGATATAGGGCGGCAACGGCATGTCGCCGCGTTCGGCGAGCGCGTCGTCGAGCGCAGCGCCGTGAAACGCAAACGCAAAGGTCACCTCGCCGCCGTCGCCTTTTTCCTCGACTGTGGCGTCGAGCTGTTCGAGGAAGCAGACCCGGCCTTCGGCGCCGAAGCGCACTACGTCGCCGGGCTTTAGCCGCTTCGCCGGCCGCACCAGCGCGCGCCAGCGCGAACCGTCGAGCCGCTTGACGAGCGTCGCCGCGATGGCGGGCTCGCGATCATTGGGGCCGCCCCCGACGCCGCGGCCGAGCCGGCGGCCGTGCAAATTCGCCGGCATGACCTTGGTGTCGTTGACGACCAGCGCGTCGCCGCTGCGCAACAACGACGGCAGATCGCCGACGGCGCGATCCTCGACCGGCGCGCCCGGACGCACGACGAGGAGACGCGCGGCGTCGCGCGGTGTCGCCGGCCGCAGCGCGATGCGGTCCTCAGGCAGCGCAAAATCGAATTCGTCCGTGCGCATGGTTCGTCAACATGGCTGGTCAAGTTGCCCGCTAGCGGGGCCTTCGCCTAAAAGGGCATATCGCAACCTTTTACGCGGCAATCAATGTGACGGCGAGCGCGGTCATCCAGGTCAAATCGGGCATCGGCGATGTCATCTGGCATCTTCCCTTTGTCCGCGCCATCGCCGCGGCGTCGCCCGGCGGCTGCGTGACGTTCCTGGCACCGCCGTCGAGCGGCGCGATGGAATTGCTCATGGCCGAGCCGAGCGTCGCCGAGACGCTCTATTTCCGCCATTCCGGCTCGGAGCTTCGCCGCGGGCTCAACCTGATCCAGCTCAGCGCGCAGCTGCGGCGCCGTCGCTTTCAACAGATTTGGATTCTCGATCGCACCATCCGCCCGGCGCTGGCCGCGACGCTCGCCGGCATTCCGGAACGCATCGGGCTTGGGCTGGGGCCGCAGCGAATTTTCATCACCAATCCAGGTATCGATCAGCGCCATTTCCACGACCAGCCGATCGACTGGCTCATCGCGTTGATGACGGCGATGAACGTGCCGCTGCCGACGACGGAGCCGGATCTGCCGGTGCCCGCGGCAACGCTCGCGGCGATCGGCGAAAGGTACAAATCGCAGCCGCGGCCCTGGATCGTGCTCGGCATGGGCGGCTCGCATCCGGACAAGGATTGGCCGGACTTTTGCTGGTCGGAATTCCTCGCCGGCCTGCGCCTCCGTTGCGCCGGCACGATCTTTTTGATCGGCGGCCGGCAAAACCAGGCGCGCGCCAAAGATTTGATCGAACGCACGTCGGGAACGGTCGCGATCGATGCCTGCGATCTCGCGCTCATCGAGGCGGTGGCATTGCTTCGCCTCGCCGACCTTTTCATCGGCACCGATTCCGGCCCGATGAACCTTGCCGTCGCCGCGCAAACCGACGCCTTCGCGCTGTTCGGCGCCACGCCGGTGCTGAAATATTCGAAATTCATCCACCCCATCGTGCCGGAAGGCGGCCCCTCCCCCGGCGGCATGAAACGGATTGCGCCGGCCGCCGTGATGGAGCAGGTGGCGCCGCTGCTGTCACGCTTGAAAAATCCGCAGTGAATGGCAGCTATTGCAGCGATTTCGCCTGGTCGATGGTGCGATTATCGACGAAGCGGATGGCGATCGGGCGGCCGGCGACGGCGCCGCCCATGCCGTCGCTGAAATGCAACGGCGTGCAACGCTTGAGCGCGGCATTGACGGCATCGCGATAGATGTCGCGCACGTCGGCCGGCGCGTCGTGGCTGCTATAGGTCACCCGCGGCGGCGCCAAAATCTCGCCGTCGCGTTTGAAGGCGAAGCGGATGGTGTATTCCATGCCGTGGCGTGCCTCGTCCTTCGGCGGCGGCACCCAGCAGGCGCGCAGCGCGGCGAACATGGCGCGGATCGAGCCCAACGGGTGCTCATCCGCCGTATCGTTCGCCGTTTCGTTCTCGCCGCCCGCCTGATCGCTCTTGCCTGTTCCCGCATTGTCGCGCGGCGGGTCTTTGTCGTCGGTCGAGACGATGGTCAGCCGTAAATCCTCGCCGAACGGCGGCAGGTAATACGGCATGCAGGGGCCGCGATGGAAAACGCCGCAAAACGACGGGTGACAGGGTATTCCGCTGAGCAGGCTGCATTGCGATTGCGGCGTCTGCGCCAAAGCAATAGCCGTCATGCCGCACGCGGCAAGACCGATGACACTTAAGACAACTGCATTACGGAGCAGACCCATGGGTCTCCTCCCGGTTACTCCGCGTCGGCTGCCACCCGCATGCGCACGATCTGGTCGGGCTTTGATGGCGGCTCGCCGCGCTTGAGCTTGTCGACCACGTCCATGCCGTGCACGACCTCGCCGATCACGGTGTATTGCTTGTTCAAAAAGAAGCCGTCGTCGAACATGATGAAGAACTGGCTGTTGGCGGAATCGTTGCTGTGGCCCTTGCGCGCCATGCCGACGATGCCGCGCTTGAACGGCACCTCGGAGAACTCGGCCTTGAGGTCCGGGTGCTTCGAGCCGCCGGTGCCGTTGCCGTGTTGGCCGTCGCCGGTCTGCGCCATGAAACCGTCGATGACCCTGTGGAACGGCACGTTGTCGTAAAAACCTTCGCGCGCCAGCTTCTTCAGGCGCTCGGCGTGGCCTGGCGCGACGTCGGTGCGCAGTTTTATGACGATCTGGCCGGGCGTGGTTTCGAGGATCAGGGCGTTTTCCGGGTCGGTGCCCGGCGGCAGTGCTGGAGCGGTCATTGGTTCGTGTTCCTGGGTTGCGTTCCTGTTTGTCGCAAAACCGGCGGCGGGGGGCGCTATTTCGCGATCGTCGCCTTCTTGATGTAGTCCATATTGGCAAACTCCGCCGTCAGATAAGCGTTGCCTTCGCGCTGGATGCGGTCTTGCGCCGGTCCGCGGCCGCGCGGCGCGCCTTCGCCGTAATCGGCGTAGAGCGCATCGACCACATTCATGCCCGAGACGACCTTGCCGAACGGCGCAAAGCCCTGATTGTCGAGCGCGGAATTGTCGGCGAAATTGATGAACACCTGGGTGGTGCGGGTGTTGGGGCCGGCGGTGGCAAAGGTGATGTAGCCGCGGCCGTTGCTCTGTTTCACCGGATCGTCCTTGATGCGCGCCTCGCGCCACACCGAGGAGAGTTTTGGATCGCCGTTGATGCCGAATTGCACCATGAAGCCCGAGACCACGCGGAAGAACCGGGCACTGTCGTAAAAGCCGTTCTTGACCAGGTTGTAGAAGCGGTCGGCGCCGTTCGGCGCCCAATCGTGGTGGACCTCCACGACGAACGTGCCCTTGGAGGTGTCGAATTGCACCTTGTAGATCGCCGGCGCCGCCTCGTTCAAAGCGGCGGGATTGGCGAGGTTTTGCGCGGAGGCCGGTGCGGCCAAGACAGCGGCCAAGCCAAACGCGAACAGGCAAGCGATAACGCGGATCATGTCATCTCCCGGATAAAACTTAAGCTTTGGCGAATTTGCGTTTCAGTTGCGCCGCCACCGGCGCCGGCACGAAGGCAGAAACGTCGCCGCCCATGCCGGCAATCTGGCGCACCAAGGTGGCGGTGATCGGGCGGACGGCGGGCGACGGGGGCAGGAAAACAGTCTGCACGCCCGGCGCCATGGCGGCGTTCATCCCGGCCATCTGCATCTCATAGTCGAAGTCGGTGGCGTCGCGGACGCCGCGGACCAGGATGGTGGCACCCTCCCGTTGCGCCGCGGTGACGACCAGGTCGGCAAAGGTCGTGCAGACCAAAGCGCAGCCGGCGGCCCGCGCCAGCGGCGCGCAAATCTCTTCCAGCATGGCGAGCCGCTCGTCGGCCGAGAACAGCGGCGTCTTGCCGGGATGAATGCCTACGGCGAGCACCAACCGGTCGGCAAGCCGCACGGCATGGCCGACCACGTCGAGATGGCCATTGGTGATGGGATCGAACGATCCGGCAAAAAGCGCTGTGCGCGGCATGGCGGCGGTCTAGCCCGCGCCCGGACGATCCGCAAGGCGCGTTCGGCCCGATTCGCTCAGGGCGCCGCCTGCTCCCGGATGAGGCCGCCCGGCACGCCAAGGCGGTTGGGTACGCAATCAAACCGTCACGAATTAACCATTGAGTTCAATAAGTTACACAGAACAGCAAAATTGTGATGCTGATCAAGGAAACCAAAATCGCGTCAGGCGAGACTAACACTAGAGCAAGGGGGCAACCTAAACGCCGCGTCGACGTTAGCGCTGTAGACGGCGAAGGGTTGCAAACCGGGGACGGTTGTCATGCTGAAAACATTTTACGCCATAGTCGCGGCTGCGATCATAGCCGCGTGTTTGGTGTTCGCGCCCAGTCTAACGCCACAAGTCGAGGCCGGTGCGCCGTCGGCGACCGGCAAGGCCGATCGCGCCGATGCGCGGCCGCTGGCCGGCGATTGCTCGGAACGGCCGTGGCCCTATATGGAAGCCAACTGCCTGCGCGATACGCGCAACCCGCAAGGAATGGCCCGCGAAGTGCGCTTTGTGTCGATGGGCACGCCCGGCGCGCCGCGTCGGCCGTCGGCCAAGCCCACGGTCGCCGCGAAAGTGGCCAAGCCGGTGATGGCCTCGCGCTAGCGCGCGCCTGAATTTGCAGTTTGCCGTGGTACTCCCCGGCGGGCGGTGAAAGACAAAACCTCCCGCCGAATTTTTTTGTCTTTTGCTTTTTGCGTTTTACGCGCCCGCCGCCGTTCACTGCGGCTCAAGATGCAGCGCCTGCACGATCGGCGTCCATTTCTTGATGTCGGCGGTCATCAAATCAGTAAGGTCCGCCGGCGCGCCGCCCTTGGGCACATTGCCGAGCCGGGCCAGCGCCTGCCGGGTGGCGTCGGTCTGCAGGCTTGCGTTGATCGCGGCGTTGAGTTTTTGCACGATTGCTGCGTCGGTGCCGGCGGGCGCGAACAATCCGGTCCAGCTCGCCGCCAGCACGGACGGATAGCCGGCCTCGCCGATGGTCGGCACGTCCGGCATGTCCGCAATCCGCTTGGCGCTGAGCACGGCCAAGGCCCGCAACTGGCCCCCCGTAATATGCGGCAACAGCGGGCTCGAGGCCTCGAAGGTCAATTGCAGATTGCCGGCAATGACGTCCTGTATGGACAGCGCGCCGCCGCGATACGGCACGTGGACCATCGAAACGCCGGCGGCCGATTTGAACAATTCCGCCGTCAGATGCGGCACCGTGCCCGTACCGGCGGAGCCATAACTGAGTTTTCCGGGATTAGCCTTGGCGTAGGCGACCAGATCGGCCACCGATTGGAACGGCAGCGCCGGATTGACCACCAGGATGACAGAGCCTTCGGCATAGGGCGCGATCGGCGCAAAACTCTTCAGCGGGTCATAGCCCGGATCCTTGTAGATCAGCGGCGAGATCACCTGGCCGCTGGCGCTGCTCATGAGCAGCGTGTAGCCGTCGGGATCGCTGTGGGCGACGTCGCGGGAGCCGAGCGTATTGCCGGCGCCGCTGCGGTTCTCGATGAAGAACTGTTTGCCCAAAGCCGTGCCGAGATCGTTGGCCATGACGCGCGCGACGAGGTCGACGGTGCCCGCAGCCACGGTGGGCACGATGATTCTCACCGGCCGGTCGGGATAGGTTTGCGCGCGCAGCGGCAGCGCGCTGCAAAGCAAAAGCAGCGTCGCGCCCGCTGCGCAAACCGCCATGCGCCGGATCATGGCTTGTCGAGCCCGAGCGTCTTGACGATCGGCGACCATTTGGCGAGATCGGCCCTGATCACGACCGTGAAATCCGCCGGCGTGCCGCCGAGCGGTGCGTTGCTCAGCCGCTCTAGCGCGGCTTTCAGCTCCGGCGTCTTCAGCCCCTCGTTGATCGCGGCATTGAGCTTTTCGATGATCGGCTGCGGCGTATGCGCGGGCGCCAACAGCCCGGTCCAGCTGGTCGAGACGAAATTGGGAAATCCGCTCTCCACCATGGTCGGCACGTCGGGCAGTTGCGGGATGCGCTTGGGCGTGGTGACGGCGAGCGCCCGCAGCCGCCCGGCCTGAATAAGCGGCAAGAGGACGCTGGTGCCCTCGAAGGTGATCTGCACGTTGCCGGCGACGACGTCGGTAATCGACGGTCCGCCGCCTTTGTAGGGCACATGCACGATGTCGATGCCGGCGCGGGCCTTGAACATTTCGCCGATCAGATGCGGCAGCACACCGATGCCGCCCGAGGAAAAGTTCACCTTGCCCGGATTGGCCTTGGCATAGGCAACCAGCTCCTGCACGGTGTTCGCCGGCACCGACGGATTGACCACCAAAATATTGGAGCTTTCGCCGACCAGCGCGACCGGATCAAAACTCGCGAGCGGATCGTAGCCGGCATCGGCATGCAGAAGCGGCGCGATAACGAGGCCGCTGGCGCTCGAATAAAGCAGCGTATAGCCATCGGGCGTGGCCTCGGCTGCATCCTTCGAGCCGATCGTATTGCCGGCGCCGGCGCGGTTTTCGACCACCATCGCCTTGCCCAGCGCCGTCCGCAGATAATTCGCCGTGATCCGCGCAATGACGTCGACCGGCCCGCCCGGCGGTGTCGGCACGATGATCTTTACCGGCCGGCTCGGATAATCGTCGGCCTGCGCTGCGCCGATTGCCAGCGCGGCAGCCAGTTGCGCGGTGAGCAGCACCGCCGTGAGCGAGCGGATCATGTCGTTCCCCGTCTTCTTGATCGGGAACGACTTAGCGCATGGCCGGCGCTTTGACCACGGACCGGTTGTGCGATTGCGTCTTGTTTCAGCTGCCGGCCAGCACCAAACGCTCCAGCCGCATCGCTTCGATATTGTCGCTTTTGAACACGAGCAGCTTTCTCCCGCTCGAGTTGTCGGCATTCGTCAGCTTGAGCGTGAGGCCGGCGTCATAGACTTGCTCGAGGTCGGTGTCGGCCAGCTCGCCGCGGGTGACGAAGATTTTGGCCTGCTGCTGCCTGCCCGGCTGCAACGCGGGAAAGAAGCCGTAAACCAGCGCGCCGGTGGTCAAGGGCGTGGCGCGGCTGCGCGTCGTCACCACGCCGTCGAGATAGAGCCGTGTGATTGCCTTGGCGCCGCCGTTGTAGACCGAAAATTGGATCGTGGCGTGGTCGAAAAGCCCGATCTGCTCCCAAACATAACGCTCGTTCTCGATCACGATCTTGGACAGCGGCGTTGTGTCGACGCTGCCGAGCTGGGATTCGGTCCGCGCGATCTCGGCATCGATATCGGCGACGACGACGCCTATCACGGCCGCCGCGGTTTTGCCCTCGATCTTCGGCCGCATGCGGTCGAGCAATGCCGTTGGATCGGTGACGCTTTCAAGCGCTTCGATATTCGCCGGTATCCGCGCCTGGCCCCTTACGGCGAATTCCGCTGGCCCGCCCAACGCCAGCGTCCTTAGCGCGATCTTCAGCCGATTGCGGCCGCTCTCGCTCAATCTGGCATTGATGGTGCCGAGGCTCTTTTGATAGGCCGGCACGCTCGACGCGTCGAACAGCGGCTCGGCATCGCAAGCCGCCAGTGCGAGGCAGCACAGCACACCGAGTGCCGTTGCGGCGATGATCCGAGTTTCCAGCGATCGTGCCAGCGCGACAATCATGGGCGGCTCCGGACAACCGGACCCATCGTCTAAACGCATAAAATCTACAAATGGTTGTGTCACGCCATGACCGCGCCCGATGCTTAACAGAACGTGGGCGGCCAGCGTCGCCGGCGTGGCCCTAGCGGCCCACAACCAATCGCGGTAAAGCGTAGTCCGGCCGGGACAGCCGGGGTTTCGGCGCTGGAAAACAAGGGTTTTTTCGGTGATTTGCCTGATCGACAATTACGACAGCTTCACCTTCAACCTGGTGCACTATCTCGGTGAGCTGGGGGCGGAGGTCGAGGTGCATCGCAACGACAAGGTGACATCCGGCGCCGTCATCGCCGCCGATCCCGAGGCCATCGTGCTCTCGCCGGGCCCGTGCACGCCCAAGGAGGCCGGCATCTGCCTCGGCCTGATCGCGGAAGCGGCGGCGAAAATCCCGATCCTCGGCGTCTGCCTGGGCCACCAAGCGATCGGCGACGCTTTTGGTGGCAAAGTGGTGCGCGCGCCGACTTTAGTGCACGGCAAGCTGTCGGAGATCCGCCACAACGGCTCGGGCATTTTTCGCGGCATCAATGCGCCGTTTCAGGCGACGCGCTATCACTCGCTGGTGGTCGAGCGCGCGAGCATGCCGCGCGAGCTCACGGTGACCGCCGATACCGACGACGGCGTGGTGATGGGGCTCGCCCATACGCGGCTGCCGGTGCACGGCGTGCAGTTCCATCCGGAAAGCATCGCGTCCGAGCACGGCCATCTGATGCTGAAGAATTTTTTGGACCTCGCCGCGGTCTGGAACGCTGCGACCGGACGGCGGCCGGCAGCTGCGCCCGCCGCGCCGCAACGGGTGCGCGCGCGAGCCAATTGATTGATTGAGGGCAAAGTGACCGCACAATTTCGGGGCTTGATCGGCAAGGTCGCGACCGGCGCTGAGCTGACCCGCGACGAGGCCGCCGTTGCCTTCGAGCAGATGATGTCCGGCGAGGCGACGCCGTCGCAGATGGGCGCGTTGCTGATGGGCTTGCGCGTGCGCGGCGAGACCGTCGACGAGATCACCGGCGCGGTCACTGCGATGCGCGCCAAGATGGTGCGCGTCCAGGCGCCGCCCGGCGCCATCGACGTGGTCGGCACCGGCGGCGACGCCTCCGGCTCGTTCAACATTTCGACCTGCGCCGCGCTGATCGTCGCCGGCGCCGGCGTGCCGGTCGCAAAACACGGCAATCGCGCGCTGTCGTCGAAATCCGGCGCCGCCGACGTGCTCGCAGCGCTCGGCGTCAATATCGATCTCCCGCCGGAGAAGATCGGGCTGTGCATCCGCGAGGCCGGCATCGGCTTCATGTTCGCGCCGGCGCACCATCCGGCGACCAAGAACGTCGCCGCCACCCGCGTCGAGCTCGGCACCCGCACCATCTTCAACCTGCTCGGCCCGCTGTCCAACCCGGCCGGCGTCAAGCGGCAGATGATCGGCGTGTTCTCACGGCAATGGACCGAGCCGTTGGCGCAGGTGTTGAAAAATCTCGGCGCCGAGGCGGTCTGGGTGGTGCACGGCTCCGACGGTCTCGACGAGATCACCACGTCGGGCCCGACCAGCGTCACGGCGCTGGAAAACGGCGCCATCCGCAGCTTTGAAATTTCGCCGGAAGAATTCGGCCTGCCCAGGGTCAAGCCGGAAGCGCTGCGCGGCGGCGATGCCGCCACCAATGCCAAGGCGGTGCAGGAGGTGCTCGAAGGCAAGAAAACGCCGCTGCGCGACGTGGCGCTGTTCAATGCCGCCGCGGCGCTGGTCGTCGCCGGCAAGGCCAAGGAGCTTAAGGGCGGACTCGCGCTCGCCGCGCAATCGGTCGATTCCGGCGAAGCCGAAGGCCGCCTCGACCGGCTGATCGTGGTGTCGAACGATGGCTGATATTTTGCAAAAAATCGGCGCCTACAAGCGCGCGGAGATCGTCGCCGCAAAACTTGCCCGTCCGCCCGACGCGGTCGAGCGCGACGCCAAGGCCGCAAGCCCGCCGCGCGGTTTTTTGCGCGCCATCGAACGGCGGCTCGAGGCCGGTGATTTTGCGCTGATCGCCGAGATCAAGAAGGCGAGCCCGTCGAAGGGCCTCATTCGCGACGATTTCGACCCGCCGGCCTTGGCCAAAGCCTACGAAGCCGGCGGCGCCGCCTGTCTTTCGGTCTTGACCGATGCGCCGTCATTCCAGGGCCATCTCGATCACTTGCGCGCGGCGCGCACCGCCGTGGCGCTGCCGGTACTGCGCAAGGATTTCATGTACGACCCTTACCAAGTGGCTGAGGCCCGTGCGTACGGCGCCGATTGCATCCTGATCATCATGGCCGCGGTCGACGACGCCTGCGCCGCCGAACTGGAAGCGGCCGCCGCCGCGCTCAGCATGGACGCGCTCGTCGAAGTGCATGATGAGGAAGAGCTCGACCGGGCGCTGCGGCTTAAATCGCGGCTGATCGGCATCAACAACCGCAACCTGAAAACTTTTGAGACGACGCTTGCGACCTGCGAGCGGCTGGCGCGCCGCGTTCCAGCCGGTCGGGTCATCGTCGGCGAGAGCGGCATTTTCACGCCGGATGATTTGGCGCGGCTCGGCAACGCCGGCATCTCCACCTTCCTGGTCGGCGAAAGTCTTATGCGACAGGACGACGTCACGGCGGCGACGCGCGCGCTCCTCGCTCGTAAATCCGCGCTCGCTGCGGCTCGGTGAAGCCGTGGCGCGCGGTGCGAAAAAACTGAGCCATATCGGCA
Organism: uncultured Alphaproteobacteria bacterium; assembly: GCA_963756245.1. Taxonomy (GTDB): domain Bacteria; phylum Pseudomonadota; class Alphaproteobacteria; order Rhizobiales; family Xanthobacteraceae; genus BOG-931. Next base: position 97,925 of record CAVWOI010000021.1, read on the forward strand.
AAGGCGGCGAAGCCCACATGGTCGATGTCTCGGCCAAGGCCGCGACCGAACGCGTCGCGGTGGCCGAAGGCCGCGTGCTGATGACGGCGAAGACGCTCGACATCGTGCGCAAAGGCGACGCGAAGAAAGGCGACGTGCTCGGCACCGCCCGCATCGCCGGCATCATGGCGGCGAAGCGCACCCATGAATTGATCCCGCTGTGCCATCCGCTGCTGTTGTCGCAAGTCGAAGTCGACGTGGTGCCCGATGCCAAATTGCCTGGCGTGCGCGTGACGGCGCGGGTAAAAGTGTCCGGCCAGACCGGCGTCGAGATGGAAGCACTCACGGCCGTGTCGGTCGCCTGCCTCACCATCTATGACATGGTGAAAGCCGTCGAGCGCGGCATGCGCATCGAGGGCATCCGGCTCGTCGAAAAAAGCGGCGGCCGCAGCGGCCTTTTTCGCGTTCGGGAGTAATGCCGTGGCGTTGATTTCCGTTGCCGAGGCGCTCGACCACGTATTGGCGCACGCGGCGCCCCTGCCTGCCGACGAGGTGCCGCTCGACGAGGCCGCCGGCCGCGTGCTTGCTCTCGATCTCAAAGCGCGCCGCACCCAGCCGCCGGCCGATGTCTCGGCCATGGACGGCTACGCGGTGCGCGCAGCCGATGTCGCCGCGGCGCCAGCCCGCCTGAAGGTCATCGGCGAAGTTCCCGCCGGGCGGCCGTTTGCAGCAAAAGTCGGCGGCGGCGAAGCGGCCCGCATCTTCACCGGCGGTTTTGTGCCCACTGGCGCCGACACCGTCGTGGTGCAGGAATTGACCAAACGCGACGGCGACTGGGTCGAGGTGCAAAAACCCACCGCCAAAGGCCGCAATGTTCGCCCGCAAGGGCTCGATTTCCGTCAGGGCGACAAGCTTTTCGCCCAAGGCCATCGGCTGACCGCACGCGACCTCGCGCTGGTTGCCGGCATGAACCATCCGCTGGTGCCGGTTTATCGCAAGCCCAAGGTCGCGCTGTTCGCGACCGGCGATGAGCTGGTGCCGCCCGGCACCGAGCCCGGACCCGGCCAGATCGTCTATTCAAACGGCTTTGCGCTGGCAGCGCTGATCCGCGCCGAAGGCGCCGACTTCGTCGATCTCGGCGTCGTGCCCGACAATCTCGACGAGACGATCGAGGCGGTGCGGCGCGCCCGCGATCTCGACACCGATATTCTGGTGACCACCGGCGGCGCTTCGGTCGGCGACTACGATTTCGTCAACCGCGCTTTTGCCGCCGAAGGCATGGCGCTGTCGTTCTGGAAGATCGCGATGCGGCCCGGCCGCCCGCTGATCCACGGCCGGCTCGGCACCATGGCGGTGCTCGGCGTGCCGGGCAATCCGGTCTCGTCGTATGTCTGCGCGTTTCTGTTCCTGGTGCCGCTCATCCGCAAGCTCACCGGTCGCGCCGATCTGATCACGCCGACCGAGCCGGCGACGCTCGGTTGCGATCTGCCCGAGAACGACGAGCGCGCCGACTATCTGCGCGCGCTGCTCGCCGAGGGTCCCAACGGACCGATCGCGACGCCGTTCCCGACGCAGGATTCCTCGATGATGGCGCCGCTCGCCAAATCCGGGTGCCTTGTCATCCGCGCGCCGTTCGCGCCGCCCGCCAAAGCCGGCAGCCGCTGCGCGATGGTGCGGCTCGACTGCTGAACGCCGCGCAAAAGAAAAAAGCCCGGGACCTTTGTCCCGGGCCATCGTCCCGCAAGTTTCTTCCCCCGTCTTCTTATCCCCAACGTCCCCCGACGTTTATTGCCAGTTAAAGCGGTAGATCAGCTCTGTGCCGAGCTGCATGGTGTAAATGTTGCTGCGAGTGCTGGTTCCGAACGGAGCACCACTTGTGGTCAGGTAATTGATATTGGCTGCCTTAAAGGTCGACCACCGATAGTCGCTGCGCAGGAACAAGCCTTGCGGGAGCCCTAACCAACCCGCGAGCGAATATTCCAGGCCGCCGCCGAGGAAGTAGCCGTTATAGGTGTGAGCCGGAGTAACGAAATTGAACGCAGCGCCAACCGGGCTAATCGACGTAAAGCCGTTGAAGCGAGATTCGGTCCAGCCGCCTGATGTATAGGTCAGCAGGTTCGGTGTGACGAGAAAGCCGATGCGACCACCAACAAATCCCGCGTTGCTCTCTTTTTCGTAACCGGTGGCGACCACATTGAAGCTGTCGCTGTAAGCACCCTTGAGGTCCATGAAGTCATAGCCGCCGAGGACACCGATAACGACATTGCCGAAAGTGCCCATGGAGAACTGGTAGTCACAGCCGCCACCAACTTCGCCATACCAGCCACGACCACCGGTCGTCTGTTCAAAGCTGTTAATGAACCCTGTCGCCGTAGTGTAGTTGTAGTGCGACTGGTTCCACATGCCGGCCCCGCCACCGCCATCGATGTAGCAGCCGGTCCAGCTATAGGCCGGCGCGACCACGGCCGGCGCCTTGTAGACTTGCGGCGCGGGCGGCAGATCCGCCGCGAGCGCAGAGCCTGACAGCAGCGCCAAACCAGTCACCGAAGCGGCCAGCAATTTCTTCATATCGTCCCCCGTCCAAGTTCCCGAAATACCGTCGAATCTTTCGTCCAAGATTTGATGGATCATACCGCACACCCCGCCTGGACGCTGTGACACATCGGCATCAGTGCGCGGGATTCGGCGCGAGCGCAGGCGGTATCGCGGTGTTGGCGCCGCCACGGGAAGCTTATTTCGTGCGGTCGAATCGGCTCTATGGCGAAACATCTGTCGCGGCGTCCGCTGCCGCGAGCGTCGTCGGCTCACCGAAGCCAAATCGGTCCGGCCGAGAGCAGACAAAGCCGCTCACGCCTGCTGCAAGTTTTGGCGACGGTTGTTAATCCGACGTGATTTCAGCGGCTTAACTCTAACGTCCGGCAAGCCTTGGACGTTAAATTCGAGCGTTAATCGCGCGTTTGTCACGTTCGTCGTTTTCTTCACTTCAAATTAAATGGTTGCGGAACACATATGGAACGGATAGTGTCCGTTCATGATTTGTTTCGGCCGCGGTCGCCCGACCGGCCGTCGCAAAGAGGAAGCGAAGGGGAAGCGCCCATGTTGCAGGAACAGCGCCAATGTTAACGCGCAAGCAAGCCGAGCTGTTGCGTTTCATCCATGAGCGCCTCAAGGAAGCCGGCGTGCCGCCCTCCTTCGACGAGATGAAGGACGCGCTCGATCTGCGCTCCAAATCCGGCATTCATCGGCTGATCACGGCGCTCGAGGAGCGCGGCTTCATCCGCCGCCTGCCGAATCGGGCGCGCGCCATCGAAGTGATCAAGCTGCCCGAATCGATCGGCCACGGCATCGTCGCCGGCCGCTCGCGCGGTTTCACGCCGAGCGTGATCGAGGGCAATTTGGGCCGGGTGCGCACCGCTTCGGAAGATGACGGCGGCCGGCCGGTCGCCGTGCCGGTCATGGGCCGCATCGCCGCCGGCACGCCGATCGAGGCGATCCAGACGCGCAGCCACACCATCAACATGCCGCCCGAGCTGCTCACCACCGGCGAGCATTTTGCGCTGGAAGTGCGCGGCGATTCGATGATCGAGGCCGGCATCCTCGACGGCGACATCGCGCTGCTCAAGCGCATGGACGCCGCTGATACCGGCGACATCGTCGTCGCCCTGATCGACGACGAGGAAGCGACGCTGAAACGCTTCCGCCGCCGCGGCGCCTCGATCGCGCTCGAGCCGGCCAATACCGCCTACGAGGTACGCATCCTGCCGCCCAACCGCGTGCGCATTCAGGGCAAATTGGTGGGGCTGTTTCGGCGCTACTGAACCGCCTTACTGATCCGCTTCGATATCTTCCTGGCGCGGCGTCGCGTCGCGCGGCAAGGCGCGCGACGTCGCGGGCTGAGCGGGAGCGGCCGTATCCGTGGCCCGCAGGCGCTGCGGCGCCCATGGCCGGTCGAAATTCGGCGGGCGCGCGGAATCGATTGCAAAACCCGAACCGGTGCGGCGCAGCGCGAGCGCTCCGCGCTCGCGCCATAGTGTGCGTCCGATCACCTGGGCGCGACAATCGGCCGGCGCGTTGCGCGTCGTCATGATGAGAATGGCGTGCCGGCAATCTTCCTCGAACGCATCGGGTTTAAGATCGTAGGCGACCAAACCACCATCGGCGAGCTTGCCGATGCAGCCCGCGGCGTCGCAGGCAATACCCTGCCCCAGCTTGCGATCGTGATAGTCGCGCGCGTCGGCGTCGGCCGCGAGCCATTCCTTGATAGCAAACGTGTCACCGCCGGAATGGTGGAAGGCGAGCAAGCCGTCGGCACCGCGCACGGCGAACGTGCGCCCATCGGCCGCCAACAGAACGTCGGGCCGCGGCGTGCTTGCGGCCCACGCGATGGCGAGTGTGGCGAGCGCGATGCCGCTCCAGCGCAGCGGCGTCTTGAATAGCCCGATCACCAGCAGGCCCGCGGTTGCCAAGAGCAGCGGCCCGGCGCCGAACGCGGTGACGTGGCCGACGGCGCCGGGCAGGTTTGCCACCCACAACGCCACCATGTTCATCCACTCGATGCCGTATCCCATTTGCCGCCAGAACTCGGCGTCGAAGCCGAACGGGATGGCCAAAAGGCCGAGCAGCCCCATCGGCATCACCCAGGCGGAGACGATTGGCATGGCGAGCAGGTTGGCAATGACGCCGTAAGGCGCCATGCGATGAAAGTGGTAGGCCGCATAGGGCGTGGTGGCCAGCCCCGCGATCAGCGACGCGATGATCAGGCTCGTGATCTCGTTGGCACCCCACAACGCGGCGCGCGAGCCGAGCGAGCTGTCGGTCCCCGCCTTCATCCGCGGCACGCCGCGATCGTAGGCCGCGACCAGCGCCAGCGTCGCCGCAAACGACATCTGAAAACTCGGATGCACCACCGATTGCGGCGCAAACAGGAGCACCAGGAGCGCGGCCGCGGTCAAGGTGCGGATGGTCAGCGCCGGCCGGTCCAGCATGACGCCGATGAGCACGATGGCGATCATGAGATACGACCGTTGCGTCGCCACTTCCGCGCCAGAGAGCACCAGATAAAACGTCGTCGCGATCAGCGCGCCGAACGCCGCCCATTTTTTGATCGGCTTCCTGTCGGCCAGTCCCGGGATCAGCGCCAGCAAGGCGCGGATGATGAAGAACATCACGCCGGCGACGACCGCCATGTGATAGCCGGAGATCGACAGCACGTGGCCGACACCGGAAATGAACAAGGCGTTGTAGAGATTCTCCGAAATCACGTCGCGCTTGCCGTCGAGCAGCATGGCGGCGATCGCGCCGGTGTCGCCCGGCAGCACGGCGCGCACATGGGCGTCGATCGCATCGCGCATGCGCTGCACAACGGCGCGGGCGCGTGACACCAGGCCGTCGGTGCTTGGCGGCGTCAGCACATTGACCGCGCCGCGAACGAAGCCCGACGCGCCGATCTGTTGGAAATAAAGATCGCGGGCGAAATCGTAAGAGCCCGGCGCCAGCGGCTGCAGCGGCGGATCGAGCATCGCCTTGACTTCGACGAACGATCCCGGAGGCGGCGCCAGCCCGCGCTTGACCGAGAGCCGCACCCGCTGCGGCTTGTCGTCGATGCGGTTGCCGTCGATACGGTCGACGCGCAGCACGAAGCGGTCGGTGTGCTGGCTCTCCTCGCGCAATTCGACGAAGCCCGCGATCGTCACGCCCGAGGCCGGATAGTGCAGCACCGGATGTTCGATCATCGCGCTCTTCACCGTGGCGGCGGCAAAGCCCGCGGCAATGGCGAAAACAAACAGGCTGACGACGAAGGCGGCCAGATGCCGGCGCAGCAGCACGGCGCCGAGAGCGCAGACCGCGGCTAATGCGGTCGCTGCCCACCACGCCGGTTCATGCTCGGCGGTGAAGTAGATGACGATGCCGAAACCGTAAGCGACCGCGAGCCAGGGCAGCAGGCGATCAGCGGCTATCTCTTGGGCCGCCCATTGCCGCAATTGCGTTTTGGGCGCGAAGCTCGCGCGCGGCCAAATGACCTGCCATGGCGGGCGAATGCCGCCGACCGGCCACGGCCAGATACCTGCCCATGGGCCCGACCACGTCCCAGCCCGCGCCCCGGCGTGCGCGCGGCCCTCTACGCTACTGTCTTGTGCCACTGCGCGCCCCCTGCGCGCTAACTCACCAACGGCCTCATGCTAGCGAGGCGCGGGCGGCATGGCGAGATGGGTCTGACGGGGTGGGGATAGTCGTTTTGCCGCCACCGCCGCGCCGGCCCAAAGCGACGTGAGGCCGCTCCCCGATGCAAGATTTGAACGAAAGGGCCGTTACTTCACGTCGATCGTATAATGCCGCGTCACCGCGTCGCCCAACGGCGAGACGACGTAAAGCGTGGTCGAGTCCGCGCCCCGGTAATCCGCATTGGGTTGGTAGAAAACCAGCGTGCCGTCCGATTGCCGCGCATTGCACGCGGCGCGTTCGTCGTCCTTCGGGAAGTCAGTCGAGGCCTGACCTTTCTCGATGGCGAGCGCACCGTGCTGCGGTTGTTCGAGAACGCGCACCGTCAGCCGGCCGGCAGACGAGCAACCCGGCAGGATCTTATATAAAAAATCCAGCTGGAGCTTTTGCTCGGCCGTGGCTGCGCGCGTGAGTTCGAGCGTTTGATGCCACAGGACCTGCGCATTCGGCGATGCAGCCAGCGTGTCGGGCAACGTTCCCCACTTTTGCGGTGGCGACGATTGCCCCGCCGCAGTTCGTGGGTCGGCGGCCGATTTCTGCGTTGGCATCGGCCACGGCAAGGCGCCCACCGCCGGGGAACACCGCGGCAGCTTTGCGTAGGCCGCCGAAAATCCATCCAGGGTCAACGTCACATTGCCCAGTTCCTTGCGACCCAACTCGGACCCTGGCAGCTCGATCGTCGCACCGTCACCGACCGTATCGAGCGCGTTCGTCCGCAGCCACCCCAAGCGGACATAGAAGTTGGGAGACGCGACGCGGGTCAGACCGACCTGCTTGCCGTTGACGGCGATGCTTGCAGCGGGCGACCCGGCGCCGGCAGAATCCGCGTCCGAGCCGAGCTGCTGCCGCGCCAATGTCAGGTACATTCCACCAGCGCGGTTGCAGCCAATCTCGATCGCGCCGTCGACGTAGTGCGGTGGATCGCCATCGGTGCGCACAAAGAAAAGCTTCCTGATTTTGGGCGCGGGCTCGGCGACGAACCGCCACACGGTTTCGCCGAACTCCCTGCGATCTACGCCGAAGCGCACGATTTCGTCGCGTTGCAGAAGCCTGATCGTCTCGAACGGCGTTGCCACGGCGGCGACGAACAGTGCATCGTCGATGCCCATGGCGCGCAGATAACTGCGCAGGCGCGCGTGGAACAGCCGCATGGCCTCGCTCAGCACGGCGCCACGCGGCACGCTTGAATTCGGATCGACGCCTATGTCGTGAATACCGAGCTTGGCCCATGGCGGCACGAGACGGACGGTGCCGCCGGCCAGGGCGACGACACAACCCGAATTGCAGGCGTAGGCCGACGACGAGATTTCCGCTTCGACGGCCTCCCCGGCGCGCTTTCGGGCCTCGCACGCATTGGCCGATTGTTTGTCGCTGCCGCAACCGAGCGGCACCGTGTGCCCGACGCTGACGGCGAACTTCTTGTCGCGAAAGAGTCGCCCGAGCTCGAGCGCCTCGGTCAGCTTTCCGCCCGGCGAATGAAAGAAGATGGGCGGCCGACGGTCCCCCAGTTTCCTGAGCAACTGGCGGAACCGGTCGGTGGTGCCGACATCGATCTTGCCCTCGGCCGCTATCCATTCACTGCAACCCGGGCCGCAGGCATTGGCGTCGCCGTGAGCCAGATAAAACTCGATCGGGGTCGTCAGCGCGGCGATCGGTGCCGCGAGATCCTTGCGCGCCGGCTCCGGCGCCTTTTGCGCAACGGCCGTTCTGCCGATGGCGCAGGCGCTAAGGACAAAGATGAAGAGGATCGCTCGGGCGGACATGGCCGGATGAGTCTGTGCGGCGCATCAGCACTATCACAACCATGCAGGGAGTTCACGTCGGAAAGCTACCGTATTTCCCCGATTTATGATGCATACCGGGACGAACTGAAAGCCAACCCGGTGCCGCGGTAGCGCGACCCGTTTTATGCTCCGCCGCCGCCGCCGGAGACCTTGGCCCAGGTGTCGCGCAGGCCGACGGTGCGGTTGAACACCAGGTGCTCCGGCGTGGAATCCTGGTCCGGACAGAAATAGCCGAGCCGCTCGAACTGCACCGCGTCATTGGCATTGCGCCCGGCCAGCGCCGGCTCGACGCGGGCATCGGCGATCACGTCCAGCGAATTCGGATTGATGTCGGCGGCAAAATCCGCAGCACTCGGGTCGGGTTTGGTGAACAGCGGATTGTAGAGCCGCACCTCGGCAGGAACGGAATCCGCAGCCGACACCCAGTGCATGGTCGCCTTCACCTTGCGGCCGTCGGGCGCATTGCCGCCTTTGGTGGCGGGGTCGTAGGTGCATTTCAGCTCGATCACCTCCCCGGCCGCGTTCTTCACCACTTCGCGACAGGTGATGAAATAGGCGTAGCGCAGCCGCACCTCGGTGCCGGGCGACAGCCGGAAAAATTTCTTCGGCGGGTTCTCCATGAAATCGTCGCGCTCGATATAAAGCTCGCGGCCGAAGCGGATGCGGCGGGTGCCGGCGGTGGCATCTTCGGGGTGATTGACCGCATCGACCTCCTCGCTGCCGCCTTCCGGATAATTCTCGATCACCACTTTGAGCGGGCGCAGCACGGCCATGCGCCGCCGCGCGGTCTTGTTCAAATGCTCGCGGATGGAAAATTCCAGCATCGCCATGTCGACGGTGCTATTGGCTTTCGCAACACCAATGCGCTTGACGAAATCGCGGATCGCCTCGGCCGGCACGCCGCGCCGGCGCAGGCCGGCGAGCGTCGGCATGCGCGGATCGTCCCAGCCGTGGACATGGCCGCCGCGAACGAGCTCGGTGAGCACCCGCTTCGACAGGATCGTGTAAGTGAGATTGAGGCGGGCGAATTCGTATTGATGCGGTTTTGACGGCACCGGCAGGTTTTGCAAAAACCAGTCGTAAAGCGGCCGGTGGTCCTCGAATTCCAGCGTGCACAGCGAGTGGGTGATGCCCTCGATGGCGTCGGACTGGCCATGGGCGAAATCGTAGCTCGGATAAATGCTCCAGGTCTTGCCGGTGCGTGGGTGCTCGGCGTGCAGGATGCGGTAGAGCACCGGGTCGCGCAGATTGATGTTGCCGGAACCCATGTCGATCTTGGCGCGCAGCACCCGCGCCCCGTTCGGAAATTCGCCCGTGCGCATGCGGCGGAAGAGATCGAGATTCTGCTCTACGCCGCGGTCGCGAAACGGGCTGTTCTTCCCCGCCTCGGTCAAGGTGCCGCGCGCCGCGCGCATCTCGTCCTGGCTCTGATCGTCCACATAGGCCTTGCCGGCGCGGATCAAATCCTCGGCCCAGGCGTAAAGCTGCTCGAAATAATCCGACGCATGATAAAGGTGCGTGCCCCAGTCGTAGCCGAGCCAGCGCACGTCGCGCTCGATGGCGTCGATATATTCCTGGGATTCCTTGGTCGGATTGGTGTCGTCGTAGCGCAGATTGCAGTGCCCGCCGAACTCGTCGGCGATGCCGAAATTGAGGCAAATCGACTTGGCGTGGCCGATATGCAGGTAGCCGTTCGGCTCCGGCGGAAAGCGCGTGACGACACTCGTCCGCCGCCCCGCCTCCAGATCGGCGCGCACGATGTCGCGAATGAAATCCTGGCCCGCTTCGCGAGCAGGCTCTTTTACCGGCGTCTCAACGACCGTCATGGATCAATCCGTTTGGCGCCGCCGAAAGTGCCGGCAACGCGGCGATTCCTTAAGCCTAAGATGCGATTGCGCCCCGGATTGGACAAGTTGGCGGGCGGGGTCAAGCCCTCTAGGCCGTTTCCCGGGCGCAGCGCAGCACGAAGTGGTGCGCTGCTGACCCGGGATCGTTACAAACTCGGAGTTTGCGACGATCCCGGGTCTGCGGTGCAGCGCTGCGCGCTGCACCGCAGACCCGGGAAACGCGTTCATACTGTCCTTAACCCGCAACCGTGCTAAACGAGCCCGCGCCCGCGCATCAGGATTTCAATGGCCGTCGTCACCCGTTTTGCCCCCTCGCCCACCGGTTTTCTCCATATCGGCGGCGCCCGCACCGCTTTGTTCAACTGGCTTTATGCCCGCGGCCGTAGCGGGAAAATGCTGCTGCGGATCGAGGACACCGACCGCGAGCGCTCCACGCAAGCCGCCATCGACGCCATCCTCGACGGGCTCAACTGGCTCGGCATCGGCTGGGATGGCGAGGTGGTCCATCAATTCGCCCGCGCGGCGCGGCACCGCGAGGTGGTCGAGCAACTTTTGGCGAGCGGAAACGCCTATCGGTGTTATGCGAGCCCCGACGAGCTCAAGGACATGCGCGAGGCGGCGCGCCGCGAAGGCCGCGCCAAGCTTTACGATAGTCGCTGGCGCGACCGCGATCCGGGCGATGCCCCGCCGGGCGTAAAACCGGCGATCCGGCTCAAGGCGCCGCTCACCGGCGAGACCGTTATCGAGGACCAGGTCCAGGGCCGCGTGACCTGGCAGAACGAGAACCTCGACGATCTGGTGCTGCTGCGCTCCGACGGCACGCCGACCTACATGCTCGCGGTGGTGGTCGACGATCACGACATGGACGTCACCCACATCATTCGCGGCGACGACCATTTGACCAATGCCGCGCGGCAAAAGCAGATCTACGATGCGCTCGGCTGGGCGGTGCCGGTGATGGCGCATATTCCGCTCATTCACGGCCCCGACGGCTCAAAATTGTCGAAGCGCCATGGCGCGCTCGGCGTCGATGCCTATCGGGCCATGGGCTACCTGCCGGTGGCGCTGCGCAATTACCTGGTGCGGCTGGGCTGGAGCCATGGCGACCAGGAAATCTTCTCCACCGCGGAGATGATCGCGGCCTTCGACTTGCCGCAGATTGGCCGCTCGCCGGCGCGCTTCGACTTTGCCAAACTGGAAAGCCTCAACGGCCATTACATCCGGCAAAGCGCCGACGCCGATCTGCTCGCCGCCATCGACCGGCTCCTGCCCCACATCGAGGGCGGCGCGGATTTGGCCGCCAAGATGACGCCGGCGCTGCGCCAGCAATGGCTCGCGGCCATGCCAAGCTTAAAGGAGCGCGCCAAGACGCTCCTCGATCTCATTGATGGCGCTAAGTTTCTCCTGGCGGACCGGCCGCTCCCCTTGGACGACAAGGCGGCCGCCCTGCTGACCGCGGACGCCAAAACCTTGCTGGCCGACATTGGCGCCGAACTGGCCGCCGTCGACCCTTGGACCGCCGAGACGACCGAACAGGCGGTCCGCACCTTCGCCGAGCGCAAGAGTGCAAAGCTCGGCGCCATCGCCCAGCCGTTGCGGGCGGCGCTGACCGGCCGCACCACTTCGCCCGGAATCTTCGAGGTGCTGGCCGTGCTCGGCAAGGCCGAGAGCCTCGCTCGCATCGCAGATCAGACCGGCTCGCAAAGCGCCTAAATAAACCGAGTTTTACGTCGCGGGCGCCCTGTCACATGCCTATTATCTTGCAGTGCACACTTTGCTAAGCTACCCCCAAGTTAAGCTACTCCAATGACGGCCGGATCGGGCTGCCGCTTCTTTGACCACCGCCCGCCGCCTGCCGTTTCGGCCGCCACTCATTCGAGGATACGAACATGGACGCGAAGACCGGCGCCAACATCAAGACCGGCACGCTGAAACTCGGCGACAAGAACTACAATTTCCCGATCTACGACGGGACCATCGGCCCCGAAGTGATCGACATTTCGAAGCTTTACGCCGAGGCCGGCATCTTCACCTACGATCCGGGGTTCACCTCGACCGGCTCCTGCGAATCCAAGATCACCTATATCGACGGCGACCAGGGCATTCTGCTCTATCGCGGCTACCCGATCGACGATTTGGCCGAGCACGGCGATTTCCTCGAGACCTGCTACCTGCTGCTCTACGGCGAATTGCCGACCGCCAGCCAGAAAGCCGATTTCGTCGACCGCGTGATCCATCACACGATGGTCCACGAGCAGATGAGCCGCTTCTTCCAGGGTTTTAGGCGCGACGCCCATCCCATGGCCGTCATGGTCGGCTCGGTCGGCGCGCTGTCGGCGTTCTATCATGACTCCACCGACATCACCGACCCGCAGCAGCGCATGATCGCCTCGATCCGCATGATCGCGAAAATGCCGACGCTGGCCGCCATGGCGTACAAATATTCCATCGGCCAGCCGTTCATGTATCCGAACAACAAGCTCGATTACGCCTCGAACTTCTTGCGCATGTGCTTTGCGGTGCCGTGCGAGGAATACAAGGCCAATCCGGTCATCGCGCGCGCCATGGACCGCATCTTCACCTTGCACGCCGATCACGAGCAGAATGCCTCGACCTCGACCGTGCGGTTGGCCGGTTCCACCGGCGCCAATCCGTTCGCCTGCATCGCCGCCGGCATCGCCTGCCTGTGGGGGCCGGCGCACGGCGGCGCCAACGAGGCGGCGCTAAAGATGCTCGGCGAGATCGGCTCCGTCGATCGCATTCCCGAATTCGTCAAGAAGGCGAAGGACCCGAAGGATTCTTTCCGCCTGATGGGATTTGGCCACCGCGTCTACAAGAATTACGATCCGCGCGCCAAGCTCATGCAGAAGACCTGCCACGAGGTGTTGAGCGAGCTCGGCGTCAACGATCCGCTCCTCGACGTCGCCATCGAGCTCGAGCGCATCGCGCTGCACGACGAATATTTCATCGAGAAGAAGCTTTATCCGAACGTCGACTTCTATTCCGGCATCACGCTGCGCGCCATGGGTTTTCCGACCACCATGTTCACGGTGCTGTTCGCGCTCGCCCGCACCGTCGGCTGGATCGCGCAGTGGAAGGAAATGATCGAGGACCCGCACCAGAAACTCGGCCGGCCGCGCCAGCTCTATACCGGCTCGCCGCAGCGGGAATATCAGCCGATCTCGAAGCGGAAGTAGCTTTTCTCCCACCCCTCATGGTGGTGAGGAGCGGCGCGCAGCGTCGCTTTCCAGCTTGCGGTATTTTTCGCGCATGTCCCGCATGAACTTCCCCGGATCCGCGCGATAGCGCTCGACCGCGGCTTTAATCTGCGTAAAGCCGTTGTTCGACTTCAAGATCTCCTTGGTCACCAAAAACGGAATGCCCTCGAACAGGGCATTGAGCGGTTGACCCGGCGTGCCCAGAGGCGCGTCCTGCACGGTTGCGGCTTCCGGGGCCGCATGCATGGTCTCGGCAAAGTTCACCCGCTCGCTTTGCAGCACATAATCAAAGGTCGGCGCCAGCGGCATACGGTTGCCCAGTTTGGCGCTTGCCGGATCGACGCCAGCCCACAGCAAAATGGTCTTGATGAAAGAGGTGTGGTCGAAGGGGTATGCAGAACCTTGCGGCGGGCGGAATACCGTCGACGGATACACGAACGGCGAGATCAAGATCGTCGGCACACGCACGCCGAAGAGATTAAACGCGAAACCCGATGTTCCATTCCTATCATCCGGATTCTTCGCACCCCAAGACGGCGCGACATGGTCGTAGGTTCCACCGTGCTCGTCAAACGTGACGATCAGCAAGGTGTCTTGCCACTGTGGACCGTAGTAGACATTCAAGTACACCTGAAAGAGGAACAACTCGCCCGGCGTCAGATGAGTGGGTGGGTGGTAGTCAGTGCCCTGAACGAGCGACCCATCAGGACTGCTATAACCCCAACTCGGCTCCAGATAAGTAAAGTCAGGTAGCGTACCGGCGGCAGCACGTTCAAAAAATGTCGCTATATCGGCGATCTCGATGGTTTGTTTGGGAACGGCAACATCAGGAGCGCCAGAGCTCGGGGTAATGTTGCTGATATGCGGGAATGTATACTCGGTGTAGCACTGTCCGGAAATCCAGTTAGGCTCGCGAGAGTAAAGGCCCAAGCTCTTGCCTGCAGAAGCGAGGACGTTGAAGACCGTGTTGGCCGGAAATTGCTGAAAAGCATTGAATTCATCACTTTCGATGCCGAGCGATGTTCCGCAAATCGAGTAGGCGCGATTCGGATTGGTATTCGACGGCACCGAGCAAAACCAGCTGTCGCTGACGGCGTATTGGCGCGCGAGGCCGTTAATCTTCGGTAGATTACGCGGCGCATACGTCCAGAGGATATCGAGCCCCTCGTAGTTTGCCAGCATTTTATATGCGTAGTAGTCCTGCAAGAATCCTTGCATTGTAGGCGGCGTTGGTGGAGCCGGCAGCCCGCCGATCATGTACTCATTTCCAAACAGCTGGTTCATGACGCCATTCCAAGAGTCAATTGATGAAACCACAAGCTGCTCGTAAGGATCATAGTATGGCATCTGATCTGATTGCTGGCCGTGGCCAGGAGGAAGCTGAGTCACGGCTTGAGGAGCTCCTCCGTCCCAATATGAATACGGGTTCGAATAGCTGCCGGTCTGGAGGCCATCGTACGTTTTTGAACTGTTCGCCGGGAGCACATGTTTAGGGTTGCTGTTCTGGTACAGCCAACCAAGCACGTTATCGAGCGACCGGTTCTCGAGCATCAGAAAAACAATGTTTTTGACCTGCGGCATCACCCTTTGAATTTGGGAAGGCATGTGAATGGAGTCCTCTCTCTCTCTGGAATTCGAACATGCCTGTTTCGCTGTTTGAAGGTCGTATGCCCAAGGTTGCGGCTGAGAGGCCAGCAAACGGCGCTGCAACGCGCGCCTCCCCGCCGGGTTGAGGCGCGCAAGCCGCCGTCGCGGCCGATCAAGCAACTGGGATCGGTGCCAACAACAAAGACAGGCGGCTCATCCTCCTGCGTCGTCGGCGTCCATGCAATCTAAAATTTCGATATGGTGCTTCACAACTGCGCCCGATAGACGTTAAATGACCGGCTACTCGCGCTGCCCGTCATACGCCCAGGTGATATACACCCCGCCCCAGGTAAAGCCGCCGCCGAAAGCGGCGAGGATCATGCGGTCGCCGGCTTTGAGCTTGCTCTCGTAGTCCCAAAGGCACAGCGGGATCGTCGCCGCGGTGGTGTTGCCGTATTTGTGGATGGTGATCATCACCTGCTTGGGGTCGAGCTTCATGCGTTCGGCGGTGGCCTCGATGATGCGCTTGTTGGCCTGGTGCGGCACCAGCCAATCGATCTGATCGCCGGTCAGGTTGTTGCGCGTCATCAGCTCGGTGGCGACGTCGGCCATGCGGGCGATGGCGAATTTGTAGACCGCGGCGCCTTCCTGATGGACGTAATGCAGCCGCTTGGCCACGGTCTCCGCGGTCGGCGGCATGCGGCTGCCGCCGGCTTTTTGGTGCAGATGCGGCATGCCGGCGCCGTCGGAGCGGATCAGCGTGTCGACGATGCCGTATTTTTTGCTCGGCTCGACCAGGACCGCGCCCGCGGCATCGCCGAACAGTACGCAGGTGGCGCGGTCGGTATAGTCGATGATCGCCGACATCTTGTCGGCGCCGACCACCACGATCTTGCGGAATTTTCCGGTCTCGATGAATTGCGCCGCAATGGTGAGCGCATAGACGAAGCCGGAGCACGCCGCCTGGACGTCGAAGCTGCCGATATTGCGGATACCGACCATGTCGCAGACCAGATTGGCGGTCGAAGGAAAAACCAGATCCGGTGTCGTCGTGGCGCAGATCAGGAGATCGACGTCGCCGGGCGCAGTGCCGGTTTTGCTCAACAGTCCGCGCACCGCCTCGGCGCCCATATGCGAGGTGCCGAGTCCTTTGCCCTTGAGGATGTGGCGCTCGCGGATGCCGGTGCGCTCGACGATCCACTCGTCGCTGGTATCGACCATCTTGGCCAGTTCGGCGTTGGTGAGAAGGTCGGGCGGCACATAGCCGAACACCCCGGTGATCGCCGCGCGGACGGCGGGTTTCCGGATGGTTTTCTTGGATTTGCTCACGCGGGATTCTTCGCCGTTTCGCTTGGAACTGCCCTTGCGGCCTTAGCAGGATGCCTGCCGCAATGGTAGAGCGGCGTCCGATCAGCGGTTAACACGGTTGTGACTGGGCCACATCACTGGCCACATCACTGGCCACGTCGAGGACGATGGCCGCGGCCTTGGCGCTCGGCGCCTCGCCGCCGATGGCCATGATGGCGTCGAGCCGGCCGAAGGCCGCGATCTGGCGTTGCCGCTGCGCCGTGTCGGAGAGGAGCGGCAAAAGTGCCTCGGCGAGCCGTTCCGGCGTGGCGGCCGACTGCAAAAATTCCGGAATGACATTCTCGCCAAGCACCAGATTGGCCAGGATGACGCTCGGCAGCCTGACCAGAAGTCGCAGCAGCCAGACCACGATGAAGGCCTCGACAGGCGACATCCGGTAAGCCGCGACGGTCGGTATGCCGGCAAGCGCGAGTTCGAGCGTGACCGTGCCGGATGCCGCCAGCGCCGCGCGGGCGCGGCGAAAGGCGGCCCATTTCTCGGCCGGATCGACCACAATACGGGGAACGATTTTCCAGCCGGCGACCGCCTCGCGCACTTGCGCGGCGAGGTGCGGCACGGTCGGCAGTACAAGCTCCATCGGGCCGCAGCGCGCGGCGACTTGCTCGATCGCGGCGCCGAAGGTTTCGAGCAGGTGCCGGATTTCGCCAGCCCGGCTGCCCGGCAGGACCAGCACCACCGGCGGATCCGCACGCCGCCGCTGCGCCTCTTCGGTATTGGGTCGCAATTCGGCGAGGCGCTCGATCAAGGGATGGCCGACATAGCGGCACGGCGGTCCGCCGAGCTTGACGTACAGCGCCGGTTCGAACGGCAGGATGGCGAGCACCTGGTCGACATAAGCGCGCATGGCGCGGGCGCGGCCCGGCCGCCACGCCCAGATCGAGGGCGAGACGTAATCGAGGATTTGGATTTTGGGCGCAAGCCGGTGCACCCGGCGGGCGACCCTGTGGGTGAAATCGGGGCTGTCGATGATCACCAGCGCATCCGGTCGCGCGGCGACCACGGCGGCGGCGGTCTGCCGAATCCGGCGAAAAATCATCGGCAGCCGGCGCGGGATCGCCGCAATACCCATGATCGAAAGCTCGTCGATGGCGAACGGACTGATAATGCCGGCCGCCGCCATGGCGCGCCCGCCGACGCCGTTGAGCGTCAAGGCGCCGCCGTGGCGCGCTTTGAGCGCGCGAACCAATGCGGCGCCGAGCGCATCGCCGGATTCTTCGGCGGCGACGATGTAAAGCGATAGCGGCCGGCTCATCGTGCCGCGTCCTCGCCCACGCCGGCGACGAAGATTTTTTCCCGGTCGGCTGCGGCGAGCGCGTCGGCGGCTTCGGCGATGATGGTTGAGCCGGCCGCAACCGCAACGCCGGCAAGCCCGGCGTGCGCCGCGCCCTCGATTGTTCGCGGCCCGATCGAAGGCAGATCGAAGCGCCGATCCTGGCCGGGCTTTGGCGCCTTGACCAAAACGCCGACGCCGGGCGGCGTGACGACCCTGCCTTGACGGCGCAGCTCGGCGATCCGCGCCAGCATATTGTCGGTGCCTTCGGCCGCCTCGACGGCGAGCACGTGGTTGTTGGCGACGATCGCGGCCTGGCCGACGTCGAACGGTCCGAGCGCGGCGATCAGTTTCATCGCGCGTGCGATGTCGGCGCGGTCGCGCTCGGTGGGCCGACTGCGGCCGAGCACGCCTTCGGGGACAAAAATTTCCGGCGCCACGTCGCGCACGCCGATCACCCGCAGCCCGCCGCTCTCGGCGATGCTCGCGGCGCCGGACAACAGTCGGTTATCGCCGCCGCGAAAAAAGCCGGCGATGCGCGGCAGCAAACGGATGGTCTGCCAATCCAGCCGCACTTGCTTGAGCGGCGGCCGCAGCAGCGTGCCGATGAACAGCACCTCCTTGCAGTGCTCCGCCCGCGCCAGGCGAAAAAACCGTCCGAGCTGGCCGAGAGCAATCCAATGATGCGGGTAGCGCTCGATGACTTTGGCATCGGCCCAGCCTTTCAGCGCGAACATCACCGGCTGGCGGCCGCGGCGGACGATGGCCTCGGCGACCGCGCCGGGAAAGCTGCCGCCGCCGCAGATGATGGCGATGGGACCGCGCTCGGCCTCAACCATGGAAGCCCTCGTCCGGCCGCGTCATTCGTCGGGGCCGTCGTTCCAACGCCGCGTGCGCGGCCGCATCAACGGCCGTTTGCCGCCTGAGCGGATGAAGGCGATCATCTTGCCGACCAGCGGATCATCGCCGAATTCACGCTCGACCGCGTCGACGCGCTCGGCGATGCGGCCTTCGACAAAGAACAGCGCGCGGTAGGCGTTGCGCACCTTGTGCATCTCGGCGCGCGTTGCGCCGCGCCGGCGCAAGCCCACCATGTTCAAGCCGACCAGCGCACCGGTCTGGCCGAGCACAAAGCCGAACGGGATGATGTCGTCGCGCGCCGCCGACATGCCGGCCATCATCACGCCCTCGCCGATCCGCACATGTTGATGGATCGCCACATGGCCGCCGAGGAAGGTGTGGTCGCCGACCCCGACGTGGCCGCCGAGCACCACATTGTTGGCGAGGTTCACGTCGTTGCCGACCTGACAATCATGACCGACGTGAGCGCCGACCATGATGAAGCAGCGGTCGCCGACCCGGGTGACGCCGCCGCCATCTTCGGTGCCGGTATTCATGGTGACGCTCTCGCGCAAATCGCAAGCGGCGCCGATGATCAGCCGGGTCGGCCCGCCGCGATAATGCACCGATTGCGGCGGCGTGCCGAGCGACGAGAACGGATAGACCACGGTGCCCTCGCCGATCGTGGTAACGCCGGTGACGTTGACGTGGGCGATCAGCCGCACGCCGCCCGAAAGCTCGACCTGCGGCCCGACCAGGCAATACGGCCCGATCTCCACGCCCTGGCCAATGCGCGCGCCATCGGCGACGCGCGCGGTCGGATCGATCGCCATCTAGTCCTCGGCAATCATGGCGCCGACCTCGGCCTCGGCGATGAGCGCGCCGTCGACCAAAGCCTTGGCGCGATACCACCACATGTTGCGGCGATGCGCGATCTTGTCGACGTGATATTCGATGGTATCGCCCGGGATCGCGGGCTTGCGGAATTTCGCCTTGTCGATGGTGAGGAAATACACTTTTCGCCCGCGCGCCTCGGTGCCGAGATGCCACAGCACCAGCGTGCCCGCCGTCTGCGCCATGCCTTCGATCACCAGCACGCCGGGCATCACCGGATTGTCCGGAAAGTGGCCCATGAACTGCGGCTCGTTGATGGTGACATTCTTGATGCCGATGGCGTGCTCGTCGGCACGCATGTCGAACAACCGATCGACCAGGATAAAGGGGTAGCGATGCGGCAACAGCCGCAGAATCTCCTGGATGTCGATTGCGCCAAGCGTGTCGCTCATTCGTCGTCCGCTTCCGCTTTGCCGGCGCCGCGCGCCATGCGGCGCACCCAGCTCACGCCGCGCAGCCATTCGCGCGCCGGCTGCGCCGGCCAGCCGTTGTAGCGGGCGCCGGCCGGAACGTCGGTGATGACTCCGGAGCGCGCGCCGAGCATCGCCTTGGTGCCGATGGTCAAATGGTCGGAAAGTCCGACCTGCCCGCCCATCATGACGTAGTCCCCTACATTGCAGCTGCCGGAGATGCCGGTTTGCGAGACAATGATGCAGTGTCGCCCGATCGAGCAGTTGTGTCCGATTTGCACCAGATTGTCGATCTTGGTGCCCTCGCCGATGATGGTATCGCGGTTGGAGCCGCGGTCGATGGTCGAATTGGCGCCGATCTCCACGTCGTCCTGAATGATGACGCGGCGGGTCTGCGGGATTTTTTGATAGCCATGCGGGCCCGGCACATAGCCGAAACCGTCCTGGCCGATGCGCGCCCCCGGATGGATGATGACGCGGTCGCCGATCAGCGCGTGCTGGATCGTTGCGCCGGCGCCGATGGCGCAGTCGCGGCCGATGCGCACGCCCGGACCGATGACGGCGCCGGCCGCGATCACCGTGCCGGCGCCGATCTCGGCATCGGCGCCGATGACGGCGAGCGGATCGACCGTCACGTTGGCTTCAAGGCGCGCGGCAAGGTGCACATGCGCGTCCTTGCTGCGTCCTTTGACGCCGAACAGCGATGACGGCCGTAACGCATCGGGAAACAGCGCGCGCGTCACCGCGACGAAGGCGCGATATGGCTCGGGTGTCACCAGGATTGCCAGACCTCGCGGCGCCTGCGCTTCAAAACGCGGGCTGACGAAGCAGGCGCCGGCGCGCGTGATCGCCAAGGCGTCGAGAAATTTCGGCTTTTCGAGAAAGCTGATATCGGCTGCGACCGCGGTATCGAGCGGCGCGATATTGCTGATGCGCCGGTCGAGCGGATCGCCGCCGCGCGGCTTGGCGCGCGTCAGCGCCGCGATCTCCTCGACCGTGAGCGACCGCTCGGTTCGCACAGTGTCCGGCATGCGCCCGTCCATGACGAGAGCTCAAGCCACACCTAGACCGTGATCCGATTCAATTGAATCGGATCACGGTCTAGGTTCTTTGGTTTGAGCATGATCTTTTCCGAAAACCGGTATCCACTTTTCGGGATCATGCTCTAGAAATGCGTCCCGCCGCCGAAGGCGAAGAATTGGGTCTTGTCGTACCCGGCCTTCGTAATCGGATAGGCAAAATCGAACCGCAGCGGACCGAACGGCAAATCCCAGATGATGCTGGCGCCGACCGACGAGCGAATGAACGGCGAGTCGGCATATTGCATGCCGCACTGGCAAACGAAGGACGCGCCGGCAACGTTAGTTTGGGTGTTGACGATGTTGGGACTGGTAATAACGCCGTTGATTTCGCCGGTCGCCGCAAACGTCGTCTCGCCCTTGTAGCCCCATACCGAGCCGGCATCGACGAACACGGCGCCGCGGAAGCCGGAATCCTTGGGCAGGAAGTAGAACGGATATTGGAATTCCAAACTCGCGCCCCAATAATTGGTGCCGCCGATGGCGTCGTTCGACGTTCCAGACGTGATGTCGCGCGGGCCGAGGCCGGCCGGCGCAAAGCCGCGCACCAGGTTCGGGCCCATCTTGAAGTCGTCGAGCAGGCGGACTTCCTGGCCGGCGAGCCCGATCATGTTGCCGCCTTGGAGATGCAGGATGCCGATGAGGTCGGGAATGACTTCGTAGTAGGTGTGGAAGTCGACGCTCGAGCGCATATAGGCGACGTCGCCGCCGAGACCGGCGAAATCCTGGCCGAACGTGACCAACAGGCCGTTGGTCGGGCTCTTGTTGTTGTCGAGCGTGTTGTAGGTCAGCCCGTATCCCGCAAGCGACGTCAGCGTGGCGCCGGCGGCAAGTTCGGCGCGCACCGGCAACGAGGCTTGGCCGAAGGTGTAGCAGTTCGCGGGCGCCGCCGGGTTGTAGCCCGGATATTGCAGACCGACGGAGCCGGCAGCAGTAATCGCGGCCGGCGTCGGCAGGGTGTTGAAGAAATCCGGATTGATGTTGTTGCAGTCGTTCAGATAGGACGGCAGCGTAATCTTTTGCGTATAGATCGAATAGCGCAGTTGCAACGCCAGATCCTCGCGCAACGCGATGCCGAATTTCAAGCTGCCGCCGTAGGATTCCGTGCCGTAGGACAGGTAGCTGTTGGCCAGCGTCTCCTTGGCGAACAGATCGACGCCCGCCGCCAGCCGCTGATCGAGGAAATAAGGCTCGATGAAGCTGAATTCCGCGCCGCGAACGTATTCACCGTAGGTCAGGGCGATCTTGGCGTAGCGGCCGGTGCCGAGCAGGTTGCGCTCGGAAACCGACATCTGCGCGAGCCAGCCTTCCGCCGTCGAAAAGCCGCCCATGATCGAGAAATCGCCGGTCGACTGCTCCTCGAGCTCGACATTGATCACCACCCGGTCGGGCGCCGAGCCGGGCTCGTTGGTGATCTTCACCGACTTGAAGAAGTTCAGGTTCTTCAGCCGCCGCTCGGCGCGGTCGATCAGCGCGCGGTTGTACGGATCGCCTTCGGCGATGTCGAACTCGCGGCGGATCACGTAATCGCGGGTGCGGATATTGCCGTGAATATTGATGCGCTCGATATAGGCGCGGGTGCCTTCGTCGACCACGAAGGCGACGTTGATGGTGCGGGCTTGCGGGTTGCGGTCGCCGCGCGGGCGCACCGTGGCGAACGGATAGCCGCGCCGCGCCACTTCGATGGTGAGGTCCTCGACGGTTTTTTCGATCGCCTCGCCGTTGTAGATGTCGCCCGCCCGCATGCGCATGACCGACCGCAGCGACTGCGAGTCGATGGCGCGGACGTTGGATTGAATGTCGGCGGCGCCGAAATGGTAGACCGGCCCTTCCTCGATCGTGAAGGTGATGATGAAGCCCTTCTTGGCCGGGTCGTATTCGGCGACCGCGGAGACCACCTGCACGTCGGCGAAGCCGTGCTTCAAGTAAAAGCGGCGGATCAGATCGCGGTCGGCTTCCATGCGGTCGGGATCGTAGACGTCGGTGGTCTGCAGGAAGCTCAAGAAGTTGGATTCGGCGGTCTTGATCACCTCTTTCAGGCGCCACGCCGTATAGGACTTGTTGCCGACGAAGTTGACCGCCTTGACGCCGGTCTTCTCGCCCTCGTTGACCACGAAAATCAGATCGACGCGGTTGTTCGGCCGGTCGATGATCTGCGGCGTCACGGTGACGTCGAAGCGGCCGTTGCGGTGATAGACGTCGATGATGCGCTGGGTATCGGCCTGCACCCGGGGCCGCGACAGCAAGTCGCGCGCCTTGGACTGAATTTCCTCCTGGAGCTGCTCGTCCTTCATGCGGTGGTTGCCTTCGAAGGCAAGCCGGTTGATCACCGGCGATTCCACCACCGTGACGACGATATGGCCGCCCGCTTGGGTGATGTGGACGTCGTCAAAAAGACCGGAGGCGTAGAGCGCTTTGAGCGCGGCGTCGATCTTGGCGGCGTCGAGACGCTCGCCGGGGCCGACTTTGAAATAGGACCTGACCGTTTCCGCTTCGACGCGGCGGTTGCCCTGGACCACGATGCTATTGACGGACGCGCCAGCCTCCGCCGGCGGCGCTGCATATGCTGCGCCGGCCGGCAGGCCAACAAAACCTACTCCGAGGAGCAAGCCGGCCAGAACGAGCCCCCGTCTCACCCGCACCCACATATCCATGCGCTACGCGCCTTTACCCCTAATGGCCGCCCCCAGTGGCGGGTTACTTGCCTCGATCTCCCTCACGTTATTTTCGGCTTAAGATATTAATTCTGCGCGCATTTTTGCCACGTCCCCACCCTTTGCACAACAGTCCCTAGACCCGATCTCGCCCCCGCGAGTACGTCCCACTTAGGCCACCTCAGGAGGTCGCCAAGTGAACTATGTCGTTGAAAGTTGCAAATATCATCAACATCAAGACGATTGCGAGGCCGATCCGGAAACCGACCTCTTGCGCCCGTTCCGACAGCGGCCGGCCGCGCAGCGCCTCGATTAAATAGAACAAAAGGTGACCGCCATCGAGCAGCGGGATCGGGAACAGGTTGAGAAGCCCGATCGACACTGACAGCACGGCGGCCAGATGAAGCAGGGCGACAAAGCCCGCGGTCGCCACCTGCCCCGACATTTGAGCAATCCGTATCGGTCCGCCGAGCTGGTCGGCTGCCTCGCGGCCGACGACCACGCCGCCGATATAGCTCAGGGTGCGGTCGATGACGAACCAAGTCTCCTGCACGCCCATCCACAGCGCCTGCGGCGGCGGTACCGGCTGGAATTTCAAATCCTCCGGCGCGGTGGATCGCGTAATGCCCAAAATGCCGATGCGATGCACGTTGCCGAAATTGTCCTTGATCTCCTTGAGCGCCGGCGTCGCCTTGAGCACAACCTGGGCGCCCTTGCGGTCGACGGTGATGGTCAGCGGCTCGCCGGCGCTCTCACTGACCACGCGCTGCATGTCGGCGAAATCGCCGATGGCGCCGCCATCGATCGCCACGACCAGGTCGCCGGGTTGGAAACCGGCAGCGGCAGCGGCGCTATCCGCCTGCACCGTGTCCACGCGGGCGGTCATGGACTGCTTGCCGTAAAGCATGAAGATGCCGGCAAAAATCACTATGGCCAAAAGGAAATTGGCCACCGGCCCGGCCACCACAATGGCCGCGCGCTTGGCCACCGGCTGAAACACGAAACTTTGCGATTTCTCGCCTTCATCCATGACGGCGAGGCGCTCGGTGTCCGGCACGCTGGCGGCATTCTCGTCGCCGAAGAATTTGACATAGCCGCCGAGCGGGATGGCGGCGATTTTCCAGCGCGTGCCGTAGCGGTCGTTAAAACCGACGATCTCAGGCCCAAAGCCGATGGAAAACACCAGGATGCGCACGCCACACCAGCGCGCGATCAGGAAATGCCCCAATTCGTGAAAGAACACGACCAGGCTGAGGACAAACAGGAACGGCACGAGGTAACCGACCACGCCGCCCCCAAGCGCATGTAAATGCGACAGAAAATACGACCCCATGACGCTTGCCCTGCCGCCCCTGCCTGTCCCGATATCCCGCCCGATTCCAAACCTAGGATGCCATTGCGGCAATTTCGGGCAAGAGGTCGACAGCTAACCTTCTCGCATTATGGTCAATTTCCAGCGCTTCCTCGACCGATTGGGGCTCGGCCATCTCGCCGCGTCGCTCCGCCGCATCGATTGTGGCCTCGACAAGGGCGGGAATGCCGGGGAATCCCAGCCGCCGGCCGACGAATTCGCGCACCGCGATCTCGTTGGCGGCATTGAGGATGGTGGGCGCCGCCCCACCCGCGGCCAGCGCCTTGCGCGCAATCGCCAGCGCCGGGAAGCGGATCGGGTCGGGCGCCTCGAAGGTCAGCGCCGAGATTTTGGCGAGATCGAGCCGCGGCGCCGGCGTCGCCATGCGGTTCGGCCAGCCCAGGCAATGGGAGATCGGAATACGCATGTCCGGCGAGCCGAGTTGCGCGATCACCGAGCCGTCGCGGAATTCCACCAAGCTATGGACCACCGACTGCGGATGGACGATGACGTCGAGCTCCTCGGGCGACAGCGCGAACAAATGATGCGCCTCGATCAGTTCGAGGCCTTTGTTCATGAGCGTTGCGGAATCGATGGTGACCTTCGGCCCCATGACCCAGGTCGGATGCTTGAGCGCCTGCTCCACCGTCACCGTGCGCAATTGCTTGAGCGACCAGGTGCGAAACGGCCCGCCGGAAGCGGTCAGGATGACGCGGCGCACTTCCTCGCGCCGGCCCGACATCATCGCCTGAAACACCGCATTGTGCTCGGAATCGACCGGCAGCACCGTGGCTGCAGCGGCGGCCGCGCGGCGCATGAACAAGGCGCCGGCGCAAACCAGACATTCTTTGTTGGCGAGCGCGACGGTGGCGCCGCGTTCCGCCGCAGCCAGCGTCGGCTTGAGACTTGCCGCGCCGGTGATCGCCGCCATCACCCATTCGGCGGGCCGCTGCGCCGCCTCGACCAAAGCGTCGGCGCCGGCTGCGGTTTCGATGCCGGAGCCGGACAGCGCGGACTTCAATTCCTGGTAAGCCGAAGGCTCACCGACCGCGGCAAAGCGCGCGCCGAGCTCGCGCGCGATTTTCGCCAGCGCGGCGGCGTTGCGGTTTGCGGTCACCGCCTCGACGCGATAGCGCCCGGGCTCGCGCTGCAACAGATCGATGGTGCTCGAACCGATCGAGCCGGTGGCGCCGAGCAGCGTCACCGATTTCGGCACGCGTGCCAGATCCGGCCGGGCTGACGGCTGTTGCGGCTGCGCCTTCTTCATCGGCCCTACCATACCAGCAAACCCTGGGCCGGAGCATCGGGCCCTTGCCGGAGAATGCCGATCAGAAGCGCAACGAATGCCGCAACCAGAAAGCCGTCGAGACGGTCCATCAGTCCTCCGTGACCGGGGATCAGGCTGCCCGCATCCTTGGCGCCGAAACGCCGCTTGATCGCGGATTCGAACAGGTCGCCAGCCTGGGTAAGGACTGAAAGCAATAAAGCGACAACCCCTACGGCGACAAGCTTATCGACCCCGCTCGCATAGGCGACCGAGGTGCCTGCGGCAACCCCCCCTAGGACACCGCCAACGGCGCCGGCCCAGGTTTTGTTCGGGCTGATGCGCGGCCACAGCAAGGGACCGCCGACGATGCGGCCCACCGCGTAAGCGAAAATGTCGGTGGCCCAAACCGTTGCGGCCACGAACAGCACCGCGACAAAGCCCCATGCGGCGTCGCGGCGAAGAAGCGCCGGCCCGATATAGGCGATGCCGGCATAGATCACGCCGCACGATCCCCAAACCAGCGGATTGCGCGCCGGAAAGCGGCGCGGCGCCGCGGCCATGACGCCGGCCGCAAGAGCAGCCCCGATGAAGATCATGCCCGCGGCGGCACCGGGCTCGTCGATGCCGGTCAACACCAGCGCAAACAACAGCGCCGCAAATCCGGGGAGCAGGATTCTCAGGTCAGCGCTGTCGGCAACCAGCTTGGTCCATTCCCAGAGGATGCCCGCGGCCGCCGCGGCGCAAAGCAAATAAAACAGCCAGCCGCCGATATAGGCAAAGACCAGCACCAGCGGGCCGAGCACGGCGGCGGAAGCGACGCGAAGCACAAGATTGTTGGCGCTGCCAAGCCGCGAGGCGAATTTTCCGGTCGCGCCGCCGTCGCGATGATCGCTCACGACCCGGTCTGGGCGATCAATCCGCCGAAGCGCCGTTCGCGCCGGCGGTACTCGGCAATGGCGCCTTCGAGCGCCGAGCGGTCGAAATCCGGCCAATTGATCGGCACAAACACCAGTTCGCTATAGGCCGATTGCCACAACAGGAAATTCGACAGCCGCTGCTCGCCGCTGGTGCGGATGATGACGTCGGGATCGGGGATGTCCGGCGCGTCGAGATGGCGCGACAAAAGCTCCGGCGTGATGGCGCTCGCGGCAAGCCGTCCCTCGGCCACTTCGGTCACGAGCCGGCGCGCCGCGCGCGCAATCTCCTGCCGCGCGCCGTAATTGAAGGCGACCACCAGCGTGAAGCCGTCATTGCCGCGGGTCAGATCTTCCGCCTCCCGCAATAGATTGCGAATATCGGGATCGAGATCGTCGCGTTCGCCGATGACGCGGACGCGGATATTGTTCTTGTGCAGATCGGCCAGATCGTTGCGGATGAAGCGGCGCAACAGCCCCAAAAGATCGCGGATTTCCGACGGCGGCCGCGACCAGTTCTCCGAGCTGAAGGAGAAGATGGTCAGAAAGGAAATACCGAGCTCGTTGGCCGCGCGCACCGTCTTGCGCAAGGCCTCGACGCCGCGGCGATGGCCTTCCACGCGCGGCAGGCCGCGGGCCGCGGCCCAGCGTCCATTGCCATCCATGATGATGGCGACATGGCGGGGACTTTCGAAGCCATCACCGTTGCCCGCCTTGGTCACAACTTCGCCTGTCGCGCTCAAACCGTCATGATCTCCTTTTCCTTGCCGGCCAGCATCTTCTCGACTTCGGCGATGGTGGCGTCGGTGGCTTTTTGCACTTCGCCGGCCTGCCGTTTTTCGTCGTCTTCGCTGATCTTGTGCTCCTTCTCGAGCTTTTTCAGAAGGTCAAGGCCGTCGCGGCGGACGTGGCGCACCGCGACCCGCGCCGCTTCGGCATATTTGTGCGCGACCTTGGCGATCTCCTTGCGCCGTTCCTCGTTGAGCTCGGGGATGCGCAGCTTGAGCACCTGGCCTTCGGTCGACGGCGTCAGGCCGAGATTGGCCGCCGAGATCGCCTTCTCCACCGCATGCACCATGGAGCGGTCCCAGACCTGGACATGGAGCAGGCGCGGCTCCGGTACGCTGATCGAGGCGAGCTGATTGAGCGGCATGTGGTTGCCGTAAGCCTCGACCTGGACGTGCTCAAGGAGCGCCGTCGAGGCGCGTCCGGTGCGCAGGCCGGAAAGCTCCTGCTTCAACGACCCGATCGCGCCCTGCATGCGGCGCTTGAGGTCGTTCATGTCGAATTCCGTCGCTGCCATGGTGCCCTCCGTCTTTGGCCTTCCTGGCCCGCTACCGTCGGCAGCCCCGCGAGAGGCTTTAGCCGACAACGGTGAAGTGCCCCCTCCCGCGCAGGACGGTCTCGATGGCGCCCTGCTCCCGGATCGAGAACACGATGATAGGCATACGGTTTTCCCGGGCAAGCGCGAAGGCCGTCGCGTCCATGATCTTCAAGTGCTTTTCCAGCGCCTCCTGGTGGCTCAGCCGGTCGTAGCGGGTGGCTTTCGGGTCCTTCTTGGGATCGGCCGTATAAACGCCGTCGACATCGGTCGCCTTGAGGACCGCCTCGCATCCCATCTCGGCGGCGCGCAGGACGGCCGTGGTGTCGGTGGTGAAATAGGGATTTCCGGTGCCGCCGGCGAACACGATGATGCGCTTGTCGTCGAGATGGCGCAGCGCGCGCTGGCGCTCATAGGTCTCGCAGACCTGCGGCATGGCCAGCGCCGACATGGTGCGCGCGCTCACGCCGGCCCGCTCGATGGCCGCTTCGAGCACCAGCGCGTTCATGACCGTCGCCAGCATGCCCATGGCGTCGGCGGTCGGCCGCGACAGGCCGTTTTCGGCGATCTGGGCGCCGCGCAACACGTTGCCGCCGCCGACCACGACGCCGAGCGCGATGCCGAGCTTTTGGGCGGCGATCAGATCGGCGGCAAAGCGGTCGATGGTCGGCTGATGGATGCCGAACTTTTCCGGGCCGCTCAAAGCTTCGCCGGAGAGTTTTACGATCACCCGTCGGTAGTTCGGCTTAGCCATCGAGGGGTCCGCTCGCAATTTTCGCCACACGCCGCCGATTCCCGCGCAAACGCAATAGGTTTAGCGCGTTTGCACGCAAAACCCACAGCCAACGCCACGGTCTTAGTGGGTGCCGGCCAGCGCCGCGACTTCGCCGCCGAAATCGCCCGCGGGGCGGTCGATGCCCTCGCCCAGTTCAAAGCGCACAAAACCCGTCACCTTGATCGGCGCGCCGACCGTGCCCTCGCTCTCCTTGATGGCCTGGGCCACGGATTTCTTGTCGTCGAAAATGAACGGCTGATCGAGCAGGCAGACCTCCTTGTAGAAGGTCTTCAGCCCGGACTCGACGATCTTGTCGACGACGTGGGCGGGCTTGCCCTGGGCCTTGAATTTCTCGGCCAGCACGTTCTTCTCGCGCTCGACGGTCGCCGGATCGAGGCCGGACGGATCGATCGCCTGCGGCTTCGCCGAGGCGACATGCATCGCCACCATGCGGCCAAAGGCTTTGAGCTCGTCGGTCTTGCCGGCCAATTCGAGCGCGACGATCACGCCGATGCGGCCGAGCCCGTCGACCACCGAATTGTGCACGTAGCTCGCCACCACGCCTTTGCCGACCGCAAGCTCGGCGGCGCGGCGCAAGGTCATGTTCTCGCCGACCTTGGCAATGGTGTCGGCGATGGCGTCGGCAATGGTGATGCTGCCGGCCTTGGCGGCGAGGATTTTCTCCACGTTCGGGCCGGTGTCGAGCGCGGCGCCGGCGATCATCTTCACCAGGCCCTGGAACAAATCGTTCCGCGCCACGAAGTCGGTCTCGGAATTCACCTCGACCACGATGCCCTTTGAGGCCGTGGTGGCAATGCCGATGAGACCTTCGGCGGCGACGCGACCGGCCTTCTTGGCGGCCTTGGACAGCCCCTTCTTGCGCAGCCAGTCGACCGCGGCTTCGAGATTGCCGCCGCTCTCGCTGAGCGCTGCCTTGCAGTCCATCATACCGGCTCCGGTTTGATCGCGGAGCTCTTTCACCATGCCTGCAGTGATGTTTGCCATCGGTGTCAGTCCTTGTTCTTGAGCCGTCTGCCTCGTCATTGCGAGGAGCAAAGCGACGAAGCAATCAAGGGCCTCGCCGCGGCGCTGGATTGCTTCGCGGAGCCAGTCATCGGGCCGGCCACTTCGGGCCGGACCCGTTGGCTCGCAATGACGGCGCGGTCTACTCGGCTTCCGCCGTCAGTTGCTTGGCCTTGGCGATCCAGCCTTCGACGCGGCCGGGAAGGCCGACCTCCTCGCCGACATTGTGAGCCGCGGTCGGCGACAATTCGGCGATCTGCGAATAGTGGAAGATGCCGAGGTCGTTGAGCTGCTTCTCGATCGCCGGCGACACGCTCGTCAGCTTTTTCAGATCGTCGGCGACGCCGCGCGGCCCCGACAGCGGCTCGAAACCGAGCTTATTGGTTTCCGGCGGCAATTCCTCCGCGACCACCGGCTCGGCGTGCGCGCCGACATCCCCGCCGTGCGCGCCTTGCGCCCGCGAAATGCCGTCGATCGCGGCCTTGGCGACCAGATCGCAATAGAGCGTGATGGCGCGGCTCGCGTCGTCGTTGCCGGGCACCACATAGGTGATGCCGTCCGGATCGCAATTGGTGTCGACCACGGCTGCGACCGGCACGCCAAGCCGGCGCGCTTCCTTGATCGCAATGTCTTCTTTGTTGGTGTCGATGACGAACAACAGGTCGGGCAGGCCGCCCATGTCCTTGATGCCGCCGAGCGCGCGGTTGAGCTTGTCGCGCTCGCGCTGCAAGGTCAGGCGCTCTTTCTTGGTGTAGCCCTGCGCCTCGTTGGACGAGAGCATCTCGTCGAGCTTGCGCAGCCGCTTGATCGAATTGGATACCGTCTTCCAATTGGTCAGCGTGCCGCCGAGCCAGCGCGAATTGACGTAATACTGCGCCGATTTCTTGGCCGCCTCGGCGATGGCGTCCTGGGCCTGCCGCTTGGTGCCGACGAACAGGATGCGCCCCCCCTGAGCAACGGTATCGCTCACGGCCTGGAGCGCACGGTGCATCATCGGCACCGATTGCGTCAGATCGACGATGTGGATGTTGTTGCGGGTGCCGAAGATGTATTCCTGCATCTTCGGATTCCAACGATGGGCCTGATGGCCGAAATGCACGCCGGCTTCCAAAAGCTGGCGCATGCTGAAGTCTGGCAGCGACATAGTCAGTTCTCCGGTTGATCCGCCGCGGACCGAGAGCCCACCCCGGATGGGGCAGACACCGGACGGCTGTTTAGGCCAAGGTCCGCGTGTGAGATTGGGCGCCTTATATAGGCATCGGCCCGGTGGACGCAACCTGAACGTTGCGGCCATCAGAGCAATTGTGACCCCCAATGGGGTATATTGACAGGTGAATATGAAACCGTTTCCTCGCACCGCTGACCTTCTTGGTGTCGCGCCGAACGTGATCTGGTTTGAGCCGCCAGAACAAGCACTGGCCGATCCGGTCCGATTTCTGGCCTTTCTCATGACTACGGGACGGTCCAAGACATCGCGGTCGTCCGGCGCTACGTCGACTTGGATGATTTTCGCGAAGCCCTTGAGCATGCTCCGCCGGGTATCATGGACGAACGATCGTGGGCCTATTGGAATGTCATGACCGGGCGCTACCCCGTTCCGCCAATGCCACAGCGGATGATTCCCTGAAACCCGCAACCACCAGCCGCAATTCGCGACGAGTCCAATTTCACGCCGGCGCCAGCGCCGCCTCCTCCCGCACGACGTCGTTGACGAACAGCCAGGTGCGGTCGACGAAAGGCGGCGGCGAGGCTTTGGTGTTATTGGCGAACTGTTCGCGCGATTTCAGCGTCACCCAGTCGGTGCGCGGTTTGCGTTCGGCCGGATAGGCTTGCAGTGCCGCCTCGACATCCTCGCCGTGACGCGACAACAGCCGCGCCAGCACAAAACCGTCCTCGATCGCCATATTGGCGCCTTGCGCCAAGGTCGGCATGGTTGGATGGGCGGCGTCACCGAGCAGCGTGACGCGGCCGCGGCTCCATTGCGGCAGCGGATCGCGGTCGTGGATGCCCCATTTGAAGACGTGCTCGACGTGGCGGAACATTTCCAGGAGCGCTTCGTTCCAGCCGGCCTTGGCGGCGATCAGCTCCTCGCGGCTCGACGGCACCGACCAGGATTCCTCGACCCATTGTTCGGTGACGTGACCGCAGAACATGTTGAGCTGGTCGCCGCCAGCGCCGATCGGATAGCAGATGACGTGGCCGTCCCGCCCGATCCAGCCGAAATATTCGCCGTGTTCGACCTCGACGCTGCCGCCGGGCCCGACGCGGGTGGGCACGCAATCCATCGGCACGATGGCGCGCCAGGCCATCATCCCGGTGAAGCGCGGCGCGCCTGCGCCGAAATGCTGGGCGCGGATCGCGGAACGGATGCCGTCGGCGCCGACGACTAGATCCGCTTCCGCGGTGCCGCCGTCGGCAAAACGCGCAACCGCCGTACCGTTGACGGTGTCGGCGCCGACGCAGTGAGCGCCGAGCGTGAGCGGCGTGTCGCCGATTGCCCGCCGCAGCAGATTATGCAGATCGGCGCGGTGCGCGGTCATGTAGGGCGCGCCGTATTTCTTCCGGGCGATCGCCTTCAACGGTTGGCGGAAGCGCAGCCGCCCTTCGTCCCAGGTGATCGACATGATGCTCAGCGGCTCAAACGCGTTGCGCATGAGTTCGTCCTCGAGCCCGAGCGCGCGCAAAACCTTGACGCCGTTCGGGCCGATCTGGAGGCCAGCGCCGACTTCGCCGAGCTCTTGGGAGCGCTCATAGAGCGCAACCTCGAAGCCGCGCTGGCGCAGCGCGATAGCCGCGGCGAGGCCGCCGATGCCAGCGCCGATGATGATGACCCGAAGGGGTCGATGCACTTTCTGCTGCACCATGCGGATACTTCTATCCTCGGCAGGACGTTGTGGCCATGTGGCGCTGCGTAGGGTTGGCAAAATCGTCTGCGCGGTGCGACCGCGTGGGCACGCGCACGCACGATTTTGCCCACGCGTTGGCGCGGTCGACGCGCGTGCCCACCCTACGCAATCACAGCGCCTCGACCGTGACGACGCCGGGCACCGCCTTCATGGCGCCGGCGATTTGGGGCGAGACCTTGAAGCGGCCGGGGAGCTTGACTTCGACCTCGCTGCCGTTTTGCAGCATCAGCACCATGCTGACTTCGCCGTCGGCCTGATCGACGCCGTTGCGGCTCGCGCCGCCCGGCTCCAGCCGGCGCACCAAGCCGTCGAGCGGCGCTTCGTTGCGCAAAAACACGCGCAAGCCTTTTTGCATTTTCGCCGCCGCCTCATCGAGCGGTTCGACCGATTGGATGCGCGCGCGCACTTCTTCCGCCTGCACCTCGGCGGTGAGGAAGAGCAGCACCGCGGTGCCGGGCTCCAGCAGGTCGCGATATTGTGCAAGCCCTTCGGCGAACAGCACCGCCTCGTAATGGCCGCTCGGGTCCGACAGCCCGATGATGCCCATCTTGGTGCCGTTTCGGGTACGGCGCTCGGTGCGCGACACCACCGTGCCGGCGGCGCGGCCGCTGAGCGCACCGCCTTTGACCGCGCGGGCGAATTCGGCCCAGGACTGCACG
The DNA here is from genome assembly GCA_963756245.1 of uncultured Alphaproteobacteria bacterium. Taxonomy (GTDB): domain Bacteria; phylum Pseudomonadota; class Alphaproteobacteria; order Rhizobiales; family Xanthobacteraceae; genus BOG-931. The sequence goes on from CAVWOI010000021.1 coordinate 131,290, forward strand.
CGAAGGCGCTTTAAGGCCGTGGCATAATCGTCGAGCGGATGGCCGGTGAGGAAGAAGCCGATGGCGTCGTATTCCTTGCGCAGCCGCTCCGCCGGCAGCCACGGCTCGAGCGCCGGCAGCGCCAGCGGCTCCTTGGTCGTCGCGCCGCCGAACAATTCGTCCTGGCCGAGCGCGGCATTGTCATGGGCGCGCTGCGCCGCCGCCAGCACGATATCGACCGCCGCAAAGGTGCGGGCGCGGTTCGGCTCCAACGTGTCGAACGCGCCCGAAGCGGCGAGACTTTCGAGCACGCGCTTGTTGACCGCGCGCGGATTGATGCGGCGGGCGAAATCGGCCATGTCGGCGAACGGCTTTTCGCCGCGCGCCTCCAAAACGGTTTGCACCGCCTGCCTGCCGACGCCGCGCAGCGCCGCCAGCGCGTAGTAGATCGTATTGCCCTCGACATCGAATTCGACGCCGGAGCGATTGATCGACGGCGGCTCGACCTTGACGCCGAGCCGCACCGCCTCGGCGCGGAATTCGGCGAGCTTGTCGGTGTTGCCCATCTCGAGCGTCATCGAGGCGGCCAGAAACTCGACCGGATAATTCGCCTTCATATAGGCGGTCTGATACGTCAGCAGCGCGTAAGGCGCCGAGTGCGATTTGTTAAAACCGTATTCGGCGAATTTGGCGCAGGCCTCGAAGATCACTTCGGCATCGCTTCGGGCAATACCGCGCTCGACCGCGCCGGAGATGAAATCGCCGCGCTGCGACGCCATCTCCTTCTTGTCTTTCTTGCCCATGGCGCGACGCAGGATGTCGGCCTTGCCGAGGCTGTAGCCGGCCAGATCGCGCGCGATCTGCTGCACCTGTTCCTGATAGGTGATGATGCCGTAGGTCGGCTGCAGGATCGGCTCGAGTTTTGGATGCAGATAATCGGTGCGCTCGTGGCCGAGCTTTCGCGCGCAATAGGTCGGAATGTTCGCCATCGGCCCCGGCCGATAGAGCGCGACCAGCACGATCAAATCTTCGAAGCGGTCGGGCCGCATGTCGACCAGGGCGCGGCGCATGCCCTGACTTTCCACCTGGAAGATGCCGACCGTTTCGCCGCGCGCCAACGCCTCGTAGGTCTTGGCGTCGTCGAGCGGAATGCCTGACAGATCGATCTCGACGCCGCGCTTGCGCACGAGCTTCACCGCGATGTCGAGCACGGTCAGCGTTTTCAGGCCGAGGAAGTCGAACTTCACCAGGCCCGCCGGCTCGACCCATTTCATGTTGAACTGGGTCACCGGCATCAGGGATTTCGGATCGCGGTAGAGCGGCACGAACTCGTTGAGCGGCCGTTCCCCGATGACGATGCCGGCGGCATGCGTCGAGGCGTGGCGATGCAACCCTTCGAGCTTTTGCGCGATGTCGAAAGCGCGCTGCACCACCGGCTCGCGATCGCGTTCGGCCTGCAGCCGCGGCTCGTCCTCGATCGCGCGCTTGAGCGTCACCGGATTGGCCGGATTTTGCGGCACGAGCTTGCACAGCCGGTCGACTTGCCCGTAGGGCATCTGCAAGACGCGGCCGACGTCGCGCAGCACGCCGCGCGCCTGCAAGGTGCCGAAGGTGATGATTTGCGCCACCCGGTCGCGGCCGTACTTGCCCTGCACGTATTGGATCACCTCGTCGCGCCGGTTCTGGCAGAAATCGATGTCAAAATCCGGCATCGAGATGCGCTCGGGATTGAGAAAGCGCTCGAACAGAAGCCCGAAGCGGATCGGGTCGAGATCGGTGATGGTGAGCGCGTAGGCGACCAGCGAGCCGGCGCCGGAGCCGCGGCCCGGCCCGACCGGAATGCCCTGCCCTTTCGCCCACTGGATGAAGTCGGCAACGATCAAAAAATAGCCGGAATATTTCATGCGCTCGATGACACCGAGCTCGAAGGCCAGGCGCTCGTGGTATTCCTCGATGGTGTGGCCGGACGCGCAACCGTGCCGCTCCAGGCGAAGTTTCAGGCCGGATTGCGCGGCAAGGCGGAGCTCCTGCTCTTCCGTCTCCACACTCGCCTCGCCGGCGGCGCGCCCGGTCGAGAACCGCGGCAGGATCGGCGCCAACGTGCGCGGCCGGAAGGCGCAGCGCTCGGCGATCTCGACGGTCGCGGCCAGCGCCTCCGGCAGGTCGGCGAACAGTTGCGCCATCTCGGCGCGGCTTTTGAAGCGGTGCTCCGCGGTGAGCTGGCGGCGCTCGCCGTCGGCGATCAACTTGCCTTCGGCGATGCACAACAGCGCATCGTGGGCTTCATAATCGTCGCGAGTGGCGAAGAACGGCTCGTTGGTAGCGACGAGCGCAATGCCGCGGCCATAGCCGAGCTCGATCAAGGCCGGCTCGACCGTGCGCTCGACCGCCATGCCGTGGCGCTGCAATTCGATGTAGAGCCGGTCGCCGAACCGGCGCTGCAGTTCTTCGCAGCGCGCCAGCGCCAACGCGTTCTGGCCGCCCGCAATGGCGACGTTGAGCGGCCCGCCTGGTCCGCCGGTGAGCGCGATCAGTCCGTCGGTCTCGCCGTCGAGCCAGGCGAGTTTTAGGTGCGGGCGCTCGTGCGGCGCGTTTTCGAGATAAGCGCCCGACGACAGCCGCATCAGGCTGCGATAGCCGTTTTCGCGCGCGGCGAGCAGCACGATGCGCGGCCAGGTTTCGCCTCCGGCCGGACCGCGGCTTTCCTGGTCGCCGAAATCGAGGCCGAGCGCGCAGCCGACGATCGGCTGGATGCCATAGCCCGCCATCTTCTCGGAGAATTCCAGCGCCCCGAACATGTTGTCGGTGTCGGTCAGCGCCAGTGCCGGCTGGCGGTCATTTTTGGCGAGTTCGGCGAGGCGGGCGATGGTCAGCGCGCCCTCGAGCAGCGAATAAGACGAATGGACGTGCAGATGCACGAAGCCGGGGGCTTGTACTTCGTTCGTGGCAGCCATCTTTACGGCACCCGACCTAGGGGCGACCGACTTGGCGCCAGCCGCTTTTGCGCCAGCCAATTTCGCCGCAACCATGATGCTCGGCACTCGCCATCTGCAATTCCGGGGGGATCGAAGATGGGCGAAGGCAAGTGGCGCTGTCCACCACGCAAGCGGCGCTGTCCACCGCGGCGGCATCCACCGCGCAGAAAAGCTTTTCCCTCAAGGCCGCGCCGCTCACGGGGCTCATCCTGCCGCTCACAGCACCCCGAGCACCTCGGCCCAAACGGCAACCATGGCCAGGAACAGGGTGAGTGACGCTAATGCAAGAGCCTCTTCGGTGACGGCGCGGACCATGACAATGCCCCTCTGTTTTGAACGAACGAAGAACATAGTTCCTCTTTTGTTCTTTTGTCAATGGGGGGTAGTGGGGCAGTTCATTAATTCAGCGCTGCAAGCTTGGGGCGGCGCCCCGGACGATGTTTGGCGCGGTCGGCCTCAATCCAGGCTTCCGCCGTCTCCTTGGTCTCGAAGCCATAGACCGCGTCCATCGGCTCGCCATAACGGGGGAGTGCCTTGACGTAGAACCCATCGCCGATCCGATTCTCGCCCACCTCATAGATAATTCCAGCAGTTGCCTGCTCGGCCTCCCACGCTTCGATGACGGCTACCAGATCGCCCATCTCCCAAAGGCGGTCAGTCACGCCAGCGGCCATTGCTGGCGTGATGCGAAGGGTCTTATGAACGCGGACGAAATTATAAAACATCTGATGGAGTGCGACTTGATAGGCGAGGTTTTCGAGTTTCTTTGAGAAGCCGTTCGTAAGCCGGGTAAACCGGCGCATATGCATCCGCATGGTCAAATTCTGGCGCTCGGCATATGACGTGCTGACATGCGCAGGATCGGGCTCGCCGGTAATGATTGCTTTACGCGCTCCAAGACAGACAGCCGGGCTATATCGCCCTTTTACGCTGCTCGGCTCTTGGCCATAGATTTTTTGGAGCATTGCGTAATCAACATCCTCGCCGAAAGCCGAATCCACCGCATCCAGATACGGTCGATGCCCGTCAGTCGTTAGCTGTACTCGATTGGCAAGACGCCCGCGCACATCGTGGAGAAAATGAGTGGCGTATTCCCCATCGCGACCGCCGACCAGGGTGCTTATTAAAAGCTTGGTATCTGCGCAAATTGCCGTCCACGTCCAAGCGTCGCCAGCATTTGCCGGCGCGGCCTTGGCGCGCTTCACGTTGGCATTTTTTGCGTAAACGAACGACCAGATTTCGTCGAGCTGCACGCGCTTGCAGGGCAGATTGCGAAGCACTCGATCTTGGTATTCGCCGACCGCCCTGCCCGCGTCGATCAAAAGCCGAGTGACTGTGTGCTTGCTCGCGCCAGTCAGCCTCTCAATAGCGCGGATCGAAATACCCTCGCAGAGCAGGTGAAGGATTTGGGCGCGGGCCTCATGGTCAAGCTTGTTCATGCCGGGAATAGTACCACGGCATGCATGCTCGGTCAAGCATAAAAGGGCAGTTTATTTATTTAGGGTCTCTCTAAAGGCCTTTATGGCCGCTTCGGAGAGTTCCCGAACCTCGTCATCATCTTGCATATCCGCCAGGTTAGCCGGCCGGCGCCGGCCCACCTTCGGTTTGCTGCTTGGCTTTGACTCCTCTTGTTCGGCGACCAGCGCTTGAAGCCGACTTGTGTATTCGCTCATTGGAGCCTCCAGCATCTAAGCCTCTCATGTAGTTAAGCTGAAACTGCAGATTGAGTTCCGGCTTGAAGTAGTGCTTACGCTTTATCCAGATAAAACCGTCGCCCTTCGTGATTAGAGCGACGTCTATTGGACCGCCTACTGTCTCTACTTCGTTCGTAAAATGACGTTTGATTGACGTCAACGAGACCAAAGCTTCGGCAAGGGCGGGTAGCTCGTCCTTTGGAAGCATTGATACCATTTCGATGATCGGTCGCGCAAATTTTCTGCCGCTGTACCTGTTTATATCGTCAACAAGCTTTGTGATCCCCTCTTGGGCAGCCTCCCGAATTTTGGCTCTTATCTCATCGGTCTTTTGGTCGGCACTCCCATGCTTCTCCAACACGTCGAGACAGCCTTGTACAAGAGTGTTGTAGAATGACCGATACATGTTCGATGAGAAAGACGGATCAATTCCGTTCATAAAGGTTTGCACCATTTCCTTTTGTGCAAAGGGAACGATAGCGGCTGACATGTCTCGTGTTATTTCGGTATCGGCAATCTTTGAGATTTTAATTGTTCTTCCGATGTACCCATCACTGTCGAAGTGCATTAAAAACGGGAAAATTTCCCTTTTCGCCAAATCCGGCGATGACAATGCCGCTCGAATGATCGGAGTAGATGTTTTTGAATAGCAGCAAAAGGCCCAGTTCTCTGGCGTTTTTTAAAACATCTTCACTTTCATATACCTGAAAAATATCGGATACAGCCTTAGTGATTGTCTCGCCAAATTCTTCCACAACAGCCTTTTGCGCAGTATCAGTAATCACGTCAGGGCGCTCGGCGAGCCTGTTAGTGAGTTTGGAGATTTCAGACAGTAAAAGCTTGACATAATCTTGCGAAGGAATGGTGACCTTCTTACTACGCGCCAGACGCAACGCGTCGCGCTGCAAATTTTCAAACCAAGACGACAGAATGAGTTCAATATTGTCGTTAATATCCGCATCCCTGATTTTGCCAAACCCTTTTAGCCAACTACAAAAGTCAGCCGCCCAATCAACAATGGTGTCTTCATTCTTTGCGCCCTTCTGCTGGCGATACATCTTTACGATGGTCTCCCATGGGAAGCGCATGAACTCAGCGTTCCCGAAAACCATTATTGCGACGGGATGCAACTTCGAAAGCGTGAAGACTTTATTGACCGTGTCGAATGTCTTGATTCCAGAACCGCCGCTCACGGTGACAGCGCTATCGGCCGCCAGGGCGATACCGTTTCTATTCAAGACTGCTATTTCAGCGGTCATCCGACGACTTCCACCGGGCCGTAGCGGCGCGGCGGGCGATCTCAGCACGTCTCGCTTTTGAGAGCGTAGCTGCTCGCGCCTTCCCGCCCTTGAGGCCGCCCAGTCGGCCCAGCGCCACCGCGGCAGGGTTCTTTTCCTGCTGCTCAGGTGTAGCCGTCTCATCGTCGCGCGCCCCGGTTGCAGCGTCAACAATGAACTTGGCCAATTGATTGGGGTCGCGAGGACGCTTTCTTGACCGGTCAGGCATGGGCCTAAAATGGCATGAGTCCCCCTGGGTCCGCTAGGGGCATGCGGCGGTATGTCAATACCGTCAATCAATGATTGGCCCCACTACCCAATGGGGGTACTGATCCCTTTCCGCCCCGCTGGTCCCTTTGAATCAGCCGAGTGGTCCCTTTTGATGAGATAATAAGCCGCAACCATTTGGCGACATTGAATGTTGGCTACACACTGGATGTGTAGCGTCGCAATGTGTGAAAAATGTCTGGAAATCGACAAAAAGATTGAGCGCTACACGGTGCTATCCGAGGGTATCACCGACGAAAAAATGATTGAACATATCAGGTCGCTGATTGAGCCGTTGCGCGCACAAAAGACAGCGCTTCACCCAGGCGCCGCTCCAAGCATCGACTGATCCTTGGTATTACGTCTTTTGGCACTCGACGCAGCTATGTCTGGTACCGTACATTAGAACCATCATCGACTGCGGCTCTGCGCCAGGCGTCGATGACTGAGAGACCGATTGCGCTCCCGCCTGTAACAGCGGGTTGCGTATGCGAGCGAAGAAGCCCCTACCTGAAGCACGACCAGCCTGCCCGAAATGCTCAGTGCCGATGAAGCTGGCGCGCACAGCGCAATTCAAAGGCCACGCCGACATCCAAGATCGGACTTACGAGTGTCCGAAATGCGGGCACACCGAAAGCTGGATCGCTAGTCAGAACGTCCCCAAAGCCAACGGCGGGGAAAGCACCCACCATTAGATGGGCCGCCTCAGTTGGCGGCCAACGGCTCGCCGCTAGAGAGTCTGACATCGCCGATAGGGAAACCGACCCATAGATTAGGGTCGTCCACAGCCTCACCGTACCGCTGGGCATTGCAGACGTAAGCCGTTTTGCCCGCAGACGGCGTGTCATGGTGAGAAAGCAGCTACCCTCCCATCATAGCGGTAGCGCCACCCGCCGCAAATGTCGGGCGTTTTTTTTGCCATTTTGAACCGCCGCGTGCATTGACAACGAGCGCAACCCGATTGAAAGCTACTGCTCGTAACGCACGTGGGAGGGGATCGTGAAGGGTATTTCGATTGTGGCTGCACTGGCGCTCATCACCGTCACCACTGGTTCCGCGGATGCGCGGGACCGGGACAATCCAAACTATGGCTTCTGCAAGAGCGGGAAAAAAGTCACGGATACCAAACAGTGCAAAGAGAATGGCGGCACAAGTTAAGCCGGGGCTGTTCTATCGGCTGCGCGCCGCGTCCCGGTGGATCACGATCGGCTTTCCCCGCACGGCCAGTTAGGAGGAACGGGAACATGAGCCATCACTTAGCAAAATACGGCATGAGACGAGGCTGCATTCCACTCCTGCTGATCGCTGTCATCATGCAGCCGCTGACAATTGTCCCGGCAGGCGCGCGCGCCCGGGATCATATCAATTACGGCTATTGCCCCGGCTCGATGCGGCTGATGAATGACGTTTCACGGTGTCGCAAACCGGCGCCAGACAGCGGTCAGTGCCCGCCCGGCCAGATAGCGAGAGGCGGTCTGACTTGGGCCTATCATGTTCGATGCTGCCACGAGCCGAATAAGCCGTCCGCTTGCAAAAGTCCGGGTCGCTTCAGTTAGTGTGGCCCTTTTTGAATTTGCTTCTCAATGTCTGATCGAAATTGTGGCGCCGGTATTGTTGGCTGCGCCTCGGGCGGAGCATAATCGTCGGGAAGCTCCTATGCTGGTAAAAACCACCTGTTGAAGTTGCGATGCCCAAAGGTCCGAAGGGTCAAAAGTCATCGTCGACCTGGCCTCCCAGCCTCGATCAATGGAAGGCCCGGCCTACGCGAAAACGCCTGAACGCCGATGAGAAACGGGCATCCAAGGCTGCCGCCGTGCAGCATTTTGCGCAACAATATGCGCGGAAAGCGCAGAAGGGAATCGAGCCAAACGACCGGAGGTATAAGAGGCAAATCGAGAAAAAAGTTAAGAACATGAAACCCGAGGAATTAGATCGGCTCTTGCGCGATGATGAGGACTAACGATGCCCCCAGGGGCGAAAAACGCCCGCCCGACGTGATCGGCAGCGCCGCCGATATTTTCGGAGTGCACACCAATGCAAGCATTGCAGGATTTTGAAGCATCCAACGCAAGCGCGAAAATAACGGATCAAGGCGATGCGCTGGTGACTTTTCTCACGGACAAGGGCCACATCGCAGTCTTGATGCGCCGCGTTGTTCTGGAGCGGTTGTTTGAACAGACCAAGTCCGAGCTGCAGCGCGTTCCGCGATCGGGGCGCAGATCTTAAGTCGCTACCCGTTTTTCGATTGCCCCTTTTCAAATCAGGGCTGGCACAGACCGCGCCTCAAAGATTCGGTGTTTCTCCGCTAAACGGCCTTCAGCACCAAGGTCCAATGAAATGATCGAGAATAAGCCCCGCTGCAGCGCCGATAACCGCCCCCAAAAGGCCGAGCAGCCTGCAGGCGATGAAGCTATCAAATCTGGGATCGACGAGTGACCAGATAAATCCAGCGAGGGAACCTGTCACTAAACAAACGACCAGGGCGCCATCTGTACACAATGTGGATGCGCCCATAGTGCAACCCCGTTCCCATCGTCCGGCGTCAGGGCCGCCTCATCGGTTGGCGGCCTCTTGTTGTCGTGGAAGCGGTTGGCCTCTTTCGATCCTCCCGACCCGGAGTGGTCGGCTTTGAATTTGAGGGTAGTCCTTTTAGAACCTGCCGCGATCCGGGGCGGGAATGCCATGCAGCTTCTCCCGCAATGTTTCGAGCCAGATCAATCGCTGCATGGAACGCTTACGAAGCGAGTGGGGAAGCCGCATCCTGGTGACCCGATAGTTGGCCCAGGCAATCTGCAGGTTGAGCTGCGCCAGCGTCAGGGCAGCGACTTCACGTTCAGTTGTCGCGGGGCGCTTGACCATCGACGACCTCTCGAAGCCGGTCAGTCGGCGGCCTCGTCGTCATGAATTTTTGCCTGGTTCCTCATCGGCAAATTCAAAGCCACACGAATTCGAGGACGCTACCGATCGACCTCCCCCGAATTGGCGACAATCCAATCCACGGCCTCCTGTTCGGTGGCAAAGCCGTCGATCCGGCGTTCGTGGCCTTCGTGATACCTGATGACGACATGCCAGTCGGCGCCTGCCTTGTCGGCAAGGGGCACCATCACGGGCTGCTCTTTTTCGGCGTCCGCCATGGGGCGGACTATGCCCGCTCCGGCCGGGGCCGCAAGGGCAAATCCGGGCTGCCTTGTCTGGACTGACCCGCCGCTGGCCCGGGCGAAATTTTAACTATTCCGCCAAAACTGCCCGGAACAAAACCCACCGTTGCCGCATTGCGAATATGTCAAAGTACACACGGGACGTGGGGAATGTCTCCTGGGGAAGCGGCTGCCAGTTATCGGCTGTACGCGGCCTACTGTGCTGAAATAGCCCAAACCGTCACGGATTCGGCGCGCAAAGTCGCCCTGCTCGATATGGCGCAGGCCTGGGCCAGGCTCGCCGAGCATGTCGACAAAGATAGCCCGCCAGGTGAGGCATCGACCGCAACCCCCTGAAAGCTTTGCAAAGTCGCATAGCTCGCAATATGCCGCCGGCAATCTGAACCGACCGGCGGCCCGGAACATACTAACCTGAATGTGGGGCGAATCGGTCCCCCGAACGCCGGCACGGCAGGTGCCGCGGCGGGTTCTCGCCGCGTCGTCATTGTCCGCGCGTATTGGCATTCGGCAAACATGAGGAGGGGTTTATGAAGACGCTCGCTTTGACTTTGGCAGCGGCAGCGCTCGCGCTTGGTGCGACGGCGTTGTCGGCGAACGCCCAGCAGCTCGGCTTCGGCCATGCGCAGCTGCAGAACGCCACGCCGATCGTGAAACAGGTGGCGTGTCGCGGTTTTGGGCCCCATTGCGGGCCGGGTTTCGTATGGACGTGCGGCCCCTATGGCCGCTGCTGGTGCCGCCCCTGCGTCTAAGCGGTTTTCGCCAACAACACCGATCGGATGCGAGGCCGCCGTTGCGCGGCCTCGTTGCTTATGGTCGGCAAAGACCGGAACCCAATTCTCCGGCCGGCCGGTGAATAACGAGGGGTTTGCGGCGTTAGTAGCCTAAGAGCCAATGCAGACCCGGGAGGCCGGCCATGAGGTATCTGCTCGCTGTTCTAGGAATTCTCGTCGCGTTGCCGTGCATGGATAGCCCCGTAAAGGCGCAAAACTATCCGTGGTGCGAGTATTTGGGCGGCGGCATGGGCGGCGGCGGCGGCCGCAATTGCGGCTTCATCAGCTTCGAGCAATGCATGGAGAGCGCGCGCGGCAACGGCGGCGATTGCCGGCAGAACACCCAATACGTGCCGCCGCCGGGCGAACACCCGCAAGCTGCGCCGGCAAAGCGCAAATCGCATAAAAATTACTGAGCGGCGCCGGCAACGCCCGCAACACTGCGCCGTTGTCATCACTCCAGACGATCAGGCTGTGTTCAAAATCACTGCCTCATGCTGCGCTTTCGCTACATTGAAGGCAGACCAAAACAGGAGGCAACGATGAAATTTGCACTCTTTGCGCTGGGCGTTGTCGTCGCTGGATCCGCTATGGGCAGCCGCGCCGAGGCGCAGAACTATCCGTGGTGCGCTTATTGGAACGGTTCCGGCGGCGCCAGGAATTGCGGTTTCGTCAGCTACGAGCAGTGCATGCAAACCGCTATGGGCGCCGGCGCCAGTTGCCGAGCGAACACCCAATACAATCCGCGCGAAGGTTTGCACTAGACCATGATCCGATCAAATTGAATCGGATCATGGTCTAGTTTTTTCGTTGGAGCATGATCTTTCCGGAAAACCGGCATCCACTTTTCCGGATCATGCTCTAGCCGGGTCACTGCAGCTCGACGACCAGACCGTCGCGGATGGTGACACGGCGATCCATCTGGGCGGCGATGTCGAGATTGTGGGTGGCGATGACGGCGGCAAGCCCGGTGGCGCGCACCAATTGCCGCAGCGCGCCGAACACGTGATCGGCGGTGTGGACGTCGAGATTGCCGGTCGGCTCGTCGGCGAGGAGGACGCGCGGCGCGTTGGCGACCGCGCGCGCGATCGCCACGCGCTGCTGCTCGCCCCCCGACAGTTCCGCGGGCCGGTGGTTCAGGCGGTCCTTCAGCCCGAGATAGCTCAACAGCTCGACGGCGCGCTCGCTCGCCGCCTTGCGGGCGAGCCCGCGCACCATCTGCGGCAGCATGACGTTCTCGAGCGCGGTGAATTCCGGCAACAGATGATGGAATTGATAGACGAAGCCGATGTCGTTGCGGCGGATGCGGGTGCGCTGGATGTCGCTCAAATTCGTGGTCGCTGAGCCGTCGATATAGACTTCACCGGAATCGGGATGCTCGAGCAGGCCGGCGATATGCAAGAGCGTCGATTTGCCGGCGCCCGACGGCGCCACCAGCGCCACCGACTGCCCGGCCCACACCGCAAGCTCGGCGCTTTTGAGAATATCGAGCGTGGCGTCGCCCTGATGGAATTGCCGGCAGATGCCGTGCAGGAAGACGAGCGGATATTCTTCTTTGTCGGCGGTGGACGTTGCAGCCTCGCTTATCGTGGTGGTGTCGTCCATCGCGGCCTGATCAATCACTCGTAGCGCAGCGCTTCGACCGGATCGAGCCGCGCCGCCCGCCACGACGGGTAGAGCGTCGCCAGGAGCGACAGCCCGAGCGCCATCACGACGACGGCAGTGGTTTCGCGCACGCTCATGTCGGCCGGAAGCTTTGACAGAAAATACAGTTCCGGCGGGAACAGATTGGTATTGGTCAGCCACGACAGGAAGCGCCGGATCGACTCGATGTTGAGGCAGATGATGGTGCCGAGCGCGAAGCCGAACGCGGTGCCGACGACGCCGATCGCGGCGCCGGTGATCAGGAATACCCGCATGATCGCGCCTTGCGTCGCGCCCATGGTGCGCAGGATGGCGATGTCGCTGCCCTTGTCCTTCACCAGCATGATCAGGCCGGAGACGATGTTGAGTGCCGCCACCAGCACGATGAGCGTCAGGATCAGAAACATGACGTTGCGTTCGACCTGGAGCGCGCCGAAGAAGGTGGCGTTACGCTGCCGCCAGTCGACCATGTAGATCGGCCGCGCCGCGGCGTCGGTCACCGCTTTGCGGAAATCGTCGATGTGATCGGGGTCGTCGGTATAGACCTCGATGGCGGTAACGTCGCCGGTGCGGTTGAAATAGGCCTGCGCCTCGGTGAGCGGCATGAAGACGAAGGCGGCGTCGTATTCCGACATGCCGATCTCGAACACGGCGGCGATCTTGTAGGCTTTGATCCGCGGCGTGGTGCCCATGGGCGTCACCGCGCCGCGCGGCGCCACCAGCGTGAGATTGTCCCCTGCCCGCACCGAGAGCTGGTCCGCAAGCCGGCTGCCGATGGCAAGCCCCTGGCCCTGGTCAAAGCCGTCGAGCGTGCCCTGCTTGATGTTCTTGGCGATCGAGGTGAGCTTGGTCAGGTCGACCGAGCGGATGCCGCGCACCAGCACGCCCGAGGCGTTGAACGGCGACGACGCCAGCGCCTGGCCCTCGACGATCGGCGCGGCAAGCTTGATGCCGTCGATTTTCGAGACGCGGTCGGCGACCGCCTCCCAGTCGGTCAGCGGCGATTCCAGCGGCTGGATCAAAAGATGGCCATTGAGGCCGAGGATTTTTGTCAGCAGTTCCTGGCGAAAGCCGTTCATCACCGCCATGACGATGATCAGCGTGGCGACGCCCAGCATGATGCCGAGGAACGAGAACCCGGCGATGACCGAGATAAAACCCTCTTTGCGCCGCGCCCGCAGATAGCGCAGCGACAGCATCCACTCGAACGGAGCGAAAGGGTGCGTGCCGGTCGGCTCGGACATTCAGGTCTGGTCCCCGCGAACACTTGGAGTTTCACACGATTCTGGCGGAATGACGGAGTCCGCCATAAAAATCAATGGTTTCCCACCGATCATTTTAGTGAGTTTCGCACCCGCCAAAGGCGACACACCCGGTCGCAAGCCATTGATTGCAAAGGATGGCATGATTCTCTCGGAATCGTGGCTATGCTTTGACTGCGAAGGCAAGCCAGGTCCGCTGGATGTGATCGCGAACCGCGGTTTTGGGGCGAGTTGTCAATGATCGCAGCGCTGCCGCCGTCAGGAACCCGACGGCAGAAAATCATCGTCTGTCATCAGGGCCACGACAACGATGCGGGCTATACCGAGAATATCTTCGAGTTCCTCGCCGCCAGCGGCATCGATCACGCATTTCGTCATCTCGGCACGCCTTTCACCCTGGACGAGCTGCGAGACTACCAGGCCGACGGGCGCAGCATAGCGCTGCTCGGCTTCAATTCGCAGATCGATCACTCCTGGATCGAGGAAGAGCCCCTGGTCCTTGCCGCCGGCCGCCACGGCGTTACCGTGGTGCAGTGGCTGCTCGATCATCCGAGCAGCCGTTGGCCTGAATTCGAATACTCCGGCGCGGCCACGTCCCGTTTCCTGTTCCATTCGCCTTACTCGCAGGCCTTTTTTGAGAAATTCTGCTGTCCGGGAGCGATGACGGCGACGGCCGGCAGCGTCGGTCCAAACCGGCGTTCGCGTTCCATGGCCGACGGCAGCGCGGCATTTTCGCGACGGCCCATCGCCTGCCTGATTGCGCTCAGCATGGCGCGACTGGGCGTATCGGCGGCCGCGACCGAAGCGAAAATCGAAACGTTGGGTTCTGGCCTGGCCGAAATGCTGCGGCAGGCTATTGCACGCGCGCGCTTTGAGCTCGATCGACCGCTGGAAATCCATCTCACTGCGGTTCTGGACGAAAGCCGCCTTGTCCTCGATGGCCCGACCTTCAACCTGTGCTTCCGGCTGCTCAACAACTCGGTCCAGCAATTTCGCCGGGAACGGATCATCACGACCGCTAGCCGGTTTGGCGTCCACATCCAATCCGACGCCACGGCTCGCGCTTTCATCGGCCCCGGACCGTCAAGCTTCCGGCAGGATGTCAGCACGCCGCAGACCCTCGATACCATGCCGCAGTGCCGCGCCGTGTTGAGCGTCAGTCCGGTCAACAATTCCATCCACGAGCGCACCTGCAACGCCCTCAATGCCGGCTGTCTGCCGATCCTGGAGGACAACCGCGCGCACCGCGGACTGTTTACCCACGGCGAGAACGCGCTTCTGTTCCGCTATGACGACGACAGCATTGCCGAGTGCCTCGCGCTCGCCTGCGGCAGTCCCGAGCGCATCTATGCCGTGGCGGAGCGGGCCAAGGCGATGCGCGATCACGGGCGATTCAGGTTTGGCCTGTTCGGCAATATCGTCAGCCTGGCGCGCGGCGCGATTTGAAGCGTGGCGTTGCGATGCCAAGCGTACCGCTGAACACCGCAAGTGTCATATTGACGAGTTGTTGTAGCCGGCAATGCCGGACTTGGTTACGCGCGCCGGATTTCCCGTCACCAGACAGTGCGGCGCAACCGCTTTGGTCACGACGGCACCGGCAGCCACCACCGCATTTTCGCCGACCTCCAGGCCCGGTAGAACGATGGCGCCGGCAGCGATCACGGCGCCGCGCCCGAGACGGACATTTCCGGCGATGACGGCACCGGGGCCGATGGACACAAAGTCGTCGATCGCGGCGTGATGGCCGACGCTGGCGCTGCGGTTGATGAACACGAACCGTCCGATCTTGCCGGCTGCGCCGATGGTCGCCGCGGCGTTGACGTAACAGCCCGGTTCGACCGTCGTCGACGACGCGATGACAGCGGTCGGATCGACGAGACTGCACGGCTTGGTGAAGCCGCGTTGCCCGGCATCGGTTGCGGCTTGGCGCCGGTAGAACGGCGTGAACAGCGGCACCGCGAATTCGATTGCGGTCAGTTCGGGCCCAATATCCTCGGCCCGGATCACGGTTTGGCCTGAAGGCTCGTAGGTCTTGCCCTCCACGTTCCTGATCCAGGCGGCGATCGGCAAGCCGAGCCGCGCGCAGGTCTCGGCGACATCCGCAACGATCATCGAACCGACGCCGTAGAGAATTATCGGCATGCGTGCTCCGCCTCGAGCAGCGCATCCGCAATGGCCTCCACCCGATCGCGCGCGACCTGCGGCTGGATCGGCAGACTGAGCAGTCGATCGGCCAATCGATCGGTGACCGGAAGCGAACTCCCGGGTCGCTGGAAGTGCGGATGACGATGAACGCCGCGCGCATAATGGATGCCGGTTTCAATGCCGTGGCTTTGCGCCAGGATCTGCCGGATGCGGTCGCGGTGTGGCACCGCAACCGCGAACTGGTGATAGACCGCGCCTTGGTCGTTCGGCGGCAGCCAATCGGCGCGACCGGCGAGCTTCACGCGATAGCGGGCGGCGAGCGTTCGCCGCTCGTCGTTGTGGCGATCGAGCGACGGCAGCAAAACCCGCAGGATGGCGGCCTGAAGCTCGTCGAGGCGACCGTTCACGCCGAATTCGACGCACTGCTGCGCCTCATCCAGACCGTAGCTGCGCAACCGTTTCAATTTAGCCGCGACGGCGGGATCGTTGGTGGTGACGGCGCCGCCATCGCCCGCAGCGCCGAGGTTCTTGGTCGGATAGAAACTGAACGCGTTAGCGTGCCCGAACGTGCCGGTGTGGCGTCCGTCGATCGTCGCGCCGTGGGACTGCGCGCAATCCTCGACCACGGCCAAGCCGTGGCGCTCGGCAATGGCGAGAAGCGCTGCCATCGGCGCCGGGAAGCCGTGGAGATGGACCGGTACGATCGCGGCGGTGTTGGGACCGATTGCGGCGGCGACGAGGACGGGATCGATACATCGGGTCGCCGGATCGACGTCGACAAAAACCGGAATCGCGTTGACGGCTTCGACGGCGGTTGCGGTCGCCGGAAACGTCATCGCGGCCGTAATCACTTCGTCGCCGCGGCCGATGCCGAGCGCCGCAAGCGCAAGCGACAGCGCTTGCGTGCCGGAGGAGACGCCGACCGCGTACCGCGCGCCCACATAAGTCGCGAATTCCGCCTCGAAAGCGGCAAGCTCCTCGCCGAGAATGAATGTGCCGCGGTCGAGAACCCGGTCAATCGCCAGCCGGATCTCGTCGCGCGCCTCGAACAGCCGTTGCTTGGGATCAGCCTGTGGGATCACATGTCGGCCCGCGCGGCAATCAAGTCCGGCCGTGGCGCATCGAATTTTTTGGTTTCCGAGTACGGCACCGGCGCAAATCCAAAGACCACGGTTCCGGGCGCAAAATCATTGAGTTCAAGCCAGACACCCGCCGACACTAGCACGCCCTGCCCTTTGTTCTCCAGCTTCAAGGACGATTTTTGCGTTCCGTTCGCAAACGAGATGCGGCAAGAACCCGCGGCAACCCACAAAAACTCGTCGCACGACAGCGCGTGTCCGCCACGGCAAGCGCCTTCCGGCACGTCGCAAATGGCAAACGACCGGATCGGCGTGAATGGCATCGAGCCCTTGTCGAAGATGGCAATTTCGCCGCGGTCGTCACGGCGCCGCTCGATGCCGACCAACGAAACGCCTTCCACAAGATCGCGATTGTTCATTGATCGATATTGCAAGGCCGGTCCGGCCCTGGCAAGTCATCCGGCGTCGCAGTCATCATCGCAGCACCGCCACACGCCAAACACGCAGAGCCTTTGAACAACAGCTATTCGACATGATGGATGGTCCAGCAACAACGCAACAATCCGCCACGCGAGGATATGCCATCTGCACATCGCCTCGCAGCGGCAGCAATCTGCTGTGTCAATTTCTTCCCGGCACGGGGGTGCTGGGGCACCCGGCGGCGGCTGAAAATATGTGTACACGCCCTAATGGCGGAATCTGAGATTCGACCGCGACAGCTGCCCGATCGACGTGCAGCCCATCAGCTTCATGTCGCGCTCGATCTCGGTGCGCATGAGTCCCAGCGCGCGCTCGACGCCAGGTTGGCCGGCGGCAGCGAGGGGGAAAAGATAGAGCCGGCCCACGCCCACCGCCTTGGCGCCCAGCGAGAGCGCCTTGAGCACGTGGGTGCCGCGTTGCACGCCGCCATCGAACAGGACGTCGATCTTGTCGCCGACGGCGTCGACGATTTCCGCCAGCTGATCGAACGTGCTGCGCGAGCCGTCGAGTTGGCGCCCGCCGTGATTGGACACGACGATACCCGAACACCCGATATCCACGGCTTTGCGGGCATCGTCGGCGCTCATCACGCCTTTGAGACAGAATTTGGCGTCCCACTGCTTGACCATGTCGGCAACGTCGCGCCAGTTCATGGACTGGTCGAGCATATTGGTGAAGTAATCGCCGATGGAGGTTGTGCCGCCCTTCATGTCGACATGGGAGTCCAATTGCGGCAGCCGAAACTTTTCATGGGTCAGGTGGTCGAACGCCCATTTCGGCTTGGTTGCGAATTCAAACATCCCCCGTAAATTCAGCCGGAACGGAATGGTGAAGCCGGTGCGCAGATCGCGCTCGCGATTGCCGCCGGTGATCGAATCCACCGTCAGCATCATGATGCGGACGCCGGCGCCCTTGGCCCGCGCCATCATGGCTTTGTTCAGTCCGCGATCCTTGTGAAAGTAGAACTGATAGACCTGGGGAAACGAAAAATTCCTCGCGATCTCTTCCAGGCTCACCGTGCCCAGCGAGGAAACGCCGAACATCGTGCCGAACTTTTCCACGGCGCGCGCGACGGCGAGCTCGCCCTGATGGTGAAACAGCCGGTGCAAAGCGGTGGGCGAGCAGTAAAACGGCATTTTCAGTTTTTGCCCGAGCACGGTCACCGACAGGTCGACCTGCTCGACGCCGGTGAGAACGCTCGGCACCAAGTCGCAGTCCTCGAAAGCGCGCGTGTTTCTCCGATACGTCGTCTCGTCGTCGGCGGCGCCGTCAATATAGTTGAAGATCGGCCCCGGCAGGCGCCGCCGCGCCAATTCGCGAAAATCATGGAAATTATGACAATGGTTCAGGCGCATGATTTCCCCCGGATCAGTCGCTCAGCTCCAACGCCGTAGTCGGAGCGACTTTTACTTTATCACGTTCGGCGACGTTACCCCGATACCGGTTTGTCGTCCGAAGCGGGCATCGAGGGCGCGCCCGACGGACCATATGAAGCGCTTATAGGCCCTTCCAGAAATCCGGTCGGAGCGAGTAAGATGCCTCGTCCACAGCCTGGGGGCGGGCATGCGGCGAAAAGGCTATCACGATCTTTTGCATGGCGTGACTGCATACCCGCTCGCGGCATTCGCGTAGCGGGCGGCAAAGCCGTGAAAAAGCGACGTCACAAGACGGCCGCGCCGAGGCGCCGCAATACGCGAAACGCGGTGCGCCGCGGCTCGTCCGCCGCCCCCAATACAAAAATCGCGCAGCTGACACGGGAACGGGACGAACTGCTGGAGCAGCAGGCGGCCACGTCCGAAGTTCTCAAAATAGTCGGCAGCTCCGCGGGCGATCTCAACACTGTTTTCCAGGCGATGCTGGAAAAGGCGGTGCGAATATGCGGCGCCGGCTTTGGCAATCTGTGGCTCCGCGAAGGCGACTGCCTTCGCATCGCCGCAACGCACGGGGCACCGCGTGAATTCGAGGACTATGTTCGGCGCGATCTGCTATTCCGCCCGAGCCCAAACGTTGCTCTCGGTCAGATCGTCAATACCAAACAAGTGTATCAGGTCGACGACGTCAGGGCCGCGCCGACATTCGGCGACCCATTGCGCATTGCAACGATCGAGCTTGCGGGAGCCCGCACCCTGCTCGGCGTGCCGATGCTCAAAGACGGTGAAGTGATCGGCGTGCTCGCCATTTATCGCCAGGAAGTCCGGCAATTCACCGACAAGCAGATCGAGCTGGTGAGAAACTTCGCCGCCCAGGCCGTCATCGCCATCGAGAATACGCGATTGCTCGGCGAACTGCGTAAATCGCTGCAGCAGCTGACCGCCACGGCGGAGGTGCTGAGAGTCATCTCGAGCTCTCCCGGCGAGCTCGAGCCGGTCTTCCAAGCCATGCTGGAGAATGCCGTGCGCATCTGCGGGGCCAAGTTCGGCACGCTGTTCCTTTGCGACGGCGACGCCTTCCGCGCGGTTGCGACGCACAATGGCCCGCCCGCCTATGTCGAGACACTTGCGCGCACGCCAAGCCGACCGCCGCCGGACGTGCCGCTTGGCCGCGTCGCCGCTACCAAGCGGGTCGCTTACGTCGCCGACATCAAGACGACGCAGTCCTACATCGACCGTCATCCGTTTGTCTTCGACGCCGTCGAACTCGGCGGCTATCGCAGCGTACTCGCCGTTCCAATGCTCAAGGACAACGGGCTCGTTGGCTCCATCAACATCCTTGGCCAGGAGGTACGGCCCATTCACCGACAAGCAGATCGAGCTGGTGACGCACTTCGCCGCCCAGGCCGTGATCGCCATCGAGAACACGCGGCTGCTCAGCGAGCTGCGACAATCGCTGGAGCAGCAGACGGCCACGGCGGAGGTTTTGAGCGTCATCAGTTCGTCGCCCGGCGAATTGGAGCCGGTGTTCCAGGCCATGCTGGAGAACGCCACGCGCATCTGCGAGGCGAAGTTTGGCGTGCTTTATCTTTACGATGAAAAAGGGTTCGAACCGGCTGCCCTGGCGAATGCGCCAATAGCTTACGCAGACTTCGTGTGGTCGCGCGGTCAATTCTTGCCCCAGGCCGGTAACGCTCTGGACCGTCTGCTGCGTACAAACCAAATCGTCCACAGCACGGATAAGTCAGCCGAGCCGATACCCACCAATTCGGCCCGACTCGGCGGAGCACGTTCCCAGGTACTGGTGCCGATGCTCAAGGAAGGTAAGTTGGCAGGTGCCATCGCGATTTACAGTCAGGAGGTTCGTCCCTTCACCGACAAGCAGTTCGCGCTCCTGAGCAACTTCGCCGCCCAGGCCGTCATCGCCATCGAGAACACGCGGTTGCTCAGCGAATTGCGCGAATCGCTGCAGCAACAGACCGCCACCGCCGACGTGCTCAAGGTCATCAGCCGCTCCACCTTCGATCTTCAAACCGTGCTCGATACGCTCGTCGAATCGGCAGCGCGGCTTTGCGAAGCAGACATGGCTCAAATCCTTCGCCCCAAAGATGGAGGTTTCAGTACCGCGGCGAGCTACGGCCACACGACGGAATTTCGCGAGTTCGTCAAAAGCTTGTCGTTCTACGCTGGACGCGGGTCGGTGTCCGGGCGTGTCCTTATGGAAGGCAGGCCAATTCAAATTGCGGATGTTTTGGCCGACCCTGAATACAGCCTTGATGAGGTTCAGCGACGAGGTGGTTACCGCACGCATCTCGGCGTCCCGCTTTTGCGCGAAGGCAGTCCCATTGGTGTTCTTCTGCTGAGCAGGAAGATGGTACGGCCGTTCGACGATAGGCACATCGAGCTGGTCAAGACATTTGCCGACCAGGCGGTGATCGCGATCGAAAACGTGCGGCTTCTCAGCGAAATCCAGGACAAGAGCCGGCAACTCGAAATCGCCAGCCAGCACAAATCGCAGTTTCTTGCCAATATGAGCCACGAGCTGCGCACGCCGCTCAACGCCATCCTCGGCTACACCGAGCTGATGGCGGACGGCATCTACGGCCAACTGCCGGACAAGACGATCGACGTGCTCAAAAGGCTCGAGAGCAACGGCAGGCACCTGCTCGGCCTGATCAACGACGTGCTCGATCTGTCGAAGATCGAGGCCGGCCAGCTCGTGCTCGAGCTCTCCGATTATTCGCTCGAGGATATCGCCCAGTCCGTGCGCAGCACGCTCGAGCCGCTGGCCGCCGACAAGAAGCTCGCGTTCAAGGTCGAGGTGGCGCCGAAGCTGCCGCCCGGTCACGGCGATGGGCGGCGCCTGGCGCAGGTCGTGATCAACCTCGTCGGCAACGCCATCAAATTCACCGATACGGGCGAAGTGGTCATCAAGGCCACCGCGACCGGCGGGTCATTCCATCTCTCGGTCTGCGACACTGGGCCCGGCATCTCCGCGGCCGACCAGGCAAAACTGTTTCAGGAGTTCCAGCAGGCCGACAACGCGGTCACGCGCAAGAAGGGCGGCACCGGCCTGGGGCTCGCCATATCGAAACGCATCATCGAAATGCACGGCGGCAAAATCTGGATCGAGTCCCAGCTAGGTCAGGGCTCGACGTTTGCCTTCACGTTGCCCGTCACCGTCGCGCAACAAGTCAACGTCGAAACGAAATAGCCGGCCCGGCGTCAGCCGAGAAGCGTCAGTTCGGCCAAAGGACCGGTATCCAAGCGCGTGCCCACGCCTCGACGAAGCGCCGCGCTTCATCGGCCGGCTGCTTGCTTTTGACCGTATCCATGCGGATCTGGAAGAACTCTCCTCTGGCGCCGGCGAGACAAAGATAGCTGTCGAGATCGACCGCGCGCCGCTTGTGAAAGTAATTGTACTCCACGCAGATGAACCGGCCGCGCCCTGCACTGTCGGCTATCGTGAACACGTCCTTCATCGTCAGACCGACATAGTCACCCCGCTTCTCAATCTGCACGATCTCGCTCTTGGCCTCCTCGAGCGCTGCTTGAACCGCCGCTGACGCTGGATCGTCGGGAATCGATTTCATTTTTAGATCATAGATGTAGATGTCGATCGTCCAGTCCGGGTGCGCGAACCGCGCGCCGTAGCCCATTCCCGGTTGCTTGGATTCGAAATCCATCGGCGCCGAGTGTGACAGACCTGCGACCCGATCCGGGACGGGCACACCCAGGAGAGTCGTCGTCTGCGCCAGGGCACCTGGGGTCCCAAGAAGGAGACTCGCGACGAGCATCAATATCGCGGCGCCGGCCCAAGCAGTGGCCCATCTTGCAAGCATAGTCTGGGATGTCCTCCAAAACTTCGGCAAGCTGCCGCCGCGCGTAAGCTTCACGAACTGAGCCGCACCACCGCATCGGCCAGCGTCATCAGTTCCCGCGTGCCGTCGGCGCGCCGTTTCACCTCGACCTTGCCTTCGGCCAGGCTGCGCGGCCCGATCAGGATCTGCCAGGGCACGCCGATCAGGTCGGCCATGGCGAATTTCGAGCCGGGGCGCTCGTCGCGGTCGTGGTAGAGCGTGTCGATGCCCTTGGCCTTAAGCTCGGCGTAAAGCTTTTCGCAAGCCGCGTCGGTGTCGCTCGCGCCCTGCTTGAGATTGAGGATCATGGCTTTGAACGGCGCCACCGGCTCCGGCCAGATGATCCCGGTCTCGTCGTGGGACGCCTCGATGATGGCGGCGACGAGCCGGCTCGGGCCGATCCCGTAGGAGCCCATATGGACCGGGTGGTCCGTGCCATCAGGGCCGGTCACAAAAGCCTTCATCGGCTCGGAATATTTGGTGCCGAAATAAAAGATATGCCCAACTTCGATGCCGCGCGCTGAGACCCGCTTGTCGGCCGGCAACGCCTCATAGGCCGCCACGTCATGTTTCTCCGAGGTGGCGGCGTAGAGCGAGGTCCATTTCTCGACGATCGACTGCAAGCGGCCGACATGGGTGAAATCGACATCCGCGTCGGGAACCTCGAAGTCCAGATAGTCCTTGTGGCAGAACACCTCGCTCTCGCCGGTGTCGGCCAGGATGATGAATTCGTGGGACAGGTTGCCGCCGATCGGGCCGCTCTCCGCCACCATCGGAATCGAGCGCAAACCCATCCGCGCAAAGGTGCGCAGATAGGCGACAAACATGCGGTTATAGGCGTGCTTGGCGCCGGCGAAATCGAGGTCGAACGAATAGGCGTCCTTCATCAAAAATTCGCGCCCGCGCATCAGCCCGAAGCGCGGCCGCACCTCGTCGCGGAACTTCCACTGGATGTGGTAGAGATTGAGCGGCAAATCCTTGTACGAGCGCACGTAAGTGCGGAAGATCGCCGTGATCATCTCCTCGTTGGTCGGGCCGTAGAGCATGTCGCGCTCGTGACGGTCCTTTATGCGCAGCATCTCCTTGCCATAGGCCTCGTAGCGGCCGCTTTCACGCCACAGCTCGGCGGACTGGATGGTCGGCATCAAAAGCTCGATGGCGCCCGAGCGGTCCTGCTCCTCGCGCACGATCTCGCAGACCTTCTTGAGCACCCGCAGGCCGAGCGGCAGGAAGGCATAAATGCCGGCCGCCTCCTGGCGGATCATGCCGGCGCGCAGCATCAGGCGGTGGGAGGCGATCTCCGCTTCCTTCGGGGTCTCGCGCAGATTGGGCAGGAAGAACCGGGAAAGGCGCATGGACTCTTCGCTTCGTGGCCGCGGCAGTGAAACCGGAACCGGCGCGGAAACACAAGGGCGGGAATTTGGGCACGAATTTGGGCAGGAGTTTAGGGAGGTATTTTTTTGCCGTTTGCGGTGGGCAGCCCCGTGACAAAAGCCCACGGATCGATTACCAATGTTTTCACGCAGTCCCGAAACCGCCAATCTCGTTTCACGAGATTTCGGGAAAGCGGTCCAAGTCTTGGGAGGATACCCGGACGCGTAAAGCGGCTTCACTGCCACGGTGCTGACGCGTAAAACCACAAAAATACGCGGAACCAAGGGTTCAGATGAGGATTCTCGAGCAGGGCTTTTGCCCTGCTTTTTCTTTTTGGCGATGAGGCCGAGGGAGGCGCCTTGAAAGGCCAAAAGGCCGCGCCTGACGTGTTAAGATAGTTCCGCAAGATGCTGTTTCAGTTATTGATTTTCAATCAGGCGCTGAGCTCCCCCTATGGGGTCATATGTGCAGCCCAAAGGGCGCCATCAGGCTTTCCAGCGTGACCAGACGCTCGACATAAATCACGTAGCACGCCGCAAAAACCACCACGGAGACCAGCGTCGTCCAGACCAGCTTCCGGCGCAGATTGGGGATCGCCGGCGCGCCCGGATCGGTGCCGGGGGCGACCGCCTCGTCCTCCTGCTGGCTGCGCACGCCCCACGGCAGCACCGCGAACAGCACGATCCACCAGATCAGGAAAAAGATCGCGATGCCGGTGGTGACGGGCATTTTTCAGGCCTGTTCCAGCTCGACCAAAGTGCCGGAAAAATCCTTCGGGTGCAGGAACAGCACCGGCTTGCCATGGGCGCCGGTCTTCGGCTCGCCGTCGCCCAGCACGCGGGCTCCGGCGGCCTTGAGCGCGTCGCGGGCAGCGCGGATATCGTCGACCTCGTAGCACAGGTGGTGCATGCCGCCGTCCTGGTTGCGCTCCAGGAACTTTGCGATCGGCGAATTGTCGCCCAGCGGTTCCAACAGCTCGATCTTGGTATTGGGCAGCGTGATGAACACCGTGGTCACGCCATGGTCCGGCTGCGGCACCGCGGCCGAGACCTCGGCGCCGAGCACGTCGCGATACACCGCCGTCGCCTTGCCGAGATCGCGCACCGCGATCGCCACGTGATTGAGCCTGCCGATCATGTCTTTGGGCCTCCTATGACCCGGCACCGTATCCTATACCGTAACGGCGGGGGCGTGCGCTCATTGCCGCGCGGCCAATCTCCGCTAGCGACGTTTGCGACTTTGCCACGCCGCTGTCTAAAAGGTGCCGAGATGAGTTGTTGGGTGCGATAACTGCCGAGCTGTCTGCGATCGGGGCGGCGACCGATTTGGGCTTAATAAGCCAAGACGGCGACCGCGTATCGGCGGTCCTCGTCATCGACGATCGCCGCTTTTGCCTCAGCCTCGAGCCGGCGCCAATATGGATGGATCCGCCGGGGTAGAAATCGACCGCGTGTCGGGCTGATCAATAGCCAAAGAGCGCCAGAAGCCCATAGCCCAAAAGGCCAATCCCACCAAACGCGGCCGTCAAGCCCATGAACAGCAACGCGAGCGGGTAGACCCGCTCTCGCACTGGATATGTATTTCTCGTGACCACGTTTCTTGTGACCATGACACACCGCAACTCCAGCCGGCCCTATCGTTAGCAGCGGCTGGGCGGGGCCGCTGTGCCGCGCATCACACCCGCGGTTCCGGGGCGGTTGCGTTCGCATCGACCGCGCCCGCCGGTGCCGCGTCCGATGAATAGGCTCAGGAGCAAAGCCCAGCCGATGACGAATACTCCGCCGACAGCGTCGATAATTTCGCGATGTCCGGGGTAACGATTCGCCGCATAGGCGACGGCCGCACCAAGCACAAAGCTCATCGCGCTAACGGCTGCGATCGTCATGGCCTAAAACCCTTGTCAGGTGACTTGGGCGCCGCATCGCGACAGCACGGCGCCGCACCGCACGCATGCACCGCGCTGTGCTGCCTTCCCCTCATGGCTTTGTTGTTTCGGCGTACGGCCGGCGTGAAATCAATTTATGATTTTGTTCCGCCGTGATGAGCCATCGCAAGGCGCGGGCGATCGCTCCGGCCACGAACACGACAGCCGCAAATCCCAAGGTCAACGCGAGTGGCGCATCTGTCTCTATAAGCGATCTGTACATCCTGTCCCCCTTAGTCTCCGACAAATCCCGGCAGCCGCGACCGTGCGAGAGGGACAAGGCATCACCGCGGCTCAAACTCGCCTGCTTTGTCGATTTGCGCGGGCGAACTCGCGGCGGATCTGTGTCGGCCACAATTGCGCAAGCAATGACCCGCTTATGCAGCGTTGGGAAGGATTTGGTGGCTGAAATTGACGCGAGTTTGCCGCGGACCGGATTTTAGTCTTGGCCGACATTTCTGATTACCGGGCCTGAAACGTAGGCAGGCTAAACCGCCAGTACATGCACGTGGCAGATCGGTTTCTTGTTCCAGCGTTGCGCGATGGCGCCGCGCACGGCGCGCCGCACCGCCTCGGCCACCGCGTCGGGATCGCGCCGGCGCGGTTTTGGCATGGACTCAAACGCCTCCTCGACCGCGTCGCGGGCGATCTCGTTCATCGAGGCGCCGCCGGCATCGGTTTCGGGAATGCCGATCAGCTCGATTTCCGGGTCGGCGACCAGGGCGCCCTTCTCGCTCAGCGCCAGCGCAATCGTGATGATGCCGGAAAAGCTCAGCCGGCGCCGCGCCGCCACGGTTTTGGCCTCGGCGCTGATCAGGAGTGAGCCGTCCTTGTAGAGCCGGCCTGACGGCACTTCGTCGATGATTTGGGCGCCGTCCTGCGCCAGGCGGACCAGGTCGCCGTTGCGGCAGACCAGGACGTGCGGAACGCCGGCGCGGCGGCCGAGCTCGGCATGTTCGGCAAGATGCAGCGCCTCGCCGTGGGCCGGGATCAGGATTTTTGGCCGCACCCAGGCGATCATGTCGAGGAGCTCGGCGCGGCGCGGATGGCCCGAGACGTGGACCAGGTGGGTGCGGTCGGTGATGACCTCGACGCCCTGGCTGACCAAGCCGTTGATCACCCGCGCCACGGCCTTCTCGTTGCCGGGGATGGCGCGGGAGGAAAAGATCACGCGGTCGCCCTTGGCCAGCGTGACCTCGGGATGCTCGTCCTCGGCGATGCGGGAGAGCGCCGCGCGCGGCTCGCCCTGGCTGCCGGTGCACAGCGCCAAAACCTTGTCGGGCGGCAGGTAGCCGTAGCTCTCCATGCTGCGGAAATCCTGCACGCCGTCGAGATAGCCGGTTTCGCGCGCAACTTGCGTGACGCGCTCCATGGCGCGACCGACCAGAACCACTTCGCGGTCCACGGCGCGCGCCGCCTCGGCCACGGCGCGCAGGCGCCCGACATGGGAGGCAAAGGTAGTGACGGCGACGCGGGCCGGCGCGGTGCGGATCAGCTCTGCAAGCGTGCGCGCCACGTCGGATTCCGACGGCGAGCGGCCTTCGCGCACCGCATTGGTGGAATCGCCGACGAGCGCCAGCACGCCCTCGTCGCCGAGCGCGGTCAGTCTCGCCTGGTCGGTGGGCGGGCCGAGGACCGGCGTCGGATCGATCTTCCAGTCGCCGGTATGCAGCACGATGCCGGCCGGCGTGCGGATCGCCAACGCGTTGGATTCCGGAATCGAGTGGGCCACATTGATGAAATCGACCGTGAACGGCCCGAGGTTCAGGCGGCCGCCGAGCGGCACCACTTTGACCGGAATTTGCGGCGCGCCGGGCTCCGACAGCCGCTTGGCCTCGAACAGGGCCGCCGTGAACGGCGTGGCATAGAGCGGCACCTTGAGCCGCGGCCATAGATCGATCAGCGCGCCGATATGGTCCTCGTGGCCGTGGGTGATCACCAGCCCCACGATGTTTTTGCGTTCCTCGACGAGAAAGCGGATGTCGGGCAGGATCAGGTCGACGCCGGGCAATTGCTCCTCGGCGGCGAACGAAACGCCGCAATCGACGATCAGCCATTGCCGGCGGCGTTCGTCGCCAAAACCGTAGATCGAGAGATTCATCCCGATCTCGCCGATGCCGCCGAGCGGCGCAAAGACCAGTTCGTTCTGCGCCATCAGGTTTGCCCGCTCGCCGCGACCGGGAAGACGTCGCCGGCCGTAATCGTCTGTAAGGTGCCGTCGGCAACGCGCAACAGCAACCGGCCGTATTCGTCGAGCGCCTCGGCGCGGCCGACAAATTCGCGATCTTTTGGCAGCCGCACCCGCATCTCGCCGCCTAGTCCCGCGGCACGGTCGAGCCAGTCGGCGCGAATGGACTGAAATCCCGCGCCGCGGTGCCACTGCGCAAGCCGCCGTGCCATCGCACCGGACAGCGCGAAGAATAAATCCTCCGCGGAGACCGCCACGCCAGCGGTCGCAAGATCTGTCGCGGGGTAAGCGGTTTCTACAGGGTGATGCATGCAATTCACGCCGATGCCAACCGCGACAGCGAGCTGCGCGTCGATGGTCTCGCTCTCGATTAAAATACCTGCAAGCTTGGCGCTTCCGCAAAGAATGTCATTCGGCCATTTCAGCGCAAGCTTTTCGCGCAACGAGGCGGCGCGATCGACGATGGCGTCAAAAACGGCAAGCGCGGCGACGAACGACAATTGCGGTGCGTTTTCCGGCGCGGCCGGGTCGCAAAGAAGGAGCGTGGCGTAGAGATTGCCGGGCGTGGAAATCCATGCATTGCCACGCCGGCCGCGGCCCGCGGTCTGCTGCCGCGCCGTCACCCAGAGCGGCCCGGTTTCGCCGCTTCGCGCCAGCGCCAAGGCTTCGGTATTGGTCGACGGCAGGGTGTCGTGGGGCGAAAGACGAAAACCCTCGGCCGCGGGATC
>CAVWOI010000022.1:0-319590 GCA_963756245.1 uncultured Alphaproteobacteria bacterium
GAAGCGGGGGCGGAAAGAAACTACTGCACCTTCAGCCCCATTAAATTGGCAATCAAGTTGCGCTGAATCTGCGACGTCCCCGCCGCGATGGTCGCGGCGCGGGAATCGCGGAAGTGGCGTTCCATGTCAAATTCGGCGCTGTAGCCGAAGCCGCCGAGCACTTGCATGCCTTGGCTGGCGATCTTCACATAGGTTTCCGAGGTGAAGAGCTTTGCCATGGTGATTTCGCGCAGCGCGTCCTGGCCGTTCGACACCATCCAGGCGGCGCGCCACATCAGGGTGCGCGCGGCTTCGACCTCGGTCTGCATATCGGCGAGCATGTGGGCGATCGCCTGATTGCTGCCGATCGGGCGGCCGAACTGTTTTCTGTCCTTGGCGTATTGCACGGCGAGATCGACCACGGCCTGCGCGGCGCCGACATTGCCGGCGGACGAGGTGGCGCGCTCGACCTGCAGGCCGGACATCACGCAGTCCCAGCCCTTGTTCTCGCCGCCGATCAGGCGGTCGGGCGGCACGCGGACCTTATCGAAGGTGAGCTCATAGGTGCCGGTGGCGCGGCGGCCCAGCATGTCGAGCTTGCGCAAGGTGAGCCCGGGCGTGTCGTTGTCGACCAGGAACAATGACAGGCCCTGGCGGTAATGCGCCGTGGTGTCGGTCTTCACATAGAGATTGATGACGTTGTTCTTGGCGCCGGCCGTGGACGCCCAGAGCTTTTGGCCGTCGATCACCCATTCGTTGCCGTCTTTCACGGCCGTCGTCCGCATCGCGCCGATGTCGGAGCCGGCATCGGCCTCCGACATCGAGATCGAGAACTTGATTTTGCCGGCAAGAAATTTCGGCAGCCAGTAGCGCTTCTGTTCTTCCGACGCCATGCGCACGAGGTTGAGGCCGCAAAAGATGCCGCCGGTATAGGCCATCACCAGATCGGCGGACACGCGCGCAATCTCCTCGGCGACGATCACCATGTCGAGCACGCTGCCGCCGGCACCGCCGTACTCTTCCGGAAACGGCAGCGCCAAAAGCCCGGCCTCGGCGCAGGCCTGAAACAACTCCTCGGGATAAGTGCGTTCGCGGTCGTGCTGACGCACATAGTCGGGCGGCGCGTGCTTTTGCAAAAGCTTGCGCACGCTGTCGCGCAACAGCCGCTGTTCCTCGGTGAAGCCGAAATCCATGACGGATGTGTCCCAAGTGACAAAGTCGCGCGCAGGAAAGTACAATCCTGTAGCTTAGGCAACACCCCGCAATTTCTCACGCAATGAAGGTACCCCCATGAGCGACGCCGGCCAAATGTTCTCCGACGGCAAGGTCTATGAGCGGATGATGGGCCGCTGGAGCAAGCGCGTCGGCGTGCAATTCCTCGACTGGCTCGGTGCAGCGAAGGGCCTGCACTGGGTCGAAGTCGGCTGCGGCAACGGCGCCTTCACCGAGGAGCTGATTGCGCACACCGCGCCGCGCGCGGTGTCCTCCATCGATCCGTCGGAGGGACAGCTCGCCTTCGCGCGCACGCGGCCGGCGGCAAAGCTTGCCGAGTTTCGTCTCGGCGACGCCCAGGCCCTGCCCTTTCCCGACAAGAGTTTCGACGCCGCCGCGATGGCGCTGGTGATCTCTTTTATTCCCGATCCGGCCAAGGCCGTCGCCGAAATGGCGCGCGTCGTGCGGCCGGGCGGCATCGTCGCCACCTATATGTGGGATATCCCCGGCGGCGGCCTGCCGTTGGCGCCGGTGGGCCGCGCCTTCAAGGCCATGGGCAAGGAATATTCCCGTACCAGCGACAACGCCTCGCGGCGCGAGGTGATGCAAACGCTGTGGCAGGGCGCCGGATTTCGCGAGGTCGAAACCCGCGTCATCCGCATCACCGTCGATTTCACGAGCTTCGACGACTTCTGCGACTCGAGCCTGGTGCCGATCGGACCGGCCGGGCAAGTGGTCGCCAAGATGTCGCCCGCGGAGCTGGAAGAGCTCAAGGCGCACCTGCGCACATTGCTCCCCATCGCGGCGGATGGCAGCATCGCCTACGAAGCTTTCGCCAACGCCGTGAAGGGCCGCGTTCCGGGGTGATGCTTTAACCCATGCCGTTCGGCATGATCGCCTGGCGGCCGAGCTGCTGCCATGCCATCGGCGCGCCGGCGTTTTTGGCGGCTTCCTCGGGCGGCAAGTTTTTGTCCCAGCGCATGCCGATGAAACGCTGGCCGTTGACGCCGTCGGAGGCGTTCGAGCAGAGCCAGACCAGCGGCGCTACCATCACCTCGGGCTGAATGAGTTTGTCGCGATCGGGCTGCTGCTTCCTGGCGACCATGCGCGTATTGGCGGCGCCGCCCGGCACCAGCACATTGGCGCTGACGCCGGAGCCCTCGAGCTCCTGCGCCATGGCGAGGAGATGCGCCTCGTTCGCCGCCTTGGAGCCGCCATAGGGCTGCATCTTGGCGCGATACATAGTGTCGAGACTCGTCGTCACGTTGATGACGCGGCCCCAGCCTTGCTTGAGCAGCACCGGCAGCGCCGCCCGCGTCATCAGGAACACGGCGACCACGTTGACGTCGATGACGCGGCGGAATTCGGCCGGCGTCACCTCCCAGAATTTGCCGACCGGCTGGCCCTCGGGACGCAGCAGGCTGGCATTGATGCCGGCATTGTTGATGAGGATGTCGAGGCGGCCGAAATGCTCGATGGTGGCGCGCACGATTTTCGGCGCGCTGTCGTCGCGGGTGATATCGGCGACGATGCCCTGGATGCGCTCGCCTGAGCCGCGTTGATCGGCGGCGCTTTCGGTTTCCTCGAGCGCCGGCGCATCGATCTCGACCGCGGCGACGCGCGCGCCGGCTTCGAGCAATCCGAGCGTCATCACCTGGCCGAGGCCGCGCCCGGCACCGGTGACGATCGCGACTTTTCCATCAAGCGTTCCGGCCATGATTGTCCCTCATTCGAATGGTGAAGCGGCGCTGGAAGACGACGTGAATTTCTCCGGCGGGGCGCCGCCGGGCTCCCGGCCAACAAATAGCCGGTAGCCTGCCCGCGGGCCATGGCTTAGGCGCCAAAGAATCTTGGGCGCCAAAGAATCTTGGGCGCCAAGGGACCTTGGGCGCTAAGAAACCTTTAGGTACCAAGGAACTCGGGGCGGTTGCACCGGGGTGCTGCGCCGCCTATATTCCTGTCACCTTTCCAGTCATCCTTGATGACGTTGAGTGCTTCGCCCAAAAGGCGGGCGGAGCGCAGAGGAGATTTACCTATGGCGACCGCGCCCCTGATGCCGAAAGCAACCGCCGTGTGGCTGGTCGAGAATACCTCGCTGTCGTTCGACCAGATCGCCCAGCTCTGCAACCTGCATCCGCTGGAAGTGAAGGCGATCGCCGACGGCGACGCTGCCCAAGGCATCAAAGGGCTCGATCCGATCCTGACCGGGCAACTGACCCGCGAGGAAATCTCCGCCGCCGAAGCCGATCCGAACCACCGGCTGCACATCGCCGATCCCAAGGTGCGCCTGCCCGAGGCGAAGCCGAAGAAGGGCCCGCGCTACACGCCAGTGTCGCGCCGCCAGGACCGGCCGAACGCCATCCTGTGGCTGGTGCGCAACCATCCCGAGCTCAAGGACAGCGCCATCATGCGACTCGTCGGCACCACCAAGTCGACCATCTCGGCGATCCGCGACCGCACCCATTGGAACTCGACCAACCTGACGCCGCTCGATCCGGTGACGCTCGGGCTATGCTCGCAGATCGATCTCGATATCGAAGTGCAGAAGGCGGCCAAGGAGAAGCCGGTGCCGATCGAAGCGCAGGGCGCGACGCTGTTGCCCGCTTCCGTCACCACCGCGCCGAAGGAAGAGCCCGAGCCCGCCGCGCCGGCTCCGGCGAAGAAGTCCGACGATCTCGATGTCAGCGCCGTTTTCGCCAAGCTCAAGCAACTTGGCGGGAAGGGCGAGTAACGTGTTTTCCTCCCCCGCTTGCGGGGGAGGTGGCGAGCGAAGCGAGCCGGTGGGGGCAAGTGACGGCTTGCTCAGAGCAAGCCAGCCCCCTCCACCACGGTTCGCTCGCTTCGCGAGCTCCAGTGGTCCCCCGCTCCGCGGGAGCGGAAAGCAAATTCACCCCCGATCATTCCGCAACACCACGCACGCCCCGCCGGCGGCGATGAGCTTGTTGCAGAATTTTTCCAGATAGCCGCGATTGTCGTCGGCGATGCGGATGTTGTAGCGCATGGCGCTGCCCAGCCCGATGCCGCGGCTGCGCACCACGATCGGCTCGCGGTCGCCGATCAGCGCGGCATATTTTTTCTGGATCATGCGATAGATCGCCCAGGCCTTGCTCTCCGACCAGTTGGCGGTGAGCTGCATGCCCCAGCGCGGCACGTAAGCGGCGATGCGCTGCGCTTCTTCCTTCGGCGCCAGGATCAAATTCGCCAGCCGCGTGCACGGCACGCCCTGCGGGATCGTGGTCTCCGCGGTCTGCGGCGGCGACGGCGAGGCCCATTCGTCCGCGGTCCATCCGGTGATGATGGCAACGTAGTTACGCGTCTCTTCCGGCAACGAGCGGCGCCCGGCGAGCCACGCACTCACCCGGCCGGGCCCGGCATTGTAACCCGCGGCAGCCAAGCCGAGATTGCCGAATTTTTCGCGCAGCTCGTGCAGATAACTCGCTGAATTCTTCAGCGCCTCGATCGGATCGAACGGATTTGCCAAGCCGCGCCAATCCGCCGTCTGCGGCATGAATTGCGCAATACCCTGCGCGCCCTTGGGGCTCACCGCCTGGGCATTGAAACGGCTCTCCTGCCAGATCACACGGGCGAAGAATTCAACCGGAAGCCCGTTCGCCGCGGCGTCCTCCTCGACGGCGCGGCAGATGTCGTCGGGGGTCGGGGGCGTATTGGGCGCAGGCGCGCTTCGGTCAGGCGGAGGTTGCCCCGGCTGGAATTTGTTCTGCTCGGCAGGCGAATTCGTAGGAGACTGCGCCTCGGCCTGAACAGTCCATATCGCAAATATCAGTATTACACCGCATGCCACATGGAGGATCATGCCCGTTAACGCATGAAAATTGAGCGAACTGCTGTGACACTGACAATATCGCCGCATTGGCGTCAGCTATTCCACCGTTGTTTTGCAATCGCTTGATAATATATAGTGTGTTGGCGTGACGCACTGTCAGTGAAGCGAGGCTAGCATGGCAACGGTCCAAAACGAAACCAAGCCGTTCAAGTGCTTCATATCTTTTGCCGAACCGGACACCAAACTCGCGACTAAGATTGCTGACGCGGTCCGATCAGCCGCCAACTGCGAAGTCTTCAGCATTCAGGATATTTCTCCTGGAGAAAGTTGGCGTCGAAGGCTGGATGAAAAAGTAAAGGATGCCGATTTTTTTGTTGTCCTCGTTTCGCCTGCAGCACTTTCGAGCAAGTTTGTTAGAGACGAATGGGCGAGCATTCAGGAAAGGGCTTGGCAGTCCCAAAATGTCGGCATTCTACCAATCTTAGTAGGCAAGACCGGTGTGCCCGCTTTTCTGAAACCATGGAAATACATCGACGCGAGTGACAAAAAGCCTGCGGATGTGAGCAATGCCGTGATGGATTACATTCACTCCTTGGACACAAACAATTTGATTTCAGAAGAGCTGCACAAGACCTCGCCCGAATTGAGCACTGCACGGACCAATCAATTCCGTGGGCTACTCAAGTCAGTAGCAGAGGACGATTGGACTACCTAGGAGTCCAGCATGGCGGGGGGAAATAGACACAGGAAAGCTGGTCAAAAGAGACGCAACAAAAAGATTGGTCCTAGAGTCCCAAAAGTCAGCCGAAATGTTTCGGTTTTCATCAATTGTCCATACGATCGGCAATATGAACCTATTTTCGATGGAATAGTTTTTGCGGCAGTGTGCTGTGGCTATGCCCCTCGTTGCGCATTAGAAACAAGCACCGTTGCAGAACCTCGAATCAAAAGGATCGTTCAGGCGTTGAAGGAATCAAAGTACTCAATCCATGACCTCTGCCGATGCCAGGGGCATGGAGATAGAAATTTAGCGCAATTCAATATGCCCCTTGAACTTGGAATTGCGATGGCTGAGAGATTCGATGCTCGCAAACCCGCCAATTGGCATGACTGGCTGGTCTTAGTGCCGAATGGCAACCTATATGCAAACTTCATATCGGACTTGGCAGGCTACGATCCCAAGCAAATCGATGAAAAGGTTGAAGAAGTGATTCCCGCGGTAATGTCATGGCTGCTAACGCGGGAGGACGCGGTAGCGTCCCCAGTCCCGGAAGATATACTTGCCTTGCTTCCCAAGTTCATGGCGGCCCGTCGAGAGCTTCGTCAAAGATGGAATGGTCACGAGCCTTGGTCGCGTGTCGTAAAGATTGCCATTGAGATAGGTCAGGAGGGTGGCCTAATTCCGCGTTAATGTTTGGACCGTGCGACACAACGGCACTGGAACTGGGAACGCTTACGGATTGCCTACACCTCTCCCTCTCAACGCGCCGCCGATCTCATCCAAAACCACCGGGTCATCGATGGTCGCCGGCATCTGCCAAGAATCGCCATCGGCGATCTTCTTGATCGTTCCGCGCAAAATCTTGCCCGAGCGGGTCTTCGGCAGCCGCGCCACGGTGATGGCGAGCTTGAACGCCGCTACCGGGCCGATCTTGTCGCGGATCAGCGCGATGCATTCCTTCTCGATCTCCGTCGGCGGCCGGTTGACGCCGGATTTGAGCACGATGAAGCCGCATGGCACTTCGCCCTTCAGCTCGTCCTTGATGCCGAGCACGGCGCATTCGGCGACGTCGGGGTGTGCGGCCAGCACCTCTTCCATGCCGCCGGTCGAGAGGCGGTGGCCGGCGACGTTGATGATGTCGTCGGTGCGGCCCATGACGAAGATGTAGCCGTCGTCGTCCTTGAAGCCGGCGTCGGCGGTTTTGTAGTAGCCGGGAAATTCGTCGAGGTAGCTTTCGCGCATGCGCGCGTCGGCCTGCCACAAGGTCGGCAGGCAGGCCGGCGGCAGCGGCAGCTTGACCACGATCGAGCCCATCTTGCCGGGCGCGACTTCGTGGCAGCCCTCGTCGACGACGCGGATGTCGTAGCCCGGCATCGCCACCGTCGGCGAGCCATGCTTGATCGGCAGCATGCCGAGGCCGACCGGATTGCCGGCGATGCACCAGCCGGTCTCGGTCTGCCACCAATGATCGATCACCGGCACTCTCAGAAGCGCTTCCGCCCATTCCAGTGTCGGCGGATCGGCGCGCTCGCCGGCGAGAAACAGGGTGCGGAATTTTTTCAAATCGTGCTGCGCGAACAGTTTGCCCTGCGGGTCTTCCTTCTTGATGGCGCGGAATGCGGTCGGCGCCGTGAACATGGCCACCGCGCCGTGCTCGGCGATGACGCGCCAGAACGCGCCGGCGTCGGGCGTGCCGATCGGCTTGCCCTCGTAGAGGATCGTGGTGCAGCCGTGGAACAGCGGCGCGTAGACGATATAGGAGTGGCCGACCACCCAGCCGATATCCGACGCCGTCCACCACACCTCGCCCGGCGCGATGCCGTAGAGATTTTGCATCGACCATTGCAGCGCAACCATGTGGCCGCCATTGTCGCGCATCACGCCCTTGGGCCGGCCGGTGGTGCCCGACGTATAGAGAATGTAGAGCGGATCGGTCGCCGCGACCGGCACGCAGTCGAACGCCGAGCGCGCGTGAATCAGCGCGTGATCGCGCATCGCCGCCCAGTCGCGGTCGCGGCCGTCGATCAGCTTTGCTTCCGCTTGCGGGCGTTGCAGGATCAGGCAGGCATCGGGCTTGCGCTGGGCGAGATTGATCGCCTCGTCGAGCAGCGGCTTATAGGCGACGATGCGGCCGGGCTCGATGCCGCAGCTTGCCGAGAGGATCACCTTCGGCTTGGCATCGTCGATCCGCGTCGCCAATTCGCGCGCGGCAAAACCGCCGAACACCACCGAATGGATGGCGCCGATGCGCGCGCAGGCCAGCATGGCGAACACCGCCTCCGGCACCATCGGCATGTAGAGAATGACCCGGTCGCCCTTCTCCACGCCGAGATCGCGCAGCATGCCGCCGAGCACCTGGGTCTCGGTCAGCAGGCGATGATAGGTGATGGCGCGTTTCTGCCCGGCGAGCGGCGAGTCGTAGATGATCGCCGTCTGCTCGCCACGCCCGGCATCGACGTGGCGATCGACCGCATTGAAGCAGGTGTTGCAGACACCGCCGACGAACCAGCGGCCATAGACCCCCGCGTTCGGGTCGAACACGGTCTTGGGCTTTTCGATCCAGTCGATGGCGGTCGCCGCTTCGCCCCAAAAACCTTGCGGGTCGCGCTGCCAGCGCGCGTAGACCTCGTGATAGCGGCTTGAACGGGCGTCCATGGGCTTTGTCTCGCTGTTGCAACTATATCGCTCTCGTAAGGCAAAGCGAACTGGCGAATGGCGAGTAGCAATGGGGAAGGTCATCTCCACTCGACACTCGCTATTCGCAATTCTGAGACTTTCCGCTAGGCTTTATCCGGGAGGAAAAAATGGCGTCGCCCTACGACACCGATCTCGACCGCAACGCGGCGAATTTTCAGCCGCTGACGCCGCTGTCGTTCCTGGCCCGCGCCGCCGCGATCCATCCGGAGCAGACCGCGATCATCCACGGCAAGCGCGCCTGGACCTACCGCGAGTTTTTCACGCGCGCGAAGCAGTTTGCCTCGGCGCTCGCCAAGCGCGGCATCAAGCGCGGCGATACGGTGGCGGTGGTGCTGCCCAATGTGCCGGCGATGCTGGAAGCGCACTACGGCGTCGCCATGGCCGGCGCCGTGCTCAACTCGATCAACACCCGGCTCGACGCCGCCATCATCGCGTTTACGCTCGACCACGGCGAGGCCAAGGTGCTGATCGCCGACCGCGAGTTCTCCAACGTGGTCAAGGACGCGCTCGGCGCCTGCCAGGCCAAGCCGCTGGTGATCGATTACGACGATCCGGATTTCTCAGGTCCGGGCGCGCGGCTCGGCAATCTCGAATACGAGGATTTTCTCCGCCAAGGCGACGCCGACTTCGCCTGGCTGATGCCGAACGACGAATGGGACGCGATTTCATTGAACTATACGTCCGGCACCACGGGCGATCCCAAGGGCGTCGTCTATCACCATCGCGGCGCGTATCTGCTCGCGATAGCGAACGTCATCACCTGCGCCATGGCCAAGCATCCGGTCTATCTGTGGACCTTGCCGATGTTCCACTGCAACGGCTGGTGCTTCCCATGGACCTTGTCGGTGGTTGCGGGTACTCACGTTTGCTTACGGGCAGTTCGCGCGGCGCCGATTTTCGACGCCATCGCCTCTCACAAGGTGACTCATCTGTGCGGCGCGCCGATCGTGATGTCGACCCTGCTCAACGCGCCGGAAGCGGAGCGAAAGCCCCTGCCCCACGTCGTCGAATTCGTCACCGCAGCGGCGCCGCCGCCGGAATCGGTGCTGGCGGCGATGAAGGCCGCCGGCTTCAACGTCACCCACGTCTACGGCCTCACCGAGACCTATGGGCCGGCGAGCGTCAACGACTGGCACCGCGAATGGAACGCGCTGCCGGCCTCCGAGCAGGCGGCAAAGAAAGCGCGCCAGGGCGTGAGCTATCCGGTGCTCGATGCACTCGACGTGCGCGATCCGGAAACCATGGCCGCGGTGCCGCGCGACGGCGAGACGCTGGGCGAAGTGATGTTCCGCGGCAATGTGGTGATGAAAGGCTATCTGAAAAACAAGGCGTCGACCGAAGCGGCCTTCGCTGGCGGCTGGTTCCATTCCGGCGACCTCGGCGTCATCCATCCCGATGGCTATATCCAGCTGAAAGACCGCTCCAAGGACATCATCATCTCCGGCGGCGAGAACATTTCCTCGATCGAGGTCGAGGATGCGCTGTACAAGCACCCGGCGGTGCAAGTGGTCGCCGTGGTCGCCAAGCCCGACGAGAAATGGGGCGAAACGCCATGCGCCTTCGTCGAGCTAAAACCCGACGCCACCGCGACCGCCGATGAACTGATCGCCTGGTGCCGCAAGCACCTCGCCGCCTACAAATGCCCGCGCTACATCGTGTTCGAGACCGTGCCGAAGACGAGCACCGGCAAGATTCAGAAATTCAAGCTGCGGGAGACGGCGAAGAGGGTCTGATGAGCACGCCGGACTTCGACGAAGGCGAAGACCGCGTATGCAGTACGCTACGCTGGAAGGACGTAGTATTGCCCGCCTCGGTGACAGCGGTCGACATCGACGCGTTGATCTTTGCCGAACTGAAAGAGCCATACTGGCGCAAGGTAGCGCGGGTCGTCAGCCGTTGCCTTATGACTTTCGAGGCTGGCTCAATTTCGGTAAGTGCCGATGTGATTGCGGCCCGTATTCAAGAATTAGCCGAGAGCGGGCAAATCGAAAGCCAAGGCAACCTCACAATGTGGCGTCACAGCGAGGTGCGCCGGCGCCCGATTTAAAATAGAAATCTCCCGCCCCCCGCTTGTGCGGGGGGACGGTCGGATCAAATAACTGCCGAGCTTTGCCGCTTAGTGGACGAGTTCGTCGTGCCGCAACCGCACGATCTCGTCCTTTACGTACAGTTTCTTGCGCTTCAATTGCGCGATTTCCAGGTCGTCCGTCGATGGGTGGGTGAGAGCTTCGCTAATTTCGTGTTCGAGTGCTTGGTGCCGTCTTTCGAGTTCCGCGAGATGCGCTTCAATCGCCATGTGGCCTGTCTCCTTGCGTGTCAGATCCTTGGCTTCCAGATCGACTTACGCCAGCCCAACATGCGCAAATATACTCCTTTTCGGGGCGTTGGAAAATCCCCTTTGTGCGCTGTTCCCCTATGCCAAAGTATCATGCGGGCTTGTCGGGCGTAAACCAAAACGCGATAATCCAGAACCACTTACCGGCCTAAACGGCGCCCAAGGGCGGACCAAGCGCCACCCGGCGCGACCAAGGCGGCGATGACACAAGAGGAAGAACGCGAACTTCGGGCGCAGCTGACGCGCCTGCAGCAGGAGCATCGCGACCTCGACGCCGCGATTGCGGCGCTGCAGCATTCGTTGGGCGCCGACGTCATCCAGGTGCAGCGCCTGAAGAAGCGCAAGCTGCAATTGCGCGACCGCATCACCTTCATCGAGGACCAGCTCACGCCGGATATCATTGCGTGACCTGCTCCTTCTCCCCGCGCAGGGAGGAGATGCCTTTCCGCTCAGCCTTTCTCGCATACATCGCCGCGTCGGCACAGGCGATGACGTCGGCGGGGGTATCGAGCGCGCCAAGCAGCACGACGCCTGCGGAAGCGCCGACGACCAGCGTCGAAGAACTCCAGCGCACCGGCGTTCCATAAACCGCGGCTTCCAGCGCGCCGGCTTTGGCGGCGGCGTTGGCGCCGTTGACGTTCCACAACAGCACGGCGAATTCGTCGCCGCCGAGGCGCGCCACCACGTCGGAGGCGCGCACGTTGCGCACGAGCGCCGCTGCGATCGCCTTGAGCACGGTGTCGCCGGCACCGTGGCCGTGGCGGTCGTTGACCGGCTTGAAACCGTCGAGATCGATATAGATCAACGCCGCGCTGGCGCCGTAGCGCTTGACGTAAGCCAGCGAGCGCCTGAGCTCGCGCTCGAAACCGCGGCGGTTGAGCACGTCGGTCAGCGGATCGACGTCGACCCTCGCCTCGAGATCCAAAATGCGCGCGCGCGAATCCTGCAGTTGCGCCGCCAGCGCATCGACCTCGGCGGCCAGCCGCATGACGACCGCGCGCGACGGCAGGCGCGACGCTTTGGCGGCTTCGGCGCCAGCGTGTTTGCCGGCTGGCGGGCGGGACGATTTCGGTTGCGGCCGCCGCGACGGCTTGCGCTCCGACTTGGCCGCCTTGCGTTTCATCGACGTGGAATTCCCGAAGCGCGAATCGCAACGCGAGGATAGCGCGTGCCCCGATCCGGCACAGCGCCCGCCGCCGCCCCCGCCGGACCGCTTAAATCGCCTGTCATATAAGGCGCTAAAGGCCTGCGGCGGAATGTCGCAGGCGTCACGCGACCTGCAAAAACCCGACCGGCTCCGTCCGCGCGTCATCGAATACCGCCGCCGTCAGCGGGCCGCCGAACACGGCGCCGGTGTCGAGGTTCAGCCGATTGGCGCGCAGATCGGGCACCCCGTCCGCCAGCGGCGTATGGCCGTGCACGATCAGACGGCCGTAGTCGCCGCCATGGGACAGGAACGGCTCTCTGATCCACAACAGGTCGAAGTCGTCCTGCGCCTCAAGCAGCGCGCCGGGATTGACGCCGGCATGGACGAAAAAGCGCCGGCCGTCGTTGTAGCTCAAGGGCAGCGCGCGCAGCCAATCGAGGTGGGCGCGCGGCAGCGCGCGTGGCTCCGCGACACCATAGCTTTCGAGCGTCGCCAGGCCGCCTTGCGCCAGCCACAGCCGCACCGGGCCGCTGCCGTCGATGGCCGCGAGCGCCATCGCTTCGTGGTTTCCCATCAGGGTCACGACGCGCTCGCCGTGCCGCGCTTTCAGATCGATCAAACAATCGATGACGCCGCACGATTGCGGTCCGCGATCGATGTAGTCGCCGACAAATACGAACGCCGCCGGCCGGCCGCCGGCATGCATTTCGCAACGCAGCAAAAGGCTGCGCAGCTTGTCCAAACAGCCATGAATATCGCCGATGGCATAGGTGAGAGACATGACCGCCGTTGGCTTTTCAATGATGGCGATATTCAGGCATATCCGTTCAGACCGCATTCACCAAAAAATGGGAACCTGGGCGTGCTGGGGGCGATTGGTGTTCTGCGAAGAACCCACGCTGTCGAGGTGAATATCATGCGGAAGATTTTGACGGCTCTGGTTACGGCAACGGCTATCGCCGCAGCGGCGGTGGCGACGTCGGGTACGGCGGAAGCCCAGTGGCATGGCGGTTGGCACGGTGGATGGGGTTGGGGTCCTGGCCCGTTCATCGGCGGACTGGCTGCCGGTGCCCTGATCGGCGGTGCCTTGGCGGCGCCATATGCCTACCCTTACCCCTATGGCTATTACGCCGGCTCTTACGCGCCGCCCTATGGCGGTCCTTGCGTGTGGCGGCGCGTGTGGAACGGCTACGCCTGGGTCCGCGCCTGCGTGTGACGGTCAGCGCGTTTCGGACCTGAAAGACCGGCGGTGTCACGCACGGCAACGGCTTAACCCGCTTGGCCGTGCGTGACACCGCCGGCGCACCTAACTTCCGCCAAAGAGTACCGGCAAAGTGGCGAAAGGGTGCGGAAAAGGTGCCGCGAAAATCGGGGGTTTCACGGGGACTCCCGTTGCCAACATTTCAGATCGGCACCCCGTCCGATCGGTTGAGGAGAACACATGCATAAGTCGCTCATTGGCCTTGCCGCCGCAGCGGGCATCGGCCTTGCTTCATTGGCGGCGCCGGCTCCGGCCAACGCCGGCTGCTACGGCTGCGCGGTCGGCGCCGGCATCCTCGGCGGTGTCGCCGCGGGCGCCATCATCGGCAGCGCCATCGCCAACAACCCGCCGCCACCGCCGGCCTATTATCCGCCGCCGCCCGGGTATGGCCCGCCGCCGCCGGCCGCCTATGGCCCGCCGCCCGGCCCCGGTTATGCGCAGCTCGCGCCCGGCTGCTATTGGGCGCAGCGCCGGGTTTGGGTCGAAGGCGTCGGCTACCGGATGCGGACCGTGCAAGCCTGTGAGTAAGCGGTCCTGACCGGACAACAGCGCAGAATTATTCCGGCCGGCTGGCGACAGCCGGCCGGTTTGTTTTTTGGCTTTAATGTCTTTATGCGCAAGATCGTTTTGCGCCATGCTGCATGGGACGCGCAATTGCTTCATGCGACAATGCCTTTAGAAACCACGAGAGACGCAATCGTGCGCTCGCTTACGGCGGATCAGGAGGATGCGGTTATCGCGCGCGCCGGCACTGCGCAAAGAGCCGTCGCAAAGCTGCGGCGGGTCGCCTGGCTGGCATTTGCGGTTGCGCGCGAGATCGTCGCCTGGGCGTGGGAAGCGGCGCGGGAAACGTTGTCGCGCAGCCGAGCGGGCAAGCGCACGATGACGGTGCTGGCAGGGATCGCCGTCGCCGTGCTGTGCGTCTATGCCGGCGTGCTGGCGATGCTTTATGTCACGCAGCGCTCGCTGATCTATTTTCCCGAAACCATCCACACCACGCCGGCCGCGGCCGGCCTGCCGCAAGCCGAAGAACTCAAGCTGACCACGTCCGACGGCGAGCACATCATCGCCTGGCACGTGCCGCCGCGCGACGGCAAGCCGGTCATTCTTTATCTCCACGGCAACGGCGGCGCGCTGCGCTATCGCGTCGAGCGCTTCACCCGGTTGACGAATGACGGCATCGGTCTCGTCGCGGTGGAATATCGCGGCTATGGCGGCTCGAGCGGCAGCCCGAGCGAGCGCGGCCTGATCGCCGATGCCGAAGCCGCCTACGCCTTCGCCGCGGCGCGCTATTCGACCCATCAGATCGTGCTCTGGGGCGAGTCGCTCGGCTCCGGCGTCGCGGTGGCGCTGGCGGCGGAGAGGCCGGTCGGCCGCGTCATCCTGGAAGCGCCGTTCACGTCCGCCGCCGCGGTCGGCGCCAAGCACTATTGGTACGTGCCGGTCAGGCTGTTGATGACCGATCAATTCCGCTCCGACGAACGCATCGGCAAGGTCACGGCGCCGCTGTTGATCCTGCACGGCGTCAAAGACCAGACCGTGCCCTATGCGATGGGCGAGCACCTGTTCGATCTCGCCAACAAGCCGAAGCACATCGTGCGTTTCCTCGATGGCGGCCACGAGGATCTCGACCAGAATGGCGCGCTGATCGCCGTTGGGCGCTTCCTGGCGGGGGATTTGGATCCGTAGACGTTTCCCGGGCGCAGCGCAGCACGA
Source organism: uncultured Alphaproteobacteria bacterium (assembly GCA_963756245.1). GTDB lineage: Bacteria > Pseudomonadota > Alphaproteobacteria > Rhizobiales > Xanthobacteraceae > BOG-931. Next base: position 14,853 of record CAVWOI010000022.1, read on the forward strand.
AGTGATGCGCTGCAGACCCGGGATCGTTACAAGCTCAGAGTCTGCGACGATCCCGGATCAGCGGTGCACCACTTCGTGCTGCACCGCATCCGGGAAACACCGCTACTGCGGCATGGTCATCAGCTCGAGAACGTGGCCGTTGGGATCGCGGAAATAGACGCCGCGGCCGCCGTTCCAGTCGTTGAGCTTGCCGTCGTCGAGGCTCCACGGCGCACTGCCGTAAACGATCTTGGCTTTTTTGATGCGGCCGAGGATGGCGTCGAACTCGGCCTTGCTGACATGAAAAGCGTAATGATGACTCTCGAACTTGGAATCGTCATCGAACAACAGCGTCAGCGTCTTGTTGACCCGCACCGGCGCGAAATAGCCGGCGCGCCCGCGCTTCAAGCCGAAAATATTGGCAAAGAATTTGGCCGCCGCGACCTTGTCGCGCGCCGGCACGATGGCGTGGTTGAGCGTGATGGTCATCGCTGCTCCTCGAATTCGTAGCCCGGATTGAGCCAACGGGTCCGGCCCGAAGTGGCCGGCCCGATGACAGGCTCCGCGAAATCCGGGATTGTGCGGCGAGGCTGACCCGGGTTTCGCTCCGCTCAACCCGGGCTACCGATTAGAACGTCTGATAGGTCTGCCCCGCCCGGCCGCCGACGCGGGCAAAACCGGTCTGCGCCGGCTGATATTTGTCGTTGATGTTGAGCGCTTTTGCGTAAGAGCCGGCGGCCTTTTCCTTCAACCCGAGCCGCTCGTAGGCAAGGCCGCGGCTGGCCCATGCCTTGGCGCTGGTCGGATCGGCTTGCACCGCTTCATCGAGATCGCTTGCCGCCGACTTATTGTCGCCGACGGCGAGGTAGCTCAGGCCGCGGGCGACGAACAGGTCGGTGCGCTGGGTGGTGAGCCCGAGCGCGGTGGAGAAATCGTCGATGGCGAACTGATGCTGGCGCTGGCTCTGATAGAGCAGGCCGCGGCTGTAATAGGCCTCCGCGTTGTCGGGTTTCAGCGCGATCGCCTTGTTGAAATCGGCCAAGGCCTGGGCGCTCTTGCCCTGCAGGCTCTCGACCATGCCGCGGCCGACATAGGCCACAGCGTAGCCGGCATCGAGCGACAGCGCCTTGTCGTAATCGGCCGCCGCCAGATCGAGCTTGTTGGTCTTGCGGTAGACCAGGCCGCGATTGGCATAGGCCTGGGTGTAATTCGGATCGAGGCTGATCGCCTTGTTGAAGTCGGCCAGTGCCTGCTCGTTGTGGCCGGCTTCGCCGAACACCGAGCCGCGCATGTTGTAGGCCTGTGGATCGTTGGGATGGCTTTCGATGACCTCGCTGAGCGACGTCAGGTTGGGCGCCGCGGTGGCATAGGCCGGATCGTTGTTTTCGGCGGCGGGCGGATTGCCGAGCGTGGCGCACCCCGCGAGCGCCAAGATGGCGAACGCGAGCGCCGTGGCGCCAGCCCCAATCCGCCCCGCTCCGGCATTGGCAATGGTCGATCCTGACATCCAAGCGCTCTTGGCTACAGGCAAGACGATACCACCGCCGGGCGACAAAAAAAGACGCGGGGGCCACAAACCCCCGCACCGTCGTCGAAATCGCAGGAAAATCGCGCTTTATGCGTCAGCCGAAACGGGGCGTGCGCGGCGGGCCGGACCGGCCGGCGCCAGGGCCGCCCGGGCCGCCGGGACCACCCGGGCCGGTCGGCTTCGGCTTCATCGGCAACAGGCCCTCGCGCTGCAACTTCTTGCGCGCAAGCTTGCGGGCGCGGCGGATCGCTTCCGCCTTTTCCCGCGCCTTTTTTTCCGATGGTTTTTCGTAGTGGCCGCGGAGTTTCATCTCGCGGAAAACGCCCTCGCGCTGCATCTTTTTCTTCAGCACCTTGAGGGCCTGGTCGACATTGTTGTCACGGACGAGAACCTGCACGCGTGCTCCTTTTGCCAGTTAGGTTCGCGGGATTGCATGGCGGCGTTAGCGTAAGCGCCCACGCCACCGTGGCGCGGCACGTAGCAGAACAGCGCCGGAAAGTCCATAAGTCCGGCCGGGTTCGGCCGACACCGGCCCGCCCGGGCTAGCTGCGTTACCCGGGCGCGCCCGGACGAAACGCATCGGCGCCCGGGCGCGACTTGCGCAGCGACAGGTTCTTCAGCGTCCGGTACAGGACGGTCAGCCAAGGCTGCGGCGCGCCGTCGCCGGCGTCGAACGGGCAAACAAATGGCAGGTGATGCAGTTTGCGCAACGCCACCCGGATGCTGCAATCGATGACGGTGTCGCCGCCATAGGGATTCTGCTTGCGCAAGTATTCCGGGATCTTGGCCGGCCCCCAGGCGGTGAAGCGGATATAGAGCGCCTCGTAGCCGTTGAAATTCGCCAGCATGTTGAAGAATTTCGGCTGGTAGCCGACCAGCCCGTGATCGATCAGGCCGCCGGCGGGAAGCTCGTGATACATGATGCCGCCGACCCGGACCAAATGGTGGATGATGCGAAACGCATTCATCTGATTGGCGACATGCTCGGTGGTGCCGGCATTCACCACCAGGTCGAAGGCGCCACGCAGCCGCCGCGGAACCTTGCCGCGGTTGAGATCGATGCGGATGGCATCGCCCTCGACGTCGATGGCGCTGCGCGCAAATCCGAGCGCCGTCCAGAACGGCGCCGACGACGGCGCCGATTTGGTGAAATTCTCGGTGCCGACCGGGGTGAGGACCGGAGGCGAGGTGCAGCCGAACAGCCGGTAGGCCTCCGCCAGCCCCGGCGCGATCATCAGCGAATCGGAAATCTGCTGCGCGCCGATTTCCATGACGCGGGTAGCGCCGTCGAGCGCGCCCTTTTGCTTCAGTTCGATCAGGTCATTGAGAAAAACGTTACCGAGACCCATGAACAAAATCCTATGAGAGCGCTGCATCGCCGACAAGCTCGTTTCAGAAGAGATCCACGTCAGTCGGCAAAGACGCGCGTCACATGCCCCATCTTGCGGCCGGGCCGCACCGCGGTCTTGCCGTAAAGATGCACCGCCGCGCCAGGAATCGCGAGCCAGCGCCGATAATCCTCGACTTCGCTGCCGATCAGGTTCGTCATCTCGACCCGCCCGCGCCGGATCGGCTTGCCGAGCGGCCAGCCGGCCACGGCGCGGATATGCTGCTCGAATTGCGACACCGAAGCGCCGTCGATGGTCCAATGGCCGGAATTGTGCACCCGCGGCGCGATCTCGTTGACGAGAATCTCGCCGTCGCGCAGCATGAACATTTCGACCGCCAGCACGCCGACATAGTCGAATTTTTGCGCAATGGTTTCGGCGATGCGGCGCGCTTCCCGCGCCGTGGCGTCGGAGATCGCGGCCGGCACCCGTGACGTTTTCAAAATATGATCGCGGTGCTCGTTCTCGGTGACGTCGAAACTTTCCACCGCACCATCATGCGCGCGTGCCGCCACCACCGAGACCTCACGCTCGAACGGCACGAAGGCTTCGAGGATGCAGGGCTGGCCGCCGACGTCGCGCCACGCCGCCACCGGATCGGTGCCGTTCTTGATGGTGGCGTGGCCCTTGCCGTCATAGCCGAAGCGGCGCGTCTTCAGGATCGCCGGCCGGCCGATGCGCTCGATCGCCGCCGCCAGCGTCTCGGGCGCGCCGACATCGGCAAAGGCCGCAGTGCGGAAGCCGAGGCTGGTGACGAAGTTTTTTTCCTTGAGCCGGTCCTGGGTCGTCGCCAGCACCTGTGGATCGGGCAGCACCGGAACGCGCGCGGCGAGAAACGTCGCGGTCTCCGCCGGCACGTTCTCGAATTCGTAGGTCACGACGTCGACGTCGCCGGCAAAGCGGTCGAGCGCCTCGGTGTCGGTGTAGTCGGCGGTGGTGACGCGATGCACGACGTCGAAAGCGGGCGAGTCGGGCGACGGCGCGAAGACGTGGCACTTGAAACCGAGCCGCGCCGCGGCGAGCGCCAGCATGCGGCCGAGCTGGCCGCCGCCCAAAATCCCGATCGTGGCTTCGGGCTGCAGAACCGGCGCCGCTTGGCTCACGCGCCGTCCTTCGGCTGTTCGGCGACGCTTTCGGTCTGGCGCTGCCGCCAGGCTTCGAGCCGGTTGCCCAGCGTCGGATCGCTCAGCGCCAGCACGCTGGCCGCAAGCAGCGCCGCATTGACGGCGCCGGCCGGGCCGATGGCAAGCGTGCCGACCGGAACGCCGGGCGGCATCTGCACGATCGAATAAAGCGAGTCCAGGCCCGACAGCGCCTTCGATTCCACCGGCACGCCGAACACCGGCAGGCTGGTGAGCGAGGCGGTCATGCCGGGCAGATGCGCGGCGCCGCCGGCGCCGGCGATGATCACCTTGAAACCGGCCGCTTTCGCGCCCTTGGCAAAGGCATAGAGCCGCTCGGGCGTGCGGTGCGCCGAGACGATGCGCGCCTCGTACGGCACGCCCAAAGCATCGAGCGTGTCGGCGGCATGCTTCATGGTCTGCCAGTCGGACTGGCTGCCCATGATAATGGCTACGGATTTCGCTCCCAGCGGCGCCACCAATATTCCCCTGCGCGAAGGAAGCGCCGGATTATAGACTCGCGCGTTGGAACGGCAAGGCGGCTATATTGATGTGGTTGACGTAGCCCGGATTGAGCGGAGCGAAATCCGGGCTACGGTCAGTGGGGAGCCAACTCATGCAAATGAGCCAGTTTCACTACCTGCCGCTGACGCCCGGCTTCTTCTCCATCCTGGTCGGCATTTTCGGTATCTTGTTTTTGCTGCTGCAACTGGGAGCGCTGCGCTACGCCTATCTAAACCTCGGCGTCAGCGCCCGCACCGCCATGTGGCTCCTGGTCGGCTCGCTGATCGGCAGCTATTTCAACATCCCCGTGGCCGTGCTGCCGGCCCAGCAGGTGATGTCCGACCAGACGGTCAATTTCTTCGGCATGCAATATTCGGTGCCGGTGGTGGAGAACTGGCCCGGCACCGTGATCGCGGTGAATGTCGGCGGCGCCGTCATTCCGACCGTAATGTCGATCTATCTGCTCTTGACGCATCACCTGTGGACCAAAGGCCTGATCGCGACCGCGATCGTTGCGCTGATCATTCACTGGCTCGCCAATCCGGTTCCCGGCCTCGGCATCGCGGTGCCGGTATTCATGCCGGCGGTGATCACCGCGATCGTCGCTGTGCTGCTGTCGCGCCAGGAGGCGGCGCCCCTCGCCTATATCGGCGGCGGGCTCGGCACATTGATCGGCGCCGACATCACCAATCTCGACAAGGTGCAAGGGCTGGGCGCCCCGGTCGCCTCGATCGGCGGCGCCGGCACGTTCGACGGCATTTTCCTCACCGGCATCCTCGCCGTACTGCTGGCAAGCCTTTATGCTCGGCCGCGGCAGGCGTAACCAATCGAGGCTGACGACGATGCCAGACAAATCGAGCGTGTCAAAATCGCCGAGCCGTGATCCCGGCGCGATCACGGATTATCACGCCCACATCTATTACGATCCGGCACAAACGCGCGGCAAAGCGGAGCAGTTGCGCGAGCGCGTCGCCGCGGCATTTCCGGGCGCCAAACTCGGGCGCTGGCACGACGAACTGGTCGGGCCGCATCCGCAATCGATGTTTCAGATCGCGTTTCCGGTCGAGATGCTGGCCGGCTTCGTGCCGTGGCTGATGCTCAACCGCGACGGGCTGACCATCCTGCTGCATCCGGAAACCGGCGACGACTACACCGATCACTCCGCGCACGCCGCCTGGTTCGGCGCCGTGCTGCCGCTGCGGCTGGACGTGTTCGGCAAGCGCAAGTGACGCGCAGGACGATGGCCGCGCGCACGATAGCCGCGGCATCCGCCTTAGCATTCGTCTTCACGTTTGCCGCACAAGCCCAAACCCAAATTCAGCATTGCAGCAGCGGCACATGGTGCGGTCCGGGCCTCGGTTGCTGCAGACCGGGACTGGCCTGCGCGCCGAGCGGCGGCTGCATGAAGCCCGGCTATCGCGATTGCGGCCCGAACCGCGGTCTATGTCCGCCGCACTTTCATTGCGCGCCGGGCAAGGGATGCGACCCGGACTAGACCATGATCCGATCAAATTGAATCGGATCATGGTCTAGTTTTTTCGTTGGAGCATGATCTTTTCGGAAAACCGGCATCCACTTTTCCGGATCATGCTCAAAAGATTTATTGCGTGGCCTTATTCGTGACCGGTCCGGTGAAAGCTTCGAAGCGCTTCCGCAACGCCGGAAGCCGCGATCCGTCACCGAGAAAATCGCGATAGCCGTTGGCGAAACGCGGGCTCGATAGCGGCGGCAGCCCGTCGGGCGGCGGCAAGTCGCCGCGCGGCGAATAGAAGGCAGCCACGCGGCCCTGCTGCTCCTTGCTTAAGATCCAGGTCAGGAAAAGCTTTGCGGCATTGGGATGTGGCGCAGCTTTCAGGATGCCGCCCGCGGTGAAGAAGACCGGCGACTTGTTTTTCTCGGACATGACGAGCTTGAGGTTGCCACCGCCGATCCGCGAACTATTGCTGATATCGAAGCTGACGAAATCAGCGCCCGATTTCACGCGGGCCGCGACATCGCGATGGCCCTGGATGAAATAGGGCTGGTTGGCCATATATTTCGGCATGTAATTCCAGCCGTATTTCTGCACGATCAAATCGAAATTGTAGAGCGTCGCGTCATCGTCGGTGGGGTAAACGGTGACGATGTTGCCGCGGAACTGGGCTTTGAGAAAATCGAGCGCCGACTTCGGTACGTCGGCCTCCTGCACCTTCTCGGGATTATAGCCGTAGAACATGGGAATCGCGGTCACGGCCACCCAGGCTCCATCCTTGTCTTTCATCGCGGGGAGAACCTGGTCGAAACCGTCGGGCTTGAAGTGCAGCAGCGCGCCCGCTCTATCCCACCGTGGGAAATCCTGCACCGTCTGCAACTGCAAGAAATCTGCCGTGACCTTGTTGTCCCTGAGCTGCCGGTCGATCTCGGAGTCCAGCACATTGCTGAAGTCGCCCTTGGCGGTGACGGCGATGCCTGGGAAGCGCTTCTCGAAAGCGTCAGCCGCCGCTTTGGCCGCAGCCGGCCCGCCGCCGGTATAGAATACGACCGCCTTTTCCAGCTTCGCCTTCTCGTACAGCTGATCGATGGTTTCAGCCCGCGCCGCTGAAATTGGCACGGATATAAGAAGAACCAGCAGCGACAGGGCTGATTTGCCCATTCCCATGGTCCGGCAAAGCATGCGTCCCTCCTTGAAGCCGTTGGCGATTTCGCGCTGACAGCCCCTCGCCTTTGGCAAGCCAGTCGTGTGGGGCAATTTACTCTGAATTGGCTTGCTGTAACTATTGGCTTCCGCGATGGGGCTTCGGACGGCGAAGGGCCACACACGGCAATTTTTGGGATGGGGAGCGCGATGAGGATCGGCCTTGCACGTCTCGCGGCGTTTGCCGCTTGTCTTTTAATAGCCACAGCGGCGTCGGCGCAGACCTACCCGACGCGGCAGATCCGCCTCGTCGTTCCATTCGCAGCCGGCGGGCCCGCCGATCTCCTCGCCCGCGTCATTGCCGACGAGATGAGCAAGGATTTCGGCCAGCAGGTCTTCGTTGATAACCGGCCGGGCGCCAATACGATCATTGGCGCGGAGCTCGTGGCCAAGGCCGACCCTGACGGCTACACGCTGCTGATGGCGATTGACGGCACGCTGGTCATGAACCCGTTCCTCTACAGCAAGCTGTCCTACGATCCGTTCAAGGATTTTGCGCCGGTGACGCTGGTAGCGCGTGTGCCGTCGGTGCTCGAGGCCAACAACAGCGTCACCGCCAACACGGTCCAAGACATCATCGCACAGGAGAAGGCAAAGCCCGGCACCTTCCTTATGGGCTACAGCACCCCGACCTCGCAGGTGACCGGCGAACTGTTCAACATGCGTGCCGGGGTCAAGATTCAGCTGGTGCCCTATCGCGGCGGGACCACGCAAGTGACCGGCCTGCTCGGCGGCGAGATTTCGCTGGGGCTGGAAAGCGTCAACGTGGCATTGCCGTTCGCGCGCGCCGGCAAGCTGAAAATCATCGCGCTGACCGGCGGCGAACGCATATCGCTGGCGCCGGAGATAGCTACGGTCGCGGAAACGCTTCCTGGCTTCGACCTCGGCATCTGGCAGAGCATCGTCGCGCCGGCGAATACGCCGCCGGCGATCGTGAATAGGTTGCACGACGAGATCGTCGTGGTGCTTGGCCGCGAGGCCGTGCGCAGCAAGCTCACCACTGCCGGAGTAGAGCCTGCAACCAGCAAATCGCCGGAAGATTTTGCCGCATTCATGCGCGCTCAGGCCGAAGTCCGTCAGAAGGTTATTCAAGCGGTCGGGATCAAGCTCGACTAAGTTCGATCGTGTGCGTAATTTCGTTACCGCGGCTGGCCGTCGACGAATTCGCGCTCAAAAATTTCGCCGATGGTCGAATAGAAAAAGCCGTTGAGGCGGCCGATCGGGTCGAGCTTGCGCATGTCGATATATTTGCCGGTCATGCAGGCCGGATCGACGTGCATGTAGATCACCTCGCCGATCACCAGCGGATGCCGGTTGGGGCCGAGCTCGAGCACGCGTTCGAGCTTGCACTCGAAATGGATCGGCACTTCCTTGACCCGCGGCGGCTTGATCTTCAGGCACGGGATCGGCGTGAGGCCGGTCTCGGCGAATTCGGAATCCCCTTCCGGGAAGCCGTTGGCCGAATCCACCATCTCCTTCCACACCGGTTGCGTCACCACGTTGAAGCAGAACTCGCCGGTGTCGCGGATGTTCTTGAGCGTGTGCTTCTCGCTGCCGTCGGGATTGCGCGCGATGGTGAGCGAGATCATCGGCGGCACGACGCAGACGACGGTGAAAAAGGAAAACGGCGCCAGATTGGTGATGCCGGCCTGGCTCAGCGTCGACGCCCAGCCGATCGGCCGCGGCACCACCGAGCCGACCAGCATGCGGTAAATCTGGCGCTTTTCGGCGGTCGCCGGATCGATTTCGAGATATTCGGCCATATGCGGCTCGTTTGAAAACCGCAATGAGCCTAGCCTGCGCGACGCCCCGCGCCAACAGCGCTCAGGCGCGCTCGACCCGCGCCGCATAGCAGCCGGGCGCGGCGAAGTGCACGTGCAGATAGGCCGCGCGCGGATCGGTGAACAGTTTCTCAATCGCGCCTTCGACCTGCGCGCCTTCGACGAGTTCCCAGCCGGTCATCATCCCACCGGCATCGAAGCCACGTACCGCCAGCGTTCGGTTGCGCAACTGGTCGGGGATCGTGTCGACCGCGTCGAATGTCTGCTCGCCTTTGCGTACGTAGACGGCGAAGCGCATCCGGTAAGGCGAGGCGACCGCGTGGTGCTCGTAATTAATCAGGATCAATTCATCGCCGGCTTTGGCGTCGGTGAGGCTGATGCGGCAGGGGTAGCTCGCCTTGTCGGCAATTCGCCGCACCGCGCCGCGTTTCTCGAGCGCCCAGTCCGGCATGGCAAACAGCGGAGCGAATGGTTCGGTCGGCAGACCCTTGATACGAAAGTGCATGATCGGTACTCCTCTGTGTCGCACGCAATCTGTGCTACGCTTGAGCCGCCAGCCACCCGATTTGTGCTTTCAGGCAATGATGCAGCGCCGCGTCGCGGCTAACGGAGACGTCAGATGACCGGGAAGACGATCACGCTCGCGTTCGCGCTCCTTGTCGGCGCGACCGCAACCGCGGCGGCGCAAAGCCAACGCAATTACGGCGCCAACGGACCGGGCAGTTACGGCTGCTACGGCTCGTTCTCCACCGGCACCGCGGCGTCCAGTTGCCCGGGCACTCCTGAAGGCGGACCGTGGTCGCAGTCGCAGTACCGGCCCTACCCGCAAAATCCGCCATATCCGCAGCAGTACCCACAGGGGTCGCAATGGCAGTGGCAGCGGCTGCATTGAGCTGCCGCACCCAGGAACTTCATGGCGTCATGGCAGTTGTTCACTGTGGTTCTAGGGAGATTGCACCATGACAAGAATCATCTTGGCGTTGGTGCTGCTTGCCGGCGCGACCTCGATCGCATCGGCGCAAAGCCAGCGCAATTTCGGGCCGAACGGCCCATCCAGATCCAACTGCTTCGGCGAGCCCTATAGCGGCGCCGTGGCGTCCAGATGCCCTGGCAGCGGCGGATATGGATATCATTACTGGCACCACCGCTACTGAGCTCTATCGCGCCTTAAGGCGCTCCGGCGCAAAACATCGACAAACCCGGCCCTCGCGGCCGGGTTTTGTTATGGCGTGCGGCACCGGCGGTTGTCGGCTAGAATGGCCGGTGAGGGAGATTGAGCCATGGCAAAAATCATCGTGGCGCTGGGGCTGCTGTTGAGCGCGACAGCGGCCGCTCTGGCGCAAAGCCAGAGCGGCGCCAATTTCGGCACGCCCTATAGCGGCACCGCCGGCGCCAGGAACGGCGGCCACTATTATGCGCATGCGCGTTCCCACGACAGCGGCGGGCAAAGCGCCCGCAGCGGCGGGAGCGCGGGCGGCGGCGGCAACGGCGGCGAAATCGACGCGCGCGATGCAAGCGCGCCCTCCGTCGCCCACCAGGCGAGCACGCCGCAGCACTGACAGCATCGCTGTTTTCGTTGGCACGATGTCCGCATCTTCGGAAAAAACCCAGCGGCGTTCGACCGTCGCCGTGGTCGGGCTGGGCAGCATCGGCGGCGTCGCCGCCGGTTGCCTGATCGCGGCCGGCCGCCACGACGTCGTCGCCTGCGTGCGCACGCCGATCGAGCGGCTGACGCTTGATGCTCCGGGCGGCACGGTCGAGCTGCCGCTCGCAGCCCTCACCGATCCGACGCAGGCCAAACCGGCCGACTGGGTGCTGCTGTGCACCAAGACCCACGCTACGGCGTCGGCCGCGCCGTGGCTCAAGCGGCTATGCACGCCGGCAACACGCGTTGCCGTGTTGCAGAACGGCATCGATCACGTCGCCCGCGTCGCGCCATTCGCCGACGGCGCCACCGTGGTGCCGGTGATCGTCTATTACAACGGCGAGCGGCTTGCCGCCGACCGGGTGCGGCTGCGGCATGGCGCCGATCAGGATTTCGTCGTTGCCGATGACGACGCCGGCCGCGCGTTTGCGCAATTGTTCGATGGTACGCCGCTGCGCGTGCATTGCGGCCAGGATTTCGTCACGCTGGCGTGGCGCAAGCTTTTGATCAACGCCGTCGCCAGCCCGGTCACCGCGTTGACCTTGCAGCGCCAGGCGGTGCTGCGGCGCCCCGACATCCAAACGCTCTGCCTCGCGGTGCTCGAAGAGGCAATCGCGGTCGGCCGCGCCGAAGGCGCGCAGCTTGCCGCCGACGAAGCCGCGCGCACGCTTACGACGCTGTTCACCTTTTCCGGCGAGCTCGGCACCTCGATGTATTTTGATCGCCGCGCCGGCCGCCCGCTCGAGCACGAGGCGCTGACCGGCGCCATCGTCGCCGCCGGCGAGCGCCACAGCATCGCCACGCCGCTCAACCGCGCGCTGTTGGCGCTATTGCGCGCGATCAGCGACGCGGCTGAGACGAGCCGGTAGTTTTTGCGCTTAGCTGTTCGTATGCGTGCGATAGCCGTGGCGATAGGAATGCCGCACATGATGGCGGTGATACCCGGGCGCCTCAGCGCCGGGATATGAGGCTGCCACGGGGTGAAGGCCGAAAACGCCGGCGACGCCGCCTTCAACGCCGCCGATGACACCACCGACCGCGCCGCCAACCACAGCCCCGACCGGTCCGGCAGCATTGTTGCCGACGTAAGCACCATGGGCGGCGCCATCGGCAATGCCTTGCGCCTGCGCGGCGGTCAGCGGGGTGGCGATAGCGGCGAGAACGACGACAACCGGTAAGAGATGGAACTTCAAGGGAGGATCCTTTCGTGTTGGGGGGAGGCCGCGACATGAAGGGCAATGACGGCACCGACGCGGCGGCAACGTGGCTTCGCAGTGCCGCGGCGATTTAAGCCTCGATGAGGCAAAATGATCACAGCCGCGCGACGCATTGCTGCGTGAAGCGACTGGAACAATGACTTCTTTGTCGAATCGGACATGCTATAAATCGGCCATGAGCAGACGCCCGACCTACGATCCGCGCACCGCGGCCGAGAAGGCGTTCAAGGCCGCGACCACCAAGCCGGTGGAAGCGCCGCCGAAGGCGCCACCGTCACCGCCTGGCGCCAAGGAAATGGTGTCGCTGCGCATCGACCGCGACGTGCTCGATTTTTTCCAGGAGGACGGGCCGGGCTGGCAAGACCGCATCAACGCGGCGCTGCGCAAGGCGGCGGGAAAATAGCGCGCGGATTTCCCGCTATTGCGGCTTGACGACTTCGAGCGTGACCGGAGTGAGGTCGGAAAACTTCAACTCCGCCGCCGCGGCCGGCGTCACATCGATGATGCGGCCCTTGGTGTACGGCCCGCGGTCGTTGATGCGCACGACGACGGTGCGGCCGTTGCGCAAGTTGGTGACGCGCACCATGGTGCCGAACGGCAGCGTACGATGCGCCGCCGTGAGCTTGGACGGCACGAACATTTCGCCGTTCGCGGTCTTGCCGGCCTGGGTGCAGATCGTGGCGAGCTGCGACTGGTCGCCGGCAATGGCCGGCACGGCGAGCGACGCCAACACCACTGTACAGACCGCGATCCAGATCGCTGATTTGGTCATGCGGCGGGTTCCGTGCGGTCGGCGCAATTGCCACGCGGCTCACGGAAATAGGAACCAAGTTCCAGCAGCTCGGTTCCCTAAGGGACGACTTAAATTCAATGGCCGCAGCCGACTGTGCTGCCGCGCCCCTCACGCCGGCTTGGATCGTTCCGCCGGCGCGATATCGGCGTGGATCGCGCGGCAGTGGCGCGCCAGACTGCCGCTCGCTGCGACGAAGCGCTTCAGCGGCGTGTCGATGTCGAAGAAATAGATGTTGGCGATGAAGCCGTAGATGCCGGCATCGATGCTGGTCGGCTTCGGCCCGTGCACATAGCCGCCGTCCGGAATGAGACGCGCCAGCACGTTCAAGTCGGCAAGTCCGCGCGCGTAAGCTTCCTCGGGCGCGTAGCGGCCGATGCCCTGGAAATGATAGCGCTGGAAATTGAATTCGCGCGCTTTGCGCAAGCCCGCTTCGTCAAGGCTCGGATGCTCGCGCATCAGCGCGTCGCGGAACGCCGGCCAGTAGCGCTCGTCCTTCCAGCGCGAATACGACATCACCCAATAGAGATCGTCGAGCATGCGCGTGACCAGGAGATCGGTGTCGCGCTGCGCCGCGGTCAGCGCGGCGTCGAGCGCCGGGCGGTATTTGGCGGCGACATGGGCGATGATGGTCTCGCTGTTGCCGATGGTTTCGCCGTCGTCGACGATATAGAGCAACTGCCCGCGCGGCGCCTGCGACGCATCGAAAATATGCTCGTGCGTGAACGGCACGCCGGCAAGCCGCAGGAAGGCGAACACCTTGAGCCCATAACCGTTGTTGTCGGCGACGCTGAACAGTTCGGGATAGGAGTAGAGCGTGATCATGGCGCGCCTCCGGACTGTCGGTCGGTGGGCCGGCAGCGAGTTCCGCTGCCCCAACCCAATTTATCGCTATTGCCTTGCGCCAATGTTCATGTTACGTTCTCGTCGGCCCATTAGCGTTATGGCAGGGAGGAACAGCGATGCGAACGCTCATTTTGGCTCTGGGATTTGTCGCGGCGGCGCTGCCGGTGCGGGCGCAGACGATCCCGCCGGCGGAGATCAAGGCGCATGTCGGACAAACCGTGACGGTCCAAGCCGCGGTCAGCGACGTCCATATCGGCCGCGCCGGCGTGACCTTCATCGACATCGGCGGCGCCTATCCCGACAATGCTTTCGCCGCCGTGATCTTCGCCTCCGACCGCGCCAAATTCCCGAACGCCGGCGATCTGAAAGGCAAGACCGTGGCGATCAGCGGTGAGGTGGTGCTCTACCAGAACCGCCCCGAGATCATCCTCAAGACCGCCGACCAGTTGAAGGCGAATTAGCGCGCCATGCCGTAGCCCGGATTGAGCGCCAGCGAAATCCGGGAATGGCAACGAGGCTTCGCCGCCAGATTTCTCAATCCGGGCGACCTTGCGTCAAATCGCGCGATAGCCGCCGTCGGCCATGACGATCGAGCCGGTGACATAGGCCGCGAGGTCGGAGGCGAGGAAGATCGCCGGGCCGACGATGTCGTCGGGCTTGCCGGTGCGGCCGAGCGGGGTGTGGTCGAGAAAAATCTTGACCAGCTCCGGATTGGTGGCGCGCACTTTTTCGTTCAGCGGCGTTTCGATGAAGCCCGGGCCGATGGCGTTGACGCGCACCCCGTCCTTGCCGAGCTCGGCGGCGAGCGCGCGGGTAAAGCCGAGCACGCCGTGCTTCGACGTGGTGTAGGCCGGCGAGTTCGGCGTGCGCACATGCATGAACGACTGGATGGAGGCGATATTGACGATGCGTCCCTTGCCGGCGCGCAAGGGGCTGAGAAACGCGTGCGTCACGTTGAACACACCATTGAGATTGATCGCCATGATGTCCTGCCAGTCCTTGATCACGGCGTCGGCATCGCTCGTAAAGGCGTTGCGCCGGTTGATGCCGGCATTGTTGACCAGGATCGTGACCGCACCGACTTTCCCGGCGACCTCCGCAGCGACGGCGCGGCAGGCCATCCGGTCGCTAACGTCGAGGACAAAGGCTTGCGCCTTGCCGCCGGCGTCACGGATATCCGCCGCCGTCTTCGCCGCCGCCTCGCCATTGATGTCGAGCACCGCGAGCGTCGCACCCTCGCGCGCATAGCCGAGCGCAATGGCGCGGCCGATCCCGGACCCTGAGCCGGTGACGACCGCGATGTGGTTTTGCAGAAGGCCGGGCATTTGGGCTGATCCTTTTGCTGCAAGCGTGGCTCAGCATAGCAACCCTGGTTCCGCGCCAAAAGCCGCGCAACGACTTGTGAATGAAACAAACACGCCGCCAGCCGGTTGTCGTCTACGACTGGCAACGGAGATCAAACCATGAAGAAGCTCATTCTTGCAGGCGCGTTCGTGCTGACGGCGACCTCGGCCGCGTTCGCCCAGTATGGCGCCCCCGGCTATGGCTATTACGAAGCGGCACCCGGCTACAGCTATGGTGCGGCTCCTGCCTACGGCTATTATTACGGTGCGGCGCCCGCCTACGGTTATTACGGCTCGCCGCCGGCGTGGTACGAAAACAACACCCAGCGCGGCGGCCCCGGCCCGCGCGTCGGCGCCGGCAGCGGCATGGGGGTAGGCTCGCAACGCTGATCCCCGATAGCCGCAATCTGATTAGCGGAATATGAGCGGGAACCCGGGCCTTTTTCGGCAGGGTTCCCGTGGCTATATCGGCGCGCTTGGCCATCGGATAATAGCCGGCGCTTCCGTATTGTCCCGTGAAGCGCGGGATGGGTGGGAGCCGCGGAGCCGATGCGATCGCCGGCTCCCCTCGTTCGCATTCTGCGCGTGCTGCCGGACGTGGTTCGAATATTCCTTTCCGTTGACATGTCGTTGCTGCAGTGGGCGCGGCCGCGGCACGATGCGACTTCGCCGCGGCGCAGTGAGGCGGATGGCGGCTTGGCTCTAGCGGCGAATTGCGCCGCGCAAATCCGCCCCACAGCGAGCGCGATTCATTTTCGATTGTGGTCAATTTCGACCAGTCCTGAGTCTTGGTCTGGTGGATGCTCGTCGACGCGGGTAACCAAAGGACCTTTGATTATGACAATGAAAACCGCAGCCTGCGCGATGGCCGTCGCGCTGCTTGCGGCACTGCAATCGCTATTTCTGCCGCTAGAGCGAAATCGCTTCAGATTGAAGCGATTGCCGCTCTGGCATTTTGATGGAGCAGGCAAGAAACAAATAGTCCGCAGCGTGCGCGCCCTTCGCTGCGGCATTGTCCCGAGCCTATTGCTCGAAGGAGATTGCAATATCACGCTGCAGCTCGAGGGAGATCGCAATGTCGGACAGTTTGATAAAGCGGCGGGCTGACGCTCATTTCAGCAAGCTGCCGGGCATCGATGTCGGCAAGACCATCATGACGGAATCCGAAGCCGTCGCGGCCGCGGTTACGGCCAAGAGCGCGCGCCTCAAGGAGCTTCGCCTGGCGCGAGACGCTGCCGAACAGGCGGCACCGGCTGTCCCGATGAAGAAGGCCAGGAAGAAAAACAGCAAACAAAACGGCAAGGAAAAACCCCCGGCGGTGTCGTTGTCGGATTGGCTGAAGAACCGCCAGGCCGCGGGACACAGCCATTAAGACCGGTGCGAGCTGTCTGCCGGGCCACGCTTTTTGTAGCTCGTAGCTCATGGGATGGTAGAGCGAAGCGAAACCCATCAATTTAACCGCTCCGTCGTTTGATGGGTTTCGCAAGAGCTCAACCCATCCTACAAATTAGAAATTCGAACATTCGGAGCCGAAGCCGTCGAGGATCTCGTGGCAGGTCAGGCCGGTGTCCGGATCGATCCAGGTTTGCGGCGCCGGCTCGCGCTTGACCGACTGATAGCGCCAGCCGCGGCCGAGCATGCATTGCTTATAGGCTGCCGACGTCGGCACACCGTTCCTGTCGGGCCCGACCTGCGCGTCGCAAGAGTAACCGTCCTGGTGCAGCTGGTCGTCGTTGCGCGGGGTTTTCAAGATATTGTGGTAGGTGACGGTATCGGCCTGCGCGCTCAAGCCCGTGCCAAGGAGCAGCGCGGCGATCAAAACCAAGCGTTTCATGGCAATCCTCCTTGCCCTGCGACCATCGCCCTCCCCCGTTGGTCGCGCGCGGCCGCAGCCGCCGTTCGAAGCGCCGGATTACAAATTGGCAAGTTCGCGGCAATTAACCGAACGAAACTTCGCCGTTTGCCCTCGCGGACTGCTATGGCAATGATGACTTTGAACAGTCACAAAGGATGGCGAGATAAATGGCCGAAAAACCCAACAAGCATGAGGCGAACGCCCAATTCGCCAAATTACAGCGCGCCAACGACGCCAAAAAGGCGACATCCGAGTACGAATCCACCGCCGCGGCGCTGCGCTTGAAGACCGAGCGGCTCAAAGCGCTCCGTTTGGCCAGGGACGCCGCCGCACCGCCGCAGGCGCCGGCCGCGCCGAAACGCAAGGCCAAGAAGAAGAGCACCGGCAGCCTGTCGGATTGGCTGGACGGGCAAGCCAAAGAGGGCCGCCAGAGCTGAATTGGCGCCGCGCGCCGGGAGGCAGACGGGCTACGGTTCTACCCAGAAAAGCGCGTGGCGATCTCCTCGAGCGGCGGGCGCGGCCGGTCCTCGGGCGGCCCCGGCGGCCGGCCGATGTGGACGAAGCCGGCGATGCGCTCATGCGGCTCCAGGCCCAGAGCATCGAGCGCGCCGCGGTCGTAGGCGTACCATTCGGTGATCCAGTTGGCGCCATAGCCGAGCGCGTGCGCGGCGAGCACGAGGCTCATGGCGGCGGCGCCGGCGGACAGCACCTGTTCCCATTCCGGAATTTTCACGTGCGGCGCGGCGCGGCTGACCACGGCGATGACCAGCGGTGCGCGCAACAGACGCGCGCCCTCGGCCTCGACGTGCTCGGGTTTTGCGTCCGGATATTTGGCGCGAAAGGCGGCGGCGATCGCCGCGCCGGCCGAACGCCGCGCCTCGCCTTCGAACACGATGAAGCGCCACGGCGTGAGCTTGCCGTGATCGGGCACGCGCGAGGCGATGGTCAACAGCGTGTCGATTTCAGCCGGGGTCGGAGCGGGACCGGCAAGCTCGACCGCCTTGAAGGAGCGCCGCGTGGCGAGGAGTTTTAGGGCGTCGGGCATGAACCAGTCTCCAAAAGCGTGTTGCGCCTAGCACGGCACGCCAAAGCTGACAAACCGAGGTGTGGGACAAACCGGCCGGCACGTGAGACGGATGGAACGGAGCGTCAGCCCGCAACCCGTCTCATGGGTACAAACAAGTGTGTCGTCCATCACTGATTATATACTCTCAAGCGTTGTATACTATTTGGGTAGGACGTAAGCGTGAACGAAGCGTCGATATGGCCAAAAGCTTCGCCGCCGCCGGATCGATACCTACAACGCCTGGATGACTGACGGCTTCAACCCCTGACCAACAGGAGTCTCCGATGCAACGTCACGCGTCTCACGTGCTCGCCTGCGCCGCGCTTTTGGTCTCGACCGCAGCGGCGGTCGCGCAGACCGATCCCGCTCCGGCAATGAACAATCCCGACATGGTTGCCTGGCAGCTGTTTATCCAGGTCAACAGCCGCGCCGGCGGAACGAATGCGGTGTTCGAGACCTTCGCCAGCGACACCGATACCTTCCAGCCCAATCCGCAATATCCTACCGGACCGACACCTTCGGCCATGCATCCGCCGATTCTGGAATCCTTTGCGCGCGAGGCCGCGCTCAGGAACGGCGTGCTGTTGCCCGCGCTGCCGCCCAATCCTAACGGACTGTCGGAAGAGTCGCGCCACAACCGCGCGACCTTCGATTTCATCGTGCAGAACAACCTGTACAAGGTGTCGGGCCTGAAGGCGGCCTTCGGCAAGACCCTCTCGTTTCCGGTCGACTCCATAGAGGTCAAGGCCAATTGGCTGCCGGTCGACCAAATTCCGGGTTTCACCAATAACCAGGTGACGGTCGCCCAGGTCCCGCAATTTTTTCACGTCAATGCCGACAAGAACGGCAACAAATACGCCCTCCTCTCCATGCACATCATCAGCAAACAGGTTCCCAATTGGACCTGGGCGACGTTCGAGCATCGCTTCAACCCCGGCCGCTGCGACACCATCGGTTGTCGCGACTCATTCGGCGCGCAGACACCGGTGGTGCCGCCAAACACCACGCGCGCACAGATCTATCCGGACTGCACCAAGTCGGCGGCGCTGTCGGCACTTCTGGCTGCGGCGAACATCGAGCCGGCTTACGTCAATTACTGCCTCAAAGGCTCGCAGGCCGATTTCGTCGACAATACGGGCCTCGACATTCGGCTCGGCAATTCGGTGACCGAGGACAGCTTCGTCCCCACCGCCTCCTGCATGACCTGCCACGGCCGCGCGGCGTTCGATCAGAGCGGCCAGATGACGTCGCCTCTCGGCTTCATCAATCTCAACGTCAATCCGCCGATCGGCCCGCTCGGGGCGCTGCTGCCGACTTGGTATTGGAACAACACCGGCCAGCCGCCAGTCATCGAGGACGACCCGGGACTGGTGCGGGTCGGCACGTCGGCCGACTTCGTTTGGTCAGTCCCCTTCTGTGCGATCGACGACACGCAGAACCCGCCAACGCCGAGCCAGTGCGTGGGTAAATGAAACGCTCGCGGCCGCGGACGTTCGAATTCACCGGCAGCCGCCGGGACGTACCGATAGGGGCCGTCGTGGCCGGCGACATCGACCCCGATGCACCGCTGACGGTGACGCTGCATTTCCGCCGCCGAACGCGGCCGGAGCCGCCGGGCAGCGCCGCCGATCTGGCCCGCTTCTCCCATCCGACGACGTGGCGCGCGCTGGCGCGCCAACGCGCGCGGACCCATGCGCGCGCCGCCAAGCGCGTCGCCGCTTTCGCCCGTGCGCACGGCATCGCGGTGCGCGACATCGACCTTGCCAGCCGCCACATGGTGTGGGAGGCGCCGGCGCGCGTGCTGACCGATATGTTCGGTGCAACGGTGCGGCTCTATCGCCAAGGCGACAGGACGTTCCAGGCGCGCACCGGCGTGCTGCGCATTCCGCGCGCCATTGCGCCGTGGACCCGGGCCGTCGTCGGCTTCGACCGGCGGCCGCTGTTGCCGATGCGCCCTGCCGCCGACGCCGCAGCCGCGGCGGGCGACGCGTTGTGGCCGACGCAAGTCGCCGCCCGCTACGGCATTCCGCTCGACCGCGATACGTCGCCGCAATGCGTCGGCATCGTCGCCATGGGCGGCGGTTATCAGCAGTCCGATCTCGATACCGCGCTCACCCGCATGGGACGGCAGCCGCGCCCCGTGATCGACCAGTCGGTAGGCGGCGTGACCAATCAGTTCACCGACGGCACGCCGCTGGCCGAGCAGGAGATCGCGCTCGATTTGCAGGTGGTGGCCGGACTGCTGCCACGCTCGCGCATCGTGGTCTATTTCACCGGCAACACCGCCGAAGCGTTGGCGGACGCGATCCAGCAGGCGGCGCGCGACGACGCCAATCGGCCGCGGGTGCTGTCGATCAGCTGGGGCAGCCCGGAATTCTATTGGACCGACCCGCGGCGCGAAGTGGTGTGCGCGGCGCTGTGCGACGCGCTACGCGTCGGCATCAGCGTGGTCACGGCCGCAGGCGACCAGCTCGCCACCTGCGGCATGACCGACGGCAAGGCGCATGTGTGGTTTCCCGCCTCGACCCCTTACGTGCTCGGCTGCGGCGGCACCGGACTAACGCCCCAAGGCGACGAGACGGTGTGGCACGAGGGCGCCATCGGCACCGGCGGCGGCATCAGCGACAAATACCCGGTAGCCGACTTTCAGAATGCAGCGGCGCTGCCGGTGTCGGTGAATCCCGACCAGCGCCGCGGCCGCGGCGTGCCCGACGTGGCGGCACTGGCGGCCAAATCCCCCGGCTACCGCATCGTGGTCAACAGCAACGAGATGGCCAAGGATGGCACCAGCGCGGCAACGCCGTTGTGGGCGGCCTTGATCGCCATCGCCAATGCCGCACGCTCAACGCCGCTTGGCCTCGTGCCGCCGCATCTCTACGGCACTGCCGGGCTCACCTTTCCGATCACCACCGGCGACAACCGGCAAAACGGCATCGGCTACGCGGCGGGCGACGGCTGGAACGCCTGCACCGGCCTTGGCGTCCCGCGCGCCGCCGACATTATCGCAGCCCTTGCCACCACCGGCATGGTTTGAAGATTCATTGCGGACAGCGTACGCGGGGCGCCGCTGCCGCCGGGCACAGTTTTGCGCCGAAGCGCCCGGTCGACGGGACCTGAAACCACCCGCTTTGTGACAACCTCATCACCAAACGTCAAAATTTCAATCAAATACCGCCGCCAACCGTCACGGTTTGTTGAAGCCGCCACCGCGAGGATGACACAGAAGGCCGCTACAAAGTTTGCGATTCGCACGGAGGAACAGTCATGACGCTCCAGGTCGCCATGCCCATGCGTTATCTGCACGAACGCTATTGCGGGCGGCCGGCCTGCCCGCGCTGCGGCGAATTGCTGACACTGCCGGAATATCCGGAATTCGCCGAGCGCGACAGCGACGTCGAAATCCGCCACGTCTGGCAATGCGATGCTTGCGACAATCGCTTCGACACGTTGGTCACGTTCAAAGCCGTCGCGTGACGGCTTTCGGTAGCCCGGATTGAGCAAAGCGAAATCCGGGATCGTGCCGTGAGGCCTGCCCCGGATTTCGTTTCACTCAATCCGGGCTACGCCCGCTGCGCTCGTTGTACACACGTGCTCTTGGCGCATCCGGATGTATCAAAAAAAATGAAATCGATCGTGAGCCAAGAGCCTACCGGGGCGCCGGCGCTATTGCCGGCGCCGCGGTGAAAGCCGTTATTTCTGCTGGGTGCTCTTGTTGTGCGCCGTCTTGGAATGCTCATTGGCATTCTGCGCGTGCTGCTGGGCTTGGTTCGAATGTTCCTTGCCCTTGTTATGATCGTTGTTGCCGTGAGCCTCGGCCGCGGCACGATGGGACTTTGCTGCAGATTCGTGATGTTCCGCTGCCTTGTTGTGAGCGTCTTTCATGTTGTTTTCTCTTGTTGGCCGAAAGATATCGGCGGTCTTCACAAGCCGCCTCAATAGTGGCTGCACGGCGTGCCGATTGTGTTCATAGTAAGTGACGCTGGCGATTGCGGGCCACGCGCTGTTATCGGGTGCTTGCGCGATAGACTTGCTCACGCCGCTCCGTTTGCCGCCGGAACTTTTTTGTCAGGTCGACATCTTGTAGCCGATCCACAGCCCGGCAAAAGCGCCGGCGCCGCTGAGCAGCAGCCCCGAATAAGACAAAAGCTCGCCGCCCCAGAGCGACGGGATCAGCCCGCCGATGGTCGAGCCGATGAGGATTCCGATCCAGATCGCTGTTCGCACAGCATCTGCGCGCTATTGCGCGAGACCTTCGACCGCGAAGGAATGAACGGTCGCGTATTTCGCCGCTATCTTCTGATAGTCCGTGTTCTCCGCGGATTTGAACCAGGCCAGAAGCTTATCCATGTTGTCCCACTGCTGGATGACGATGCGCGCTTTCGGCGCGTCGCCCGCGAGCGCGGTGACGGTGCCGCCCTGGACGATGAAGCGGGCGCCTTGTGACTTGGCATAGGCTGAAGATTTTGCGGCGAATTCCTTGACGTAACTGGCCTGATCCGTCACGTCGTTCATGGCGACATAGAACGCCGGCGGTTTGGCCTGCGCGTGCAGGCCTTCGATGGCCGCGGCGCCGAGGCCGAAGCCCGCGACCGTGGCCAGCATCGCCACCTGATAGGTTTTCATGCCGATGTCCTTTTTCTGTGAATTGCGGCGCTGCCGGCGCGCCGCTCGCAGGTGCATTGCTATGAACTGATTTTACCCGGCACTTCACCCTGCGCTTTCCGAACACACCGCGCAATGCGCTTGCGATGCTTGCGACAATCGCCTCGACAGCTTGATGACGTTCAAAGCCGTCGCGTCACTTTAGCGATCCGAGTAAAAGCCGTTGCCGTCACCGGTTCCGTAGAACATTTGCGGGTGCGGCTCGATGACGGGAGACGGCACGATCGGATAGGTCTCCACCGCGGCGGCGGCGGCGGCCGCGGCCGGCCGATCGGCCTTGGCGGCAACGGCGGAGCTTTGCGTCCTCGGGTGCGAGGACGATGTGCCAGTGAAAAGACCCGTTGCAAAGCCGACGGCAATGCCGGCGAGGATAGCCGCCCAAGGCAGCAGGATGCGGCGCGCAACGGTCGGAACATTAGCGTTCGTCGTGTTCATGATCCGCTCCATATGTTGAAGGACACCTAGCTTGGTACGCTTTCCCGGCCGCGTGGCGTGTGACTTCCGGCACAGCAAAACAAGCTTCGAAAGCTCCCCGGTGTTGCCCGGCAAAATGGCCGCCGTCCCGAGGCCTTCGCCGCACCGCGAACGCACGCTTGATCCGGCAGGTCAGCCGACCCAAACTCGCCGCCGGCTGCGGACGGCGATTTTTGGAGGCGACATGTCAGACGGCAAGCCGGCCGGATATTTGCCGGGCGATCCGCGCTACGGATTGCAGGGCGAGGCGCTCAAGGATTACTACCGCACCAAGCCGGCGCAGTGGGCAATCTATTGCTGGGACAAGCCGGGGATGGCGGCAACCCGGCGCGCGCTGCTCGCGGAGCAGAAAAGCTACATCAAGAATTTCGGCGAGCGCGTCATCGGTTACGGCCACTTCGTATCCGACGACGGCCGCGACTCTCTGGGTACCTCGTTTTTCATGCAGCTCGACGACCGCGCGGCGGCGGACAAGTTCGTCGCCGACGAACCGCTGAACAAGGCCGGCGTCTACCAGCGCGTCGAAATCCACCGCTGGTCGAACAGTTTTGGCAAGCGCGCCGCCGACTATCGCCGCAAGGGTTTGCAGCAGTTCCTGTGCACCGGGCCCAAGACCGGCACGCCCGAGTTCTTCCGCGAGCACCTGCACGCCCACGAATCCTACTTCGCGTCCTTCGGCGACAGCTTCATCTTCCGCGGCCCGATCCGCTCCGCCGACGGCGCCGACAACATCGGCACCGCGCTATTGCTCGAACTGCCGGACCGCGCGGCGGCGGACACGTTCTGGAACAACGAGCCCTTCGCGAGGAATGGCGGGTACGAGCGCGATGAGCGGATTATCCGGTGGGTGTTTGGGGATTGACAGAAACACGGCTGATCGAAGGAATATGTATTGCGTGGTGGGATGTATTGAGGTCCAGCCCATGTCTGACGGCGAGCAAATTCAGCAACTCATCTACGATTGGATAGAGCGGAACTACCCTGATGGACCGACCTGGTACGGCCGACCGGCCACCGAGGCACCGACGCTGGAGGTTAAGATGCTTCCTGCGTTTGGGGAGATTGAGTACAATCTCGGTAATGGTGGCTGGGCGCAATTTTTGTGGAACTGCTTCGGTTGCTGGCGCGAGATTATTAATATCGCGAGGGACGGATATCTTTTGATCGGCGCACCTGAGCAAAGCGCCGCGCTGACCACACTCTGGGCTCTGTGCGAACGCGACGAGCGCGAATGCGGCGAGACGCATAAGCGAGCGATGGCGGAATGGGAAAAGTCGCCCGACGCATGGTCGCCGATTTTCGCGGGTTTCACGTCCCGCAGCTATTCCGCGCCGTCCGACGATTGGCAGAAATTGTTCTGGGACAAGGGCCTTTATAAGAAGCGGCTGGCGTGGCTTGCGGCGAACGAGGCGCGCGTGCGCAAGGCACTGGGAATGCTGGATTAGCAGGAGTTCAGAGGCACTGTCATGCCAAGGAAGAAGAAGTCTGGCTCCGCCGCATGGGTTGATCCCGATGATGCGCCGGAGCTGACGGATGCATTTTTTGACCGGGCTGAAATCCGGCACGACACCAGAGTTGTCCGCCGCGGCCGGCCGCCGCTGCGCAATCAAGGGAGGACCGCGCGTGGGAAAAGGCCACAAAGATAAAGTCGCCGTCATCACCGGTGGCGCCAATGGTATTGGGCAAGCTTTTGCCAAGCGTCTCGCCGAAGACGGCGTGCACATTGCCGTCGCCGATATGGCGGACGGCCGGGAGACCGTGAAGCTCGTCGAAGCGGCGGGACGCGACGCGCTTGCCGTGGTCTGCGATGTGTCGAGCCCCGACTCGGTCGCGGCGATGGCGAAACAGGTGCAGCAAAAATTCGGCCGCGCCGACATCGTGGTGAACTGCGCCGGGATTTACCCGCAGCGCGACTTCGCCGCCATGACGTTTGCCGACTGGCGCAAGGTTTTGTCCATCAATCTCGACGGCACCTTCCTCGTCACCGCGGCCTTCGTGCCGGGCATGCGAGAGCGCAAATGGGGCCGCATCGTCAACCTGGCCTCGAGCACATTCGGCTCGGTGACCACCGGCTTTGCCCATTACGTCGCCTCCAAGGGCGGCATCATCGGCTTCACCCGCGGGCTCGCCGGCGACGTCGCCGCCGACGGCATCACCGTCAATGCGATTGCGCCGGGGCTGACCCGTTCGCCGGGCACGCTGGTGCGCAAGCCGCGCCCGGGCTTTGCCGACATGGACGAGGAATTCACCGCCGTCGCCAGCCTGCAGGCGATCAAGCGCGTCGAGGTGCCGGAAGATCTGGTCGGCGCGCTGTCGTTTCTCACCAGCGACGACGCGGCGTTCATGACCGGGCAGACGCTGAATGTGGACGGCGGGCGGGTGCGGTCTTAGCCCAAAGCGTAAAATCGAACGGCCGTTTGAGTTCCATCCAAATTTCGCCCGATATTGACTCTTATATCGCGCGCAGAGGGCGATTTGGGCGGTATTTAAAGATGATGGCGGCGGGCGAAGTGTCCTACCTGCGGCGGTTCGCGGGGAAGTTTGTCGAGGTCGTGGCGGCAGCTATTGGCACAGCGGTGGGCGGCTACCTCATCGCCTACGTGACCGGGCATTTTTCTTTTTCCATGCTGCCCGGGTTCGCCGCCAAACCCCAGCAGACCGTCAGTGCACCCGCTCCGACGCCGAACAAAGTATCGATCGAAGCCACGGTTCGCGCTGCGCTGGCGAACCACCAGGTGAGCGAGGTTACGCCGCCTGTCGCAACATCGCCCGGCACGCCGCAGCCGACGACGCCGGCCGCGCCCGTTTTGCCTGCCACGGCCTCACCGTCGACAATTGCGGTCGCGCCGCCGCTCGCGCCGGCCGAGATTAAAACGCTGCCGGTGGCCGCCGCCGCCGATCCGCCGCACACGGCCGAGCCTGATGGATGGCCGCATGGGGCGGCGACCGGTAGAATCGGAGGGTTGCCGCCGCAACCGCCGCCTTCCAACAGTGACGCGCTCACCCTGCTTAAGCGCTTCTTCTGAGATTCGTTTGCGGTTCGGGCGCATGCACCGGCGGACCGTCGGCAGGGGCAGGCCTGAGCTACGGCTACGGCTACGGCTACGGCTACGGCTACGGCTACGGCTACGGCTACGGCTACGGCTACGGCTACGGCTACAGCTACGGCTTCATCTGCAGCACTTCAGAGAGACGCTTTCGCGGTACTCTTAAGTCATCCGCAAGCCAAGTGACATTGCCAGCGCAAGGGAAAATAGGCGGCAGGCCGGCGGCACAGTATGTTTGCCGAAACCAATTCGCCCATCGACGTCTTTTCAAGGAGCAAGCACCCATGCGCAACTTATCCGCCCTTCGGGCAGGCCTGATCGCGTTAGCGGGCCTGGCCGGCGGCGCCTCCGCCACCTATGCCGACAGCGGCGGCATCAGTTTCAGCGTCATCAAAGCGGGCATTGTCATCGGCGGCTCGGCCGGCTCGGGCACCCTCTCCTTCCAAGGCAGACAGTACCCGCTCGGGATCGGCGGGCTGAGCTACGGCTTCACCTTCGGCGCTTCCGAGACGCACTTTCGCGGCACGGTGAGCAACATCCGCGGCCCGGGGGATGTCTCCGGCGTCTATGCCGCTGGAAACGTCGGCGCGGCGTTGGGGCGCGGCGCGCAGGCCATCGTGCTCACCAACCAGCACGGCGCGGTGCTGACGCTGACCGGCAGTTCGGTCGGCGCCATCGTCAGCGCCGATCTCAATGGCCTGGTCATCACGGTGAAGTAAGCAGCGAGCGTAGCCCGGATTGAGCGTCAGCGAAATCCGGGACAGCGGCGAGGCTGCCTCGGATTTCGTTTCACTCAATCCGGGCTACGCACGCCTAAGCGCGCCGGCATCGCGAACGGGCGGCTTTATTTTCCGATCTACAATGTCAAACAGCGACACACCCTCGCGTCATCACCGCAAGCCCGGCGATGACGACGCGGAACTGCATGCCCGCGATGCGACTAGCATCCGGGTCTTCTTTCACGTTTCAAGAAAGCTTGCCTCGAATGGACGGGAGGCGATGTCTTTGCTCCCCCAAGAGGGAGGCGGAGCGCCGAACGGCGCACCAACAGTTGCCGCGCCTCGATGCGCAGGCGCGGCCGCGGCCCGATAAAGGGGACCGCTCGCCTTTCGGCGCTCCTCCGCGGTCATGCGCCGGGATTTTGCTCCCGACTCGGCCTGGGCCGCGCTTCCTGGAACCACCGGATGCAAACGGGAGGACCCTCTCCGGCACCAGTGCAGCGAGCACCTCGCAGTCCGGCACGCGCCGGACGGGCTGATACCCAAACCGCCTGAAGGCTAAGAGCGACGAACTCCGCCCGCAGGAACCGCACCCGCTCCGTCAGTCGGCGTCACCGGTTGACGTCCCTTACGATGAACGGGATGGACGCCGTTATTCAAATCCGCGCCCGCGCTGTCAAAGGCTTTTCGATTTATGCAGACAAATCGCGGGGTTGCGCTGAGCGATTGCCGCTGCGCGCAAGCCCGGACGCGTTTCACTCCCCTCCAAAGATTCGCAAAAGTGAAATTGTGCCTGTCAATCAAGGCTTTCTATGCTGTTGCGAATCTTTGCGCGGCTGCACGGCGGCGTCCGAATTGCACGGCGCGTAGCGGAAGTAGCCCGGATTGAGCAAAGCGAAATCCGGGATCGTGCCGCGAGGCCTGCCCCGGATTTCGTTTCACTCAATCCGGGCTACGCTTACTTCCTCGGTACTCTCGCCAGCCGCTTGATCGCTTCTTGCGGATCGAAGCCAATCGCCTCTGCCCATTCCATCAGTTCGACGAGGGCAACGTGCTTCTGTCCGGTTTCCACATAGGTGACATAAGATTGCGTGCGATCCAGCCGCTTCGCCAGATCGACCTGGCGCAGCCCGGCCTTGTTACGGCATTCGACCAGAAATGCTCGCAACGCTTCGTGACGCGGTGAACCGAGCGTACCGGCCATTCTGCCTCCCGGCGCAAGGGAGACGAATCAATAAGACAACTTTTCGGATACTCAAAAAATCCATATTCGCGTTTGGGCGCGTTGGACATGCCTCACTATACCCTTCGCGATTTCGCCAGCCGCGCGACCGCCTCGCGCGGATCGAAGCCAATGGCCTCGGCCCAGTCCAGAAGCTCGACGGCACCGACCGTCTTCCGACCGGTTTCGACGTCGCTGACATAGCGCGGTCCGCGCTTGAGCCGCTTGGCGACGTCGACCTGCCGCAACCCGGCAGCCTTGCGCTTTGCCGCCAGGAATACCCGCAGCGCCTGTTGCCGCGTCGATGCAAGGCTACGCGCCATCTTTCGCCTCCAGACCGAACGGCGGCCTCGCCAAACCGAAATTTCGCATATGGTAAAATGCCGGATAGGAAAATGACACCGCTCATTTTACGAAAGCGGCGTCCCGATGTCCGCGCGTCGAAAGAAAATTCGCAATCGTTCCCGACGCTTCGGCGGCAATGCCGGATCGCGGATAGCAAAAACGAGCGGCTTGGCGGAAGATTCACCGCCGCAGCACCAACTTTTCGCCGGACGGGTAAAAACCCCCGCCGATCCGCGCCACGCCTGCACGTTGATGATCAAATATCTAGGCGCGAGGGCCCCCACGGAAGCGCTGCTCCACGCCTTCTTCGCCGAACGCGACCTCGACCGCGCCAGCGCGCAATTCTGGATCGAGGCTTATCAGCTGATCGTCGGAACGCGGAAGTAGCCTGGATTGAGCAAAGCGAAATCCAGGGTCCTGCCGAGAGGATTGCCCCGGATTTCGCTTTGCTCAATCCGGGCTACGTTTGCTGCGCTTCGAAAACGGCCAGTCGATGACGCCCGCGCAAAACAGCGCCCACCACGCGATCACCGGCTGCAAGGCGAGCCGCGGCGCGTGATACCACCAGCTTGATGACAGATGCGGGATATCGATGCCGCCGAAGGCGTGCTTGAAATTGGCGGGCCACACGCAGACGGCATAGACCGCCAGCGCGATACCGGCCCAGCGGCGCAAAGGTTTCGTGACCAGCGCCAAGGCGCCGGCGATTTCACACAATCCGGTGACCAAAATCACCTGCGGCGCGAACGGCACCCAATCCGGCGTGATCTTGAGAAATTCGCCGGGCACCGCAAGATGCGCCACGCCGCCCGCGACGAAGAACGCCGCGAGGATCCAGCGCATGATCGCGCGGGTGGTGGGGAAGGATATATCGGAAGAAGTCGCTTTCACGCAGCGAGCGTAGCCCCGATTGAGCACCAGCGAAATCCGCGGCTTTCGGCCCGGCCTGTCCCGGATTTCGTTTCACTCAATCCGGGCTACGCTCGCTGATCCGCCCTACGGGCTCATGCGTCATTGCCGGGCTTAATCCGGCAATCCATGCGGCGCTTTGGACGGAATCGCGGATGATGCTTCGCGGCACAATTGAAAGTTGATTGTAAATCGTTATACTACCCGCATCGCGGCCGCAGCCGTCTACCACCGCCGCCCAGAGGAGGACCGTCATGAAGCAACCGAAGAGCCGCGTGCCGGCGCGCACCACCGTCGAGGTGAACGATGAGGTGTTCAAGCAGGTCTACGACGCGCCCGCTGCGCTGCCCGGAAAATATCGCTGGCTCACCGCCGAAGCCGATGTTCGCGCGATCGAAAAGCTGCTCGGCCTTGACCCCAAGGCGATCGGCGCGCCGCTGTGGGTGAGCGGCGACACACGCAACTGCGACAAGTGCGGGCGCGAGACCAACTGGCTCGACATCGTCTCCTCAGCGCTCGCCAAGGTCCACAACAAGGCGATGATCGCGAAGGTGATCTTGGGCCAGCAGAAGTTCGTCAATGTCGAGGTGCCGCGCGCGATCGCCGACCTCGTCTGCTACAAATGCAAGACGCCGGTCACCGACCTGCGCAGTTTCAAGTGCCACAACTGGGCCTACGCCTTCGGCGACCTCAAGCGCGTCTTGGAGAAGGCGGGACTGCAGGAATAAGTAATAAGTACGCGAAGGGTGGAAAACGGCGCGGCACGCGCCGTGCACAGGCTCAGGCTCAGCGAGCGTAGGCCGGATTGAGCGCCGGCGAAATCCGGGGTAGCGGCGGCGCTTGCCCCGGATTTCGTTTCACTCAATCCGGGCTACGCCGCGCTTGCTATCTTTGCCCAACCTCAGCGAAAGCAAATGCGCCTTTGATATTGTCGTTGAAAAACTTTCCCTTCGAGCCGGCGTCCAAAAACTCGGCGTAGATTTCGAGCGGGACATTGAAATAGCGATACATCTTGCCGCTCGTGAAGGTGATGTCCAGTTCGCGGGCTTCGTCGTCATATTCCACGGACTTTATCGTGGACGACACCAAGAAACGTCCAGAACGCTCCTCGCGAGTGCCATGCGCGGCTCGGCGTGCTGCCCGTTTCAAAGCGATATCGACCTTCTGAATATCCAGCGTTCGGCTCACGGTTGATCCCACGATTGTGTCAGCGCGAAATTTCCTTCCAGACTGTCCCAAATATACCACTCATCGACGATTGGTTTGTAGATATCCTCCAAATACGCTGCACTTTTATAGAAGCGTCTGCGAATGATCTCCTCGGGAATTCCGTGGCCGCCAGCCTCGATCCGCCTGTTTACCCGGGCGATTGACGCTTCCACCGACGGCAAACGTAGATAGATGAGAGAGGTGGCATAACCCGATCGCCGCCAAACCGGAATCTTCTGTGCATACGTTAGCGTCGCGAGAGTTGTTTCAAACAGAAAGTCGGCACCGGAACGCACGAGACTATCGATCCGTTCCAGCATGTTCCTCGCCGCGCGCGCTTCTGCCCGTAGTTGAGGAAGGCCAGTACGAATTACCTCACGGGCAATTTCGTCCGCATTGACGAAGTCTAGATGCTTCCTTCGCTCCAAAACGTACTCAATTGCGAAGGTCGTTTTTCCCGCGCCATTCGGGCCCGCTATGATGGTAACCTCCGGCACGCGTCAGCCTTGTTACAACGCCTTATTACTCTCCTTCACCACCGCCGCCTGATCGACATAAACCTGCGCCCCCATGTCGATGAACTTCTTCGACATGTCGGCCATGCCCTGCTTCGCTACGTCGGGATAGAGCGCGGCCTTCTCGTTGTCGGTCAGGCCTGAGGCGTATTCCCGAACGTCGGCCGTGATCTTCATCGAGCAGAATTTCGGCCCGCACATGGAGCAGAAATGCGCCACCTTGTGGGCGTCCTTGGGCAGCGTTTCGTCGTGGTATTTGAGCGCCGTGTCGGGGTCGAGCGAGAGGTGGAACTGGTCGATCCAGCGGAAGTCGAAGCGGGCGCGGGAGAGCGCGTCGTCGCGCAGTTGCGCGGCGGGATGGCCCTTCGCCAAATCCGAAGCGTGCGCGGCGATCTTGTAGGCGATGACGCCGTCTTTCACGTCGTTCCTGTCGGGCAGGCCCAAATGCTCCTTCGGCGTGACGTAGCAGAGCATGGCGGTGCCGAACCAGCCGATCATGGCGGCGCCGATCGCCGAGGTGATGTGGTCGTAGGCCGGCGCGATGTCGGTGACGAGCGGGCCCAGGGTGTAAAACGGCGCCTCGCCGCACTCCTTGAGCTGCTTGTCGACGTTGATCTTGATCTTGTGCAGCGGCACGTGGCCGGGGCCTTCGATCATCACCTGGCAGCCTTTGGCCCAGGCGACCTTGGTGAGTTCGCCAAGCGTCTCCAGCTCGGCGAATTGCGCGCGGTCGTTGGCGTCGCGGATCGAGCCCGGGCGCAGGCCGTCGCCGAGCGAGAACGACACATCGTACTTGCGCATGAGATCGCAGATCTCGTCGAAGCGCTCGTACAGAAAACTTTCCTTGTGATGCGCCAGGCACCACTTGGCCATGATCGAGCCGCCGCGCGAGACGATGCCGGTGACGCGGTTCGCCGTCAGGTGGATGTAACCGAGCCGCACGCCGGCGTGGATGGTGAAATAATCGACGCCCTGCTCGCATTGCTCGATCAGGGTGTCCTTGTAGCATTCCCAGTCGAGCTTGACGGGATCGCCGTTGACCTTCTCCAGCGCCTGGTAGATCGGCACGGTGCCGATCGGCACCGGCGCATTGCGCAGAATCCATTCGCGGGTGTTGTGGATGTTGCGGCCGGTGGAGAGGTCCATCACCGTGTCGGCGCCCCAGCGGATCGCCCACACCATCTTTTCCACTTCCTCTTCCACCGAAGAGGTGACGGCGGAATTGCCGATATTGGCATTGATCTTGGTGAGGAAATTGCGGCCGATCGCCATCGGCTCGAGCTCGGCGTGATTGATGTTGCACGGAATGATGGCGCGGCCGCGTGCCACCTCGTCGCGCACGAATTCCGGCGTGACGAACAGCGGCACCGCGGCGCCAAAACTTTCGCCGTCGTCATGGGCGGCTTGCGCGACGTCGAGCATCTTCTTGCGGCCGAGATTTTCGCGCTCGGCGACGTAGATCATTTCCTTGGTGATGACGCCCTTGCGCGCCCATTCGAGCTGGGTCACCGGATGGCCGTCGAGCCCGCGCAGCGGGCGCGGCGTATTGGGGAAATTGCGCGCCAGATGCTTGCCGGACGCGTTGCCGTTGTCGACCGGCTTGATCGGCCGGCCGTCATATTCCTCGACGCCGCCGCGTTCCTTGACCCATGCGATACGCGCGCGCTTCAAGCCGGTCTCGACGTCGATCGCCACGTCGTTGTCGGTGTAAGGGCCGGACGGATCGTAGACCCGCACCGGCTCCTCGCCGGAACCTTCCGAGAGCGGGATCTCGCGCAGCGGCACGCGCAGGTCCGGCGCCGCTTCGGGCACCGAGAAGATCTTGCGCGAGCCCGCGATCGGGCCGGTGGTGACCTTCGGCGTGGCGAGATCGGAATCGGAAAGCGGCTTATTCATCGGTTCGCTCCTTTCGAGCGATCCGGACTCAGGCCGTGGTCGGGGCGGGATTTGCGAGAAGTTTCCGTCCCTTCGCCGGCATGACCCGGATCAGGTTCAAAGGGTTTTTCTCAGCCCAGCGGCGGGCACCCCTCGGAACACCGCTAATCTAGGCGCTCAGGCCTGTGTGTCAACGCGGTGACGCCATGGCTGGGGCGCAGGTGCGGCATGACTTCCGTTCCCCGTCATCCTGAGGTGCCCGCCGAAGGCGGGCCTCGAAGGATGCACGGCCAGCCGATTTCGGCTCTAGCCGAAATCGGAATCGTTAGTAATCCCAGGTCGGCAAAGCCGACCTGGCTGCCGTCGTCCTTCGAGGCTCGCTTCGCTCGCACCTCAGGATGACGGATCAAAGCGCTGTTTACAGCGAAGCCAGCGATCACTATGCGATGTTCCCACCCTCGAACATACATTCGGAAACATCATGGCGGGTGAGACCAAAGCGCTGGCGGAGTTTTCGGCCGGCCTGCGCTACGAGGACATTCCGGCGCCGGCGGTGGCCATCGCCAAGGCCTGCATCGTCGATACGGTCGGCGTCGTGCTGTTCGGCTCGACGATGCCGTGGAGCCGGATCGTCGCCGACTACGTCCATCACACCGGCGACGGCTCAAGCACGGTGCTCGGCCCGGGCTTTCGCCGCTCAAGCGCGCCGGGCGCGGCCTTTGCCAACGGCGCCTTCGCGCACGCCTTCGAGTTCGACAATCTGCGCCAACCGTCGACCGGCGTGCATCCTGGCGCCACCGTGCTGACCGGCGCCTTGGCCGCGGCGGAAGAAGCCAAAGTATCCGGCAAGGATTTGATCACCGCCTTCGTCGCCGGCCTGGAATGCATGTTCCGCTTCGCGCTGGCGGCAAAAAGCTCGAGCGAAAAGCTCGGCTTTCACGCGCCCGGCATCACCGGCGTGTTCGGCTCGGCGGTCGCGGCCAGCAAGGTCATGAAGCTTTCGGCCGCGCAGACGACGATGGCGATGGGCATCGGCGGCTCGTTCTGCTCGGGGCTATTGGCGTTCGTAAAATCTGGCCAGGGCGGCATGGTGAAACGCATCCACATGGGCCGCGCCGCGGAGGGCGGCGTAACCGCGGCGAATCTTGCGGCGCGCGGTTTCGAGGGCCCCGAAGTCATCCTCGAAGGCAAGTTCGGCGTGCTCGATGTCTATGCCCGCGACGGCGATGCTTCGCTCATCGCCGCGGGCTTGGGCGAACGCTGGGAAACGCTGACCATCACCTTCAAGACTTTTCCGTGCCACGTCACATCGCAATCGCCGGTGCAGGCTTTGCTGGCGCTGCGCGCACAGCACCACTTCGCGCCCGACAACGTCGCCAAGATCGTCATCGACGTCTCCGACAAGGTGTTGTCGCACCACGCCGACCCGGCACCGCGCGACGTCGCCACGGCGCAGTACAGCCTGCCGTTCACCATCGCGCTGGCTTTGTTCCGCGACCCCGGCGATCCGCAAGCGTTCCTCGACGGACCGAACCAGAACCCGGCGATCCTGGAACTGGCCAAGCGCGTTGAGCTGCGGCCCTACAGCAAGGACGGACCAAACAACAACGACATGGCGTGCCGGCTGCACATCGGACTGAAAGACGGCCGCACCTTGAGCATGGCGAAAACCGATTTCGAGGGCACCACCACGTCGCCGCTGTCGCGCGAACGGCTCGAGCTGAAATTTCTCAAGCTGTGCGGCGTTATTCCCGAGGCGCAGCGGACGGCGCTGCTGGCGCGGTTGAATAACCTTGAAGACGTAAAAGTCGCTGAGCTGTTCAGGTTCTGAGACAGCACCTCCCCCTTTTCAGGGGAGGAAAGAAATGCGGCTCAATAATCCTTCAACAGCCGCTCGATGTAATCGAGCTCTTCCTGCGCGCGGCCCATGTCGCCGAAGCGCTTACGCAATTCCTCGATGATGCGGCGGGCGCGCTGGGCATCGATTTCGTCCGGCACCCGCACGGTGGTGTCGTCGCCGTAGTCGCGGCCGCGCAGCGGCCGGCCGAGCGGATCGGTATCGCCCTCGGCGCGCGATTGGCCGAGCCGGCCGACGCGGCCGGCCTGCCCCTGGCCCTGCCCCTGCTGCTGCTGCATGGCTTGCGCGAGGCTCTGCGCGCCTTTGCGCAAAGCGTCGAGCGCGCGGCCTTGGGAATCCACAGCGCTGTCGGGGTTGCCCTGGCCGAGACTGCCTTCGGCCTGCCCCATCGCCTCGCCGGCGCGGCCGAGCTGGTCCAGCTGTTCCTGGCCCTGTTGACCTTGGCCCTGTTGACCCTGGCCTTGCTGGCCCTGCTGGTTCTGGCCGAAGCCGAAATTCTTCAGCTCTTCCATCAGCTGGTTGAGGCGATCGCGCAGCGCCTGCTGGTTCTGCCGCAACTCGCCCATACCGTTCTGCTGCTGGCCGGGTTGCTGACCTTGTTGCTGTCCTTGCCGCGGCTGGCCGCGCTGGCCTTGCTGGCGCTGGTCCTGGCCTTGCCGGAAGGTGCGGTCGCGCAATTCCTGCTGCTGGCGGATCATGTCGCCGAGCTCGTCGAGCGCCGACATCATGTCGTCGCCGTCGTCGCCGTTGTTGTCCGGCGACGCCATCTGCAGATTTTCCATCATCTGCTGCAGCTGTTGCAGAAGCTGCTTGGCGGCATCGCGGGCGCCGTTCTTGGCCAAATTCTCCAGCCGGTCGAGCATGCTTTGCAGATCGCGCTGGCTCAGCATGCGCTGGTTGGGCCCGAGCGGCCGGGCAAGCTGCTGGCCGTTTTTCAATTGCTCGGCCATCGCCTGCATGAAGCGATCCATCGCCGCGCGCAGCTGATCCATCAGGGCTTTCAGCTCTTCGTCGCTGGCGCCGCGTTCGAGCGCCTGGCGCAGCGCCTCCTCGGCGTTGCGCAGATTGGCCTGCGCATCGGAAATGTCGCCGTCCTCGAGCTGCACCGCCATCGACCACAGCCGCGCCGCCACGTCGCGCAGGTCGTCGTCGGTCTTGGCGCGCACCAGCGACCAGTAGACGCCGCGCAGCCCGAGAAATGTGCCGGCCTCGGGCGTGAATTTTTCCGGCGCCAGCGCCAGCGCATCGAGCGCGGAGAGGACGACCGGCCGCGCATTGGCGTCAAGCGCCAGATTGCGGCGCTGCTCGACCAGCGCCCGCGCCAGCGGCTTGGTGAACGCGCGCTCGGGCAGGCGGAACGCGAACGGCTCGCTTTTGCCGACATTGCCGCCTTCGTCGTGCGCGACCAGCGTCATGTCCACTTCGGCGCCGGCCCAGGGATGATCGGTCAAATCCTTGATGGTTTGGGCGACGCCGGCGCGGGTGCGCGCCTGCGGCAGGATCAGCGCGAAATCGGGCGGCCCGTAGAGCGGATGCGGGCTTTCGCCGTCGGCGTCGTCATCGTTCTTGCGGGCAAACGTCGCCTGCGCCTCGGTCACCCCGTAATCGTCTTCGAGCCGGTAGGACAACAAGAGCGAGCCGCGGCGCTGCTGCTCGGGATCCTTGGTCAGCTCGATGGTCGGCGGCTTGTCGGGGATGACGTTGAACGCCCAGGTCAGGTCGTCGCCGGCGCCGCGCAAAGTGGCGCTGCCGGTCGCGGTGATGGCGAAGCGATGCTCGTCGGTGCCGGCCGGCGCTTTCACCGCATCCTTCGCCGGCGTGACGCCGCCGATGCCGGAGACGTTGAGGCTGACCTTGCCGGTCGAGCGCACCACCAGCGTGGAATTGACCGGCACGGCGACGATGCCGTTGCTCGGCAACGCTGCCGTCTCGCCGGGATGGATGCCGGGCAGGATCAGCGGCGGCTTGCCGGTATAGGCCGGCGGAATGACCCAGGCATCGACGCGGAAATTCGCCGGCAACACGACGCCGTGCCAGTCGAACGCCGCCGTGATGCGCTTCCAGCGCTCGCCGCCGGCGGCAAAGAACGTGGCGACGCAGGCGATCAGGACCAGCGCGCGTAGCGCATAAGGATCGCGCCGCGCCACCCGCGGCGACGGCCAGCCGGATTTCAGCGCCCGCGCGGCACTGAGCGCGCGCTCGACATGGGCATTCCACAGCGCCAGCGAATAAGGATCTTTCGGCGTGACGGCGAGATCGTCGGTGATCGCGGTCGCCGGGCGATGCGGCAGCCCGCTGCCGCGATCGATCCGGCTCAGCGCGTCGCGGGCACCGGGCATGCGCACGAACAGGAACGGCCATGCCGCGACGACGGCGATCGCCGCGCAACCGATCACGGCGGCGGCGCGGCCAAGCGGCGGCAGCCACAGCCACAGCCCGAGCCAGGACAAAGCCAGGAACAGCCCGATGGCGGTCGCCAGCGACGTCAGCGCCGGCCACAGCCGTTCCCAGAAAATCGTCCAGCGCGCACGCTTGAGCGTCGCCTCGAGCAGCGCCCGGGTGGCGTCCGGTGGCCGCGGTTGCGGGCCGGGGTTGGTCGCTTCGGTCACACTCGTCCCGTCATTCTGGGTTCTGCACAGCGCAATTTCGAACGACAACAGGGTAACATGAGGGCGGGTTCAAGGCACCAAAACCCGCTCGCTACAATGTTATGCAATTTCAAAGCCAGGGCGGCAGGCGGTCGAGCGCCATGGCCGTGACGCGGGGCCTTGGAAACGATTATTCCCTTGTCCAAGCAAGTACTTCTGAGCGCGACGGGGATCCAAGCATCAATCGTCAGCCGCCCCAGGGTATTCCGGCCGATAGGCGCCTGACCGCTCAGCCGCGACGTGTTGAACGACCGATCGAGCGCGAATACACGCCTGATTCGCGGAGTAGCACGACCGCTTCGGCATGGATGTTCAGCCGACCGCGCTCGCCCGATAGGCCACATCCGGCATCACTCGCCTCGATAAGGAAATCGACCCAGCCAGGCGACAAGTTCATATCGATGAGAATTTTCATTCCGCCGCGGTAAGATCGATTTCACGCTCCTGCGCACGCCATGCGGCGTAGCGCAAGGCCTCGAGGACATCCTCGCGTAGCAAATAAGGGTAGTCGGCGAGCAGCTGATCGATGCTCCGCCCAGCGCCGATCTGACCGACGATCATCCCAACCGTCACGCGCAAACCGCGAACGCACGGCTTGCCGCCCATGACCGCCGGGTTTTGCGTGATGCGAGTGAAATCGTTCATGGCAAAACTCATACGATGCACGTCGACGCGATTATACTACGGCGGCCGCGCGGTAGTGTCTCAGTTTGAAATTTTCCGACCGCGATTGGGCCGCTCATCGAGTTCCAAGCACGCGTCGTTGAATGTCCCAAAACCTGAAACGCAGGTATTACTCCAATAATAATTGACGGCGACTTTAGCCGCACCGACTATTGCTGCGACTACGAGCAAAGTTATTGCCAGCTTGACGACAATCTCGCGAAAAATGCTCAAAATGAAAAATACGGCGCGCTTCATCCCCTCCGCCGTCTAACATTCAGCCTGTACCGATAGAGATCGCTTATGCCGCCGTTACCGTCGCGAACAATTTGCCCCTCGTTGCGCAATTTGCGACAGGCGGAGTTTACGCGCTGCTGGTACGCATTTTTCCGGCCAAATATCCGCACCGCCAAGTCAATCTCGGTCAAGCCCGATTGTTGGCGGAGTTCATCTAGGATGTCCTCTGCTACCGTCATAGCGGTAGCTTACCCGATTTTTGCGGCGAGGGGAAAATTCAAACTGAGACACTACCGGCCGCACGGCCGGATTGAAATCGTAAGGTATCAAAGCCAGGGCGGCAGGCGGTCGAGCGCGATCAGCTCCTCGACTGTCACCCGCGGCCGCACCAAGGCCCATTCGTCAGCCCTGACAAGCACTTCGGGGACCAGGGCGCGGGTGTTGTAGGTGCCGGCCTGGACCGCGCCGTAGGCGCCGGCGGTCATGACGGCGAGGAACTCGCCCGGCTGCGGCGCGGGCAGCGAGCGGTCGAGCGCGAGGAAATCGCCTGATTCGCACACCGGGCCGACCACGTCGGCGATGATCCGCGGCGCCCCGACCGCGGCCTCGCGCACCGGGCGGATATCGTGATGCGCGTCGTAGAGCGTCGGGCGGATGAGATCGTTCATGCCGGCATCGACGATGATGAAGGTTTTTGCTTCGCCGTGTTTCACGTAGAGCACGCGCGTGACCAGGATGCCGGCATTGCCGACGATGAGCCGGCCGGGCTCGAAGATCAGCTTGCAGTGAAGGCCGCGCGTCGC
This sequence comes from uncultured Alphaproteobacteria bacterium, assembly GCA_963756245.1. Classification (GTDB taxonomy): domain Bacteria; phylum Pseudomonadota; class Alphaproteobacteria; order Rhizobiales; family Xanthobacteraceae; genus BOG-931. The sequence continues at coordinate 53,776 of CAVWOI010000022.1, forward strand.
ATTTTTGACGATCCTCGCATAGGCGTCCGGATCGGGCGGCGGATCGTTGTCCTCGCGATAGGGAATGCCCAGGCCGCCGCCGAGATCGACATGGTGGATGCTGTGGCCGTCGGCGCGCAGCGCGCGCACGAAATCGGCGAGCAGCGCGAACGCATCGCCGAACGGATCGAGCTCGACGATCTGGCTGCCGATATGCATGTCGACGCCGGCGATGCGCACGCCCTCGAGTTTTGCGGCGCGGCCATAGACGTCGCGGGCGCGGCTGATCGGAATGCCGAATTTGTTCTCCGCCTTGCCGGTTGAGATCTTGGCGTGGGTCTTCGGATCGATGTCGGGATTGACGCGGATCGAAATATCGATGGCGCGGCCTTTGGCCGTGGCGATCGCAGAGAGCAGTTCGAGCTCGGCTTCGGATTCGACATTGACGCAGAGGATGCCCTCGTCGACGGCCAGCGCCAACTCGCGCGCGGTCTTGCCGACGCCGGAGAACATGATCTTCTCCGGCGCAATCCCGGCGGCACGCGCGCGTAAAAGTTCGCCGCCGGAGACGACGTCGGCGCCGGCGCCGAGTTTTGCCAGGGTCGCGATGACGGCCTGGTTGGAATTCGCCTTCATGGCGTAGCAGACCAGCGCGTCGACGTCGGCGAAGGCGCCGGCGAACACGCTGTAGTGCCGCTCCAGGGTGGCGCTCGCGTAGCAATAGAATGGCGTGCCGACGGCTTCCGCCAGCGCGATCAGATCGACCCCTTCGGCGTGCAGCACACCGTTGCGATAGGCGAAATGGTGCATGGGACGTGTTTAGCGCGTGATGGCGATGTTCGCTACGGCCCGAAACGCCGACGGAGCCGCGCGACTAATTCAGGATCGGATCGAGGATGAACGATTTTTTCGCGCTCGGGGTGGCCACCGGATTGCCGCGGGAATCGAAGCCGTTTTTCACCGCGGCGGCATCTTCCTGCTGCTGCGTCGTCGGCGCGCCGGGCGTGCCATAGCTCGGCATGAACGACGACGGCGACGCCGGCGCGGCGGCGACCGGCGGCTGGGTCGCGGGGCCCGGCGGCATTTCGAGCTCGCCCTTGCGCCCACAGCCGGCAAGCGACAGCGCGGCCACCGCCAACACCAACCCAAAGCTCAGACGACGACCGGCCAAAGGCCTCTCCCCCGACGCACGCTCAAGCGAGCATAGCAAACCAGATCGCGGCGGCGACATTGTGTCGGCAACCTCTTGCCAGGGGTTTACCAAGCCGTCGACCAAGCCGTTTACGGCCGCTTTTTCAACAGTTTGAGCCAGCGTTTGGCCTGCGCCCGCACGTTTTGCGGCGCAGTGCCGCCGTAAACCTTGCGGCTCTTCACCGAATTGCCGGCCGAGAGCACGCCGTAGACCGCCTTGGTGATGCGCGGCTCGACCGCCTGCATGGCCTTGAGCGGCAGCTTTTCCAGCGCGACGCCGGCCGCGGCCGCCTCGGCAACGATCCGGCCGGTGACATGATGGGCGTCGCGGAACGGCAATTTCAGCGTCCGCACCAGCCAATCGGCAAGGTCGGTGGCGGTGGAATAACCGGCACCCGCCGCGTTGGCCATTGCCGCGACGTCGGGCTTCATGTCATCGACCATTTTGGTCATCAGCGCGATCGACTGCGACAGCGTGCCGAAGGCGTCGATGGTGCCTTCCTTGTCCTCCTGCATGTCCTTCTGATAGGCGAGTGGCAATCCCTTCATCACCATCAGAAGCGCGGTGAGCGCGCCGACGACCCGGCCGGTCTTGGCGCGAATGAGCTCGGCGGCGTCCGGGTTGCGCTTTTGCGGCATGATCGACGAGCCGGTGGTGAATCGGTCGGACAGCCGCAAAAAGCCGACCAGCGGCGACGACCAGATCACGATCTCTTCGGCGAACCGCGACAGATGCACGATGGCGATGGCGCAGGCCGACAGCGTCTCCAGCACGAAATCGCGGTCGGCGACGGCGTCGAGCGAATTCGCCATCGGCCGCGCAAAACCGAGCGCCTTTGCGGTCATGCCGCGATCGATCGGGAACGAGGTGCCGGCCAGCGCCGCGGCGCCGAGCGGGCTTTCGTTGAGGCGGGCCCGCGCATCGGCGAAGCGGCCGCGGTCGCGCGCCGCCATCTCGACATAAGCGAGCAGATGATGGCCGAAGGTCACCGGCTGCGCCGGCTGCAGATGGGTGAAGCCCGGCATCACCGTGTCGGCATATTGCAGCGCCTTCTCGGCGAGCGCGCGCTGATAATCGGCGAGGGCTGTATCAAAACCGTCGATATAGTCGCGCACCCAGAGCCGGAAGTCGGTCGCCACCTGGTCGTTGCGCGAGCGCGCGGTGTGCAGCCGCCCGGCCGCCGGCCCGATCAGCTCGGCGAGCCGGCCCTCGATATTCATGTGGATGTCTTCGAGCCCGGAATTGAAGGCGAACTTGCTTGCTCTGAACTCTGACAGGATCGTGTCTAGACCGTGAGCGATCTTCTTCGCATCTATAGCCGTGATGATGCCCTTTTTGGCGAGCATCGCCGCATGGGCCTTGCTTGCCGCGATATCCTGCGGGTACAGGGTCCAGTCGAAATGGATGGAGGCGCTGAAATACTCCATCAGGGGGTCGGGTTTGGCGCCGAATCGTCCGCCCCACATTTTGTTGCTCATGACAGATCGCTCATAAAGGTTGCGCCAAAAGGTTCATCGCCCAAAAGGTTCATCGCCCAAAAGGTTTTATCGCCAATGTCCGAGTTGCCTGCCGAGCCGTATCATAAGGTACGCCGCCGCCGCTTGATCGCCGCCACCGCCTGGGCGCTCGTCGGGACGCTCGCGGTGCTGGCGGGGGTATACGGGATTGGCCGTCTGCGAGGCAATCCGGCCGACGCGGCCTGCCAGGCGGCGGTGCAGACCGCGGCGCGGCTCGCCCCGCTGGTCCACGGCGAAGTCGCGGCACTAAGCGTGGCGCATACGGGCTTCCTGGTCCCCGACCTGGCCTTCAAGGACTCCGCCGGCCGCGACCGCAGCCTGCAAGACTGGCGCGGCCGCACCGTGCTTTTGAACCTGTGGGCGACCTGGTGCGTGCCCTGCCGCAAGGAAATGCCGGCGCTCGACGCGCTCGAAGGCACGCTCGGCGGCCAAAACTTCGAAGTGGTCGCCGTCAATATCGACACCCGCGACCCGCAAAAGCCGCTCGCCTTCCTCAAAGACGTCGGCATCAAAAAGCTCGCCTATTTTTCCGATCCGAGCGCCCACGCGTTCGAGGATCTGAAAACCGCCGGCAAAGCCTTCGGCATGCCGACGACGCTCCTGATCGACCGCTCCGGCTGCGAGATCGGCAACATGGCGGGCCCGGCCGAATGGGCGAGCGACGACGGGGTAAAATTGGTGAGCGCGGCGATTGCTGCCGATAACGGCGCCGTTACGCGCTGACGTCGAGGTTTGCTCCCATGCCGGCGGCGACATTGGCAAGCGGATCGATATTCTGCTGCGCGGCGTCGATCAGCTTGGCGACCGCGGCGCCTTGATCCGCGTTCATGCGCGCAAGCCGCGCCGCCACGGCAAGCTGCACCATGCCGGTTTGGGCGCCCACGAGCGCGGTGATGAGGCTGGTCGGGTCCATGACGCAGAACTTCGATGGCTGGCGTGATTATCGCCTCCAATCTTAAGAACATGTGAATCCCGCCATTGCGCCAGGAAACCGGCCGCTCGAGCCGGGTTACGGCCGCCCGATCGCCCGCGCAGCTAGCGCACCAGCAGCTGAATTCCGGCGATGACGATCTCGACGACGATGAGCACGACGATGATCATCTCCAGCCGCAACGATCGCTCGGTATCGATGATGTCGGCGAACGCTTTTGCCGAATCGGAGATCACCGTGAGCTTGCGGGTCAGGACGTCGGCGCGTTCCTTCAATTCGTATTCGTCCTCCAGTCGCGCGTAAAGGCGCTCAAGCACCGGCCGCTCCCACAGCACGTCGGGCTTTTCCGCCACGGCGACGAGACCGGAAACGCGGTGTTGAACAAGCAGCGCATTGCCGATGTGTTTGAGGATCGCGCGACGGCCGCCGGGCGTGCGGCCATATTGTGCCAGCTCCTGGGCAATAGGTTGTATAACGTCGAAAACCTTGGCGACATTTTTTTCGTCGTGCGCCAATACCACGCTGGTGGCGAGCGCATCGGCGATCAGCAGCGTGTGTTCGATCGTCAAGGCTTTGAGGACGATAACGCCCGATGGCGTGAGCTGTTCGTCCTTGTCCGGCGCGATCTCGATTTGAACGACTTCCTCTTCGCGTGGCTGTACCGGACCGACGATGCGGCCATCCAACCGGCGTATGACCTCGTCCTCTTCGAGCGGCGACATGCCGACGAGGACGGCAACGCCATAGCGAAACAACGCAACAATTCCTTTTTCGCCGGCGCGGAACGCCAACGGCAGCGTCGACAAAACGTCGCTGCGCTCCAGGCCCGCGGTCTCGATACGGTCGCCAAGCAAAAGCGCCCTCACGGCAATGCGCTGCTCGCGGGTTACGGGCAAATCGATCATGACAATCTCGTGTTCCGTATGAGGTAGGCGGCGGCGTGCCGCCTGTGAAGGAGACGGCGGCAAAAAGATAGCGCGGTTTGCCGGTTGACAGTGCCGCGCGCGGCCCTATACTAAACCAAATGGTTAACCTTCAAAGCGCAACCCTCGACCGCACTTTCGCGGCGCTGGCCGACCCGACGCGCCGCGCGCTGGTGATGCGGCTTGCCGCGGAGCCGGATCTTTCGGTGAGCGCGCTGGCCGCGCCGTTCCCGGTGTCGCTGCCGGCCATCATGAAGCATCTCGACGTGTTGTCGGATGCCGGCCTGGTCGACCGCACCAAAACCGGGCGCGTGGTCGCCTGCCGTCTCGACGCCGAGCCGATGCGCGACGCGTTCGAATGGCTCAATCGCTATCAAAAGTTCTGGTCGGAGCGGCTCGACCGCCTCGCCGCATTCCTGGACGAAGAAAAAACACTTTCGCAGAAGGAAAGAACATGGCCACCCAGACCGCCACAAAACCGAGCCTCACCATCAAACGCCGCCTCAACGCGCCGCCGGCAAAAGTCTTCGCGGCGTGGACCGACCCGGAAAAAGTGAAGCTTTGGATGGGGCCCGGCGAGGTCAAGGCACTCTCCGCGGAAAGCGACCTGCGCGTCGGCGGCCGCTATCACTGGGTGATGCGGGCGCCGAGCGGCGAAGAGCACGACGTCGGCGGCGTCTATCGCGAGGTCGTGCCGAACCAGAAGCTGGTCTTCACCTGGGCCTGGAAGACGACGCCCGAACGTGAATCGCTGGTGACGGTGGAGCTCAAGCCTGACGGCGACGGCACGTTGTTGACGCTGACCCACGAGCAGTTCGTCGACGACGACGCCCGCGACCGCCATCAGGGCGGCTGGAACGGCGCCATGGACAAGATGGAGAAGCTGTTCGCCTGAGCTTCGCCGAACTGACACAAAGCACGCAGACAATGAGCGGACGTCAACCTTCAACAGCGGAGTAGATCATGCGCGGCTCACATGGCACGTTTTACTGGAACGAACTGATGACGCGCGACGTCGAGGGCGCGAAGAAGTTTTACGCCGACACTATCGGCTGGAGCTACGACGGCATGCCGATGCCCGGAGGCAGCGGCACCTATTGGCTCGCCACGATGGACGGCGAGCCGGTCGGCGGCCTTTTCGACATCGGCGGTCCCGATTTTCAGGGCGTGCCGGAAAGTTGGATGTCCTACATCGCGGTCGACGACGTCGACGCCCGCGTCGCCAAGGCGGTCAAGGCCGGCGCCAAGCTGATGAAGCCGGTGTTCGACGTGCCCGACGTCGGCCGCATCGCCATCCTGCTGCAGCCCGACGGCGCCGGCGTCGGCTGGATGACGCCGGCTCAGCAGTAGCGAACGTAGGGTGGGTTAGCCCAACGGGTCCGGCCCGAAGTGGCCGGCCCGATGGCGGGCTCCGGCGTAACCCACCGCTCGTTGCAAACGAATGGCGGATGACGCTTCGCTCATCCGCCCTACAGATCGAGGAGCAACAACCATGGAGTCCCATCGCATCGTCTCCGCGGACGAATGGATCGCCGCGCGCAAGGCGCATCTTGCCGAGGAAAAGGCGTTTACCCGCGCCCGCGATGCGCTGAGCAAAAAGCGGCGCGAGCTGCCCTGGGTGAAAGTCGACAAGGCTTACGTGTTCGACGGACCGAACGGCAAGGAGACGCTCGCCGACCTGTTCGGCGGCAAGAGCCAGCTGATCGTCTATCACTTCATGCTCGGGCCCGATTGGGAAGCCGGCTGCCCGAGCTGCTCGCTGCTCGCCGATCATTTCGACGGCGCCGTCGTTCACCTCGCGCAACGCGATGTCACATTCCTCGTCGTGTCGCGCGCGCCGCTGCCGCAGATCGAAAAATTCGAGCGCCGCATGGGCTGGCACTTCAAATGGGTGTCTTCATTCGGCAACGACTTCAATTTCGACTATCACGTCTCCGCGACGCCCGAGGAAAAGGCCAGCGGCAAGGCGATGTACAATTACGAAATGACGACGTTTCCCAGCGAAGAGCGCCCCGGCGCCAGCGTGTTCTACAAGAACGACACCGGCGAGATCTTCCACACCTATTCGAGCTACGGCCGCGGCCTCGATATGCTGATCGGCACCTATCACATGCTCGACCTGGCGCCGAAAGGCCGCGATGAGGAGAGCTTGCCATGGTCGATGGCCTGGGTGCGTCACCACGACCGCTACGACGGCGCCGCGATCGATCCCAAGGCGACCTATGTGGAGCCGAAGAAAACGTGCTGCGATTGAGCCGTAGCCCGGGTTGAGCGGAGCGAAACCCGGGACGGCAGTTTCCGCCTACCACGCCGCTCCCGGATTTCGTGGAGCCTGTCATCGGGCCGGCCACTTCGGGCCGGACCCGTTGGCTCAATCCGGGCTACAATGGACAGTCAACACGACATCAGGGGGAGCAAGATCAAATGACGACCGATCTGAAATATCTGGCCTTTACGGCAATGCTGACGGCGGCGCTGTGGATTCCTTACGTTGTGGCGCAGGTCACGACCAACGGATCGCTGAAGCCGGAGAACTATGTCGACCCGACGCAGCGGCCGCTGCCGAACTGGGGCCGGCGCGCCGATCGCGTCTACCTCAACGCCGTCGAGACCTTCGCGCCGTTCGCCGTGCTGGTGATCCTGATCCAGTTGACCGGCAAGGCCAACGCGACGACGGCGTATTTGACCATGGCGTTCTTCTGGCTGCGCGTGCTGCACGCCATCGTCTATTGGACCGCAATTCCCTACATCCGCACGATCGTCTTCACGCTCGGCTTCGTGACGGTCATAGGCCTGTTTGTCGAATTGATGATGTAACGGGTTAGCAGAAGACGGAGGACGGGCGACAGAGGACGGATCGACTTTTATCTGTCGTCTGTCGTCCGTCTTCCGTCATCTGGTCGGTACCGGCTTGTCGCCGCGGTAATCGTAAAATCCGCGCTGCGTCTTGCGGCCGAGCCAGCCGGCTTCGACGTATTTCACCAGCAGCGGGCACGGGCGGTATTTGGAATCCGCCAGGCCTTCGTGCAGCACCTGCATCACGGAGAGACAGGTGTCGAGGCCGATGAAGTCGGCGAGCTCGAGCGGTCCCATCGGGTGGTGGGCGCCGAGCCGCATCGCGGTGTCGATCGCCTCGACGTTGCCGACGCCTTCATAGAGCGTGTAGATCGCCTCGTTGATCATCGGCAAGAGGATGCGGTTGACGATGAAGGCGGGGAAGTCTTCCGATACCGCGATCAGCTTGCCGAGCTTGGCGATGAACTGCTTGGTCAATTCGAACGTGGCGTCGTCGGTGGCGATGCCGCGGATCACCTCGACCAGCTCCATCAGCGGCACCGGGTTCATAAAGTGAATGCCGATGAAGCGCTCCGGCCGGTCGGTCGAGGACGCGAGCCGCGTGATCGAGATCGACGAGGTGTTGGTGCCGACGATGGTCTCCGGCTTGAGCACCGGACAGAGCGCGGCGAAGATGTTGCGCTTGACCGCTTCCGTTTCGGTCGCCGCCTCGATCACCAGGTCGCAATCGCCGAGCTCGTCGAGCGTGTTGGCCGGCGCGATGCGCTTGATCGCGGCCTGACGCTGCTCGTCGCTGATGCGCTGGCGGCTGACCTGGCGCGCCAGATTGCCGTTGATGGTGGCGAGACCCTCGGTGATACGGTCGGGTGCGACGTCGTTGAGCAAAACGTGAAAGCCCGAAAGCGCGCAGACGTGCGCGATGCCGTTGCCCATCTGGCCGGCGCCGACGATGCCGATCTTGCGAATGGCCATTGCTTCCGTCCGCTCGCTGCGGCTGCGTTCTTTGGGCCGTTCCTTGACCTCGACCATCTTAGCTCACCTCAGATACCCCGAGCCACACCCCGTTATTCCGGATGCGGCCACGGTCAGCGTTTGACTTTGTCGAGCTCGCTGGCGAGCTCCGGTAGTGCCGCATAAAGGTCCGCGACCAATCCATAATCCGCGACCTGGAAGATCGGCGCTTCCTCGTCCTTGTTGATCGCGACGATGACTTTCGAATCCTTCATGCCGGCGAGATGCTGAATGGCGCCGGAAATACCGACGGCGATATACAGGTCCGGCGCCACCACTTTGCCGGTCTGGCCGACCTGCCAGTCGTTCGGCGCGTAGCCGGCGTCGACGGCGGCGCGCGAGGCGCCGACCGCGGCGCCGAGCTTGTCCGCCACCGGCTCGATATATTTGGTGAAGTTGTCGCGGCTTTGCATCGCCCGGCCGCCGGAAATGATGATCTTGGCGGAGGTCAGTTCGGGCCGCTCCGACTTCGAGAGCTCCTCGCCGACGAAACCGGAAATGCCCGGATCGGCCGCTGCGGCGGCCGCTTCGACGGTTGCCGCGCCGCCCTCGCCTGTCGCCTGGAATGCGGCCGTGCGCACCGTGATCACTTTCTTGGCATCGCGCGCGCGCACGGTCTGGATGGCGTTGCCGGCGTAGATCGGCCGCTCGAACGTATCCGGCGCCACGATCTTGATGACGTCGGAAATCTGCATCACATCGAGCAGCGCCGCGACCCGCGGCATGATGTTCTTTCCGCTGGTGGTCGCCGCTGCCATGATGGTGTCGTAAGGGCCGGCGAGCGCGACGATCAGCGCCGCAACCGGCTCGGCCAGCATATGCTCGTAAGCCGGCGCATCGGCGAGCAAAACTTTGCCCACGCCGTCGAGCTTGGCGGCGGCGTCCGCCACCGCCTTGCAGCCGGAGCCGGCGACCAGCACGTGCACTTCGGTGCCGATCGCTTTTGCCGCGGTCAGCGCCTTGTTGGTCGCGTCCTTGAGCGATTTATTGTCGTGCTCGGCGAGCAGAAGCGTCGGCATCAGATCGCCCCCGCTTCGTTCTTCAGCTTGTCGATCAATTCGGCGACGGTTTTCACTTTGACGCCGGCCTTGCGCACCGGCGGCTCGGTGGTTTTCACCACTTCGAGCCGCGGCTTGGTGTCGACGCCGTAATCGGCCGCGGTCTTCTCGTCGATCGGCTTTTTCTTCGCCTTCATGATGTTAGGCAGCGAGGCATAGCGCGGCTCGTTCAGGCGCAGGTCGGTGGTGACGATGGCCGGCATTTTCAGCTTCACCGTCTGCAAGCCGCCGTCGACCTCGCGCGTCACCATTATGGCGTCGCCATCGAGCGCAACCTTGGACGCGAACGTGCCCTGCGGCCAGCCGAGCAGCGCGGCGAGCATCTGGCCGGTCTGGTTGCAGTCGTCGTCGATCGCCTGCTTGCCGAGAATGATGAGGCCGGGCTGTTCGGCGTCGGCGATGGCTTTGAGGATTTTTGCCACCGCCAGAGGCTCGACGGCGGCACCGTCGGTCTTCACCAGGATGCCGCGGTCGGCGCCCATGGCGAGCGCGGTGCGGATGGTCTCGGCGGCCTGCTGCGGCCCGATCGAAGCGCAGACGATCTCGGTGGCTAGGCCTGCCTCCTTGAGCCGGATCGCCTCCTCGACCGCGATCTCGTCGAACGGATTCATCGACATTTTGACGTTGCCGAGCTCGACGCCGGAACCGTCTGCCTTGACGCGGATTTTCACGTCCTTGTCGACCGCCCGTTTTACGGGGACGAGAATTTTCATGGCGTTTAAAGACTTAAGCTGGCGATGGCGGTTTAGCTGTTTTCGGCTGCAATTGGCCGCTTGCAGCGGAAGCGGGCAATGCTGCGGTGCGGGAACCTACCGGCCGCCGCCGCCGCGGTCAACGCTGGTCAGTGCGGCGGCTCGGCCGCACCGCCGGCCGGTACCGGCTCGGAATGCACGCAATCAAACAGTGCGATGCCCGGCGGCCGCATCACCACGAACAGAACGGCACCGGTGATCAAACCGCCGACATGCGCCCAGTAGGCGACGCCGTCATCGAGGCGGCTCGCGGCGTCGATGAACTGCCAGATCGCCCAGAAGCCGATGATCCAATAGGCCCGCAGCCGCAGCGGAATGATACCGAGCAGGCAGGTGACCTTGGCGCAGGGCCGGAACAGCAGATACGCGGCGATGACGCCGGCGACCGCGCCCGAAGCGCCGATCAGATCGGTCGTCGAGCTCGGATCGCTCAGCGCAAAGGCAAAGCCGGAACCGATGCCGCAGGCGAAATAGAAAGCCAGGAAGCGCCAGTGCCCGAGCGCCTCCTCGATGTCATCGCCGAACACGAACAAGAAGATCATGTTGCCGAAAACGTGCATGAAATTGCCATGCAGGAACAGGCAAGTGATCAGCGTCAGCGGCGCCGGGATGGCGCCCGTGCTGCTGCCGGTGCCGCCAAAGAGCGCGGCAGGGACCAGGCCTGCGGTGCGCGCAACCACCTCCGCGTCGCCGGGCGCGAGGCCGGCGAGCCAGAAAAAGACGCCAAAGTTGACTACGATGAGGGTCCACATCACGTATGGCGGCTGCGGCCACCTGAACGGGCTGTGATCCCATATCGGCATGACCATGGTTTGCCCCTTTCCGCTGTCAGCGATTCTGTCCGGGCTGCCACAGCACGTCGCGCGCGCCTTTGCCGTTGGCGTAGCGGCCGGCGACAAATAGAAAGTCAGAGAGGCGGTTGACGTATTTGAGCACCTCGTCGCCGACGCTCTCGTCCGGCCGGTCCTTGAGCTCGGCGATCAGCCGCTCGGCACGCCGGCAGATGGTGCGGGCCAGATGCAGATAGGCCGCCGCCGCACTGCCGCCCGGCAGCACGAAGGATTTCAGTGGCGCAAGCTCGTCATTGAGCCGATCGATTTCGCTTTCCAGCCAATCGACCTGCGCCTGCGTCACCGTCAGCCGCGCGCCGTCCGGGCCTTTTCCTTTGCCGGGCGTGCACAGATCGGCGCCGACGTCGAACAGATCGTTCTGGATGCGCGACAGCGCGGCATCGAGCGTCAAACCTTCCTGTGAAGTGTCGTTTGCCGTGTGCAGCCGCGCAATGCCGATCGCCGCATTGGCTTCGTCGAGCGTGCCGTAGGCGGCGACGCGCAGATCGTATTTCTTGCGCCGCTCGCCGGAGCCGAGCCCGGTGGTGCCGTCATCGCCGGTGCGGGTATAGATCTTGTTGAGCTTGACCATCGGTCACTTCGACATGAACCACAGCGTCGCCATGATGACGATGATGGCGACGAATTGCAGCAGCACGCGCAGCCGCATCAGCTTCTGCGAGGTATTGGCCGAGCCGCCGCGCATCATGTTGTAGAGGCCGAGCAGCAGCACGACCGCGACCGCGCCGATGGCGACCGGGACCGCGAAATGGGACATGAAATTGGCCATGGGCTACTTGTAGCCTGGGTTGAGCGACAGCGAAACCCGGGAGCGGCGTTTAAGCGTCCCGGTCATCCCGGATTGCGCTCCGCGCAATCCGGGCTACAAGAAAGCCGCAATACGCAGAGGACCACCCCGCATGATCGTCGATTTCCAGCACCATTTCACGCCGCGCGAATTGATCAAGGAGGACCCCGGCGACCGCCTGATCCTCAACTACGACGCCTCGGGCGCGCCGAGCTATACGATCCATTCGCTGCTTTACGATCTCGACGAGCATGTGCGGATGATGGATGTGGCCGGCATCGACGCCGCCTGGCTGACCAGCGCCGCCGGCATGTGCGCCGATCTCGACACCTCGCGGCTCGTCAACGACAAGGCGAAACAGGCCGAGCGTGACTACCCGGGGCGTTTCATCGGCGCCGCCCACGCCCATCCGCTCGGCGGCGCCGCCGCGTTGAAGGAGCTGGCGCGCTGCCGCCACGAGCTCGGTTTCCAGGGCGTCACCATCACCTCGGAATTCGACGGCAAATGGATCGACGACCCGGCGATCGAGCCGTTCTGGGACGAAGCGTGCAAGCTCGGACTGTTCGTGTTCGTGCACCCGGCGCTGAAACTCAATCGCGCCGAGCAGTTCGACGCCTACGACACCGCGCGCGGCGTCGGCCGCGAGTTCTCGCTGATCATGGCGACCATCCGCCTGGTCAATTCCGGCGTGTTCGACCGCCATCCGCAGCTGACCGTGCACATGGCGCATCTCTCCGGCGGCATCGCCGGCATGCTGTCGCGGGTGCGCTGCTTTCAGGACAAGGAGTTCTGGGGCACCGCCGGCAACCCACGCCACGGCGTGACACCGAAGCACGATTTCGATCATTACATCCGCAATAATCTCGTGTTCGACACCGCCGGATTCGCCGGCGGCATCGGCGCGGTCAAAGCCGGATTGTGCGAAATCCCCGCCTCCCGCATCGTCTTCGCCACCGACTATCCGCAGGAAATCCGCAAACGCGAGATCGTGCGCGATTTCGTGCGCGACATCCGCGCGCTCGGCGATGATGGCGAGCGCATTTTGTCCGGGAATGTCGGACTGCTGCTCAAGGAGCGCGCTCACGCATAGGCGACGCGCCCCTGGCGCCGGAACAGGAGCCACAGCACGATCGTGCCATTGACCGCGTTCCAGCCGAGGCCGTTGAAGAATGCGGCGCGGTAGGAGCCGGCGAGGTCGAAAATATAGCCCGACATCCAGCCGCCCAACGCCATGCCGAACAGGCTCATCATCAAAATGATGCCGATGCGGGCGCCGGCTTCTTTGGCGGGAAAATACTCGCGCACGATGATGGCGTAGCTCGGCACGATGCCGCCCTGGAACAGGCCGAACATCGCCGAGACGACGTAGAGCGAAACCAGTCCGTCGTAGAGGAGGTAGAGCAGCAAGGCGATGCCCTGCAGCGCCGAGCCCAGCATCAATGTCGGCAGACCGCCGATCCGGTCGGCGATGAAACCCGAGCCGATGCGCCCGACGATGCCGAACGCCATCATCAGCGCCAGCATGTCGGCGCCGCGAGCGACGCCGTAACCGAGATCGCCGCAATAGGCGACGATGTGGACCTGCGGCATCGACATCGCAACGCAACAGCAAACCGAAGCCAAGGCCAAGAGGGTCTGCAGCGCCCGCGCCGACAGACCGAACGCCGCGGGTGATCCCTTGCGCGCCGCAGCTCCGGAATCGAGGAACGCGGGCGGCGCGCGCCGGCGTAGAGCGACGACACCGATGAGGAGCATGGCTGCGCCACACGTCAGCGCAATGCCGACATGGGTCGCCCGCCAGCCATAGAGCGCGATGGCGTGCTGCACGATCGGCGGCCAGATCGTGCCGGCGACATAATTTCCAGCCGAGCAAAGTGTCACCGCGACGCCACGGCGGCGGACGAACCAGTTCGAGACGTCGGCGATCAGCGGACCAAACGTCACCGAGCTGCCGAACCCGATGATCGCGTGCGCAATAGCGAACGCAACGAGGCTGCCGGAGACCGCGGCGCCGAGATAACCGACGCTGAGCGCCACAGCGCCAAGCGCCAGCGGACCCAAAATCCCGGTCCGGTCGAAGAGGCGGCCCATCAGCACGCCGCCTAGGGCAAATCCCACCATCGCCAGCGTGAACGGCAGCGACGCCTCCGCCCGCGGCACGGCGAATTCAGCCTGCACCGGCGGCAGCGCCACCACCACCGACCACATGCCGACGCCGCCGATGGTCGAGATCAGCATCGTCGCGGCGAGGCGCAGCCACGCCTGTCCCGAATCGGGTTGCGGGCTTTTGGCAAGCGTTGATGATGCGACGAGCGTGGCCATCGGGCGACATTCACTTAAGGTGAATATCGCCGTCAATCCCGGCGTCCAGCTGTAGCCTGGGTTGAGCGTAGCGAAACCCAGGGAACGATTGGGAAGCTGCGACGCTGTCCCGGGTTTCGCTTCGCTCAACCCAGGCTACAAATTAGTTCGACCCATCCAGCAAACGCCGCGCGATCACATTGGCCTGAATTTCAGCGGCACCCTCGAAAATATTCAAAATGCGGGCGTCGCAGAGGATGCGCGAGATGGGGAATTCGACGGCAAAGCCGTTGCCGCCGTGGATTTGCACGGCGTTGTCGGCCGCCGCCCAGGCGACGCGGGCGGCCAACAGCTTTGCCATGCCGGCTTCGAGGTCGCAGCGGCGGCCGGAATCCTTCTGCCGCGCGGCGTAATAGGTGAGCTGGCGCGCGATCATGATCTCGACCGCCATCATGGCGAGCTTGTCGGAGACGCGCGGGAAATTGGCGATCGGCTCGCCGAACTGCACCCGCGCCGTGGCATAACTCATCCCCTGCTCCATCGCCGCCTGCGCCACGCCTATCGCCCTGGCAGCGGTCTGGATGCGCGCCGATTCGAACGTCGCCATCAATTGCTTGAAGCCGAGCCCCTCGACACCGCCAAGGAGATTGTCCGCGCCCACCGCAAAGCCGTCGAAGGCGATCTCGTATTCCTTCATGCCGCGATAGCCCAAAACCTCGATCTCGGTGCCGGACATGCCGGCGGCGGGAAACGGCTTCTCGTCGCTGCCGCGCGGCTTTTCGGCGAGCAGCATGGAGAGCCCGCGATAGCCGCTCTCCGCCGGATTGGTGCGAACCAAGAGCGTCATCAGGTCGGCGCGCACCGGATGCGTGATCCAGGTCTTGTTGCCGTAGACTTTATAAGTGTCGCGCTCACGCACCGCGCGCGTCTTCAGCGACGCCAGATCGGAGCCGGTATTCGGCTCGGTGAACACCGCGGTTGGCAGCACTTCGCCCGACGCGATCTTCGGCAGCCATTGCCGCTTCTGATCCTCGGTGCCGCTGCCCAAAATCAGCTCGGCGGCTATTTCGGAGCGGGTGCCCAGCGAGCCGACGCCGATATAGCCGCGCGACAATTCCTCGGAGACCACGCACATGGATTCCTTGCCGAGCCCCATGCCGCCGTAATCTTCGGGGATGGTCAGGCTGAACACGCCGAGCTCGGACATCTGCGCGATGATATCGAGCGGAATGTATTCGTTGTTAAGATGCCATTCTTGCGCATGCGGCACGACCGCGCCGTCGGCGAATTTGCGCATCTCCTCGCGGATCGAATCCAAGGTGTCTTCGAGACCGCAGGCGCCGACCGTGGCGTCCGGCCGCTCGCGCATCAATTCAACCAGCCGCGCGCGACGCGTCGCGGTGTTGCCCGTGGCAATAAGGTGATCGACGGCGGGCGTGATCCGCGCCGCCACCGCGCTCGTGCTCAAGCCCAGATCGGCCAGCCGGACGATCTCGCCCTGGCTCATGGCGATGCCGCCGAGAATTTGCGCCAAATATTCGCCGGCGCCGATGCGCACCACCAAATCTTCGATCTCGCCGAAATTGCCGGTGTCGATCATCCGCCCGGCGTAAGCCGCAAGCTGCCGGATCGCCTCCACATAGGTGGCGAGCCAGGCGAGGCCATGGGTTGAGCGCTGCTCGCGGTCGAACACGCGGGCCATCGGGCGGCCCTCGACCGTGACCCGGGCGGCGACGGTGCGGCGGGCATCGGCAAACAGCGCCTCGGCGGCGGCGACCGCCTCGTCGAGCGCCGCAATCAGGTTTTGGCCGGCGGGCATGGCAGATGCGGCAAGCGGCATGGAAGGGCTCTCCGAAAGCTCGATTTTTTGCGCCGCCCGGACGGCCCGGCAAGCTTACGCGTGCAGTGCACAAAAGCAATGCGCACCTACGGCCGGTTGAAATCGGGCTTTTCCTCAACGCCGGGCGGGAGTCCTTGCCAAATATTAACCATTTTCCGTTTTGCTGGCGTGGAATGCCGCCCTGCCGCGCCGCGGCGACGAAAGCCCGCATCCGCAATGTCCTTCCGCCCGATGTCCATCGTCGCAGCCTTCTCGAAACTGTCGGTTCGCGCCCGTATCATCGTGCTCGGCGTCATTCCGGTGATCGGCTTCCTCGCCAACGGCATCGCCTTCATGGTCGGCGACGTCGAAGTCGGCCGCGCCTTCGACAGCGTGCAGCGCTACACCCAGGTGGCCGACGCCAGCCGCGACCTCAAGACCGGCCTCTTGATCATGCGCGCGGCGACGACCCAATATGTCGCGCGGCCGTCCGACAAGGAAGTCGCGGATTTCGCCGACGGCCAAGAGCTGGCGATGAAATCGCTCGAGCGCATCGCCGCCACGCTCGGCGCCTCGGCGCAGGACGTGGTCACGCCGTTGCGCATCACCGTGCGCGACCTCAAGACCAGCTTCGAAAGCCTGGTCAACGAGCAGAAATCGCTCGGCTACGACGACAGCCACGGCATCTCCGCCGAGCTCACCGCCGCGAGCAGCGCGGTGGAGCGCATCATCCACGAGGATCTGTCGTGGGTCGCCGACGGCGACGCCCGCAAAATGCTGATGTCGCTTTTGACCATGCGCCGCGACGAGATCGCCTACCGGTTGACGCGCTCGCGCACGTCCGAGAAGCACTTCCTCGACGAAGTGCGGAATTTCAACGCGCTGTTCGAGTCGGTCGACGGCGCGCCGTCGATGAAGCAGAAGCTCAACGAGGAAGTGAAGACCTACAGCTACGCCTTCGCCCAATGGGTGGCCTCGACCGACAATATCGAGCCGCTGGTGACGCTGATCGGCCACGATACCGAGACCGTGCTGCCGGAAGCCGACAAGATCATCGCCGCGGCACGCGACAGCGCCAGCGACGCCGGCACGGCGCTGGCGGCGTCGCGCGCGCGCATCCGCAACTTTATTCTGTGGGTCGGCTTGGCGGTGGTGCTGATCGGCATCAGCTTCAGCTGGCGCATCGGCCGTTCGATCACGCGGCCGCTGGAAGGCCTGGCGCAGGTGATGAAGCGGCTCGCCGACGGCGACACGGCGACGCGAATTCCGGCGACCCGGGCCCATGACGAAATCGGCGCCATGGCACGCACCGTGGTGGTGTTCCGCGACAATATGATCGAGCGCGAGCGCCTGTCCGCCGTCGAGACGCAGACCAATACCGCGCGCGCGCAACGCGGCGAGTCGATCGCTGCGATGATCGACACCTTCCGCGCTTCCGTCGAGCAGGCGCTGGCCCGGCTGCGCGAGGCCGCGGGCGCCCTCGAAATCGCCTCCAGCGGGCTCAACGACGCCGCCGATGCGGTCTCCTCGGAAGCGCGCGACGCCGAAAATCGCGTCAACACCGCCGCCGTCAATGTCACCACGGTGGCAAGCTCGATCGAGGAGCTGGCCGCTTCGATCGGCGAGATCGCGCTGCAGGCGACGCGCTCGACCGAAGTCGCCGGCCGCGCGGTTGCCGAATCCAAGCGCACCGTCACCACCATGTCGGAGCTGGGCACCGCCGCGAACCGCATCGGCGAGGTGATCGGGCTCATCCAGTCGATCGCCGGCCAGACCAACCTGCTGGCGCTCAACGCCACTATCGAGGCGGCGCGCGCCGGCGAAGCCGGCCGCGGCTTTGCGGTCGTCGCCACCGAAGTGAAATCGCTCGCCGCGCAGACCGCGCGCGCCACCGAGGACGTCGCCGCCCAGATCGGCGCCATCCAGTCGGCCACCGCCGACGCCGCGCAGGCCATCGAGCAGGTGTCCTCGATCATCGACGACATGTCGGAGATTGCCGTGACGGTCGCCTCCACGGTCGAGGAACAAAACAACGCCGTCGCCTCGATCGCCGAAGGCGTCAACCGCGCCTCGGTGGAAGCCCGCACCGGCGCCCAATCCATGAGCCGCGTCGCCGGCGCCAGTACCGGCGCCCGCTCAACCGCCGCCGACGTCAAGGCGCTCGCCGACGCGCTGGCGATAGAGGCCGCGGGCCTGCAGAGCGAAGTGCGGCGGTTCTTGGCGGACGTGCAGGCGGCGTAAACTAGAAATGTAGCCTGGGTTGAGCGCAGCGAAACCCAGGGCAGCGATTAAGCTCCACAATCGTTCCCGGATTTCGCTTCGCTCAACTTTCACCCTCCCCTGCAGGGGGAGGGTCGCGGCCCGAAGGGACGCGGGGTGGGGTGCGCGGCGGCGCAGGGAGTCGCAGCGCGCTACGCGCGCTTTCACCCCATCCCGCCGCCCTTCGGGCGGCGACCTTCCCCCTCCAGGGGAAGGTGGTAGAGCCGGGCGTCATGCGCGCTGTGCTATGAATAGCGCCCGCCTCGGAGACCGCCTCGCTTGCACCTGATCGCCCTCGCCTACCGCGTCGCCATGGACGCCTTCTATCGCTTCAGTGCCGACGACGGCTGGGCGATTGCGAGCCACATCGCGCTCTCGGTGCTGATGTCGATGTTCCCGTTTCTGATCCTGGTCACCGCGATCGCGGGCTTCATCAGCTCGGAGAATCTCGCCGCCGAGGTGGCGCGCATCATCATCGAAGCCTGGCCCCGCGCCGTCTCCAGCCAGATCGTCGGCAATATTCGCGACGTGCTGACCACGGCGCGCGGCGGCGTGCTCACCATCGGCGCCGTGTTCGCCATCTATTTCGCTTCCAGCGGCGTCGAAAGCCTGCGCATCGGGCTCAACCGCGCCTATGGGCTCAGCGATCCGCGGCCGTGGTGGCTGTTGCGGCTGGAATCCATCGGCTATGTGCTGGTCGCCGCGGTCGGCTTATTGGCGCTGTCGTTCCTGGTGGTGCTCGGCCCGCTGATGTTTCGCACCGCGCTGGCCTACATGCCCTGGCTCGCCGAGGTCGAAAGCCATTTCAACATCGGCCGCTTCGTGGTCGCGACCGTTTTGCTGGTCACGTCGCTTTTGATCCTGCACATGTGGCTGCCGGCGGGGCGGCGGCAGTTCGCCGAGGTGTGGCCCGGCATCGTCGCGACGCTCGTGATGTGGATGACTTGCGGCTTCGTGTTCGGCCGCTACCTGTCCAGTTTCTCCTACACCTACGTCACCTATTATGCGGGTCTCGCCTCGGCGATGATGGCGCTGGTGTTTCTTTATTTTATCGCGCTGATTTTCATCTACGGCGGCGAGCTCAACGCCGCGATCGCGCGCTGGCGCCGGGAAGGCTCGGAACTGCCGCTATCCTGAGATGCCCGTGTGGCATCGCTGTGCCATTGAGCTTTCGCGGCGAGCCCCCTCTCCCCATGGGGAAGGAGGAAGATCAGGCCGCGGTTTCGGCGACCGCGCCGCCGGTCAGCGTCTTGACCTTGCGGGCGTGGTCGACCGCGTCGCGCGCGGACTTGTTGTGGGTGAAGAGCTCGAGGGTCGAGGTGTCGTCCTCGCTCACCGGCTGCATGGCCTGGTCGCTGTACGGCACGTCTTTGGATTTTGCGACCTTGCGGTAGATGCGGAAAATGCCCCACGCCGCCTTGGCCACGCGGACGTGCTTGACCAGCATCTCCCAGACCAGCGCCGGATAGAATGTCAGCGCCGGCTCGAGCGGCAGTTCGGGGCGGCGCTCGTGACGCGCTTTCAAGCGCACGAAACCGCCCTGCAGCGGATGCACCTTCTCGATGGTCAGCGATTGCGCGAACCACAGAATGATCTGCGCCAGGCGCAGGATGTTGATGCCGTAGGCCTGGGCGCGACGCAAAATCGTCTCGATGTGTTCGGGCGTGTAATAGATCGTCCAGGAATCGCGATAAAGCTGTTCCCACTCCGCCTTGCTCATATGCGCGTGCGGGGTGAGCGCGTGCTCGAGATCGTATTTGTTGAGGTCGGGATCGAGGGCTGCGCCCTTCGTCCACAGCACCTTGTGATCCTCGGAGCCCGGCAACGGGGTGAGGAAGAAGAACTCCAGCACGTCGAGCGGCATTTCCTTCTTGATGATCTCGATGTCGCGCCGCGCCGATTCCGGCGTGTCGTTGGGAAAGCCGAGGATATAGCCGGCATAGGTCCAGATGCCGACCTCTTTCCAGGCCAACAGCATGTTGCGGTATTCGGTGATCTTGTTCTGCCGCTTCTTGGCGGCGAGCAGATTGTCCGGGTTGATGTTCTCGAGCCCGATGAAAATGCGGGTGACGCCGGCGCGTTTGGCCTTGGCGACGAAATTCGGGATTTTGTGGCAGAGCGTGTCGACCTGGATCAAGAAGCGCACGTCCATGCCGTCTTCCTCGCGCAGCTTGATGATGCGGTCGAAGATCGGCTCCCAGTCCTTGTTGCGGGCGAAATTGTCGTCGGTAATAAAGAACCTATCGATGCCGTGTTCGAAATTCTTGCGCAGAATGCGCTCGACGTCGTCGGGGCTGCGGCGCCGCGACTTGCGGCCCTGGACATTGATGATGGTGCAGAACGAGCATTGGAACGGGCAGCCGCGGCCGGCGTCGAAGGTGGTGACGTTACCGATCGTCTTGCGCACCGAATTGCCGGGCAGGAACGGCGTCACCGCCTCTTCGAGCGCGGGCAGGTCGTTGATGTAATTGTAGAGCGGTTTTAGCGCGCCGGCTGAGGCATCGCGCATCACCTCGTCCATGCGGCCTTCTGCTTCGCCGGCGAACAAGGTGATGCCCATGTCGAGGGCTTCCTGCAAATCCGCCATCACGTCCGGGAACATCGCCAGCATGCCGGAAACGTGGAAGCCGCCGATGATCACCGCGATGCCGGCCTCGCGCAACGGTTTGGCGATATGCAGCGAGCGCGGATATTGGTTCGACTGCACGCCGACCAGGCCGACAAAGCCGAAATTACCGTTGGCGCGCATCTCGGCGATGATGCGCTCGACGCGCACCCGGGTATTGGTCTCGTCGATGGCGACGATGTCGATGTCGATGTCGGGCCCGAGCACCTGGCGCTGCGCACAATCGTCGACCAGGCCGTACACCGTCGCCAGCGAATTCGCCGGCATCGGCGAGCGGAACCAACGGATGACATAGCCGTCGTCGTCATAATGCGACGGTTTCACCAGGATCACGCGGAAACGCTTGCGCGCGCTCAAAGCCTCGGTCCGCGATTGACTCGACTGCATGCTGGCCCCGTTCCCCGATCAATGTGTTGTAGCGGATCGCAGGCCGCGATGCATCCTGTCACCCTGCCCCCTGCAGAGGACGAGCCTGCCGAAGGCAGTCGGGTGGGGCAGTGCTCGGTTCCACGCCCTCGACCCCGCCTACGCTCGCTTCGCGAGCTGCTGCGACGGACCCGCCCCCTGCAGGGGAGTGAGAAGCACTTAACCGCCTGCCGCCTCGATCACATCCTCTAAATTCCGCAAGCCCGGGCGCGGGGCGTTGACCAGCACCGCCATGTTGCCGGGCTTGTGGCGGTTGGTGCGCATCAGTTCGTGGGCGTAGGGGATTTTCTCCCACGGGAACACGTCGCTCATGCACGGATCGATACGCTGGTCGAGCACGAACTGGTTGGCGGCGCTGGCTTGTTTCAAGTGCGCAAAGTGCGAGCCCTGAATGCGCTTCTGCCGCATCCAGACGTAGCGGGCGTCGAAGGTGATGTTGTAGCCCGAGGTGCCGGCGCAGAACACCACCATGCCGCCGCGCTTGACCACCAGGCACGACACCGGGAACGTCGCTTCGCCGGGGTGCTCGAACACGATGTCGACGTCGCGCTTGCCGGTGATGTCCCAGATCGCCTTGCCGAAGCGCCGGGCCTCTTTCACCCAGGTGTCGTATTCGGGCGTGCCGACTTTCGGCATCGCGCCCCAGCATTTGAAATCGTTGCGGTTGATGACGCCCTTGGCGCCCAGTTCCATGACGTATTGGACCTTCGACGGATCGGACACGATGCCGATGGCATTGGCGCCGGACGCCGCGACCAGCTGCACGCCGAACACACCGAGCCCGCCGGAGGCGCCCCAGACCAGCACATTGTCGCTGGGTTTTAGGATGTGCGGCGCATGGCCGAACAGCATGCGATAGGCAGTCGCGAGCGTGAGCGTATAGCAGGCGGATTCTTCCCAGCTCAGATGCGGCGGCTTGCGCATCAGCTGGCGCGACTGCACGCGGCAGAATTGCGCGAACGAGCCGTCAGGCGTCTCGTAGCCCCAGATGCGCTGCGACGGCGACAACAGCGGATCGCCGCCGTTGCACTCCTCGTCGTCGCCGTCGTCCTGATTGCAGTGAATGATGACTTCGTCGCCGACGTTCCAGCGTTTCACCTTGGAACCGACCGCCCAGACGATGCCGGAGGCGTCGGAGCCGGCGATATGGAACGGATGCTTGTGGCCGTCGAACGGCGACACCGGAATGCCTAAGCCCGCCCACACGCCGTTGTAGTTGACGCCGCCGGCCATGACATAGACCAGCACCTCGTCCTCGGCGATCGGCCAGGTCGGCACCACCTCGCTCTGCATCGCCTGTTCCGGCGGACCGTGGCGCTCCTTGCGGATCGCCCAGGCGTGCATGGTCGCCGGCACGTGGCCGAGCGGCGGAATCTCGCCGATGTCGTAAAGGTCCTTGAGCGGTGCGGCGGACGGTTTTTTCTGCGCGACGGCCATGCTGGGCTCCGTCTCAACCGTTTTTGCGGCGCACATGCCGCGACGGTGATCGCAGGCAGTGTGCCGCACTTTATGCTGCAGTGCAACAATTACCTGATGGGCATAACACCGACAAAAAGCGCTTCCGGCGCTGACAGGTTGGCGGCAAAACCCTATGGTCATGGTGACGCAGCACAGACTGCGTAGGGTGCGTCACGCACGTGAAAGTCCGGCCCTTGCCGGGACAGGGAAACGGGGAAAACACCATGGATCTTCAGAGCATCATTATTTGGCTGATCGTCGGCGCGATTGCCGGCTGGCTTGCGGGCCTGGTCGTCAAGGGCGGCGGCTTCGGACTGATCGGCGACATCATCGTCGGTATCGTCGGCGCCGTGATCGCCGGCTGGTTGCTGCCGCGGCTCGGCATCGTGATCGGCACCGGCTTCATCGCCGCCGTCATCGACGCCTTCATCGGCGCGGTGATCCTTCTCCTCATCGTCAAGCTGATCAAACGAGCCTGAAGTAGCGGTTAGCCGGGAGAACGAAAAAATCGCGCCGAGCGCCGCGCAGCTCTCGCCACAGCGGACGATCAAGTTGATCGGACTGACGTTGGCGCTCGGCTATCTGATCGTTCTCGGCGGCAGCTACCTGCAAGGCCATTTTTTGACCGACCCGCAGGGCCGGCCGATCGCCAATGATTTCGTCAATGTCTGGGCGGCCGGCCGGCTCGCGCTCAACGGCGCGGCTCCGGCCGCCTACGACTGGACCTTGCACCGCGCCACCGAAGTGCGCGCCGTCGGCTACGATTTCGACGGCTATTACGGCTGGCACTATCCGCCGCCGGCGTTTTTCTTTGCCGCGGCGCTGGCGACGCTGCCGTATCTGGTCGCGGCTATCGTCTGGCTGGTGACGACGCTCGCCGCTTACGTCGCGGCAATCGCCGGCATTCTCGGGCTTCGCACCGGGGTTCTGTTCGCGCTGGGTTTTCCCGCCGCGATCTGGAACGTCACCGCCGGGCAGAACGGCTTCCTCACCGCGGCACTGATCGGCGGCACGCTCGGTCTGCTGGAACGGCAGCCGGTGCTGGCCGGGATCTGTCTCGGGCTCCTCACCTACAAGCCGCAATTCGGTGTGTTGTTTCCCATCGTGCTGATCGCCGACCGGCGCTGGCTGACCATCGCGGTCGCCGCGCTCACGGCGATCGCGCTCGCGGCGCTGTCGTGGCTCGTCTTCGGCAACGCCAGCTGGGAGGCCTTCGTGCACTGGGCACCGCTTTCGAGCCACGCCTTGATCGACCAAAGCGCGCTGGATTGGTACCGGCTGCAAAGCGTATTCGCGCTTGTGCGCGCCCATGGCGGCAGCGAACCGCTGGCCTGGACCGTTCAAGGCATCGTGTCGCTCGCACTCGCCGTCGGACTGGCTTGGCTGTGGCAGAGCCGCGCTGCCTTCGACCTCAAAGCGGCGGCGCTCGCCGCCGGCGCGCTGCTGGCGACGCCTTATCTGTTCATGTACGACCTGGTCGTGCTCGCCGTCGCGGTGGCGTTTCTGTTGCGATTTGCGTTAGCGCGCGAATTTTTAGGCCGCATCGAGATCGCCGCACTCGCCACAGCCGGCGTGCTGATCCTGATCTACCCTTACGTGAAGACCAATGTCGGCCTCGCCGCGGTCGTGATCGTCATGGGCCTGATCGTGCATCGCGCTTTTGTCGAAGCGCGGCCGGCGTCGGCGGCGATGCGGTGAGCTTTATTCCGCCGGCACCGCGACAGGAATCAGTTCGCCGTCGGCAATGCGGACTTGCCACTTGGCGATGACGCGTCCGGCGCGCCGCGCCGCGACGATCGCCAATACCGCAATCGCAGTGCCGGCGATGATGTCGATGAAATAGTGCCCGCCGTTGATCGGCGTCGCCGCCAGCATGGCGGTGAAGGCCAACACCACGATCGGCCGCATCCAGCGCACCGGCCACAGCGCCCAGGCATAGAGCACGCCCGAGGCGGCATGGAAGCTCGGAAAGGTCACGATGCCGCCGAGCCCGAAGAGATCGAGATGGCGCAAGGCGCCGTCGCGGGTCGGCGGCAAATCGCGCAGCTGGTCGAGATAGGGCTGCAGATTGAGGTTCTTGACGCTGATCGGGTCGAGCCCGATCTGTTGAAACACGCCGATCGCCGGCACCAGGCCGGAAATGATCGTGGTCACGATCAAGGCGAGGCCGAAGGCGAAGGTGAATTCCTCGATGCGATGATAGCGGTGCGTCGCCGCCAGCACGACCGGAATGGCGAAAATCGGCCAGCGGATCATGGTGTAACCGTAGTTCAGCCAGGCCGCGAGCGCCGGATGATCGTCGACGTAACGCACATAGGCGCCCCAGTCGAAACCGAGCGCCCGGTCGATGGCCAAGAGATTGGCATCCTGCATCGGCAGATTGGCCGACGCCGCCACGTAGGTCAGCGGCGTCATGACCGCGGTGATCAACACAATCTGCGCCGTGCCGCCGAGCACGAACATCACCTGCGGATCGCGCCGCTTCGGCGAGCACGCATTGGCGTGGGCGAAGCCGGCGTAGAGCCCGACATAGCCGACCGCGATGGCAAGCCCGGTCAGCTCGAGCGAAAAATTGGTCAACGCCAGGCTCAGCGCCAGCACGATCCCCATGGCGCCTACGAAAATCCAATTGACCAGGAGGAACCGCCACGCGGCCTCCACGTCCGGCGCTGTCGTGGGCTGTTGCGCTTGCATGGCCGCGACTGTGGCGTGGCAGCGGTTAAGGCTGCGCGAATCGCGACGGTTAAAATTGGGTGTGAAGCGCGGTCATCGTTAATGTTGCATTGCAGCAAAATCCGCGTCACAGTGTGCCGCCTGACGACGTGCAAGGCCGATGCGCGACAAAGCTTTACGCGACAAACCTTGGATTTTCCGCACCTATGCGGGGCATTCGACCGCCGCGGCGTCGAACGCGCTGTATCGCAAGAATTTGAGCAAGGGCCAGACCGGCCTGTCGGTCGCCTTCGATCTGCCGACCCAGACCGGCTACGACAGCGATCACCCGTTGGCCAAAGGCGAAGTCGGCAAGGTCGGCGTGCCGGTCTCGCATATCGGCGACATGCGCATGCTGTTCGACGGCATCCCGCTTCACGAGATGAACACGTCGATGACCATCAACGCCACCGCCGCCTGGCTCTTGGCGCTCTATGTCGCGCTCGCCGACGAGCAAGGCGTGCCGCGGAAAAGTCTGCAAGGCACGACGCAGAACGACATCATCAAGGAATACCTTTCACGCGGCACTTACGTGTTTCCCCCGGCGCCGTCGATGCGGCTGACCAAGGACGTGATTTTGTTCACGACCAAGGACATGCCGAAATGGAATCCGATGAACGTGTGCTCCTATCACCTGCAGGAGGCCGGTGCGACGCCGGTGCAGGAGCTTGCCTTCGCGCTCGCCACCGCCATCGGCGTGCTCGACGCGGTCAAGGCGTCGGGCCAGTGCGCGCCGGAGGAATTCGGCGAAGTCGTCGGGCGCATCTCGTTCTTCGTCAATGCCGGGCTGCGCTTCGTCACCGAAGTCTGCAAGCTGCGCGCCTTTACCGAATTGTGGGACGAGATCACCCGCGAGCGCTATGGCGTCACCAACGCCAAGCAGCGGCTGTTCCGCTACGGCGTGCAGGTCAACTCGCTCGGGCTGACGGAACAGCAACCAGAAAATAACGTCGCGCGCATTTTGATCGAGATGCTCGCCGTCACCTTGTCGAAAGGGGCGCGCGCGCGTGCTGTGCAGCTTCCCGCGTGGAACGAGGCGCTCGGTCTGCCGCGGCCGTGGGATCAGCAATGGTCGCTGCGCATGCAGCAGATCCTCGCCTACGAGACCGACTTGTTGGAATACGGCGACGTGTTCGAAGGCTCGCCGGCCATCGCCGCCAAGGTCGCCGAGCTCAAACAGGCGGCGAAAGAGGAATTGGCCCAGATCGAAAAAATGGGCGGCACCGTGGCCGCGGTCGAACAGGGCTATCTCAAGCAGCAGCTCGTCGAATCCAATTCGCGCCGGGTCGAGGCCATCGAGCGCGGCGAGCAGATCGTGGTCGGCGTCAACCGCTTCGTCGAGACCGAGGCGTCGCCGCTGGCCGATGCCGCCGAAGCCGTCGTCACGGTGTCGCCCGAAGCGGAGGCCGGGCAGATCGAGCGGCTCGCCGCCTGGCGCGACGCGCGCGACGCCAAGGCGGTCGCCGCGGCGCTCGACGCTTTACGCAAGGCGGCGAAAACCGGCGGCAACATCATGCCGCCGTCGATCGCCTGCGCCAAAGCCGGCGTCACCACCGGCGAATGGGGCTTTGCGCTGCGCGCCGCGTTCGGCGAATACCGCGCGCCGACCGGCGTCGGCACCGCCATGCGCAACGACGCCGAAGGCCTCGACGATATCCGCGCCGAGGTCGATCGCGTGTCGAAGAAACTCGGCCGGCGCTTGAAATTTCTGGTCGGCAAGCCCGGACTCGACGGCCATTCCAACGGCGCCGAACAGATCGCCGCCCGCGCCCGCGACGCCGGCATGGAGGTGGTCTATGACGGCATCCGCCTTACGGCAGAAGCCATCGTCACGGCGGCGGCGGAAAAACGCGTGCACGTGGTCGGCCTGTCGATCCTGTCCGGCTCGCATATGCCGCTCGTGCAAGACGTCGTCGCCCGCATGAAAGAAGCCGGCCTCGACGACGTTCCGGTCGTCGTCGGCGGCATCATCCCGCCCCAGGACGCGAGCGTCTTGAAAAGCGCCGGCGTCGCCGAGGTCTATACGCCGAAGGATTTCGAGCTGAACCGGATCATGAGCGATCTGGTCCGGATCGTGGAACGATCAGCACCGCACAAATGAGACTATCGGCCCCGTTGTTCGGTCCGATGATTCAGACCAAGCTGCACCAATATCGCGCTTTCGATTCTGACCATCTCAGCCCGATTAAGATCGCCGATTCGACGGCCGAACCGTTCCTTGGCGGCAGTCATGATCTGATTGGCCATTGCTTTACGTGCCTCATCGCGAAACCGGACGATTGCTTCGCCCGGAAACACACGCTCTACATTGGTAGTCAAAGGCACTACTTGCACGCGGTTCAAACGCGCATTGGCAACGTCGTTTGAGACGATGACGGCGGGCCGCATCTTCTGAATTTCGCCACCAATAGACGGATCGAAATCGACCCACCAGACCTCACCCTTTCGCATCGGATTCGTCCGTGCGTAATGCATCGCCGATCAAGCCGTTGAGCCACGCCTCGTCTTCTGTTTTCATTTCTACCGAGTGCGTTGCTTCGTAGGCGGCCTGCTCTGCGTACGCGTCTGCTAGCTCGCGCTCCGATGCACCCAACCAATATTCCGGCGAATTTCGATCGGCGAGTCGCTCGCGCGCGATCTCATCAATGAACCGGCTTATTTTGCGCCGGCCGACGCGCTTATGGAGGCCTTTATAGACTTCGTCGGAAACAGTAATCGTAAGCTTCTTTGTCATATACGTATACTATACGTATATGACGAAAATTTCTAGGACTTTTTCGTCTATGCTGGCACCACTCTCGCGATTGCCTCGCTCAGCGCGCTCGGGCTAATTGGCTTGCGCAAATAGGACTCCATGCCGGCCGCGCGTGCGGCGTCCTCGTCGCCCGTGTCCGTGCGGCCGGAAATGCCGACGATCGGCGTACGGCCCGCGGCGTCGGCCAGCGCGCGGATACGGCGGGTTGCTTCCAGGCCGTCGATGCCCGGCAGCGTCACGTCCATCAGCACCACGTCGTAGCCGCGCTTGACCGCTTCGACCGCTTCTTCGCCCGAGGCGACAAAATCGGCGCGATGGCCGAGCTCGGTGAGGATGGTGTTGAGGATGACGCGGCCGTAGGGGTTGTCCTCGGCGCAGAGAACCGCGAGACGGCGTGCTGGCGTTTTTGTCTGTTGCGCCCGTGTCGTGCCCGACGTGTCGGCGGCCGCGACCGGCAGCACGATGGCGAGACGGAACGATGCGCCGGCGCCGGGCGTGCTGGTGACGGTGAGGTCGCCGCCCATCAGCTTGGCAAGCGATTTGACTACGGCAAGCCCGAGGCCCGAGCCGCCATAGCGCCGCGCGATCTCCGCATTGGCTTGGGTGAACGGACGGAACAGCCGCTTGATCTCGGCGCGGGTGAGCCCGATGCCGCTGTCGCTGACGGTGAAGACGAGCTTTATTTTTCCGCGTCCGGAGTGCGACGCCTGCACGTCGAGACGCACCGCACCGCGCTCGGTGAATTTCACCCCGTTGTCGATCAGGTTCTCGATCGCCGCGCGCAGCCGCACCGCGTCGCCGACCAGCATTTCGGGCAGCTCGGCGGCCACGGTCACATCGACGGTGAGGCCTTTGGCCTCCGCCCGCGCCGCAAGCATTTCCGCCAGCGCTTCGATCAGGCGCCGCGGCCGGAACGCCTGGTGCTGCAGCGTCAGCGCGCCGGCCTCGGCCTTGGTGCTCTCGATCTTGGCGGCGTCGATGGCCAGTGTCGTCAGCGCGGCGAGATGTTCGGCGCTGGTCTTGATGCCCGCCGCCCAGCGCCGCTCGCGCTCGCCGAGATTGGAGCTTGCCAGCAATTCGCCGAGCGCCAGGATGCCGGTGAGCGACGTGCGGATGTCGTGCGCGAACGCGGCGAGCGCGGCTTCGGTCGTACGCCTCACCGGGACGCGTCGCGATCGGCGTCGCGAGCGCTTTGCAGCGGACTTTTTCTTAGGCTTCGTTCGCACTATGGCAGCAGCCCCCAGGCGCCGCGCTCAGCATGCCACGGCGGCGGACCAAACAAAACAAGCACAGACCGGCTTATCCAAGATCATGCGCTAGCGGCCGAGCCCGACCATGCGCCGGACGTCCTGCGCGGTGGCGCCATCGGCGCGCAAGTCGCGCAGGCTCTTGGCCAAGGTCGATTTCGACAGCTTGCGGCCGCCTTCGTCGAGAATGAGCCGGTGGTGGTGATAGACCGGCTCCGGCAGGCCGAGCAACGCCTGCAACAGGCGATGGGTGCTGGTCGACCAGAACAAATCCTGGCCGCGCACCACGTCGCTGACGCCCTGCAGGGCGTCGTCGAGCGTGACGGCGAGGTGATAGCTGGTCGGGATTTCCTTGCGCGCGACGATGACGTCGCCCCACATCAAGGGCGCCGCGGTGACGGTCCCGGTCTGGCCGTGCGGCCCGGAGCCGGCTTCGGTCCAGGTCAGCACCCCGGCCTGCGCCACCGCCGCGTCGATGGCGAGCCGCAAAGCATAAGCCTCGCCGGCGTCGACGCGGCGCTTGCGCTCGGCCGCCGGCAATTTGCGGGCGCGGCCCGGATAAAGCGGCACGCCGTCGGGATCGCGCGGCCAGCGGCCGTAGCGGTCGCGCTCGGCGACCAGGCCGGCGATCTCGCTGCGGCTCTCAAAGCTCGGATAGAGCAGCCCCTGCGCGTTGAGCTTGACGAGGGCCGATTCGTAATCGGCGAAATGCTCGCTCTGGCGGCGCACCGGCTCTTGCCAGGAAATGCCGAGCCACTCCAGATCCTCGTAGATCGCCGCTTCGAATTCCGGCCGCGAGCGCGGCGTGTCGATATCCTCGATGCGCAGCAGCAACCGGCCGCCGGTCTCGCGCGCCAAATCGTAATTGAGCAAGGCCGAATAGGCATGGCCGAGATGCAGATAGCCGTTCGGGCTCGGCGCGAAGCGGAAGACATGGGTGTAGGTGTTCTGGGTATAGGTGTTCACGGTCACCATGCTCCGCCGAATGACACTCCCCGGTCAACGGCGCGTTGCCGATTGGGCGTGAATTAGCCGTTGAAACATTGCAAGATGCCGCCCGACCGGCAAGAACAAGGCAGCCCGAGCGCAGCCGGCCAGGGAGACAGCGATGGCGCCGTGGAAATTGCAGCCGTTCGATTTCCAAAAATGGATCGGCGCGAATCAGCATCTGCTCAAGCCGCCGGTCGGCAATAAGAAGGTTTTTGAGGATGGCGCCATGACGGTGCAGGTGATCGGCGGCCCAAATGCGCGCACCGATTTTCACGACGATCCGGTCGAGGAGTTCTTTTATCAGCTCAAAGGCGACATGCTGCTCAAGGTCCATGACGACGGCGACGGCAGAATCTACGACGTGCCGATCCGCGAGGGCGAAGTGTTCCTGTTGCCGGCACACGTGCCGCATTCGCCGCAACGACCGCAGGAAAATTCTGTCGGTCTCGTGGTCGAGGCGGCACGGCCGGGCAAGCTCGACGGCTTCAACTGGTACTGCTTCGCCTGCGGCGAGCTGGTGCACAGAATCGAAGTCCAGGTCGAGCACGTGGTGAAGGACTTGCCGCCGCTCTACGCCGCTTTCGACGCCGACGAAGGCGCCCGCAAGTGCCGCAATTGCGGCACGCTGCATCCCGGCAATAAGCCGCCCGCAGGCTGGGTAAGTTTGTGAGCATCAGAAGTCGGCAATCAGTGATCGCTGATGTCTGACCATCGCATCCACGACGAGGCCGATCTCGAGCGCGGCATCGACGCGCTCATCACAGCCGATCCGCGCTTTGCCACGCTGATCGAGAAAGCGGGCCGCCCGCCGCTGCGGCGACGCGCCGATGGCTTTGCCGGCCTCGCTTCGACCGTGGTCTCGCAACAGCTGTCCACGGCGAGCGCAAGCGCGATCTGGGGCCGGCTTGCCGCGGCGTTCGATCCGGTCACGCCTGAGGCGATCATCCGCGCGCGCAAGGAGCGGCTGGCGCGGATCGGCCTCTCGCGACCGAAAATCCGCGCGTTGAAGGAAATCGCCCGCGCCGTCGCCCGCGGCGATCTCGCGCTGGCGACGCTAGGCGACATCGATGCCGAAGCCGCGCATGCGGCGCTCACCGCCGTGCACGGCATCGGGCCGTGGACCGCCGACATTTATCTTCTGGCCAGCCTCGGCCACGCCGATGCCTGGCCGGCGGGCGATCTGGCGCTGCAGGAAGCGGCGCGGCTGGCGTTCGGGCTCAAGGCACGGCCGACGACGAAAGAGATGATGCCGCTTGCCGAGCCATGGCGGCCGTGGCGCGCGGTGGCGGCGCGCGTGCTATGGACCTATTATCGCGCCGTCAAAGGGCGTGAAGGCGCGCCGGTCCTGCCGAAAAAATCCCCCGCGCCGAAAGGAAAGAAGCATGGCGGCTGAGCTCGACGGTCCGCGGCTCGCGCCGAAATCGGGAGCCGCGCAGCAGCTCGTGGTGTTCCTGCACGGCTACGGCGCCGACGGCAACGACCTCATCGAGATCGGTCGCGCCTGGCAGCAGTATTTGCCGCACTCAGCTTTCGTCTCGCCGCACGCGCCGGAGCCGTGCGGTCAGGCGCCGGTCGGCCGGCAATGGTTTCCGCTGACGTTTCGCGATCCCAACGAGCGCTGGGTCGGCGTCAACAAGGCAGCGCCGGTGCTCGAGCGCTTTCTCGATGCCGAGCTGGCGCGCCACAAGCTGCCGGCCTCGGCACTGGCCCTGGTCGGCTTCAGCCAAGGCACGATGATGGCGCTGCATGTCGGCTTGCGCCGCGCCACGGCGCCGGCGGCCATCGTCGGCTATTCCGGCCTCCTGGTGCTGCCGCCGGACGTCGATGCTGAGGCTTTTGCCGCCGAAATCAAATCGCGGCCGCCGGTGCTGCTGGTGCACGGCGACCGCGACGACCTGATCCCGCCGCAGGCGCTGTTCGAGGCGACCCAGGGGCTGGCCGCCCTCGACGTGCCGG
Organism: uncultured Alphaproteobacteria bacterium; assembly: GCA_963756245.1. Taxonomy (GTDB): domain Bacteria; phylum Pseudomonadota; class Alphaproteobacteria; order Rhizobiales; family Xanthobacteraceae; genus BOG-931. The sequence continues at coordinate 86,122 of CAVWOI010000022.1, forward strand.
CCGAGTGGCATTTGTCGCCCGGCATCGGCCATGGCATCGACGGCGAAGGCCTGCGCCATGGCGGCGAATTTTTGGCCCGCCGCTGGGGTGGCGCGCGGGCCGGCCGTTAACCGCAAGTCCTTGTATCCCGTAACGATTTCCTAGCACTTTGGGCTTAAGACGCGGGCTATCGGAGCACGCGCGCTATGTGGCCAGCAGTCACCCAAAAGCCTGCCGGGGGCGCCACGCGGCTTTCCTCCTCGCGGGCATTTCTGCGCTGTCGCAACGGCGCCACCGCGGTCGAATTCGCGCTGGTGGCGGCGCCGTTTTTGGCGCTGCTGGTCGCCATCCTGCAGTCGGCGCTGGTGTTCTTCGCCAGCCGGGTGCTCGACGAGGTCACCGAAGAAGCCAGCCGCTACATCATGACCGGGCAGGCCCAGCAGGGCGGCGTCACCCAGTCCGGCTTCGGCACCTATATCTGCACCGGCGCGAACACGTCCGCCCTGGTCAGCGCGCTGTTCACCTGCAGCAACATCATGGTCAACGTGCAGAACTACGCCGATTTTGCCTCGGCCAGCACGTCGTCGCCGACGGTGACGTTCAATCCGAACGGCACCGTGGCCAATACCTGGAGCTACAACACCGGCAATCCGGGCGACATCGTCGTGGTCCAGGTCATGTATCAATGGCCGGTCGTGCTCGGCCCGCTCAGCATGAATTTGTCGAACCTGACCAACGGCAATCGGCTCCTGGTGTCGACCGCGGTCTTCAAGAGCGAGCCCTACTGATGGCGATTGCATCCACCGTGTCCCTGCACACTTTTCTGCGCCGTTTCGCGCGCGATCGCGATGGCGTATCGGCGGTCGAGTTCGCGATCATCCTGCCGTTCATGCTGACCTTGTATCTCGGCGGCGTCGAGCTCGGCGAAGGGCTTTCGATCAAGTTCAAGACCACGCTCGCCGCCCGCACCGTGACCGATCTTGCTTCGCAATATGTCGCCCTCGACGGCCCGACCATGCAGAACATCCTCGGCGCCACGTCCACGGTGCTGTCGCCGTATCCGGCCACGGGTGTGGTCGTCACGCTCACGGAATTGACCGTCAATGCCAGCGGCAAGGGCGTCGTGCAGTGGAGTTGCTCCCTCAACGGCACGGCCTATACGGTCAATAAAAAGCTGGCGATGCCGACCAATCTGCAGACATCCGGCATCACGGTGCTGTATGGCGAAGTGACCTACCCCTATACGCCGTCGCTGGGCTACGCGATCACCGGCACGTTCAACATCTACCAGAACATGTATTTCTATCCGCGGCTGGCGAGCACGATCTCGCTCAGCTCGTGCACTTGAACGGCCCTACGGCCGCAGGCTTTCAGAATTTTCGCCGCAGCGTATACCGGCCGAGCCTCCCCTGCAGGGGGAGCAAAGGCGGCCTCCGGCCGCCGTCTTTTCTACTAAGAACGCCGATGCGGAGCATCGGCTATGCGCGCGAAGCGCGGCAGGTGGGGCTGTGCAATCCTTCGTCTCTAACTTCGGGAGTTCCGCGGACTTCCCCACCCCGCCCGCTTTCAGCGGGCGGCCCTCCCCCTGCAGGGGAGGGTGTGGGGTTACTGCGTCAGGCGCGCGGTGGCGACCGCCTGCTCGAACAGCGCCTGCATGGCGGTGGTGATGTCGCCGTTGGTGGTGATCGAGAAATAAAGCCCGGTCGACGCGCAGCTCTGCAGGTTGACGGCGATTTGCGGCTGCCACGCCGAGATCCAGGTGTTGTACCAGTCGTTGGTCGGCAGCGGCAGGTACTCGGTGTACAGCACCGCAATGCGGATGCCGCGGTTCTTCACCGTGGTGCACCACGTGGTGTCGAACGGCTGCTGGCAACGGTTGCCGCTGAGCGTCTCCGAGCAGGTCGCCGACACCTTGTCGTCGACGCCGTCGGTGACGAGGAACAGCACCTCCTGCGGCGGGTTGCCCGCCGCGCCGCTGCCGGGAGCCGGCATGATGCCGTTGATGCTCGACATCGCCGAATTGAAATCGGTGTCGGTGTCGTTGTTGCAGTTCGAGACGGTCAGGCAATTGTTGTCGTAGACCTCCAGCACGTCGATGTTGCTGGCGGCACTCGACACCGTGGTCAAACTGGAGGTCAGGCTTTGCACCGTGCTGGTGCCCGAATTGTTGAACGTGTAGACCGCCATCCGGTAGGTCGCGTTGTTCGCCGACCCTACCGTGGTCGCGGTGGTCGTCAGCGCTTGCGTCGCGGCAACCATGTTCTCGATTCGTGTCGTCACGCCGAGGTTGGCGGCGAGCGTGTAATTGTCCTCGCCGTTCGGATTGCCGAGATTGTCCGACGACGGATGGGATTCATGGCAGGCAAAGGCGCAGCCGCCTTGTGCCGCGGTGTTGGCGACCATCGTGGCGATGCCCGCCGACGTCGCCGCGATGTTCATCGACGGCGAATTGTCGAGCAGCAGATAGAAGTCGATGTTCGGCGACGTGGTCGAGGTCGACGTCGACGATCCGGAAATCGGCCAATTGGTCTGGCTGGTTCCGGAGAGCAGCTTCAAGACATTGGGGAACGCGTTGGTCGAGTTGGCGGTGTAACTCACGCTGACGGTGCGGGTGAGGCCGCCGTTGGTGCTGTTGACGGAGATGGTCGGCGTGATGCTGGTTGCGTTGGTCACATTGGAGGCGACGGCGTTGAAGGCGTTGGTCGCGGCGGTTTTCGCCGCCGTGGTCGTCTGGGTCATCATCGACGGGGTCACCGCGGCAAGGGCTGCGGCGTCGGCTGCGGCATTGAGCTGCACGCGTTTCTGCGTGGCGGAGGTGAAGTCCAACGCCATCCCGATCAAAAAGACGCACGGGATCATCGACAGCGCAAAGATGATGGCAACGTTGCCCCGGCGGTCGCGGGAAAACCGACGCATCGAATCGCGAAGCATGACCTCACCCATCGGCGAACGAAATTTACGGATCGGCACGCTTGCGTTCATAAGTGCAACACATTGATTTTTCGTTGCCGCGCAAGCATAAACCCGCGCTCTTATCGTGATCGAAACCGCGCCGTTAACCACGATGCCGGCACGCAGCGAAGGATGCATCGACGGGCGCGCCGCCAGCCGTCGCCGGCCGATCATTTGATTAAAATTTTCGGCAACGCAGCGACGATCGATTGACCAAACAGCGCGTCAGCCGGCGCCGGCGACGATGGCGGAAAGCGCGGCGAGGCCGTCGGTCAGGGCGGCGGGTCCGGGCTGCAGGATCAGCGGCGATTTGATCTCGTGCAGCGCGCCGCGCTGCACCGCGGGAACGTGGTCAAAACCCGGCCGCTTGATCACCCTTTCCGGCCGGAATTTCTTGCCGCACCACGAGCCGACGATGATGTCGGGGGCGCGCGTGATGACGTCCTCGGCGGTGACGATGCGCTCCTTGGCCGATTTGCCGGCGGCGCGGTCGGCAAAGATGTCGCTGCCGCCGGCGGCCTCGATCAGCTCGGAGACCCAGCCGATGCCGGCAATCATCGGCTCGTCCCACTCCTCGAAATAGACTTTGGGCCGCCGCGGCAGCAGCGTCGCGCGATCCTTTGCCCGCTCAACGCCGTCGGCCAAGTCCTGCGCCAAGCGATCGGCGCGTGACGCGGCGCCGACCAGGGCGCCGAGCGTGCGGATCATGGCGAGAATCTCGGCGATGCTGCGTTGATTGAAGGCATGGACGTCGATGCCGCGCCGGATCAATTCGGCCGCGATGTCGGCCTGCAGATCGGAGAAGGTCAGAACCAGATCGGGCTTGAGCGCGAGAATCTTCGGAATATCCGCCGACGTGAACGCCGAGACCCGCGGTTTTTCGCGCCGCGCCCGCGGCGGCCGCACCGTATAGCCGGAAATGCCGACGATGCGCCGCTCCTCGCCGATGAGATAAAGCGTCTCGACGGTCTCTTCGGTGAGGCAGACGATGCGCTCCGGCGGGAACATTTGCGGCTGGCTCCAGTCCGCATGGGAGTATTTCCGGCGCGCAAACGCAAACCGGTGATTACCACTAACATACGTCTACTCTGAGCGGATCGCAGCCTTGATCGCATGGCTGCCGGTGGTTCGTGTTGAAGAGCTTGTCAAGGATCGAAGACCGCCGAAGGCGGCGGCGCTTCGCGCCGTCCTTGACAAGCTCTTCAACACGAACAAGACGCTGTCCATGCGATCAAGGCCGCTTTCTCGACGCCGTCGCGCACATCTAAACTCAGATAACCTGGAGCGCGAAGGCGCGCCGCATCGCTTCTAAGCTTCACCACCGCGCCGAAGCCGCAACCTCATACGTCCGCGGCGCGCCGAGCAGAATCTGGTCCGGATAGCCGGGGTCGGACCATTGCGCATAGATTCTGTTGGTCAGGTTGCGCACGCGGAACGTGACGCGCACTTTGTCGAGCTCCGGCCGCGCCAGATCCCGGCCGGGAATGTCGACGAAGGTGTAGGCATCCGCGGTGGTATAGGCCAGCATCGTCGTGGCGTCATCGTCGTACACATAGCGGTTGCCGACATAGCGCAGCGACGTGCCGATCTCGACCGGCCAGCGCCAATGCTCGAAGCGATAGGAGGCGCCGGCATTGACGATGACCGGCGCGACGTCCGCCGGCGTATTGCCGGTGAAATTGTCGAAGTCGAAATTGACGAAGCGCGTCTGGTTGAGCGCGATATTGCCCCAAAGCTTCAGGCCGTCGATCGGCCGCACCGCGGCGGCCGCCTCGATGCCTTTGGTCTCGACCTCGCCGGCAAGCGCGAAGACATCGGGGCCGATTTCTTCGTAGACGTTGCGCCGCTGGATGTTGTAGGCGGCAATGGTCCATTCCGCCCTACCGTCCCAGAACAGCTGCTTGGCGCCGGTCTCGTAGATTTGCGAACTGGTCAATTGCAACGAGTTGCCGGGCGAGATGGAGAAGATGCCGGCGGCCGCTGGATCGTAAGCCGTCGCGTACATGCCGTAGAACATCAAGTCCTTGATCGGCTCGTAAGTAGCGGCGGCGCGATAGGACACCGGCTGCCAGCTCTTGGTGAACGGCTGGCCGGTCGGGATCGTGCCGTCGGCGTTGATGCCGTTGCGGGCCAGCGTCAAATCCTCGAGCCGCACGCCGCCGATCAGCGCGAACGCCGACGTCAGCTTGAGACGGTCCTCGAACGATCCGGCGACGGTGTCGAGCCGGCTGTTGCGGATATCGAACGAAATAGGGCCGTAAAGCCCGGGGTCGGGAGCGACGACGGCGACCGAATTGTCGGGGAACGGCTCGCTGTCGTCCTGCTTGAACGTGATCCAGTTTCTGCTCATCTGCAGTTGCGCAGCAAAGCGATTTTGCAATCCGAAAAATTGCGCATCCCAGGATAGATCGGCGTTGTTGCCGATCACGTGCTGGTTATGCGAGACGGCGAAACGATCGCGGTCGATGACGTTGGTTCCAAGAGAGGCCCCCATGACCGTTCCGTCATCGAAGGCATAGGTTTCGGCATCGAGCCAGTTGCGCTTGGCTTGATAGTAATAACCCTGGTCTTTGACCGTCACCGTGTTAAGCGGCGTCCACTCGAAACCGCTGCGCAGCCACAGCTCCTGGGCGCCGGTCGCATTGTCGGCCACGTTGTAATTGGTCGACAATGTGCGCGAATCGACTGTTACCGGCCCGATGGTGTTGCCGAGAAAGGTATTGATCGCCGTGCCGGAGACCACACCGCCTACGCTATTCGGGCCGGCAAACGAGGTCGGAACCAGCGGCGTGCCCCAATAGGCGTGGCCGGAATCCTTTTTGTAATCGATGGCGCCGAACACCATGAAGTTTTTCGTCACGTGATAGTTCAGTTGTCCGGACAGCTCGGTCAAATTCCGGAAATCGCCGTCGATGAAGCTGTTGAGCCTGTCGCCGATGGCATCGAAGCGATAATCGAGGCCTTGCACCGTGGTGCTGCCGCCGGAGCCGAAATGCGTTCGCGGCGAGCCGTAGGAATCCATGGAAAGGTCGAGCTCGTTTTTGATCGGTCCCGTGGTCGGCTGCAGGCTCACGTAATTGACCGAGCCGCCGATCGCGTTGAGCCCGGACATCAGCGACGATGGACCTTTGAGGAACTCGACTTGCGCCAGGGCGGCGGTGTCCATCCAGCGCGATGAGATACTCTGCGGGCCGGTCGAAATGCCGTTGTAGAGGATGTTCACCTCGCCGAAAGTGAAACCGCGCATCGAAAAGCCGGCCGGCGCGCCGGCGGCGTCGCCCGCCAACACGCCGACCGCGCCTTGGGCGGTTTCCGTGGTGGTGCGGTAGCCCTGCTCCTGCATCGTCTGCCTGGTGACGATGTCGACCGACGCCGGTGTTTCGATGACCGGCAGCCCCAACCGGCTTGCGCTGGTGGCGACGGCGTTGAGCGGCGTCATGGGAATCCCCGCCAGCCCTTGGCTCGCTGACGATCCCATTCCGGGCGACGGCGGCGCGGCGGCCGTCGACAATTGGCCGGCGGGTTTTTTGGCCCTCGCCGGCGGCTTCTTGCGCGCCGCCTCGACTTGGACCTGAGGCAGCGTGCCCTGATTTTGCGCGACCTGCACCGGCGGCGGCGGCGTTTGCGCGCGGCCGGGGCCTGTTGCCAAGAGCGCAATAGCCGTCAAAGTCGATGTGGAGACGAGGAGAGAACGCAAAGCCGCAACACGGTCGCGCGTGCGACCGCTGTCGATGACAGGCAACATTGCCACGCCTCAACGGCGAAACCGTAACCCGTCACCCGCGATTTTGGCCGTCCCGCGCTCTGCCATTCGCCCCAGGCAGCAACCGCGTGACCACCGGACTCTTACGTTTACGCCAGGACACCCCGCCCAACGCGTTCGCGCGTGACCCGTTGCTGGTGGCAGATGTCCTGGCTCGCGGGTCGCTGCCTTCGGCCACCTTCCCAGGATCTTGCCATCCCAGTGGTAACGCCGGCCGAAGACTAACCGCTCACAGTTGCGGGGGCAGCCGCGGCATGACGTGCCTAAACACGCGCACCGCGTTCCCTTTTGATCCCTTGCGGGAACCACCGTTGTCGATCTTGAAGACGGTTCCGCGAGCGGTCAACTGTCGTCGCTCTGAATCTTTCCGAGTGTGACTTAATTCAGACATCGCGGCGCGTTGCCGCAGTCGGGGCGCGACGTCCGCCAAATTTTTTCAGCAGGCTTCTCAAACTTGAATGCGGTCGCCGCGAGAGCGCGGTGTTCTTCCACCCTCCCCTGCAGGGGGAGGGTCGCGCACCGAAGGTGCGCGGGGTGGGGTGCGCGGCGATGCAGGGATTCGCAGCGCGCTACGCGCGCTCTCACCCCATCCCGCCGCGCTTCGCGCGGCGACCTTCCCCCTCCAGGGGAAGGTGAAGATGTCCCCTCCCCCGCTATCGCGGGGGCGGATAAGATAGGCGCCATGCCCAACCCGAAAATCTACGACACCATCATCGTCGGCGCCGGCTCGGCCGGTTGCGTGCTGGCCAACCGGCTCAGCGAGGACAAGGGCAAGCGGGTGCTGCTGCTCGAGGCCGGCGGCTGGGACCGCGATCCTTGGATCAAGATCCCGCTCGGCTGGCCGCGCTTGCTGCTCCAGCGCAAGCACGACTGGATGTATTTCGCCGAAGCCGAAGCCTCGACCGGCGGCCGCGGCCTCGAATGCGCCCGCGGTCGCATCGTCGGCGGCTCGTCGTCGATCAACGCCATGGCCTACACGCGCGGCCATCGCGGCGATTACGATCGCTGGGCTGCCTCAGGGCTTACGGCGTGGTCCTACGCGCATGTGCTGCCGTATTTCCGCCGCCAGGAATCCTGGAAGGGCGGATCGAGCTTTTATCGCGGCGGCGACGGCCCGCTGACGACGCAGATGACGCGGTTTTCCGATCCGCTGGTCGATGCGTTTGCCGCATCCGGACAGGCCGCGGGCTACAAGACCACGCCCGATTACAACGGCGCCCAGCAGGAAGGATTTGGCGTCTGGCAGATGACGGTGCGCGACGGCCGCCGCTGCAGTGCTGCCGACGCTTATCTGCGGCCGGCGCTGGCGCGCAAAAATCTCGATGTCGAAATCCAGGCCTTGGTGACGCGGCTGATTTTCGACGGCAAGCGCGCGGCCGGCGTCGAATATTTGCAGCACGGCGAGACACTGACGGCCCATGCCGAGCGCGAAGTGATTCTGTGCGGCGGCGTCATCAACTCGCCGCAGCTTTTGCTGCTGTCGGGCATCGGCGATCCAGACGAATTGCGCGCCCACGATATCGCCGTGAAGGTGGCGCTGCCGGGCGTCGGCAAGAATTTGCAGGATCACATCTCGGCAAGCGTCGCCTATGGGCGCAAGGCGCCGGGCACCTTGCACCGGGCGATGCGGTTCGACCGCATCGTGCCGGCGCTGGCCAACGCCTATTGGCGCGGCGAGGGTATCGCCACCGAATTGCCGAACGGCCAGATGGCGTTCCTGAAAAGCCGGCCCGACGCGGCGCTGCCCGACGTCGAGCTGATTTTCAACGCCGCGCCGATGACGGCGGCACCGTATTTCTGGCCGTTCCGAAAACCCTACGCCGACAGCTATGCCTGCCGCGCCGTGGTGCTGCGGCCGGAAAGCCGCGGCCGGGTCGAACTCCTCTCCGCCGATCCGCGCCAGCCGCCACGCATCCGCCAGAATTTTCTCGCCACCGACACCGATCGCAAGACCCTGCGTGCAGGCCTGCGCATGGTGCGCGACATCTGCCGGGAGAAGCCGATGCAGGCGTTCATGACCCGGGAGATTGCGCCGGGCGACGGCGCCGTGTCCGACGCCGATCTCGACGCCCATATCGCCACGAATTCCATCACCGTGCATCACCCGCTCGGCACCTGCAAAATGGGGCTGGCCTCCGATCCGCTGGCGGTGGTCGACCCGGAGCTGCGCGTGTTCGGCACCGAAGGCCTGCGCGTGGTCGATGGCGCGGTGATGCCGGACCTGGTCGGCGCCCATATCAACGCGCCGATCATCATGATTGCCGAAAAAGCCGCCGACCTGATCCGCGGCCGTCCTGCCCTCGAAGCGGCCCGGCTCGCCGGGGCGACCGAAATGTCCCGGCCGTAAGAGGCAAGCCCAAAAACGTCAGTCGCTTAATGACGTGGTGCAATCGCCCGACGCTGCAAGATCAGCCGTCGTGTTCAGACCGGCGCGAGTCGACTGACCTTGATCGAAGCCTCACGCTTGCGGACTTGCGCCAGATCGTAATTCATCTGCATCCGCAGCCACGTATCGGCCGTGCTGCCGATCGCCTTCTCGAGCTTCACCGCCATTTCGGGCCTGATGCCGCTGCGGCCGGAAATCAGATTGTGCAACTGCTGGCGCGTGATGCCGAGCGCCTTGGCGGCAGCGCTGATCGATACGCCCAGTTCGGTAAGATTGTCGCCGATCAACTCACCGGGATGCGGAGGGTTCTTCATCTCCATGTTTTTGCCTCCTTCAATGGTAGTCTGCGCTGTGCGTAAAATCGAATTTTACATATGTAAAGCATCATTTTACATCACGTTTTTTACGGCGACACGCACCGGCGCTGCGGCCGAAAAACGTCATTGGGCGTAAGCCCCGGAGCGGGCTTCACAATCCTGTCACGCCTGCCTATAAACTATGGCCCAACGCCGCAGTGCGGCATTGAGTCGAGGTGGGAGCGTCGTCTTGAACGCTCATGTATCGCCATCGGGGTTTCCGGCGCTGGTGCTCAACGCGGATTTCCGTCCGCTGAGCTATTACCCGCTGTCGCTGTGGTCCTGGCAGGACGCCATCAAGGCGGTGTTCCTGGAACGGGTCAACATCGTCGCCAATTACGACCGCGCGGTGCGCTCGCCGAGCTTCGAGATGAAGCTGCCCAGCGTGGTGTCGCTCAAGACCTACGTGAAGCCCTCGACCCATCCGGCCTTCACGCGGTTCAACGTGTTCCTGCGCGACCGCTTCTGCTGCCAATTCTGCGGCACGCGCGACGACCTCACCTTCGATCACCTGATCCCGCGCTCGCGCGGCGGCCACACCACGTGGAGCAACGTCGTCGCCGCCTGCTCGCCGTGCAACCTGCGCAAGGGCAACCTGACGCCGGACGAGGCGAGAATGTTTCCGTCGCAGACGCCGTTCCAGCCCACGGTGCAGCATCTGCACCGCAACGGCCGGCTGTTTCCGCCGAATTACCTGCACGACAGCTGGCTCGACTATCTGTATTGGGACACCGAGCTCGATCCGTGATCGGCGTCCGCCGCGCGCTGCGCTGCGGCACGGAAACCTATCAGCACCAAAGCCATTTAAGGGTTGTGCGCGCCGGCGCACGGGACTACATGCGCCAATTGGAGTTTTGCGCCCGAGGGAGTTTTTCCTAATGGGATCGATCGTACTCCTTGATCTGATGGGTGGCGTGGCGCTGCTGCTGTGGGGCCTGCACATGGTCCTGAGCGGCGTGCTGCGCGCGTTCGGGCCGGACCTGCGCCGTACCTTAAGCAAGGCGCTGGGCAACCGCTTCAGTGCCTTCGGTGCCGGACTCGGTTTGACGGCGCTGCTGCAGTCGAGCACGGCGACCGGGCTGATGACCGCCTCGCTCGCCGCCGACGGTGTCGTCAGCTTGGTGCCCGCGCTCGCCATCATGCTCGGCGCCAATGTCGGCACCACGCTGATCGTGCAGCTGCTGTCGTTCAACATCTCCGCAATCGCGCCGGTGCTGTTCATCGTCGGCCTCGTCACTTTCCGCGCCAGCGACGGCAGCCTGACCAAAGCGCTCGGCCGCGTCGCCATCGGGCTCGGCCTGACGCTCTTGGCGCTGCACATCCTGCTCGACACCTTGGCACCAGCCGAACAGGCGCCGGCGGTGCGGGCGTTGCTCGCCGCCGTCACCACCGATCCGGTGCTTTGCGTCGTCATCGCCGCGGCGCTGACCTGGGCGGCGCATTCCAGCGTCGCGGTGGTGCTGCTGGTGATGTCGCTTGCCTATTCGCAATTCGTCACCGAGCCGGCGGCGCTGGCGCTCGTGCTCGGCGCCAATCTCGGCAGCGCCATCAATCCGCTGCTCGAAGCCGGCGTGCGCGGCGATCCGGCGAGCCGGCGGCTGCCGGTCGGCAACATGCTCAATCGCCTGGTCGGCGTGCTGATCGTGCTGCCGTTGCTGGGGCCGATCGCGCGCGAATTGGCGGTGCTGCAGCCCGACGCGGCCAAGATGACGGCCGAGTTCCACATGCTGTTCAACGTGGCGCTCGCCGCGATCTTCATCGGGCTGCTTGATCCCGTGGCCTGGCTCTTGGTGCGCGTGCTGCCGGAAAAGAAACAGACGGCGGACCCTTCCGTGCCGCGCTATCTCGACGAAGCGGCGCTGGAAAACCCGCCGCTCGCGCTCGCCAATGCGGCGCGCGAGACGCTGCGCATGGGCGACACCGTCGAGGCCATGCTGCGCGAGGTCATGGCTGCGTTGATGGCCAACGACCGCAAGCTCGCCAGCGACGTGTCGCGCCTGGACAACGTCGCCGACCGGCTCAACGAGGCGATCAAGCTCTACATCACAAAACTCACCCGCGACTCGCTCGACGAGCGCGAGGGCCGCCGCGCCATGGAGATCGTGTCGTTCACCATCAATCTCGAGCACATCGGCGACATCGTCGACAAGAATCTGTGCGAGCTGGCGGGCAAGAAGATCAAGCGGCGCTACCAATTCTCCGCCGAAGGCGCGGCCGAGCTGACCGCGTTCCACAAGCGCGTCGTCGAGAGCCTGCAATCGGCCTTCGGCATCTTCATGACCGGCGACGTCGAAGCGGCGCGGAAGCTGTTGCGCGAAAAAGCCGAGCTGCGCAAAGCCGAGCTCGACGCCGCCGACCGGCATTTCGAGCGCCTGCGCGAGGGCCGGCCGGAGAGCCTCGAGACCACGTCGCTGCACCTCGACATATTGAGCGACCTCAAGCGCATCCACTCGCATATCTGCTCGGTCGCCTATCCGGTGCTGGAAGCCGCCGGCGAATTGCCGGCGCGGGACAGTGCCAAGGGCGATGCGGCGACGGCACCGCTGACCTATCAGCCGAAGCTGCCGTGACGCTCACTGTCATCGTCCGCGAAGGCGGACGACCCAGTAATCGCTAACATCAACGGCATGGACTGTGAGTACTGGATGGCCCGCCTTCGCGGGCCATGACAGATGTGGTGTTACGCCGCGTTCACCTTCGTCGCGCCGCCAAAAGCGGGCGCGACTTCGGTCATAAAGCGCGCCATCTCGTCCTTGACCTGATTGTGCGGCTTCAGGCCGACGTTGAAATAAAGGATCACCTCGTCGAAGCCGGCGGCCTCGACTTTTTTCAAAATTTCGGTGATGCGCGCCGACGAGCCGATCAGCACGGAATTTTCCGTCAAATCCTCCGGCTTCACCTTGCCCAGCCGGTCGACCATGTCGACGAAATAACGGTAGCTCGGCGGCGCGGTTTTCGGATCGCCCGGCAGCGCCGGGATCACGCATTCCTTGTAGTAGCGGATCTGGCGCGCCCGCTGCACGTCCTCCTGCGCCTTGGTGTCGGCGAAATGGGTGAAATAGCTGCACATTAACCGCTGCGGCTTCTTGCCGAGTTTTGCGCAGGTCTCATGATAGAGGTCGGCGACCTGCTTCAGGCCGCCATAGCTCATGGCCGCCGCGAACGGCGCCACGATCAGCCCGCAGCCGAGCCGCGCCGCAAGCTCGATCGAAGGCTTTGAGAACGAGCCGACATAGGTCGGCAGCGGGCGCTGCACCGGCTTCGGCGTGATGCGCACGTCGTCGAACGAATAATGCTTGCCGTGATGGGAGATGCGGTCGTCGGCTTCCCACAAGCGGCGAATGAGCTCGAGGCCCTCCTCGAAAATGCCCTGGTTGTCGTCGAACGACACATGGAACGGCTCATATTCGCGCCGGTCGTAGCCGCGGCCGGCGGCGAAATCGACCCGGCCGTTGGACAACAAATCGAGCGTCGCCCATTGCTCGGCGACGCGAATGGGATGATGCAGCGGCGTCACCGTCACCGCGGGCGCGAGCCGGATGCGCTTGGTATTGGCGGCCACATAGGCCAGCACCAGGTCCGGGCACGACAGCACGCCGAGCGAATTGAAATGATGCTCGCCGATCCAGGCCGAATGCATGCCGAGTTTGTCGGCATAGAGCGCTTCCGCGGTGATATCGGCGACGAACTGATTTGAGGAGCGGTCGTTGTTTTCGTAGTGGTTGTCGCTCAGCGTGAAATATCCGAACTCCATTTGAGACCTCCCACGACCTATATTTTCATTGCCACGGGACGGAGAATAGATGATAATGCAACTGTTGTAAATGCAATAATCAAGGCGCAGTTGGCCCGTGGCAAAGCACCCGTCCAAGCTCGATCTCGGCGATTACCTGCCCTATCTGGCCAACCGGGTCGGCACCATCATTGCCGAGCAGTTCGGCGCGGAAGCGCTTTCGCGTCACGGCCTGAGCATCGCGGAGTGGCGCGTGCTCGCGGTATTGGCGAGCAATGGCGGCCAGCGCCAGACCGACCTTGCCGATCTGACCAGCATCGAAGCCTCGACCTTGTCGCGGCTGGTGACCCGCCTGGTGCGCATGGGCCACGCGACGCGCACCCGATCGGCCAACAGCAATCGCGAGGTCGTGGTCAAGCTTTCGCCAAAGGGTCAGACGCTGGTGGCGCGCCTCATTCCGATCGCGCGCGACTACGAAGCCGCGGCGATTGCCGGCATGACGGCGCAGGAGCTTGCGGTGCTCAAGCGCTGCCTGCGGCGCGCTTACGACAATATGAAAAACAAGAATGTAGCCCGCCTTGAGCAACGCGAAACCCGGGAAGGACAGGGCCGCTTGAACGCCGCTCCCGGATTTCGCTGACGCTCAATCCGGGCTACGGGGCGGGCTATTGCGCCTTGCAGGTGACGATGTTTTCCGGCGGCGGACGGCTGGCGACGGAAGGCGGCGAAAAGACCGCGAGATAAGCGTCACTGCCGGTCAGCCGGTTAACGGCCGTCTCGCGATATCCGACGGCCTCGAGCTCGCAGCGCAGCAGCTCGGGCGGCGTGCCGTGCTCGGGCGTCGGCGCGAAGGCGTCGACGATGCCGACCCGCGCGTCAGGTTTGAGCGCGGGCACGAGATTATAGAGCAAGGCGTAGGGCTGCGCGATTTCGTGATACATGTGCACCAGAATCGCGAGGTCGAGCGCACGCGCCGGCAGCTTCGGGTCGTGCGGCTCACCGGCAACGATGTCGACGTTTTGTAATCCGAGGGCGTTCACGCGCTGTCGCAGGCTCTGCAGATATTCCGGCTTCACATCTTCGGCGATGACGCGGCCGCCGGCACCGACGATCGGCGAAAGGCGCACGACGTAATAGCCGCTACCGGCGCCGATATCGGCAACGGTCATTCCCGGCTTGATGCCTAAAAGACGAATAAGCTGCTGCGGCTCGCCGGCAGCGTCGCGTTCCTTTTCATCGTGCCAAATCGGGCTGATGATGTCGGCAACCGGACGATCCGGTTTCGGAAACGCGTCGGCCGGAGCAGGTGCTTCCGCCGTGTCCTGCGCAGCCGCGGACACCGCAAACGTAGCGGCGAGCATCACGGCGGCAATCGTTCTTAAGACCGTGCCGAATGTCATTCTGGTCAACCGTATGCCGCTCGCGACTCCTTCTCCCCGCGTGCGGGGAGAAGGAGGAGCAAGCTACTCCACCTTGCTTCCCGGCGCGGCGTCCTCGAACACCGTGTGCACCGGCGGCTTGCCGGAGAAGCCGAGCTCATTCCAGCGCGCCACGACCTGCTCGTAGGTTTCCTTCGACAGTTTGGTGCGCTTGGAAAAATTCTTGATGTGCCGGTAGTCCATGCAGGCGTTGATCAGGGCCTTGGAGCCCCACGGCCGGATTTCCGGCGGGTTGAGGCTCGGATCGAGGAAGGTGCTCCAGGTCTCGCGCAAAATGTCGATCGATTGCGCCGGCCGCGACCGCGTCGCCATCGCCCACAGCACCTGATGCACGTTGCTCGGATCGATGTCGTCGTCGACGACGATCACATACTTGCCGAAATAAGCGCCGCCGACGCATTGCGCGGCGAGCGCCATCGCCTGCGGCGCGTGGCCGGGATACATCTGCTTGATCGAGACCACGGTGATGCCCCAGCCGGCGGCTTCCGGGATCGACCACACGCCCTGGATGCCGGGCACGCCGAGTTTTTGCAGGTCCGACCAGATCGCAGCCGAGCGCAGCGCCGCCCAGAACAATCCGGCCTCGTTGGCCGGACCGTCGGCCATCAGCGCGCAGGTCAGCGTCGGATTGTTGCGGAAGCGCACTTTCTCGACGCGCATGTAAGGCGTGGCGCCGCTCGGCCTTCCGTAATAGCCGGTGAATTCACCGAACGGGCCTTCGGCGAACGTTTCGTCGGGATAAACAAAACCTTCGAGGATGATCTCGGCGCCCGCCGGCAGCGGCAGCCCGGTGACGTCGCTTTTGAACAGCTCGATCGGCGCGCCGTTGATGCCGCCGTAATATTCGTATTCACTTTCGGTTTTCGGAAAGCTCGTCGCCGCGACCAGAAATAGCAGCGGATCGATGCCATAGGCGGCGGCGATCGGCATCGGCTTGCCGAGCTTCCACCATTTCTCACGGTCGAGCGTGGCGTCCTTGCCGGGGGAAGTATAGACGCCGATCTCGCGCGGCCCTTTGATCATCATGCGGTAGGTGCCGACATTGATGCGGCCGGTCTCCGGGCATTGCGTCACCACCGCGTCGCCGGTGCCGAGATAAAGCCCGCCGTCGAGCGGCCACATCCGCTGCGCCGGGAATTGCCGGATGTCGATGTTGTTGCCGGTGACGATGTTCTGATTGCAGATGGCGGTCTCGGCCGGGACCTCCTTGGGCTTCATGGTGCGGCCCATCTTCTTCTGCAGCGCCTGCACGGCTTGCAGCGGATGATCCATCGGCTCCTCGCCGATCATCAGGCAGAACCGCGACAAGTTGCAGCCGATCATGTTGTAGAGAGCGCGATGGCCGGGATGGCCCTTGATGTTCTCGAACAAGAGCGCCGGGCTTTTTTGGCTGCCGACCAGATAAGTGATGGTGGCGGCCTCGAGATCGGGATCGACCTCGGCGGTGATGCGCTTGAGCTCGCCCATGGCGTCGACCTTGGCCAGCCATTCGTCGAGGTCGCTGGCGTTCGGACTGCGCGCGTGATCAGGCTTGGTCGCGTCCGACACGGCCTGTTTTTCGGGGGCGACCGATACGCTCATATCCATGGGTATTTCCTCACACGCGGCCATTGCGGCAGCTTTTGCGCATCATAGTGAGGCCTCGCCAACATATCGACAGCGATCTACGTTCGCCCCCTCATGGCTGTCGTGCCGGTTGCGAACATCTGCTATGCTGCCGGCATCCGCGTTAAGGACCTGCGTGACGGTCGCCTCAAAGGGCCAACGACAACAGGAGTGCGGATATGTCGCTTGATCCGGAATTCCTCTCGCGCCTCCAGTTTGCGTGGGTGGTCGGCTGGCACATTTTGCTGCCGGCCTTCACCATCGGGCTCGCCTCCTTCATCGCCCTCCTCGAGGGCGTCTATGCGCTCACCGGGCGTGCGGTCTTCCTCAACCTGTCGCAATTCTGGCTGCGCATCTTCGCCATCTCGTTCGGCATGGGCGTGGTCACCGGCATCGTCATGCCGTTCCAGTTCGGTACCAATTGGAGCCGGTTGTCGGACGCCGCCGGCAACATCATCTCGCCGCTGTTGGCTTACGAAGGCCTGACCGCATTCTTCCTCGAAGCGACCTTCCTCGGCGTTTTGCTGTTCGGCCGCAAGCTGGTGCCGCCGGCGATGCATTTCGTCGCCGCGGTCCTGGTCGCCGCCGGCACGCTGTCGTCGGCGTTCTGGATTCTGGCCACCAATAGCTGGATGCAGACGCCGGTCGGCTACGAAATGGTCGACGGCCTGTTCTACCCGAAGGACTGGTTCGCCATCGTCTTCAGCCCGTCGCTGCCGTATCGCTTCGCCCATACGGTCAGCGCCTTCTATGTCACCACCGCCTTCGTCGTGCTCGGCGTCGGCGCCTATACGGTGCGGCGCGGCCAATCGCCCGTCGAAGGCCGCATGATGCTGCGGCTGGCGCTGTGGTTCCTCGTGCTCTTCGTGCCGATCCAGGTCGTGCTCGGCGACATGCACGGCTTGAACACGCTCGACCACCAGCCGGCCAAGCTCGCAGCCATTGAAGGTCTTTGGGACGGCGGCAGCGGCGTGCCGGCCTCGATCATCGGCTGGCCCGACCAGAAAGAAGAGCGCAACGTCGCCGAGATCGCGATCCCGAAACTTGGCAGCCTTTATCTCACCCATTCGTGGAACGGCGCCGTCAAAGGCCTGAAGGATTTCCCAGCCGACCAGCGCGCGCCGGTGGCGATCGTCTATTTCGCCTTCCGCATCATGGTCGGCATCGCGCTGTTGATGCTCGCGATGGTGGCTACCGGATTGTTCCTGCTGTGGCGCAGGCGGCTCGATGACACCGGCTGGTATCTCAAAGCCTGCCAATTCGCCGTCTGCCTCGGCTTCATCGCCGTGATCGCCGGCTGGACCACGACCGAAGTCGGCCGCCAGCCATGGACGATCTATGGCCTGATGCGCACGGCGGATTCGGTCTCGCCGTCGCTGACCGGCGCCAATGTGCTGTTGTCGCTCGTGCTCTATGTCGTGGTCTATCTGATCATCTTCCCGACCGGCATCTACACCATGCTGCGCTTCGTCTGGCGCGGGCCCGCAGCAACGGAGGACGAGGCGCCCACCGTCGGCGACCGGCCGAAATCGCCGATCGAGGCGCTCGCGTCCGCAACCGCGGAGACACGCTGATGCCCGCGCTCGATCTGGTACCGATCTGGACCGCCATCCTTGCCATCGGCGTCTTCTTGTATGTCGCCCTCGACGGCTTCGATCTCGGCGTCGGCATGCTCTACAATTTCGCGCCCGACCGCGATGCGCGCGCTCTGGTGATGAACTCGATCGCGCCGATCTGGGACGGCAACGAGACCTGGCTCATTCTCGGCAGCGTCGGCCTCCTCGCCGCTTTCCCGGTCGCCTTCGCCATCATCATTCCGGCCGTCTATTTCCCGATCCTGTTGATGCTGCTGGCGCTGATCTTCCGCGGGCTGGCGTTCGAGTTCCGCTACCGCGACGCCGAGCACCGCACGTTCTGGGATCACGGCTTTGCCGCGGGCTCGGGCCTGGCGGCTTTCGCCCAAGGCGTGGTGCTCGGCTCGTTCATCCAGGGCTACCACGTCGATGGCCGCCACTTCGTCGGCGGCTCGTTCGACTGCTTCACGCCGTTTTCTATTTTTTGCGGCATCGCCCTGATGTTCGGCTATGCGCTGCTCGGCGCCGGCTGGCTGATCATCAAGACCGAGGGCGCCTTGCAGGACTGGGCGCGCGCGCTCGGCCGCACCTGCCTGATCGGCACGGTGCTGGCCATCGCCGTCGTCAGCCTGTGGACGCCGTGGGCCGATCCGAAAATCGCCACCCGGTGGTTCTCGTGGCCGCACATCGCGTACCTCGCGCCGGTGCCGATCATCACCGCGGCGCTGGTGCTCTATGCGTGGCGCTCGCTCCACAGCGCTTCCGAGTACGGCCCCTTCATCGCCGGCTTAGGATTGTTCGTGATGTCCTACATCGGCATCGCCATCAGCTTGTGGCCGATGATCGTGCCGGGGCATTTCACGCTCTACCAGGCCGCGGCCTCGCCGAGCACGCAGGCGTTCCTCCTGATCGGCACGCTGTTCCTCCTGCCGATCATCCTGACCTACACGGCGTGGTCGTATTGGGTGTTCCGCGGCAAGGTGCGCGCCGACATCGGTTATCATCACTAGGGCATGATCCCGAAAAGTGGAGGCCGGTTTTCGGATAAGATCATGCCTAAACTAAGATTCTAGACCATGATCCAATTCAATTGAATTGGGTCATGGTCTAGGCGCCTCGCAACCGCTAACAGAAACCCACAACGCATAACGAGCTTTTCCGTCGGGCTGCGCATAGCGTCGGCTGGGCATGACAGCTCAGAGCCAAGCGGGCGCCGGCGCCTTCGTCACTCGGCAACAAAACCAAATCGGAGGAGATTTCCCATGAGTACATCCGAGTACGCCACCCCGATGTTCTGGGAACGGCAGTGGCGCATGAGCGGCATCGTCTTCGTCATCCTCTTCATCGTCGCCTACGTCAGCTATGGCGATCAACCGCGGGTCGGCGCGCCGGCCGACGAACTCATCGCCTTCTACGCCGGCCATCGCACGCGGATCCTGATCGCTGCGGTGTTCTCCGGTATCGCGGTCCTCTACCTGCTGTGGTTCGCCGCGGCGATCAGGACCACTTTGGCAGATGCGGGGCAGGACGGTTGGGGCGCGGCGGCGACCGCCGCCAGTGCCGTGCTCGGCGCGACGTTCCTCCTGCTCATGACGGTGGCTGCCGCGCTGGCTTACGCGATCGCCGGCTCCGCAAATCCCACAATGACAGCGGGACTGAACGACATGGCGTGGGCCGGCGTCGTGTTGAGCTCGTTTCCGCGCGCGATGCTGACCATGGCTCCGACATTTGGGCTGTGGCGGGCCGGGATGATCTCGAACGCGCTCTTCGCCGTGGGAGTTGGCGCCGTCGTGCTCACTTTTCTCGGCGGCACGACGTGGCTGAGCGGCGGATTCTGGGCGCCGGACGGCGCCTATTCGCGGTTCGTCACGCCGCTCATCGGCCTCGTGTGGATTGCGGTCGTGAGCCGGGTGCTCTTGGCCCGAGGTCCGACGCGTGCCGGATGGTGATGCCGACGCGGGCCCATGACGCGGGCCCATGACGCGGTCAATCAACCGTTCGCACGACACCTGGCAAGGAGAGCGTTCATGACAACGCTTAACACGCGCAAAGATGGAGCCGTTCTGTTCGCGGCAATTGCCGCCCCGCCGATGAACCTGCTTGGCCCGGAACTGGTCCGCGATCTGGTTTCCCTCATTCGGCAAGCCGAGGCCGACAACGACCTCAAGGTGGTGGTGTTCAAAAGCGCCGACCCCGACTATTTCATTTCCCACGTCGACGTCACCAAGATCAAGGAGTACCGCGACGAAGCGGCAAAGCTGGTCGGCGAAGCGTCGATCGCGCTTTTGTTCCGCTACCTCAGTGCCAGCCGCCTCGTCTCCATCGCGCAGATCGAGGGGCGCGTGCGCGCGGCCGGTAGCGAGTTCGTGCTGGCGTGCGACATGCGCTTCGCCGCGCGGGAGACCGCGATTTTCGCGCAGCCGGAGGCGGGATTCGGTGTGAGCCCCGGCGGCGGCGGCGTGCAGCACCTCGCGCGCCTCATGGGCCGCGGCCGTGCGCTCGAGGTCATGTTGAGCGCACAAGATTACGACGCGGAGCTCGCAGAGCGATACGGCTGGATCAATCGCGCGCTGCCCGCCAATGAACTCGATGATTTCGTCAAATCGCTCGCCCACCGGATCGCCAAATTTCCAGCCACCGGCCTTGTCCTGGTCAAGGAGCGCGTCAACGCGATCGCGCTCGCACCCGTCGAGGACTTTCGTCGCGATTCGGATCTGTTCGGCGAGGGCTCGCGCAACGCCGAGGCACAAGGCCAATTCCAAGCCGCGTTCAAGCGCGGCTTCCAGACGCGCGACGCGGAAATGAATCTGGGCCGCTTGCTGGGCGACTTGGACTGACCGCCCTGCCCGGCAATAGCGACGTCCCGTTCAACCTGCTTCAGACCAGCCGGAGACGAGATCATGGCGAGCTTCGACTACGACGTGGTGATCATCGGTTCGGGGTTCGGCGGCAGCGTTGCCGCGCTGCGTGCCGCGGAGAAGGGCTACCGGGTTGCCGTCATGGAGGCCGGCAAGCGTTGGAAAGACCAGGACATTCCGAAGACCAACTGGGATCTCAAACACTATTTGTGGTTTCCCGCGGCGGAAATGTACGGGATTCAAAGGATGGAGTACCTGGACGATGTGCTCGTCCTTTGCGGCGCCGGCGTGGGCGGCGGCTCGCACGTCTATGGCAACACTTTGTATGTCCCGCCGAAGCAGTTCTTCGCCGCGCCGGGATGGGCGGGCATCACCGACTGGGCCGACGAACTGGCGCCCTGTTACGACCAGGCCAGGCGGATGCTCGGCGTGGTCCGCTATCCGTACATGCCGACCGACATCGATCGCTCCATGCAGCAGGTCGCGATCGAGATGGGACGAGGAGAAACCTTCAACAAAGCCCCGGTGGGAGTCTATTTCGGCGGGCCGGGCGTCGAGGCCGACGATCCGTATTTCGGCGGGGTTGGGCCGCGGCGCACCGGATGCATCGGCTGCGGCAACTGCCAGGTCGGCTGCGGCCACGACGCCAAGAACAAGGTGACGACGAACTACCTGTACCTCGCGGAAAAGCTCGGCGTCGCGGTCCACGAACTGCACGAGGTGTACGATCTCGTCCCGCTCGATGGCGGCGGCTTCGAGGTCCATGCGCGTCACCCCGGTTGGGCGCAGCGGGCGGCGCATCTGCACCGTCACACCTACACCGCCGAGCAGGTGATCGTCGCCGCCCACGCCTATGGCTCATCGAAGCTCCTGCATCACATGCAGCACAACGGCCGCCTCACCGGCCTGTCGAGCCAGCTTGGGCAACGCGCACGGACGAATTCCGAACAGCTTCTCGTCATGTCGCGGCCCCACGGTGAATGGCAGCGCGATCCGGAGAAGATCCACATCGCACCGGGATCGGTCGCGATCACCTGCGGGGTCTGGCCGGACGCAGTGACGAGCATCGAGCCTGTGTACTATGGGGTTGGCAGCTCGCTCTTTGCGCTGTTGTTCACCTATCACCAACATGGCGCGCAGCGACACCCGACCGCGGCTTGGCTCAAGGAACTGGCCGAACATCCGGCCGAAGTGCTCGGCTTCGCCGACCCACGCCACTGGTCGCAGCGGGCGGCCATCATGCTGTGCATGCAGACCACCGACACGTCGATCGAGCTGTACTGGCATGACGGCTTGCTGCGCAGCCGGCACAGCTCCGGCACGCCGCCCTCGGTGCACATCCCGGTCGTCGAGGCGTTTGCCGATCGGCTGGCAAAGAAATTGGACAGCCGCGAAGGCGCACTACTGACCGAGGTCATCAACCGCACCGCCACGGCGCACTTCACCGGCGGCATCCCGATCGGCGACAGCAGCAAAAGCGGCGCCGTCGATCCCTACCAGCGCCTGTTCGGTCAACCCGGCCTTCACGTCATGGACGGCAGCGTGATGCCGGCCAATCCGGGCGTGAATCCGTCGCTCACGATCACGGCGCTCGCCGAGCGCGCCATGTCGCTGTGGCCGAACAAGGGAGACGCCGACACAAGGCCGCCCTTGGGCTCCGGCTACCAGCGCGTCGCCCCGGTCATGCCGCACCGTCCCTGCGTGCCTGCCGGCGCGCCGGGCGAACTGCGACTGGACGCGAAGAAGTCCGACATCATCCCCGAATACCCGTACTGAGCCGGGCCGACGACAAGGAGAAATCGATGGCTGGACACGATGCCTTCCGCACGGTCGGGCGCGGCGATGCGATCGCCAACGACTATGTCGTTCCCTACTACCTGGACGACCGCAAGCTGCGGATCTCGGTCGCGCGTGTCGACGGCCGCCTCTACGCCTTCGACGACCTGTGCACCTGCGGCGGCGAGCCATGCCCGCTCTCCGGCGGCGTGCTCACGGGAACGACGATCATGTGCCAATGCCACGGCTCGCGGTTCGATATCGCCACCGGAGCCGCGGTCGCCGGCCCAGCAACCGCGGCGCTCAACGTGTACGAGGTGCAGGAGGCCGGGGGCAGCATTCAAGTTCGGGCCTGATCATGAGAGCATGATCCCGAAAAGTGGATGCCGGTTTTCGGGTAAGATCATGCTCAAACGTAAAATCCAGGCCCTGATCCGCTTCAGTGAAGCGGATCAGGGCCGAGGGAACACAACGGCGCGTTCGCCAGTTCTAATGGGTTGTGAGAGATTTCGGCGCGGATTACATAAGATGGATTGGAAGCCCTGAGCGGAGTCGGACATATGGTCCGTAAGCCCTGGGCGATCACGCTCCTGGTTATTGCCGCAGCGGTGGCTGCGGCCGTGGTGATCGCCGTTCGCGTGCCCGATCCCGGAATTGCGCCCGCGCTGGCGCAGCGTCAGCCCGATGCGACGCACGGCCAATATATCGCCACGCTCGGCGATTGCGCCGCCTGCCACACCAAACCCGGCGGCAAGACGTTGGCCGGCGGCCTGCCGCTGAAGACGCCGCTCGGCACCATCTTCACCACCAACATCACGCCGGACCGCGACACCGGCATCGGCGATTACAGCTTTGCCGACTTCGCCCGCGCGGTGCGGCTCGGCGTGCGGCCCGACGGCGCGCGGCTTTATCCGGCCATGCCGTATACCGCCTACGCCAAGATGTCCGACGAGGATTTGCAGGATCTGTTCGCCTATCTGCAAAAGAACATCGCGCCGGTCAGCCAGACGCCGCCCGCCAACACGGTCGCGTGGCCGCTGAACATGCGCTGGCCGCTGGCCTTCTGGAACGTCGCGTTCCTCGACAGTTCGCACTTCACGCCCGATCCGGCTAAAGACGCGCAATGGAACCGTGGCGCCTATATCGTCGAGGGCCTGGAGCATTGCGGCGAATGCCACACGCCGCGGCATGTCACGCAAAATCTCGACAACGGCCGAAAATTCTCCGGCGCCGTGCTGCAGGGCTGGAAGGCCTATAACATCACGCCGAGCAGACAATCCGGCCTCGGCGGCTGGAGCGACGACGCGGTCGCGTCTTATCTGAGCACCGGCCACGCCGACGGCCACTCTTCGGCGAGCGGCCCGATGGCCGAAGCGGTCGACAACAGTCTGCGTTACGCGACGCCCGACGACGTCCACGCCATCGTCGCTTACCTGCGCAGCATCGCGCCGATCGACAACGCGCCCGCCATCGCGCAGAACCCACCCGCCGCGAACGAAGCATCTCCGGCTGCGGGCCTCGGCGTTCAGGTCTTCGCCGGCAATTGCGCCAATTGCCACGATTGGGACGGCAAAGGCGTGCAGTCGCCTTACGCCAACTTGCTCGGCAGCCGCACCGTCAACGACCCCGACGCCACCAATCTGATGGCGATCCTGCTCGCCGGCTCCAACGCCCCGCTGCCGGTCGAGCACGCTTTCATGCCGCCCTTCGCGCGCGGCCACAGTGACGACGAGCTCGCCGCAGTGGCAAATTTCGTCAACGGCTTCTTCGGTAACGGCACGACCAAAGTCACCACGGCCGACATCGACAAGGCGCGCAAGGCGCTGCCGTAGTCACACGGCGTACGGTCGGTGATGTCCGCCAGGTCGGTAACCTGAATCTCAAATCTGCATTGCGCCGCCTTTGCGGTACGCATATCCGAATGCCAGCAGGCGCTACCCAAAACACCCAGGGCGCCGCTAGCTCCGCTGAAGCGCGCACGCGGCAGAGCTTTTCCATGGGGAAAGTTCGCCAATGGCCTATCAACCGTCCTGGAATGAAGATGAGCCGCCCAAAGATAGGCAGGTTCTTGCGCTCGCATTTGCCAAGGCGATCAAGTCCGGAAGCTTCGATCTTGTGCGAGTTGTCGCCGCGTGGGTAGAGAGCAATCAGGAGTGGCGACCGGTCAAGGTCGGAGGCGACACGATCGCCGGAACCGATCTCGATGTCATTTGCTGGGCCGAACTCCCGGAGATCCCCGACACGGTAGGACGCTTGAAGACAGCGAACCCAAACCGGCCAATCCAAGTATACCCGCGACCGAAATAGCGATCAGCGCCAGCGCGACACCCATAGCGATCGCGTCACTGAGCGCGACGCAATGCGGCGGGCGCTTTCGGGAGAGAAGCGGACATCGCGCGGCCGTCGCAAATCGGTCGCCTCTGACCCAAAGCGACAGTTTGCCGCCATAAATTGCCGCATTGCGAAAGGTTTGCTCGATCATCTCATCGGCTGGAGCGATGTTCTCGCGCACGATAAGCTGATGTCAGTCTTCTGGGAGCATATCGTCATGACCCGTGTCCGCATGTCACTCGACCGCCGTCACGTGCTTGCCGGCGCCGCCGCAACTGCTGCTTCCCTTGCCGCACCTGCCATCGTGCGAGCCCAGGGTGGTCCTCTGAAGGTTGGCGTGCTCCTGCCACGTTCTGGCTTCGAGGCAGGCAACGGCCAGGATAACCAGCGCGGCATTGACGTCGCGCCCGAGATTCTCAAGTCGCTTGGGCTGCCCGATATAGCGATCATGAACGCCGATACAGAGTCGAGTGTTGATGTCGCACGCGAGCACGCCGAGAAGCTCATTGCCGATGGCGCGCACCTCCTGGTCGGTGCCTTCGATTCCGGCCAGACCACCGTGATCGCCCAGGTCGCCGAACAGAAGGGCATCCCCTTCATCATCAACGTTGCCGCGGCGCCCGATATTACCGAGCAGGGATATAAATTCGTGTTCAGGAGTTTCCCTACTGCGCCAATGGTTCTCGCCGCCGGTTTCGCCAACCAGAAGGAGATTTTTGCCGCGATTGGCGTGGCACCGAAGACGGTAGTCTACATGCACGTCAATGATACTTTTGGCACCGCCATGGCCAAGGGTGTCGGCATGGTACTGCCAAAATTCGACATGCCGTACAAGATCGTTGACGAGATCGCTTACGATCCGCAGGCGCGCGATCTTTCCGTCGAAGTGGCGAAGGCCAAGGCGTCCAATCCCGACGCCTTGATGGTCACCAGCCGTCTCAACGACTCGATCCTGATCACGCGGGAGCTGGTCAAGCAGCGTTGGACGCCGCAAGCGATCATGAGCATGGGGCCGGGTTGGATCGAGGACCAATATCTCAAGACGCTGGGCAAGCTCTCCGACGGTCCGATGGGTTTCAATCCTTGGCAGGATCCGAACAAGAAGTTGACTCCCGTGCTCGAAGCCGCGCTAGCGAAGGCCTTTCCCGGCGTCGGCCTGAACTCTTTCCATGTCTATTCGTTCGAGGCGCTGCTCACGGCCGCCGACGCCTACAAACGCGCGGGTTCGACCGACCCCAAAGCATTGGTTGATGCCATCCGCACAACAAATATAACCGACAATGTCAGTATCGGACCCGGCATCCAATTCAACGCCAAGGGTCAGAACGACAAGTCCGGGTGCGGCGCCACCCAAAACCGGGCCGGCAAACAAGTTGTGCTGGCTCCAAAAGCGGCGGCCAACGCCGAACCTGAGTGGCCGATGACGCCCTATCAGAATCGCGGGTGAGCCGAGCTCCTCAATCAATCAGTACCGCGCCGACGCTCACGTTTGTACCGCTCACGCGGTGCGCGTCGTCGCCCCCCCCCGGCACGTGCAACGGACGATAATTGCTGCCTGAATATCGAAATTCCGCTCCTTTACAACCGCGAGCGCAATGCAATAACTCAATAGCTGATGTGAAGTCAGGATGGATGGCGGCGTGGCCGAGGAAAAACAAACAATGGCCGATGTACTGGAGTTTCGACCCGGCGGCTACCGTTTCATCAAAGCGGTGTTTCAGTATTCGGGCGGAGTCGCCGCGATGCCGGGCTATCGGATCAGGCGTGTCCGTTTTGCGCGACCCCTGCCACTGGCTTCGGGGTTCGCGCGGATCGAGCAAATATTGCAAACCGCCGGCCGGCCACTTACGGCTTTCTGTCAATGTGAGCTTCGCTCACCGGCTCCATTCACCGAACAGAGTTTTCGCGCCTTCAACGAAAGCTACGCGGGTACGCTCAGGCGCTGGGCGATTTTCGACGGCACGACCAACCCGGTCGCGCGCAGCAACGTCTGCCCCGCCGCCGATCCGCCGTCAGAGCCGTCATTTTATGCGTTTTCCTACACCGAGGCTGCGGCGGACACAGCGTCGGGTTTCGTGATATCCGGGAGCGCCGAGGCGCCGGAGGGCCGCGCCAACTATCGTGATCATATCGTTCGGCTCGGCGATACAAGCACCGCTGGGTTATGCGAGAAGGCGCGCTTCGTACTTGGCGAAATGGAGCGTCGTATGGGCGCACTCGGGTTCACCTGGCGCGATACCACGGCTACCCAAGTCTATACGATTTGCGACCTCCACCCATTTCTCGCCGATGAGATCGTCAAGCGTGACGCAGCCCACTCCGGCCTGACGTGGCACTATTGTCGGCCGCCGGTCATCGGGTTGGATTACGAAATGGATTGCCGTGGCCTTTTGTTCGAGCAGGTCATCGATGTGTGAGGTGATCGCGCCGGCGCTGTGAATAGCGGTCACTGTTTCGCCCGGTGGATGTCTAACTTGCGTTGGTCCGAGCGGAGACCAAGGCGGTATTGTCCCGCGGAATGTGAATTGTTCTCACGACACATCGGGAACCATCAATTAGAACGATTTAGTTCTTGACGTTGAGCTTCGCGGAACACGCATGTGCGTCAGTTGCGGGCGCCATGCTGCTCATTTCCGTTATGGGCACAATGCCAGCTACACGGTGCCCTCAGGATAGTGCAACAGCGATCACAACTCCGCGATCTCTCGGGGGTAGAATGCGGCAGCAGCATTGACCAAGTTAAATCCAGTTATAAAAGCTGGCCGCGACATAACGCATTTTATCCAGTCCGGTCATTGTTGGTTTGTCGTGGTGCACTTCGTTTCGCGACTCACCCAGATTCTATCCGGCGCCATCAGCGAATGTCTCTGGCGCCAAAGAAGCGTGAGTTCACATCGAGTTCGGTATGATAACGACGTCGACTCTGGGAGTCGTGCCGGGAATGCCCAGGGCCCATGGGAGCCCGGCGCAAAGCGAGAAAGGTCAAGAAGCCGCAGGTTTGGAACCGTTCGCCACCCCGGTCAGCAGCGGTGCAGCGCTTTTCAGAATGCCACTGACGCGCAAGCGCCTTCACGAAATCGTTACGCCTCGGAAGCTAACCGGTATTAAACGCACGCGATAACCTCAGAGTACGAGAAACCGCGCTTTCCACATTCTCAACCTGCTTCAGCGTTAGCGAAGGTCGCAGCGGGAGTGGATCGTGAAGGATTTGCAGACGGCAGCAATACGCCCGGCGAAGTCTTTTGGATTGCGTGCAACGCTGCTTTGTGTTGCGGCGTCACCGCCGCTTTCGGCGATTGCGCACGCCGGCTCCGCACGGGACTACCGCAATGCTCCAATCGGTTCTTGGTTGACCACCTATAACACCGGCTACTCTGCGTCCGTTGCGCACGGGGTAGCCAGGTGTGCCGAGGAATCTCGAACGTCAACATCGCGTGAGAGGAAACCCCAATGAAACGGAAAATAATAATGGAACGTCGGACCATCCTTAAGGGAGGCGCGGCTGCCATTGGAATGCTGGGAGGCGCATCCGCCGCAATGGCAACAGGCGTAGAGCAGGCCTCCGCCGAGACGGCACCTTCGCCGCTTCCCGACCAAATCTTGGCCGCCATCCAACGCTTTCGCGAAACCATTCCGGCCAATTTCGATCGAGATTACGTCGAAAAGGCCGTCATACCATTCTTTCTGACGAGTTTTTACGAAGGCGAGCATCCAATGCTGCCCCTGATCGACGTCAATTTCAGCAAGGAAAACGCGCTGCCTTTCGACCTTTGGGGTCTCATTACCCGAGACTGGCGACCGACCCCTCAAGATGGCGTGACGGTCTTCTTGCAGGGTCTTGAGAAACGCGGTCCTGATAATCTTCGTAAAAGAATTTATTTCACAGCGGTGACGCCGGACCTTTACAAGCCAATGTATAGCGAGAAGGTTGTTAGTTTCTTTGACAAACTCATGGATCATCAATTCGCAAACAAGCCGTTCATGCGGCATTACCTCGACTATTATTTCGACCTCTACTGGGACCTTCACCTTGGAGTGACCGGAGACGCAATTCCTTTCGAAGTGCGGCAGATTGGTGAGGCATTCAACACGGTTCTCGCTTACAGGAATCCGCTGCTGCCCATTACTTATGATAACTACATGATAGTGCGTGAACGCCTCGATTTTTTGAAATCATGGATCGATGATCGACTCTCTGACATTGAGAGCGGCAAAACCAAGAATCCAGAAAAAACAATAGCCTGGTATTGGCTGAAGAATGCCGGAGACGGCAGTCACTTCGCGAAGAAGGATGTCGTCTTCGAGTGTTTCCACAACTTCGTGGCGCTTAGCCAGTGGGGCAACTCGATCTTCGGGATTATGTCGCGCCTGTCCCAAGATGGCGGCGATCCATCTGTACAGGCATCGTTTCAGAAAACGATGAGCGGAAATTTCGATAACACCAACGGCGCCCCCTTCTCGCCGCTAGAATTGTTTGTCATGGAATTATTCCGCGTCATATCGCCAAACGGTGGGAGCATCTCAGCTATCCACGACGCCCGAACAAGCGCCTATGGCGCATCTCCGCAGCAAAGGTTTGGCTTTCCAATGGAACGCCATAGCTACATCAGCACACCACACACAAGCACCAGTCTAGATCCGGTCCACTGGAAGGATCCGAATGCTTTCGATCCACAAAGGTATCTTGGCGTCCCTACAAGCGCTCAGATTACTGAAGACAAATGCCAGCAGATCGGCCTCGCGCAATGCCCATTTGAGATCACAAATTTCCAGGTCAAGGATGGACGCAGGGCAAACGTCACGAATAGCGGGTTTGGGACTGTTTTCGGTGTCGTCGATGGGAAGAGCTTTCCGGTTTGTGACTATGCCGGCTTCGCTCCGTTCGGCTTTGGATACCGACGGTGCCCAGGTGAGCAGTTGACGATCCAAGTCTTCGAAGATTTTCTTCGTAAGGTCTGGCGCGACAAGATTGTCTTTCGCAGGCTAAATCTGGCAAGTCCGGGCCAAGTGCCGATCGGGCCGAACGCTGTGATCGAAGATGACCTTGGATTCAGCAGATCAGCATAGCGTCCGGATGATATCCATCCAGCTCTGCACTTGAAAACAATAACGCAGCCTAACGCCACGAATCGGCCGCATGTCGTCGCCAAGCTAAATTGAGTTCCCTTGCGTCATACCTGAATTTTGTCTAATGGCCTGCAAATACATGTGTGTGAGTTGCAGAAAAAATGCAATTGTCTCTGTATACGTTTGCCGACGAAGGGTTCGTCCCAGGAATTGTCGCGCTGATCAATTCGGTACGGCGGCACGGTTTCTCAGGTAAGATCCTTGTTGGCAGTCCTGAGCCGCTTTCAATCTCACGGCGACCGCCTGAGGGAATTGAATTTCACGCACTTGGCGCAAACGGCTATTGGCCGGGAAACCGAAAGGCCGAGTTGCCGTTGCAATGCCCCAGCGAGCACTGTGTGCTCCTGGATGCCGATATCATAATCGCCGACCCGACTTTTTTTCCGCGACTCGAGCAATGGCTTGAAACAGCTCCGGTCGTCGGCGTCACGAATCTGATCTCGTCGATCGATTATCGACGGTACAATTGGGCAAAGCGATTGGGCCGGCCGGCACGTCCGCAACATTGGCCGGATCGCTATTACCATGCCGGTTTGCTCGCCTGCGATTTTGCGCGCGATCATATCCTGCTCGAACAATGGGATTCGCTCATCCGCTCCACGCTTGTCGCTCCCGGCGCACTCTGGACCGATGTTGACTTTCCGTTATCCGACCAGGACGTCCTGAATGCTTTGCTGCAGGACTGGGAAGGTCCGCTTATCGGCATAAGCCCTCCCGATATTTGGGCAGCCGTGGCGCCGCATTACCCGTTCCTGCACGCCGGGACATTCGGTTCGCCCGCCGTCTTGCACTGCTCGGGATTCGGCAAGTCGTGGCAATTGACGACGCCGCCGCCCCGACCGCCGCACCCCTATGATCTTGCATGGTATGACGAAGTCATTCGAAATCCCGCGCCAATAAAGTTGGACATCGCCCTGTCAGCGCCATTGCGCGCCTGGTTCGAGCGAGGTTTCGTACCTCCGTTTTGAGACGTCATGCTTTGGACGAGAGCATTTATTGCGGCCCATGCGGGCGCAATGTCACGCCGCCAAAACGCAGCTCGCCGCCCGGAAAACCTGTCGCGAAAACGCGGAATGCCAGAAAAAGCTCGGCCCTGTCGACCGTGAATTGCAGCGTGCTTTCAGCCGCAGATGGGCTAGGAGAAAGCTCACGTTGCGCCAGATAACTGTCGGTGTCGTCGACGATGTCGATTGAAAGCTTGCTCGTCGGGTCCGGCGCGACACGCGTCACGGCAAGATTGAAGGTCGCTTCGTAGTTTCCGGTCGGGTACCACAAATAGGGGCCAAAGACGAGATAGCCATCGGCCGCCTTGAGATCGAAGATCAAAATTTCGCCATCGCGACGCCCGCCGTGGGCGCTCATGACGTCGACCGCGACCAGCGCGGCGTCTGCGTTGGTTGTTTCAGGCCGGCGATCGAGATCCCGGGCGATCGACTCGCTGGCCTGTGCTGCCTCGGCAAAGGATCGAAATTTTTCCGCGTGTGCGACAATGTCGCGTTTGCGCAGTCGCGGCTTGCCGCTGGACAACAGGACAGCAGCGGGCTGCAGCCTGGTCAATCCGCGCCGCTCGCACGTTTCCAGATAGGCCCGCACCAAGAGCGGCAACACCGCGGTCTCCGCGGCCTCCAGCCAGAACCGCCGATTCCAAAATGCGAACCGCCGCCCCTCGCAACTCCACGGCTTGTAGGGGCCGGCATAATGTATAATCCAAGGGTCGGCATGACCGAGAGCGGCGAGGACGTTCCAGCGCCTATCCAGCCTGACAAACGCACCGTCGACCGCGTGGTTCAGCGCTTCCTGGTCGACAAACGGCGTCGCATAACTTGTTTGTTCTAGAAATTCGTCGGCGGCATGAATGAGACCGGCATCGCGAAACCTTTTGAGGTCCATGACCATGACGCCGGCGTTGAAAT
Source organism: uncultured Alphaproteobacteria bacterium (assembly GCA_963756245.1). Lineage (GTDB taxonomy): Bacteria > Pseudomonadota > Alphaproteobacteria > Rhizobiales > Xanthobacteraceae > BOG-931. The sequence continues at coordinate 117,914 of CAVWOI010000022.1, forward strand.
AGGCTTTGCTGTCGCCGAGTCTGACGACCTCACGCAAAAATTTATGCCACGCGTCGGCGTCCCATCCCGGGGGAGCGAAGGGCGGATTGCCGTTGAGCCAGAAATCCAGACATGCCGCCAGGGGGAGGTCCAACAGATCGGTATCGTAGAGCGTCGCGATGTCGTTAAGAACAACAAGGTCGCAGTCGAGATAAACCACCCGATCGATGTCTTTTAGAACCGAGGGCAACCGAAGCCGCAGTAACGACGCCGCCGTCAGATGGCTTGGCCAGGTCGGCGGACCATGGAACCGATTCTCGATTGGCTGCAAGCGAAGCTCAAACGTCGCCGAATTGAGCCCGACAAAATAAGCCAGGTCGTGGGCGATCGGATCGGAATGGAAGGCATGCAGGACGACCTTTCGTTCGCCATTGCGATGTCTTTTGAGCGAGCTGGCGAGAACCAGAAACGGCAATTCCATTTTCCGGTCGAAGCAACAGGCGACGTGGACGGTGTCGGCTGGATCGGCGCGTTCCGCCACGTCACCAGCCTCGGTACGGTCAAAGTCGGCCATCTGCGCTTGACTGCTTTTATCCTCGGTTCTGTCGCACGTTCTAATTCGGCACGATTGCCTTGCTCTCAGGCCACCTGGCCGACGGCCCGCTCATGCACTCCCGCATCATTTTCACGAATGCCTGATCATAAGTATCGAATCCGTGCTGGTCGCGAACGGACGAAATGCAGGCATCGGAAATCTGCTCGACGCGAGCTCTGTTCGCATCAAGATCGGCAATGATTTGCGCCATGGTGGCGACGTCGCCGACAGCAACGATGAAGCCGGTGCGGCCATGCGTGATTTTTTCTTTGGCGCCGCTGACGTCTGTGACAACAGGCACGCATCCCTGTCCCATGCTTTCAAGCATGGAGATCGACATCCCTTCAAACTCGGAGAAAAGTATGCTGATGTTCGAACTTGCCCATAAGTCTGTCATCTTTTCGTGAGCAACCAAGCCTAAGAATTCAATCGCGATGTTTGAATATTCTGTCGTCTCGAAATGCGCGACAAGTTCCGCCAATTGCGGTCCGTCACCGGCAATTTTGAAATGGTAGCTTCCCTTTTTCGATGCGAGCAGGTCCGCCAATGCAATCAAGTCCAATATTCGCTTCTGCCGCTGCTCTACCCTCCCTCCATAGGTAATTGTGAGCGGCTTTTCATGATTGGGCTTTCTACTTTCGTTTCGAACTGCAACCGGATACATGAGCTTGCAAATATCGTCCGAGCGAGAAGGCAAAAGGCTCAGAAGGTGCCGGCAGATCGTTTCGCTCACACCAACGAACTTGCTGATGATCGGTTCGTAATAGGTTAAGAGCTCGTAGTAATGATCCTGGTCCGAATGGGCAAAGGCGACGACACGTATGTCGCAATCCGCATTGCGAGTCATGAGAGAAACCGTGCCATACGTTCCCCACGACCAGTTCGGAATGAAGATTTTCGCCTTGACCGCCGCGTAGGTGGGCAGAAAGCCACGCATTGCAGCGATGCCGGCACCCCATGCCAATCCGTCACAATAAACAACGTCGCTTCTGTCGTCAGACTTGAATGTGGCGCGATTTGGCCACGCACTGTGACAAATCAGTTCGATGGATGGTTTTTTTGGTTCAGTCTTTTTGAGAGGCCAAGAGCCCATGTCGTGACACCGCCGTTGGTCAAGCCAGCCGGGAGCGCGAACGCCACCGAGGGGCCGCCGTCAGGTGGCGTGTCGCAGCAACCACCAATCATCGAGTATCTCACCCTATCGCGTTCGAGGGCGTGAGCCGGTGCCCGGCCCGGCCTCGATAATGCCACGACGCAATCAGGTCAAATGTCGGACTCAACACCGGAGCCCGCCAGGTCGGCAATCTGAATCTCAAATCTGCATTGCGCCGCCTTCGCGGTACGTTCATGACCCGAAGCGGTCATCGCGGCGATTTTCAATTTGCGGACGACGTGCTTGGCGGGACGTAGCCGACGTCAAACATCGTCCGCAGTGATCCAGCCCATTGAGTACAAAGATTCATGGGATGTTGCTGGAAAATCACAGCCCTCGCAGCCGACCGCTGCTACCTTGACGCCCGGGGCGACCGCTAACCGCGGTGGCTGTTATGAAAAAATTACTTCTTGCGGGACTGGCGTTTGGACTTGTTGTGGCGGCTGGTTCGGCCAGCGCCGCCGATATGCCGCTGAAGATGCCCGCGTCCTCGCCGGCGCCGGCGCCGAATTGGACCGGCTGCTACATCGGCGGCAATGCCGGCGCCGCATGGACGAACAACGACTCGACGCTCGAAGCCATCGGCGGAAGCCCCCCTGGCATGCCATTAGGCCCTTCAGCCGGGAGTGCCGCCGCATATGGCGGCCAAGTCGGCTGCGATTACCAGGCGAACAGCAACTGGGTCGTCGGCCTGCGTGGGATGTGGGACGCAACGACTGCTAAAAGCAGTATCCAAGGGGCTGTTATCGCTGGCGGTAACACCATAACTTCGGCTTTAAACTCCGAAACCAGGGCATTTGGAACGGCTGTTGCGCGTGTTGGTTACAGTGTGACCCCGGCGCTTATGTTCTACGGAGTAGGCGGCGTCGCATTCGCAGAAAACAAGTACTCGCAAAATATTGTAACGCCAGTGCCGCCCGCCTTCGTCACTTTTCAATTCACCGGCAACGACACGCCTACGGGCTGGGCTGCCGGTGCCGGCGCTGCCTGGATGCTGAGTCCGAATTGGGATGTCTTTGTTGAGTACAACTACCTGGGCTTCGGGAACAGGACGGTGACCACTGCGGGGCTAGCCCCACTGACAAACAGCGTCAGGCAGGACGTCCAGACAATTCTCGCCGGGGTCGACTTTCGGTTCACCAACTGGGCCGCGGGCCAGTTCGGGGTGAGGTGACGACAGAGGCCATCGCGGCCTAAGCGGCTTGCACAACGGCTCAGGGGCCTCGCGCCCGCGTTGCAAAAGGTTATTCGATAACCTCGTCGGCGCGGGCAAGCATCGACTGGGGAACCGTAAGCCCGAGCGCCTTGGCGGTCTTGAGGTTGACCACAAGCTCGTATTTGGTCGGCGCCTGCACCGGCAAGTCGCCCGGCTTCTCACCTTTGAGGATGCGATCGACGTAGCCGGCCGCGCGCCGAAACTGTTCGACGAAATTCGGCCCATACGAGACCAATCCGCCATCGTCGACAAAGAGGCGTTCGAAGTAGATCGTGGGCAGTTTGTACCGGGCGGCAAGCGTGATGATCAGATCGCGATGAACCGTCGAGAACGGGCTCCCCGTCACGATCAGGCCGCCATTGCCCGAGCGCGCGAAAGCAGCGACTGCGCCTTCGATCTTCGCCGCGTCGCCCACGTCGACCGGGCTCACCTCGACACCAACCGACGGCGCCATGGCCTGGATGACGGCGAATTGGCCGATCCCGGCGGCCAAGGCGGCATCCCGAATGACGGTCGCTTGCGTCAGGCCGGGCGCGATCTCCTTGAGCAGTTCGGGCCATTTCCCGCACAAACTGTATTCGAACATCATAAAGCCGGTAGCGTTGCCGCCCGGCCGTGACAGACTATTGACGAAGCCGGCACCGACCGGATCTTGAACGACGGTAAATACGATCGGCACGGTGCGCGTTGCCTGGAGCAAGGGTACCAAACTCGCGCTGGCCGCACTCAGGATGACGTCAGGCTCAAGCGCGACCAACTCCGCCGCATATTTGCGCAAGGCGGCGGCATCGCCTGCGCCCCAACGGGCATCGATGTGCACATTGCGGCCATCGGTCCAGCCCAATTGCCGCAACTCTTGCAGAAATGCCTCGTATTCGGCCCGAGAGTGCGGATCGTCCGCGGCGAGCGTCGAGAGTACGCCGATGCGCCGCATGCGTTCGCCCTGCTGCGCCCGCGCGGCGAGCGGCCGAGCCAAAGTTGCTCCACCGAGCACTGATATGAAATGCCGCCTGCCGATGCCGGTAGCCATTTGACCTTTTCCCGACGGGATCATGCTCTCTGCGATGCGGGGAAGGATATCACGCCCCAATCGGCAGGTCTGTGACCGACTTCACGTCAGCGAAAACGACTCTCGACGCCAACCTGCGCGACAACGCGTAGGCGGATTAGCGAAGCGTAATCCGCCGCTCGGCTGTTCCGGTACCGCTGTCGGCAGATTACGCCTTCGGCTAATCCGCCCTACGGACTGCGCGGACCCGTTGGCGCTTTTGCCCGCCCTACGCTTGCCGCGAAATGCTTATTCGATCACCTCGTCGGCGCGTGCGAGCAGGCTCGGCGGAATGACGAGACCGAGTGCCTTTGCGGTCTTGAGGTTGACCACCAGTTCGTACTTGGTCGGCGCCTGAACCGGAAGGTCGGCGGCCTTTTCGCCCTTGAGGACTCGATCAACGTAGCCAGCCGCACGCCGGAATTGGTCGATCCGGTCAGGACCATAGGAAATCAGGCCGCCGCCAGTCACTGCATAGCGGTCAGCGTAGACCGCGGGCAGCTTGTATTCAGTCGCGAGTGTGATGATCAGATCGTGATGGCTCGACTCCCCGGCACTCGGCGTCACAATCAAGCCGCCATTTGCAGAACGTGCGAACGCGACGATGGCGTCTTTGATCTCTCCGGCGTCGTGCACCCCAATGGGACTCACTTCGACTCCGAGCGACTGCGCGGCGCCCTGGATGGCGCTGAACTGACCTATTCCAGCAGGGTTAGCGGGATTCCGAAGAACGCCCACTCGCGTTAGGCTCGGCGCGATCTGTTTGAGCAGCTCCAGCCATTTACCGCTCAAACTGTATTCGAAATTCATAAAGCCGGTGGTGTTGCGTCCCGGCCGAGCTAGGGTATCGACCAAACCAGCGCCGACCGGATCGGAGACTTGAGCGAACACGATCGGTATGGCGCGGGTGACGTGCTGCACCGCCGCCACGCTCATGGTGCCACTTGCCAAGAGGACATCCGGTGCGAGCGCGACCAATTCCGTCGCGAATTTGCCGTCGAGATCGATATCGTTTGCGCCCCAGCGGATGTCGACCCGTACATTGCGGTCGGTCCAGCCCGATTGTCGCAGGACCTGCTCAAAGGCTGCGACGAAGGCCTGACCCTCTTGATTGTCGTTGGCCATGTTCATCAGCATGCCAATCCGCCGCGGTTGCTCGGGTTGCTGCGCGCGTGCGCCCAGCGGCCAAGAAGCCACCGTGCCACTAACAAACATGATGAACTCTCGTCGTCTCATTCAATTACCTCATCGGCACGGCCGAGCAGAGAGAGCGGGAATGTGATGCCGAGCGCCTTGGCGGTTTTGAGATTGAGAATCAATTCGACTTTTGTGACCTCTTGAACCGGTAGGTCGGCGGGCCTCGCCCCCTTGAGAATGTAGCCAACATAGGTGCCGGTCAGACGGTACGCCTCGGCAATGTTGCCTCCGTAGCTCATCAGACCACCGGCCGCAGTAAATTGAGGATACTGAAAGATCGCCGGCACTCGGTGGCGGAGCGCTAACCCGCCAAGTACTTCGCCACGGTTGCTGAAAAACGGATCGGACACGATCACGAGCGCTTCGATTCTCAGTTGCGTCAATGATTCAAAGACTGCAACCAACTCCTGCTCGTTGCTTGCGCGTACGACATGGAGCTTGAGCCCGAGTGCGGCCGCAGGTGTGCTAATTTCTAGCGTTGTAGGCGCGGTAAGAGGATCGGGTGGATTGATAAGCAGACCTATGTCGGTGGCGGTGGGAATCACCTCATGCATCAGCTCCAACCGTTTCGGTGCGACCTCTACGTTCAGTTCCGTAGTACCTGTAAAGTTGCCACCCGGCTTATTGATGCTGGAGACGAGGCCGAGCCGCACTGGATCTCCGCTCGTCGTGAAGACAATAGGTATTGTGGTGTTCGCCGCCTTGGCAGCAACCGCGGCAGGTGTACTGGTTGCGGCGATCACGCTCACCTTGCGCTGGACCAGATCGGCTATAAGTGCAGGCAAGCGCTCATAGTGTCCTTCCGCCCAACGATATTCGATCGCTACGTCACGGCCTTCGACGAAACCGGATTCGTCCAACCCTTTTAGAAAGGCCGACAAAGGCGGGTAAGGTCCGGGCGAAGCTGAGTTGACAAATCCGATCACTGGCATGGACGGCTGTTGCGCGCGGGCCGTGAGTGGCCAAGCAACTGCCGTGCTACCAAGCGTGGAGATGAATTGCCGCCTTCCGATGGCCATTTGAGCCGCCCCCAACGGGATCGTGCCTTCTGCAATGGAACAAGATTATCACGCCCCAATAGGCAGGTCTGTGCCCAACATCACGATAGTCCGACGACCAAATGGCCCGCTGTTTTTGTGCATGAGGGGCCGTGTTGGCCCAAAACGACCGATAGTGCGCCGCAACTGAATGTCCGCTTTCAGGGGCAAAGCGGACATTGTGGTTGTGGGATTAAACCTTGGCGTATCTTTTTCAGAGACACACCCTTGACATTCGTCCCCAATGCAGTTACTACACTATCCTCGCCCCAATGAAGGACATGACGCGGAGGCACATAGCGTCATGGGAGCGAGGGCGGTGCCCGCGGGCGGATTTGCAGTTCGCTCCCGGGCGGCTTGGGCATCATGTCTCCCGGCATTACGACCGGGGTGGGAGGTGCATCCCTGGACTGGGACAGGCGAAGGCGGGTAACGCCCGTGCAGACCACGTCCCAGGAAGCCTGGCCTGAAGCTGAGCCTTTGGGATGGAATAATTCCCTTAGGTGAGAGCCGCGGTGGAACGCCGTCAGATGAGCGCGCCTTCATGAGGCGCGAGCCGCATCGCAAGATGCGGAGGATACGGATCAGCGTTTGCCGGCGTTCCGCTTCCTTCATTTTTCTTCGTAGCCCGGGTTGAGCGAAGCGAAACCCGGGAGCGGCGATGGAGCCGGACCTTCGTTCCCGGATTTCGCTGCGCTCAATCCGGGCTACGAAACGGCGAAACGGACGTAACGGACGAAAGAAAGACAGGCCCCACCCCTGCCCTTCCTTGGACCGCACCGGTTTCGCGCTTCACGTGACTGTATTTTTTTGCACGCGATCAGTTTGCGATCGCGCGCACGACAGAGCTCGGGCGCCCATAGCGCGTCGAAGACGCGCGTGAACGCGCTTACGGCGCCGCGAGGGCGAGAGCGCATGGCCAAGGAAGACGCGGCTACGTCGTCAAACCCCCGTCACCGCCTTGACCCGCTCCGGCGACATCGGCAGCGCGCGGAAGCGCTTGCCGGTCAGCTTGAACAGTGCATTGCCGACGCAAGGCGCCACCAGCGGCAGCGAGGCTTCGCCCATGCCTTTGGCCGGATTGTCGGTTGCCATGATCTGGATATCGATCTCCGGCATTTCCGACATGCGCAGCACCGGGTAGTCGTAGAAATTATTCTGCTCGACCTGGCCGCCGGAAATCGACACCTGTTCCTTCAAGGTCTGGCTCAAGCCGAAGATCACGTTGCCTTCGGTCTGCGCCAGAACGCTGTCGGGATTGAGCACGACGCCCGGATCGAGCGCGATCCAGAAACGGTGCGCGCGCACGATGCCGGTTTTTGGATCGAGCGATATTTCGCCGACGGCCGCCACATAGGTCTCGACCACCTTGGCGTAGGAAAAGCCGAGCGCATGGCCGTCGGCGACCGGCTTGCCCCAGCCGGATTTGTCGACGACTGCCTTGATCACCGCCTGCGCGCGCGGCTCGTCTTTGAGGAGATCGAGCCGGAACGCCACCGGATCCTTGTTCTGGGCGTTGGCGATTTCGTCGATGAAGGACTCGATGACGAACTTGTTGTAGCCGGCGCCGATGCCGCGCCAGGCGGCGACGGCGATGCCGCGCTTCTCGCGCAGATAGGCGATCGACTGGTTGGCGATGCCGTATTCGTGCTTGGAGCCTTCGAGCAGGATGCCGTCGATGCCCTTGGCACCCTCCAGCGCCTTGTCGGTGCCGCGATAGGCGACCACGGATTCGCCGACCACGCGATGGCGCCAGCCGGTCACCTTGCCGTCGGCGTCGAGCGCGGCTTCCACTTGGTGACCTGTCATCGGCCGCATCTGCCCCGATTTGACGTCCTGCTCGCGGGTCCAGATCAGTTTGACCGGCCGCTGCATCGCCTTGGCCAGCGGCAACACCTCCGGAATCATGTCGGCCGGGCTGCGCCGGCCATAGCCGCCGCCGAGATAGAACTGATTGAGCTTGATCTTGTCCGGCGTGGTTTTGAGCATCGCCGCGGCCGCGAAGGCATTGGGGCTGACGCCCTGGGTGCCGATCCAGATTTCGGCGCTGTCGCCCGCGGGACTGACCGACGCGGTGACGTTCATCGGCTCCATCTGCGCGTGATAAACGTATTCGGAGCTGTACTGCGCAGTCATCACCTTGGCCGCCTTGGCAAAGGCTTCGTCGGCGTCGCCCTTGGCGACATAGCTCACGCCTTTGTCGTCGAGCTTCCCGGCGCGGGCGAGAAAATCCTTCAAGCCGTCGGCGCTGTTGAAAGAGTCGGTCGGCACGCTCGACCAGCTCACCTTCAGTGCCGAGCGGCCCTTGAAGGCCGCCTCAATAGTCTCCGCGACGATACCGACCGAATTTTTCAGCGGCACGATTTTGAGCACGCCAGGCACTGCGAGCGCCGCGGCGTCATCGACATGCTCCGGCGTGCCGCCTTCGACCGGCGTGCGCAGCACCGTGGCATAGACCATGTTGGGCACTTGCACGTCGATGGCGTAAAGCGCCGAGCCGTCGATCTTTCCCGGAATGTCGAAGCGTGGCGTGTTTTTGCCGAGGATGCGGTAATCGGCCATCTTCTTCAGCGCCGACTTGTCGACCACCGGCATGGTCGCCGGAACCTGGGCAAAACCCGCGATCTCGCCGTAGCTCATGGAGCGATTGCTCGCCGCGTGCACCACGAGACTCGGCCCGGTGTGCAATTCGCTAAGCGGCACCTGCCAGCGATCGGCGGCGGCCTGCATCAGCACGGCGCGCACCGCGGCGGCCTGCAGCCGCACCTTGTCCCAATAGCCGCGGATCGAGCCGCTGCCATAGGTCACCATCATGTTGCCGAAAATCGGATTGCCAAAAATCTCCGGCTTCACGGGTGGATAGGTGATCGAGACCCGCGACCAGTCGGCGTCCATCTCCTCGGCGAACACCATGGCGAGCCCGGTCGAACTGCCCTGCCCCATTTCGGCGACCGGAATGGCGAGCACGATGGCGCCGTCCGGGCCGATGGTGACCCAGGCGCCGACAGCGGCCGGCGCCGCGTCGTCGGCCAGCGCCGCGGCCGGCCGCGCGAACAGCGCCGTCGGAAGGGTCAAGGCGAAGGTCAGGCCGGCGGAGCTTTGCAGGAAGCCGCGCCGCGACAGCGTACCGGTCGGATTGCGTTCGATCTTACGCACGATTTGCTTACCCATGGCTCACGCTCCCTGCTTGGCGGCGCGCTCGACGGCGCGGAGGATGCGCGGATAGGTGCCGCAGCGGCAGATATTACCGTCCATGTGGCGCACGATGTCGTCGCGGCTCGGATTCTTGTTGGCGGCGAGCAGCGCCGCGGCCTGCATGATCTGCCCGGATTGGCAATAGCCGCATTGCGGCACCTGCAGGTCGAGCCAGGCCTTTTGCAGCGGATGGTCGCTATTGGCCGACAAGCCCTCGATGGTGGTGACGTTCTTGCCCGCCACCATGGCGACCGGCGTCTGGCACGAGCGCACCGCCTTGCCGTCGAGATGCACCGTGCAGGCGCCGCACATGCCGGCGCCGCAGCCATATTTCGTGCCGGTGAGCTTGAGATGTTCCCGCACGACCCAGAGAAGAGGTGTCTCCGGACCGGCATCCACGCTTGCCGGCTTATTATTGACGGTGAAGGTGATCGCCATCACGCACTCCCGTATGCAGATTGGTCTGAGGTAATATAGTGGATTCCCGGGCGGGATTCATGTCCAAATGTCCGGAACTTATGGGGCATAGGATCGTAACATCCGAGCCCGCAAGGAGTTCATTGCCGATGCCGACAAACCAAATCGGAGGCGGCCAGATCGGCCGCTCGATACCCCGGCTCGAAGCGCGCGAAAAGGTCACCGGGCGCGCCGAATATACCCATCTGATGCGGCTGCCCGGCATGCTTTACGGCAAGATCTTCCGCTCGACGGTGCCGCACGGCCGCATCAAGTCGGTCGACACGGCGGCGGCGAAGAAAATCCCCGGCGTGTTCCGCGTCATCACCGCGGATGATGTGCGAAAAGTCATCCCCGATCCCTATTACGGCCCCGCGTTCCACGATCAGCCGATCCTGGCCATGGACAAAGTGCGCTTCGTCGGCGAGCCGGTCGCCGTGGTGCTCGCCGCCGATCCGCATATCGCGGAGGCCGCCGTGCAGGCGATCACCGCCGAATACGAGGAGCTCGAGCCGGTCTATGACGAGGTCGAGGCAATGACCTCGGCGAGCCATGTGCACGACGAGCTGAAACCCGCCGCCAGCTTCGCCGATCTCAAGCATCTCAAAGGCACCAAGGACACCAATCTGGCGCTCCAAGCCAAGACGCGACGCGGCGACGTGGATAAAGCATTCGCTGAAGCGGCGCATGTCTTCGAGCACGAATTCCGCACACAAAAATGCCTGCACGTGCCGTTCGAGCCGTTCTGCTCGATTGCCGACTACAAGGAGTCCGGCCTGACGATTTACAGCGGCGCGCAGGGACCGTCCTTCGTGCGCGCGGAGATCGCGCGGCTTCTTGGCTGGGCGGAAAACAAGGTGCGCATCAAAGTGCCGTATCTCGGCGGCGGCTACGGCGGCAAGCTCTATATCAAGCTCGAAGCGCTGGTGACGGCGTGCTCGATGATCGCGCGCCGGCCGGTCAAGATCGCACTGACCATGGAGGAGCAGTTTTATCAGATCACCAAGCACCCGGCGACGGTTCGCATCAAAAGCGGCGTCGACAAGTCGGGCCGCATCACGGCGCGCAAATGCGAGGTGTTCTGGAACGGCGGGGCGTACGCCGATATCGGCCCGCGCGTGACGCATAAATCCGGCTTTACCGCCAGCGGTCCCTACGACATCGACAATGTCTGGATCGATTCCTACGCCATGTACACCAACATGACGCCGGCCGGCGCGCTGCGCGGGTTCGGCATGCCGCAGCTCACCTTCGCCTATGAGAGCCACACCGACATGATGGCCCGCGCGCTCGACATCGATCCGGTCGCGTTCCGCCGCGCCAACGTGCTGAAGAACGGCCGCCCGCAGGCGACCGGCACGATCCTGGAAGACGCGGCGCTCGAGCCGGTGCTGGAGCACGTCGCCGACCGCTTGCGCTGGAACGAAAAATTCGACCGCGGCAATGGCACCGTCAAGCGCGGCCGCGGCATCGCGTTTGCGCTCAAGGCCTGCGTGTCGCCGACCACCTCGGTCGCCATCGTCAATGTCGGCGCCGACGGCAGCCCGACGCTTTACATTTCCACGGTCGACATGGGCCAAGGCTCCGACACCGGCATGGCGCAGATCGTCGGCGAGGTTTTGAACGTGCCGGCGGAATCGGTGCGGGTCGTCGCCCGCGATACCGACATCACGCCCTACGACATGGGCACGCTCGGCTCGCGCTCGATGTTCCACATGGGCCACGCGGTGCGGCTCGCCGCGGAAGAGGCGCGCGACAAGATCGCCGCGCTGCGCCGCGAGGTCGGCGAGCCGGAAGGCAGCAATACGCCGGTGTCCGGCCTGTTCATCAAGAAGTACGGCATGAAGGCGGGCAATATCGTCGGCAGCGGCAGCTACAAGCCCGATTATGTCGCGCCGGATCACGACACCGGCGCCTCGACCGCGATCACGCCGTTCTGGATGGTCGCCGGCACCGGCGCCGAGGTCGAAGTCGACACCGAGACCGGGCGCATGCGGATTCTGAAACTCATCAACGCGGTCGATTGCGGCCGGCTGGTCAATCCGCGCATCGTCGAGACGCAGATTTCCGGCGCGGCGCTGATGCAGCTCGGCTTCACGCTGTTCGAGAAGATCCATCTCGACAACGGCCAGATCACCAATGCGTCGCTCGCCGACTACAAGATCCCCGGCATCGCCGACGTGCCGGCGGTGATGATCAACGAGGCGATCGATGCCTATCAGCACAACGCGCCGTTCGGCGCCAAGGGCGTCGGCGAATCCTCGACCATGCCGCTGTCGCCGGCCATCGCCAATGCGCTCGACGACGCGGTCGGCGTGCGGCTGACGGAATTGCCGCTGACGCCCGAGGCGATATTCCGTGCGTTGCGGGAGAAGGCGGGACAACCGCTGGAGGAGGAGTAACGGCTTGTCATGCCCCGCGCAGGCGGGGCAGCCAGTAATCGCCGCCGGTTCGGCGGATACTGGATCATCCGCCTTCGCGGATGATGACAAGGGAGAGTGACTGCCATAGTCTCCGGCGCCGATAAAAAATCTCCCGGGGGAAACGATGGCCGACGCGGCGGAAGTTCAAGTCTCGCATTTTTTGGACCAGCATGGGCTGGGCGCGTTCCAGATCAAGCTCATCATCTGGTCGGTGCTGCTCGCCATGATCGACGGCTACGACATCGGCGCCATCGCCTTTGCGGCGCCGAGCCTGATCAAGGAATGGCACGTCGCGCCCGCCGACCTCAAATGGGTGCTCACTGCCAGCAATATCGGCGTGCTGTTCGGCTCGCAGATTTTTGGCTGGATCGGCGACGGCTACGGCCGCAAGACCGCGCTGATCCTGTCGAACCTCTTGTTCGGCATCTTCACCTTCATCGCCGCCTATTCCACCAATACCACCGAATTGTCGGTGCTGCGCTTCATCGCCGGGCTCGGCATCGGCGGCGTCATTCCAAACCTCGTCGCCATCAATGCCGAATCGGCGCCGCGCAATCTGCGCGCCACGCTGGCGATCGTCGCGGTCGGCCTGGTGCCGCTCGGCGGCGCGCTGGCCGGCTTCGCCGCCGCGGCGCTGGTGCCGCAATATGGCTGGCAGATCCTGTTCGAGATCGGCGGCATCGTGCCGATCGTGTTTGCGCTCGCCGCCATCGTGACACTGCCCGAGTCGATCAAGTTCATGACGCTGCACGAAAGCCACCGCGGCAAGATGGAAGCGCTGCTGGCGGCGATCGCGCCCGGCTACAAGGTGCCGCCGAACGCCCGCTTCGTCATCGAGGATGAGAAGCAATCGCCGAGCAGCAGCCCGATCCATCTGTTCGACAATGGGCTCCACGCGATCACGCCGCTCACCTGGCTGATGTTCGCCTGTAACCTGATGGGCTATTTCTTCCTGATCAGCTGGACGCCGACCTTGATGGGCGCGGCGCATGTGCCGCCGCAGACCGCGGCGCTGGCCGGCGCGGCGTTGCAGGTCGGCGGCACCGTCGGCGCGCTGCTGCTGTGCTGGTGGCTGCAGAAGGCGCGCTTCCTCGCCATCGCCATCCTGTTCGTGATCGCGGTGCCGGCGGTCGGCTCGATCGGCTATGCCGGATTGAGCTCGACCAGCGCGCTGATCGCGGCGACGTTCTTTGCCGGCTTCATCGTGCTCGGCATCCAGTCCGGCATCAACGTGGTCGGCGCCATGATCTACCCGACCTCGCTGCGCGCCAACGGCTCCGGCTGGCAGCTCGGCATCGGCCGCCTCGGCGCCATCATCGGCCCGCTGCTCGGCGCGCTCTTCGTCGGCCTGCCGGTGCCGCAGCTCTATATGTGGTCGGCGCTGCCGTTCGCCGTCGGCGCCGTGGTGTGCTTCATCATCTATCAGCTCAATAACGCGCGGCTGAAGGCACACCCGGAATTGGCGCAGGGGCAATAGCGATTCGATAGCCCGCCACCGAAGGACGGCGCGTCAGCGCACCGGGCATTGGTTCGATTCGTATGCCTGGTTCAACAGGCGCGCCAGGCGCAAGCCGGCGATGCCGAGCTGCCGGTCGAGGATCGGCAGTACGTCGTGCAGATAGCGGTCGTCGAGCACATCGTCGGCCGGGCGCAGATACCACACCGTCGGCGCCGCCTTGTGGGTCTCCTCGGCCCATTTCACGAAGGTGCTGTCGTCGATGGCGGTGTGGTTGGTGGCGGCGTCCTCCGCCTTCGCGTCCGGCGACGTCGCCAGCCAGCCGTTCTCGAGACGGTCCACATAGGCGCCCCAGGCCCAGACGGTTTTCTGGATCAGGTTTTCATCCCAGGCGGCATGAAAATTGGTCGGCGTGTGCGCGGCCTTGCATGTCGGGCACGTCGCCAGCCCGCGCATGAACACGTCGACGTCGATGCTATTGCCGCCCGCCGCCTCGGCCACCGTGTGCAACGGCTGGTGGATGTCGCCGACGAAATGCACGGCAAATTTCAGCGCCTCGACCTGCGCGTCGCCCGTCGCGCAGCGCAAGTCGTTCCGCAACCGGCCAAGCTCGGCGATGATGCAATCGTCCTTGGCGCAATCGCGGGCGTGATCGTATTTTTCCACATCGAGCGGGATGTTGACGAAATGCCATGCGCCCGTCGCCGGACGGGTGTCGCGCGTGTCGTCGGCCCAGCTCGCGATCGAAGCCAGCGAGCGGCCCTTGAGCAGTTTCGCCACCATCTGCGCCGCCGGCGCGCTTAGCCGCGGCTGCGCGACCTCGGCAACGATCGAATGGCCCTCAGGTCCCCAGGCCAGCGCCGGCCCGGTCAACGCGACCGCCACTGCGGCAGCCAAAGCGAACGATCTCATGGCTTCGCTCCCGTCATGCGCCAAATGTGATGCGCCAAGTGTGATACGCCAAGTGCGCGCGCAGTACGCGACAACCAAAAGATGCGCGAGAACGGCCGCCGCGGCAAGAGCGGCTCGGAGACATTCACTGCAGCGTCAGAACGGCTCGTATCCGCGCAACGCCGGGATCACCTTCTCGCCGAACAGCCGGATCGAGCGCAGCAGATCGTCCTCCGGCAGATCGGCGAAATTGAACTCGCCCATGAAGACGTTGAACATGCCCTCTTCCGCCGCGGCGCGGATTTTGGCGGCGACGGTTTCCGGCGAGCCGACGAAGACGAGATCGTGCTTGAACAGATAATCGGCGTCAAACAGATGCTGCATGATCTCCGAGGCGCCGGGCTCACCGCGGCCGACGAACATTTTGGCATGCTCGCGGGCGCGCTGCTCGAACGTTTCGCCGGGTTTTGCCGGCGCCAGAAATCCCTCATAGGCGCGGCTGGCGCGGAATAATCCGTTCTCGATGGCTTTGTCGTCGGTGTCGTCGACATAGACCACCGAGCAGTAGGCGATGTTCGGCTTGTCCGGCCAGCCGATGCGCTGCCAGTCGTGCAAAAATTTCCGGTAGCGCGGCGCGGCGTCGGCGCGCGGATAGACCAGGAAATAGCCCGGGTTGATGCCGTTCCTGGCGCAGAATTCCAGCGTCTGCGGATCGCGGCTCATCATCCATAACGGCGGATGCGGCTGCTGCGCCGGCATCACTGCGATCCGCGCATTGTCGGTGTGAAACTCCTGGCCGTGATAGGAGAACGGTTGCGTCTCGCCGAACGCCGCGCGCATATAATCGACGAATTCCAAGGTCGGCGATTTGCGTTGGCCGTAGTCCAAGCCGAAGGGCCGGAAATAATCCGGATTGATGCCGGGCACCAGGCCGAGCTCCATGCGGCCGCCGAGCATCTGATCGACGATGGCGATCTCCTCGGCAAGGCGGAGCGGATGATAGAGCGGCACGATATAGCCCATCGGCCCGATGCGCAGCCTTTTGGTGCGCGCGCCGGCGCCGACCGCGTAAAGGCTTGGCGACGACATCCAGCTTTCGTCGGGACGGAAATGATGCTCGACGCAGAACGAATGGTCGAAGCCGAGCGCATCGCACAAAGCGAGCTCGCGCCAGAGCTGCTCGTAGCGCGCGTGCGGCGTCATGCCGGGCTTGGCCCAGATGTGGGAGAAATGGGAAAATTTCATGGGACCACGCTGTTGCGCGCCTGCCGCGCCCGGCTGTTATTTGCTGACAGCCAAGGCGCCCTCGACGGCGTCCATGACCGTCATGTCGAGATTGAGCCGGCAATAGTCTTCGAGCTTGTCGGTCTCCCGTTGCAGGGCCGCCATATCGACGACGGTGCCGCCGTGCTTGCCGTGATAATAGCCGCTCAGCCAAATCGCCACCGTCTTGGTCGGCGCCACGGCGTCGAGCAGGAACTGCCTGCAGGTGATTTTCGCCACGTCCACGGAGACCTGCGCCTGGCTCGTCGCCGGCAGCAGCACGGCCAAGAGCGTGGCCGCCATCAAGAGTCGAATTTTCATTGCGTCCTCTCTCCCTCGATTCCGATCATGCCGATATTCTGCCTGACGGTCGCGCCCAACGCGAGTCAATCTGTCGCCATTGCGCCCCCGCACCGATTGCACCGCATCGACACGAGAAGGTTGAGCTGAGGCAATCCCTTGAAGAACCATTTATCACATGGTCAGATGCCTCGGTCCATGAGCGCAGGACAGGGAGGTCACGATGAAACACATGGCTCTCGCAGCTTCGGCTCTCGCAGCTTTGGCTCTTGCAGCTTTGGTCCTCGCGGCTTTGATTGCATTTTTTCCCATCGGCACGGCCGCGGCACAATCCTGCGAAAGCCAGGCGGTCAGCACCACCGGCAAGCCGCTGCACGGTGCCGCCAAAAACAGCTTCGTGAAGAAATGCAAGAAAGACGCCTGCGAAAGCAAGGCGGTTAGCGCCGAGGGCAAGCCGCTGCATGGGGCGGCCAAGAACAGTTTTATGGCGAAGTGCAAAAGGGATGCGTGAGCGAGGCGTCGATCAAAACGTCGCTGCTTCGCCGAAGCTTATACAGCTGGCCTGCCAGCCGTAGCTGCGAAGCGGCGAAGGCTGGTGCCCGTGAAGGCATCCGTCCACGTCCGGCGCCCAGGTCTTCGGGTGTTTTTGATCTGCCCGCCGATAGACTCAAAGCCCAGCGTTATGTCTTGCCGCTCACCACGTCCACTGCGGGCCGAACGCAATGATGGCTTTGCCGCCGAGGCCGAACCAAAGCGGTGGAGTTTTCACGACGATCTTGTTCAGCGTACCAGGCTTGACCACGCGATTGAGAGGTCTGGCAGGGGGAGGGTCCTCCCAGTTGCGGGGATCGTTCTCGGAATGGATGGTGTACTCCTCGTCCGGCGGCGGTGGCCTCTCCATCTCGGAAAAGGCACTGCTCCCGGAAAGGCCCTCGGCGACGGCGCCGCCCGAGAAGCCGGTGCCCGCGCCAACTATCGCCGCCCATCCGATGCCTCGCGAGCCCGACCTGCCGTTGTCGAGATTGGTCATGGCGGTGGAGAACATG
Source organism: uncultured Alphaproteobacteria bacterium (assembly GCA_963756245.1). Lineage (GTDB taxonomy): Bacteria > Pseudomonadota > Alphaproteobacteria > Rhizobiales > Xanthobacteraceae > BOG-931. Next base: position 135,169 of record CAVWOI010000022.1, read on the forward strand.
CCGCCCAAAGCGCCGGTCGCCGCGCCGGTGAGCCCCATGGCGAGGATCCGCGAGCCGCTTCCCAGCATGTAGTCCGCCATCACGGAGTCGGTGGCTGCGCTGGCCCCGGCGCCAGCGACCCCGACCGCGAAGCCGAGAGCCAGTTGAACGCCCCAATGCTCCCAACTGAAGTTCCCACCGGCCTGTATGGTGTAGCCGAGACCGGTGAGGCCGGCGACGAATAGCCCGGTGCCCAAAACCGCTCCGCCCCCGCTGGCTATGAGCGCGGCACCGCCGACGATGAGTAGGCCATCCACCACGTACGGCGCCCATATCTTCGCGGTGGATTTGATGGACTGGCCAATGCTCTGAAACACGTCTGGCGTGCCTCTAACCATATCGCTAAATGTATGGCCGATGTCCGAAAAGATATTATGTCCGGTCGGATCGATGCGGCATATCGGGCTGTTCAGCACGTACGCATAGGCGTTGCTGATATCGCGAAGGCCAAGCGGCCCGCCAAGCCGATCGTCGGGAGAGATGAACCTACCGAACTCGGCCGAGTAGTAGCGGGCGCCGAAACAGGAAAGACCCGTCTCGCGGTCGAACTCGCATCCGGCGAACTTGGCGCGGAACGTATCGCTTCCGGTCAGCGACGCGATCTCGCCGAACGGCAGGTATGTGACCCGCGCCTGCGTGGCGCCGGCCTCGTCGGTGACAAGCGTCGTGCTGCTCACCTGGTTGCGGTGGAAATAGCAGACGCCAGGTGACGGCACTCCCGGGAGCGGTGCCGCGGAACCGGCGCCCGCCTGATCGGCGGTGGTGATCGAGGCGCACGTACCCAATGGGCTGCGCAGGTACTTGGTGTGCTGAATGCCGCCATTCGGGAGCTTGGTCACTTCGTAATCCGGCGTGACGTAGTAGGTCGTCGTTCCTCCGGGCGTGCTCTTGCTCAGCCGCCGTCCCCAATAATCATAGGTGAACGCGGAATTGCCCCCTTGGCGCAGCCGCCCGTCGGCATCGTAGGCGAGGTTTGTCGTCGTGCCGCCGGCGGTGATGGCGCTGCTGTTCGCCGCGGCGTCGTGCTGGATCGTGGTGCCGCCCGCCGCCACCAGGATGCCGTCCTGATACTGCAGCGTCGCGCCGGCCTTATTGGTCAGATTGCCGGCGGCGTCGTAGGCGAAGGTTTGCGGGCTCTGATAAGGACCGTCGGCGCTCGTCAGCCGGCCGGCGGCGTCGTAGCCGAAGCTGTAGCTCTGCGCCGGTTCCAGCTGATCTTTGATCGACTGCAGGTCGTCGAGCAGGTTCCAGATGAAAACGTCTTGCGACAACGGGCTGGACGGGCCGTCGATGCTCTGCTGATGAAGCTGGCCGAGGGCGTTGTAGTCCAGCGTCTCCGTCACGCCGTTGCCGTTTGTGATCGTCGCGGGCTTGCCGAACGCGTTGTAGTCCGCGAGCGACAGCGAAGCCGCCGTCCGAGCGCCCTCGGCGATCGTGATCGCGCTGAGCCTGCCGCCCGGCGTGAAGCTGCTGGTCTGTACGGCGCCGTCCGGGAAAGTCTGCTGCTGGACCTTGCCGGTCGGCAAGAACGTCCGCGTCACGATGTAGGATTGGCCGCCGATTGTCGTGGTGATCGACGTCTGATTGCCCGCCCGATCGTAATCAAATTCGTAACGGCTGCCGTCCGGCGTCGCCTGCGACGCCAGGCGATCGAGGCCGAAGCTCGGCGCCGTGTCGTATTCGAAGGTGGTGCGATTGCCATCGCCGTCGGTCTTGCCGGTCACGCGTCCCAGTGCGTCCCTGAGCTGCGTCACCGTCTTGCCGCGAGAGTCGGTCGTCGTTATGACGCGTGTGACCAGATCGTAGCGGCTCGTTTCCGAACGCAGCATGTTGCCGTTATTCGTCGTCGTAAAGCCGGTCTTCTGCCCAAGACTGTCGTAGGTCATGCTGGTCTGCGTTCCCAGCGCGTCGGTGATGCCGATCAGCTGCCCGAGCGCATCGTACTGGAACGCCGTCTTGGCATTGGTGGCGTCGGTGATCGTCAGCGGCCGGGATTTGCCGTTGAAGGTGCCGTGAACCGTCATGGTCTGGCGCGCAGCGGCGGTGCCGCTGGCCTCGGTCTGCACCGTCGTGGACACATTCGGATATGTAAAGGTCGTGATGCTCGTCGCGCCGCCGTCTGCCGGTTTGGTCTGCTCAATGACGCGGCTGAACGCGTCGTAAGCGGAGGTCATCAGGAGCGGAGCGGCGCCCTGAACATAGGGCAGGCTTTCGCTGATCACCTGATTTTTGCTGTTGCGCGTCCGGTCGACGATGACTTGCGTGCTCCCGTCCGCGCCGAGCGTCACGGTGCGGTACACACGGCTGAGGCCGTCGAGGTACTCGCGTTGCCAAATCCAGGCCGCTCCAGTCCAATCCAGCGCGGTCTGCGTCTCGCGGTAATTTCCGCCGTCGCCGTTGCACATCGCGATCTTCATCACCTCGACCGGATTGCCGTTCGGATCGCTCGCCGATTTGCCGATGATGCGGCCGAAGCCGTCGATCTGCTGCGAGGTCGCCACTCCGTTCGCGTCCGTGGTCTCGACCAGCGTGCCGAAGACCGGCTCATATGTGTATTGCGTGGTCAGGCGCCTGTTGGCATCGGTCGGCGGCTTCGTCGTCGAGCCGACGAAGGTGTTGAAGGCGGCGTCGTAAGTGAAATCCGTCTCGCCGGCATCCGGGCCTACTTCGCTCAGGCAATTGCCGAAACGGTCGTAGCTGTAGGTGCTCGCAAGCCAGACTCCCGCCTGGTCATGCCACACCTTATGCTGCGTCAGGTTGCCGTGCGCGTCGTAGCTCTTCTGCCACTGGGTGAGGATCTGCGTGCTGGCGGCGTCCGCCGCCTGCGTCGCGCCGGTGGGCTGGCCGATGATCCAATTGGCGGGGTCGTTGTTGAACGCGTTGGTGGTGTAGAGCGCTGCTCCGGTTCCGTCGCCGAGATCCGAGACCACGGTCGGATTGCCGTACGAATCGTAGCTGGTGTTGACGAGCCGCGTCGTGTCGAGCCGGCCGAACGTGTAGAGTTGAGTCTGGTTTTGCGCGACGACGACCTGCCAAACGCCTGGGTAGGGCTGCAGCACTTGCGGCTTGAGCGTCGACTGAAACATCAGGGCCTGATCGCTGGCGCGGCTGATGCTGTGGGAAACCACCGTGCCGGTCAGCGGAAAGTCCTGTCCGAACGCCGTCGCACTGACCGACCCGAGGTCGTCGTCGGTGGACGTCTGGGTGGCAAAGCCGAGCCAGCCGCGGCCGCCGGCGACGTCGATCTCGGCGTTGCTGTAACTATAGCCGTAGCCGTATTGGCCGCCGTTGCCGTCGCTCTTGACGTAGCTCGCCGCGACATATCTTGGAACCGTTATGATCCGCGCCGGCGCCACCGCGGCGGCGGTGCCGGGCTGCAGCGTCGACGTGGACGGCTGAAAGGTCGAGCCCTGACTGCCGCTGGCGAGCATGCCCAGCGGATTTAAGGACGGCGACGTATGTTGGTAGATGCTGGAATCGGTGAGCGGCTTGTAGGTGATCGCATACTGGGCGCCCAAGCCATTGGTCACGCTCGTCATGAGATCGGGAAAGGCACCCGCCGGCGCGATCGAAAGCAGGTTCAACGTGTCGCCGCCGCTCTGCGTCAGGATGACGACGCCGGTCATGCCGACCCCGGCAAGGTCGATCGGCAGCACCTGTCCGCCGCCGGCGTTCGGCACCGATGGCGGCTGGTATGCGCTCAGCACGAAGCCGGAGCCGGTCGACAGCAGGATCTGCAGTTGCATGCTGAGATCTGCGTTCGGCACAGCCACGATCAGATCCGTCAGCCCGTCGCCGTTCACGTCCCCCGGCGCGAGCAGCGGCAGAGTGCCGGCAAACGGTAGCGGGAAGGCCTCCGAGCGCTGCATTGCAAAGCCGGCGCCGGTATTGATCAGCACCGTCAGGACGGTGTTGATCCCGTCCGACGTCGCATACACAAGATCCACAAGGCCGTCGCCGTTCACATCGAGCGGCATCAGCGCGCCGGAATAGGGCAGACCGGTGTTCAACGTAAGCTTCGGATCGTTCTGCAGGCTGGTTCCGTTTGACCGCAGGACCGCAATCTGCAGGTGGTTCAATCCGTCCGGATCCGGATAGGCGTAAACGATGTCGGTGAGACCATCGCCGTCGACGTCGAGCGCAATACATTGTCCGCCGAAGTGCAGGCTGGAGAAAGATGTCGGCGTCTGCGCCTCATAGGCACCGGACTGCGCGGCAAACTCCCCGTTGGACAACAGCACCGTGAACTGCGCAGTCTCGTCCGCATTCTCGGTGACGGCGACAAAATCGGTCGCGCCGTCGCCGTTCACGTCGGCAGGATAGAGAGCAGCGCCCGAGGGCAGTTGCGAATTGGGCAGCGCGCCGCCGACCGAGCCGGCCAGTTGCAGATTCCAGCTCCCTTGCGTGAGCGTCGCCACGAAGACGGTGAGCGCGAGGTTGCCGGACGTGTCCGCAGTGGCGCACACCAGGTCCGTGCAGCCGTTGCCGTCGACGTCCACCGGAAACAACTGTGCGGCGGCGGGCACTGGCGGCGTGCACTGCGCGACGGGCGTCGCTACCGGGCCGGTCAGTCCGCCGGCGGAGCTCGCATAGAGATCGACCACGAGATTGTTGTTGGTGTCCGGGTAGGCGTTGAGGAATCCGAGGCGGCCGCCGCCGTCGATGTCGAACGGCAGGAAATTGCCGCCGAAATTGGAGCTCGTCGACATCGTCGTGACCGGCGAGGACAGCGGCTGTGCCGCGCCCTGCTGCCAGGCGAAGACCGTGGGCGACAGCGTGTTGCCGGCGCCGTCGCATTGGGTGACGGACACGAGCTGGCTGAGCCCGGTGGTGCCGGTCTGATAAGCCAAGCGGTAGGTCATCACCTTGGTGGCGGCGCCTTGCTGGGTGACGAACACATCGATCGCGGTGAGGCGTTTGGTGTTGTTGACCGGATAGCCGCCGAGATAGTGGGTGAACGGATCGGGCCGGTCCTCGTAGGTGAATTGCACCGACCGCTGCGGCTGCACGTCTTCGCCGTTGCCGGTGTAGTCGATCCGGGCCGGGAGGTAAGCGCCGTCCGCGCTGTTGTACATCACGGTCATGAAGTTGCCGTTGCGGTCGGTGCTCCGGCTCAACGCCCAGATCCGGACGCTCGGATTGTCGCTCGAGGCGGCGACCTGGGAGTCCGGAGTCATGCCGAACTGCTGCACCAGTCCGGCCTTGGTGACGACCGTGAATGAATCGGGACCGCTGCGGTTCGCCGTGTTGCCGTAAGCCGGCGTCACCTTGGACCAGCACTCGATCTCGGTGTGGTAGACCGCGGCAGCGTCGCCGTCATTGCCTTGCACCGCCACCAGGCGGGCGCCGTCGAGGGTGAAGCGGTCGTTGCCGTCATACAAAACGGCGCCGTGGGCGCCGTCCTGCGCCGGGGTCCTGCCGACGCGGCTGACGGTCGACAAGCCGGCGAGTTGCCAGCCGACGCCGAGAATGCCGTTCGGTCCGCCGCTGTTGTAGACGAGCGACAGCGCCGGTGCCATTCCCGCCGTGCCGGGCGGCAGCGGCAGCGGAATTTGATAGCCCGCCGCGCCGTCGCTGCTGATCGAAAAATGTCCCGTCAGGGTCCCGATATTCTGAACCGTCATGTTGCGTCCCCTCGCCAGTCCGGAATCGAGAAGCGCTTAAGGTGATGCGGGGATTTGTTGCACGATCTTATCCAGGATGAGATCAGGAAGTCGAAACGTATCGGCGTAGGTGCCGGATGCATAACCTGCCCTGCCGTCCTTGCCTCCCGACGGGGCCCAAACGAGATAGTAGTCTGCCCACATGTCACCAAAGGCCAAGAATGTGCAGACCTGGGGGGCATCATGGGTCCACGCCGGGTCGGTAATGATCCAGGTGGTATAGGTGGTCAACGCCAGCGATGACTGCGAGATGTCAGGAAACGCAACGCAGACGCCGTTGTTGAAGAAAATGCTGCCCCAATCGCCCTGGTCATTACCCTGGCCGAGCGCCGCCGCCTGCGGATCCCAAGGTGTGGTTTGACGGAATTTCCACTGGGGCTCAGTTTGACTGATGTTCCGCGTCGCCCAGCCCGTCAGATTGAATGGAGGCGACTGGTCGGCGACTTCGATATACCTGGGCTGTCTGCCGCTTGCGCCCGCAAACACATTAAGCGTCATGCCCTGCTTTACGCCGGCTTGCTGATCGCCGGCGTTCGGCGAGGACGCCAGCAGGGTCGCCTGGCCGGATGTCGGTGGGCTCGTTATCGTCGACACCCTCACATCGGACAGCATCCATCCCCGGTACCGATTATCATTTTCCAGCAGAAGAGGACCGGTGCTGAACGACAGTGACTGCCTCTGGATGATGAGATACGAGCCGGCGATGGAAGCCGATCCATTTATCCAGTAGACAAAGAATTCGCTAAAGCTTTTAAGGGCGAGGGTTTGGGTTGCGCCTGCTCCCCAAATCACGTCGTCGGGGACCGCACGCGATTGCGAGGTGTACACTTCCGTGTGCGTCTGCCGACCAAAATACGCACCGGCCGGCGGAGCCAGCGGCGCCAGACCGGGCGTCACGTCGCCGGCCGAAGCGGCCGCCGCACTGGTGTTGTTCAACGCGACATTTGCATTTGACTGCGATGGCATGGCTCGCTTCCTTTCATCGATGGCCGGTTAAAAAGATCTCGCTTTCACTACGAACTGTTGGGTGCACGGCGGTATCGCGGCGCGGCGGTGTTGCCTGGTCACAAGACCGGCAGCCGGCGCGCGCCGGGTCGACGAGCGATTGGGATGAAATTTCGCAGGTTGGCGCAGGCGACACTGCAACGCGTCCTCGAACCGCTCCGCTGGATCCCCCCGCGGCCGAGGCATTGCCGGCTGATCGTTGCTCGTAATAGTTGTATGCGTCTTAAAGTTGATGCTAATCGTTACCAAGGATCGTGGTCAACAAAAAACGGGCGTATCCACGCAAATTTTTGCCACATGCGCCGCGGCGAACAAATATAACAAACAAAAAATGGTGAATTGGCGCGCGAGCGAGGAGTTAAACAGAGCGTTGCCGCGCTTTTTTTGTTTTATATCTCTAACGGAGTCGCTTGTTCGCAAACGCTCGGCCAGAGGCCGTCTTCAAATAGCGCTCGAATTCAATTGCTTTGCGTTCATCGGAAAACGCCACGTAAGAGACCAAACGCCAAGGCCTATATTGAGCCGTGTGGGGCGAACGTCCGCGATTATGCTCAGAAAATCTGGATCGCAAATCGTCGGTTAGGCCAACGTAGGTTTGATCCGAAAATTTGATACTCTGGAGCAAATAGACCTACCGCATCGGCTCAGGCCCGTCGTTGCTCCGCCGACGCTGGTAAGGCTGGCTTGCCAGCCGTAGCTCGCGGCGGCTTGCACCGCCCGCCTTCGCCAAGGCTACGGCGGGCAGCCTTCGCTCCGCTTCGCGAGCGAAGGCTGGTGCCCGTGGAGGGAATCGAACCCCCACTCCTTGCGGAACACGATTTTGAGTCGTGCGCGTCTACCAGTTCCGCCACACGGGCAAGCGCGCCATCTATATCCGAAGGCCGGCGCGCCGGGCAAAAAGAAAATCTCTGGCCCGGGATCTTTTAGCTAGTGCCCGCCAGAAGGCCGCCACCGGCCCGGCCTCTACCGTATTGATGGGACTCCGGGCTTGCTTCCGCCTTAAAGATCGGCCAATTGCTGCCGGTTGTAGTGGGCGGCGCGACCGCGAGGTTGTGATGAACCAGACTTCGGCCTTGAGGATGACCTTGATCGACCGGCTGCGCGCCGAGCCGGCGGCGGCCGCGGCGCTGGCGATCTTCGTTGGCGGCGCGGCGACCCTCGTCGGCGCCTGGTATTTCCAATTCGTGCTCAAACTGCCGCCCTGCCCGCTCTGCCTCGAAGAGCGGATGCCCTATCACATCGTCATTCCGCTGGCGCTGTTGATGGCGATCGCGGCGCTGGCGCGGGCGCCGCGGACGCTGCTCGCCGTCGGCTTTACCGCGATCATCGTCGCCATGCTGTGCGGCGCCGCGCTCGGCGCCTATCACGCCGGCGTCGAATGGCACTGGTGGGCCGGCCCGACCGATTGCTCGGGTCCGATCACCGATCTTTCCGCCAAGGGCTCGATCCTCGGCCAGTTGAGTTCGATCCACGTCGTGCGCTGCGATGAAGCGGCCTGGCGCTTTCTCGGCATTTCGCTCGCCGGCTACAACGTGCTGATCTCGCTCGCGCTGGCGGCGATCGCCGGCTACGGCTTGCTGGCCTCCCGTCGCGCCGCCTGATCGCGCCGCCGTCAGCGCGGTAGCGCCAAAGCGCGCGGTGGCGGCGCGGATCGACGTCTTCAACGGTTTTTGCGTGCGCCCGCGCTGACGGCGCAATGAATTTTCCTGCACCTGCAAATGCGGCTTGGCGGCTCCGCGGCTCTAGTGGGAGCTGCGGCGATGTATTAAGCTCTCGGCCCGGGTTGGGCACCGCTTTGGCGTAGTATTTTGGCGCCTGCGCAGAGGAGAACGATCATGGGTTTGTTCGACAATCTCAAGGGCGCATTGGAAGGCGAAGCTTTCCCGGTGATGCTCAATACGTTGCTGGCGCAGACGCCGTACCACGATCTTAACGGCCTGTTGGCGGCGCTGCAGAATGGCGGCCTCGGCCCGCAGGTCAAGTCCTGGCTGGGCAATGGCCAAAACCTGCCGATCACCGCGGATCAATTGAAAGCCGTTCTCGGCAATTCCCAGGTTCAGGATTTTGCCCGCCACCTCGGCCTGCCGGTCGACGAAGTGCTCACGTTGCTGGCGCAGTATCTGCCGCAGATCGTCGACAAAGCGAGCCCGAACGGCAAGCTGCAGCCGCAGGCGTGACATCGCCGGCGTGCAAGATTTTTCGAGCGACCACCAGGGAGAAAAACATGAAAACGCTTGCCATCATCGTCGCGTCGTTTTTCATCGTGACCGCCGCCGCGGCGGACGACAGTTGCGCGGTGCAGGCGACCGGCAAAAGCCTGCACGGCGCCGCCTTGAACAGCTTTGCCAAGAAGTGCTGCGCCGACCAAGCCAAGGCGCAGAACCTGCACGGCGCGGCGCAGACCAGCTTCACCAAGAAGTGCATATCCGACGCCGGCGCGTCGTAAGCGATCGGGAAGACCTGAACGCCCGCGAGGACGGATCCGGTCCAGGTTAGGCGGCCCAGAAAGCGGCCTTGATCGCTTGGACAGCATTCTGTTCGTGTTGATGATCTTGTCAAGGATCGTAGACCGCCCATTAGCGCGTTTACGCGCGTCTTTGACGCGCTATAGGCGGCGGCGCTTCGCGCCGTCCTTGACAAGATCATCAACACGAACAACCAGCATCCAAGCGATCAAGGCCGCCATCTCGATCAGTGCAACTATATCGATCTTTGATCCCCGCCGCGGGCTTGACCCCACGGGCCATGCGACGCTACATCCAGCGCCTGGACCGGGCGGTTAGCTCAGCGGAAGAGCACCTCCTTGACATGGAGGGGGTCAGAGGTTCGATCCCTCTACCGCCCACCAGCCTTCGCTCGCGCAGCGAGTGAAGGCTGCCGCGCCGAAGCGTAGCGAAGGCGGGCTGTGCTAGCCGCGCGAGCTGCGGCTCGGCAAGCCAACATAATAAACCGCCCATCCACGGGACAATCGCGGCGGCCCGGCGCGGCGGCCCGGCGCGGCGACCGGCTTCGGGTAGGTGATGACCCCACGATGGAGGACGAAAAGTGGCAAGCACCGCAAGCCTATTTTCGAGTGACAATTTGATGCGGCGAAAAATCCTGCTTGGGATCGTGGTCGCGGTTTCTCTATCGCTGCCCGCCGTTGCATTCGCCGCGTCCGTGCACCGAAAGCCCTTGGTCATCCACCCCTGGCATGGCTACGGCTTCCTGCCCGGCTATCATCAGCCGCCCAACAACAACGTTCCCGTTTATGGTCCAAAGGGAGCAATCGGCGACACCGAGTATGCTCCAAGATACTGGTATGACGGCGGCCAGTACTATTTCGGCCGTCCTGGATTTTCCCGTGGACGCTACAACGGCGGCAGTGCCGGTCCGTGCTGGACCCATACGCCTATCGGACTGATCTGGAATTGCGGATAAGCGCGAACTAATAAACCGCCCGGCCGCCCGAAATATCGAACACCGCCCCGGTCGAGAACGAGCAGTCCTCCGACGCCAGCCACGCGATCATGGCGGCGAGCTCTTCGACATTGACGAAGCGGTTCATCGGGATTTTCGACAACATGTAGTCGATATGCGCTTGCGTCATCTGGCCGAACATTTCGGTCTTGGCCGCAGCCGGCGTGATGGCGTTCACCAGCACGCCCGTGGTCGCCAGTTCCTTGGCCAGCGATTTGGTCAGTCCGATCAGGCCGGCTTTCGACGCCGAATAATGCGAGGCGTTCGGATTGCCTTCCTTGCCGGCGATCGAGGCAATGTTGACGATGCGCCCATAGCCCGCCGCGGTCATGTGCGGCACCACCGCGCGGCAGACGAGATAGGGCGCGACGAGGTTGACCTCGATGACACGGCGCCAGACCTCGGGCTTGAGCTCCCACAGCGGCGCATTGCCGCCGGTGATGCCGGCATTGTTGACCAGAATATCGATCTTACCGGCGTCACGGATCAGCGCGTCGACGGCTCTGCCGATCTCCGCCTCGGCGGTGAGATCGAGGATGGCGGTATAGACGCGCCCGCTCTTCGCCAGCGACGCCGCGGCCTTGCCGAGCGCGGCGGCATCGATATCCCACAACGCGACCACGGCACCCGAGGCGAGCATCTTTTGCGCGGCCGCAAAGCCGATGCCCCTGGCGCCGCCGGTGATGATGGCGGTGCGGCCTTTGAGATCGATGGCGTTCATGCCCTAGCCCTTTTCCCGGATGCGGTGCAGCACGAAGTGATGCACCGCTGATCCGGGATCGCAAAAGACTCCGAGTCTGCGACGATCCCGGGTCTGCAGCGCACCACTCCGTGCTGCGCTGCGCCCGGGAAACATTTCAGAACTTCACTCTGTCGCCGCCCTTCAAGCCCAGCATCTGCCGGGCCTCCGCGGGCGTCGCGATCTCGTGGCCGAGATCCTCGACGATGCGGCGGATTTTTGTCACCTGCTCGGCATTGCTCGAAGCGAGCTTGCCGGGCCCGATATAGAGCGAGTCCTCCAGGCCGACGCGCACATTGCCGCCGATCATCGCGGCCGCTGTGCAGAAATTCATCTGATGGCGGCCGCCGGCCAGCACCGACCACAGATAGTCCTTGCCGAACAGCCGGTCTGCCGTGCGCTTCATGAAGAACAGATTGTCGAGATCGGCGCCGATGCCGCCGAGAATGCCGAAGATCAGCTGCACGAAGACCGGCGGCTTGAACAGGCCTTTGTCGATCAGGTGCGCGAGGTTGTAGAGATGGCCGGTGTCGTAGCATTCATGCTCGAATTTCACGCCGTGGCCCTCGCCGAGCGTCTTGTAGACCTTCTCGATGTCGCGGAACGTATTGGGAAAGATGTAGCCGTCGGAGTTGAGCAGATAGCTCTCCTCCCAATCGTATTTCCAATTCTTGTAGCGCTTCGCCATCGGATAGAGTGCAAAATTCATCGACCCCATGTTCATCGAGCACATTTCCGGCGACAGCGTGTTGGCCGCCGAGATGCGCTGCTCCACCGTCATGGTCACGGCGCCGCCGGTGGTGATGTTCACCACCGCGTCGGTCGCCTGCTTGATGCGCGGCAGGAACTGCATGAAGACCGACGCGTCGGGCGACGGCCTGCCGTCCTTGGGATCGCGCGCGTGCAGATGCAGGATGGCGGCGCCGGCCTTGGCGGCATCGATGGCCTGGGTGGCGATCTGGTCCGGCGTGATCGGCAGCGCGTCCGACATGGTCGGCGTGTGGATCGAGCCGGTGATCGCGCAACTGATGACGATTTTCGCCATGGTGTCTTCCTCCGCTGTCGCCGTTTTCTGCCGGTGCTGCGAAGGTCTTATATCGGCGTCGCCGCCTCGGCAATGCCGAGCTTCGCCACGATGGCATCGACGATGTCGCGGGGATGCGGCTCGATCGAAACCACGATCGGGCGTTCGTCCGCCATCGGCTCCTCCAACGCCGCAAACTGGCTGTCGAGCAGCGAAGCCGGCATGAAGTGATCGTCCCGAGCAGCCATGCGCCGCGCGATCAATTCGCGGCTGCCCTTGAGGAAGACGAGGCGCACGTCGCGGCGCTGGCCGATCAGGATATCGCGATAGGCGCGCTTGAGCGCCGAGCAGGCGACGGTGCCGTGATTGCCGGCCTTGCGCGTCGCGTCGATCCAGGCGGCGATGGAATTGAGCCACGGCCAACGATCCGCGTCGGTGAGCGGCTCGCCATGGTGCATCTTCTCGACGTTCGACTTCGGATGAAACCAGTCGCCGTCCTCGTAGACCCCATGCAGGCGATGGGCGAGCATCGAGGCGATCGTGCTCTTGCCGCAGCCGGACACGCCCATCACCACGATGACCGCGGGAAGTTTTGATGCCGCGTCGGCCGTCACGACACGCCCTCCGGCGCCGCGGCGCGGTCGAGCATCCACACCAGATCGCCGTTGCTGTAGACACGGCTGCCCGGCAGATCGCCGCCGGCGAACACGCGGCACAAAATGTCGCGCTTGTCGGCGCCGTCGACCAGGAACAGCATTTCCCGGCACGAGGCCAGCGTCGGAAACGTCAGCGTGACCCGCGGCACGAACGGCTCCCATCCGGCCTTGGCGACGCCGAGCACCCAGCGCTCCTTTTCGTCGAGCGCACGCGATTGCGGATAGAGCGACGCGACATGGCCGTCGGGGCCGAGCCCCATGAGCACGAGATCGAACAACGGCCGCGCCGGATCGAGTTTGTCGGCGCCGTAAAAAGTCTGCAACTCCTCGGCGTAGAGATTGGCGGCGCCTTCGGGGTAGTTGGCGTCGGTCGGGATCGGATGCACGTTGCCGCGCGGCGCCGGACTGCGATCGAGAAACAGCCGCTTGGCGATGCCCATGTTGCTGCGCGGATCGGCGAGCGGAACGAAGCGGTCGTCGCCCATGAACCAATGCACGCGGTCCCACGGCACCTTGCCGCGCCAAGGCTCTTCGCCGAGCAGGCGGTAAAGCCCTTCGGGGCTCGAGCCGCCGGTGAGGCAAACCGAGCAGCGGCCGTCATGAGCAATGCGGCTCAACAGCCGCTGCGCCGCAGTTTCAGCGAGGGCTGTGGTGTCGTCGACCACGATAATTTGACGATGTTTGGAATTCATCTCGACAGTCCTCATGCAATGGCGCGCCAGCGGCGGCCGTCGCGAGCAAGCAGTTGCTCGGCCTCGGCCGGGCCTTCGCTGCCGGCGCGATAAGTTGCCAGGCCCTGGCCGCCAGCGTCGCGCCAGGCATCCATGACCGGTTGCACCACATGCCAACCGGCCTCGATACCGTCGGCGCGCGGATAGAGGATGGCGTCGCCGATCATGCAGTCGTAGATCAGCGTCTCGTAGCCGGTCGACGGCGCGACGTCGAAATAGTCCTCGTATTTGAACGTCATGCCGACGCCGCCGATCGTGATCGACGGCCCCGGCACCTTGGCGTTGAACTCGAGCCCGATGCATTCGTTGGGCTGGATGCCCAGCACCAAAAAATTCTGCGCCAAATTCTCGATCGGCGTGTCGCGAAACATCGCCACCGGTGCCTGCTTGAATTTTATCGCCACTTCGGTGCGTTTGGCGCACAGCGCCTTGCCGGTGCGCAGATAGAACGGCACGCCGGCCCAGCGCCAATTGTCGATCATCAACTTGAGCGCGACGTAGGTTTCCGTGGTGCTGTCGGGCCGCACATCCTTGGTGTCGCGATAGGCCTCGACGGCGCGATTATCGATGGTGCCCTCGGTATATTGCGCGCGCACCGCATTGCGCAGCGCTTCGTCGCGCGTCTGCAACTGCACCGCATCGAGCAATTCGGCCTTGCCGGCGCGCACCGCGTCGGCGGCAAAACGCGCCGGCGGCTCCATGGCGACGAGCGAGAGCAGCTGGAACAGATGGTTTGGCACCATGTCGCGCAGCGCGCCGGTCGCGTCGTAGTAATTGCCGCGGCGGCCGACGGTGAGCGCCTCGGCCACCGTGATCTGCACGTGATCGATATGGTCGCGATTCCAGATCGGCTCGAACAACCCGTTGGCAAACCGCAGCACCAAAATGTTCTGGACGGTTTCCTTGCCGAGATAATGGTCGATGCGGAAAATCTGATCTTCCTTGAGTATGCCAAGCAGTTTTTGATTGAGCGCGCGCGCCGAAGCGAGATCGGTGCCGAACGGTTTTTCGATGATGACGCGCCGCCATGCGCCGTTTGCCTCGCGCGCCAAGCCCGACTCGCCGAGATGGCCGCCGATCGGCGCAAAGCCGGCGGGCGGCGTGGCGAGATAGAACAGCCGATTTCCTTTGGTCTTGCGCTCGCCTTCGATGCGGGCGAGCTCGCGGCCGATCTTTTCGTAAGTTTGCGGATCGTCCGGATCGCCCTGCACATAGGTGACGCAGCCGAGCAACTTCTTCACGGCGGCGGCGTCGATCTTGCGGGTGGCGAACCGCGGCAAGCTCTTTTCAAGATCGGCGCGGAACGCGTCGCTCGAGGATTCGCTTCGCGCGACTCCGATCAAGGCAAAAGTGTCCGGCAGCAGACCTGAGACTTCGAGATTGTACAGCGCCGGAACCAGGAGCCGGTGCGTCAGGTCGCCGGACGCGCCGAAAATCACCAGGCTGCACGGATCCGCCGGCCGCGCCGTCGCCGCTGTTGCCGTCATGATTGCTTGGCTTTCGGCTCGACGTGATCGCCAAAGCCTTTGCGCATGGCGGAGAGGATTTTTTCCGCAAAGGTATGGCTCTGCCGGGAGCGGAAGCGGGTGTAGAGCGCTGCCGACAAAACATCCGCCGGCACCGCCTCCTCGATCGCCGCCATGATAGTCCAGCGGCCTTCGCCGGAATCCTCGACGACGCCCTCGAAACCTTCGAGCTTGTCATCGGCGGCGAGCGCGCTTGCCGTGAGGTCAAGCAGCCAGGAGCTGATCACGCTGCCGCGCCGCCAGACTTCGGCGATGTCGGCGAGATTGAGATCGAAGCGGCCGTCTTCGGGCAGCGATTTGCCGTTCGCATTCTTCAAAATATCGAAACCTTCGGCATAGGCCTGCATCAGTCCATATTCGATGCCGTTGTGCACCATCTTGACGAAATGGCCGGCGCCGTTCGGGCCGGCGTGGATGTAGCCGTGCTCGGCGCGCGGATCGCGGCCGTCGCGTTTGGGCGTGCGCGGCACATTGCCGGGGCCGGGCGCCAGTGCAGAGAAAATCGGATCGAGCCGATCGACGATGGCCTTGTCGCCGCCGATCATCATGCAATAGCCGCGGTCGAGGCCCCATATGCCGCCGCTGGTACCGACATCGACGTGATGGATATCGTGTTCTTTCAGCATCTTGGCGCGGCGGATATCGTCGCGCCAGAACGTATTGCCGCCGTCGAGTACGATATCGCCGGCGGCGAGCAGTTTTGCCAGCTCGCCGATCACGTCCTCGGTGATCTTGCCGGCCGGCAGCATCACCCAGACCGCGCGCGGCGGCCGCAGTTGCTGCACCAGCTTGTCGAGGCCATTGGCGCCTGTCGCGCCGTCGCGGCTCAGGGCGGCGACCGCTTTGGCGTCGTGGTCGTAAACAACCACCTCGTGGCCATTCTTAATAAGGCGGCGGGAAATATTGCCGCCCATGCGGCCGAGACCGATGACGCCGATTTGCATAATCAACTCCGTTCACGCCAATGCACGCTGGATTGCGGCCTCGAGTTCGGCGAGGCCGGCCGACAAATCATCTTTGATATGGGCCCGCAGCGCGCGCCGGCCGCGCTCCAGCAGCACATCGAAATCGCCGCGGGCCTGCGCCGCTTTCACCACGCCGAAGCTCGCACGGTGTCCGGGGATCGCCAAATCCTCGGCGTCGTCCGCGGTGATTTGCAGAAACACGCCGCTGTCCGGCCCGCCCTTGTAGGCTTGGCCGGTGGAATGCAGGAATCGCGGGCCGAATTCGAGACAGGTCGCGACATGGCGCCGGTCGCGCAGCGCAAGCCGCAACTTTTGCAACGGCGCGGCGTCGGCATCGTCACGTTCAACATAGGCCAGCACGGCAAAATAGTCGCCGGCGCCGATACGGCTGAGATGCGCCTTGAACCAGCTATCGAGGTTCGAATCGGCGCCGGCTGCGCGCAGCGCTTTGGCGTTGCCGTCGTCGGTATAAAGCTCGATGGATGTGCCGGAAAATACCGCCGTCTCGGCCGGCAACGCGCCGGTCTTCTCGTACGCCGCCGTCAGTTCGCGGGTCTTGACCTTGCTGGCTTCGACGTCGGGCTGATCGAACGGATTGATGCCGATGACGGCGCCGGCGACGGCGGTCGCGATCTCGAAGCGAAAGAATTCCTGGCCGATATGTTCGGCCGACTCCAACGTGATGCGAACCACCGGGTGGCCGGCCGCTTGCAGCTTCGCAAGTTTGGCCTCGTGTCCAGAATCCGCTTCGCCATCGAGCGTGAGATCGATGAAGAAGCGATCGTCGCCGTAAATCTGCGGCACGCCGAGCGGCTCGCCGTCGATCGGGATGAGCCCCTTGCCGTTCTTGCCGGTGGACTCGGCGAACAACTGCTCGGCCCAGGCGCCGAAATCGGCCATCCGCGGCGACGCAAGGATCGTCACCTTATCGCGGCCCACCCGCGCGGCGGCGCCCAGCGCAAGGCCGAGCGCGACGCCCGGATTTTGCGACGGAGGCACGTCCGGGCCGCACGAATGCATCATTACCCGCGCCGACTTTTCCAGCGCCGCGACGTCGACGCCGGCGATGGCGGCCGGCACCAGGCCGAACGGCGACAGCACGGAGTAACGTCCGCCGATGCTAGGAACGCCGAAAAATATCTTGCGGAAGTTTTGCGCCTTGGCCGCTTGTTCCAACGCCGAGCCCGGATCGGTGACGGCGACAAATTGCCGGCCGGCTTTCGCCTCGCCGACCACATCGGCCACGCGCCTGAAAAAGTAATCCTTGAAAATATTCGGCTCGGTCGTCGAACCCGACTTGCTCGACACGATGAACAGCGTCTTGCCGAGATCGAGCGTGGCTTCGATCGCCTTGATCTGCGCCGGCACGGTGGAGTCGAGAATGCGCAAGCGCGGAAAATTTTGTTTGTGGCCGAACACCGTCGCCAAGACTTCCGGGCCGAGGCTGGAGCCGCCCATGCCGAGGAGGAGCGCATCGGCAAATCCTTCGCGCCTGATCTCCTCGGCAAACGCCTGATAGCTTTTGATCTGATCGGGGCCGACCGCATCGAGCCAGCCGAGCCAGCGATCCTCATCGGTGCCGGTCCACAGCGATTTATCACGCTGCCAAAGCTTTCGTACATTGCCGTGGCTGCGCCATTCTTCCGCCGCGGCGTCGACCTTCTTGGTCAACGCGTCGCCCAGCGCCAGCGTTTGCGTATCGATCTTGCCGTCGAGGATTTTGCCGCGTTTCTCCGCCACGGCGGCGAGCAGCTTGTCGGCGGCGTCGGCGAACAGCCGTACGCCCTCCTCGACCAGCTTGTCGGTGACGGCGTCGAGCGAAATTCCGGCGCGGCCGAGATCGCCGAGCACGCGCTGGGCGTCGGCCACATTGTGGTCCAGCGTATCGGCGAGCTTGCCGTGATCGCGGAACGCATCCATGGTCGCGACCGGTATGGTGTTGACGGTGTCGCGCCCAATCAACTCCTCGACATAGAGTACGTCGCTATAGGCTTTGTTCTTGGTGCCAGTCGAAGCCCACAACAGCCGCTGCGTTCTGGCTCCCCTCTCGGCCAGCGCCTGCCAGCGAGCGCCGTCGAACAGCCGCTTGTAGCGCTGATAGGCGAGCTTGGCATTGGCGACGGCGATCTTGCCTTTGAGCGCCTTAAGTCGCGCCTTTTCGTCGGGGTCGTTGGCCTGGGCGATTTTTTCATCGAGCAATTTGTCGACCGCGGTGTCGATGCGGCTGACGAAAAAACTCGCTACGCTGGCGATCTGCGAAATATCGCCGCCCTTGGCGGCCAACACTTCAAGGCCGGACAGATAGGCTTCGACGACCTGCTCGTAGACGGCTTGCGCAAACAACAGCGTGATGTTGACGTTGATGCCGCCGGCGATCAGATCATGAATCGCCGGCAGCCCTTCGGGCGTGCCCGGCACCTTGATCATCAGGTTCTTGCGGCCGACCTCGCGCCACAGCCGCTTGGCTTCGTCGATCGTTCCCTGCGTGTCCTTGGCGAGATAGGGCGAGACTTCGATGCTGACATAGCCGTCGGCGCCATGGGTGGCTTCGTATGTCGGGCGCAGCACGTCGGTCGCTTGCTGGATATCCTCGACCGCGAGATGCTCGAAAATCTCGCCGACCGACCGGTCCTGCACCTGCAGCATGCGGGCGATGGCTCCGTCGTATTCGTCGGAATGGCCGATGGCCTGCTCGAAGATGGAAGGGTTCGACGTCACCCCGCGCAGGCCGTCGTCCTCGGCGAGCTTTTTCAAGCCGCCCTTGGCGATAAAACCGCGCGACAGGAAATCGAGCCAGACGGCCTGGCCGTGATCTGCAAGCGACTTTAGGGGATTCATTGTCGGGAATTCCTTGATGTCGAATGCTTTGCAATCTGCAATTCGGCGGCTGCCACCACTTTATCCGCCACGAAGCCGAATTTCTGCAACACATCCTTGATCGGCGCCGAGGCGCCGAAACTATGCATGCCGATGATGGCCCCGCGACAGCCGGCATAGCGATCCCAGCCGATCACAGAACCCATTTCGACCGCAACACGCGCTTCGATATGCGGCGGCAGCACCGCGTCACGATAGTGCTCGTCCTGGCGCTCGAACAGCTCCCAGCTCGGCATGCTGACGACCCGGGCGGCAATGCCCTTTTGCGCAAGCTGCTTGCTGGCCTCGACGCAGAGCTGCACCTCGCTGCCACTTCCGATCAGGATCACCTGCGGGTTTTCGGTGTCGGCCATGACATAGGCGCCGCGCGCGAGGCCCGAGGCCGGCGCATAACGGCCGCGATCGAACACCGGCAATTTCTGGCGGCTGAGCACCAAGCAGGCCGGCTCATCGGTCAAACCGATAATCACGCGATAAGCCTCGCGGACCTCGTTGGCGTCGGCGGGACGCAACACGATCAGGTTGGGAATGGCACGCAGCGCCACGAGCTGTTCGATCGGCTGATGGGTCGGGCCATCCTCGCCCAGCCCGATGGAGTCGTGGGTGAAGACGTGAAAGACCGGCAGTTTCATCAAGGCTGCGAGCCGGATCGCCGGCCGCATATAGTCGCTGAAGGTGAGAAACGTCGCGCCGAAGGCGCGCAGTTTTGACAGCACGAGACCGTTCACCACGGCGCCCATGGCATGCTCGCGGATGCCGAAATGCATGTCGCGGCCACCCGGTTGGTCGGGCTCGAGCTGGCCCGCGCCGTCGAAGGTAAAATTGGTCTTGGTCGAGGGCGCCAGATCGCCGGCGCCGCCAATCAGCCAGGGCACATGCTCGGCGATGGCGTTGAGCACCTTGCCGGACGCGTCCCGCGTGGCCATGCCCTTGTCGTCGGCAGGGAATGCCGGCAAGCCCGCATCCCAATGCGCCGGCAAGACGCCGGACAACAGCTGCTCGATCTCGCGCGCAGCGTCCGGAAACTCCCGCCGATAAGCGGCGAACAATTCTTCCCAATCGTCGCGCAGCGCGCGGCCGCGCCGGCCGATGTTGTCGCGGAATTGATTGTAGACCCCGTCCGGCACCAAAAATTGCGCGTCTTCCGGCCAGCCGTAAAAGCGTTTGGTGAGACGAACTTCCTCCTCACCGAGCGGATCGCTGTGCGCCGCCGCCGTGTTCTGCTTGTGCGGCGCGCCGTAGCCGATGATGCTGTTGACGATGATCAGCGTCGGACGGTCCTTGGTGCGACGGAATATCTTCAGCGCCTCGGCGAACGCCGCGGTGTCGTTGGCGTCGCGCACGCGCAAGACGTTCCAGCGATAACCCTTGAACCTCGTCTCGACGTCCTCGCTGAAGGCAAGCTTGGTATGGCCTTCGATGGTCACCGTGTTGTTGTCGTAGATCCAGCACAGATTGCCGAGGCCGAGATGGCCGGCGAGCGACGCCGCCTCGCTGGCGACGCCCTCCATCAAATCGCCGTCGCTGCAGATCGTGTAGACGTCGTAGTCGAACAGCGTGAACCGCGGCCGGTTGTAATGCGCGCCGAGGAAACGCGACGCGATCGCCATGCCGACGCTGTTGCCGCAGCCCTGGCCGAGCGGCCCGGTCGTGGCCTCGACGCCGGTGGTGTGGCCGTATTCCGGATGGCCGGGGGTGACGCTGTCGAGCTGACGGAAATTCTTGATGTCGTCGAGGCTCACCGCCGGACGGTCGGTGACGCTTTGCCCGTCGACGCGGCGCACCTCGGCGAGGTGCAGCAGCGCATAAAGCAGCATGCAGGCGTGGCCGGCCGACAGCACGAAGCGGTCGCGGTTGGCCCACAGCGGATCGGCCGGGTCGTAGCGCAAAAACTGCTGCCACAGCGTATAGGCGACCGGCGCAATCCCCATCGGCGCGCCGGCATGGCCGGACTGCGCCTTCTGCACGGCGTCGATGGCCAGCGTCCGGATGGTATTGACGCACAGCCGGTCGACGTCTTCATGCGAATCGGCCGCGGAACGGGTGCGCGGATGGGTAGATACAGTCTGAGCTGACATGATTTAGCGCTCACCGGCCAAAGAATTTAAAAATCGCCCGGACAGGGAACGATTGAGGGCCCAAGCCGTTCCATGCGATCGCGGCCCAAAGCCAAATCGACGCTGCGGCTTATTGCGCTTTGGCCTTCTGGATCGCCGTCCAGACCGTATAGGGCGTCGCCGGCATGGTGATGTCGCGGACGCCGAGTTCGGCCAGGGCATCGAGGATGGCGCTGACCATGACGGCGGGCGCCGCCGTGGTGCCGCCCTCGCCGCCTGCCTTGATGCCGAGCGGGTTGGTCGGCGACAACACTTCGGCGATTTCGGTCTTGAACGATGGCAAAATGTCGGCGCGCGGCATGCCGTAATCCATCAGCGAGCCGGTGAGCGGCTGGCCGGAATCCGGATCGAGATAAATCTGCTCCCACATCGCCTGGCCGACGCCCTGCGCGATGGCGCCGTGGGTCTGGCCGTGCACGATCAGCGGATTGATGCAGCGGCCGACGTCGTCGATCGAGGCATAGCGGGTGATCGCGATCGCGCCGGTATCGGGATCGACCTCGACCTCGCAGATGGCGGTGCCGTTGGGAAACACGGGCTCGTGCATCTCGTTGTCGGTGACCACCGCGATGCCGTCTTTGAGCGCGTCGGGAAGCTTGTGCCGCGCCGCCTCGGCGGCAAGCTCGAGAAAATCGAAAGTCAGGTTGGTATCGCGCGAGACGAAGCGGCCGTCGCTGAACGAGACGCTGTCCGGCGTTACGCCCATGACGACAGCCGCGATGGCCTTGCCCCTGGCGATGAGATCGACCGCGGCCTTGGAAAATACCGTGGCGGCATGGCGCATGGAGCGGCCGGAATGGGAGCCGCCGCCGACTTTCACCACATCGGTGTCACCGAGGATGATGCGCACGCTTTCGTCCGGCACGTGCAGCAGGTCGGAAACCACCTGCGCAAAACTCGTCTCGTGGCCCTGACCGGCCGGCTGCGTGCCGATCACCACATCGACGCGACCTTCCGGCTGCACCTTGATGCGCGCCTGCTCGCGCGGCGCGCCGATCGACGACTCCACGTAGTTGGCGAGACCGCGGCCCAACAACTTGCCGCGGCGTTTGGCTTCGCGGCGGCGCGCGGCAAAACCCTTCCAATCGGCGATCTCCATTGCCCAGTCCATATTCTCTGCGTAGTGGCCGCTGTCGTAGAGCATGCCGACCGAGTTGCGATACGGCATGGCTTTGGGCGGAACGAGATTCCTGCGGCGCAGCGCAATGCGATCGACGCCCAGCTGCGCCGCGGCGGCGTCGATCAACCGCTCGATGGCGAAAGTGACTTCCGGCCGGCCGGAGCTGCGATAGGCGTTGGTCGGCATGGTGTTGGTGAACACCGCGATGGCGCGCAACGTTGTCGCCGGAATGGCGTAGGAGCCGGGAATGAGGCCGGAACCCTTGCTCAGCGGCGACAGCGACACGCAGCGCGCGCCGACATTGCTGATATTGGTCGCGCGCATGGCGATGAAGCGATGTTTGTCGTCGAGCGCCAGCTCGACCTTGGTCACCAGATCGCGGCCCTGGTAGTCGCTGAGAAAGGCTTCGGAGCGCGTCGCGGTGAATTTCACCGGCCGGCCGATCTTTTGCGCCGCCCACAGCACGAGACCGAATTCGACGAATGTCCGGTTTCGCGTGCCGAAATTGCCGCCGACATCGTGGGACAGCACGCGCAAATTTTCCGGCGCGATGCCGAGCACCTGCACCAGCTCGCTCTTCTGCCGCACCGCGCCGCCGGAGCCGGCATAGAGCGTATAGCGGCCGGTCGCTGAGTCGTAATGGCCGAGCGCGGCGCGCGGTTCGAGCGGCACGCCGGTCACGCGGCCGATATGAAAATTCTTGGTCACCACATGGGCGGCGCGGGCAAACGCCTGGTCGGTCGCCTCGACATTACCGAACACAGTTTCCACCGTGACGTTGTTCGGCACCTCGTCCCACAGCGCCGGCGCGCCGGGCCGCATCGCGTCTTCGGAATGCAGCACGAACGGCAATTCCTCGTAAGTCACTTCGACGGCCTCGGCGGCATCCATGGCCTGCGCCTTGGTCTCCGCCACCACCATGGCGACGGCTTCACCGACGTGGCGCGCCTTGTCGACCGGCAACAGCACATTGGGCCCGATGAACACTGCGCCGCCCTTGGGCCCGGTGAGCTTCATATCGAATTTGGTCTTCGGCACCGGATCGTGCGGGATCGGCCCAAGCTTGTCGGCCGCACAGTCGGCGCCGGTGAATACGCCAAGCACGCCCGGCATTTGTTTCGCCGCCGCGGCATCGATGGCGACAATGCGCGCGTGCGGATACGGCGAGCGCACCATCATCGCATAGGCTTGGCCGTCGAGATTGAAATCGTCGGTGAAACGGCCCTTGCCGGTGATCAGCCGCGCATCTTCCTTGCGCGGCATCGGCTTGCCGATGAAGCGGTAGCCGGTTTCGTCCGGTCTGGTTTTGTCGTCCATCGATCCTCGCCGCGGCAACTGGCCGGGCTCGCAACTTACTACACCGCGTGCTCATTTCCAGAACCAGTCATCACGGCGGACAGCCGGACAGCCCACGCTGGCCGTGCTAAAAGCGCGGATGGGCGGGCAGGCATCGGGATGGCATTCGAATTCGGCGTCTTTCTTGAGTTTCCGCGCTACCCGGCACGGTCCGACGCCGAGGCGTTCGCTCAATCCTTTGCCCAGGCGGACGCCGCCGAACGCGGGGGCTTCGATGCGGTCTGGCTCGCCGAATTGCACTTCGCGCCGGAGCGGTCGATCGCCTCAGCGCCGCTCGTTCTCGCCAGTGCCATAGCCGCTCGCACGCGTCGAATAAAGATCGGCATTGGCGTCCAGGTGCTGCCACTGTGCCATCCGTTGCGGCTGGCCGAGGAAGTTGCGACGCTCGACCATATCAGCGAGGGACGGCTCATCCTCGGCGTCGGCCGCAGCGGCATTCCGCGTTCGTACGAGGCGTACGGCATACCCTACAGCGAGAGCCGCGAACGTTTCGCCGAAGTGCTGGAGATCCTGCAACGCTCGTGGGGCGATGAACCCTTCTCCTTTACGGGCAATTTCTACAAATTCAGCAGCATTGCCGTCGTTCCGCGACCGCTGCCGAACTTGCGATCTCGGCTGCGCGTTGCTGCGACGAGTCCCGACACCTATGCGGCCATCGGCGCCATGGGTCTGCCGATCTTCGTTGCCGTGCGGCTTGGCACCATCGAGGAACTGGGTCCGCAGATCGAAGCCTATCGGGCGGCGTTCCGCGCCGCCCGCCACGCCGGGCAAGGCGAAGTCTACCTGCGCGTGCCGATCTATGTCGGCGACACTGCGGCGGCGGCACGCGCCGATCCGCTGGACTCCATCCTGCAATTCTATCGAGCGCTGGGGCTGCAACTCGAGCGCTCGGCCGCGCTTGCGGGCATGCGCACAAGCGAACGGCGGGCGGAGCGAGGACAGGCGCTGCAGACGATCGCATATCCCGACGTGCTGCGCGACAAAGTGATCGTCGGGACGCCGGACGCCGTGGTGAAACGGCTTGCAGAGCTGACCCGCATGCTCGGTCTCAGCGGCGTGCTCGCCGAGCTCAATTGCGGCGGTCGAATTTCCACCGACAAAGTGATGCGCTCCCTGCAGCTGATGAGCGAGCAAGTCATACCGCATTTCCGTTGACGGGATGCGTTGACCATAGGCGCGGGGCCGGAAATCCGTGGAACTCCATGTCGGCGGTCCTAATCCAGCCGCACCACATCGCTGGTCGCGACCGCGCTGGATGGCATAGGGGTCTTCACGTTGCGCAAGCCGGTATGTCGTTCCTGGGATTTCGCGGAGCCTGTCATCGGGCCGGCCACAGCGGCCGGACCCGTTAGCTCCATCCGGGCAACGCCGGTCCTCAGGAAGCCTTAGGCAGCCGCTTCGTGGCGCGATCTGCTTTCAGGATATCGAACTCGTCTGCCATGGTACGCAGCACGACGCCGACAGGAGTGCCGCCCAGAATCTCGTTGGTAGCGACGCATACGCCCAGCAGAACCGCGCAGAGCATCTCGACCGTATCATACGTCTCCTCGGGACTTGGTTCCGGCGCGACAACCACGCGCAGGTATACAGTATCCCCTTCGCACTCACGAGTGAGATGGCGATTGAGCGAAGTCGCCGACACATGCAGGGCATCGCTGGAAAGCATCGTATACCAGACGTACGCTTGGCGGACCGCGCTCGCTTCGGCCTCCCGCCGCATATTGAGACCTTTGACTTTCGGATGCTTTTTCTCGAGCTCGTCGATGTAGCCGCGCAGCTTGTCCGTCACGTCCTCTAGTTTCTGACATTCAGCATGTTCAAGCAGGAGCTTGCTCTTTCGCTTGCGGCTGGCCGCCTCATCCAGCACTAGGTCATTAACGAACTCGGTGCCACGCGCCGCGAGCGCTCCCGCGCAAATGAGGTTCTCGCAGGCCAATCGCGTGAGCGAGCGCGCCTCTACGACGAGGTTCTGATGGACCATCCCGACAGCGCCCTTGAGATTGCCGAGCGACCGGCTCAGCAGCGTCAGCGCGATCACCTTCGGATTGCGTGCCCACTCTTGGCCTAACTCGACCTTGGCCCCAGCGATGATGCCTATCCCGACGTCCATCAGCTTCTGAGCGAAGGGAAGGAGCGGCGCGTAATCGTACGGGTTCGGCGTCATGGGGAATCATTCATGCGTGTTGGAGTGGTCATTTTCTGGCACATGAATGCGGCACGAACAGGACCCGCCTCTCGGGGCTACGCCGCCCGCGCATACGCCTGGTCGATCAACCGCACAACCCGCGCGCAGTCGTGCACACTGATCGGCGGCGGGGCGCCGCGCTGCCAGTGGTCGAGCGCATCGCGCACGGCGGTGAAATAAGGTGCGGTGAGGTCGGTGCCCGGAAAGGTCTCGTCGCCCGCGGCGGTGGCGAGCTTCAGGATGCCGTCCTTCATGGTGAGGATGCCGTCGCGGCCGGCGAGCTTCCATTCGCCGTCGGTGCCGTCGCGGGGAAAGCCGTTGCCGACCTCGACGGTGCCGAGAACGCCGCCCGCCGAGCGCAGCATCACCGACGCATAGTCCTCGACCGCGCAAGCATGCGCGCGCCGGCTCAATTGGGCGCCGGTCACCTGCGCGTCCTCGCCGGTCAAGTGCAGGAACATGTCAAACCCATGGGGACCGAGATTGCGCACGCAGCCGCCGCCGGCCTCGGCCGGGTCGAGCATCCAGGCGCAATCCCAGGCCGGATAGCGCGCCGGCCCCGGCCGGTTGATGCGGACATAGATGTGCGACAGCGGCCCGAGACGGCCAGCGTCGATCAGCGCGCGGGCGCGCTTGGCGAACGGCGCGTAGCGCTGCGCCAGCGGCACGGCGACGAAGGCGCCGAGCCGAGCCGCCTTGGCCGCCACCGCGTCGACCTCGGCGGCGCTGATCCCCATCGGCTTCTCCATCAGGAACGGATAGCCGGCATCGAGCAGGTCGTGGGCGATGGCCGCCATCTGCCGGTGCCGCCCCAGCGCCAGGACGAAATCGGGGCGGACCGCCGCCAGCATCTTGCCGTGGTCGGCAAAAGTGGGCGGGTTTCCCACCTCGGCCGCCCGTTTCGCTAGGATTTCGGCGTCCGCATCCTGGATGGCGACCAATTCGACATCCGGCATGGCCAGGAGGTGGCGCAGATAGGCAGCGTCGTTGAGCGCATGCCAGTGGCTGACCCCGACGGCGGCGATGCGGATGGTCATTGGAACTCTCCCCCTTGGTCTTCGTTGGCAAAATGGCGCCCAAATCGGCCCCCTACAAGAGAACCGTCGCCGCGGACGCCACGACTAATGCGTGTGTCGTTGCGAATGCGCGGAGCTTTTGGCTCGGAGGCGTCAAGCGGGAGTCGGTATCGTGAGTAAGCTCATCCATCGGGTTTGGCCGGCCGCAGATGTCATACCCTTCATCACCGCTTTGTTGCTGGGTGTCTCTGCCTACGGTTTTTTCAAGCTCAGCGAGCTGATGTTTTAGGACAATGTAGCCCGGATTGAGCGGAGCGAAATCCGGGATCAGCGCGCTTGAACCGACAGACCGTTTCCGGATTTCGCTTCGCTCAATCCGGGCTACGCGCTAATCCATCCGCACCGCCTGCCCGGTCGCCACCGCGCGCTCGATGGCGTAGGTGGTTTTGAGATTGAGCATCGCCTGCTCCGGCGTGGCGTGCACGTCCCCTCCCCGTCCGGTCGCGAGGAAATCGAGCCACGAACGCGTCTCGTTGCCGAGCGGTCCCCAGAAATCGCCCATGGCCCAATCGCCCGCGGTGTTGCTGCCGAGGAACGCCAGGTTGATCGAATGGCCGGGCACGTAAGGATGCGGAATGCCCTTCTCGGAAAAAATCAGATGCTCCATGTGGTCGTCGTCGATAATCATGGTGCCGTCGGTGCCTAAGAGCTCGACGCGATCCGATTGGCCTTGCGTCGGATAATTCGCCGGCAGCGCGTAGCTGATGCCGAAATTGACCACGGCGCCGTCGGCAAAGGTGACGATGGCCCAGGTGACGTCGTGGGCGCTGTAGCCGGCATCGCGGAAAATGCCGTGCTGGCCGCGCGCCACCACCTCGACCGGCGCGTTGCCGTCGAGGAACCAGCACATCAGGTCGACGTAATAAGTGAGCACGTCGAGCACCGGCGTGGCATGCGGATCGCGCTTGAGGATGGCAAAAGTTTGCGCGCGAGAATTATAGACCCGCGCCAGCCCGCCGCTGATGCGGCCGAGCCGGCCCTGCACCATCTGCTCCTTGGCGCGCAGAAAGCATTCCTTGAAGCGGCGGCTATAGCCGACGCGCAAGGTGCCGCCCGTGCGTTTGAGCGTATTGATGATGGCCTCGGCATCGTTGAGCGACAGCGCCAGCGGTTTTTCCACCAGTACCGCCTTGCCCAATTCGAGCGCCTTGCACACCGCCGCGGCATGCTCGCCTTCCGGCGTCGACACGAACACCGCGTTGACGTCGGGGTGCGCGATGATCTCGTCGTTGTCGGCTGAGTGCAAATGCGCGCCGGCCAGATCCGCGAGCTTCCTGGCGTTGGCCGGATCCTTGTCGGATACCGCGACGAAGCGCACCGCCGGGTGTTTCGCCGCCAGCCGCGCCCGCAACGTGCCGATGCGGCCCGAGCCGATGACGGCGACGCCGAGCTCTTTTGTCGTCACGCTTTCCTCCCTTGCCATCGGTCCGCCTCCTGCCTCAAGCTAGGCCAGGCTTTTGGCAGGCGAGCAGGAGATCATACATGAGTGCACGCGCTCTCGAATTCGTCGAGACCTGGGTTTCCGAGAAAATCGAGGAGATGAAGACGCTTCCCGCCGAGGGCGACGAAGCGGCGGCCAAGGCCTTGGCGAACGAATGCTTTAAAGCGGCGCTGGAGGAAGATATTCCGGCAGCCGAGATTCAAGAAGCCTTCGACGATCTGGCCGAATTCATAGCGGGCGAGATCGAAGAGGCCAGGGACAGGGAAGAAGAGCTTTCGGGCGACGAGGACGACGACGAGCTGCTCGGGAAAGAAGAGGACGACGACGACAAATAAGAGAGGATCGAGCGCGACGAGGAAAAGGACTTATCGGCACGCAGCCTATGTCCGCTTTCAAGGGTGAGGCGGGCTTGAAATCGAGGGCCTCACCAGCCCGTTTTTGGCCCAAAACCGGCCTGGAGAATTTTGGCCGACCCGTCCTGGATGATGCTAGGGTCTCGCCGGCGCCGCCAACGCTCTGTTTAAATATCGGGACTGAAGGTCCAATGGTGCAGCGCGATGTTGAGTCATCGTTGAAACGCGAATTTGCCGCGACGGACGGGACTGCCGGGCGCGCCGAGCATTTGGCCGACTTGCTGACATTGTCCTATGAACCGATGTTCGCATGGCGGCTGGGTGGATCGGTCGTATTTTGGAACGCAGGGGCCACCCGGCTTTACGGCTTTGCACCGGACGAGGCCGTCGGGCGCAGCAGCCACACGCTGCTGCAAACCGAATTCCCGGTCGAATTCAGCGCGCTGCGTTCGCAACTGCTGAAAGAGCATTATTGGTCCGGCGAGCTGCGCCATATCTGCAAGGATGGCAGTACGGTCATCGTCGACAGCCGGATGCAGCTGCTCGGTGATGACACCGTGCTCGAGGTCAATCGCGACATTTCGCAGGTCAAGGCGCTCAACGCCCGGCAAGCAACCCTGCTGCAAGAACTGGGCGCTACGACCGCCAAATTCGAAGCCCTTTTCAACCAGTCCGGAATTTTCGAGGGTATTCTGGACCTGCAAGGTTCCATGCTGGAAATCAACAACTTGGCCGTGGAGGCGTGCGGATACACGAGAGAGCAGGTTCTGAACCGGCCGTTCTGTGACACCCCTTGGTGGCGCGGATCGGAAGAGATGAAGGCGAGGATACGCTTCGCGACCGATCAGGCCGCTTCGGGTTTCATATTCCGCGAAGAGCTTCGCTACTGGGTTGCCGACGGCAGCGAGCGCGTCGTGGACTTTGCGATGCATCCCATTCGCGACCAGTCGGGGTCGGTCATGTTCCTGCATCCCACGGGAATTGACATTACCGAACGCAAGAATGCCGAAGCGGCGCTTCGCGAAACCGAGCAACAATTGCGTTGGCTGGCATCTATTGTCGAGTCCAGCGACGATGCGATTGTCAGCAAGAACCTCGACGGCATTATCACCAGTTGGAATAGAGGCGCGGAGCGTATCTTCGGCTACACGGCCGAAGAGGCCATTGGCCAGCCCATCACGATTGTCATTCCACAAGACCGGCAGGACGAAGAGCGGGCCATTCTCACGCGCATCGGGAGAGGAGAACGCATCGACCATTTCGAGACCATTCGACAACGCAAGCATGGCAGCCTGATCGTCGTTTCGCTGACCGTTTCTCCCGTCAAAAATGCCGAAGGCAAGATCGTGGGCGCGTCAAAGAGCGCCAGGGATATTACCGAGCAAAAACGGGCGCAGGAGCAGATCGCCACCTTGGCCCGCGAAGCCGAGCACCGCAGCAAGAACCTGCTCGCGACCGTGCAGGCAACCGTAAAGCTTTCTCAGGCCGACACGCCCGAAGCGCTGAAGGAAGCCATCGAGGGACGCATTCTGGCGCTTGCGAATGTTCACTCGCTGTTTATCGAAACGCGCTGGATCGGCGCCGAGCTGTCGACGATCGCGCGCCAGGAGCTTGCGCCTTATGCCGCGAAAGACGAAAAGCGCGTCCGCATCGACGGCCCGCAAGTTCTCTTGGAGCCGAACGCCGCTCAGATCATTGCCGTCACCCTGCATGAATTGGCGACCAACGCCGCCAAATACGGCTCGCTGTCCGTGCCCAATGGTCGGATCAGTTTGACGTGGTTGCACGGGGCGGACGGAAGACTGGTCCTGCGCTGGAGCGAAATGGATGGCCCGGTCGTCATACAGTCGCCGACGCACCGGGGTTTTGGCACGCGAATCATCGAGCGAATGATCGGCCAGCTGAAAGGCACAGCAGGCTTTGACTGGCGCCCGGAGGGGCTGGTTTGTGAAATTGCCCTTCAGGCGTGAAATCGAATTTTCATGGGCGCGGGGCTAGGGCTGTGCGGCTGCCCCGAGCTTGTAGGAGAAGCCGAGCAGCGCCGTGTGGGTGCGCAGCCTGATGTCGAAATTGTCGACGACGGCGGGCGCCGTCCGGGCGAGCTGGTACGAGCCGGTGCCGAAATCGGCATAGCGGTATTCGCCGCGGGCGAACCAGTTGCCGACAACCTGCGTCTCGATGCCGCCGCCGATCGTGTAGCCGAGCCTGGTGTCGCCGATGGTGATCACGGCCGGCGGGCCGAATATACAGCCGCCAGCGGCGACCAGCTCGGCGCAAGTCGAGGTCATGTCGTAGCGCTGCCAGGCGGCGCCGCCGGTCGCATAGACCAGAACGCTCGGCGTGACCAGAAAGCCGAGGCGGCCGCGGGCGCTGCCGTCCCATCCGGTGCGGAGTGCAAAATTGTCACCCCGGAGGTCGAGCGAGAGCGGCGTTACGCCCGGCGTGAACGTCACACCGTTGAGATTGGTCGTCTGCGAGCCGAAGTCGACCGAAGCTTCGACGCCGGCGACCCAGCGGGTGGCAAATTGTTGGTCGTAGCCTGCATGCAACCCGAACTGCGGGGCGATGCCGTCGAGCGGATCGGACGGCGGGCCGCCGGCGAGGTTGACCGGAGGACCGGCGCTGAACGCCGACGTCGTGGTCAGGTCCGCACGCGTCGAGCGGAAGCCGGCGTCGAGACCGGCATAAGGGCCGGTCCACGAGACCGGCGGCGCGGCCAAGGGACGGGCTTTGACCAGCATCGGCGATGGGTCGCTATTCGGCAACGGCGCGGACGGGCCGAATTCGTAGGCGAGGCCCAACGTGAACAAGCTGTTGTGCAGATGGATGCTGTAGGTCGGCGTGTTGGTGACCACGGCCGGCGGTGCCAGCGGCAGCAGCTCGGTCCCGGTGGCGGAGAACGATTTATAGTCCGTGTAGCGATATTCGGCGCGCCCCACCCAGTTGGGTGCGAGCTTCATCTCGATGCCGCCGCCGACGGTGGCGCCGGGCCGGTTCGTCGCGGTGGTGAACGAGAACGGCGCGTTGTTGCCCACGGCGCCGCTGCAGGTGATCGGCGAGCTGCACGAGAACGTCGCCTCCTGATGCTGCCAGGCGCCGCCGCCGGTCACATAGATCAGGCTGGTCGGCGTGACCAGAAAGCCCAGACGCAGCCGGGCGCTGGCGTCCCACGTGGTTCGCAGGGCGAGATCGGCGCCGACCGGCAAGGCGTTGGCCCCCGTGCCGAGGAAGCCGAAGCCCGGCAGCTTTCCGGTGTGGCCGGTCCAACCCAGGTCGCCTTCGACCCCGGCCAGCCAGCGCGGCGCGAATTGCCAATTATAGCCGAGATAGCCGCCCAGCCGCCCCGACTGCATGTTGAGCGGTGCCTGGGACGCGAGCGTCGGGTTCAAGCCCGTCGTGGTCCCGATCGGGACGCCGGCAACGAGCAGCTGTTGGACGAAATTCGTCGCGGTCCATTTGGCATCGGTGGCGCTCAACCCGGCATCGGCGCCGAGATAAAATCCGGTCCATCCGGAAGCGGCTGGCGCGGGCGCAGCAGGCGGCGCCTTGACCGGAAGCGTCATATCGGCGGCGATAGCGGGCACGGCCATAAGCGCAACAGCCGACGCAACAGCAATAATCGCAACTTTCATGGCAAGCCCCCAAGCCATGGAACATTTTCCAGTTGCAGACCTTACGCCCTTCACTCATCGCAGGCTGTTACGTGGAAGACACTGTGCACAGGAAACCGCAACGGCTGAGTGCAGTCAGAGCGGCTTGACCACCGCCACGATCAGATCGGCAGCGGCGGCGCCTCGTTGATTGCGGCGCCAGCCTTGCGACGGGCTCATTCGCCTCTGAGGTTCGCGCCCTTGATAATCGGCCACCATTTCTCGATCTCGGCCTTCTGCTGGGCGTGAAGTCCCTCCGGGGTTTGTTGATCGAGCGACGGGATTTCAAGCGACAGCGCGGCCAGCCGCGCACGGACTGCCGGGTCGGCGAGCGTATCGCGCACAGCGGCATTGAGCTTGGTGACGATCTCCTTGGGCGTGCCTTTCGGCACCCATAATCCGTGCCAGACCGCGATGTAGAATCCCGGCAGGCCGGCCTCGTCGGTGGTCGGAATGTCGGGCGCCGTCGCGATGCGGCGCTTGGCGGTGACCGCATAGGCCTTGATCTTGCCGTCACGCACCAGCGCCATCGAGATCGACGGCCCGGTGATCATGGTGTCGATCTGACCGCCGACCAGGTCTTGAATCGCCGGGCCGGCGCCGCGATACGGCACCAGCTGAAAATGCACGCCTGTCTGCTGTTGAAACAGGAGCCCGGCGACGTGCGACGGTCCACCGACGCCGCTGGTGCCGCCGGTCGCCTTTTCCGCATTCGCTTTCAGCCACGCGATCAGGTCCTGCAGGTTGCCCGCTTGTATCGAGGCCTTGGCGAGGATGAGGTTGGGCTCGGAGGGCAGCATCGACACCGGTTCGAAGTCCGTCAGCAGATCGTACGGCAGCGTGTAGAGCGCGCCGTTGGCGACGTTCGAGCCCCAGTTGCCGATACCGATCGTGTAACCGTCGGGCACGGCGCGCGCCAAGTGGCCGACACCGGCGCTGCCGCCGGCGCCGGTGACGTTCTCGACCACAACGGTCTGCTGCAGCGAAGCTCCCATGCGGTCGGCCATGGTGCGGGCGATGGCATCCGCCGGACCGCCTATGGCGTACGGCACGATCATCGTGATCGGCCGGGCCGGATAGGTGTCCGCCATTGCCATGGGCGAGACAGCCGGGAGAGCGACAGCGCCCGCGGCGAGATGCAGAAATTGTCGGCGGGGAAGTTTCATTCGATCACCTCGTCGCACGCGCGTGACAGACGCCGCTTGTCGGGTTTTTTTGCACGATACTTGCTACTTTCGCGCGATGCCCAGCAGCGACGCGATGCGAGCAACTTGCGCGTATTGCTCCTTGAGGGCTGCGGTGTAGGCATCGACGCCCATTGGCGCGGCCGGCTGCCCGGTGAGCGCCAATCTTTCGACCGTCTGGCCGTCGAGCGTGGCGAGCATGTCGGCTGCGATCCGCCGGCGCAGGTCGATCGGCATGTCGCGCGGTCCGAGCAGGCCCAACACGGGGCTCGCGAGCAGAGACGGGAATCCGGCTTCCACCACCGAGGGAATGTCGGGCGCGATGGGCGAGCGCTCGCGATCGTTGATCGAGATGATCTTGATCTTGCCGGTCTGCGCGTAGGTCCGCATCGCCGCATAGGATTGCATGCACAACTGGATTCGGTTTTCGCCGAGATCGACCGGCGACTTGGTGATGTCGCGGTAAGGCACCTTGGCGATGGCGAGCCCGTTTTCCTTGACGAAGCCGTCGAACACGAATTCGGAAAATCCCGGCGCGACCGCGTAGCTCGTCTCGCTCGGCTTGGCGCGCGCCAGCGCCACGAATTCGGCCAGCGTGGAGATGCCGAGACTGGTCGGCACGGCCACGGCGATCTGCACCTTGGCGAGTGCCGCGATCGGCGCGAGGTCGGTCTCGGGATCGAAGGTCATGTCCTCGTGCAGGTAGCGTTGCACGACGAAGATGCTGCTCGGCCCAAAGAACAACGTGTGGTCGTCCTTCG
Source organism: uncultured Alphaproteobacteria bacterium (assembly GCA_963756245.1). GTDB lineage: Bacteria > Pseudomonadota > Alphaproteobacteria > Rhizobiales > Xanthobacteraceae > BOG-931. The sequence goes on from CAVWOI010000022.1 coordinate 169,096, forward strand.
CCGCCACCACTGTCCCCACCGACAACAGGCCATCGCCTCCGGGTTTGCCGTCGATGACGATGGGCTGGCCCCATTTCTGCTGCAGCGTGTCGGTGATCAGCCGCGCGGCGGTGTCGGCTCCCGAGCCCGGACCGAACGGCAGCACGAAGCGCACCGGATGCGTGGGCCACTGTTGGGCGAGGCTGGCCGTCGCGACGCTCGCGGCAATCGCCAGCGCCAGGGCGATTACATTGAGGCGAAACCAACCGTTGCGCATGACCCCTCCCCCGAACCTGGCGGCGCGAGCGGTAGACGCCGCCAGCGCGATGCGTCGGGATTTGGACCATGGCAAACCGGATTGTCCAGTCCGCCGCCGCTCCTCTGTGTTCTACAGACCTTCTGCATAACTCCCAGCCTCGATGTCATCCAGCAGCGTGCGGCCTTTCGGCGCCCATCCGAGCATCTTGCGCGCTTTCAGCGCGCTGACACGGCTGTTCGAGCCGTAGCTCGTGATGGCGCTCGGACCCCATTCACGCACGGCCTCCTCGATCGGCCAGTCCCTGGTTTCTGCACCGAAGCCGAGAAGGCGGCCTACGGCAGAAGCCATGGCCTTCCATGAAGCCTCGCCGTTTTCGGCATAAAATAACGAACCGGGCGGCGCTTCATCGAGAGCCAGCAGATAAAGGTCTACGAGATCGTCGATGTGCACATGAGACCAGACGTTAAGTCCGCGCCCGACATGGCGGGCGATTTTGTATTTCCTTGCGAGCGCGATGAGACGAGGGAGCTGGATGCTGTGCGGATTGAGGCCGCGTCCTCTTCCATAAATAAGGCTCGGTCGAATGACGACGCTGCGGATTTTTTGCTGCGCTCCCATCAGCACGGCCCGGTCGATCGCAACCCGCAACAGACGTTCCGGCAGAGGATCGAATGGGCTGTCTTCCTGGAAGATGGCAGCGCTGTATTCGCCCGCTGCGCGATCTGAAACGACACTGGTGCCGCTGGTATGAATGAGCACTTTGCCCGATCCGGCCAGCGCCTTCATGAGCGTATCGGCAGCGAGAAAGTCGTCGGCATCGGCCGTGTTTATGACGGCGTCGGCCTCGCTAGCGGCTTCCGTCATCCTGGCAAGGTCGGCAAGCGTTCCGAGGAGCGGCTCAATCCCCCGCAGTGCCAGTTGAGATGCCTTGTCGGCCTGCCGCACCAGGCCCACGACGGAGTGCCCGGCGTCAATGAGCGCAGCCGCGATCGATCCCCCTATGTAGCCGCTTGCCCCCGTCACGAAGATACGCACGGAATTCCTGGCCTCCTTTTTCATGCAGAGATTCGAGAAGTGGCTATTGGCCTCACTCCGCCTTGATGTTGGCCTCTCGGATCACCTTGGCCCACTTCGCGGTGTCGTTTCCGATAAGAGTTGCGAATTCGGCGGGCGTCATCGGCACCAGCACTTCACCCAGGTCGGCAAGTTGCGCGTTCAGTTTGGCATCGCCGAAGCCTGCGTTGATCTCCTTGTTGAGCCTGTCAATGACGGCTGTGGGCGTGTCCTTTGGCGCGCCAATGCCCAACCAGAGGCTCACGTCATAGCCCGGCAGGAATTCGGCCACGCTCGGCACGTTCGGCAATCCCTGCCATCGCGCCGCAGTCGTAACCGCCAGCGCCCGCAGCTTGCCCGCCTGGATATAGCCGATCGACGAAGTCACCGGACAAAACACGACCTGCACCTGCGCACCGAGCAGATCGGGAAAGTAACTGCCGCGATACGGTACGTGGACCATATCGATCCCCGCCATGAACATGAACAAGGCGCCAAAGACATGCGGTGCGCTCCCGCTGCCGGCCGATGCCATGTTGATCTTGCCCGGATTAGCCTTGGCATAGGCGATGAACTCCGGAACCGTCTTGGCCGGAAACGACGGCGTGACCACCATGGCGTAAGGCGCGCGGCCGATACTCGCGACCGGCGCGATATCGCGGATGAAATTGAAGTTGAGATTGTCGTAAAGCGCCGCATTGATGGCGTTTGCCGAAGTGGCCAGAAGCAGCGTGTAGCCGTCCCCGGGCGCACGCGCGACCGCCTCGGTGGCGACATTGCCGGCGGCACCGGGCCGGTTATCGACGATGAATTGTTGGCCGAGACGCTCCGACAGCCATTGACCGATCAGTCGCGCGGTGATGTCGGCGGCGGAGCCGGGCGGAAATCCGGCGATAATGCGCACCGGCCGCGTCGGATAGGCTTGCGCGCTCGCGTTCCTCGACAGGGCCGGGAACGCAGCGGCGCCCGCTGCAAGATGAAGAAAATGGCGGCGGGGAAGTTTCATTCGATCACCTCGTCCGCGCGCAGCAGAAGTGCCGGCGGAACGGTAATTCCAAGCGCTCCGGACTACGCAATGGCGGAATTATATCACGCCTGACATTGCTGGTGTGTGATCGACTTCACAGTGGTGCCAGAGGTTGAAGACGTCCGTGTCCGGCCCATCGCGGACGTGGCTCGGACACTGCCAATCGGCCGCTCCCGACCCGATGCGGACATCAGCGGCTCAATGTTGCTGCCGTGCAAACGGACATCTGACTCCCATTTCACAGGTCGCAAATCCCTGCTGTAATCGCGCCTCACGACAGCCTCATCGGGGAAGCCCGACGTCGGAGGGAGGAAATGGATACCAATATTGAGCATGTGTTCGCTTTTGAGCCAGTGGTAAGCCATTGGATCCACCTGGTTGGTACGTGCATCGAAATATTCGGCGTATTCATTATCGTTGCAGGCATCCTCTGGTCGACTTCTTTGTTTGTGCCTCCAGGCGCCGATAAGTGGCACTACGACCGTTATAAAATACGCATCGGTCGATCTCTTCTGCTTGGACTCGAAGTGCTGGTGGCTGCCGATATCGTGAAGACGATAGCCATCGAGCTGACGTTTACAAGCCTCGGCCTGCTTGCTGGTCTAGTTCTGGTACGCACGTTCCTGAGCTGGACGCTGGTGCTTGAAATCGACGGGCGCTGGCCTTGGCAGCGACAGGTTCCGCGCGCGGAGTAGGCCACAAACTCGATTTATGACCCGCTCTGATCACTCGAATTCCCGCACCTCGTCCTTCAAATCGCTCCAGATGCGCGAATAGATGTCGCGGAATTCCGGCGCGATGGCGAGCTCGGCGGGCGGCGGCCGCGGCCGCGATAGCTCGACCGGAATGATCGATTTTACCCGTCCCGGGCGATTGGTGAAGACGACGACGATGTCGGAAAGGAAGATCGCCTCGTGCAGATCGTGGGTGACGAACAGCACGGTGCGCTTGTTGCGCTCCCACACCGAGAGGAACAGCGCCTGCAGCAACAGCCGGGTCTGGCTGTCGAGCGCGCCGAACGGCTCGTCCATCAACAGGATATCCGGCTCGATGGCAAAGGTGCGCGCCACGGCGACGCGCTGGCGCATGCCTTGCGACAGTTCGTGGCGGTAATGGTCCTCGAACTTGTCGAGGCCGACGCGACGCAGCCATTCGCGGGCGACGGCGCGGCGATTGGCGACGCCGCGCACTTCGAGGCCGAACTCGACGTTTTCGGCGGCGGTGCGCCACGGCATCATGCCGTCACGGGCGAACATGTAGCCGACGTCGTGGCGGATGCCGTTGACTTTTGCGCCGTTGACTTCGGCAAAACCCGCGCTCGGCTGCAACAGGCCAGAGACGATGTTGAGCAAGGTCGACTTGCCGCAACCCGATGGTCCGACGATGGTGACGATCGAACCATCCGGCACATCGAGCGACACGCCGCGCACCGCCTCGACCGCGCCGCGGTCGCGCGGCCGGAATATTATGCCGATATTCGACAGGCGGATTTTAGCGGGCGCGGGCATTTGCTCAGGCACTGTTGACCGCCGGCTTCCAGCGCAACAGCCGCGCCTCGACCTTGCGCATCACCGCGCTGAACAGCCAGGCGACCACCGCGAGCGTCACCAGCCCGGCGAACACCGCCGCCGTATTGAAGTTCGCAGCGCCTGAGGAAATGACGTAGCCGATGCCCTGATTGGAGGCGAGGATTTCGGCGACGATCACACCGAGCAGCGCATAGGTCAGGCCGATATTGAGCCCGGCGAAAATCCACGGCAGCGCCGAGGGCAGCGTGACTTTCCACAATATGTCGCGGCGCGACGCGCCCATCAGTTGCGCGATGGTGAGAATGTCGGTGTCGACGTTCTTGGCGCCGCCGAGCGTGTTCACCAGGAGAATAAAGAACACCAGCGTGAACGCGGTGACCACCTTGGCGACGATGCCGATGCCGAACCAAAGAATAATGAGTGGCGCCAGCGCCACGCGCGGCAGGCTGTTGAGCGCGAGAACGAGCGGCGCCAGCACCTCGTCCCAGAACGGCGAGCGCGCCAGCATGAGGCCGGCGGCGATACCGAGCGCCGACGAGATGACGAAGGCGATCAGCGCCTCGAACACCGTGATGCCGACATTGCGGATGAGATCGCCGCTTATGATTTCCTGCCAAAGCTCCTTGCTCACAAGCACCGGACTTGAAACCCAGAACGAGTCGATCAGGCCAAAGCTCACCGCGCCTTGCCAGACCGCGAGGAACGTGCCGATCACGGCGACGCGGGCGAGCAGCACGCGCTGGCGCAGATTGTCGTCGGCCGCGACCGAAGGCAGCGGGATTTCGGCTCGCGCGGCTTCGCTGTCGGCCATGATGCGCTTTCGGGTCAGCGCGTCGGCGCGCCGGCCTCGGGCGGCATGAAATCGGTGGCGACGAGTTGCTCGTAGGGCACCGCTTTCTCGATGGTCTTGGCGGCGACCAGCATGGCGCTGACATTATCGACACCCTTCCGGGTCGCGACCGGTCCGTAGTTCGACCGGTATTTCGTCAAATAGGCTTTGACGACGTCCGGGTCCGAGCCCTTCATGAAATTGGCGGCGACATCCATCAGGTCGCTCATGCGCGTCGGATCGTTGATGACCGCGCAAGCCTCGACAATCGCCGCGACGACCGCGCGCGCGGTATCCGGATGATCCTTCAGAAAGGCCGAGTGCACGAACACGCCGTTATAGGCGTAAGGGTGGAATACGCCCGGCCCGCCGCCGCCTTCGATATCGACCATGGTCTTGGCGATCTTGAGCGACAGCACGGCGGCGGTCTGGGTCGGCTCGACCGCCATGGCGGCGTCGATCACCTTGTTCTTGAGCGAGGCCAGCATGGTGCCGGGATCGCCGACCGGCATGATGGTGACGTCCTTGTCCGGATCGAGGCCGGCCTCCCGGAGCATGAAGCGGATCGCCGTGTCGGTCGAGGCGCCGCGGCCGCTGATGCCGATCTTCAGCCCTTTCAGGTCGACGAGGTTCTGCGGATAAGGCTTCTCCGCATTCGGCGTCGGCACATCGTTGCGCGCGATCAGGCTCAACGGCGGCAATTGCTGCTCGAGCACGATCAATTTCAGATCCTGGCCCTTGGAGCTCACGGTCACGCCGTGCTCGACCGCAAACGCGCCGGAATCGGCGGAGCCGCTGACAAAAATATTGGCCGGCTGGATGCCGGTGCCGTAGACCAGCTCGACGTCGACGCCGTGCTTCTCGAACAGTTTTAGGTGCTTGGCGACATAGACCGCGAAGCAGCAAAAATTGCTCTGGAAGATCGACATTTTGATCTGCTCGAGCGCCAGCGCCGGCGCGGTGAACAGCGCCGTCGTCATGGCACAAGCGGCGGCGAGGCTCACGAGCCGTCGCGTCAATCCTCGCATGACGTCTCTCCCTTTTGTCGCTTATGCGACCTTCTTGAATTCCTGCTGCCAGCGCCGGACGCGGCGCTCGTCGACATCGACACCGAGGCCGGGCCGGTCCAGCACCGCTATGTGACCGCGGTCGATACGCAGCGGATCGGTGACCACATCTTCGGCAAGGCCCGGGCTGGTCACGGTCAGGCCCCAGTTGAGCGACGGCGCGACCGCGGCCAGATGCAAGGCCGCCGCCGAGGCGACGCTCGACTCGCCGGTCTTGCACGAGATGTTCAGATTCATGCCGAGCCGTTCGCACAGCCGGCTTGCTTCGAATACCGGACGCACGCCGCCGAGCTTGATCGCTTTGAGGCTCACGCCAAGCGCTGCCTTGGCCGCATGATGGCGCTCAATATCGTCCTGCGAATGAATGCCCTCGTCGGCGCCGATGGGCACCCGGCTCGCCGCGGCGACGCGCGCCATGCCGGCGAGATCGTGGGCATGGACCGGCTGCTCGAAGAAACCGAGTCCCGCATCGGCGACCGCACGCACATAGCGGACGCCTTCGTCGGCGTTAAAACCCTGATTGGCGTCGGCGGAAATCAGGCAGTCCTTGCCAAGCAGGCGGCAAAGCTCTTGCGTGCGCGCGGCGTCGGCCTCGGGCGAAGCGACGCCGACCTTGATCTTGTAGATCAGATAGCCGGCATCGTGTCGCGCTTGCGCCTCGCGCAAATCGGCCGCGGCATCGTCGGAGCCGATCACCGCGAGCAACGGAATGCGGTCGCGGCGTTTGCCGCCAAGCAGCACGTGCAGCGGCTGCCCGGTAGCGCGGCCGACGAGATCGTGCAGCGCGATTTCGATCGCCGCCTTGGCGCCGCTGTTGCCGTACATCTGCGCGTCCATCGCCGCCGCCGCGCCGGCGAAATCGTCGGCCGGACGCTTGAGCAGGCCGGGCGCCATATGGGTCACCGCCGCCATCATGCTGGCGACGGTCTCGCCGGTCATGGTCGGCGCCGCGGCCGCCTCGCCCCAGCCGACGATGCCATCCTCGGTTTCGATGCGCACAAGAATGTTGTCGGCGCGGGTGACGGTCTCGCCCGCCATCTTCACCGGCTTCTTCATCGGCAGGCTGACCGCGATGGGCTCGATGATTTTGATCCGCACCCTGTTCCTCGAATCGCAAAATGCCGCGCGAAAACGCCGGCCGGCGGATAGTACCGGGGTGCGCCGCATGGCGACAAGCGGCGGTCGGGCTTTGGGCGATCGGCAGCGCTGCGCCGGATCGTCACTCCGCGGCGATGCCATAGGCGGAATCGGGGCCCGCATTGTCGTTGGCCACGCCGTCGCCGGTTGCGGCATCGGCAAACGGTTTTGTGGCGGTGCAGATGTAATACGAGCTGAACATGCACTCGCTCATGTCGACATCGCCGGCGACGGCGCCAAGCTCCTGCCACGGGTGAATGAGCGGATTGCCCAGCATGGTGTGCTTCATCAGCCAGAGGCTGAATGGCAGCACCAGGCGTCCGCCCCATCCCGGCGGCACCTTGGCATCCATGATGACGAGACGGCCGCCGGGACGAAGCTGTTGCCAGGCGCGCCGCAGCACGGTGCGATGATGCGGCATGGTGTTGTAGGACAGGCTGAACAGCACCGCGTCGAGCGGCACGGTTGCGGCATAGTCGGCGGCATCGCCTTCGCAAAGCTCGATATTGTGCCAGTCCTCGGCCTCGCGGAGCGCCCGCGCCTCGTGCAGCATGCCCGGTGAAATGTCGACGCCGTAGATGCGCCCTTCGGGCCCGACCGCGTCGCGCAGATAGGGAAAGTTCCGGCCAGTGCCGCAGCCGATCTCCAGCACGCTGTCGCCGCGGCCGACCCCCATTTTGCCGACCGCCTTGCGGCGCAAATCCCACGGCACGAATAACAGCCAGTCGAACAACGGTATAAATTTTGCGATACGGTCATAGCGACGCCTGACGGCGTCGCGGCCGCAATCCACCCATTGATATGGCACGATTTTCGCCCCCGCCCCCTAGGACTCGTCTTTTTTCGCCCGGTAGCAGCCCCCTGCCGCCGTGCCGCGTATGGCTTCCGTTTATGCAGAATTTACGCGTTTGATAAGTTGTGCGATCCGAGCGGAGCAAGGCGAGGCGTCATATGGCCGCATGTGGACGGCCGGTGGAATAATCGCCGGCCCATGGCATCGGTGCCCGGCGTGGCTAGCGCATCGATGGTATTGCGGTCGGATTGAATGCCATCGGCTTGTTATGCATTGGTGCACGCAATGATTATGTGTGCCGCGCCGCGATGCGCCCGCTCCCCTAAGTTCCGCTATTGGCGCGGCGCCATCGGTTCAATTCCGGGAGTACCCATGATGCGAGCAAAATTCCTGATCCCCGTCGCCGTCGCCGCCGCCGCGCTGCTTTCGCTCGCCGCTGCCGCGTCCGCCCAAACCCCGGCACCGGCCGCCCCGCAAACACCGGCCGGACTGTGGCAGGCGGTCGACGACGACACCAAGCAGCCGACCGGCTGGTTCTTGATCGCCAATCACGACGGCGTCTATTCCGGCATCATCGCCAAGATGTTTCTAAAACCCGGCGAGGATCCCAATGCGGTGTGCAGCGAATGCAAGGACGACCGCGCCAATCACCCGTGGCTCGGCCTCGAGATCATCCGCGGCATGAAGCAGGACACCGAGAAGCCGGAAAAATACGTCGACGGCACCATCCTCGATCCGCGCGACGGCAAGGTCTACAAGGCCAACATGACGCTGACGCCCGACGGCCAGACCTTGGTGGTGCGCGGCTATATCGGCATTTCGCTATTGGGCAAGAACCAATATTGGACGCGCTTGCCGGATTCGGCCATGACCACGCTCGATCCGTCGGTCAATCCGAATCCCGCGGTGGCCACGCCCGCTCCCGGCAACAAGCCGACCCCGGCCCGCAAACCGCAAGCCGCTGCGCCAGGAGTGGCGCCCGCTGCGGCTCCTAAATAGTACTCGCCCACACGACGAGGCTAGTTACCAAGCATCCGCTTGCTGCGCTGCTCTGATTCCGAGCGTTTTGTCGTAATTTGAATCTCGCTGCGTTCTGATTTGCACACCTAGATCCCACTTATCCCCTAAGGGCCAATATCTCTACGCCGCGTTTTGGATTTCACTCATTACCGGGCTGGGCGACCTGAGAAAGGAAAGCCCATGTCATATCGAACCATCGCTACCATTGCCGCAGCGAGCATTCTTTGCGTCGCATGTGTTGCCACCGAGGCTATGGCGTATCGTGGGGGCGGTGCTCGCGTGGGCGGCTATCATGGTGGTGTCTATCGTGGAGGCGCCTATCGTGGCGCCTATGTGCGTCGAGGTGTGGGTGCAGCGGCTGTTGGTGCAGCCGCCGTTGGCGCAGCAGTGGCGGCCCCCTATTACAATGGCGGCTATTATAACAGTGCTGCGTGCGGATATTATCCGAATCCGCCCTGCAATTGAGCCGCATCGCGCCGCCGAGAAGGCGCTCTGCGTTGTACACCGAAGCGGAGCACGCCGACGCGGTCGAAATTCTGTAGCCGGACTGACTTGGCGCGACCCTTTGTGACTGCTGAGGGCCGGATCAATCTGGCCTACCGGCGGTTTTGCATGTGCGTCATCGAGGACAAAATTCCCGATCATCCGGTGTTTTGCCGGAGGATGGCGGCTATGTGCACTACCTGAGCTCGTCGGCGATGAAGTATTTGGCTGATGGAGGGAGGAAAGCTCGTAAAGGAAGTTCGATGTCTCGGAAACTCGCTGCGGAATTCTTCGGAACGTTTTGGCTCGTATTCGGCGGCTGTGGCAGCGCCGTGCTTGCCTCGGCGTTCCCGCAGCTCGGCATCGGATTCGTCGGCGTCGCTTTCGCATTCGGACTTACCGTTTTGACAATGGCCTATGCTGTCGGCGGAATTTCAGGTGGCCATTTCAATCCCGCCATCTCGCTCGGCCTCGCGATCGCCGACCGTTTCAAATGGGCTGAACTCATCCCCTACTGGATCGTCCAAGCCATCGGTGGATTCGCCGGCGCGGCGGTGCTCTATGTGATCGCCTCAGGCGCACCAAACTTCACAGCCGGCGGGTTTGCCTCAAACGGTTACGGCGCCTTGTCGCCGGGTCATTACAATTTGCTGTCGTGTCTGGTGGCTGAAGTCGTCCTGACGGCAGCCTTTCTTGTCATCATTCTTGGATCCACCTCAAAGGCCGCGCCCGCGGGTTTTGCGCCGATCGCAATCGGACTGGGGCTGACCCTCATTCATCTGATTTCGATCCCAGTAACCAACACCTCGGTCAATCCGGCTCGCTCGACTGCAGTCGCATTGTTCGCGCAGACCGACGCAATAGGTCAACTGTGGCTGTTCTGGGTCGCTCCGCTCGCGGGCGGTGCGGTCGGCGCCTTCATGTGGAAGTTGCTTCTTACACCTGGCGAATCCCCCGGAATGATCGGGCAGGAAAGCCAGTAGCAATGCTCATTGTCCGCAAGGCATTTCGTGATCCGGAACCGACAAAAATGACAGCGGCGGGGTTTTTGCCCCGCCACCATCACCGTAGGCCTGCTTCAGAAGGTATTATGGGAACAACTTGAGGACCGACTGGTTCGCCTGATTGGCGATGGACAGCGCCGATATTTCCAATTGCTGCTGCGTCTGCAACGTCAAGAGGTTGGCGCTTTCCTGGTTCTGGTCGGCCAGCACGAGGTTGCTGGCGCCGGTCTGCAGCGTGTTGATCATGTTCTGCTCGAACGTCTGACGGGTCGAGATCGTCGAGGAGTTCGTGCCAAACGTTTCGGTCTGGGCGCGCACAGCGGTGATCGCCGCATTGATCGCCGTTTCGGACGCCGTGATATTGGCGTTGTCGAGGAACCCAGTGCCGGATGTCGGCGACAGGCCGAGGCCCTTGGAGTCGAACTTCACGCCGGCAATGGTCAGCGAGCTGGTACCGGTCTCGTTGAACAGCACCTGCAGATTATCGCCGTTGAGCAGGTTGATGCCGTTGTAGGATGCGTCGCCGGCGAGCTGGTCGATTTGCGACAACAGCGCGTTGTAGTTGCCTCCCAACGTGACGCGCGTGGCCGAGGTCGGCGCGACGGCGTTGTTGACCGTGGCACTGGTGGTGACCCCGAGTGCCGCAGACTCCGCATTGGCCGAGACGGTGAACGCGGTGGTGTTGGTGTTGCCGGTCAGCACCAGATGGCCGCTGCCGTCGTCGCTCGCGGTCACCGCGCCGTTGGCGCCGAGGCCGGAGACGCCGTTGATCTGCGCTTCAATCGCGGACAGCGATTCACTCGCGGTGATCGCGACCGTGTAGGAAGTGGCACCGACGTTGATCAGCAGGTTGCCGCCGGCGTTCAAGCTGGTCAGCGCGACCGAACCGGTCGTCACGGCCGCCGCGGTCGGCGTGGTCTGTTGCGCCTGCTGCACGGTCGACAGCGCCTGCTCGAGCAGGCTGGTCAAGCTGGTGAGGCCGTTATTGGCCGCATCGAGCGTTTGCTGACCCTGGCCGATTTGATCGAGCAGCGCGCTCAGGTCGTTGGCACGGTTGTTCAGCGATTGCGAAGTGAAATAGCTGGTCGGATTGTCGAAGGCCGTGTTGACCTTCTTGCCAGTCGCCAGATGTTCCTGGGTCGTGGTCAAGTTGGCGGCTGTATTCTGCAGCGAAAGCAGGTTCTGCCGAATCCCTGCGCTCAAAGTAATGTTGGACATGGTACTCGTACCCTCCGGCTACACGCGCGGCTACATCGGCTGGACGTCACGTCCGCACGGTCGATCATCAGGATCGCTGTGTGTCGATAGTAATCTATTATCCCTAACGAGGCGTAAACCGGCGCCATTTCGCATATGACGGGGAAAATCGCGCGGCCGGTAGCGGCTAAATTCTATCGAAGGTCCGCTGCACCCGCGACGTCAGCGGCCACGCTACAGCAGCACCGCCGGGCGCAGATAACACGGCCTACTCTTCAGTCCTTCAGCGCTTCCTTCAGCGTTTGCCGCGGCTTGCCCATCAGGATCGGCTGAAAGAAGGCCGCGGCCACCATGGTCGTCAGCAGCGAGATCGCCAACAGCTTGCCCATGCTGGACGTGCCGGGATGGCTGGAGAACCACAGACTGCCGAACGCGGTCGCGGTGGTGCAGGCGCTGAACGTCACGGCGCGCGTCAGCACCGATTGCAACAAGTTGGTCTGCCCCTCGCGCCAGGCCATGATGTAATAGATCTTGAACGCCACGCCGACGCCGAGCAATAGCGGCAGCGCGATGATGTTGGCGAAATTCAGCGGCATGCCGATCAACACGCAGATTTCCAAGGTGACGACGCCGGCCATCAGCAACGGGATGAGGGTGAGCAGCACATCGCTGATCCGCCGCAACGTGATCCACAAAATAATGGCGATCGACAACAGCGCGCAGCCGCCGGCGACGATGAAGGCGGTGACCACGGTGCGCCGCGCCTCGAGGATCGAGATCGGCCCCTCGGTCGCATCCGGCGCGACGGTTTGGACGGCGCGGGCAAAGGTGCGCAGCACGTCGTTGTTGTTCGGGTCGCCCTTCGGCGCGACGTCGATGCGCGCCAAGCCATCGGGCGTGACCCAGTCGCGGGCCAGCGCCGGCGGCAGATTTTCGCGGGTGATCGGTTGCGCCTTCAACAGATTGCGCAAATCGTCGAGCGTCGTCTTTAGCGGCTGCACGAACACCGCCTCGGCGCGCTGCCGCACCGACGGGTCGGCGTTGGCGAGTTTGGTCATGGCGGCGGCGAGGCGCTTGGCCGCCATCGCGCCGGTCCCGGTGCCGTCGCCGGCCAGGCGGTTGAGCGCATCGACCGTGGAATTGATCATGCTGACCGTCTGGGCGTCGGACGTCGGCGCCGCCTGAGCCGTCGGATTAAGCGCCGGATCGAGCGTCTTGGCGGCGTCCGCGATCAGCGCCAGCTTTTCGCTCTGCTGGTCGGGAATGAAGGTCGACAGCGTCGTCACCCGTCCCACTTGCGGCAGCGCTTTCAACTTCGCGGCGAGCGCGTCGGCCTGGGCCAGCGTCGGCTGCAATATTCCGATGTCGTTGGCGCCGCTTTCCGGATCGTTCTTGAGCTGGAGATAGGTCGCGACCGACTCGGAGGTCTTGCTGCGCAAATTCATCGGATTGAAATCGAACTGCAGGTGATAGAGCAGCGGCAGTCCGGCAGCGACCGTCAGCAGCGTCCCGATCAGGATCGGCAAACGATGCCGTTCCAGGAAACCGTCGACCGGCGCCAGCGCCGAGTATCCGAGATGGTGTGGCTCGCGCGGCGGCTTGAGCCGGCTCAACAAAGCCGGCAGCAAGGTGATGCTGGTGAAGAATGCGATCAACATGCCGACGCCGGCAATCAGCCCGAGCTCGGAGACGCCCTTGTAATCAGTCGGCAGGAACGACAGGAAACCCGCGGCGGTGGCGAGCGCCGCGAGCGTCAAAGGCGCGCCGGCGCGGCGGCCCGAATACAACAGCGCAGTGTGCAGGTCGTCGACCTCGTGCCGCTCGGCGCGATAGCGCACGCTGAACTGCAATCCGAAATCGACGCCGAGGCCGACGAACAGCACCGCGAAATAGACCGATATCAGGTTGAGCGTGCCGACCATCAGCATGCCGGTCGCCGCGGTGACCGCCAGCCCGACGACGAGACTGACGAACACGGCAAAGATGATGCGAAACCAGCGCAACGCCAGCCACAGGATGAACAGCACGATGGCAATGGTGACGCTGGCGTTCAGCCCGGCATTTTCCTTGATGGTGGCGAATTCCTCGTCCGCCATGGGCACCGGGCCGGTCAGGCGCAGGTTCGCCTGGTAGTTACCGGCGAAATTGAGATCGGCGGCCGCCTTGCGGATGGCGTCGGTCGCTTTCAATCCGGGCTCGAGCTCCGAATAGTCGAGTATGCCCTGGATGTTGAGAAACTTTCGCCGCTCGCTCTCCGTCGAGGCGCGGCCCTGGACCATGTCGCGCCAGGAAAAGGTTGCCGGCTGTCCGGCATTGACCTTCTCGATGGCGTCGGCGCCGAGCGTCATCGGCCAGGTCATGGCGTCGAGCGTGATGCGGCCGCCCTGCACGCCGAGCAGGCCGAATTGCAGCGCCTGGATCACGCCGCGCAGGCTCGGGTCGCCGGCCAGCACCTGCACCAGGCGCTGCGCCTGAGTCAGATTTTTCAGCTGCGGATCGAGTTGATCGGTGGTTTCGAAGAGAAAGCCGTTCTGCGCGAAGAACGCGCCGCCTTGCGGCTGCTGGACGGAACGGAACAGATTCTTTTGCTGCGACAGGCGCGCGGTCAAGGCATCGCTGGCCTCGGCGACCAGTTCCGGCGTCGGCGCCTCGATCACCGCGACGATCAGTTCGTATTGCGGGAATGCGCTCTCGAACTTCAGCTCGCGCTGCCGCCACGGAATATCGGTGGAGATCAGCTTGTTGATGTCGGTGGTCATGGAAAAATGCGTCGCCGCGTACCACGATGACGCGACGGTCAGAAGGAGCGCCACGGCGATGACCGGCCACGCATAGTGCACGCAAAAATCGATCGCGCGGACGACAAGGGCAGTGATTGTCTTCATGGGTTTAAGCGGAATGCGATGGTCAGAATGTTCGGCGGGTTTAACCGGCCTTTGAGGCGTCAAGAGAAAGGCAAAATGGTGGCACTATGTTCCGCATCCTTGGTTCGCCCTATCCATCGGCGACAATCCGGACATCCATGCGACATCCGCCACCTGATCGCGACCCTAGATGGCCTGAAATGCCGCAAAAGTGAAATCGGGGATATTTTCCTATTTCGTGGCCGGGAAGCTGTCGTATCCCCTGGATGTTTACGTTGCGGGCGGCTGCCGGTGCCGAACTCTGGACAAGGGGTGCATTTCCCCCCATTGGTGTCGTAAGTTCCGGTCATCTTGGGCCGGCAGTCTTGTTCGGGGCTGTCTGGGCGAGCAGGGCTGGGGTTGATAGTCACGGAGTCTTTGCCGAAATATCCGGGAATTGACGACGAAGACTGGGCCACGAAGACGGTGGCCCGGCACCATTGCGGCCCATGGCCGCAGACCGACAAACCGGCCTTGGGCCGGGAGGTAATTTGACGATGAAAGTAATCCTCGCTCAGCCCCGTGGTTTCTGCGCCGGAGTTGTGCGCGCCATCGAGATCGTCGAACGCGCGCTGCAGAAATACGGCCCGCCGGTCTATGTGCGCCACGAGATCGTGCACAACAAGCACGTGGTCGAGAGCCTCAAGGCCAAGGGCGCCCGCTTCGTCGAGGATCTGTCCGAAGTGCCGCCGAACGCTGTGACGATTTTCAGCGCCCACGGTGTGGCAAAAAGCGTCGAGGAGGAAGCGGCCTCGCGCCAGCTTCCGGTGTTGAACGCGACCTGCCCGCTGGTCACCAAGGTGCATAACCAGGGCAAGCGCTATGTCGGCCAGGGCCGTCAGCTGATCCTGATCGGCCATGCCGGCCATCCCGAGGTCGAAGGCACCATGGGCCAGATCGCCGAGCCGGTGACGCTGGTGCAGACCGAGAGCGACGTGGCGTTGCTCGACATCCCGGCCGACACGCCGGTCGCCTATGTCACCCAGACCACGCTCAGCGTCGACGACACCCGCGGCATTATCGCAGCCCTCCATGTGCGCTTCACCGACATCGTCGGCCCGGAAACCCGCGACATCTGCTACGCGACGCAGAACCGGCAGACCGCGGTGCGTGAACTATCGAAGCTGGTCGACGTTATCCTGGTGGTTGGAGCGAAGAACAGTTCCAATTCCAACCGGCTGCGCGAGATCGGCGAAGAGGCCGGCACGCCCAGCTATCTGATCGCCGACGGCAGCGAAGTCGAGCCGGATTGGTTCCGCAACGCCAAGATCGTCGGCATTACCGCGGGCGCCTCCGCGCCCGAAGTTCTAGTGGAGGACGTCATCGACGCATTGCGCCGGCTCGGTCCGGTGGATGTTAGCGAGTTGACCGGCCGCCAGGAGACAATTGAGTTCCGCCTGCCGCCGGAATTGACCGACGGCGGCAATGTCGGCCGCCGGGCCACGGCAAAAGTCTAAATCGCAGGCGCCAAGCCAAAGAAACTGAAAGATCGAAGGGGATTGTTGTTGTGACTGTATCGTTACGCCAGATGACGGCGGTGGGTTCGTATATCCTGCGGCAGCGTCTCAAAGGCCGCAAACGTTATCCGCTGGTGCTGATGCTGGAGCCGCTGTTCCGCTGCAATCTCGCTTGCGTCGGCTGCGGCAAGATCGATTATCCCGACGCCATCCTCAACAAGCGCCTGTCGGTGCAGGAATGCCTCAACGCGGTCGACGAATGCGGCGCGCCGATGGTCGCCATTCCGGGCGGTGAGCCGCTGATCCACAAGGAGATCGGCGAGATCGTCAAAGGCATCGTTGAGCGCAAGAAATTCGTCTCGCTGTGCACCAATGCGCTGCTGCTCGAGAAGAAGCTGCATCTGTTCGAGCCGTCGCCGTATCTGTTCTTCTCGGTGCATCTCGACGGCTTGAAGCATCACCACGACAAGTCGGTGTGCATGGACGGCGGCTTCGACAAAGCCGTGAGCGCCATCAAGGCCGCCAAGGCCAAGGGTTTCTCCGTCAACGTCAATTGCACGGTGTTCGACGGCCATCCGGCCGAGGACATCGCGGCGTTCCTCGATCTCACCGAACAGCTCGGCGTCGGCGTCTCGATCTCGCCCGGCTACGCCTATGAGCGCGCGCCCGACCAGGAGCATTTCCTGTCGCGGCTCAAGACCAAGGAGCTGTTCCGCAACGTCTTCGCGCTCGGCAAGAGCAAGAACTGGAATCTCACCCATTCCGGCATGTTCTTGGACTTCCTCGCCGGCAACCAGGAATTCCACTGCACGCCGTGGGGCATGCCGACACGCAACATCTTTGGCTGGCAGAAGCCGTGCTACCTGCTCGGCGAAGGCTACGCCAAGACGTTCACGGAATTGATGGAGACCACCGACTGGGACGCCTACGGCACCGGCCGTTACGAAAAATGCGCCAACTGCATGGCCCATTGCGGCTACGAGCCGACCGCCGCCGACGCCATGATGAAGCATCCGCTCAAGGCGCTGGCGATCGCCTGGCGCGGCGTCAAGACCAAGGGCCCGATGGCGCCGGAAATCCCCATGGCCAACCAGCGCCCGGCGCAATACGTCTTCGACAGCCAGGTGCAGCTGACGCTGTCGCAAATCCGCGCCAACGAGGCGCGCGAGAAGGCGGCCAAGGCGGCGCGAACCTCGGCGAGCGCGGCGTAATTCACTGCGAGTGCACGATGAACCGTGCGGAAATTATACAGGTCCTGAAAAGACACGAGGCCGAACTTAAGAAGCTCGGCGTCGAGCACCTTTTTCTGTTCGGATCTGTTGCCCGCGACGATGCTAAAGACGATTCGGATATCGACCTGTTTTTTGATCACCAGAAAGGCCGACTTGGCTTGTACGAATTGATGGATGTGAAGGAACGCGCCCATGCGATTTTAGGGCGCTCGATCGACATCATGACGCGCGCCAGCCTGCATCCGATGTTGCGAGAACGAATTGAAGAAACCGCATTACGCGTATTCTGATGCCGGATCGCTCACTTGTCCTGCGCCTGACCGACATGATCGAGGCGATCGAGCGCATTCAATCAGTGGTCAGTGGCCTGAGCCTGGAAGAGTTCGAGAACAGTTGGGAAAACCAGTGGCTGGTGGAACGAGGTGTGCTGATCGTCTCGGAGGCAAGCCGGCATCTGAGCGCCGAATTGAAAACGCGCCATCCGGAAATCCCGTGGACCAAGGTGGCTGGCGTCGGAAGCGTGTTACGACACGACTATGAACGCATAGCTCCCGACGTAATTTGGAAGCTGGCGATGATTGATTTACCTATTCTGGACGCGGCTTGCCGGGACGAGTTGGCAAGGAATTAACCAGTACGCGTAGCCCGGATGGAGCAAAACGAAATCCGGGGCGGCCTTACGGCAAAACTACGAACTGCCGGCTCAAACCAAAAAGAGAGGGCCCCGGCGTTTGCCGAGGCCCTTGCCGAAAGCGTGTACGGTTCCGGCTCAGCCGCCAAAGCGGTAGTTGATGCCGCCGCGGATGATGTCGCCGCGGAACGTCGCCGACGAGTTGAACACCGGGATCGGCGCCACGTCCGCAGGATCGAACTGTCCTTGCGTGTGGCTTCCGAGATCGTAGTGCAGATATTCGATCTTGCCGCTCCATCCCGCGGCAAAGGCGTATTCCATACCGGCGCCGGCGGTCCAGCCGGTCTGCCATTGCGTCGACGACGTGGCGCCGCAGAGGCCAACCGGGCCGCAGCCGATTGTCGGCGTGACGACGGAGGTATTGAGCTGGGTGCGGCCATAGGCCAAGCCGCCGGTGGCGTAGAACAGCGCGCGATCCGCCGCGAAACCGAGGCGGCCGCGGAAGGTGCCGAGCGATGTCAGCTTCTGCTGGGCAGTGGTCGTGAACGGAGCAAACCCGACCGCAGTCGTTCCGACTGCGCCGGTACCCCTGATATCGGCCCAATCGAAGTCGGTCTCGACGCCGGCGACGAAGCTTGACCATTGATAGTTGTAGCCAATCTGGCCGCCGAACAGTCCGCCCTGCGGGCTGGTGCTGATGGTGCCGGGCACCGCGCCGCCGGCGAAATAAGGTATCGCCGCCGCGTTCGCGGCCGAGAAGGTCACCGGATCGTGGCCCCAGCCATAGCCGCCGTTGAGGCCGATATAGAACCCGGTCCAGCTGAAGACCGGAATCGGCGGCGGCGGAGCCTTGTAGACTGGCGCCGCCATGTCGGCGGCGAAGGCAGGTGCGCCGACGACCAGCGCGGCGAGAGCAGTGGTAGCAACGAGAAGCTTCCTCATGACGCCCTCCATTGGTTGATCAAATCCTGAGCAGATTATAATGCGCGAGGGCGCCAAAAGGCTGTGACTTCCATGTCACAGTGGGAATGAATCGACCGTCATGGAACCGTGACACATTTACTTTTGCCGAGGCGCTTAGGCATATAGTTGGTTTCAGGTTCCAACGAAAAAAATGCATTTTTACAAGGAGTTGCGGCCTCACAGCCCGGCCGCGAACGCGCGCCCGCTAGGCTTAATCTGTTGCGGAACTCCCGCGAAAGAAAACGTTCACCACGATTTGGGAGGCAACGAGCCGCTACATCCCGAACGCCACCGTCCGCACATTGCCGCTCTTGAGATTGCGGTAGCGCGCCAGCGCCCAGAGCGGGAAGAATTTCGCATAGCCGTGGTAGCGCAGATAGAATACGCGCGGGAAACCGGTCGCGGTGTAGCGCGGCTCGTTCCAAAAACCGTCGGCACCTTGCTGTGCGGTGAGATAGGCGATGCCGCGCGCCACGGCCGGATGATCGACATCGCCTGAGGCCATCAGGCCGAGCAGCGCCCAGGCGGTTTGTGATGCCGTACTCGGCGCGCGCTCGTAGCCTTTGTAGTCGAGCTTGTAGCTTGAGCCGTCCTCGCCCCAGCCGCCGTCGTCGTTCTGGATGGTGGTGAGCCAGTTCGCCGCTTTGCGCATTTCCGGCGCGGCGTGATCGACGCCGGCGGCGTTGAGCGCGCAGAGCACCGACCAGGTGCCGTAGATGTAATTTATGCCCCAGCGGCCGTACCAGCTGCCTTCGGCAAGCTGGGTACGGCGCAGATAATCGATGGCGCGCTTGACCGCCGCGCTGGTGGCCGCCGTCTCGCCGAATTGCGCCAGCATCGACAGGCAGCGCGCGGTGACGTCTTCGGTCGGCGGATCGAGCAGCGCGCCGTGATCGGCGAACGGGATGTTGTTGAGATAATAGAATTCGTTATCGGCATCGAACGCGCCCCAGGCGCCGTTCGCGCTCTGCATGCCCAAGATCCATTCCTTGGCGCGCGCCAGCGACGCTTCGAAATCCTTGTGCCCGGACAGGTTCTGCACGCGGTCCATCGCCATGGCGACGACCGCGGTGTCGTCGACGTCCGGATAATGGGCGTTGGCATATTGGAACGCCCAGCCGCCGGGGCGCAGGTTTGGCCGCCGCGCGATCCAGTCGCCGCGCACGTCGAGGATTTGCTTCGGAGTGAGCCAGTCGAGGCCGCGCTTGGCTTCGGTGGTCGCGCGTTCGCCGCCGACTTCCAGCAGCGTGTGGCAGACGAGACCGGTGTCCCAGATCGGCGAGACGCAGGGCTGGCAATAGGCCTCGTGCTCGTGCACGGCGAGAAGTTTTTCGATGGATTTACGCGCAATGGCGCGCTGCGGATAATTTTCCGGATAGCCGAGCACGTCGAACATCATCACGCTGTTGGCCATGGCGGGAAAAATTGCGCCAAGGCCGTCCTCGCCGTTGAGCCGCTCGCTCACCCAGGCGACGGCGCGATCGAAGGCGCGCTGGCGCGAAGCTTTGGGGAAGTAAGGTTCGAGTGCGCGCAAGACATTGTCGACGCCGCGGAAGAACCAGAACCACGTTGCCTTCTGCTGCGGCGCCTTCGGCGTCGGGCCGATGGTATGCGGCGGCTCAAGAAACAGCTCATCGATGCGCACGCCCTTGGCATTGCGCGCCCGCGGCTTCTTGGCCATCAGCACCAGCAGCGGCACGATGACGGTGCGGCTCCAATACGAGATCTTGTCGAGGTGGAACGGAAACCATTTCGGCAGCAGCATGATCTCGATCGGCATCACCGGCACCGCGCGCCAGGGAATGAAGCCGAACAGAGCCAGCATGGTCCGCGTAAAGACATTGGCGCGCTCAGCGCCGCCGCGGGCCAGCACCGCCTCGCGGGCGCGGCGCATGTGATCGGCGTCGATGGGTTCGCCGATCATCTTCAAAGCGAAATAGGCTTTCACCGTCGCGCTGACATCGAGATCGCCGTCGGCGAACAGCGGCCAGCCGCCGTGGGTGCCCTGGATGCGGCGCAGATAGACGGCGATTTTTTGTTCGAGCGCGGCATCGACGGGCTCGCCCAGATAATGCCGCAGCAGCACGTATTCGGCCGGAATCGTCGCGTCGGCTTCGAGCTCGAACACCCAATGGCCGTCGGGACGCTGCCGGGCGAGCAACGCCTGGGTCGCGCTGTCGATGCTGCGGGTGAGCTCGTCGTCCATCACGACAGCCTCGCGATGACTTCGGCGGCGCGGTTGCCGGAGCGGATCGCGCCTTCGATCGTGGCCGGCAGGCCGGTGTCGGTCCAATCGCCGGCCAGCGCAAGATTGCGCCATCGGGTTGCGGCGCCGGGGCGTTTGGCGTCCTGCTCAGGCGTCGCGGCGAACGTGGCGCGGCGCTCGCGCACGATCTGCCACGGCGGCAATTCCGCCGGCAGGCCGATCGCGGTGGCAACTTCGCTCCAGATCGTCTTCGCCAGCACGTCGCGCGCGCCGTCGATCAGACGATCGCCGGCGCTGATGGTGACCGACACGCGGCCGGGAAAAGCAAAAATCCATTCCACCGTGCCGTTGAGCACGCCGAGGATTTGCGGCATGGCGGCCGGCGGCGCGATGCGGAAATGCGCATTGACGATGGCGCGGAATTCGGTCGGCACCACGAGGTCTTTGACCAGCGGCGCCGCGACATAGGGCGGCACGGCGAGGATGACGGCATCGTCGGGCGCGAGCGCGATGGTGTCGCCGCCAAAATCCAGTGCCTCGACACGCTCGCCGGCAAAGCGCAGCGCCCGCAACTGGTGCTCCAGCCGCAACACCGCGCCGCGTTGCTGCAGATGCGACAGCGCCGGCTCGATCAGCGTCGCGCCAAGTCCTTCACGGGCAATCAGTGGCCGGCAAGCGCGCCCGCCGGCGGCGAGCGTCTCGCGGATGACAGCGGAGGCGAGCCGCGCCGCGCCTTGCGGCGGATCGATGTTGAGCGCCGCGAGCAAAAGCGGCTCGACCAGGCGCTTATAGAGCATGCCGTCACAGGCAATGACGTCACCGACTGTTTTGCCGGGAGCGGCGCGCAGCAACCGCGCCAGCGGCAGGTAATCGAGCACGCGCGTCCCCGGCATGCGCCGTTTGGCATCGAAAATCCAAAACGGCAGCCGGCCGTCGTTGAAGCGCAAGGTCCAGCGTTCGCCGCTCGTCAGATCGATGAAAGGGAACTCGGCATGGGGAGGCCCGACCAGCCGCTCCGCGGCACCGATGTCGCGCAGATAGGCGAGCGCGGCATGGTTGCCCGACAGCAACAGATGATTGCCGTTGTCGATGGTCATGCCGACCGCGGCGTCGTGATAGGAGCGGCAGCGGCCGCCGGCGAAAGCCGTGGCCTCGTGCACCACCACGCTGCGGCCGCGCTGCGTCAGCTTCAGCGCAGCGGAGAAGCCGGCAAGCCCGGCACCGATGATGTGAACGGTTCCGTTCATCGCAAATTTTGCATCACACGAGATTGCGCGCCACGATGAGAAGGAGGTGCAGCTTTGAATGGCGCACCGGCCTGCGCGGCGGCGCAAAACCGCGCGCGACCAGCTTGTCGAGAATAGCGCGGTAGGCGTCGCCCATGATGCGCGGCGCCCGCACCACGCGGCGCGGCGACCGCGCCATGATCGCGCGCGCTTGCCGAAAATGCTCGCGGGCAAGCGCCACCACCGTGTCGCAGACCACACCCAGCATCGGATTGGCCAGCACGGTTGCCGGATCGGTGCTGATGATTCCGGCGTCACGCAACGCCT
Organism: uncultured Alphaproteobacteria bacterium; assembly: GCA_963756245.1. Lineage (GTDB taxonomy): Bacteria > Pseudomonadota > Alphaproteobacteria > Rhizobiales > Xanthobacteraceae > BOG-931. The sequence goes on from CAVWOI010000022.1 coordinate 191,418, forward strand.
CGCGCGGCAGATAGAGCCGGCCCATCGCGGCGTCTTCGTCGAGGTCGCGCAAAATGTTGGTGAGCTGGAGCGCGCGCCCCAGATGATGGGCGAGCGCCAGGCCGGCATCGGGCGCCATGCCGAACACCCGCACCGAGAGGCGCCCGACGGCGCAGGCGACACGGTCGCAATAAAGATCGAGCGTCGCCTGATCGGGCGCGCGGATATCGGCGTCCACGTCCATGGCCATGCCGTCGATGACGGCGATGAAATCCTCGCGCTTGAGGTTGAATTGCTTCACGGCTTGCGCGAGACCCGCCAAGTGTTGCGGCGACGATCCCGCGTAGATCGCGTCGATGTCGGCGCGCCAGGCTTGCAACTGCCCGCGCCGCGGCTCGCGCGGGCCGGGATCGTCGGCGATGTCGTCGACGGCGCGGCAGAACGAATAGATCTCGAACATCGCCTCGCGCTCGGCGCGCGGCAGGATGCGCATGCCGCGATAGAACGAGCTGCCGGACGCGCGCTCGGCGGCCTGGGAGGACGTGTTCACCTACACACCTCGCGGCTTTTGCGATGCGGCGGAGAAGCGCCGGCCGAACCGCCGCGATGTCCCGCCGATGATGCCGGCGATGGTGAAGCCGGCGACGGCGGGCACGGACAGATGCACGCGATCGCGCAGCGGATCGCGCGTCATGAGCATGCGCGTCAGGCGATGCGCCAGGGTGTTGATGACCGAGACTTCGAGGCCGAGGCGCCAATCGTTGATCAGGAGCGGAAAGTCGTCGCTTTCGCACAGCAATCGCTCGGTGTGCTCGGCAAGCCGGTGCAAACAGATCAGCAGCTGGGGCGAAGCTTGCGGCGCGTCGAGCGCTTCGACCGTGGTGCCGGCGGCGGCGAGCGCGTCCTGCGGAATGTAGACGCGGTCGAGATTGCGGTAATCCTCCTGGCAATCCTGCAAGTGATTGATGATCTGCAAGGCGGCGCACAGCGCGTCGTTGGCCGGCCAGCAATCGCGGCTCTCGCCGTGGACGTCGCAGACGAAACGGCCGACCGGCATGGCGGAGAGCGCGCAATAGGCGATCAGATCGTCCCAGTCGCGGTAGCGCAGTTTTGTGACGTCGAGCCGAAACGCGGCGAGCAAATCCTGCGCATGTTTCGGCGAAAGGTTATGCGCGACAAGCTCGGTGCGCAGCCGCGCCGCGACCGCGTCGCTGTCGTCGTTGCCGGTCAGCCCCGCGTCGAGGCGATCGAGCAGCCTGAGCTTTTCGGCCGCCGGCAGCGTCGCGTGATCGGCGATGTCGTCCGCCGTGCGCACGAAATTGTAGAACGCCAGGATCGGCCCGCGATGGCGCTGAGCAATGAGCCAGGACGCCACCGGGAAATTCTCATCCCGGTGGCCCTTGCCCGATCGCAATGCGCTCGCGTCATTCATCGCAGTTCCGAAACATTTGACTCTGAAGCATTAGCTTGGGACTCTGAAACATTCGCCTGGGCGCGGCCCTTCCACATGCCGCCGCGCCCGCGGGCATGCTGATAGGCGGAATCGAGCGTGAACGCCATATAGATGGCCGCGATCGCCGGCAGCGCCAGTCCCCACAGCGCCGACATGCGATAGAGCCGCAATGTCGGGCGAAATGCGAAGGCCATCATCAGCCAGGTGACGAGACCCAGATATTGCGCCAGGCCGTCGGCGAAGAACGTCAGCGCTACCGGCGCGAGATAAGTCAGCGCCAGACCGACAACGGTTCCGGCCAACAGCAGCGGCGAATAGCGCAATTGTGCATAGGCGGTGCGCGCCACCATGCGGCGGATATCGGCGATCGCCGGATAGGCGCGGATGCTGCGCACGCGCTTGGTCAAGCCGAGCCAGATCGGACCGAAACTTTTGAGATTTTTTCCGAGCGCGCAGTCGTCGATCAAGGCGTCGCGGATCGCCGCCATGCCGCCCGCCTGCCGCAACACATCGCGGCGCACCAGCATGCAGCCGCCGGCGGCGCCCGCCGTCGCACGTTTGGGATCGTTGACCCAGGCGAACGGGTAGAGCATCTGAAAGAAGAAAATGAAGGCCGGGATGAACAGCCGCTCGGCAAAACTCTCACAGCGCAGTTTCACCATCAGCGAGGTGAGAACGAGGCCGCCGGCTTGCGCGCGGGCAACGAGGCCCGTGAGCACGTCCGGCTCATAGACGATGTCGGCATCGGTGAAGAGCAGGTAATCGGGCTTGAGCGGCATGGTCTCGGCGAGCTCGACGCCTTGCTGCTGCGCCCACAATTTGCCGGTCCATCCCGGCGGCAGCGCGCGCCCCGACACGACAGTCAGACGCTCGGCGGCGCCGAGCGCGGCCGCGGCTTCGCGCGCGATTTGGGCCGTGCCGTCGCGGCTCTGGTCGTCGACCAGGATCACATGGAGCGCGCCGGGATAATTCTGCCGGATGAGCGAGGCGATGGTCTCAGCCACGCATTCGGCCTCGTCGCGCGCCGGGATAATGGCGGCGATGGCCGGCCAAGAACCGTCCGCAGCCCCCTGCCATGCCGGGCCATCATCATCGCGCTCGGCCGCCAGCCAGAATCCGCCCCGCGCCGCAAGCAGATACAGCCAAATCGCCAGCACCATTGACGCTATGAGGTCGTTGGCCACAGATAGCCCTTCCCGGTCGGACCCCTCGTTATCCCGTAAATGTAGGACCAAATATAGGACCCCACAGGGTCGCGAAACCGCTGGTTAAAGACGCAATGAACGACAAAAACAGCCCCTTTCTCTCGCGCCTCGATGCGGTGGCCGCCGATATCGAGGTTCTGCTCGACCGGCTTTTGGCGGCAACGCCCGAACCGGGCGAATTGAGCCGGCCGGCGCGGCTGATCGAGGCCATGCGCTATGTGTGCCTCAACGGCGGCAAGCGCTTCCGGCCGTTTCTGGTCGTCGAAAGCTCAGCCCTGTTCGAGGTGCCGCGGCAGAATGCCCTGATGGCGGGCGCGGCGCTCGAATGCGTGCATTGCTACTCCCTGGTGCACGACGACCTGCCGGCCATGGACAACGACGATTTAAGGCGCGGCCAGCCGACGGCACATAAGAAGTTCGACGAGGCGACCGCGATCCTGGCCGGCGACGGCTTGCTCACCTTCGCCTTCGACATTTTGTCACGGCACGAGACCCACGCCGACCCGAGCGTGCGCATTGAGCTGGTCATGGCGCTGGCGCGCGCGTCGGGCGTCGGCGGCATGGCCGGCGGCCAGATGCTCGATCTCGCCGCCGAGGGCCGCTTCGTGCAAAACCGCGCCGCGCTTGAATTCGGCGAAAAAGACGTGCGCACCTTGCAGGCGATGAAGACCGGCGCGCTGTTGCGCTTCGCCTGCCAGGCCGGCGGCATTTTGGCCGCGGCGACGCCTGCGCAACGCGCGGCGCTGGAGCGTTACGGCAGCGCGGTCGGCCAGGCATTCCAGATCGCCGACGATCTATTGGATCTCGAAGGCGATCCGGCGCTGGTCGGCAAACAGACCGGCAAGGACGCCGCCGCCGGCAAGGCCACCCTGGTGAGCGTGCTGGGCGTGCCGGTGGCCAAGGCGCGATTGAAGGAACTCGTCACCGAGGCCGAGCAGGCCCTGGCGCCGTTCGGATCGTCGGCCGCCGTTCTGATCGAAGGGGCAAAATTCGTCGCCGACCGGCATGCCTGAAGCAAAAAGCATGACAAATGCGTAACCGTGGATAGGTTTTCGGCGGGGGATTGCGGCGCCCGGCAGGGCTTTCTAGGCTTGTATGCGACATCACCGCTGCCCAATTGATCTTGGCGAAGGACGGCCCTATTTGCTGACCGTCTTGGGAAGTGGTGCTTTGGAACATCTTGGCTCTTTCGGCCATCGTGCTTTGCGACCGGGAACGAACGGGACCCGAACCTTCCGTTGATTTCGGGACACCCAACACATATGGCGAATATGGCACGATGGTACGCTTATACGGCTGCTGTGCTCCTGGCGGCGCCGTTGCTTGTGCCGGCGCCGTTCGCGGCTGCACAAGATCGCTACGCACCTGCCCATAAAGCACCTGCCCACAAGGCCGCACCGGCCAAAGCGCCGGCGGCGCAGCCGCAACCCCAAGCAAAACAACTGCCGCCGCGCATCCCGTTCACGGCAGCCGACGAGGTCGCCGCGACAATTCCCGGCATGCCGGACGCGCGTTTTTGGGCGGATTCGATCGCGGATTTCACCGCCGCCTTGCCGCCGCAGCCGGGACCGTGGCTGGCGCTGTCGAGCGGCGGCGCCGACGGCGCCTTCGGCGCCGGCCTGCTCAACGGCCTGAGCGAGGCCGACAAGCGGCCGGATTACGCGGTGGTCACCGGCGTGAGCACCGGCGCGCTGATGGCGCCGTTCATCTTTGCCGGATCGCGCTATGACGACGCACTGCGCGCCGCCTATACCAAAATCTCGGCGGCCGATGTTTTCGAGGTCGGCTCTACCGGCGAGAGCTTTGTCGATTCCTGGCCGCTCAAGGATTTGATCGCCAAACAGATTACGCCGGCGCTGCTCGCCGACATCGCCGCCGCGCACAAGAGCGGCCGGCGCCTGTTCGTCGTCACCACCGATCTCGACGCCGAGCGTTCGGTGGTGTGGAACATGGGCGCCATCGCCGTGCATGCTGCCGACAAGAATGGCGGCGACGCTGCGCTCACGCTGTTCCGCAATGTGTTGCTGGCCTCGAGCGCCATTCCGGGCGGCTTTCCGCCGGTGCTGATCGACGTCGAAGCCAACGGCAGGACGTTTCAGGAAATGCATGTCGACGGCGGCGTCGGCGGCCAGTTCTTTGTCGCCCCGGCCGCCGCGATGGCGGCGACCTCCGATTACCGCCTGCCGGCGACGGCGCTCTATGTCGTGATCAATACCGGCCTGCAGCCGGACTTCCAGATCGTCACGCGCTCGACGCCGTCGATCCTCACCGGCACGGTCGGCGCCGCGGTGAAGGTCGATACCAGGCTGATGATCGATCGCGCGTATCTCGCGGCCAAGCGCAGCGGCGTCGATTTCAACATCGCCAGCATTCCCGCCGACTTCAACATGCCGAGCCGCGGCCCGTTCGATCCCGATTACATGAGCGCTCTGTTCCAGCTCGGCGAGAATTTGGGCAAGAGCGCAACACCGTTCGGCAACGCACCGCCGCCCTATCCGGGGCCGCCTGCGTTGCCGGATCCTCAAAAAACCGGAGCAAACTGATGAGGAAGCTTGGGGGCGTCGTTACCGCTGCCGCAGTCGCGGCTGCGCTTGTTGCAACCATTCCGGTCGCCGCGCGAGCGGCCAATATCTATGACGGCGCATGGACTGTGACGATCTTCACCCAGGCCGGCAATTGCCCGAGCTCGCTGCGCTACGGTGTGCGCGTGATGCAAGGCCGGGTGTTCGGCGACGATCAAAGCTACCAAGTCAACGGGATCGTGGCGCCGAACGGTGCGACCCGCGTGACGGTTTCCGAACAAGGCCAATCCGCCAGCGGCACCGGCCGATTGTCCGGCAACGCCGGGGCGGGACGCTGGCGCACCAGCACCGGCCAATGCGCCGGCCAGTGGACTGCGGCGCGCCGCACCTACTAACTCTGACGGCGTATCCTTATTGGCTGTGACGGCGAGGCGCGGCTTTCTGCGCATGGCGAACTGCGGCCTCGGCTTGCTAGGATACCCGCGCCGGTGCGCGGCAGTCGGCAATCGATATCGGGGGCGGTGACGTCATGACGTGGTCAAACAAAATTTCGGCGATTGCCGCGGCAGCGGTGCTCCTGATTTCGGCCGCGACGACGGCCGCGCGTGCCGATGAAACCACCGTCCGCCTCGGCGTCGTGCGCTCGATCACCTCGGGCGTGACCGCTTGGGCAAGCGCGCGCGGTTACTTCAAGGAAGCCGGCATCAAGCTCGACTCGTCCGACCTCGACACCTCGGCGAACTCCATCGCGCTGCTGTCACAGAACCAGCTCGACGTCATCGAGGGCGGCATTGCCGCGGGCTATTTCAACGGGCTGGAGAAAGAGCTGCCGATCACCATGGTGATGGACCGCGTCTCCACGCCCATCGGCCACAATCTGATGCTGCGGCCCGACCTGAATGGCCAGATCACCAAGCCCGAACAGCTCAAGGGCAAGGTGATCGCCACCAACGGCAACGGTTCCGTTTCGACTTACGAGATCGGCAAGCTGCTCGCGCTCGGCGGGCTCTCCATCAACGACGTCGATCTGAAAGTGCTGCCCTTTACCCAATACGCGCTTGCCTTCGCCAACAAGGCGATCGATGCCGCCGAAGTGATCCCGCCGTGGTCGTCGCAATTCGTGCGCGACAACATCGCCGTGCCGTTCCTCGACGTCGATTCTTTGGTGAAGCCGACGCCGATGACCATCGCCGTGGTCATGATCAACACCGACTGGGCGAAGAAAAATCCCGACCTGGTGCGCAACTATTTCGTCGCCTATCTGCGCGGCGTGCGCGACTATTGCCAGGCCTATCACGGCGGCTCGATCCGCCAGGAATTTGTCGATCTCGTCGTCAAGTCCGGCATCGAGCGCCGCCCCGAGATCCTCAACGACCAGAAAGCCTGGCCGGCGCGCAGCCCCGACGGCAGGATCAACACCGCAAGCATGATGGACATGCAGGCCTGGTACACCGCGAACAAGATGTCGAACGCGAATTTTCCGGCCGAGCGGGTGGTCGATTCGTCCTACGCGGATTATGCGGTGAAGAAGCTCGGGCCGTTCGAGCTCGAGAACAAGGCGAGCACGCTGCCGGGGTGCCGATAAGTTGGTCGCGTCCGACTAAAAAGCCTTCGGCAAACCGGCCTGAATTGCACGGTCGAACTGCGGCGCCATCTAGACGGCTGCGAGTTCCGCTTCGCGTAGAGCGGTAATCTGCAAAAACACAGATTGAGGATCGACGCCTGGATAGTTGTCCGGCAAAAGATCGAGCGCCATAGCTGATATTTTCGCGAGCAACTCGTCGAGGGTGGGCGCATCGGCCGCGGCGGGAATATCGTCACAATGTCCGGCCCAGACTCCGGCTTCGTTGTCCCATACGGTTGAGATCGTGAAGATCAAAGGTTTAGTCATGTTTGATACCGATTGCTGGCGATGTCTCTTCCGGACTGCGCGATGTGACGTGCTTCAACCAGTCTTGCGCGCCGCCACATTGGCGTTCCACCACGGGCAGACATCGGCGGCGCGCAAATAATTGCCGTCCATCACATTGACCGGCTCGCGGCCGCCGGATTGCGCGACGCTGACGCGCAGATTGCGCGCTTCCTCGCGGCCCTCCTGCGACAGCCACATGCGGTCGTGGCCCCAAAGGCTCGGGCCTTCGGTGCGCTCGTGCGGCGTCCAGGTGCCGGTATCGATGGTGCGGCCGCCCCAGCCGTATTCGACCAGAAATTTCGAAGGCGACCACGAATAGAACGAGGTGACGTGATCGTTGACGTGACGGCCGAGCGTGGTGCCGATCAATTCCGGCTTGCGCAGCAACAGATCGTAGGCCTGGCCGACGTCATCGAGATAGCAGACCTCGAACATCAGATGATGGATGCCGTTCTTGCCGGTGTCGATGAAGGCCAGGCTGTGGTGGCGCGGATTGATGTGGAAGAAATACGCTTTGAACGGCTTCAAGATGTAGTCGGTCGGCTTGAAATTGAGGATCTCGGTATAGAACGGCAACACCTCCTCGAGCCGCTCCGCCGTGAGCACGGCGTGGCCCATGCCAAGCGGGCCGGTGCGGTAGCCGGAGATCGAGCGGCCGGGCTTGAACGGATCGGTCGCGGTCTCGGCGCCATGAAAGGCTTCGAGCCGGTTGCCGATCGGGTCGGCGAACACGATCAAATCCTTGACCCTGCGCTCGTCGGCCAGCGCCCGTGAGCCGCGCGCGATCTTTACGCCGTTCTTTTCCAGATGCGCCGCGAGCGCATCGAGCGCGCCTGCGTCGGCAACTTCCCAACCGTAGAACGATGGGCCTTCGTCTTCATCGGTGTGGATGATGACGCGCTGCTTGCGATCGTCCATGCGCAGCGCCAGCGTGCCGCGGCTCTTGTCGACCAGCTGCATGCCGAGAAGGTTGGTGCCGTAAGCCGCCCAATCCTCGAGATTCTTGGTGCGGATACCGACATAACCCAGGGCGTTGAGGTGCATCGCGGCGTCTCCTGACCAGATGGCCAAAGCCTATCACGTTGGAGCTAATGGGTAAATTGATGGGGTCAAGGCACCTGCCCTCTCTCCGTGGGGAGCGGACGGATCGCACGCGCCAATTGAGTCGGCTTCGGCTTCGTATATCCTTTGCGCCGGGAATCGACAGGGAGGGCGAAATGACCTTGCGCAGGGATTGGCTGTGTGCGGCGATGGCAGCCGCAGTCTTGACGATAGCGGACGTGAGCGCCGCGCGTGCGCTCAGCTTTTGCGATATTTACCCACAGCGTTGTCGGTATTCCCCTTCGGGGAGGGGCTATTACTATCCTCAAGGCCAGCGCATGCCGGAGGGACTGGAGCCAGCGTTCATCGAAAGAAACGGCACAGGCAATGCCGCACGCGGACCGGCTTGGGGTTGCGGTGCGACAGAAGGCACCAGCCGACGGCCGGTATCGTGGGGCTATCCGAGCCGCGCCGCCGCCGCGAGCAGTGCCCTCGAGGCGTGCACGCGGAGCAGCACGGGTGGGAGCTGCCGCGTCATCAGCTGCAGTTCCGGCGTCAGGTCACGCGAGGAAGCGCGCGCTCGTTGGCCACGCACCGCCCATCGATAGTGGACCTCTCGCCCCTGCGGTTACTGGCGGTTACTGGCCGTCACCGTCACGGCGCCAGCAACCTGGGCAACGCCACATCGAGACTGGCGGCGAGCAAGGCTCGCGTCGGTTCGCGCAGGCCCGCCAACGCATCCGGCGTGGGCGGCCACGTGAAATCCTCGAGTTTGCGACTGGGCCCGTGGATTGGGGTCTCGTAGGAAAAGCTGCGCCGCAAGCGATCGACGAGCGTATCCTCGTCGGCGATGCCACCGTAGCCTTTCTTCACGATTTCAAATGAACGGCCATCAATGACATAGAGTGCCGTGAGCACGACCAGAATGTCGGTGTTAAAGCGATCGATGAGGCCGCCGCGATGGAAAACGCCAATGCCCCTGACAATTATGTTGCTGTCGCCGATCTGGATCGCGTCTCTGACGGCGACGATGTAGCGTTCGCACCCGCCCGCGCGCGAGACGGTTCGCGCGATTTCCTTGAGATCGTTTTCACCGTTGTGGAACGGCGGCGGATCGTCAAACGTCGCAAACGCGTTGGCCGGATAGGCCATCCGGCGCACCGCGACATGCGGACCTGCAGCGGCGCGCACGCGGGCGACGAGAAGGTCGTCGAGCCCCCAGGACTCGATGGCAACCTTCTTGAGCTCGTTGCCGAACACCGTAATGCCGAAGCTCTGCAGCGCGAAGCTCTCGCCGATATGAGGTATGACGCCGATGCCGCAGGGGCCGCTCTGGGCGGCGGCGTCCGGTTTCGGCGGCTCCGGTTTCTTCGCAGCGGGTTTGGCCGGCTTGGTCGGCGAAGGCTTTGTCGGTGACGATTTGGCGGGCGCAGGATTAGGCGCGGCAGTGGGCGCCGTCTGCGCCAGAGCCGGTTGCGCCAGCGCCAGCGCAAGCCACAAGGCGACAGTGCGGATCACGTCTCGCTCCGCTGTGAGCGTCAGATTGGACCAGCAAAATTGCAACCGCGAATCGGTGCGGGTCAATAGGGCGCGGGCGGCGAATGAAAATACCAGCGTGCGGGGCTGCGCGCTGCGAGCTTTCAGCCGAGGCAGCCGGCGATCTCTTCGCTGGTCGGAAAGCGGCCGGCCGCCTTCTTCGAATATGCCAATCGGCCGTCGATGCGAATTTCGAAAACGCCGCCACTCGACCGCCGCAGGCTCATTTGCGCCGAGGGTCGCAGTTTCCGGATCAGTTCCTCCGCCTCACGGGCGCGCGGTTCGTAGCCTCATTGACCGCAATATTCGATCTCGATCTTCATGAATTCGTCCTGTCGGGCTTGAATCGATCCGGCACGCGATTTTATTCGATACCAACCATCCGGCACTGACAAGACGGAATCCGCCATGCCTGCGCGTTCATTCACGGCAAACGCCCGTTAGCGATTCGCGCCGCTGAACAAGGTCGCCTGCGCTTCGTAATAATTATGGACGGAGGGGCTGCAGCTGAGGATGTGGCAGTGCGCACTGCGCTTTGCGCATTCCGAAAGGGCCCGGAACGATGCGGCGGCCTTGTTCGGAAAACCCCACGACCGGCCCCTCGCCTGTCCGTCCGTAGCACTGCAGCCCCACGCGTGACTGCCCGTCGCTGCGCCGCCGCCGGTCGAGGACGCCGCGCCATACGCCGGCATGTGACGATCCGGAGTCCAGTAATAGTTCCGGCCGTCCGGGTTGTAGCGGCACCGCCATGGCATGACATCGCAGATTTTTGTCGCCGCACGCACAGCCGCGACGTCCGCTATCAGGAGCGCCAAGGCGGCCAGCGCGACGTAAGCCAATTTCATGCGTAAGGTCATATTCCCCTCCCCCGGTCGATGCTGAGTTCTAAGAGACTATACGAAAGCAAACGTAGGACCATCGTAGCCCGGATGGAGCGTGGCGTAATCCGGGCCCCATAGGGCCGTCGCCTGCACTGCACATCCCCACCTGCCGCGCTTTGCGCGGCGAGCCTCCGCCTGGCAGGGGAGGCTTTTGAGGTGTCACTTTTTTATTGACATACGTCTCTGCATCGGTTACGCCACAATCCTCGGCGATTATCCGGCGTTTGACTAGTTTTCGGTGACAGCATAGGCTGTCGCCTCGGAGCCGAGGTAACGAGGAATGAGACGGTTAATCGGATTTGCGACCGCTATTTTAGTTGGAATCGTTGTGTGTCAGGCACACGTCCGCGTCTTTGGCGGTCATGCTCAATCCTTTGTACATAAAGCAGTAGTTCGTGTAGTGAGTGACCCCGAAAGCATCGTGATAACAAATGCTCCCGTAGTACACAAACTGAGCTTTTTCACTTTTAACAAGGGCAACGTCATCCGGTTGGGCGGCGGGGCCGACAGTGTGGAGCGTGAGCGGCAATTCAACGCTTGGAAACATAGTAGCCAAAGCAAGCTTTTTAGGCTGACCGCACCCGCCAGTATTAATGTCGAAGCCGCCTCCAGCGGGTTTTATTATCAGCGTCCCCAAAGTGGTAAAACCTACATCGTAGGCTGGTGTGAGCCCATAGTTCTTTCTGACCATTCTAACGCGCTCTTTGTCAGCAACTCCCAGGTCCTCCACCTCGCCAGGGGATGGCCCCACGTAAGCGCGCAATTGTCTTTGTTCGCCGTCTTTCATAATGCCGATTTGGGTATTGCTGTCGCTCAGCTGATAGAGGGCCGCTATCAAGATTCCGGCAGTGATGGCGGTGTAAACACCGACGCCAACGACGGCAACTATTTCAAGAATAAATTTCCACCAATCGCGGCCGGGGTGCTTTTCGTTGTTTTCATCGTACTTTTTGGCAAAGGCTATGAGCGTCTCGTTTATGGCGGCAAGCTCTACGGGGCTGCTGCCATGGTGTTCGGTTGGCTTACCGGATTGGCCGCCATGTGGGTTATTATCGCGTGGTTTATTGGTCATCCTATATGGCCGTTGTTTTCTGAGAACGTCTCCGCCGCCCCAGGGATCGACGCCTCAGCACCGTGCTATAGCAGCACCGAAAATGTCCGCGTTCTCCCGGTTGTTGTATCGGAACTCGAACTCGGCAACATAAAGCGGCATGTACTTGGCGCTGACCTTGTGGAAGGTGCCGACAACACCGCGCTTCAGGATCGACCAGAAGCCCTCAATCGTGTTCGTGTGAACGGCGCCGACAACGTATTGATGCTTGTGGTGATCGACGGTCGCGTGCGGAAATTTGTCGAGGTAGTGGCCGTAGCCGGGCCAAGAGTCGGTTGCGAGCAAACTGACTTTGTTGGAAACGGCCTCGTGCACAAAGTCGAGTACGGTTTGAGAGGTGATGCGTTTCAGAACCTTGGCAACGACTTTACCTTTGCGGCTGACTGCGCCGATGACCTTGATCTTGGTAGCACCGGGGTCGCCAGGGCCGCCGCTCCGCTTATCCCAATGTTTGTTCTTGTCCTTCCCGCCGATGTAGGTTTCGTCAACCTCAACGACGCCAGCGAGTTTGTCGGGCTTGTGTTCGCTGAGGCCAGCGCGGATGCGGTTGCACATGTAGAGCGCGGTTTCGTAGGAGCCAAAGCCCATGACGCGCTTAACCTGCAATGCGCTAACGCCTTTCTTGCTGACCAGCATCATGTGGATGACCCGGAACCAATCGCGGAGCGGCTTATTCGTGTTCTCGAAGATCGTTCCGACCAAAACAGAGAACCGATATCCGCCAGCCTTGGCGCACTTGCTACACTGCCAATGGAAGGGCCGATTTGTCACGGGATAAACGTCAACATTCCCGCATCGCGGGCAGTGGATACCCTCAGGCCAGCGTCGCGCTACGAGGTAGCGTTTGCAATCGTCGTCGGTCGGAAACATGTCGTTAAGTTGCTGAATTGTAAGCTGTTTTATGGTCTGTGCGCGGGCCATGTTGGCCTCCCTCAATCGGTAGGATCAACATATGCCATCTAGAGAAACTAGTCAAGAGGCAGATAATCGCCCAATCCTCGCTCCGTTGAAGGACATGGCGCGGAGGCACATCGCGTCATGGGAGCGAGGGCGGTGCCCGCGGGTGGATTTGCAGTCTGCTCCCGGGCGGCTTGGGCATCATGTCTCCCGGCATTACGACCGGGGTGGGAGGTGCATCCCTGGACTGGGACAGGCGAAGGCGGGTAACGCCCGTGCAGACCACGTCCCAGGAAGCCTGGCCTGAAGCTGAGCCTTTGGGATGGAATAATTCCCTTAGGTGAGAGCCGCGGTGGAACGCCGTCAGATGAGCGCGCCTTCATGAGGCGCGAGCCGCATCGCAAGATGCGGAGGATACGGATCAGCGTTTGCCGGCGTTCCGCTTCCTTCATTTTTCTTCGTAGCCCGGGTTGAGCGCAGCGAAACCCGGGAGCGGCGATGGAGCCGGACCTTCGTTCCCGGATTTCGCTGCGCTCAATCCGGGCTACGAAACGACGAAACCGCGTAACGGAAAGAAGAAAGTCAGGCCCACCCCTGCCCTTTCCACTAAATCCGGACCGGTTTCGCGATTGATGTGACCGTATTTTGCTGGCGCGCGCTCGCGCGCCGGAAAAACTCGGGTGCCGAGACGCGCCCGAGAACGGGAGCGTTTGGCGATGAGAATACAGCGAAGGTGGCGCAGAGAACTCCCTCTCCCCAGAGGGGAGAGGGTTGGGGTGAGGGAGCTCGGAAGATTCAGAAGCAAACTCCGCCGTCGTCACTCGAAACCAAAAAACTTGCAGAACTCCGCAAGCTCGGCGCGCGGCGAGCGGAAGCTGTTGGCCGCATGAGCGTGGTCGCCGTAGCCGATCGCCACGGCGCAGAACAGCATCTGTTCGGGCGGCATGGCGACGAATTCGCCGACGATGCGGTGCATGCGGGCCCAGGATTCCTGCGGGCAGGTATCGAGGCCGTAGCCGCGGGCGAGGAACGCCAAGGCGTGGATATAGCCGCCGAGATCGGCCCACTGGCCGGGACCGAGCTGGCGGTCGATGGCGATGAACAGCGCGACCGGCGCGTTGAAGAATTCGAAATTGCGCTTGTATTGCGCAAGCCGCCCTTCGGCATCGTCGCGCGCGATCTCGAGCGCGCCGTAAAGCTGCACGCCATGCTCCTCACGGCGCGACTTGTACGGCTCCCACATGGTTTTGGGATAGATCGGATATTCGGCGTCGTCGTGGCGCGGATCGTGGCCGGCGATATGGGCGGCGACCTTGCGCTTGAGCGCGGCAAGCGGCGCGCCGGCGAGCGCATAGACCTGCCAGGACTGCAGATTGCCGCCGGACGCGGCGCGGGCGGCGCGCGAAATGAGATCGCGGACGATGTCGGCATCGACCGGCTTGTCGAGAAACCAGCGGCAGGCGATGCGCGATTCGACGGCTTCGAAAACATCCATGGGCATGACCATCCAGGGCAGGCGAATTGCCGCGCCGGTCATATACCATCGGCCCAAAAAGGCGAATGCCGCACGCCGATGCGACTTATGTCGCATCCGCCGGGCGCCGTCATCGCCTTGACCGTCCCAAAGGCGCAGTAGAAGATGTTTGCCGCCTGGGTGTGGGGCAAACCCCGGCGCAAGAACGAAAAGAAACAAGACACCGACATCAGGGAGGATCAAGAATGTCTCAATTCGACATGTCGATACGCCGTCGCACGCTGCTCAAGACCGGCGTCGCGCTCGGCGCCAGCCAAATCATCGCCGCGCCGTTCATCGTCAGGGCGTTCGGCGAGGAGCCGGTGAAGATCGGCATGGTCGATCCGCTGACCGGCGTGCTGTCGGCGCTGGCGCAGAGCGAGGTCGACGGCGCCAAATATGCCGAGGCCGAGATCAACAAGAAGGGCGGCATTTTGGGCCGCCAGGTCCAGCTCCTGGTCGAGGACTCGGCCAACGACGTCGGCACCGGCGTGCAGAAGACGCGCAAGCTGATCGACCGCGACAACGTCAATGTGATCTTCGGCGACGTGAATTCCGGCATCGCCTACGCCATGGCCCAGGTGACGAACGAGAAGAAGGTGTTGCACATCGTGCCCGGCGGCCACACCGACCCGATCACCGGCACCAATTGCAAATGGAACGTGTTCCGGGTCTGCAACACCACGTCGATGGATGCCAACGCGGTGACGCCAGAACTGGTCAAACGGTTCGGCAAAAAGTGGTTCTTCATCACGCCGGATTACGCCTACGGTCATACCTTGCAGGACGCCTTCATCAAGGCGCTGACCAAGGCCGGCGGCACTTTTGACGGCGACTTCCTGCCGATCAACAACACCGATTTCTCGGCTACGCTGATCAAGGCCAAAGGTTACAAGCCGAACGTGCTGCTCAACAATATGGGCGGGCTCACCCAGATCAACTGCATGAAGCAATTCACCCAGTTCGGCATGCAGAAGGATATGGCGCTCGGCGGCGCGCTGTTCGAATTGGAAAGCATCAAGAGCGTGCCGCCGGAGGCGCAAACCGGCTGGTGGGATATGGAGTGGTATTGGAATCAGCCGAACGTGCCGGAGGTCGTGAAATTCGTCGCCGACTATCGTGCCGCGACCAAGAAGACGCCGTCGGCGCGCGACTGGTTCGGCTACGTGTCGATGTACACGGTGCGGCTTGCGGCGGAAAAGGCGAAGTCGCTCGAGGGTCCGAAGCTCGCCAAGGCGATGGAGGACATGGAGCTGCCGCCCGACGTGGCGCTGCAGCCCGGCAAGGTCCGCTACCGCGCCGGCGATCACGAATTGATGCCGAACATCTTCGTCGGCGAAGCGCATCCGCCGAAGTCCGGCCCCGATGACGTCTTCACCGTCTCGGCGCTGGTGCCGGGCGAGGAAGCCGCCGGATCGGTCGCCGATACCGGATGCAAGATGGAGCAGCCGGCCTGATCCATCGCGCGTTGCGGCGAGACAATCGAACGCAGAGCGGCAGATGTGGCAGGTCGTACTGTTCAACGTCACCAACGGGCTGATCATCGGCGCGTTCTACGTGCTGATGGCGCTCGGGCTGTCGCTGATCCTCAACCTCTCCAACGTCATCAACTTCGCCCACGGCAATTTCCTGGCGCTCGGCGGCTATCTCGCCTACACGCTGTCGCCGGCGCTGGGTTATTGGGGCGCGCTGCTGGTTTCGCCGTTGCTCACCGCGCTGCTCGGCGTTTTGGTCGAGCGGCTGATGATCCGCCGCATCTATAACCGCGATCCGGTCTACAGCCTGCTGCTGACCTTCGGGCTCGCCTTCGTGATCCAGGATGCCTGCCGCTACATCTGGGGCCCGAACGGCCTGCCGATGGGCCTGCCCGACATGCTGGCGCAGCCGATCACGCCGACTTTGTTCTTCATCACCTGGTACCGCGTCTTCATGGTGACCATCGTCATCGTCACCATCGTCGGGCTGTTCGCCTTCCTGCGCCACACCCGAATCGGGCTTCGCATTCGCGCCGGCACCTTCGATCTCGAAACCGTGGCGACGCTGGGCGTCAATGTGCGCAATCTGCGCACCTTCAATTTCGCCGTCGGTTGCCTGCTGGCGGGCTTGAGCGGCGTGCTGGCCGCGGGCCAGATCGGGCTCAACCCGAACATGGGCGACGATCTGCTGATGCCGAGCTTCATCGCCATCATCGTCGGCGGCGTCGGCAGTCTGGTCGGGACGCTGTTCGGCGGCTTGTTGATCGGCATGGCGGCGGCGCTGACCACCGTGTTCTATCCGGCCGCCAGCGAGGCGGTGATCTACGCCATCCTGATGGCGGTGCTGCTGCTGCGGCCGCGCGGGCTGTTGGGCGAGGAAGGCATGTTCTCATGAGCAGCTTTCTGACCGACGCCAAAGGCCGCCTGCCCGCGGGCCAGGATTTGCTGCTGCTGGTGGCCATTTGGGCGGTGCTGCTCACCGTGCCGTTCTGGCTGCCGCACCTGGGCGGCTACACCGCGCTGGCCAGCAAGGTGCTGGTGTTCGGCCTCGCCGCCATGGGACTCAATATGCTGCTCGGTTTCACCGGCGTATTGAGCTTCGGCCACGCCGCCTATTTCGGCCTTGGCGCCTACGGCGCCGGGTTGACGCTGCGCTACGTCGTGCACTCGACGCCGCTTGCCATGCTGGCCGGCACCTTGTTCGGCGGCCTCGCCGGCACCCTGTTTGGCTTGCTGATCGTGCATCGGCGCGGCGTCTATTTCGCCATGTGCACCATCGCCTTCGGCCAGCTCTGGTATTACCTCGCCTACAGCTGGAACGACTTTACCGGCGGCTTCGACGGCTTGCGCGATTTTCATCGCGAGCCGATCGGCTTCGGCCCGTTCACGTTCGACATCACCAATGGCGAGACCAGGTTTTATTTCTTTTTGCTGGCGATCTTCGCCGCTGCGGTAGCCGTGATGGGGCTGTTGTTGCGCTCGCCATTCGGCCGCACCCTGGTGGCGATCCGCGAGAACGAGCGCCGCGCGCGCTTCCTCGGCATTCCGGTGGAGCGGCATATCTGGATGTCGTTCTCGATCTCCTGCTTCATCGCCGCGCTGGCCGGCACGCTTTATGCGTTGCTTAACAA
Organism: uncultured Alphaproteobacteria bacterium; assembly: GCA_963756245.1. GTDB lineage: Bacteria > Pseudomonadota > Alphaproteobacteria > Rhizobiales > Xanthobacteraceae > BOG-931. Next base: position 208,574 of record CAVWOI010000022.1, read on the forward strand.
TTTCGCCGACCCGCTGACCTTGCACTACACGCTGTCGGGCTATTTCGTGGTCATGACCGTGATCGGCGGCATGCGCACGTTCTGGGGCCCGCTGGTCGGCGCCGCCTTGTTTGTGATGCTGCAGGACTATATCTCGTCGATGACGGTGAACTGGATGTCGTTCATCGGCGTGATCTTCATTTTGGTGGTGCTGTTCTTCCCGCGCGGGCTCCTCGGCATGCGGCGGCAAACGCGATCTACAGGCAAGGCTTGATTAACAACGATCGTCGAATCAACGTCCCGCTTCCGCGTACCGCCCACGACGACACGATTTTTTCACCGCGCTTGCCGACCCTCACGCCTGCGGCTTGCATTGTTGGCTGCGACCAGGGGCCGGCGCATGAAACAAGACGATACCGGGCGCGCGGACCGGCCGCGGCTTTCCACCCGGATCATGTTGCGCTTTTCGAAAAACCGACACCTCGACGGGCTATGGATCGGCACCTGGGAAATGGAGGCGGAGCCGATTTTACGCCGGATCGAGGCGGCGCTCCTGCTCATCAAGCGCTACGACCGCATTCGTTACGACCGATTGCTCCGCGATCTGCAGCGCGTCTGGGTTCTTTTGCTGCCCTGGAGCATCGCGGGCTTCGAAAACAGAACTTACGGGTGCGAGATCGACACCCGCTTTTGCCTTGCCGAAACGACGACACCGGAACTGCTTGCCGCCGTCATCGTCCACGAAGCCACCCACGCCCGCCTCTGGCGCCGCGGCATACGCTACGAGGAAGCGCGTCGGCCGCGCATCGAGGAAATCTGTTTACGCCGCGAGATTGCCTTCGGGGCGAAATTGCCGAACGGCGAGGCCGTGCGCGACCAGGCGGAGCGAACGCTCGCGCTCTGTGCTACGGGCGAGTATTGGACCAGCGCCGCGTTCCGCGAACGTTACATCGAAGGTGGCGTCGAGATCCTGCGTTACATGGGCGCGCCCGGTTGGCTTGCGCGGGTCTTCCGCTGGCTCTTGGTGAAACGCGGCTGCATCCGGCGCGGCCTGGCGCGCCTCAAGGGCGCGGCGTAGCGCGATCATTCCGGCTTGATGTCGGCGAACGTCACCACCTTGGCCCATTTCTCGGTTTCCGAGGCGATGTAGCTTGCGAATTCGGCGGGCGTCATCGGATTGACGACGACGCCTAAATCGCGGAGCCGCGCCTTGAATTTTGGATCGGCGAGCCCATCTGCAACTGCGGTGTTGAGCGTATCGATCACACCGGCAGATGTGCCTTTCGGCGCGCCGAGACCGAGCCAGCCGGTCGCCTCATAACCGGGGACGAATTCGGCCACGGTGGGCACGTCGGGCAGGACATCGAGGCGTTGCGCCGTCGTCACCGCCAGCGCCCGCAGCTTGCCCGCTTGAACGTAGCCGATCACGGCCGGGACCGGGCTGAACGTGACTTGCACCTGTCCGCTGAGCAGATCAGGAAACAGGCTGTTGCGATACGGGACATGGGTGAGATCGACGCCGGCCATCATCGCAAACAACGCGCCGGCGACGTGCAGCACGCTGCCGTTGCCCGACGAGGCCATATAGACCTTGCCCGGATTGGCTTTGGCATAGGCGATGAACTCCGGCACGGTCTTGGCCGGAAACGACGGCGTGACCGCCATGGCCAGCGGGATGCCGCCGATGCTGGCGACCGGTGCGATGTCGCGGCTGAAATCGTAATTGAGATTCTTGAACACCGCGCCGTTGACGGTGTTGCCGGCGACGACGAGGAGCAGCGTGTAGCCGTCAGGCGCCGCGCGCACCACGAGCTCGGTGGCGATACCGGTGGCGGCGCCCGGCCGGTTCTCGACGACAAACGGCTGGCCGAGACGCTCCGACAGCCATCCGCTGATCAGCCGCGCGATGATGTCGGGCGAATTGGCCGGCGGCAGGCCGACGATGACGCGCACCGGCCGCGACGGATAGGTCTCGGCAAGCGCGACAGTCGGCAGTACGGCGGCGCCTGCCGCGAGGTGCAGGAAGCGTCGGCGCGGAAATTCCATGACGCCGCACGTAACCGTTCAATACGCCGTCTTGTTGATCTCGCCCGAGCCGGTGACGTACCAGCGCTCGCTGACAAAAGCCTTGCCGGCGAGGCGGTCGGCAAGCCAGTCGGCAAGCAGGATCGGCGGGAACGGGCCGAGATTGGCGGCCGGCACGTTGCCGACCGAGTGGCGCGATTCCTGATACACCACCATCTGCTTCGGCCCCTGCAGCGCCGCCATCAGCCGCTCGGAATGTTCCAACGGGCTCAGCTCCTCGGCTTCGCCGGCAACGCACAGATACGGCACCTTGATCCGGTTGGCGTGGCCTTCCCAGGTGATCTTCTTGCGGAATTCGTCGAACGCGGCCTCGTCGGTGATGCCCGACATGTACATGAAGCGCTTCTTGAAGGTCGGCGAGGCCTCCTGGAAGATCGTGTGACAGCCCGGCTCGTGGCACACCGACATCACCGCGCAGGCTTTTATGCGCGATTCATGAGCGGTCAGAACGGTGCCGAACAGCGAGCCAAAACTCGTGCCGGCGACGCCGATCTTCGTCACGTCGAGCTCGGGCCGCGCCGCGATCCAATCGACCAAAGCCGGCCCGGTCGCCATCCAGTTCTCCATGGTGAAGTTCAGGCCGATCATCGGCGCTTCGTATTGGCCCGGCCCGTCGATCGCCAGCACCGCCATGCCGCGGTTGAGATACTTGTCGCCGTAGAGCGCGACCTGGATCTCCTTGTAGCTGTCCATGCCGGGAACCGAGATCACCACCGGCAGCTTGCCGCCGGTATGGCCCGGCGGCAGATGCAGCCAGGCCGGGATCGCCTTGTCCTTGAACGGCACCCACACCGCCTCGACGTGATGATCGGCGAGGGCTGCATATTTGGCGTAGCACTCGCGCTTCTTGTTGTTGTAGGCGATGTTGGTCTCGTCGTTCTCGTCGTAGGGCCATTGCGCCGCGCCCCAATGCACCGCGGCCATGAAAAAATTGTCGCGCGCGGTGACCTTGCGGTCGGCAAGCGCTGCGGCATTGGCCTTGGCCTCGCGGCGCTTGGCCACGGCGGCGAAGGCCGGGCCGATATCGGCCATCTTCTTCACCCGCTCGCGGATAATGGCGAAATCGGCGTTGGCTTCCATGCCGCACGGCAGGTGGATATAGAGCGAGCGCGGCTGGTCCCAATCGATGCCGTTGGCGCGGATGATGTTGTCGATCAGCCAGCGCTGCTCGTCGAAACGGCGCACATGCGGCGCGCCGCGCTTGTCGAGGATGGGCGGAAATCCTTGGATTGGGCGGTTCATGACTTCCTCCAGTCGCGCCGGCGAATGTACCTCGCCGTGTCGTGCAGGGCGTCATTATCGGCGCCGGCGCGACCTTGTTCAACGCTGATTGCCGGCAAGCGCAGCGAGCTGCGCCACCGCCCTGCGGTCGGCCTTGCCGCTCGCGCCGGCGGGCAGCACGTCGCGGACGTGGAAAACATCCGGCACCTTGAAGCGCTCGGTGCGCGCCAGCAGCCAGTCGCGCAGTTCGCCGGTATCCAAGTGCGCGCCCGCGCGTGGCACGACGACGGCATGGATGACTTCGCCGAGACGTTCGTCCGCAACGCCGGCGCAAAGCGCCGCCGCAATGTCCGGATGCTCCGCCAGCAGGTTGTCGATCTCGAGCGGCGCAATCTTGTTGCCGCCGCGCGAGATGATGTCCTTGGCGCGGCCGACCAGCGCCACGGCACCGTCCGCCGTCAGCCGCGCCAGATCGCCAGTGCGGAAATAGCCGCTGTCGAAGGCGGCGTCGGTCAAGGCCGGATTGTCCAGATAGCCGAGCATCCCGAACGGCGTGCGGATTTGCAGTTCGCCCTCGTGCGCGATGCGAAATGTGACGCCCGCAGTCGGACGCCCGATAGTGCCGAAACCGTGCGGTTGATCGGCGGGACCGAGATGAAAATCGCACGAGCCGGTCTCGGTCAGGCCATAGAGATCGTGGATCGCCGCGGGCGAAAAGCGCCGCATGGTTTGCGCCAGCGCCGGCGCCAACACCTCGCCGCCGCTCCACATTGCCCGCAGCTTCGGCGCGATAACATCGGCGAATGTCGGCAAGGCGCGAAACATGGAGGGCACGCCGGCCACGACGCTGGCATCGGCAAGGCCGCGCACCATCGCTTCGCCGGTGAATTTTGCCACCAAGACGAGCCGCGCGCCCTTCATCAACGTCAACAAGCTGACCCAAAGACCAAAGATGAACGTGAGCTGCAGCGGGCACAGCACGACGTCGTCCGACGCGATGTTCAACAGCCGATCGAGAACGGCGAGCTTGTCGGCCAGGCGGCGATGGCCAATGACGACGCCTTTCGGCTCGCCTGTGCTGCCCGAGGTAAAGATGACCAGAGCGGCATCGCGCAGCAATGCGCGATCCGGCGGCGGCGCAGGACCGATCGGGTCGAGCCGATCCCCGTCGATTGCAAATCGCGCGCGGGAGATGCGCCCAACCCGCGCAACGGTCGATGCCGCCGCAGCGACATGAAGCGGCACCGCGACCGCGCCGGCTTGCCAGACGCCGAGCAGCGCGCCGAGATCGGTCGGCCTGTTGCCGATCACGACATGGACGGGTTCGTTCGGCGCGATGCCCTGATCGGCGAGCGTACATCTTACCTGTTCGGCAAGGCGCAACAGGCCAACGCCCGCCGCCGCCTCGCCGTCCGCGCTTTCGATCGCCTGACCGGACTTGAGCGCGCCAAAGAGAATTTCGCCGAGCGCGTTCATGCGGTGCGGCCGGGAAACCGCGCGTCGCGCCAGGCCAGTGCGGCTTTGAGGCCATCGCGCCGGGCGATCTCCATGAACTTGATCTTGTCGGGCGAGCCGGCGCCTTCGATCGCCAGGTCGATGGCGAGCCCCTCTTCGAGCGCGTCCAGCATATTGCGCGCTTCGAAGGAGCGATTGATGGCGCGCTTGGTTTGTTTGACGAGATCGGGATCGATCGCCGCGATGTGGTTCGCCATGGCGAGGCCGGTGCGATCGAGCTCGTCCGCAGCGACAACGCGATTGACCATGCCGATCTCGCGCGCCCGCGCCGCCGTAATGCGATCCTCGCCGAGCAGGATGATCTCCTTGGCAATCTTCGGACCGACCACCCACGGCAAGATCAGGGCGACAATTCCGGCGCCGAATTTAAGCTCCGGCTCGCCGAAGAACGCGTCGTCTGAGGCAATGGTGATGTCGCAAGCCAGCGCCAGCTCGCAAGCGCCGGCGAGACATGGCCCGCGCACCGTCGCGATGGTCGGCAGCGGGAAATGCCAAAACCGCATGATGGTATCGAAATCCTTGCGCAGGATCGCCCGCCAGGCTTCGACGCCGGACGGACGGCGCTCCATCTGCTCCTTGAGATCAAAACCCGACGAGAACGCCGCGCCGGCGCCGCGGACGATCAGCGCGCGCAAGCCGCCATCGCGCTCGACCTCGTCAAGCGCGGTGCCGATCTCGCCGAGCATGGCCGCATTCAGCGCGTTGGCCCGCTCGGGCCGGTTCAGCGTGAGGCGCGCGACGGCGCCAATTTTTTCGACTGTAATTGTCGCGAAACGCCCAGTCATGGGATCGCCCTCACCGCGTCCGTTGCATCCCAGCATGGCTGCCGCGGGCGCGTCCAGGCCGCCAAGCATTGACAAGCCCGGCGCGGCGGCCATCCTGACGCCTCCCTGGAGTACCCCATGAACCAGCACAGTAATATCAAGGCCGCGATCGGTTACGACGACTTACGCGAATGGCTTTCGGCCGCCGAAGCGCTCGGCGAGGTCCGCAACGTGAAGGGGGCCAGCTGGCAGGAGGATATCGGGCTTGCCGCAGAGGCCATCCTGCGCGCCGAGGACGGGCCGTGCGTGGTGTTCGACGACGTCCCCGGCTGCCCGAAGGGCTTTCGCGTCTTGCTCAACATGTTCGCAGGCACGCGCCGCAACATGACGCTGGGCTTTCCCGATCACCTCAACAAGTGGGAATTGAGCGACGCTTATCGCGAAGCCTATTTGGTGGACCCCAAATTGCTTCCGCACGAAATCGTCGACGATGGGCCGGTGCTGGAGAACGTGCTCACCGGCGACGCCATCGACGTGACCAAATTCCCCTCCCCAATCTGGCACGAGAAGGACGGCGGCCGTTACATCGGCACCGGTACCTACAGCATCACCCGCGACCCGGAAGAAAACTGGCTCAATGCCGGCGCCTATCGCGCCATGGTGCACGACAAGACGTCGGTCGGCTTCGTCACCGCGCGCGGCCATCACGGCTACATCCACCGCGAAAAATATTGGGCGCGCGGCGAAGCCATGCCGGTGGTGATGGTGCTCGGCGGCGATCCGCTGGCGTTCTTCTACGGCGGCGTCGAGGCGCCCTACGGCACGTTCGAATTGGACATCGTCGGCGGCATGCGCGGCCGGCCGACCAAGATGGTGCGCGGCAAGGTCACCGGCCTGCCCTTCCCCGCGAATGCCGAGATCGTGCTCGAAGGTTACGTCACGCCCGACAAGCGCAAGGACGAAGGCCCATTCGGCGAGTGGACCGGGCACTATGCCGGCGGCAAGCGGCCGATCCCGGTGCTGGATATTGCGGCGATCTATCACCGCAACGATCCGATCCTGGTCGGCGTGCCGCCCATGGGCGGCGGCCCGGACGAGATGGCGCGCTATCGCGCCGTGATGCGTTCAGCGATGATCAGGCAGAACATGACCAATGCGGGCGTGCCGGGCGTGCAGCAGGTCTGGTGCCACGAAGTCGGCGGCGCGCGCATGCTCCACGCAGTCTCGATCACGCAACGCTATCCCGGCCATGCCGTGCAGGCGGCGCACGTCGCGGCGCAATGCGGCGCCTCGGCCTATGCGTCGAAATATATCGTGGTGTGCGACGACGACGTCGACGTCACCAATCTCGACCAGATGCTGTGGGCGATGCTGACGCGCACCGACCCCAAGGACTCGATCCAGTTCATCACCGGCTCATGGGATTCCAGCGCCGATCCGGCGATCCCGCCGGAGCGCCGCGCCGCCGGCGATTTCACCCACTCGGTGGCGCTGATCAACGCCTGCAAGCCGTGGCACTGGCGCGAAAAATTTCCGCCGAGCAACACGCCGAGCCCGGAAGTCGCCAAGAAAGCGCGGGAAAAGTTTGGTTGGTTGCTCGATGGAAAGAAACCGTCATGAAGCTCGCGGTCCCGGATAAAATTTCGCCGTCCTATTTCGTCGCCGAGGCCGCGGTCGAGCTCGGTTTCTTCAAGGCCGAAGGGCTCGATGTCTCGCTCGAGCTGGTTTACCCCGTCGACAAGGCCTACGAAGCGCTGCGCGACGGCAAGATCGATTTCGTCGGCGGCGCGGCGCACGCGGTGCCGGCGGCGTTTGCCGGCTACAAGGGCGCCAAGCTGATCGCCGCGCAAGCCCAGGGCATGTACTGGTTTCTGGTGATGCGCTCCGATCTCGGCGCCAAGCGCGGCGATCTCAGCGTCGTCAAGGGCCGCACTATCGGCGCCGCGCCGTGGGTCAATACCGGCCTGCGCGGGCTGCTGATCGCGGCCGGCATCGATCTTGAACGCGACAAGGTCAATATCGCACCGGTGCCGGGCCTCATCGGCGACGTGCCGAATTTCGGCGTCATGGCATCGAAGGCGCTCGAAGACCGCAAGCTCGACGGCTTTTGGGCCAACGGCATGGGCGCGGAGGTCGCGGTGCGCGGCGGTTACGGCACCGTCGTCATCGACGCCCGCCGCGGCGACGGACCGAAAGAGTGCTTCAATTACACGGCGCCGGCCATCACGGCGTCGGACGAGCTGATCGCACGTTCCCCCGACAAAGTCGCCGCGGCGGTGCGCGCCATCGTCAAGACGCAGGCCGCGTTGAAAGCCGATGTATCGCGCGCCGGCGAGGTCGGACGCAAGCTGTTTCCGCCGGCCGAGGCCGGCCTGATCACCGAGCTGATCCGCCGCGACGTGCCCTACTACGATGCCACGCTGTCGCGCGACTTTATTGCCGGCATGACGGCGTTTTTGCGCAGCCAGGGCGTGCTGCAGAGCGACCTGAAATATGAGGATGTGGTCGCCGCGCAATTCGCCCCGCTATGGAAGGGCTGAGGCCGTGAATCTCGCGCTTTGGCTCCATCGCGCGGGATTGAGCCACGGCGATCGGCCGGCGCTGGGATTCGGCGCACGCGTTATCAGGCGCTACGGCGAAGTCGCTGGACGCGCGGCGAGGCTGGCGACGGCGCTGCGCCAGCGCATTGGCCTAAATCCCGGCGACCGTGTCGCCATCGCCGCGAAGAACTGCCCCGATTATGTCGAGCTCATGTTCGGCATCTGGCATGCAGGGCTGGCCGCGGTGCCGGCCAACGCCAAACTGCACGGCCGCGAGCTCGGCTATATTTTGCAGCACTCCGGCGCCCGCGTTTGCTTCGCTTCCGACGGGCTCGATGCCGAGATCGCGCCGCACGCGCCGCCGACGCTCGAACGGCTGATCGTGATCGGCAGCCGCGACTACGAAGCGCTGTTCGCCGCCGATCCGATCGCGCCGTGGCCGTGCGACGGCGACGATCTCGCGTGGCTGTTCTACACCTCCGGCACCACGGGCCGGCCGAAGGGCGCCATGCTCACCCATCGCGTGCTCGCGGCGGCGAGTTTTGCCTATGCGAGCGAGGTCAATCCCATCGCGCCCGGCAGTCCGCTCCTGCATGCCGCGCCGATGAGCCACGGCTCCGGCCTCTACATGATGGCGCACGTGGCGCGGCTCGGCGTCAACGTGGTGCCGGAATCGAGCGGTTTTGAAGCCGACGAAGTGATGCAGCTGATCGACGCTTGGCCGGGCACCTCGATGTTCGCCGCGCCGACCATGGTCAAGCGGCTGGTCGACTGCGCCGCGTCGTGCAACCCCGATCGCATCCGCACCATCGTCTGGGGCGGCGCGCCGATGTATGTCGCCGACGCGCGCGCCGCCATCGACCGCTTCGGTCCGCGTTTCGCGCAAATCTACGGCCAGGGCGAAAGCCCAATGACCATCACCACCTTGTCGAAAGAGGAGATTGCCGACCGCGATCATCCACGCTGGGCCGAACGGCTGGGCTCCGCCGGCCGGCCCTTCGGCTGCCTCGAAGTGATGGTCGCCGATGGCGACGATCGCGCGTTGCCGACCGGCGAGACCGGCGAAATTTTGTGCCGCGGCGACGTGATAATGCCGGGCTACTGGAACAATCCGCAAGCGTCGGCCGCGACGCTGCGCGGCGGTTGGTTGCATACCGGCGACGTCGGCGCGTTCGACGCCGAAGGCTATCTGACGCTCAAGGACCGCTCCAAGGACGTCATCATTTCCGGCGGCTCCAATATCTATCCGCGCGAGGTCGAGGAAATACTGCTCGAACATGCGAGCGTCCGCGAGGTCTCGGTGATCGGCCGGCCCGATCCGGAATGGGGAGAGGTCGTCGTCGCCTATGTGGTCGGCGACGCCGATCGCACCGAGCTCGATGCGCTGTGCCTCAACGGCATCGCCAGGTTCAAACGGCCGAAGGATTATGTGTTCGTGAGCGCGCTGCCGAAGAATAATTACGGCAAAATCCTCAAGACCGAGTTGCGCGCGCTCGACGCCAAGACAATGAAGACCTGAAACGGGAGGACGGTCATGGCCGATCGGCTCAAAGGCAAGGTGGCGCTCGTCGTCGGCGCCGGTTCGATCGGGCCGGGATGGGGCAACGGCAAAGCGACGGCGGTGGCGTTTGCGCGCGAGGGCGCGCGCGTGTTCTGCGCCGACATCAATTTGGCCGCCGCCGAGGAGACCGCTAGGATCATCAAGGATGAAGGCGGCCAGGCGGCGGCGCATCGCGCCGACGTCAGCAAAGGCGCGGATGTCGCCGCGATGGTCGAAGCCTGCGTCTCGGCTTTCGGCCGCATCGACGTGCTCGACAACAATGTCGGCATTGCCGTGGTCGGCGGCGTCGTCGAGCTTGCGGAAGCCGACTGGGACCGCGTCTTCGCCGTCAATCTCAAGAGCGCCTATCTGACCATGAAGCACGTGATCCCGGTCATGGAGCGGCAGGGCGGCGGTTCGATCATCAACATCTCCTCGATCGCGTCGATCCGCTACACCGGCGTCCCCTACGCCACCTATTACGCCACCAAGGCCGCGATCAACCAGCTCACCAAAACCACCGCGGTCGAATATGCCAGCAAGCGAATCCGGGTGAACGCCATCCTGCCCGGGCTGATGAAGACGCCGATGGTCGAGCACAGCGCCGGCCTCGCCAAGAGTTACGCCGGCGGCGACGTCGAGGCGATGTGGCGCGCTCGCGATCGCCAGGTGCCGATGGGATTCGGCGGCGATGCCTGGGATGTCGCCTGGGCGGCGGTGTACCTGGCCAGCGACGAAAGCCGCTATGTCACCGGCCTCGAGCTCGTGGTCGACGGCGGCATCACGCTCAAATACGTGTGAACGCGCTGCTCACCACGCGCCGGCGGTAAATTGCAGGCGCTGCGTCACGTCGTAAGGCTGCTTGGCGAACGGATAGGCGTAGTCGACGCGCAGCGGCCCGAACGGCGAATCCCAGATCAAACTGGCGCCGGCTGAGGCGCGCAGTGAGCGCGAATTGGCGATCTGCTGCGACGGCGACAACGCGTTCAGGTTCGACACGCTCGAAGCGCCGTTGGCCCACAGGCTGCCGACGTCGGAGAACAACGCCATCTTCAATTGCGCGTCCGCGGGCACCAGCGGCACCGGCGCCTGCAATTCGGCCGATGAGGTCCAATAAACATTGCCGCCGACATTATCCATCGTCGTGCCGGGCGTGATGTCGCGCGGGCCAAAACCGTTGGGCGCAAAACCGCGAACGAGCTGCGGCCCGCCGAAGAAGCCGTTGATCAGCGGCAGGGGCTGGCCGCCCCACGGCGTGATGTAGCCGCCCTGCGTCCGCACCATGCCGACCACGTCGCCGGCGATCGGATGGTAGTAGCGGACGTCCTCGGTGGTGCGTGCGAATTTCGTCGCGCCGCCGAGGCCGGCAAAATCGTTGTTGGTCTGGACGCGAATGCCGTCGGTCGGGTGCCTGGCATCGTCGAGCGTCGCATAGACCACACTGTTGCCGACGGAAGAGACCCATGATGGGCCAACCTGTGCCGCCTGCTGGATCGGCAGCGAGGCGGCGGTTCCCGCGGGCAGCGAGATACCCTGATTATAGATCGAGTAATTCCAAGTCACGCCGAGCTGATCGCTCAGCGGCGTGCCGAGGAACAGCTTGGCGCCGTAGAGCGAGGTGTCGTAGGACTGATTGCTGTTGGCGAAACTTTGCTTGCCGAATAGGTCGCCGCCGAGCGAAACCCGCGGGCCGAGCGCGTAAGGATCGGTGAAGGCGAGATCAAAACCGCGGGCATATTGGCCGTACGTCGCCGTGGCCTTGGCGATGTCGCCGGTGCCGAGGAAATTCTTATCGCTGACGCTGATCTGGGCCAGCCAGCCGTCGGTCGTGGAATAGCCGCCGGCGATGGAGAAATCGCCGGTCTGCTGCTCCTCGACCGCGACGTCGAGGGCGACGCGATCGGCCGCCGAGCCCGGTTTCACGTCGATCTTCACCGACTTGAAATAGCCGAGCGCCTTGAGGTGGCGCTCGCCGCGGTCGACCAGCGCGCGGTTATAGGCGTCGCCCTCGCCGAAATCGAATTCGCGACGGATCACCTCGTCGCGGGTCTTGGTATTGCCGTGAATCTCGATGCGCTCGATATAGAGTCGTTTGCCCTGGTCGATGGTGTAGATAATATTTATCAGGTGTCGATCGGCCGAACGCTCATTGCGCACCGACACATTGGCGAACGGCTCGCCGCTTTTGGCGATCTGCATCGCCAGATCGCCGACGGTCTTGTCCACCGCGTCGGCGTCATAGACTTCGCCCGACGCCGTGCGCAGATACTGCGTCAGCTCCGCCGCGGCCACGGTCTTCAGGCGCGAGTCGATGTCGACCTTGCCGAAGCGGTATTGCGGGCCTTCGTCGATCTTGAAGACCACGACGACGCCGGCCTTGTCGACGTCATAGCTCGACGATGCCACTACGTGGACGTCGTCGTAGCCGTGGGCGCGATAGAATTTGCGCAAGAGATCGCCGTCGTTCGTGACCTTGTCGGGATCGTAGCTGTCGTTGTCGAGCGCAAAGCTCAACGGATTGGTGACGCCGGTCTTGACCACGCCGCTGAGCTTGTTGCGCGGGAAAGCTGAGTTGCCGGCGAACACGATCTGGCGGACGGCAAGTTTTTCGTTTTCCTTGATCTCGAAGACGAGATTGACCCTGTCGTCCTTGACCTTGATCGTTTTCGGCACGACCCGCGTCTCGAAATAGCCGCGCAGGCGATAGAGCGCCGCGATGCGCTCGACGTCGCCCTGCACGAAGGCACGCCACAGCGGGCCGCTTTCCTTGGACTGCAAATCCTTCTTGAGATCGGCGTCCTTGATCTTGTGGTTGCCCTCGAAGGCGATGCGCACGAGAGTCGGGTTCTCGACGACCGATACGAACACGGCGTCGCCGTCGTGCGAGATCTTTACATTCTGGAACAGCCCGGTGGCATAGAGGTTTTTGAGCGTCGCATCGAGCGTGGCTGCATCGAGCTTGTCGCCCGCCGCGGAGTGAAAATACGAGCGGATGGTATCGGCACCGACATGACGGTTGCCTGTCACCGTGATTGCGGAATCCTTCGCCCCCGCCGCGGCCGCATCGGCGCATGCAGCGGTCAGAAGAAATATCGACAGGATTGCCGAAAGAATGGCGGCTGATCCCCGGCCGTCCATTGCCATACCCCACGGCCGACAGGCCGAGCGTCATCACAGCCGGTTGCAGCGGCGGGATCGTGACCGATTGTGTCGGAATCTGAGGTATTGTTGGGGCGTTTGCCGTAATGGTTTACGCCTCGTCATTCCGGAAGCCGCTATCCGGAATCCATAACCGCCGCCCTCAAAAGTACTGCACCGATCATGGTTATGGATTCGGGGTTCGGCCCTTGGGCCGCCCCGGAATGACGCCTAACCCTGCAGCGCCCGCGTGGTGTCATCGAACAATTCCTCGACCGAATAGCGCCGCGGGATGATCTTCATCTCCAGCGCGTAGCTCGACATCAGCTCGAGCGCGGGCTTCACCGCATCGAAGCCGAACGGCAAGGTGTCGACGGCGCCGGGCTTGGGCAGGCCGGCGGCCTTCTTGCTGTCGTGCAGCATGCGGAACACTTCGCGCACCGCCCCGGGATCGGATTTCACCACGTCGTTCTTCACCACCACCATGTGATTGATCGGCACGGTGTTGTATTTCTTGTACCACTCCTTGGCGGCGTCGTCGGGATTGGGGATGACGCTTTTGAACCGCGGATCGGGCGGCAGCACGGTGCCGAAGATCGCGGCGTCGAGCTCGCCGTCGAGCACCATCTTGGTCATGTCCTTGCCGTCGGCGGCGCGCTCGACGCCGGGCGGATCCTTGAATTCGGGAATGTGCGCGTCCTCGAACGTCACCCATTTCACCTTGCTGTTGTCGAGGCCGTAGTCCTTCCACAAAATCCCGCGCAGCCAGCAGCCGGTGGTCTGGGCGAACGAGCGCACGCCGATGCGGCGGCCCTCCAAGTTGTCCGGCGTCACGGTGCCGCGCTCGGAATTGTACAGCATGGTGCCGTGCTGGAAGCGGCCCACCATGGTGGCCGGCATGAGCACGATCGGCTTGCCGTAGGCCTTGCCTTGCAGATAGCTGACGATCGCCATCTCGCAGATGTCGAACCTCTGCTCGCGCACCATCATGCTGAAGGCCTTGTAGACCGGATTGACCTCGGTGAGGTTCAATTTGACGCGGTCGGATTTGATCTGGCCGGCTTTCAGTGCCTGGGTCTGCGGATAAGTGCCGAAGCAGGCATTGATGGTGTCGATTTTTTCTGCGGTCGTCGTACTCATATGGGCTTACCTCCGAAGCTCGCTTGATCTTATGGTGCGGCGGTGCGTTAAACCAGTCTCCGCCACGCAGGGGAAGCATGACCAGCATGACCACGAACGACACGCGCATTGCCGGCGACCGGCTCGCGGCCTTCATCGTCCGCGCTTTGACGGCGGCGGGTCTGCCGGCGGCGGACGCGGAAACCGTCGCCGGCCTCATGGTCGAGGCCGACCTGCGCGGCAGCGACACCCATGGCGTGATCCGGCTGCCGCTCTATGTGCGCCGCCTCCGTGCCGGCGGCGTCAATGCCAAGCCGAATATCCGCGTGGTCAGCGACCGGCCCTCGGCGGCGCTGATCGACGGCGACAATGCCATGGGCCACCTGGTGATGCGCCGTGCCGCGCATCTCGCCATCGAAAAGGCCAAGGCCACCGGCATCGGCTGGGTCGGCGCGCGCATGAGCAATCACGCCGGCCCGGCGGCGCTCTACGTCACCTTGCCGCTGCACCACGACATGATCGGGCTCTATTTCGCCGTCGGCAGCAACAACCACTTGCCGCCGTGGGGCGGCAGCGAAAGCCTGCTCGGCACCAACCCGATGGCGGTCGCGGTGCCGGCGCAGGACGAACCCGCCATCGTGCTCGACATGGCGCCGACCGTTGCCGCCTACGGCAAGGTGCGGCTCAAGGCGCAGCGCGGCGAAGCGATGCCGGTCGGCTGGATGATCGACAAGGAAGGCAAGCCGCTGACCGATCCGAAGCGCGCCGACGAGGGTCATTTGCTGCCGATCGGCGATTACAAAGGTTACGGGCTGAGCCTGATCATCGGCATCCTCGCCGGAGCGCTCAATCGCGCGGCGCTCGGCCGCGACGTGATCGACTTCGTCAAGGAAACGGGCAAGGCGACCAATACCGGCCAGGCGATCGCGGCGATCGCGATCGATGCCTTCATGCCGGCCACCGACTTCAAGCGCAATGTCGACCAAGTGATCCGCGATATCCGCGGCTCGAAACGGCTGCCCGGCGTCGAGCGCATTTTTCTGCCGGGCGAACAGAGCCACGCCAAACTTCTGGAGCGCCGCGCCCACGGCGTGCCGATGCCAAAGGCGCTGCGCGACAGTCTCGACACACTGGCGCGCGACCTCAACATCGCGCCGCCGGAATAGATCATGGCGTCGCGCACACCCGTCGGCGTCATTGGCGTCGGTCTCATGGGCGAGGTCTACGCCCGCCGCCTGGTTGCGGCGGGATTTACCGTGATCGGTTTCGATGTCGATCCGGCAAAGCAGGAACGCCTGACGCAATTAGGCGCGCAGGCCGGTACGCTCGCCGATATCGCGCAACAATGCGATCCGATCTTGGTCGCCGTGTTCAACACGGAGCAGGTCGAGGATGTGGTGGAGCGCGCGCTCATCCCGGCGGCTGCCGGCAAGATCGTGCTGGTCACTTCGACCTGCGATCCCGACCGCGTCGCAGCGCTCGGCGCGCGCGTCGGCGACAAACTGCGTTTTCTGGAAACGCCGGTGTCAGGCACGAGCGAACAGGTCCGCCGGGGCGACGGCGTCGGCCTGATCGGCGGAGATAAAAAGATCGCGGCCGACGCCGCGCCGGTGCTCGACGCGCTGTTCGCCAAGAGTTTTCACATCGGCAAGGTCGGCGACGGCGGCCGTGCCAAGCTCGCGGTCAATCTCATCCTCGGTCTCAACCGGCTGGCGCTGGCCGAAGGTTTGGTCTTTGCCGCCCGCCTAGGGCTCGATCCGGCGGCATTCCTCGACGTCGCCCGCCGCTCGGCCGCGGCTTCGCAAGTCATGGACACCAAGGGACCGAAAATGATCTCCGGCGATTTTGCGCCGGAGGGTCGCGTCCGCCAGACGCTCAAGGATACGCAACTCATGCTCGACCAGGCGCGCAAGGCCGGCCAGCAATTGCCGCTTCTGCAAATCCACGCCGACGTGCTGCAGGCCTGCGTCCGCCACGGCGACAGCGAGCAGGACAACAGCATCGTCATCGAGGAAATCCGCCGCCGCGTATTGTGATCGCGGGTTTCCAACGGCCATGGAACGACCGGGCGCGTTCGGTTTTAGTTGACGGGTTACTTGTGGGTGTGACGCTTCAATTCCGAGGTCCAAAAATGCGCGCGGCTTATTTGCTGGTGACAATCGCATTGCTTTCCGGCTTGGCCGGCTGCGGCCAAGGTCCCAAAGGCGATCAAGGCCCGCCCGGACCGCAAGGCCCGAAGGGCGAAGCCGGTCCGGCGGGACCGGCCGGTCCAACCGGCCCGCAAGGCCCGCGCGGTCTGCCCGGGCCGCAGGGCGAGCCAGGACCGCCCAGTCCGGGCATGCGCGTGGTGCGCTCGGCCTGCCTGAACGGCAACTGCACGATCCAATGCCGCGACAACGAAGTCCTCGTCACCGCCTATTGCGGGCCCAACCGTAACGCAGCGACCTTACTGGCCGAACGCGGCGCGTCGTGCGGCGTCGCAGCCGACGCCGCGAATGGCCCACTGACCGTCGTATGCGTCGGCGCGCCGCAATAAAACGCGGCCGCCGCGCGTCATAACGCGGGCGGGCGAGTTCTAAATCGACGGCAGCCAATGCTAATATCGTTGCTCATGGTCCACACCTGCAGACGTTAAGCAGCCGCAAAGTTCTACCCAGAAAATGAGCAACACTTTACGCGGCGCCGATATCGTCGCTCGTTCGCTTCGCCGCCTCGGCTGCGAGCGCGTCTTCACGCTGTCCGGCAACCACATCATGTCGATCTTCGACGCCGCACTGGATGCCGGCATCGACCTCGTTCACGTGCGCCACGAAGCCGCCGCCGTGCACATGGCCGACGCCCATGGCCGCCTGACCGGCGAAGCCGGCGTTGCCCTGGTCACCGGCGGCCCCGGTCACGCCAATGCGGTCGGCGCCTTGTACACCGCGCTGGCCGCGGAATCGCCGATGGTTCTGCTGTCGGGACACGCCGCGACCTGGGAGATCGGGCGCGGCGGATTTCAGGAATTGCGCCAGGCCGAGATGGCCAAGCCGGTGACGAAAGCGTCCTGGACGGCCGGCAGCGTCGAAGCCCTCGGCCACGATATCGGCGCGGCGATCCGTATCGCGTGCTCCGGACGGCGCGGCCCCGTTCACTTGAGCTTGCCGTCGGATTTGCTCGACGCGCGGCTGGACGAGAGTGCCGTGACGTGGCCAGACGACGCGCCGGCAAAGCCCGAGGCGCTCGGCGAAGTGGACTGCGCCAGGATTCTCACCGCCCTCGCCGCCGCAAAACGTCCGCTCATCTTCGCCGGCCCGCAAATGTCGAATGCGAGCGGACGCGATCTGCTGGCAAAGCTCGAAACGGCGACAGGCGCGCCGGCAGTAATTTTGGAGAGCCCGCGCGGCCTGGCGGACGCGACGCTCGGCGCTCTGCCCGACCTGGCGACGCGCGCCGATCTCGTGGTGCTGCTGGGCAAGGCGCTGGATTTCTCGCTCAAATGGGCGGCCGCTCCGAGTTTTGCCGCCGGCGTTCCGGTCATCGCCATCGATCCGGAAACTGAGCTGACAACGCGGGCGAAGCGCGAGAAAGGCGATGCGCTGCGCTTCGCCTGCGTTGCCGATCCAGCCTTGGCGGCTGAAAAACTCACCGCCGGTGCCAAGCAGGCCGGCGATACCGCCTGGCTCGCCGAAGCCCGCAGGGCTCGCGACGCGCGGCCGGCATCGTGGCGGGACATCGTGGCGCAAACGCCCGGGCGGATGCATCCCGCCGAAGTCTTTCGGACCTTACGTCCTTTCGTCGAACGCGATCCGGACACTGTCCTCATTTGCGACGGAGGAGAATACGCGCAGTGGGCGCAGAGCATGCTCCCGGTCCGGCGCCGTCTCGTCAACGGCGTCGCCGGCGCGATTGGCAGCTCGCTCTCCTTCGCGCTGGCGGCGCGCCTGGTCGAGAGCAAGGCGCCGGTATTCGCGGTGCTCGGCGACGGCACGATCGGCTTTCATATTGCCGAATTCGAAACGGCGGTGCGACGCGGGCTGCCGTTCGTCGCAATCCTCGGCAACGACGCGCGCTGGAACGCGGAAAGCGAAATCCAACGCCGCGACTACGGCGCCAACAGAATGCACGGCTGCGAGCTTCTGCCGGTCCGCTACGATCAGGTCGTCAACGCTTTCGGCGGTCACGGAGAATACGTCGAGCGCGCTGCAGACCTGCCGGCCGCGATCGAGCGCGCTCTCGCCAGCGGCAAGCCGGCATGCGTGAACGTGATGATCGAGAGCACCGCCGCTCCCGCGCTCCGCATGCCGCTTTGATCGATATGAATTGTCGATCAATGCCGTGGCCGCACAAAGTTCGAAGCCTGGACCCGTGATTTTCGGGCAAGCTGAAAACCCTTGATTTTCAGGCGCTTGAGCTCGATTGTTCAGTACGCGCGAATAAAGCGTTTCGATCCCATGAGATAAAAAAGCCTTGGCGCCCGCCACATGTTGAGCTTCGGGAGACAGATGTCCCGAGGCTAGTCATGTTGAAGGACTTAAGGCGAAGGGTTTACTGGGTTGCGATCACCTTGGCCGGCTTTTCTCAGGCCGGTCCGATGGGATCGGACGCTGCCGTTCTCATTGTCGCCGCGCTCCTGAACGCAGCTCGCGCAATTTGGCTGTCCTTGCCGCAGCCACGGCGGGAGCGGCGCCACCACGAGCTCCCCTTCAGGCGAGCCGGAATCCGTCGCGACATGAGAAAAGCCGCCCTTTGGCGGCGGCCTTCGGCCGGCCTGAAGACGGCGCGCTCTCGAGCGCGCCTGCCTAACAGTCAGGAGCATCATCATGCTTACTCGTGAGCAAATCGATCAATCCAACAATCAATCTGACGCGCTGCACACCGGCGTTATGTGCTCTATATCAACGGACCGCTCGGGATCATCGGCGTTCTTGGCCTGATGATGTTTCTGCCGGAGAGCCCGAGGAGCAGACAACAACAGAAAATGTGGCCGGCTGCTCCGCGACGAACCGGTGGCTTTGCCCGATCGATTGTGAACCTTTCATTTCCAGTCTGTTCGACGGTTTGCCGATTATGAATCGGCTGCACCGACCCCATCTCTTCGCTAACAGCGAACATCGGCATCTTGCCGTGATCGACTGCATCACGAGGAGAGAATTTTCCATGATCAATAAGTCAAAGCTTGCCATTATCGCCGCGTTGGTTGCGATGAGCGCCGCTTCGCCGGCGCACGCTCAGGCGTTCAGCAAGGGCTATGGCACCGGCAATGTAACGCCGTACGCCTTTGAGCCGAGCCCCACCCCCGCGCCTCAGAACGGCCGAACTGCCACCCGGCCGAGCAATGCCGGCAAGATGGCCGTTCATCAGAACGGCCACGGTAGATTCGCCGGTACCGGCGCGCAGCACCGGGTGCAATGAACTGCTTATGAGAGACTGAAACTACGGCGAAAACGGGGGCGGGCTTTTCCGCGCCCCCGTTTTCCATGTCCGCTCTCACGTCGGCCGCTTGCGGATTTCGCGATTTGTCAGGCCACCTGACGAAGGTCAGGCGCCGCGCCAGGGTTCGAGCCGCCTTCGAAACCGTCGCGCTTGATCTGCGGCAATTGCGCGAAACGCGCCGCCAGAAAATCGATGAATGTCCTGGTTTTCGCTGAAAGGTATTGGCCGTGCGGGTAGACGGCGTAGACCGGCAGTTCCTGCGTCTTGTATTCGGGCAACAGGCGGATCAGCCGCCCGGCGCCTAGCTGGTCGGCGACGAGATAGTCCGGAGCGAGGACGATGCCGGTGTCCTTGAGCGCAAACGCCAGCAACGCGTCGCCACTATTCGCCAATAATCGCCCGGAAATACGGATGACCTCTGCGTTGCGGTTTTTTCGATCGGTGAATGTCCATGCCCGGCGCGCGGCATAAGTGTAAATGAGGCAATTATGCTTGCCGAGATCCCGCGGCTTTAGCGGCGTGCCGTTCGCGGCCAGATAGCCCGGCGAAGCGCACAGCACCATCTCAACAGCATATAATTTTTTGGTGACGAGGCTTGAATCCGAAAGCTGTCCGAGGCGGATCGCCAGATCGATGCGCTCTTCGACCAGATCGACGTAGTTATGTTGGAGGATCAGGTCGACCGACACGTCGGGATAGGCGACGAGATAATCGGCAATCGCCGGCGCAAGCTGATGCGTACCGAACGCCAACGACGTAGTCACCCTGAGCAAGCCCCGCGGTGCGGCTTGCAGATCGCCGGCTGCGCGCTCAGCATCTTCCACTTCGCTTAAGATTCGCAGGCAGCGCTCATAGTAGTTCTGGCCAACCTCGGTGGCGCTGACGCGGCGCGTCGTACGATTGAGCAGGCGGACGCCCAGCCGCTTCTCAAGGATGCGGATATGCTTACTCACCATGGCTGGCGATATATCGAAGTGCCGAGCCGCCGCGGCAAAGCTCGAGGACTCGACGACTTTGGCGAATACCGCCATTCCAACAAAGCGATCCAAGTGCGAACCCTCATTAAATCCCGTTGCTCGGACCCGGCCCAAACACCGATCCCGGACTTCCCGGTGAAACGGGGATCTCAGGCGTTTGGGGCACCGTGTATGGGATCGATGGATTGAACTGCGGTTGAATTGAGGGAGCGCCACCCAGCAGCGGCGGCCCGGAGAGGCCACGAATTGCGCCCAGCCCATGACCACCGGCACCTGCGCCCCGCGCGTCGGCCTGTCCTGCCGCCAACGCGCCGAACAAGGCCACGCATGCGGCCAAGGAAAACGTCGCCAGCACCGTCTGCTCGATTTTTCTATTACGCATTTGTCATCTCCATTGCGCTTAACCCCTACGCTTGGGAAATAAGCAGACAACCGGTGGGTGCCAGTAAATTGTCGTTCAGAAAGCTAAATTCGATTTAATGAACGGGTCGACTACCAAGATCCGATGCGAGGATTTTGCGAGCGCGCGACAGTCGCAGGATGCGGGATGACGCGTTCGGCGGCGCTACCTCAGTGCGCGACGGCTCCGCTTGCCTGGCCGCGCCGCGTGAACAGCAGCAACCCGGCGGCCACCAGCAGCAATACGCCGAGCACCGCAAAGGTGTCGGAGTAGGCCATGATCATGGCTTGCTCGCGCACGATGTTGCCGAGCGCAACGATAGCCTTGTGCTGCGCCGTGGCGGCATCGCTGACGCCGTGGCTCATGAAATAAGCAGTGAGCTCGTTCAGGCGCTCCCGGACGCTGCCTCGAAATAGCGTCACGTCGCTGCCGATGACGTTGGAATGGAACTGCTCGCGCTTGGTCGCGATGGTCGCCAGCAAAGCGGTGCCGAAGGCGCCGCCGAGATTGCGCAGCATGTTGAATACGCCGGACGCGGCGCCGGATTCCTGCCGCGCGATGCCAACCATGGCGATGCTAGTCAGCGGCGTCAGCACCACGGCTTGGCCGATTGAGCGCACGATATTGGGTATCCATAATTGATCGCCGGCGTAGTCTGGCGACATGTAGGCGTTCATGAAGCAGCTGACCGCGAACACGCCAAGCCCGCACATCACCATGAGCCGCGCGTCTACTCTCGCCATGACCCAAGGCACGAACGGAATAATCAGAAGCTGCGGCAGGCCGGTCCAAGCCAACACAAAGCCTATCTGCTCGGCGTTGTAGCCGAACACCTGGCCGAGATATTGCGGCAGGATATAGACGGTACCGTAGAGCGCGAAGCCGACGATGACGTTTGTGAGCGTGCCGAAGCCAAAATTGCGCCGGCCCAAGAGCCTGAGATTGGCGGCCGGGTTGGCCGACTTGAGCTCGATCCAGACGAACAGCGACAGAAAGACGGCGGCGATCAGCGACAACCGCACGATCAAGACGGAGTCGAACCAGTCGTCCTTGTTGCCCTCGTCGAGCACGGTCTGCAGGGCCGTCAGCCCGATCGCCATGGCGCCGATGCCAAACCAGTCGCCGTGCGCGAGCAGATAAAGCCGCATCGGCTCGCGCTCGAGTGTCAGCCATAGAATCACGACCATGCCCACGCCGGGAACCAGATTGACGAAGAAGATATATTGCCAGCCATAGGTCTCGGTCAGATAGCCGCCGATGGTCGGCCCGATCGCGGGTGCGAAAGTCGCGGTGAGCGCGTATAGCGCCAGGCCGATCGGCTGCTGCGCTTTCGGCAGCTTGGTCAGCACCAGGGTGAAGGCCATGGGGATCAGCACGCCGCCGGTGAACCCCTGCAGCGCCCGCAAAACGATCATCTGGCCAAGGTTGTGCGCAAAGGCGCAGGCCATGGAGAACGCCAGGAACAGAACGGTGTTGACGAGGAGATAGCGCCGGAACGAGAAGACGCGGCTAAGATAGTCGCACAGCGGAATGACAATGATCTCGCCGATGAGATAGGCGGTCGAGATCCAGGCGCCGTTGTCGACCCCGGTCCCGATCCCGCCTTCGATATAGAGCAGCGATGCATTGGTGATCTGGATGTTCAGCACCGCCATGAAGGCGCCGAGAAGCGCGCCGAGCACCATTACCCAGGTCGTGAAGCTCGCTCGATCGGCCGGGTCGCGCGGGCTCGCAATTGCATCCAATGCGGCCATGATACATGCCTTCGTGCCGCGCTGTCAGTGGATCACCACAGATCGCATCAGGCTGGCGCCCGGCGTCTGCGCCTTGGTGTCGACGGTCGCGGTAACGGACATGCCGGGCCGGAGCTCGCCGCGGAGCGGATCGTTCGGATCGATCGCGATCTTCACCGGGATGCGCTGCACGATCTTGGTGAAATTTCCGGTGGCGTTGTCGGGCGGCAGCAGCGCAAATTCCTCGCCGCTGGCAGGCGCGATGCTGTCGACATGGCCTTTGACGGTCGCCTTCGAATAGGTATCGACCACGATGCTGACCGGCGCACCCTTGCGAATGCCGGCAAGTTGCGTTTCCTCGAAATTTGCGACCACATAGACCGCGGCGAGCGGCACTACGGCCATGAGCTGGGTGCCAGCTTGCACATATTCGCCGACGCGCAAGCTGCGATTACCGACCACACCATCGATTGGCGCTACGATATTGGTATAACCAACGTTCAGCTGCGCCTGCTCCTGCGCGGCCTCGTTATGCTGCAAGGTCGCTTTGTCCTTGGCGAGTTGCGCCTGCAGCACGCCAACCTGTTCCTCGGCGGCCGTGACCGCGGCCGTGTCGCGCGTCAGCGTGGCTTGCGCGGTGTCGCGCTTCGTTGCCGCCTGCTGCGCCACTTCCACGCTGGCGCCGCCGATTTTGGCGAGGCCGCTGAAACGTGCGTTCTCCTGCTCCGCATAGGTGAGATTAGCTTGGTCGACCGCAACGGTGGCGCGCGCCTGCGCGATGATGGCCTGCTGCTGCACCAGGGTAGCCGTGACGTTATCAATATCGGCCTGCGCGGTCGCGACGTCGGCCTCGGCTTGGTTGAGGGCCGCGATATAGTCGCGGTCATCGATCTTGGCGAGCGGCTGGCCGGCCTTTACCGGCTGATTGTCCTCGACCAGCACTCCGCTCAGGTAGCCCGACACTTTGGGGGCGATGATCGTGGAATCGGCCTGCACATAGGCGTCGTCGGTCGATTCCAGGAACCGCCCGATCGTCCAGTAGTAGCTCCCATACGCGACCGCGGCGGCGATCAACAGCACCGCAACGCCAAGCGTCAGGACCAAGCGCCTGCTGGGCCGGTGCGGCACGGTCTTGAGCGGCAACGGCTCCCTGAACGCAACCGGCACCAGCATCGCGTCGCTGGCAGCGAGGTCACGATCGACGTCGAGTTTCGCAAGGCTCCTCGTGTCGGTCATGGGTCACCGCATCCATTCCATCTTATTGCAGCGGTCAAAAACGTCAATGTTCTCGATCGCTGTTTTTCTCTTGTTTGATGGGCCGCATGACGAGGTCGATTGTCGACACGACAGTGAGGCCAACGATTGCCAGGAAAAGCAATATCTGAGTCGATTCGCCGATCATCTGTTCCTCCATCGTTGGGATGGTGCCACGGGTGAACATAAACAGTCGGCTTGGCGGCACTACTAAATTGCCGTTTAGATAACTAAAAATGACAAGCAACGTTATCCCTTGCGATGGCTGATCGCCCAGACATAGGCGGCCACGGCGGCGACGTCAGAATCCGACAACGGTGCGCCACCCTTGGGTGGCATCGGGACTTCGTAATTGCGCGGCTTCGGCACGCCATCGGCAATCGTTTCCTCGAGCGATTTGAGGCTACCGTCACCAATAAGCCAGCGACCCTTGACCAGAGACGGCGCCTGGGGACCTCCCCGCGCGTCCGAGCCATGGCAGCCCGTGCACGTTCCGCCCGCCGCCTCGCCGTGAAAAATGCGGTCGCCCAAGGCGACCTGTTCTTGGGTCGCGCCGGGAGGCACCGGCAGGGACGCCGAATTGGGCCGGCCGGCATCTGGATGTGTGCCTTCGGGAGGCCCGGGCTCGGCGGAACTCGCAGTCGCGACGGCGGGCGCTGGGGCCGCGGCGACCGCCGTATCGGCGCTGCCATGGAAAGTGACGCGCCAGATGCGGCCGTGTACATCATCGGAAATGTAAAGCGCGCCGTCGGGTGCCATGGTGAGACCTGTCGGCCGGAACGCGGCCTGCCCCGGCTCTTTCACCGCGCCGGCGAATCCGTCGGCAAAGACGACAAAGTCGCCTGAGGCCTTACCGTCCTTGAGCGGCTGGAACACGACATTGTAGCCGGCTTGCGGCTCGGGCGCGCGGTTCCACGAGCCATGGAAGGCGACGAAGGCGCCACCCTGGTAGGATGTCGGGAACGCGTTGCCCGCGTAAATCAACATATCGTTCGGTGCCCAATGCGCGGGCAAGGCCGCAACGGGAGCGGTTTTCTCGGCGCAAACGCCGACCGTCTTGCCGCCATCGCCGCCATATTCCGGCGCCAGCACGAGCTTTTTCTGAAAGCGGTCGTAATAGCATTCCGGCCAGCCGTAATCGGCGCCACGCCCGAGCAAGACTATTTCCTCGGCCGGCTGGCGCGCACTTTCCTCGGAGGTATAAAGCTTCGACCAGTTCTGCGAGAGTTGGTCGCGGCCATGCTGGGTGACGAATAGCCGCCCGGACGCATCGAAGGCAAAACCCTCACCATTGCGCAGCCCGGTGGCATAACGTTCCGCCGGCGAGAAATGCTGGCCGGTCTTGTTGGCGTCGTAGAGCCATGTGCCGGCACGCGTTTCAAGTTCCGTGCAGGGCTGATGCCCGGGCGAATTCGGCATGCGGTTTTCGACCTGGCAGGAATTGGTCGGCGAACCCAGGTCGACGAAGATCCGGCCCTGCGCATCGATGATGAACGGATGCATCGGATGATCGCCGGTAAGCGGCAATCCGGATAGGACAATCTGCGACGGCCCGTTCGACACGATGGAATCCGCGGGCAAGGCGTAGCGGATGATCTTGTCATTCTGTTCGGCGTAAAGGGCGCCATTGTAGAGGGCAATGCCCGTGCCGCCCGCGGAACCTTGTGGGACGCCGTCACCGAAGCGCTCGATCACGTCGGCATTGCCGGCGCCCTTCGTATCCTTGAGCGCCACCAGAAAGCCCCCCGCCGGCGGCCTGTCATTATGGTAATAGCGACCGCTCCAGCTATTGACGTAGAGCACGCCGTTGGGCGCGACCACCATGTGTCGGACATGGCCGATATTGTCGGCGAAGACGGTCGCGCAGAACCCAGGAGAAAGCGTAATGCCGATATTGCCGCCGACGCATGTATTCGTCTGTGCGACTTGCGAACTCGACTGCGCGAGGGCAGGTCGGACGAGCATAGGGGCGATTGCGAACAACAACGCCGTAGCCAATGCCGCGGTGTGGTGGCGCTGCCCTATATGAAACTTTATGCGGCTGGCCATGCGAACCTCCATTCCAACTGCTCGGACTATTTCGGCAGACCAAGTTAGCAATGACGCAATCACACATATGGACCCGGGATCGAGCAAAATTGATCGATCCCCGGTTCGTCCGCGCGTGCGCATCGGATTCTTGAATCCACCAGGAACCTCTTGAATGATGACGGAGGTTAGTACTCTTACGTCAACCGCTCACCTAAATTCGAATTTAGTTTTTTAAATGCAAATTTAATGGTGCCGCTGGCAGGCCGTCTCCTAGTGTACATTTGGGTTGAGGGTTGCGGGGCGACAGACAAGGAGATCGGCCATGGCTGCAAAGCGCATGGAACTGATTGGCCTGACCGCCCTGGTTCTGGCCGCAACCGCGGCGGCAGCGCTCGCGCAATCCGTCACTTTGCCCCAAGGACCGGAGCTTGCCGTCTCACCGGCGCTGCCATCGGGATTGCTAACCGGCGAATCGACGGGATCAAATCCGCTCAATGGACTGCCGTGCACCGGGGGCGGCGCTTCGGCCGTAAGCGGCTTGGGCGGGCTTGGCGACACGACTACGCCGCCTCCGGGTAGCGACTCTGCGGACGTGCAGGCCCCACCCATTGTCAGCGTGTTCGGATCGGGCACCACCTTAGGTGCGTGCTGAGGAGTGCCTCGTGGCAGCGTGAATAAGATCCTCAGCTGAAGGTCCGCCGGGTCAGATTTCTGTATTTCATTTTGGCCTAACACGCGCAGGTGATTGACATGGCCGCTGAAAGTTCGCGGAGGCGATTGCCGGATTCTCGACAAGAGCTTGTGAACGTGTCGCGGGACGGAAATCGCGTGACGCATATCCATCGGACGACGGCGATGTGCGCGGCTGTTTTGATCGCAAGCTTGGCTTTTGGCGCGACTGCGCTGACTCAAAATTCCGATTTTGTCGCTCCCGGGCGCGTCGAAGGGGCGGGTCCCGCTCTGTCGATTGGAGTTGCCGCCGCGGGTATCGTCCACGAGGTTACGGTGCGCGAGGGAAGCCGCGTCAGGGCGGGAGAGACTTTGATCAAACTTGATTGCCGGCCGACCGAGGCGGACTTTCGCGCGCGCAATGCTCAGCTGGAGGCGGCACAAGCGGCCTTCGACCGCGCCCGCAATGGCTCGCGCCCCGACGAGATCGCCGTCGGCGAGGCAGTTGTCGGATATTCACAAGCGCGTGCCGACGAAGCCCAAAAGGCACTCGATCGAACCGAGGCCCTCAAAGAGGGCGTCACCGTGACCACCGCTCACTTCTTGAAGTCCAACGCGACGCGAGGATTTCAACCGCTCAACTCGCGGAAGCACGCGCGCGACTCTCACTGCTCCGTGCCGGTTCGCGCGAGGAAGATATCCGCCGGGCGAAAGCGCTACGCGACGCCGCGGAGGCAGACCTTGATTCGGAGCGCGCTCGACTGGATCAGTGTACCGTCCGCGCCCCGGTGGACGGCACCGTGATCGATGTTCTTGCCAATAAAGGCCAGTACCTCAGTTTGGCTGTGCCGCAGCCGCTGTTACATCTTATCCAAGACGGTCCGTTGCGCGTTCGCGCGGAGGTAGAAGTGCACGATGCGTCGCGTGTTTGCGCTTCGCAAAACTCGACGATCGTTCCTGAGGCATTCCCCAATGCCAAAATCCGTGCGCACGTGTCCTCGATCAGTCCAATGGTTGCTCCGCGAAACACGGCCACGGCTGCCGCGGATGCAAGCACTAAGGACGTCTTGGCTGTTATCTTGGACATCGATACCAGCGTTCCGACACCACCGATCGGATCAGCAGTTACGATCAACTTTGATCCCTGCCCATCGAAGACATGAATCCTGTTGCTCGCTTGCCAGCCGAGACACTTCCTGAGGCGCTGCTCCTGAGGCGCTGCAAACCCCGCCACGCTGTAAAGGGAACACGACTATGATCCATCCATTGGCCTCGCCATTACCGGCGCAAAAGGCAGAAGATCTCGCGCGGCTCGCTCCACTTCTGCAAAATCTGACCACCAGGCGCCGCGGGCTCTTGCTCGCACCGTTTATCGCCGCTCTGCCGGTGGGCCTCATCAGTGATGCAGCGCAGGCGATCGATCCAAATGAGACGCAAGTCACGCTGCCCGACCAATTCCAATGGAAGCCCGCGCTGCCCGGGGCGCCTTCGGGCTCGGTCGAGACGGTGCCGGTCTTCGGCGCGACCGACAAGCCCGGGCCATATGTCGTGCTGATAAAGTGGCATCCGGGCTACATGAGCGCGCCACACACCTACGTCACCGACCGGCTGTGCTTCGTCCTCTCCGGCACCTGGTGGGTGAATTCGGGTGAGAGTTTCGAGCCAAGCGCGACCGTGCCGGTGCCGGCCGGCGGCTTCGTGCGCCGTGTTGCGCACACGCCGCACTATGACGGGGTGAAGAGAGGCGAGACGGCGCCGGCCGTCATTGGCATTTTCGGCCAGGCGCCGATCGATTTTAAGCTCGTCGACCCGTCCGAGCCGCCTTGGCGGACGGTGTAGGGCAGGATCCAGACGATTCTTCTGATCGAGCAGAAGCACGCTGTGGGTCACAAGCGACCGATTTGTAGTGTCCGCGCAATGTCCACACCTGGCGCCCTTTAGCTTGAGCTACGTCGCATTGCTGCTGGACCGGCGCTCAACAGGCGGATTCCGATGGTGTCCCCGTTGCGCCCGCGCTGTCAAAGGGTGTTGGGCTGGGACAGGCGGCACTGGGCGCAGGGGAAATTGGCACCGCGATAAGAGGGCTCAGCCCCGATCCGCCGCCTTCCGTGGCACTGAGCGGAACCGAGCCATCGACGAATTCGGGCCCGCTGATGACGCCAGGACTGGATGCTGGCGAAGCGGCGTTGCAGCTCCCCGACATTGCCGACGTACCGAACCCGGCGGGCGCGTTCGTCGTCGCATCCGTTCCATCGACCGGGAAATTTGCCGTCGACCCTGTCATTTCGGCTTCCGGACAGATTTGAATGCTACCCGTGGAACTTCCAGCGAGTGGACTTGCCAAATTGAGCGGGATAGCGCCCAGCGCGCTTCCCGCGGCACCCGGGGCATGTGGCGAATTCGCTACGCCCGGGAAGGCGGGCGCCAGCGTTGAACTTGGCGGCATTGTCACATTGGGTATCGCGGCGACCTGGGCCAAGCACGTCCCGCACCCAAGCGAGACGATAGCCACGGCGGTGAGCAACAAAAGTCGCATTTTCGCCTCCTGCGCTATTTCTGACTGATCTCTGTGGCGGGCGGCGCCTCGACCTGCACTCTGCTGCCGTCAACGAGTTGGACCATCGGCCGCAGAATGACTTGGTCGCCCTCCCGAACGCCCCCACTCACTTCGACTTGCGTTCCGAGATCGCGCGCGACCGTAATTTTTTGATAATGCGCGACCCCGTTTTCGGCCACCGCCACCTGCAAGCCATCCGTGTTGAAAACGACGGCGTCGGCGGGAACGATCAGGGAGGGCGTCTTGCGCGGTATATGCAGTTCGACAGTACAATACATTCCCGGCCGCAACAGCCCTTCGGGATTCGGCACATCGATCTCGGTGAGCAGCGTTCGCGTGCCCGGCGCCAGGGCATCGGCGAGCCGCGTCACTGTTCCCGGAAATGTGCGATCCGGCATTTCCGGTACCCGCACGACGGCTTCCACACCTTGAGCCACGCCGAAGGCGGCGTCCTGCGGCACGTAGACCTGCGTGCGGATGACGTCGCTCTGCATCAACGTAAACATGAATGTGGTTCCGGCCTCTACGAGAGAGCCGACATCGACGTTGCGTTGCGTGATGATGCCGTCAAACGGCGCGACGACGCTTTGGTAGGACTTTTGCTGCTGCAAGACGCGGATCAGTGACTGTTGAGCGGCGATGTTGGCTTGGGCAACCGCGACCGCAGCGTTTTGCGCTTGCACCGTCAAACGGTCTGTATCGCCCTGTTCCAGGGTAAGCCATCCTTTCTTGACCAGATCGCTGTCACGCGTGTTGGTGACGCTTGCGAGATCTCTGCTGGCGGTCGTTTGCTGTAACGCCGCCTCGTTTTGCTGCAGCATTGCCTGGTTTTGCGCGATCTGGTGATCGAGTTCGGGAGCCGTGATTTGCGCCAACAGGTCGCCGGCCTTGACGTGATCGCCGATATCCACCCGCCGCTTCTCGATATAGCCATTAGCGCGCGCATAAATATTCGCCGACGCGAAGGCCAAAGTCGTGGCCGGGAGGCTGACAGTCAGTATGGCGGGGCTGGCTTGGACCGTCGCCACATGGACGGTGGGGGCGAAATTGTGCTGCGCCCGGCTGGTGGCGGTAGCCTGCCGCACATTGGCACGAAGCTGCGTTGCGCCAAAAGCGAGCGCACCGATGAGTGGCATCAGCACAGCCGCACCGATCAACCACGATCGGTGACGCTTATCGACGGCTCCTGCTTGCGGAGCTTCATCCGATTGCGGAGCTTCATCCGATTCCTGACCGGGTCTGACGTCGTTCATTCGAGGTTCTCCCTGAATACGCCGTGAGCGTGCTTTCCGTCATTGCCCTTGCGCAGGGCGGCAAACAGGTACGGCACGATGAGCAAGGTCGTGGGTGTCGCGAACAACAGGCCGCCGATGACGGCCCGCGCCAGCGCAGCATTTGCCTCGCCGCCGGGCGCGCCGACCGCCATCGGCAGCATGCCAACGATCATTGCGGCGGCCGTCATCAGCACGGGTCGAATACGGGTGTGCCCCGCACTCAGCGCGGCGTCGTGCGCCGTCGCGCCCGCTTCTTGCTGTTCCCGGGCAAAGGTAACGAGCAGGATGGAGTTTGCCGAGGCGACGCCGACCGCCATGATGGCGCCCATCAACGACGGCACGCTCAACGAGGTTCCGGTGACGAACAGCATTGTCAGGATGCCACAGAAAGTCGCTGGCAGCGCCAAAATGACAACGAATGGATCGCCGAAATTCTGATAGTTCACCACCATGAGCAGATAGACGAACACGGCGGCGAACATCAGGCCGATGCTGAGGTTGCGAAAGGCGTCGTGCATGCTTTGAATCTGGCCGGTAACCTGGATTGTATTGCCAGGCGCGAGCTGCTTTTGCAGGTCGGCGACGACTTTATTGATGTCGTTCGCGACGCTGCCGAGATCGCGGTCCTGAACGCTGGCATAGACGTCGTAGGTCGGCTGGATGTTGGCCTGGTTGGTGTTGGTCGGCATGCTCGAGCGCGAGATCGTGGCGACGTTCGCAAGCAGTCCCGGTATCGGGCTGCCGGCTGCGGGCAGCGAAGCGGAGACCGGTGTGTTTTTGAGAGCGTTCAGCGAATTTATATCGGGCTCGGGCGTTTGCACCGCCAAATAATAAGGAATGCCGGAACTCGGATCGGTCCAGAAGTTGGGCGAAACCTGCACCGACGAGCTTAAGCTGATGTTTAGATTGTTGGCGATGGTACTGGCATTGAGGCCGAGTTCGACCGCGCGCGACCGATCGATGGTTGCGTCGAACGCCGGCGCGGATAATTCCTGCTGCAGATGCGCGTCGACAATCCCGGGGATCGTCGCAATGCTCCGCCGCAGCTCCTTGGCGACCTGTAAATCTTTGGTGCGATCGTAGCCGACGGTGCGCACGTCGATCTGCGCAGGCAGACCGAAATTGAGAATCTGCGTAACCATGTCGGCGGCTTGAAAATAAAACACGTCCTCGGGAAACGCTGCCGGCAACACCAGCCGGAGCTTGCGGACATAATCCGCCGTCGGTGCGTGGCCGTCCTTGAGTGCGACCAGGATGATTCCGTCGTTGATGCCAATAGTCGAACCGTCGGTGAAGGCGAGATTATAGGGACGTGCCGGCAGCCCGATATTGTCGACGATGAGCTGTCGCTCGCCAGCCGGGATGACTTCACGGATCTTATCCTCGACGGCTTGGAAGATCTGCTCGGTGACCTCGATGCGAGTTCCAGCTGGGGCGCGGACGTGGAGCTGAATCTGGCCGCCGTCGATCGCCGGGAAGAAATCGCGGCCAACCAGCATCGTCATGACGCCGCCGAGCGTGAGAATCAAAACTCCCGCGATAGGCACGATGGCGCGACGGCGCATGAGATAAGCGAGCAGCGTATTGTACTCGTTGCGCATACGCTCGAAACCGCGATTGAAGCGATCGAAGAATCGCCCCGACCAACTGCGGTGCACGGCATCTGTCGCCTCGTGACGCTCGCCCTTGAGCAGCAGGCCGATGATGATCGGCGTCAGCGTCCGCGACAGCGCGTAGGATGCGAGCATGGCGAACACCACCGCAAAGCCCAGCGGCGTGAACAGGTATTTTGCCGGGCCCTGCAGGAAAATGACCGAGGTGAACACGCACGCGATGGCCAGCGTCGACACCAGCGTCGGCACCGCGATGCCGGCGGAGCCATGAAGCGTCGCCTCGGGCAGCGGCTTGCCTTCCTCGGTCAGCAGGCGATGCGTGTTCTCGATTGTGACGGTGGAATCGTCGACCAAAATGCCGACCGAAAGCGCCAGACCGCCGAGCGTCATCGTGTTGAGCGTCTCGCCGAGAAAGTACAGCATCACGATCGAAGACAGAATCGCGAGCGGGATCGAGATGATTATCACCAATGTCGAGCGCCATGAGCCGAGGAAGAGAAGGATCATGAGCGCGGTAAGCGCGGCGGCTATGGCGTTCCCGCACCACGCCTTCGATCGAGGAGGTTACAAACACCGACTGATCGAACAGCTCCGTAATATTCATGCCCGCCGGCGCGGCGGCGCGCGCCGTATCGAGTGCCGCCTTCACCCCTTTGACGACCGCGAGCGTCGAGGCGTTGCCGTTCTTGATGATGCTGAGCAGGACCGATCGCTTACCGTCCTCGCGCACGATGTTCTGCTGCACCATCGAGCCGTCGCGCACCTGGGCGACATCCTTCAAAAAGACGGTGGCGTTACCGGCATATCGAATCGGAATATTGTTGAGGTCGTCGATAGTCGACGGCGTGGCGTTGGTGCGCACCGTGTATTGCTTGTCGCCGATCTTGGCCGTTCCCGAAGGCAGCGTGAGATTTTGACTGTTCACCGCATTGACGACATCCATCGGCGTCAACCCGTGGGCCAATAACTTGGTGGGGTCGATATCGACCATGATCTGACGATATTTGCCGCCGGCGGGCGTCGGCAGCGTCACGCCGGGCACCGGCGCGAGCTGCTGGCGGACCCGATAAATGCCGTAGTCGTAGAGCTGCTGTTCGTTCAGGCTGTCGGAACTGAGGCTGACCTGGAGGACCGGAACACTCGAGGCGTTGAATTGCACGACGGTCGGCGGCTGCACGCCAGCCGGCATCAGGGCACGAATCGAATTCGTTGCCGAGACGATCTGAGAAATGGCGAGATCAAGATTGACGTCCGGCTGAAAGTAGATCTTCTGGACGGATAGGCCGTCCAGTGTCTGCGCCTCCATATCCTTGATGCCGTTGACGTTGGAAGAAATCGAGTACTGGCTGTAGGTGGTGATGCGTTGTTCCATCTCGGGCGTCGACAAGCCGGTGTATTGCCAGATCACCGTGACGACCGGGATGTTGATTTCCGGAAAGATGTCGGTCGGCATCGTAGTGACCGCGGCTGTGCCGAGAAACAGAATCAGAGCCGCGAGCACGTAGAATGTGTGCGGGAATCTTAGCGCGAATCGAACAATTCCCATGGCCTGATTCCTGGCTGATCTCTCATCACAGCCGGCAGCGGCCGCACTCAGCCGGCGAGATCGGCGGCAGCCCCGTGTTTCCCGGTCATCGCGCGGGTCTCAGATGTAAAGATAGATGCCTGGGGCGCCGGCACTATTAAATTGCCGTTCAGAAAACTAAATTCTATTTTATGCGAACATTCTGCTCGATCTATGTGATCTGGACGCTGAATTGAACAATGGGAATTCATTCGGAACTCGTAGACACGTTTCCGTGAAATCCTCTTGAGCATGAGCGTGGTAGGGCCCGGACGGCATCGATTGTTCAATGCCAGGGGCGATAAAATATTATTTAATTGAGGATCACGGGCATCGAAAACATCTTTAGCGAACTCACTAGGCGCCGCATCAGCTTTTATTCGGTGCGAAACTCTTCGTTGCAATAGATCGTTCAACCGTCCAACCGAGGATGTGGGAATGCTGCACCCAGGCCAGATAACAATGCGCGGATATCTCGCGGCAGGTGCTTTAACGGCGCTGCTGTTTGCTGTGCTCCAGACTGCCAAGGCGGACGACGTCCCAGTTCTAGACGTTGACCAAGTCTGTCGTGGGATTGCGCAGCACGCAGCGGGTCCCGGAGAAAGGGGCGGCCCGGATTTGTCCCTTGAGCAGTGCATCTCGAGCGAACAGGAAATCCGTCAAAGATTAGTCAGACAATGGTCGACTTTTGCTGTCGTCGATAGGACTGAATGTGTTGGCGAGGCGACGGCAGGAGGCGAATCCAGTTACACGGACCTTCTTACGTGCCTGCAAATGGCGCGAGACGTCAGAAACCAACGTTGGTCCGCCCAATCGAAAGATTAGGGGGAGCGCAGGAGCGTTTCGACGCTGGCCACTCGATTTCGACAGGAAATGCCGAAATTTCAGGACAAGAGCTAACTGACATGCGTGTAGAACATCTGCTTCTTGTACTGGTGTTGTCTATGGGCTTGGCCGGCTGTGGCCAAGGCGCCAAGGGCGATCCTGGGCCTGCCGGACCGGCCGGCCCAAAGGGCGATCCTGGCCCTCCAGGCCCTACCGGCCCCGAGGGTCCGGCCGGCCCGCCAGGGCCCCGCGGCGAGACAGGGTCGCCCAGCCCAACCGTGCGCGTCATTCGCTCGAACTGTCTAACCTCGGGAGACTGCCCGATCGGCTGCCGCGAAAACGAGGTGCTCGTCACGGCCTATTGCGGTCCGACGAGAAATCCCGCGACATTTATTGGCGAACGGCAAGCGTCATGCGGCGTTGAAGCGACGACCGCGAATGCGCCGGCGGTCGGCGTTTGTGTCGAGGCTCCGCCCTAAGCGGCGGTTGAATGCGGCTTCCGATCGGTGACATAGCATGGCCCTGTCATGAAATTCTTTGGAAAAATTCGATCACGATCGATCAATTATGCGGTTGGCGCCGTAGTGGCACTCGGAGTCGTTATCTTAGCTCTGAGGTTTCTGGACAGCCAGCCTGTCGCCCCAATCAACGCGAACGCCACCGTCCCGGTAACGGCGGCCACAGCGATGCGCGAAGATGTCCCGACCATCGTCAGCGTATTGGGCACCGTCCAGTCGATCGACATCGTCTCCGTGCAAGCACGCGTCAATGGCCCCATCGTGAAGGTCGAATTCACGCCAGGCCAGGACGTGAAGGAGAACCAGGAAATGTTCCTGATCGACCCGCGCCCCTTCCAGGCGGTGCTCGATCAGGCGCAAGCACAGTTGGCACATGATGAAGGAGTGCTAGCGGAAGCCCAGGTCGACCTCACCCGCTACCAGCTGCTGGAGCAAGAGAACTCGATCGCAAAACAACAGGCAGAAGATCAGGTCTATGTCGTTCAGCAGGACAAGGGTACGGTTCAGCTCGATCAAGCCAATGTCGAAACGGCGCAGCTCAATCTCGAATTCTGCCATGTCGCTGCGCCGATTACCGGGCGGGCGGGCGCGTTGTTGGTCGATCTCGGCAACCTGGTCGGACCGTCCGTAGCGACGAGCAGCACCTCGACGACGAGCAGCGGCTCGAGCGGGCAAACCGCATCGACCACCGCCATGGTCATGATCGCGCAAATGCAGCCGATCTATGTCACCTTCAACGTTCCCCAGAACGTGCTCGACGAAATCAAACGCAACCAAGCGATCGAGCCGCTCGAAGTCGTTGCCTATTCGCAGGGCGGGAAACTGCTGGAAAAAGGCAGGCTCACCATCATCGACAACCAGGTCAACACAAGCACTGGCACGGTGCTGATGCAGGCCACGTTCGCCAATGCCGACGAAACTCTGTGGCCCGGAGAATTCGTGCGCGTGCAGCTCGTCGTATCGATCCAGAAGAACGTCGTAACGGTGCCGGCGCAATCCGTATTGGCAGGTCCGAACGGCTCTTACGTGTATCTGATCAAGGCTGACAATACGGTCCATCGGGTCGCAGTCGACGTCAGCGACCGCCAGGGAGCCATAGCCGTGATCAGCAAAGGGCTATCCGGCGGGGAGAGCGTCGTCGTCGACGGGCAATATCGACTTGACGACGGCGTCACGGTCGCGGTGCAGCAGACGACCGAGGCAACGCAGGTCAGCAGCGAATGAATATTTCCGAGATTTTCATTCGCCGGCCGATCGCCACGACGCTGCTCATGGCGGCGATCCTCTTGTTCGGCATGGTTTGTTATGAATTATTGCCGGTGGCGGCCCTGCCCAACGTCGATTTCCCCACCATCGTGGTCACCGCACAATTGCCGGGGGCTAGTCCCGACACCATGGCGGCGACCGTGGCAACCCCGCTGGAAAACGAGTTCACGCAAATCCCCGGTCTGTCGCAGATGACATCGACCAGCGGTCTCGGCCAGACGACCGTCACGCTGCAATTCGATCTGAGCCGCAATATCGACGGCGCCGCAGCAGACGTGCAGACGGCAATCAATGCGGCAAGCGGACTTCTGAATAAGAACCTGCCGAATCCGCCTACCTACCGCAAGACAAATCCGGCCGACCGGCCGATCCTCATCTACGCCGTGCATTCTGACGCGATGCCGGTCTACCAAATCGATCAATACGCGAACACGATTCTGGGACAGTCGTTGTCCACGATGCCGGGCGTGGGACAAGTGAGTATCGGCGGCCAGCAGCAACCCGCCGTTGCCGTCCAAGTCGACCCGGAGGCGCTGGCCTCGCGTGGTCTCAGCCTTGCGGCCGTGCAAACCGCCCTCAGCGCCGCCACGCTCGATAACCCGAAAGGAAACCTGGAAGGACCACACCAGCAGTTTACGCTCGATACCAACGACCAGCTGTTCAACGCCAGTCAGTTCCGCAAAGTCATTCTGGCCTATCAAAACGGGGCACCGGTCACCGTCAAAGATGTCGCCACCGTCATCAATTCCTCCGTCAATCCACGCTCCGGCGCCTGGTTCGACGGCAAGCAATCCGAACTCTTGCTGATTTATCGTGAAGCCGGCGCCAATACAGTGCAAGTCGTCGATCAAATAAAGGCGATGCTGCCGCAATTAGCGAAGTCAATCCCGCGCGCGGTCCATGTCGATCTCATGAGCGACCGCTCGCTGACGATCCGTGGCTCTGTCGCCGACGTCCAGCGTACCTTGATCCTGACGATCATCCTGGTCGTTCTGATCATCTTTGCTTTCCTGCGCAAGCCGTGGGCGACGGCTATTCCGAGCGTGACCGTCCCTCTCTCGATCGTCGCCACGTTCGGCGCCATGTACATGTTTGGCTACAGCATCGACAATCTGTCGCTGATGGGCCTGACGATCGCGGTCGGCTTCGTGGTCGACGACGCGATCGTCATGATCGAGAACATCGTGCGTTACATCGAGGCCGGCAATTCGCCGTTCGAGGCCGCGATCAAGGGGGCCGGACAAATCGGGTTTACGATCATCTCGATCACCTTCTCGCTGGTAGCGGTCTTCATCCCTCTGCTGTTCATGTCCGGCATCGTGGGACGGCTGTTTCACGAATTTGCCATGACCGTGAGCATCGCCGTAGTCGCATCCGCCTTCATCGCGCTGACTCTGACTCCGATGATGTGCTCGCTGTTCCTCACGCGCGAAAGCGACCGGCCGCCCGGGCGGCTGAGCCGCGGCTTCGAGAAATTCTTCGACCACATGGTGGCCGGTTACGACCGCGGCCTGAACTGGGTGTTCCGCCATCAGTTCCCGACGCTGATCGGCACGATCGCGCTGGTCGTTCTGACCGGCTATCTGTACGTCGTCATCCCCAAAGGGTTCTTCCCCGAACAGGACACGGGTTTTTTGTTCGGCCAGCTGGAAGCGAGAGAAGATAGTTCGTTCGAGGCGATCGCCAGGATGGAAAATCAGGTATCGCAGATCATTCAGCAGGATCCTGCCGTTGCCGGCCTCGTCGGCTTCGCCGGTGCGACCGGCGGCAATTCGAGCGAAGCGACGGCGCGCATGTTCATTCAGCTCAAGGATTTCGGACAACGGCCGCCGATCCAGCAAGTCATGGCGCGGCTGCGGCCAAAAGTGGCAAAGGTCATCGGCGCAAAATTCTTCATGCAGGCCGGTCAGGACGTGACCGTCGGCGGCCGTCTCGAACAGGCGGAATATCAGTACACGCTGACCGATACAAACTCCAACGAACTGAACCAATGGGCGCCCAAGATCCTGGCCAAGATGCAGGACATGAAGATTTTGACCGATGTCGCATCCGACCAGCAAATCGCCTCGCCGCACATCGCGATCGAAATCGACCGGGATGCCGCTTCGCGCCTTGGCATTTCGCTCACCACGATCGACACGACGCTTTACAGCGCATTCGGGCAACAGCAGATCTCCACGATTTATTTGCCGGCACAGCAATCGAAATTGATCCTCGAAGTAGAGCCAAGATTTCAAACACAACCATCCGACCTGTCGAACATTTATCTGGCCGGCAGCAATGGACAGGTGCCGCTGTCGGCCGTGGCGCACTACGCCAACAAGGTGGAACCGCTGACGATCAATCATCAGGGCGTGTTCGCTTCGGTCACGCTGTCTTTCAATCTGGCGCCTGGCGCCGCTTTGAGCCAGGCGGTCGATGCGATCTCCGCGTTGAGTCCGCAACTGCATGCGCCGGCGACACTGCTCGGCAGCTTCCAGGGGACGGCGCAGGCCTTTCAGGCATCGTTGAGCTCGACGCCGCTTCTGGTCGCCGCCGCCATCCTGGTCATCTACGCGATACTCGGGATGCTGTACGAGAGCTTCATCCATCCGATCACGATCCTGTCCTCCCTGCCCTCGGCGGGCGTCGGCGCGCTGTTGATGCTGATGCTGTTTCATTACGATCTCAGCCTGATCGCGTTCGTCGGCATCATTCTTTTGATCGGCATCGTGAAGAAGAACGCGATCATGATGATCGATTTCGCGCTCGAGGCGGAAAGACATGAGGGCAAATCGCCCGAAGAATCGATCCATCAGGCTTGCTTGCTGCGGTTCCGGCCGATCATGATGACGACCATGTGCGCGATCGTCGCCGGTCTGCCGCTGGCCATCGGCCAGGGCGCAGGCTCGGAACTGCGGCGACCGCTCGGTATCGCCATCGTCGGCGGTCTTTTGGTTTCGCAATTCCTCACGCTCTACACGACCCCGGTCATTTATCTCTACCTGGACCGCTTGAACAATCGGCTCGGCGGAAGCCGCTCGATCACCGCATCCGGCCAGGCCTCGAATGATTTGTCGCGACCGGCTTGACCGGCTTGGCCGATCGCCGGCCGTGGTCGCGGCGCCATTGCGCATCGCTGAGATCGAGCACTCTACTCCTGTCGGCTGGATGGATTTAGCCAAGTCCAGCTTGCTCCTCAGGAAGCGGACAATCTCTGTGAACGGATTGCAGGGCGGCCTAAAGCAGTCCCCACTCAATGAACTCCCACGAACGGAGTGATAAAAAATTATTTAATTGAGGATCACTCGGATCGAACGCATCTCCTGATCATCAAACAACACGGCGTTATTCCTTTGTTTGCAACGAAGCTCAGGAGAAAGGCCATGATCAACAAGGCTAAACCCATACTGATTGCAGCTGTTGCGGGGTCGAGCATCGCGCTACCCGCGGCGGCGCTGGCGCAAAGCGCCTATGCGACAGGCACTGCCGCGAGCAGAGCCGCGTCCGCTTACCCCTCCCCAAATGGATACGGAAGCGTTCTCTACGACTACGCCCCGGGCCATTTTACGGCCACGCAATTCCGGGATCGCTATGCCAGACATATCGTCCGCTTCAAAGATTTTGCTCGCATCCAACTGGCGTACGGCGGTGGCTTTGGCAGAACCGTAGATCCCTTTAATCGTACCGATGACACGCCACTTGAGTGCGGCAGAGGCCGCGTCCGAGATCCGCAATCGAATCAATGTCGCGGTCCAGCTGATATATCGACAGATGCGTCGTTTGCGCGCTACGCTCCAATGTCTGGTTCGTGGCCTTCCGAGCTAGCGTAAGCGCAAATAGCTCTTTTGACTTGGCCGCCACTTTTATTTTGATTCGAAGCCGTGAATATTCACTGCAGGTCGGAAAGTCATCGGGGCAATATTGGTCCCAAATGAGGGGTCGCGCCTTGATAATTAAGGTCGTACTTGGAATTGTCATCGTCATTGCCACACCGTCTGGCGATGTGCTGGCTGCGGAAGAGACCGCCGCTACGCTGACGCCTCAGGTGCTGCAAGAAATCGCGCAAGTCGAGGCCGAGATCGACCGTATCGAGGGACAGACACGCGAGCGGCTGGCCACGCCGCCCGATAATCAGGTTCAGCAAATCGAGCTGCTCGGTAAGTTGATGCTCTATGACAAGCAGCTCTCGGTAAACCGCAATGAAGCGTGTGCTTTCTGCCATATGCCGGAAACTGGCTTTACCGGCCCGGTGTCGGAGCTGAACCGGACGACTGGCTCTTATCCAGGATCGGTGCGCACGCGATACAGCGAACGCAAGCCGCAAACACACGCCTATGCGCCGCTTGCGCCGGTTCTGCACTACAATCCCGGTCAGGGCGATCTGGTCGGCGGCAATTTTTGGGACATGCGCGCGACCGGCCGCCGCCTTGGCAATCCGGCGGCAGAACAGGCGGAGGGGCCGCCGACCAACCCGGTGGAAATGGGCCTCCCCGACATTGCCTGTGCGGTCTATCGCGCCTCGCAGCAGCCGTATCGCGCTTTATTCGAAAATGTTTGGGGCCAGCAGGCTTTCGCCATCGCGTGGCCGAGCGACGTCGAGCAGGTCTGTGACCGGCCGGGACCGCCCACGGCCACCGATCCGCTGCCGGTCCATCTCAGCCAGACGGACCGCGGCCGGGCCGGCGCGACCTTCGACCAGATGGCGCAGGCCATCGCCAGCTATGAGGCCTCTGCCGAAGTGACACCCTTTACCTCGAAATACGACGCGGTGCTGGCCGGCAAGGCGCAGTTCACGCCGCAGGAGCAGGAAGGCTACGATTTGTTTCGCGGCAAGGCGCAATGCAACGCCTGTCATCGTGACGGCGGACCAGGCGAAGATCCATTATTCACCGATTTCACCGCCAGCAATATCGGCGTCCCTGCCAATCCGCGGCTGCCTTACTACGTGGAGAATAGTCCCGATGCGCTGGGCTACGTCGCCAACGCGGCAGGACCATCATTCGTCGATGGCGGCGTTGGCAGTTTCCTCACCAAGGGCCATCCGCTGAGTCAACCGTCGGTGGCCGACGCCCGATGGGTCAAGTTCGCGCCGGGCAACCAAGCGCGCTTTCAGGTGCCGACGCTGCGCAACGTGGACAAGCGGCCTTATCCCAACTTCGTGAAGGCATATGGACACAATGGATATTTCACCAGCCTGAAATCGATTGTTCATTTCTACAACACGCGGGATGCCCTGCTCCGCTGTCAACCCAATGACCCCGGCGAAGGCACAGCGTGCTGGCCCGCACCGGAATCGACCGACAACATCAACACCAAGCGCGTCGGGCGGCTGGACCTTTCGGACGCAGAGGAAGATGCGCTGGTGAGCTTCATGCAGACGCTGACGGACGGCTTCATGTCTCGCGACCAGCAGTAGGTGAGTTCGAGGCGAACTTTTCGATAGGTTCGCCCGACCCGCCGCTCATCCGCCTGGCCCTCGCCTTGGTCAGCCATACATGCCGCTCCCCGCGGTCGCGAAGTAGAGGCGCAGTGCGCCGCTGTCATTTTTCGCGTGCGTGATTTCTGCGGGAGGTTCTGCTGTCTTGCGCTCTCGCGAAAGCCTTCAATCCACCTGCGGGCAGGCAATTTCCACGGTGCAACCCGGGCCGGGCGAAATCCTAAAACGAAAGCTATGCAATTTGATGATCGCGGCGACCATGCTCAAGCCAAGACCGAGGCCTTTGGTGTTTCGACTTTGCTCTGAGCGATAGAAGCGTTGGGTCACCGCTTCTCGCTCGATCTCGGGGATACCGGGGCCGGTATCT
The DNA here is from genome assembly GCA_963756245.1 of uncultured Alphaproteobacteria bacterium. GTDB lineage: Bacteria > Pseudomonadota > Alphaproteobacteria > Rhizobiales > Xanthobacteraceae > BOG-931. Next base: position 250,357 of record CAVWOI010000022.1, read on the forward strand.
CTCACCCGAATGACCGTCTCGCCTTCGTGATGATGCAATGCGAGCTCCACGCGTCCGCCTTCCGGGGTGAACTTCACGGCGTTGTCGACCAGATTGGCAACAGCCTCGAAAAGAAGATCGCGGTCGCCGCGCACGATCGGCCCGTCTGCGGCATCGACCCGCAGGGTGACACCCTTGTTCTCGGCAATCGGGTCGTAAAGATCGGCGGCCTCGCGAATCAGAGGCGCGAGTTGGACATCGCTGAAGCCTTCGCGCCGACGACTATGTTCGATTTCCGTAATGCGCAACAGCGCCGTGATCGTGGTCAGCGATTGGTCGAGACCGGCGATCGCCTGATCGGCAACTGCGCGTAATTCCTGTAGCGTTGCGGCGTGCTCGCGGCCGCGCTCGAGGCGTAATCGGACGCGGGTGAGCGGCGTGCGCAGGTCATGGGCGATGTTGTCGCCGACCACCTTCGCCTCCTGCAGGGCTTCCTCCAGCAGCGCCGCGCGCACCGCAGCAGTTATCTGCCTGGCTACCCCCCGGTAACCGAGGAAACGTCCTTCCGAATCAAACAGGGGCTTGCCGCTCGCGGCAATATAGACTTCGGAGCCGTCCCTGCTGGCGGCTTTGTACCTGAAGTCGCGAAATGGCTCGTGCGCATCGAGGGTCGCCATGTGAAGGCGCCACTTTTCCGGCTCCTCCTCGAGGTCGCGAGCGAAATCCCATCGCAGCATGCCTATCCGGCTAGTGGGCAAGACGCCGATTTGGTCGAGGAGTTGCTCGGACACAAGGTGAGCGACGAAACGGTGATCCGGGCCGGTCTCCCAGTACCAATCGGACGCCGAATCGGCGAAATCGCGAAATCGCTGCTCACTCGCTCGAAGCGCATCTTCGGCGCGCTTAGTGGCGGTGACGTCCATCAGCGCCCCAACGAATTTCGGTATGCCGGTCCGATCTCCGACGGCGTGGGCAACAACATGGACGTATTTGACCGACCCATCGGGCATCAGCAATCGGTGTTCATAATCGAAATCCTTTGCGTCGCCGGATGCGCGGTCGAGCGTGCTTTGTACAAGAGCCTTATCTTCAGGGTGAACGCGGTCAAGGATCATCTCGAGTGTGACAGATTGCGTGTTGTCGTATCCGAAAATCCGAAAGCTTTCTTCCGACCAGAAGATTTCTCCGCTGTGGGTGTTCCGGCCGAAGCTGCCGGTTTGGCTTAGCCGCTGCGCTTCGGCCAAGTACATTTGGCTGCTCCGCAGCGCTCCCTCGTTCTCACTTTGGGTCCTCGCCGCCACCAGTAGGTCGTCGCGAGAGCGGCGCAGAGACTCCACTGCACGTCGTTGGGTCGAACTCAGAAAAGTAACAAAGAGAGCTGCAATCGAAAACAAAAACAAACGTGGAAGCTCTTGAAGGCCTAGAGAGAATAAATCGTGCTTCGCGGTAAATGAATTTACTGGCGGCACGACATAATAGTGGAAAGCCATAAGGGCGAGCGTGATCGCCAACAATCCCGGACCGAAGCCGCCAAACCATGCAGCGAACATGACGGCGGAAATCATCGATGACGCGATGGGTTCAGTATGCAGAAAAACCGTCATAATCTGCGCGGCAACCGCCGCCACCGCAACCGACAACATCGCAACCGCGTACCGCGAGATCGCGGACTGCTTTGACAGCCACGGAGGAGGACTAGACTTCGACATCGTCTTTCCTCGTCCCGCCTATGTTTAATTCAAACCAATCCCGACGAAAGTCACCAAGCGGCCAAACGGCAAACTCTCGCGCTGCGCTTAGCATCATCCGCGGTGCTAAGCCTTCCTGGCGTCTCGGGCAAACCAGATTAACATTTGAACGGAAAATCGGCAATTCCATTGCAGCTACTGACCGAGCCGAAGGAAACGTCCCTTTCAACTGCCGATGCTGCAACTCTCGATGGCGCACCCACACGTTATCGCATTGGGCACCCAATTGTTTTCATAAAATCGAATTTAGTTTTCTAAACGGCAATTTAATAGTGCCGGAAGTCGGCCGTCATTTAAATGGCCTCGCACGGGATGGTCCGTGCGCTTAGCATCGTGGAAGGAGACGAACCATGGGTGTTACCAACAAGTCCGTCGTTGCGCTGTTGATCGGGATTTCGGCCGCCGCATTTGCATCGCAAGCCTTGGCTCAACCAGATGTAAACCCGCCACCGCCCCTGACAGGCCGTGGCCCCCAGCTGAGTGAACACAGGAAGGCGGCTCTTCAGAAGTGCACCGATGGGGTCAAGTTTGCATCCGACCATTACGTGGCATGCATGACGGCGGCAGGCGAGGCACCCTAGACCAACCCGGATAAGTGTCCGCCCATTATCAAGCTGAAAGTGTGGCAAGGTGTCCGATCGCCTTCAATAGGTCCTTCATCCGCTCCCGTCCGAGGAAACCTGCAAGTGCTGAAGCTTCAGGCTTACGAGAGGGGGCGGATGAATGTCCCATAGCATCAAGATCAACGCTGCGATGGGGAGAAAGGTGCCGGTTGGCGCAACTACACCATGTGAAGGTCCTCATCCCGGCTGGGATAATTTCCATCGCAAGGTCCGTTCATTAACCGAGGAAAACTCATGGACCTCAAACTCGAAAGCAAGCGCGCGCTGGTCACCGGCAGCACGGCGGGTATTGGGCTTGCCATCGCCACAAGCCTGGCTCGGGAAGGCGCGCGCGTCATTGTCACCGGCCGCACGCAAACCGGCGTGACCAAGGCGGTGGCCGACGTGCGGACTGCGACTGGCGGTGATGTCGTGGGGTTTGCGGGTGACTTCAGCACGGCCGCGGCAGCCGAGGAAGTCGTCAGCCGTTATTCCGACATCGAAATCTTGGTCAATAACCTTGGCATATTTGAGCCCAAGCCATTCGAGCAGATTTTGGACTCTGACTGGGTGCGGTTTTTCGAAGTGAACGTCTTAAGCGGCGTGCGCCTCGCGCGCCTGTGCCTACCCGCCATGAAGCGTGCCGATTGGGGCCGAATCATCTTCATATCGAGCGAGAGCGCGTTGCAAATCCCGGTCGAAATGATTCATTACGGCGTTACGAAGACGGCGCAAATTGCGTTGGCGCGCGGCCTGGCCGAAGCTGTCGCCGGCACCGGCATTACCGTCAACAGCGTGCTGCCAGGCCCGACCAAGTCGCGCGGTGTCGTCGATTTCGTCGGTGCCCTGACGCAGGGCAGCGACAAAAGCTTCGAGGAGTTCGAGGCCGAGTTCTTCGAGAAGGTTCGCCCTACCTCGCTCATCAAGCGCTTCGCCGCACCTGAAGAGGTTGCCAGCCTTGTCACTTACCTTGCGAGCCCACTCGCCTCAGCGACAACGGGCGCCGCGCTCCGCGTCGACGGCGGTGTCGTCAAGAGTGCATTTTAGGGAGTCAGACCCATGCGCGGCAATCTCGCGAAATACTGCGCGCTCGTATTCGGAGCCATCGCGTTGGTCGCCAGCGCACAAGCGGAGACGCCCGCTTTGCGTCCGCTTGGCATCGGCCTTGAGGATGTCGACTATCCCTATCCCGTGCACTTCTTCGATCTCACAATCGAGGGACAGATGCTGCGCATGGCCTATATGGATGTCGCGCCAAGTGGACCGGCAAACGGGAAAACCGTCGTTCTCCTGCATGGCAAGAGCTTTTCCGGCGACTATTGGGCACGCACGATCGCCAAGCTTTCAGCCGATGGATATCGTGTCGTCGTGCCGGACCAGCTCGGCTTCGGCAAGTCGGCGAAACCGGACATCCGTTACAATTTCGATCTTCTCGCGCGCAATACCAAAATGCTGCTCGACAGCCTCGGTGTGACGCGTGCTGCGATTGTCGGACATTCGTTCGGCGGCATGCTCGCAGTTTATTTCGCGCGAGACTATCCCGAGACAACTGGAGTGCTGGCATTAGAGAATCCCATCGGCCTCGAGGATTACCGGAGCGCCATCCCGCCGCAGCCGATCGAGACGCTCTTCAAGACCGAGATGGCGCAGACAACCGAAACCTACCGCGCCTTCATGACCGCCTTCTTCGTTGGCTGGCCGCCGACTGCCCAGCATTATGTCGACATCTTTTCGGGGGTATTGCTGAGCCCCGAATATCCCCGCTGGGCGCGGGCATCGGCCCTTACTTATGAAATGATGTTCGAGGAGCCGAATCGGCAGGAATACCCTCTGCTCAAAATGCCCGTGTTGCTCATCATTGGTCAGAGCGATCGCAGCGTCTTTTTCCGCCGCTATGCCTCGCCCGAAGCAATCAAGCCGCTCGGCAATTGGCCCGAACTCGGCCGCCAGGCACTTAAGGACCTCTCCGACGGTAAGCTGGTCGAGATCGTTGGCGCCGGCCACGTCTCGCACGTTGAGAAATTCGACGAATTCGAAGCGGCGCTGGATGCTTTTCTCGCCGCCCGGTTTCACTGATGGAGCATCTGGTGTCACCGCGAGTGGGTGCGCGTCGCTGAAATATTGGAATACCGCGGTACGCGATCAAGCGGGTTCCGCCGTCCGAGATTCCCACGGTTTGCGTTTTTCGTTTTACATGCGCCAATGTAGAAATTTCATTCGGTTTATGGCGTTAAAAAACGAATCCAGCCCGCGTCATAGCTGAGATCTAACCTCCCTTCAGCTGCCGAAACTGTGGCTTTCAGCGACGAGTCGCTTGCTGTCGCGGTCACGTCGTCTGTTCAATCTCTTCCATAAAATCGAATTTAGTGTTCTAAACGGCAATTTAATGGTGCCAGCCGACCATCAGTTTATTTTTGGCTAGGCAGTAACGACCCTATCACCCAGGGACCGAAGTTCATGACTCTTGAGCCAGCTATTCGGGACGACGTTCTGGCAGCCGTGCCGAGCCTGTGTGGGTTCGCTCATTTACTGTGCTTGAACGTCGAGCATGCCGAGCAGCTCGTTGAAGAAACACTGGCGCGCGCCTGCGTCGGCACACGATCGTCCTACCTTGGTACAAATACACACACCTGGTTGTTCACTCTCTTGCGCAACTGCTTCTATTCGGAATGGGGCAGAAGCCCGGAGTCAGGGCGCGATCATGCCGAGACTGTGAAATGCAAGTCGACGCAAATCGCCCAGACGAAATGTGACGACTTTTACCGCGCATTTTCCGAGCTGCGATCCACCCAGCGCGAGCCTCTCATTCTCATTGAGGCTGCAGGGTTGACGTTCGAGGAAGCGGCACAGGTCTGCGGATGCCGGGTCGAAATGATGAAGAGCCGGGTCAATCGAGCGCGAACTGAACTTGCACTGCATCTGGCGATCGAAGGTCCTACGGATTTTGCGAATGAACCCGTCCTGGTCGCAATTTCCGAATGCGGCGGACGGTGAGTTGGCATTTGACAAGGAGTCATCCTGTGACCAAGAACGAAACCAGTTCTCGCGTCGGCTTCCCCGCAGCGGCCCAAGGTGAAATCGGATTTGTCGGTCTTGGTCAGATGGGCACGGCAATGGCCGCCAACCTCGCCTCCGCCGGACGCCGGGTGATCGCCTATGTTCGCCGTCCGGAGCAACAAGGCAAGCTCACGGCGCTTGGCCTCAAGCCCACAACGAACATCACCAATCTCTTCGACTGCGAGATCGTCATCAGCATGTTGCCGGACGACGCTGCCGTTCGCGAGATCGTGTTCGGCCGCGAAGCGGTCGGGCTTGATGGCCTCGCCCAGGGTCTGCGACCCGGCGCCGTTCATCTCTCGATGAGCACGATCAGCACCGCCGCTGCGACTGAACTGGCGAGCGAGCACGCAGTTAATGGGCAAGGCTACGTCGCAGCGCCGGTTTTCGGAAATCCGGATGCCGCCAAGGCGCGCCAGCTGTACATCGTCGTCGCCGGAGCGCCGGCCGACGTCGAGCGCTGCCGGCCGCTCCTCGGCAGTCTCGGCCAACGGACGTTTGTGGTCGGTACCGATCCAGCGCAGGCAAACCTCATCAAACTGCTCGGTAATATGATGACGGCAACGACGCTGGAGATGCTCGGCGAAGTCGTCGCGGTGATCCGCAAACGTGGACTCGATCCCACACCGTTCCTCGACATCTTGACCAACACGATGTTCGGCGGGCGGGCGCACAAAATCTACGGCGCGAAGATCCTGGCAGAGCGCTACGCGCCCGGTTTCCGCCTGCCCCTGGCGCTGAAGGATGTACGCCTGGCGCTGGCCGAGGCGGACACCGCGGGTGCCCCGATGCCATCGGTCGATGTCGTGCAAGAACGGATGATCACCGCGATCGCCCGCGGCTACGCCGATCTCGATTGGACGGCACTCGCACTGGTCGCGGCGGAGGAGGCCGGACTTCGCGGCCCAGTCCCGGCCGCCGCAATGCAAGACCGGCGCGCGGCCGGCCCCGCTCACGCAGGGATAGCCACGTAGCAGAAAAGACTCGAAGAAGGAACAAAGCTATGTCTCGTCAAGCTGAAACTCTCGAAATCGATATGGATTATTCCACCATCGTCGGCCCGCCGCTGACAGTATCTCGCGTCGCGATCGGCACTTGGGCCATCGGGGGCTGGATGTGGGGCGGCACCGACGAAATGGAATCGATTTCAACCATTCGGGCGGCGCTCGACCACGGCATCGATGTCATCGATACGGCGCCGGTCTATGGCTTCGGTCGTTCAGAGGAGATCGTCGGCAAAGCGATCGCCGAAGGGCGCCTGCGCGACCGCGTGGTGATTGCGACCAAGGTCGGGCTCGAATGGAAGGATGGCAACGTATTTCGCAATGCCAGCCGTGGCCGCATCATGCGTGAGGTCGAGGACTCTTTGCGCCGGCTGCGAACCGATTACATCGACGTCTATCAGGTTCATTGGCCAGATCCCCTCGTCCCGATCGAAGAAACCGCATCGGCCATGCAAGTGCTGTTCAATCAGGGAAAGATCCGCGCCATCGGCGTCAGCAATTTTTCGCTCGATCAGATGGAGCGGTTTCGCAGCGTGGCACCGCTTCACGTGCTGCAGTCGCCCTACAATCTGTTCGAGCGCGAGATCGAGACCGAGCTTTTGCCCTATTGCCGCAAGAACAACATCGCGACGTTCGGCTATGGCGCGCTGTGTCGAGGTCTTCTATCCGGAAGAATGCGTTCCGATACGGCCTTCGCCGGCGACGACCTGCGGCGCACTGACCCGAAGTTCCAGCAGCCGCGATTCGGGCAATATCTTGCGGCGGTGCGAAGGCTCGACCAGCTCGCTCAGGAGCGCTTCGGCAAGCACGTCATTGAGCTCGCTGTCCGCTGGATGCTCGATCAAGGTATCACCACGGCGCTGTGGGGTGCGCGGCACCCCGATCAATTGCAGCCGGTCGACGAGGTGACGGGCTGGCGGCTCGATGCCGCGACCAAGGCCGAGATCGATCGGATCCTGCGCGAAACGATCACCGATCCGGTCGGCCCGGAATTCATGGCCCCGCCGGCGCGCGCTTCGTGAAGCAACTTTCGGCGATCCATTCGGAGACTGGCGTATGAAACTTGGCATCATCGGCACCGGCAATGTCGGGTGCGCAATCGCACTCGCAGCTGTGACGCGAGGCAGCGCGCGCGAGATCGTTCTGGTGAACCGCACCCGGCGGACGGCGGAAGCGGTTGCCACTGACATCCGTTACGGCGTGCCGCTTTCGCCGCCCGTCGACATCAAGGATGGCGATTTTGACGCGCTTACCGATGCCAGCGTGGTTCTCATCACGTCGGGAGTCAACGAAAAGACCGGCGGCGCCACCGATCGCAACGATCCACAAGGGCGGCTCAAACTACTCGACAAGAACGCTGCTATCTATCGCGACATTGTCCCACAAATCGTCCGCGCCGCTCCGAACGCGGTATTGGTCGCGGTCACCGATCCTCCCGATCCACTCGCCGACATTGCCCGCGAAGCAGCTAGGCACGATCGCGTACTAAGCGCGGGAACGTACCTCGACAGCCTGCGCTTTCGTGTCCATCTCGGCAAACATTTCGGCGTCGATCCCAAGAGTGTGGAGGCGCAGGTGATTGGCGACCACGGCACCTCCCAGGTGTTTCTGTGGTCGACGGCGCGCATCGCAGGCGTGCCGGTGACGGAACTCGCCAAAAAACGCGGCGAAAAACTTGACGATATTCGCACCCAGCTGGAAAGAGACGTGCGCTACGCCAATATCACCATCATCGAAGGTCACGATGCCAGTCAGTATGGTATCGGCATCGTGTCGGCACGGATCGCGGAAATCGTGTTGCGTGATGAACGCGCAGCCATTCCTATCGGCAGCTACCAACAAGAATTTGGCGTCACGCTGTCGCTGCCGAGCATTGTCGGCCATGCCGGCGTTCTCGAAGTGATGCAGCCGGAATTGTCGCCTGCGGAACGGAGCGCGCTGGAGAAAAGCGCGGAAGGCCTGAGGGGTGCGCTGCAGAGAGTCGGAAATTAGTGGCTCAGTATAGTGCACCGATGAGTCGGGATTCATGGCAATCATGGCGGCCAAACCGCTCGCCAACGCAATTGAGCAGACAACAGATTTGATTGCGCAAGAGGCCTTCACGCACTTCAACAGAATGTAGTGTTGCCTAAGCCCTGATAATGAGCTCGCCGGGGTGGCGTCGGCGGCTAGCCACGGATTTCTTCTCCATAGTGCCGCGGGACATCTGGATTGGTTACGCAAAAGCCGCGATAATCCACCGCCTCCTCGCATTGTTCGTGGGTCATATACCAGCATCGATAAGTGCCTCCCTGTATGCACCAGGGATACGACTGTGCTTGCGCAGTCGCAGGCGATGCGATGCCCAATGCCGTAACCGCGGCAATGAGTGTGAGTTTGGCGTTGCTGATCATGGCCTTTCTCCTGAGTTTCGTTTGTCACCTGGCGGTACGAATGAAATAAGCCTTTGACTTCCAGGATGCCGCCGCTTCGAGGATAAGCATGAGAAAAGAGGGCGCGCCGAAGCGCGCCCTGCTTTCTTTCATCGCGTCAGTAGGTCCCCCAGCTGTACGTATCGGCAGCCGAGGAAGTCCCCGGAACCATGGCGTAAGCGTCGAGGCCGCTCTGCCGGCCGGCAACCTTGCCGGTCTGCTCAGCGCCATTCGAATTGTAGCTGAACGGCAGCTCGTTGCCCGTGCCGAAGTCCTTGTTGAAGGATTGAGCGAATGCCGGCGTCGCCATGACGCTGGCGGTGATAGCAACAATCGTAATGAGCTTCTTCATAGCCCTTCTCCTAGGTTGTGTTGACCTGCACCCTTTCGAGGTGTGTGCAGCACCTGGCTGCACCACGGAGATAGGTCGACAGCTTCGCCGCACCATTAAATTGGCGTTCAGAAAACTAAATTCGATTTCATCCGACCAGATTTGGCGAGCGGGCACGATCGCCTTGGCTGAGCTCTCCGGAACAACGAATTATGCATCCGGTGGATCGAACGCCGCTGCGACCGCGCGCAGGTGACAGCCCCGATCACGGCACCTGAGCAGAAGTCGGATTTTAACAGCGAATTTAATGGCCTAACACGCAATTTAATGGAGCTACTGTCGGAGCGGGCTCATTATCTGATGCAGCGGCGGCGCAATCACTGCGGGTGCGCAAGCAACATGGAGCAACGCTGTCATGGCCCAGACGGCTGCATTGCCGATTTTGTCGGGTGAAATCGGTCTCGCCCGGTATCTGGAAGAAATCAGGCGATTCCCGATACTGGAACCGCAGGAAGAGTTCATGCTGGCCAAGCGCTGGCGCGAGCGCGGCGACGACAATTCTGCACATAAGCTCGTCACCAGCCATTTGCGGCTCGTTGCCAAGATTGCCATGGGCTATCGCGGCTATGGCCTGCCGATCGCCGAAGTGATCTCCGAAGGCAATGTCGGGCTGATGCAGGCGGTCAAGCGCTTCGAGCCCGATAAAGGCTTCCGGCTCGCGACCTATGCCATGTGGTGGATCAAGGCCGCGATCCAGGAATACATCCTGCGCTCGTGGTCGCTGGTGAAGATGGGCACCACCGCCAACCAGAAGAAGCTGTTCTTCAACCTGCGCAAGGCCAAGAGCCGCATCTCGGCGCTGGGCGAAGGCGATATGCGGCCCGATCAGGTCAAGCTGATCGCCAAGCGGCTCGGCGTCACCGAGCAGGACGTCATCGACATGAACCGCCGGCTCGGCGGCGATGCGTCGCTCAACGCGCCGATCCGCGAGGACGGCGATTCCGGCGAGTGGGTGGACTGGCTGGTCGACGACAGCGTCAGCCAGGAGAGTTGGCTCGCCGAATCCGAGCAGTCGGACAACCGGCACAAGGCGCTCGGCGAAGCGCTCACGGTGCTCAACGATCGCGAACGCCGGATCTTTGTAGCACGCCGCCTTAGTGATCAGCCGCGCACTCTCGAGGAGCTCGCCGGGGAATTCAAGTTATCCCGCGAACGCATCCGCCAGATCGAGGCGCGCGCCTTCGAGAAGGTGCAGAAGGCAGTACGGCATCTGATCGCGGCCATGCAAATGCCGGCAGCGGGCTCGGACGCGGCGCCGACATCGTTGTTGGCGGCTATGTCAATTTCGTCGACTAGTGGAAAATGCTATGTTGTCGATGCATAATGGATGGGACAATAATTCGCGCAGTGACGGCGAATCTGATGGCCGACGTTTGTCGACTCCGAAGACTGTCGGGAGCGAAGCTGCAGCCCCGGCAGCTGGGAAGGTGCCGATGCCTAGATTGCTCCTGATTGAAGATGACAAGGAAACGGCGGACGAGATCGCAGCCGAGCTTGGCGATCGCGGTTTTGACGTGAGCTGGGCCGCGGACGGCATTGAAGGATTGGCTAAGGCGCGTTCGGGCGAAGCGGACGCCATGATCGTCGATCGCTTGCTGCCGGGGATGGACGGTCTCACCATCATCGAAACCTTGCGGAGCGAGGGCATTCGAACGCCGGTCCTGGTCCTGAGTGCGCTCGGCGCGGTGGACGAACGGGTGCGTGGATTGCGTTCGGGCGGCGACGACTATCTGACCAAGCCGTTCGCCGCGGTTGAACTCGTCGCCCGGATCGAGGCGCTGCTGCGCCGGCCTACGGAGAGCCCGGATACGGTGCTGCGGGTCGGACCGCTCGAGCTCGATCTCATCAAGCGCACGGCTAAGCGTGGCGAGCGCGTCATTGATCTATTGCCGCGCGAATTTCGCCTGCTGGAATACATGATGCGCCGCAAAGACCAGATGCTGACGCGCGCCATGCTGCTGGAAGAGGTCTGGAACTACAAGTTCGTGCCCCAGACTAACCTCGTCGACGTTCACATGGGCCGGCTACGGCACAAGGTGGACGAGGCGAACGAACTGCCGATGATCACCAATGTCCGCGGTGTCGGGTTCATCCTCCGTGCGCCTACCTGATTTCGCGCGCACCAGTACGTTTCGCTCGACGCTCGCCATCGCCGTGGCATTTGTCCTGTGCACGGTGGTGTTGTTCGGCTTCGTCTATTGGCAGACAGCCGCCTACCTGACATCTTCATTCGATGCCCTGATCACCGGGGAGTTGCAAATTTTTGCGGCCGAGCCGCCGGAGCGGTGGCTGCCACACATCAACGAGCGTTTGGACAATGATCCACGCCGCGTCAGGATCGCGGGCTTGTTCGGTGCCGATGGTCATCGCATCGCGGGCAATCTCGAGAGCCTGCCCGCTGGCCTGACGCCGGATGTACCGGCTAACGCCGTGGTGGTTCGGGTCGACAATCAAGGACGTGAGACGGAGAAAGTGCGGCTGGCGACGGAGCGACTGCCGGATGGAGAAATTCTTGCGATTGGCCGCAACAACGACGAGATCGCCGGGATTGCGAACATTGTCCGGCGTGCCCTTATACTGGGTCTGCTGCCGGCTTTCGGTCTGGCAGTCGTGCTCGGATTGGCGTTGAGCCTGCGAGCTCGTCGTCGGCTTTCGGAGGTCAACCGGCGAATCCAACGTATCGTGGCCGGCGATTTGCGCGAGCGCCTGCCAACCCGCGGAGGCAACGACCCATTCGATCAACTTGCCGTCAGCGTCAATCGGATGTTGGGCGAGATCGAAACTCTCATCCAAGAGATTGCCGGCGTCGGCAACGATATCGCGCATGACTTGCGAACGCCGCTCACCCGGGTGCGGGCACGCCTCGAGCGCGGGCGTGCGCGTGCTGCGACGCTGGACGAATTACGCACGGTTGTCGACCGGTCGATTGGCGGTCTCGACCAATCGCTAGCCGTAGTCACGGCACTATTGCGCATTGCCGAGATCGAGCATAACCGCCGGCTCGAAGGATTTAGCCAGGTCCAGCTCGCCCCGCTGCTGCGCGAGGTGGGCGACCTCTACGAGCCGATTGCCGAGGACAAACGTGTAATCCTTCAAGTCGAAGTTGCCGATGAGGCGGCCGTCCATGGTGACCGTGATCTGCTTTTCGAGGCTGTCGCCAATCTGGTCGACAATGCCGTGAAATTCACCCCGCAAGGCGGACGCGTGACACTGGCGTTACTGCGCCGCGACAGTGAGAGCGTCATCCAGGTGAAGGACACCGGCCCCGGCATCCCCGAGGCGGAACGCGAAGCGGTGATGAGGCGCTTCTACCGCTCGGATAAAAGCCGCAATACCGAGGGTCTGGGCCTGGGTCTGAGCCTGGTCGCTGCGATCGCCAAACTGCACGGCTTCTGCCTTACGATTTCGGCTGGCCCGGGTTGCACGACGGAGATCGTATTCCCGTCGCATTGAAACAAATTTGGCATTCTGAACACATACCGCTGCCGCATTGCGGGTAAGCAACTATTCGCGGACCGTAAGATCGCCTCAATTTCGCAAAGGTCGCAGGCGACCTGCCTAGGGCTCTGAGCGCCACTGCGGCTGCAACGGCTTCAAAAGTACGCGGATAAAATCGAATTTAGTTTTCTAAACGGCAATTTAATAGCGACCGTAAGCCAGTTGCATATTTTTGAACATGACACCTTCCCCAATGGTGGAGGCACACATGTTTGGCAATTCGGTTCAGGGCGGCGTTGCGGAACCATCATTCCTTTACCTGGTGATGGCGGCGACCTACTTCCGGCAGGCCAGCCGTACGCGTCATCCCCACGTGCGCGACACGCTGCGCGACCTTGGCCGTGAATATGTGACCAACGCCGACCGTATGGTCCTGGCGCACGCACGTCCGGGTCGTGGACTGCATCCTCTTACATCCAACACTCAATCATAGGATTCCGCCGTGGAAAAGATACTCCCGTTCCTCTCTGTGTTGTCGCGGCGGCGCTTTCTCGGAACGGCTGGCGCGGCGACTCTGGCGATGGCTTCGCAGCCGGCATCGGCGGAGGCCGCAGCTGAACCCACATCAATGCACAACGAGAACGTAACGCTGACTGTCAATGGCCGGCGCCACGCGCTCGATCTCGATCCTCGCACAACGTTGCTCGATGCGCTGCGTGAGCATCTGGGGCTGACCGGTACGAAGAAGGGCTGCGACCAAGGCCAGTGCGGCGCTTGCACGGTGATCGTCAACGGACAGCGTATCAACAGCTGCCTGACGCTCGCCGTGATGCATGCCGGCGATGAGATCACGACCATCGAGGGTTTGGAAGAAGGCGGCAATCTCCACCCAATGCAGGCGGCGTTTGTGCGCCATGATGGATTGCAGTGCGGATATTGCACGCCCGGTCAGATTTGCTCGGCGGTAGCGCTGTTGGCTGAACATAAGGCGGGCTGGCCGAGTTATGCGACGGCGGACGTTGCGACCGCGCCGGTTCTGACGGACGCGGAGATCGCGGAACGCATGAGCGGCAATATCTGCCGGTGTTCCGCTTACGCCAACATTGTCTCCGCTATCCGTGACGTGGCCGAGGGAGGACGCACATGAAGCCGTTCCATTACGAACGGGCCAGCAGCGTCGCGTCTGCTTGCGCATCGGCGACGGAGCCCACGGCCAAATTCATCGCCGGCGGCACCAACCTGCTCGATCTCATGAAACTGCAGATCGAGACGCCGACCCGTCTCGTCGACATCGGCCCGCTACCGCTTGCGGAGATCGAAGAAACCGCCGACGGCGGCCTGCGCATCGGCGCGCGCGTGACGAATAGCGTGCTTGCCGCCGACATGCAGGTGCGCCGGCGCTATCCGGTTTTGTCGCAGGCGATATTGGCGGGCGCGTCAACCCAGCTTCGCAACAAGGCCACGACCGGCGGCAATCTGCTTCAGCGCACGCGGTGCCCCTACTTCTATGACACGACGAAGCCTTGCAACAAACGCATGCCGGGCTCCGGTTGCGCGGCCCTGGAAGGCCTCAACCGCATGAACGCCGTGATCGGCGTGAGCAGCGATTGTATCGCCGCACACGGCTCCGACATGGCGGTCGCGATGGCCGCGCTGGATGCGCGGGTGGAGACCGTCACCGCGGACGGCGCGGCCAGAACCATCCCAATCGACACGCTTTATCGTGCGCCGGGCAACACGCCCCATATCGAGACGGTGCTGGCGCCAGGCGAATTGATCCAGTCAGTGCTGCTGCCGCCGCCGCCACCGGGTCGACAGCTCTATCGCAAAGTGCGCGATCGCGCGTCCTATGCCTTCGCGTTGGTTTCGGTTGCGGTGATCGTGGCGCGCGAAGACGACCGGGTGAGCGCCGCGCGGATCGCATTCGGAGGCATTTCCTACAAGCCCTGGCGCTCGGCGGAAGCCGAGGCGGCGCTCGTCGGTGCGCCCGTCACGCGTGCCTCCTTCGACGCCGCCGGGCGCGCTGCGCTGAAGGATGCCCGCGGCTACGGTTCCAACGATTTCAAGATTCCACTCGCCCGCCGCACCTTGCGCGCCGTGCTGGCCGACGCGACCGGCGTCATCTGAGGAGAAGAGATCATGGCCGAAGTCAATCGCGCCGACCCGATTGGGCTTCCTATCGACCGCGTTGACGGGCACCTGAAGGTGACCGGAAGAGCCACCTATGCTTTTGAATACGCCACGCAGGGCGGCGCCGCTTACGGCGTCATCGTTCCAGCTGCAATCGCCAAGGGGCGCGTCGTTGCCGTCGCTGTCGGGGACGCACAGCGCGCTCCCGGCGTGCTGCTGGTACTGACCAAAGACAATGCGCCACCGCAAACCCCATGGGGCCCGGTCGATCTGCCCGACCGCTTTGCCCGCGCCGAGCCGGCGCTCGATTCCGATGCGGTGCGCTATTTCGGCTTCCCCGTCGCATTCGTGGTTGCCGAAACATTCGAGCAAGCCACAGCCGCCGCCGCGATGGTTCATGTCCGTTACGAACCTTTGCCCGGCCAGTACGACCTGCATGCAGCTGGGCCGACGGCCGAAGACCCAGGCCAAATCAGCGACAGCACGCCGGCCGACAGTTCCGTCGGCGATTTCGAAGCTGCGTTCGCTGCTGCACCGGTGAAGATCGAGGCGGTCTACACCACACCCTATCAGAACCAGGGCCCCATGGAGCCGCATGCGACGATGGCGGTGTGGGAGGGCCAAATGCTGACGGTTCATACGTCGGCGCAGCTGACGACAAGCCCACAGGAAGGCCTCGCCCGGACATTCAACATTGCCAAGGAGAACGTCCGCGTCATCACCCGTTACGTCGGCGGCGGCTTCGGCAGCAAGTTGCCGTTCTATGTCGACGCGACGCTCGCGGCGATCGGTGCCCGCATCGTTCGTCGACCTGTGAAAGTGGCAATGACACGCCCCCAGCTCTTTCACATGACCACCCATCGCACCGCATCCGAGCAGCGCCTGCGGCTTGGCGCCGACCGCGACGGCCGCCTGACCGCCTATGGCCAGGATGCGCTGGTGCAATGCGCGCGCTTCGACAAGTACGTCGAGCCGGTGTGCGGAGCCGCCCGCATGCTCTATGCCGCGCCCAACCGGCTTACCCGGCATCGCCTGGCAAAACTGGATCTGCCGCGATCGGATTCGATGCGCGCTCCAGGGGACGCGATCGGCATTTTGGCACTCGAATGCGCGATGGACGAACTGGGCGAAAGCCTCGGGCTCGATCCCGTGGAGCTTCGGCTGCGAAACGATACAGAGACCGATCCCGAACGGCACATTCCGTTCGCCTCGCGTCATCTTACCGAAGCCTTGCGCCAGGGCGCTGCGCGCTTCGGTTGGGACAAACGCGTTGCAAAGCCGGCCAGTGTCCGCGACGGGCGCTGGCTCATTGGTCTTGGTGTCGCCTCCGCGATCCGCGGTGACGTCCTTCGGAGCGCGTCCGCGCGTGCGCGGCTCGAGCGCGACGGTCGCCTGACCGTGGAACTGGCGATGACCGATATCGGCACCGGCACCTACACGATCCTCACGCAGATTGCCGCAGAAGCGATGGAGCTGCCGGTCGACCGCGTCACAGTTCGCCTTGGCGATACCCGTTTTCCACCCACCGCCGGCTCCGGCGGCTCTTTTGGAGCGGCGACCTCCGGTGCTGCGGTTCTTGCCGCCTGCCGGAATCTCAAGGCTGGTCTCGCCTCAGGGGCTACGGAAGCCGAGGGATCGGTCACCCCTGCCGAGCTCGACAGCGCCTACGCGCACGCCGGCTTTGGCGCGCATTTTGCCGAAGTGGCGGTGCACCGAGACACCGGCGAGTCCCGTGTTCGACGCATGCTCGGCGTTTTCGCAGCCGGTCGAATCCTCAATGCCAAAACGGCGCGCTCGCAGATGATCGGCGGCATGACGTGGGGCATCGGATCGGCGCTGATCGAGGAGAACCACGTTGACCCGCGCTACGGGTCGTTCGTTGCCCAGGATCTGGCGAGCTATCACGTCGCGGTGGACGCCGACGTCGGCGCGTTGGACGTCTTGTTTCTGGACGAGGCCGATCCGCATGGCAGCCCACTGGGCAGCAAGGGCGTCGGCGAGCTCGGCATCTGCGGCGCGGGCGCAGCCGTCATCAATGCCATCCATAACGCAACCGGCGCCCGTATCCGCGACATCCCCGCCACGCCGGACAAGCTGCTGGCTACGCTCGAAACGCTGGACGCTTAGCAAGTGAAGGCTTCGTTATGAGCAAATACTTTCCCATTCGCATCGTCCGGCCCGACCAATTCGACCGCGGAACGGCCCAGACGCCGGGCTCCGAGCGTCGTGCCGCCATCGCGGTTGACAATGGTATCGACACCGCGCTTTGGGGCGGAATATTCGTCGTCGAGCCGGGCGCCAAGACCGGCATCCATCATCACGGCGAGCAGGAGACGATCGCCTACGTGCTCGAGGGCGATTGCGCGGTCCGCTGGGGAGAGCGCGGCGAGTATTCCGCGACCGCGCACGCCGGCGACTTTATCCACGTTCCGGAGTGGCTGCCGCACATGGAAATCAATCCTTTGGAAGATCACCGCTTCGTCTGGGTTGTTGTGCGAAGCACCGCGCAGCCGATCGTGATCAATCTCCCCGACGACTATTGGAAGTAAATCCTTGACGCGTCAAACCTCAACCCAACCCACCAGAAGGAGAAGTCCGATGAAAGTCTCCGACCTCAAGAGCCGCCAAGCCGCCCCCCTGCTGACGCCGACAGACCTTGGTCCGACGGCGACGCGCGACGTCGCGGCGGCGTTGAATCTCCTGCTTGCGGACGCCTTTGCGCTCTACATCAAAACCAAGAACTTCCACTGGCACATGTCCGGTCCGCACTTTCGCGATTACCATCTGTTGCTGGATGAGCAGGGCGAACAGATCTTTGCGATGACCGATCCGCTTGCCGAACGCGTTCGCAAGCTCGGCGGCGCGACGTTGCGCTCGATCGGTCAGATCGCCCGGATGCAGCGCGTGTCGGACAATGACGCTGAATATGTCACCGCGCAAGACATGCTGGCGGAGTTGCGCGACGACAACAAACAGCTTCTGGCCGCGATGCGCGGGGCTCACGAGGTTTGCGACGAGCATAACGATGTCGCCAGCGCAAGCCTGATCGAAAATTGGATCGACGAGACCGAGCGGCGCATCTGGTTCCTTTTCGAGGCCACCCGGCGCAGCAACGAAGCAGGTTGAAACCTCACAAAGATCATTGTCGTATCGGAGAATTGGCTCACCCAAGGCTCGTCGATTTTAGGGGCGGAGAGACGCAAATGCTTGCACTGGTCAATACACCCAACGGCAACGCGCCAGTCGAACTGCGGCAAGTGCCGGAGCCGGTACCGGGCCGCCACGACGCGCTGGTCGCGGTGCAGGCGTTTTCGCTCAATCGCGGCGAGCTGCGGTCGTTCCGCAATAACGAGGAAGGTTGGATCCCCGGCCAGGACATCAGCGGCATTGTGCTGCGGCAAGCGGCGGACGGGAGCGGTCCGCCGGCTGGCGCACATATTGTCGCGTTGATGGACGAGTTCGGCTGGGCGGAACGCGCTGCGGTGCCAGCGCAGCGCATCGCCGTGCTGCCTGATACTGTCAGCTTTGCCACGGCGGCGGCGCTGCCGGTCGCAGGCCTGACCGCGTTGCGCACGTTGCGACACGGTGCACTGTTGCTCGGCAAGCGCGTGCTGATCACGGGCGCGGCCGGTGGAGTCGGTCACCTCGCGGTGCAGCTCGCCGCACGCGCCGGCGCGCACGTCACCGCCGTAGCGGGACGGCCGGAACGCGCGGCGGGGCTGCGGGAATTGGGTGCGACCGACGTGGTCGTCGGCATCGAGCAAGCCCAAGGACGGTTCGGACTGATCCTCGAATCCGCCGGTGGCGCGTCGCTCGCGACGGCGTTGCGCGCAGTGGACGCTAATGGGGTGGTGGTGGTGTTCGGCAATTCCTCAGGCGAGACGACAAGCATCAGCTTTGCTGATTTCCGCGACGGGCAAAATGCGCGCTTGCAGAGTTTTTTCTCGTTCAGTTCGGGGCCGGAGGAGCAGTTCGCGCCGGATCTTGCGTTGCTGGTGTCGCTGGTCGCGGACAAGTCGCTGACGCCGCAGACCGGGCCGGAGCGGAACTGGCGCGACATTGCGCGTGTCGCCGGCGAGTTGCGCGACCGGCACGTCGGCGGGAAGGCGGTGTTTCGTGTGGTGCCGTAAGCGAGGCCAGGCTCGATAAGCAAGCTCACCGGTGCCTGTTCGATCGCCAAAGGTGGTCAGCGGAATTAGGTAAGGAGTTCGAGGGAATCACAAGATGGGACTTCGAGAGAAGATATCTTTGGGTCTCAGCCTCCTTGTCTTGTTCGGAGCCTTTGGCCAAGTGCTGGCGCAGAGCGGCGGGCCAAAGTTCGAGGTAGATCCCACCTGGCCGAAACCTTTGCCCGAGAATTGGGTCACCGGCCAAGTAAGCGGCGTCTGCGTGGACAATCAGGATCACGTGTTTATCGTCAATCGGAACAACATAACGGCCAAGGAGGCTGACGTCTCCCGGCAGGCCCCGCCGTTCATCGAGTTCGATGCCGATGGCAAAGTCGTGAACGGCTTCGGCGACTGGGAAACGGTGCCGAACACGACTCACGGCTGCATAATCGACCGCGAAAACAATTTCTGGACTGCCGGCAACGGCGACGGAATCATTCAGAAATACAGCCACGACGGAAAGCTGATGATGCAAATCGGCAAGCGGGGCGTTGTGGATACCTCTGACGGCACTCTCAGAGGACGACCCATAAACTCAAGCCACACGCAGTTCTATATGCCTTCCGATATCGCCGTCGATCCGGAAAATGGCGATGTCTTCGTCGCCGACGGATATGGCAACAGTCGTATCGCAGTTTTCAACCGGAATGGAGAATTCCTCAGGCAGTGGAGGCATCAGGGCACAAAAGAGGACGCGGATGCGGGTGTTGGTGGTGCGTTTATGCAGGTCGTGCACTGCGTAGCTCTTGGGAACGACGAACTCGTATATGTTTGCGACCGGCAGGGTGATCGAATCCAAGTATTCGATAAATTGGGACACTTCAAAAAAAATATCTGGATTAAAAGAGGACGCAGCTTCCCGACAATTGGGGGACCACTTGGTGGATCGGATTTTCTCCGGACCGCGAACAGCGACACATGTATGTGGCCGATGGTGGCGACGAACAGGTGAAGATTCTCGATCGTGAGAGTGGCGAAGTTCTCTCAAGTTTCGGCCGCCCTGGCCATCAGATCGGCGAATTTACCCACGCCCACACACTGGCCGTCGATTCAAAAGGCAACGTTTACGTGGCTGAGACCGACTGGGGCCGGCGGGTACAGAGATTTAAACCGGTAGAATAGAAAACCCTTTATCACACCGTTTTTGGGAGGTCATTGAAACCGCCCTTTCTTTCACGCCGACATTCGGGTCACGCAAGCCCCTCTTTGCATAAAACCGAATTTAGTTTTCTGAACGGCAATTTAATAGCGCCGGAGAGCCAGCGGTTTATTTTCAAGCACGACACATTAACCCGGACCTAGAGGAGATTTAACCGTGAGCATAACAAAACTTGTCGTGGCAATGGGACTGCTGTTGAGCGCAACCTCGGCCGCATTGGCGCAAGAGCGGCAATGTTTCGGTGATCGTCCCTATTACGGTTCTGAGAGCGCCGGATGGCTCGACTCCAATTATCATCCCGGCATCGACTGCAGCATCGGGCCGCCCGCCACTGCGCATGCCCGCCGCCGGCGTGGCTACTGATAGCCGGCGACGCCGAAAAGTGCGCCTTCCTTGGAAAGTGGATTACTTTCGCCACCGCGTGGCTGCAATGCGTGCCGCAACCGGTATCGACTTCAGCGCCAAGTTCATGGGGCTGCGCCATGCCGGCAATACCGAAGGTGGCAATGCAGATCTCACCGATACCCAACTCCGCGCGTTGAGCGGGCACAAGACAGCGGCGATGACTGCGCTTTATACGAAAGCCACGATGCGTCAGCGCCGCTCGGGCGCGCGCAAGAGACTTGAAGCAAGAACGAAAGGGGGGAATTTGTCGAAATGAGCCGCTGACAACTTGTCGAAATGCTAAATTGAAATCGGCCTAAGTGCTTGATTGATGTGGTGGGCGCACAAGGATTCGAACCTTGGACCCGCTGATTAAGAGTCAGCTGCTCTACCAACTGAGCTATGCGCCCTAACCCAACGATTACAGTAAGTTAGGTACTTCCACCGTTCTTTCGCGGCACCGATTTGGCACCGGGTTAGCGAAAAGAAAGCCGCCTACCCCGGCGGCGATCCAGTGCTGCATATAGCGGCCGTTGGGATCAGGGGCAAGGCTATATTCGTCGAGCGATTGTCGCATTCGTCGGCATTTAAAACAGCACGACGATGTTGCGCGAGCCGCACTTGGGACGGCGTCGTCGGCTCTCAAGGCTCGAGAGTGGCAACGTCCTGCCCCGCGTCCACACAAGCGTCTTCAAATCCAAACCCCTTGCGGTGGATAGACGCCCAGGTTCGGGCGCTTGCGCGCGCAACGCGATTTCGGTGGGTGCTTTTTTTACTCATCGCGGGCGCCGCTGCGGCGCTGCGACAGGCGCGCCTACACCCAGTCATCCAAGCGCGCGGTCCACTTCCTTCTTCTTTTGTGCCATCACGGCCGCGTAGTGTTGTTCGCCGGCCGTATAGTATCGAGCCTGCTTCAACGCGTGGGCGGCGGCGGCGACATCGCCGGCATTCAATGCCGTGAGGTAGTCCGGGTTGTTCCGGGTTATCCTCTGATGCAAGCCAAGCCATCGCTGTGCGCCGTCCTGAAGCGACGCATAGGCGCGGAAGCGGCATTGCGGATGCGGCGGAGAGTAGACGACGACGGTATCCGGACATTTCCAGCCGTGTTGTTTGATTTCCTCCGGCGTCGGAATGCGGGCCGAGTTTGGATATTTTTCCACTTCGGCATTCGCCTTCGCCTGCGAGAAGCATTCCCAGACATTTCGCAAATACATGTGAGGTTCGCTTGCCTTGGCCTTCACATTGCCCAGGTTCCAGTTAAAGCAGTATTTGCCGCCGCCCGTTTCGGCCACGAATTGAGCCGTCAGCGTGCGGGCGCCGTTGTCGTTCAGCGCAGGCCATGTTGAAAGCAACATATCCACGACCGCGCGTGGCGTCGGTGTCGTGGTCTGGGTGGTAATTTCGTTGGGGTTGTCGGTGTATTTTTTGCCGGGCGCCGAAACCGGCGCCGGCGATGCCTGCGGAGCCGCTCCGCTCAGTGCGCGGAACGTGGCACCTCCGGGGTCGACTTTGCCGTCGGGATGAGCCGCGCCAAGATTTTTGCTCTGATAGGTCTCGATCGCGAAGACCATCTGCGGTCCGCAGGTTCCGTTCACGTCCAAAAGATTGAGCGGGCTCGGCATATTGTGATTCAGCAGCGTCTGCACCACCCTCACGTCGTCGGGCCGATTTTGACCGCCGCGCCCCACCGATCCGCCGATCGTCACCGGCGAAGCGCCGGGCGCCGCGTCCTCGAAGCTCGTTTCAGGTTCGTAGCCGTGAAATGACGCACCCTCGAACTCGGCGGCGGGGCGCTCGGCGCCGGCCGGCACTTCGCCGAAGCCTTGCTCGGTTTGCTCGGCAGTCTCGCGACACAATCGCGAAACGAGGCGCAGGTAGCGAGCGATCGGCATGTGCGAGCGATTGACGCGAACCGACCGCGCGCCTGCTCTGCCGAGCAAGGCGGCCAGCGCTGCATGTTGCAGTTCGCTCGACGCCAGCAGCCAATGCAGCGCGACCACCGCCGGCGTGCGTCCGAAAGTTGAGCTGAACTCGTCCGCCGTAAGGTGCGCGATTTCAGGCGACAGAGCCGGGCGAATCCCCGCATAGGGATCGAGCTCCAGCGATTCCGCGAGCGGGGCTTCGTGCGCCGGCCCATCAGCGGCCGCAAGACCGCTTTGCATGCTCTCGAATTGCTCGGATTGATGGAAAGCCGGATCCGGCACCGCCGCAAAACCGCTCTCGCCCGCGAGCGCGCCGCCCTGCCGGAACATGAAGGGACCTTCCGCCGCCAAAGCCGTGCTGTCGTTCGTCATCGAACCGTACTCATCCGCGAAGGATTTAGCTTTCATTCTCCGAGCGCACGCGTCGCAGTGGACAAAGCACGCCGACACCGTGCGCGCCTACGAAGGCGCGTGCCCGTTGCCCCGCAGCGCGCCGCCAGGGTGAGCCCGGGCAGCCGCCGCCGGAGCCGGCAACGCGGGCGGCTGCGTGCGCCGCGGCGGTTGACGCACATTTGCAGCGCGTTGCGTCACAGCCACCTGCGATGCCTTCAGATCGCGCCCGGTCGCCAGATAATAGTTGTCGATCACTTTCTCGGCGATGCGCTCGATCGGCTGACCGGGCGTGTACAGCAACGGAACATTTGCCGGAGTATTGTAGAAATGTGTTTCGATCGACTGCAGCAGAAACGAGAATGGCTGCGACAGATCGAACAGCGCCTTGCTCTTGCTGTGCGCCGACATGCCGACGCGTTCCGCGATTTTCTGCAATCGCTGCTCGGGGCTCGAACCACTCGCACTCAGCCAGCGGACGAAAGCGGAGTCGTACATCACCGCGAGATGCAGCCACGACATCAGCGTCACCGCCCTGAACTCTTCCCGTGACAAGTTGCCATTCAGGCGCCGGGTCGCCATCATGTCGAAGATTCGGCGCGCCGCGGTTGCGATCGCCTCGTCGTCGGTCACCTTGACGCCGCTGGTATTGGTCGCGTTCTCGATTCCCTTCCACACCTCGCTGGCGAAGGACTCGAAGGTCGGTATGAATTCGCGGTTCGACGCCTCGGGCCGTATGTAGGGGTGAGCGGCGGCAAGGTCCTGCGCGTGGGCCAGATCGATGCCGAACATCCAATAATAAACCGTCATCCGGTTGGCGATCTCGTCGCGGCGCAGCCGGCTTGCCGTGGTCCAGACCATGGCCGGCATGCCGTCGCCGTAAATCAGATACTCGGTATTGCGCAAGAATTGTTGGGTCGCGAAGTCCGGAACCGGCAGATTTTCGCCGTACATGTAGGTTTCCAGCACTTTGCTGAAAATATCGAAGATGCGGGTGTTTTCGATCAGATAGGCGTAGATGAGATGATCCCAATTGGTTTGCGCCGGGTGTGATGCCGACCCGTGTATGCCGGGCTGCTGCATCGGCGGTGTGAAATTTCCGGGCAGAAACTCGCTCAGAGGAAACCCGTTGTTCGACGAGAAATCGAATCCAAGCAAATAGTCGTCGTGCAAAATCTCACGGGTGAACTTCGTCGGCCATGGCACAAACGGTGAATGCGGGGTAGTCCCGCTGACGGCGTTGTAGCGATGCCGCCAAAAAGTCTCGACCAGCGCGGTAATTTGCAAGGGATGATACAGGAATAAGCTGTCCGCATGCTGCCGCGCTTGAGCGGATAGAGTAGCCACCGGCGGTGGTCCGGGAGGAAAGGGGGGCGTTACCAATTGAAGGAACATGGACGTGACTCCCAAATAGCTTCGAAGCTGTGTGCGCTTTTAATCAGCCGGCCAGTCTCGGCCAGACGGGGGAGATGCGGCTGACACCGCTTTGGAACTCGAGCAGGGGCTGCAGTTCGTCGGTGCGGAGAAGTCGTCGCAGCCGGTCCAACTGCGCGAGAACGCCCAGCTGCTCACTGGTGAGCTTGCCGGTCATGGCATCGAGAACGTCCTGTTGCGCCTGCATTTGCGACTGAATAAACTTGGTATGGAGTTCTTCGCTGTCCTGGTCCGAATTGTCGGTGTCGGCCATTCCCCGTCTCCTTTTCGGCATGTGACAGTTCCTTCCTTCAAGCCGCCCGTTGCGTCGCCGTCATGGTCCCGAGCTTGATCATCCAATCTTCCTGCTGCTGAATGATCGCGCGCGCGGATTCCGGTTCGATCGCGTAGCGCAAGCCTGACAGCGCGGTAAGACGGAGGCACTCGGTCCAGATCCAATGGCTCGAATTGAATGCGGCGGCGCCGGCGTTGCGCTCCATCAGGCGCAGCGCTCCCGACGCGACGCGTTGCGGATCGACGAGGTCGGCGAGTCGCCGCCCGTTGAAACACGGCAGCGGGGTCAGCAGCGCCAGATCGACGACGCGCGGCAACAAGGGGCTGATCGCCTTCACCAACTCGCCGGCAAGCGGCGGTGCGTCGCGGAGCGGATGCAGATCGCGCCACGCGTTGGCCAGTTCGTCCCACGGTCCGATGCCATAAAAGCGCCGGCACATTTCGACGCCGAGAAACACGCGCAGATAGGCGATCGGATGCACGTCTTCGGGTATGAAGCGAAATACCTGCGCGCCGCGGCCGGAGACGACGTCGGACAGCGCTGCGACGGCGGCGTAGCCGGTGTGCGCAAACGCAAAAGTGTCGGCGGCGATTTCGCTCGCCCAGCCCGCCACTTGTTCGGCAATCCCGGCCGGCGCCCCGGTAAGCCCGGTGCGAAGCGCACGCGCGAACGCCTCGTTCCAGCCGGTGAGTCCAGCCACCTGATGTCCGCATTCATGGACCAGCGCGGTGGTCCGGAAACGGTTGTGCCAAGTTATTTTGATGGCAGCGATCCGACTCAATGAGCCGTCCCAAAGTCGCGTGCCGATCCTCAGGATCGAGGCACCGACCCCTGGCTTGAAGTAGGTCAGGATCGGAGGAGTCGTCAGCCGAAGCGGCTCCAATGCCGTCACGATCGCGCGCTCGGCCATCACGTCGCACGCCCGCAGCTGAGCGCCAACCTCGGGATTGCCGCGCGATCGTACGGCGTCGACGTAGAAGTCGACTAGAAGCTCGGTCTGCAAATACCGGTCGCGCAGGCGAGCCACCTGATTGGCGACCCGATCGAGCTCGGGACGGCCGCGCGCCGCCGCGAATCCGGCACGCACGGCCGCGGCTTCGCGTTTCAGTTGGTCGCGGGCCTCCTTCAGCTCGCCACGCAATGTAACACCGACGTAGCTCTCGAGTTTTGCCCAAGCAGCCGGCGTCGCGGTGGCTTCGAAATCGTCCAACCGTTCGGCGGCGCCTTCCCAATGACTGAGCTGACGAAGCACTTGGCGCCGCAAGCTCAACGTCGCCGAGTCGGCTGGGTCTGTCGGTCGGTTATCGCTCATTTTATCGCATAGCCCGGGTGGGCGACGACCGCGAAATCGGGCGTGCCTTTGAGCCAAGCCGCTCCATTGAGCGCCTGCGGTTGCTTGCCCTGGGCCACGAGGCGCAAGGTCGCGATACCAGGGATTTGCGTCATGGTGATGCGCAAGGTCGCGCCGTCATGATGCGTTGCACTGATGCGTCGAAATTCCTCGGCATTCTTGCTGAGATATTGCGCCACCTGGAGCGAGGCCCATTCGTCAATCTTTGCGCCGAGTTGAGCGGCGATTGCCGTCAACCAGGCCGGCACCCGGGCATCGAGGTTCGGCGTTTCGCTGATCACGCGCAGCGTCGGCGGCATGTGACGCTCGAGAATCACCGCCTTGAGCATGTGCGCCGCCCGCTGAACCAACGGCTTGACGAGACGAAAGGCGGTGGTGGCGTTGCGGGTTTTCCCGAGCTCCGCGGAAATGTGCTGGCAGAGCCGCTCGGTCAAATAGAGCCAGATGCGGATTTCTCCTTTGCGCAGATTGATGACGAGTTCCGTACGTGCAAGCCGCGCGTGATGCCGATGATGGAGGTGTTGCCGGCCATTGGGCGGCTCGATGTAGTAGAGGCGTTGACGCATATGGAGCTTGTGCGGACTGGCAAGATGCGCTGGCGGGGCAGGGTGAGACCCGAGACCGGCATGGCCGCCAAGCAGCGCGCCCGCGGCCTGCGGCGTGAGCGGATGCAGGTCCTGCGGCCGGATGCCTTCGGCCCGCGCGATGGTAGCGGCGCGCGTTCCCGGCGTCGCCTGGTAAAGCCGCACGTTGGTCTTGATGGTACGTCCGGGCGGGATATCCATCCGGTCGCGCAGGTGGTCCTGTAATGTGTTGCCCCCGAAAGTCTGCACCGTGGCGGCCGTGCGCGGTGTGATCGTCACGGCCGGCGTTTGGCTGTACTTGGCGTAACGCTTTTGCTCCGAGCCGACCGGCATTCGCAACCACATGCCGTGGCCGTCGGCGGTCTCGCGCAGCTCTGGCTTGATCAGCGTGCTGGGGAAGTATGTTGCCGCCGCGCCTTCGAAGGCTTCGCGAACAGCTGCGTCGAGGAGCGTTTCATTCTCGAATACGTGCGGTGGCAATTCGCCCAGGCTGGTGGCTGTTTCCTCAATTGTGGCGGCGAGTGCCTCGCTTGCAAGCGCGTGCGAATCGACCTCACCGGCCTCCAAACCGAAAAGCTTCAGCCCGACATCTGCGATGGCGGGCGCCAGCATGTTGGCGGAGTCGGCGCCGAGCATCGGCTTGATCAGGTTCGCAAGCAAGCCACCGACGAACTTGACCACCTTTGGCCGCCCCACCATCGCAATGCCAGCCTTGACGGCCGGCCAAACCGCCGCAATTGCCGGCAAGAACTGCTCCATGACAGGCTGTGCGCTCTCGCCCGGCTGCAGTCGTGAAAGCCCCACGGTGAGCTCTGCGCGGGCGCGGTCGAGCGTCCGCAGCGGCGAGGCATCGGTCTGGTCGGCGGATTCTCCGTAGGTCGTCACCAGATGGTCAGCTTCGGTTTCGTCCGGTGTCAGCAGAAGCTGCGCCGCGTGCAGATCGAACTCCGCTTCCAGGCGGCCGATGTCCGGCGCGGTCGGGACATTTTCGGTCTCGGTCTGCTCATATTGCTCCGCCTCGCCCTCATGGGTCTCGCCCAACGCATGGAACAGACGGTCGGAAAGCTTCTGCGCCAGGGGTCGCAGGCTCGCGGGGATCTTGTTGAGCGCCCATTTCACCACGTGACCGAGCAGAAACCGCGCCAGCTTCTTCAGTGGACCGAGCAGCGGTCCGAGCGCGAGCTTCCCGGCCAGGGCAAGCCCTTTGCCGGCGAGCTTAAGGCCGGTCTTTGCGGCCGAGGAGACCAGCTTGCCGACCTTGCGCACGAGGCCGCCGAGGAATTGCTCCGACGCGGGGGACATCGGCTGACTCGTCGGTAAGACCTCTCCGACGATGCGCTCGATCTCCATGTCGGTCAGCGCCTCGGTCTCGTAACCCTCGACACGTCCCAGAAAGCGATCGAGCATTGCTTCGGTCTGCGCGGCAAGCGGTTGGAAATGCTCGTTGAGCAGACGTTCCGCGGCAAGATCGCGCGACTCACGGTCGCCATACTCGCCGGCAAGCTGGTCCGCGTGCATCTCCAGTGCTTCGTCGGCAAGCTGTTCCAGCGCCTCGCGGAATTCGCTGTCTTTCAGCTCGCTCGCGAGTTCTGCAAGGCTCGCGACCTCGGCGGACGGAGCAGAACCGGCCTCTCCTGCCTCCATCGCCTCAGGCGAGATAAACGGCGTCTGCAATTCCCACGATTCCGAGAATCCACCGCGCGCCTCGCTGATCGACGCCTCCCGCAATGGCTCTTCCTGGCTTTCGTATACCGGAGCTTCATTGAACGGGGTTTCAGCAA
The DNA here is from genome assembly GCA_963756245.1 of uncultured Alphaproteobacteria bacterium. Taxonomy (GTDB): domain Bacteria; phylum Pseudomonadota; class Alphaproteobacteria; order Rhizobiales; family Xanthobacteraceae; genus BOG-931. Next base: position 278,565 of record CAVWOI010000022.1, read on the forward strand.
TCGCGCGTTCCTCGTATTCAGTCGCATCCACGGCTTGCAATGTCTGCAACATGTGTCGGCCTCTTGCTGTATCGCGATTAACTCAAGGCGTGGGAAGCCGGCATCGCGAACCCACTGTCAATTCATCGGAGGCATGCCGATGCCAACTTGGGTAGTATTCTCAGTTTCAGATGTCGCATCTAGGCGTCATAGGATGCAGCCGAGATGGAGCGACCGGATTAGGCACATTCCATCAAAAGGATTAGACCAGATTGCATCTTGCCAGGGCACGAGCGGTGTGTTGAAAATTGGTTGCAACCACTGTTATAAGCAACTCTGGGCAATTTAAGGCCCTCCAGCGCAGCGGATTTGTTGACGTGGCGGAGGCTCTGTCGTGGTCACGCACAGTGCAGGGCGAGGCGTATCTGACGGCATCTTCGATCGGCCCGTATTGATCGTCTCCGAAATACGCTTCTTACGCGAAGGCTTAGCGGAGGCGCTTAAGCGCGAGCCACCACATTCAGTTGTGGGACTTGCCGCGAACGTCGATGAGATGTTGGCCGCAGTGGATCAGTCTCGTCCGGCAATCGTCCTGCTTGACGCCGCCTTTCCGAATGGCACCGCAGCAATCCGCGATATACGCGCTATCGCCCCTGCCGTGCGGGTCGTGGTATTTGCCGTCATGGAAACGGAGGAAAACATCGTTGCTTGGGCGGAAGCAGGTGCGGCGGGTTACATACCCGCCACTGCCGGGCTTGGCGATCTCGTTCGCCTGCTTGCCGATGTCGTCCAGGGGCAGCAAATCTGTTCCGGCCGGGTGGCGTCCGGATTGATGCGTCGCGTCGCCGTCGGAGCGAAGGCTCGCGATGAAAGGAATCACACGAAGGTTGCACCGATTCTAACAACGCGCGAACGCGAAATCAGCCGGCTGGTGAGCGCGGGATTGAGCAACAAGGAAATTGCGCGCCAATTGAATATCGAGCTGTCCACTACAAAATCTCACGTTCATAACCTTTTGGGAAAGCTACAGCTTCGGCGCCGAGGCCAAATCGCCTATTGGATACGGGAAAACCAAATTAGTCCGTTCTAAATCGGCGCTCTGACGGGCGGTCAATCTCATTTCCTCAATCGGATGGATTTCACCGGCGCCGCAATGCTGGCATCATAATCGTATGCTCAAAGGAACAAGATTGTGGTTGCAATCCGAACTGCACTGATCGGGATGTCGCCGATATTCCGCGACATCGTCAGGCGCTCCACGGCCAAGCATACCACTCTCGAAATCGTCGGTGAGCTGAAGATGTGCGACTCGCTGGAAGATCAGTTACGTTTCATCGGGCCGGAGCTCGTTCTGATCAGCCTCAACCCCGGCGAAAGCGATGAGATCGGACAGCGGCTCATCAGAGTCATTCCGATGGCGAGGATAATCGTGTTCTCGAGTGATAAACGCGACGCCTACATTCATGAATTGCGCCCCTATCGTGTGGCGCTCCTCAACATTTCGCCAGAACAGATCAGCACGGCAATCGACGGACGTGCGCGTCTTACCTGAACTGGCACCGGATCAGGCGCCGCATGCTACCCATCGCTCGGCCGCATCCTGAGCAAAATTTCGCATTGGCTCGGCTCGCAGGCGAGCATCGCCTTGCGCATCTCGGGAAGGTAGGTGTGAAGGTCATAAATTCGCTCTGCGCCCGAAGCAACAGCGCTCACATAATCGATAAGCGCTCGGCGATAGGCAGAGGCGTTCCGATGCAGCCGGGGACGGTGCCTTCGATAGCTATGAGAACAGCGCAAAAACAATTTCTTCAATTTAAGAGTCAGCTGCTCTACCAACTGAGCTATGCGTCCTAACCGGAGAACGACACGCGGTCAGGCACATCAACCTGCGACAAGCGCCGACTGGGCGCTCAGACAAAGAAGCCGCTCCGATGGGAGCGGCGCCCTGGCGCAGATATAGCGAGGGGTGGGAGCGGGCAAGCGCGTCGGCGGGCGAATGCCAAGTCGCGTGGAACCGCGCCGATTTCATTTCACGACAGGCCGAATTTCCTTGTCGGACAAATCGGACCACGCCGCGCCGCAGCGGCGATCCCGCAGCATTCCGACCATCGGACCCTAACCCACGGGCGATGTTGGCGATTCCCCAACGATCGCCAGCGGTCAAGCCCTCCAGCCGACCGATCGGCGTTTTTCCCGGAATGTTGCCGAAGTATCACAGGAATCGGGTTGCCGATTTGCTAGTGTTCAATCGCTTTTCGATGGTGCCATTGCTACGAACCGGGGGACGATCCGATGAGAAAGCTTCTCTTCGCAGGTGCGATGCTCGCCTCCTTTGCCGCGATCCAATCGGCCGGCGCGGCCGACTTGGCGCTCAAGGCGCCGCCGCCGCCGCCGATCGTGGACGAATGGACCGGCTGGTATGTCGGCTTGAATCTCGGCGGCAGCTGGGGACGGTCATCGACCTATTACTCCGGCGCCGGCACCGGGTTCGCGCCATTCACCAGCTCGCAGCACATGGACGGCGTGCTCGGCGGCGCCCAGATCGGCTACAATTGGCAGTTCAACAGAAGCTGGGTGGTCGGCGTTGAGGCCGATTTCCAGGGCACCGGCCAGCGCGGCTCGGCGACTTTCCCGCCAATTACGACAACAATTGTCGGCGCGGCGGTCGTGACGACGACGACGACGGGAACCTTGACGCAAAAGATGCCTTGGTTCGGCACTGTCCGCGCCCGGCTTGGCGTCGAGCCCAGCAGCAATTGGCTGCTCTACGTGACCGGCGGCTTGGCCTACACGGAGATCCGGAGCACCGCCGCCGTCAACGCCACCACTGCGGCCCCGGGCGGTACGGCGACAGTGGCGACCTCGGCAAGCGTCAACAACGACCGCGCCGGGTGGACCGTCGGCGTCGGCTCGGAGTGGATGTTCGCCCACCAGTGGAGCGCGAAAGTCGAATATCTCTACATGGACTACGGCCACCTCAGTGACGGCTTCGTCGGCGTCGGCGGCATCGCCACGCTGGGGATCAACTCGCACGTGACCGACAACGTCCTGCGGGCCGGCGTGAACTACCACTTCCACTGAACGAAAAGCTTTCCGCCAAGACGAAGGGCCGCTCTCTGGAGCGGCCCTTTTGGTTTGATGATCGCGCTTCTAACTCATGACGACCGTTGCGAATTCCCGCGATCGCCAACGGCCAAGCCATCCAGCCAGCCGATCGCGCATTTTTCCGGAACGTTGCCGAAGTATCACAGGAATCGGTTCACCGGTTTGCTAACGTAAAATCTCTGCCGACTGATGGCAGACGCCCCGGACCGGGAGGCACCCATGAATAAGTTTCTTTTGGCAGCGACCGCTCTTATCGGCCTTGCCGCGATCAACGCAGCCAGCGCGGCCGACTTGGCGCTCAAGGCGCCGCCGCCTCCGCCGGTGGTGGACGAGTGGACCGGCGGCTATGTCGGCTTGAATCTTGGCGGCAGCTGGGGACGATCGAGGACGTATTATAGCGATCCCGACCCCGCCTTTGTGCCGTTCACCAGCTCGCAGCACATGGACGGCGTGCTCGGTGGCGCCCAGATCGGTTACAACGTGCAGATCAACAGGAACTGGCTGCTCGGCCTCGAGGCCGATTTCCAGGGCACCGGCCAGCGCGGTTCAGCGACTTTTCCGCCGATTACGGAAATTTTCGCGGGCGTAGCGGTCACCACAGTCACCACCACTGGAACCCTGACGCAAAAGATGCCGTGGTTCGGCACAGTGCGGGGTCGGCTGGGCGTCCTGCCTGGCGAGCATTGGCTGCTCTACGTCACCGGCGGTCTGGCCTATGCTGAGATCAGGAGCACCGCCGCCATCAGCGCCGTCGCTATGACTCCGGGCGGGACGGCGACAGCGGCAGCGTCCTCAACCGTCAACAACGACCGCGCCGGATGGACGGCAGGCGTTGGCGCGGAGTGGATGTTTGCCAAGCAGTGGAGCGCAAAAGTCGAATACCTCTACATGGACTATGGCCACATCAATGACGCCTTCGTCGGCGTCGGGACCTTGGCTGCGCTGGGCATCAACTCGCACGTGACCGACAACGTCCTGCGAGCCGGTGTGAACTGGCACTTCCACTAAGCGAAACGCATCGGTCATGGCGAAAGGGCCGCTTCGCGAGGCGGCCCTTTTCATTTTGAATTGCAGAGATGGCTCGCCCCAACATGCGTCGCATGAATGCGACGGCGGCAAACGTGCGTGTCTGACCGGAGGTCAAGCGGGATCGGCTTAAACTGAATTATTTTTCCGGAATGTTGCCGAGGGGTCACAGAATTTCCCTCCTTATTTGCTATTTTTGCCGATGCGCGTTCTAGTCGCGACGGCATCCCCAACCCCTGCGGGGAAGGTCCAATGAGAAAGCTTCTCTTGGCAATGAGCGCACTCGCCGCCTTCGCCGCGGTCGACGTGGCCAGCGCCGCCGATATGGAACTCAAGGCGCCACCCCCGCCGCCCGTGGACGTCTGGGGCGGTTGGTACGTTGGCTTGAACGTCGGCGGCAGCTTCGGCCGCGTCCGTGACACGACGAATGACGGCTTCCTGTTTTCTTCCATGTCGTCCAAGCTCAACGGCGTGATCGGCGGTGACCAAGTCGGCTACAATTGGCATTCCGGCAACTGGCTGCTTGGTCTTGAGGCCGACATCCAGGGCAGCAGCGAGCGCGGCACGGCGACGACGAACGTCCCTGCCTCCTGCGGCTTCGGCTGCACCCTTGCCGGCACCCTGGCGCCCAGCATCACCCTGAGCGACCAGGAAAGGCTCGTGTGGTTCGGCACGGTGCGGGCACGAGCCGGCATTCTCGCGACTCCGACGTGGCTGCTCTACGCCACCGGAGGTCTCGCCTATGGCGGAATTCACAGCAACGAGATCGTCACCACCGTCTTCCCCGTCCCTGCCGGGTTCGCCGCCATCGGCGCCACAGCGGCGACCGCGAACTTCAACACCACCAAGGTCGGCTACGCGGCCGGCGGCGGCGTCGAGGGCGTGGTGAGCGGCAATTGGACCGTCAAGCTCGAATATCTCTTCGTAGACTTCGGCACGTTCACCAACAACTCTGCGCCGATTCCACAGAGCACCCATGTCAACGACAATATCGTGCGCGTCGGATTGAACTACCACTTGCACTGACGGCACGCAGCCTTCGGAAATCCCCTTCAACGCAAAAGGCCGCTCTCGCGAGCGGCCCTTTTTATTTATTTGATGACCGAGAAGGTTCTTACCCCACATCCGTCGAGTGCAGGCGGCGCTCGTCCGATTGGCCGCGGAGCTGCCGGGCCATCAGCTTGTTGAGGGCGGCGAGATAGGCCTTGGCCGAGGCGACCAAGGTGTCGGGATCGGCGCCCTTCGCGGTCACAGCCCGGCCGTTCTCCGACAGCCGCACCGAGACCTCGGCTTGCGCGTCGGTGCCCGCCGTCACGGCGTGCACCTGGTAAAGCTCCAGCACCGCCTCGTGCGGCATCATCGCCTTGATGCAGTTGAACACCGCGTCGACCGGGCCGTTGCCCTCGCATTCTTCGAGCATCGTCTTGCCGTTGACGTCGAGCTTCATGGTGGCGCGCTGCGGCCCGCGGGTGCCGGCGATCACCGACAGCGAGACGAGCTTGATGTGGTCCTGGAAGGTGGCGATCTCTTCGTCGACCAGCGCCTCGATGTCCTCGTCGTAGACATGCTTCTTGCGGTCGGCCAGCGCCTTGAAGCGCACGAAGGCGTCTTCGAGCTGGTTGGCGGCGAGCTTGTAGCCGAGCTCTTCGAGCTTATGCACGAAGGCATGGCGGCCGGAATGCTTGCCCATGACCAGCGAGGTCTGCTTCACGCCGACATCTGCCGGCATCATGATCTCGTAGGTCTGGGTGTGCTTGAGCATGCCGTCCTGGTGGATGCCGCTCTCGTGGGCGAAGGCGTTCCGGCCGACGATCGCCTTGTTGTATTGCACCGGGAACGAGGTCACCGCCGCGACGAGCTTTGACGCCCGCGTCAGCATGGTGGCGTCGACGCCGGTCCAGAACGGCATCACGTCGTTGCGCACCCGCATCGCCATCACCGCCTCTTCGAGCGAGGCATTGCCGGCGCGCTCGCCGATGCCGTTGATGGTGCATTCGATCTGGCGGGCGCCGGCGCGCACGCCGGCGAGCGAATTCGCCACCGCCATGCCGAGATCGTCATGGCAATGCACCGAGAATACCGCTTGGTCGGAATTCGGCACCCGGTCGCGCACCATCTTGATCAGGGCGAAATATTCCTCCGGCACCGTATAACCGACAGTGTCGGGAATATTGATGGTGGTGGCGCCGGCCTTGATCGCGGCCTCGACGCAGCGGCAGAGGAAATCGTGCTCGGTGCGGGTGCCGTCCTCGCACGACCATTCGACATTGTCGGTATAGCCGCGCGCCCGCGTTACCGAGCCGACCACCATCTCGAAAACCTTCTCCGGCTCGAGCTGCAGCTTCCACTTCATGTGCACCGGCGAGGTGGAGATGAAGGTATGGATGCGCGATTGTTTGGCCGGCTTGACCGCTTCGCCGGCGCGGTCGATGTCCTTGAAGCCGGCGCGGGCCAGACCGCAGACGACGGCATTCTTGGTGCGCTTGGCGATCTCGTTCACCGCGGCGAAATCGCCTTCGGAGGCGATCGGAAAGCCGGCCTCGATGATGTCGACGCCCATGGTGTCGAGCAACTCGGCGACTTCGAGCTTCTCCTCATGCGTCATGGTGGCGCCGGGGCATTGCTCGCCGTCGCGCAAGGTGGTGTCGAAGATGACGACGCGGTCCTTTTCGGACTTTGCAAGTACAGATTTGGCCGGTGCGGATTTGACCGGCTCAGGTTTGACTGGCGGGTTCATGATTTAGGTCCTTCTCGTTTGCGCCCGCCGCTTTCGGGTCAGGGCGCTCGTGGGTTCCGGTGGCTTCAGCGGTCCCCTGAGTGCCCAGGCGCAAACGCCCAGCCGGCCCTCAGGGGGCGCTAAGCAGCAGGAGCCCGCCGAGAATGAGGGCAGCACCGGCCGAGGCCTGCACGGCCTCCCGGGTCATCGCGCGGAAATCGCGGCGCGTCGACATTGCCAAACCCTCGTTGCGGTCCAAAGGTCGCGGATCAAGGTGAATTCCGCGTTAATCTGACCGATACCGGCGTCGTTGTAGCGGAAAAGCCGGCGCCGGCGCAAGCGTCCGCAGCGGCGGCGTTATTCGGCCCGGAGCGCGCGCTCGGCTTTCTTGAGCTCCTTGAGCGCCTTGCCGGTGACCTTCGGGTATTCGAGCTTAAGACCTTCCAGCGCCTCGATGATCGCCGCGGAGACGACCAGCCACGCCACATGCTTGTGGTCGGCCGGCACGACGTACCACGGCGCATAGTCGGTCGAGGTTTCGCGGATCATGTCCTGGTAAGCGGCCATGTAGTCGTCCCAACGCTTGCGTTCGGCGACGTCGCTCATGGAGAATTTCCAGCGCTTGGCCGGCTCGTCGAGCCGCGCCAGGAAGCGCTTGCGCTGCTCGTCCTTGGAAATGCGCAAGTGGAATTTCAGCACCACCGTGCCGTTGCGCGCGAGATGGTGCTCAAAAGCGCGAATTTCCTTGAAGCGGTGCTTCCAGATGTCCTTGCCGGTGGCGCTCGGCGGCAGGTTCTGCCGCTCCAGCATGTCCGGATGCACCCGCACTACCAGCACTTCCTCGTAATGGGAGCGGTTGAAAATGCCGATGCGGCCGCGCGCCGGCACGACCTTGCCGATCCGCCACAAGAAATCGTGCGCCAATTCTTCGGCGCTGGGCGCCTTGAATGCATGCACATCGCAGCCCTGCGGATCGATGCCGGACATCACATGCTTGACCACGCCGTCCTTGCCGGCCGCGTCCATGCCCTGGAGCACGATCAGCACGCCCCATCGCCCTTGGGCGTAAAGCCGCTGCTGCAATTCCTCGATCCGGGTCATGCCGTCGGCAAGGATCCGTGTGACGTCCTCGATATCGGTGGCAAGGCCGAAGCGTTCTGCCGGATCGTGGTCGGCGAGCTTGAAATGCCGCGGCTTGTCGATGCGGCAATGCTTGAGGATCTTGGCGAACTTCATCTTAGCAAACTTCGTGGGTACCTGATTGCGCTTTTTGGCCATGTCACCGCGTCCATTCCCGTTGCAGATAAGCGACCACCGAGGGCGGCATGCTTGAATCGATATCGGCCGGCTCGCGCACGATACGGATGTCGGCGAGCTCGGGATGCTTGTCGCCGGCGATATGGCGCATGATCCGCTCGCGCAACTCGTCGGCATTTTGGCGTGCCTTAAGCCGCTTCATCAGCCCAAGAAAACATCGGTCGCGCACCGCGGTCCATCCCGGTTCGGCATCGAGCTCTGCGATGGCAATGCCGGTCTCCTCCAAAAGTTCGCGGCGCAGATTGTCGCCAAGGTCGAGCATGCCGTCGGCGCCGACGTCGGCCGGCTCCGGCGTGCCGCACGGAAAATAGCTGCGCCCCGCCCCCGCCGTATAGGACGCCATCTCGCCGAGAAGGTAACCGCCGTCGGCCGCGCGCAGCACCGCCGCGGCGAAGAAATTATAGACGTTGGGATCGGGAAACTCCCGGTCGCGCCAAGTGATAAAACTCGAATAATCGGTCTCGAAGCAGGCGCCGCGCAACGCCCGCCCGGCAATGGCGTAGCGATTGAGCAGCAGCACGCGGCCATTCCACACGCCCGGCCGGCGGCTTTGCAGTTCGGCAAAATATCGATCGATGTCCACGCTGCGGTCGCTGGCGAACAGCCACGACCAAGGTTCCAGCGTGATCTCGGCGCGATCGATGTCGAAGATTTCGGGAGTTGGAAAAGACTGCGTCATCGCCGCTTGATTATGGCGATGACGCAGCCGGATGGCATCAGGCAAATGCGCCAAAGACTAGACGCACTCACATCTTCCATGGATTGACGAACAGACCGACCATCCCCGTCGAGCCTTTGACGTGGGCGGGCGGCGGCCCGAACTTCGCGATCAGCTCGTCGCGGGTCAGGCCGGGCGGCAGTTCCTTCGGATCGAAGTCGGTGGCAATGAGAACGAACGTATAGTGGTGCGCCGTGGCGTTGGGCGGCGTGCAGGGGCCGGAATAGAAGCCGACGCCTTGGGTGCTCTTGCCGCCCACGTATTTGTCAGACGGCTTTGAGACCTCGCCCTCGGCAAAGACGGTGACGGAAGCCGGAATGCCGTAAGCGACCCAGTGGCTGACGCCGGATGGCGCGCGCCCTTCGGGATCGAACATCGTCAGCACGAAGCTCTTGGTGCCTTCCGGCACGCCGGTCCAGGAGAACTCCGGCGAGACGTTTTCGCCGACGCAGTTCGCATTGGTCGGCGCATTCTCGTGACTGTTGGCGACCTTCTTCGGCATCAGGGTGCCGTCCTTGAACGTCGTCGATGTCAGCGAAAAGATATCGGCCGCATTCGCTGCCGTGCCGAACAGGCCCAGCGCCAGCGTTGCGGCCGCGGCCGTAAACAGATGATGTCGCTTTGCAAGCATGAATAGTCCTCCCTTTTTTCGATTGTGGCTGTTATCGATTGTGACAGTGCCCGGAGTGTAGCGGCCGGGGGTGCGAGATCAAGGCGGGTACGGGCACACCAACCCCGAAGCCGTCAAAAAATTCCTCGGTTCCAATGGGCGCCGAGAGGCGTCGAGCCAAACGGATTTTCGCTCAGAGATTTTTTATCAGGCCGGCGTCGATCAGCATGCGGTTGAATTGGCGCGCCTCGGCGCCATTATCGCAGCCATAGAACAAGCCGTTGCAGCGCACGAGGATCTTCTTCTGCGCCGCGAACGACGGATCGAGCGGCAGGCCGGCGGCCTCCTGCACGACCAGCGGCAGATAAGGTCCTTCCAAAGTACCGAGCGCCGAGGAGATGTCGGCCGGTTTGAAATTGATGGCGTCGATCGCGTAATAGGTGGTGAAATAGCGCTGATCCCACGCCATCAGGCGGCGCTCGATGGCCGGGTCGTCGAGGCCGGGCTCGATCAGGTGCGCGGCGAAATCCGGCTGATGATCGCCGAACCGCACCAGGAGGAACTGTTCGTTGGGAAACTCGCGCTTCAGCCGCGCCAAAAAGTCCGCATAGTTCTGCGCGCTGATCGCCTGCCGGCGCAGATATTCGTCGACCGGCGGCACGTTGCCCAAATCCTTCCACTGCGGCATCAGGTCGGGCCGATAGCGGTCGTCCCAGGGGAAGTGATTGGCGGCGAGGTAGACGAAGACGAACATCGGGCTGCGCGCATGTTCCTGGCCGATCATCCGCGCCGCGGCGTCGAAGAAGAAACTGTCGGGCTCGATATCTTTCGTTCCCAGATCGTGCTGATCGAAGAAATGCTGCACGCCGGTCGTGGTCTGGAAGCTCCTCGCGCTCATGAAGGCGCCGAGCGCCGGATAGAGCGAAAACGTGCGATAGCCGCAGCGGCGCAGCGCCGCCGGCAGCCCGCGCTCGACGCGGCCGGCGGCAATGCGGGTGACGAAGTAGGAGAAGCGGCCGAAGGTGCGCGCCGAAAGGCCTTCCAGCACGTTGTATTCGGTGAACCAGCTCGGCCCGCCATTGCCCTCGACCAGGAAATTGCGCTCCTTGCCGTCGAACGACTTGAAATGCGCGCCGTAGCCGTCCGGCACTTTGATGCCCGGCGCCATGCGAATATCGAAACTCAACTCGTCGTGAATGAGAATGATATGCGGCGGCTTTTTTGCCGGCGCGCAGGTTTCGTCGCCAGCCGGCTGCAGGTGCTCGGCGGCAACAGCGTCGGATTCCATGAGGCCGTGGGTCAGCAGTTCCGAGATCGCATCGACGCCGGAGCGGGCGAAGGACGACACCTGGCTGCCGCCATAGAACGCCTCGAACGGCAGCAGCGGCAGATGCCTCTCGATCGCCGTGAGCGCGGCAACGCAAGTCAGCACCGCGGCGACCGCGGTCAGCCGGCGGACGCGGAACGGATCGGCGCGCCACGTGACCACCATCAGCGGCAGCAGCGCGACGACGCACAGCGCCACGATCCAGCGCAGCACCGGATAGATGGTGAACAGGAAGCTGACGGTATCGGTGTCGATGATCATCAGGTCGACGAAATTCGCCGTCATCATCAGCACGTGGTATTTCAGGTCGGAGAGCAGCACCAACACCGTCATCATCACCAGCGATAGCGCGCCGGCGACCGCCGGCCGGCGGGTGAGCGCGAGCCAGAAGAAATTCAAAATTCCCCAGGCCAACAGAAATGCCGCGATCTCGACCGGCCGCGCTTCGGTCGCGATCATGATGGCGAGAGCGATGATGTGCGGGGCGGCGACCAGCGCCAGCCGCCCATAGCCATAGCGGGCGACAAGATCCGCCGCACCAGACCGACGACTTAAGGATAAGAGAACGGCACGCATGACTGACGCGCGCGTGCCCGGAAATGACCCACCCTCGCCCCGGCACACGGCGCATTGTCATAAAACTGTATTTAATCAGTCATGACAAGTGCATGGGCCCGTCACATAGCGTCGCGGCGGCTGCCCGTAGCCCGGATTGAGCGAAGCGAAATCCGGGATTTCCCTCGCGGCAGGCCCCGGATTTCGCTTCGCTCAATCCGGGCTACAAGATCAATTCCGGCTGCGGTCGACCAGCGCGCGCTGCTTGATCCAAGGCATCATCTCGCGCAGCTTCGCACCCACCTGCTCGATCGGATGCTCGGCAAGCTTGGCGCGGGTCGCCTTGAACGAGGTCTGGTTAACCTTGTTCTCGAGCATCCAATCCCTGGTGAAGCGGCCGGACTGGATGTCGGCCAAGACTTTTTTCATCTCGGCGCGGGTCTGCTCGGTGATGACGCGCGGGCCGGAGACGTATTCGCCGTATTCGGCGGTGTTCGACACCGAGTAGTTCATGTTGGCGATGCCGCCCTCGTAGATCAGGTCGACGATCAGCTTCACCTCGTGGACGCATTCGAAATAGGCCATCTCGGGGGCGTAGCCGGCTTCCACCAGGGTCTCGTAGCCGGCCTTCATCAGTTCGACCAAGCCGCCGCACAGCACGGTCTGCTCGCCGAACAGGTCGGTCTCGCATTCCTCCTTGAAGGTCGTCTCGATGATGCCGGCGCGGCCGCCGCCGATCGCCGCGCCATAGGACAGCCCGAGATCGTGGGCATTGCCGGAAACGTCGCGGTGCACCGCCAACAGGCACGGCACGCCGGCGCCGCGCTGATACTCCGAGCGCACGGTGTGACCCGGCCCCTTGGGCGCGATCATCAGGACGTCGAGGTCAGAGCGCGGCTCGATCAGATTGAAATGCACGTTGAGGCCGTGGGCGAACATGATGGCCGCGCCTTCCTTCATGTTGGCGGCAAGATGATCGCGGTAGATGTCGCCCTGCAATTCGTCGGGCGTCAGCATCATCATGACGTCGGCCCATTTGGCGGCCTCGGCGACCTCCTTGACGGGGAGCTTTTCGCCCTCGGCCTTCTTGACGCCTTGCGAGCCCTTGCGCAGCGCCACGGTGACCTCCTTGACGCCGGAATCGCGCAGATTGAGCGCATGGGCATGGCCTTGGCTGCCATAGCCGATGATGGCGACCTTCTTGCCCTTGATCAGGTTCAGGTCGGCGTCACGGTCGTAATAAACACGCATGGTCTCACCCCTACTGGGGCCAGGGATTGGGCCCGGCCGTTTGTTGTCGGGAAGCTTCTAGGTTCTGCGGGCCGGCAGGACAAGCCCGCCCTTATCGCGGCGGCACCGGACCTAAGCCGCCGCGCCGTCGAACTTCTCGCGGGCGCGGGCGATTTTCGCCTGATTGCGTGTCGCCCAATCCCCGAGCGCCGAGACCGGCTCCAACAGATCGCGGCCGAGCGGGGTGAGCGCATAATCGACCCGCGGCGGAATGGTGGGGAACACCGTGCGGGTGACCAAGCCGTCGCGCTCGAGCCCGCGCAAGGTCAGCGTCAACATGCGTTGGGAAATGCCGCCGATCGCGCGGCGCAGCTCGTTGAAGCGCATCGAACCCGAACCGAGCCGCGTCACCACCAGGACCGACCACTTGTCGCCGACCCGGGCCAGCACGTCGCTGATGGCGCGGCAGTCGGCGGGCAAATGCGTGTATCTAGGTTTCACCGATGTTCCCTCTTGCCGCCCTTGCGCGTAGTCACCTAAGTAGCCCTAGTTACGTATTCTAACTAAGGAATTCAATCATGCCCAAGCCCACCGTCGCCGTGATCGTCGGCTCGAACCGCAAGGAATCGATCAACCGCAAATATGCCCAGGCGCTGGTCAAGCTCGGCGCCGACAAGTTCGACGCACATTTCGTGCGCATCGACGATCTGCCGATGTACAACCAGGACAACGAAGCCAATCCCGGTCCCGAGGTGCTGCGCTTCAAGGACGAGATCAGCAAGGCCGACGGCGTCTTGATCGTCACGCCGGAGCATGATCGTTCGATGCCGGCGGCACTGAACAACGCGGTGCATTGGGGCGCGCGGCCGTTCGGCAAGAGCGTCTGGCCCGGCAAGGTCGGCTTCATCACCGGCACCACGCCGGGCGCGCTGGGCACCGGGCTGGTACAGGCGCATCTGCGCTCGGTGATGCTCGGGCTTGGCATGACGCTGATGGGCGGCGAGGCCTATGTCAATTTCAAGCCGAACCTGTTCGACGATCAGGGCAATATCGGCGACGAGACCACGCAGAAGTTTTTGCAAGGATTCGTCGACCGCTTTGCCACGCTGGTTGGGAAGTTGTCGGGGAAGGCCTAGCGCTCGGCGGTCCAGAGCCGAATCTCACGCCGCCTTGGCAACGTAACGCTTCACTTTGATCGTCTTCGCGCGCTTGCGGATTTGCGCGGCATCGTAAGCCGCCTGCATCCGCAGCAGGTGGTCGACATCCGGGCCGAACGCCTTGTGAATCCGCAGCGCCATCTCCGCGGTCAGCGCCGCCTTGCCGTTGACCAAGTCGGACAACGTCGCCCGCCGCACGCCGAGCACCTCGGCCGCCTTGGTGACGGAGAGGGTTAGCGGCTCAAGAATACCGTGCCAGATCACTCGGCCAATATGAGGGGGACTCTTCATCGGCATGACTTACTTCCCGTGATAATCCTCAAAGTCGAGGTCCGACACATCTTCCGCCTCGACGCGAAAGGTGATCCGATAATTGCCACTCACCCAAACGCTCCACTCGCCGCGCCTTGTACCCTTCAAAGGATGTAGTTTCCATCCCGGAAACAATCCTACTTGCTCGATGCGTCGCGCTTGCTCGATGGCGTGAAGAATGTCCTCCACCTTTGCCACGAGATCGGCTCGAATGCCGCGACCCGAGCCTGTCTCATAGAGACGCTTCAGTCCCTTATGTCGAAAGCTTCGGATATGCATGAATAATTGTACGGCATGACCGTACATTTGTCAAAGTGGCGGCTACATCCCCTCCGGCCCGCGCGCGATGGCGACAACGCCGGTGCGCGAGACTTCGACCAGGCCGACCGGCAGCATCAGCGCGATAAAACTTTCGATCTTCTCCGACGCGCCGGTAATCTCGAACACGAAGCTTTCCGTAGTGGCGTCGATCACACGGGCACGGAACGCGTCGGCCAGCCGCAGCGCCTCCATGCGGTGCTCGTCCTTGCCGCGCACCTTGACCATGGCGAGCTCGCGCTGAATCGCCGGCCCCGCCGTCGTCACGTCGACGACGCGGTGCACCGGCACCAGGCGGTCGAGCTGGTTCTTGATCTGCTCGAGCACCATGGGCGTGCCGCGGGTGACGATGGTGATGCGGGACAGATGCTTTTCGTGCTCGGTCTCCGAGACAGTGAGCGAGTCGATGTTGTAGCCGCGGCCGGCGAACAGCCCGATGACGCGGGCGAGAACGCCGGGCTCATTGTCGACCAGTACGCACAGGGTGCGGGTCTCGATGCGCTCACTCGTGCCGGCGGACGGGTAATGCGACGTCGACGTGTTCACGGCACTCTCCTAGACCAGCATCTTGCCTGCTTCGGTCACGGCGTCCTCGACGCTCTCGGCAGCATCGCCGAGCAGCATCTCGTTGTGGGCGCGGCCCGAGGGAATCATCGGGAAGCAGTTTTCCGCCGGATCGACCACGCAGTCGAAGATCACCGGTTTTTTGATCTCGATCATTTCGCGAATTTTGGCGTCGAGATCGGCCGGCCGCTCACAGCGGATGCCGTGGGCGTGATAGGCCTCGGCAAGCTTGACGAAATCCGGCAGCGCCTCGCTGTAGGAGTGCGAATAACGCCCGCCATGCAGCAATTCCTGCCACTGCCGCACCATGCCCATATATTTGTTGTTGATGATGAAGATCTTCACCGGCAGGTCGTACTGCACCGCCGTCGAAATCTCCTGCATGGTCATCATCACGGATGCCTCGCCGGCGATGTCGATGACCAGCGAATTCGGATGCGCCAGCTGCACGCCGACCGAGGCCGGCAGCCCGTAGCCCATGGTGCCGAGGCCGCCCGAGGTCATCCAGCGGTTCGGCTCCTGGAATTGATAGAATTGCGCCGCCCACATCTGGTGCTGGCCGACTTCGGTGGTGATGTAGGTGTCGCGATCCTTGGTCAGCTCGAACAGCCGCTGGATGGCGTATTGCGGCTTGATGATGTCGTTGGAGCCGCGATAGGCGAGCGACTTCTTCGCCCGCCACTTCGCGATCTGGTCCCACCAGGCGGCGAGCGCCTGCTTGTCCGGCTTGGCCGAAACCGCGCGCCAGGTGCGCAGCATGTCCTCGAGCACGTGGGCGCAATCGCCGACGATCGGCAGATCGACCTTGACGTTCTTGTTGATCGACGACGGGTCGATGTCGACATGGATTTTCTTCGAGCCGGGCGAGAACGCATCGAGCCGCCCGGTGATGCGGTCGTCGAAGCGCGCGCCGATGCAGATCATCAGGTCGCAATCGTGCATCGACCAGTTCGCCTCCCAGGTGCCGTGCATGCCGAGCATGCCGAGCCATTGCGGATCGGCGGCCGGGAAGGCACCGAGCCCCATCAAAGTCGAGGTGATGGGAAAGCCGGTGAGCTTGACCAGCTCGCGTAAATGCTCGGACGCGGCGGGGCCGGAATTGATGACGCCGCCGCCGGTATAGAACAGCGGCCGCTTGGCCGCCGCCATCATCTCGACCGCCTGCCTGATCCTGTCGGGATCGCCCTTGAGCCGCGGCTTATAGCCCTTGTGCTGGAATTCCTTCGGCTTCGAGTAGGTGCCCTTGGCGAACTGGATGTCTTTGGGGATATCGACCACGACCGGCCCGGGCCGGCCGCTCGACGCGATGTGAAACGCCTCGTGCAGCGCGCTGGCCAGATCGTCGATGTTTTTCACCAGGTAATTGTACTTGGTGCACGGCCGCGTGATGCCGACGGTGTCGCATTCCTGGAACGCGTCGTTGCCGATCAGATGGGTCGGCACCTGGCCGGTGATGACGACCAGCGGGATGGAGTCGCACAGCGCATCGGTCAAGCCGGTCACCGCATTGGTCGCGCCCGGGCCCGACGTCACCAGCACGCAGCCGACCTTGCCGGTCGAGCGCGCATAGCCCTCGGCGGCGTGCACCGCGCCCTGCTCGTGGCGCACCAGGATGTGGCGGACACGATCCTGCGACTGGAACAGCGCGTCATAGATCGGCAGCACCGCGCCGCCGGGATAGCCGAAGATGTGCTCCACGCCCTGATCGGCGAGCGCCTCGATCACCATTTCGGCGCCGGTCATCTCTGTCATGGTCCGCTCCACTCTCTCATTCTTTCGCTCGGACATTCGGTCGGCAGAACTTCAGGTCACAAACAGGATTTCAGATAACAAAAAAGGGCCTCGAAGGGCCCCTGGGTCGCGCACCGCCACGTCTCGCAGGTGGATTATCCACCCCCGGCGGTGCGCTTCGATACGAGGATCAGCGAGGTCGCAAAAGTACGCACGGATGTGCCCTTCGTTCTGAGACTGTAATTTATATGCATTGCGGCAGTGCCGGTCAAGCAAAATGCGGCGGGAATCCGGCGCGGCGGTCCGCGCCGGACTTCAAACGCGCGTTTGAAATCGACAGGACGCGCAAAACCGTGATCGTTAACTATTATTAAGTGCCTTACCGCAGCCGCGATTTCGCGCCGGCGCGGCCTTCAAATTTCCCCGGCGCGTTGCTCAATTGCCGCGCCAGGGGATGCCGCACGTTCTGAAATCGCCAACCACGTGCCGTCAACCTTCTCCCCAGGAGGGGACATGGTCACAGGATATTTGCCTCGCACCGTCACCGGTCTGTTCGCCGTGCTCGCCGTTGCGCTCGCACTCATCACGCCGGCGACCGCGGCGCGGCCGCCAAGCATGGCGCTCAATTCGACCGAAGGCATTTTGCGCTGGATCAATGCCTATCGCGACAGGCCCGATCCTGACGGCCTTCCAACCGTCGTCCGCACGCTCGGCGCGCTGCAGGCCTTCAAGGACGCCGAAACCTCGGGCGCCTATGTGGGCTTCATCGCCGGCGTGCTGGGCGCAAATCCGAACCGCGCCGAGAAGCTGATCGCCAAGATGCTGGCGATCGATCCGGCCGACCACTGGGTCCTGGTGCGCGCCATCGCCTATTCGGGCCTGCCGAACTGGAAAGACCTGCTCTCGACCTTTGCCGACCGCATGCCGATGCGCCGCGCCATGATCGACAAATATCTCGACGGCACGCTGCCGACGCTGGACCAGATCGACTATGAATCCAAGAAACCCGGCATGATGGACAAGGTGAAAGTCGTTCTCCAGCTCACCGATGGACGCGAGAAGCCGGTGATGCTGGAGCCAAGCCCCGAGCTGATCGACGTATTGTGGGGCTCTTATCTCGCCACCGGCACCTACATTTCGGTCGGGCGGGTCATCAAGCTGTTGCCGCTCGCCAACGACAAGGACAATGTCGACAACCTGACCGCCGGCAGCGCCGCCAAATTCACGCTCGCCAGCAACGCGGTGCGCGATCTCACCCTGCTCAACATGCTCAAATGGGCGGCCAAGCGCCAGCCCAAGGAGGTCAATGTCGTGCTCAACGACGTGATCGAGACCGCCGACACCGTCGACACCACGCGCATGCGCAAGGAGTCGCTCGCCGCGATCGACGAGCTCAAGCAGAAAGGCCCGAACTCGAAGCGCGAGCTGAGCGGCTGGAGCCAGGTCGGCGCCGGCGCGCTGTCGATGGGCTGCGTCGTGGCGGCAGCCACCGGGCAGATCGAGCTGGGCATACCGTGCGTGATCGGCGGCGCCGCCTATTCGGCGGGCGTGCAATACATCTCGCACTGACGCGCTGAAAACATCAGCCAGCGGTGACAGCCGCGCCGAAGCGCGGCTGTTATCCTTTCACTGACCGGCGTTCACTGACCGGCGCTCACTGATAAGTGCGATCGATACCGGCCTGCGCCAGTAGCTCCGACAACCGCCGGCGGGCATGAAACATGCGCGTCTTCACGGTGTTCTCCGGCACGCCCAGGATCTCGGCAACTTCGTTGATCGGCTTGTCCTGGTAGTAGGCGAGATCGATGATTTCGCGGTGCACCAGCGACAGATGGCTCAGGCACTGGCGCATGATGGCGACCCGGTCCTTCTTCTGGACGGCGATTTCGGGATCGTCGGCCGTGTCCGCAATGGCGGCAGCGTGGTCGTCATCGAGCTCGTCGTCCTTGCGGCGGCGCAGCGCGGACAGCGCCTTGAAGCGCGCGATCGCCAGGATCCAGGTCGACACCCGGCTGTTGCCCTGGAACTGGTGGGCGTTGCGCCACACGTCGAAGAACACTTCGCTGACCAGGTCCTCGGCGTGCGCCTCGTCACCGACTAGGCGAATCAGGAACCGGTAGGTTTGCACGTGGTGCCGGGCGTACAGCACCTTCATCGCCAGTTTGTCGCCGGCGGCGATGCGCTCGAGCAGATCCGCGTCATCGCGTTGCTTCGCCGCGACGGCCGGATTGATGGCTTTTGGTTGAGTGAGACCGCGTCCCTGAACGGCGTTAGCGACCGCTCCGACCGCGAATTCATGACCTAGACTTGCCGTGATCGTATTCATTTAGTCCCCCGTTACCGCTTATTTCTTATGGGGGCAGCGTAAAATTCTTAACGATTGGTTCACCATTCTACATGTGTAGATTTCTGTTAGCTGAAGTGAGGGGCCATCCTATACGTCCGTATAGAATCGCGATCCCGCGGGGCCTAAACGGCCCACGCCGGCGGCATCGATGGTTTGCAAGTAGAGGGCGGAAGCTACACGGCCGGGGCCGGCCAACTGCCGCTACGCTGATCCGGCAACAGAACTGCCAAGGGCCTTATCGAGGCATTCGATTAGGCTGTCCTCGCTGAACGGCTTACGCAGGAAACCGTAAGCGCCCGCATCCAAGACCCGGTCGCGGACCCTTTCGTCGAAATAGGCGGTCATGAATATGACCGGCGTCGAGTGACCGTTGGCGATCAGCTTGGCCTGCAAATCCGCCCCGCTCATGCCCGGCATGTGCAGGTCGGTAATCACGCACGATGATTCCCAAATATCGCCGGAACGCAGATATTCTTCGGCAGAGGAAAACGTGGTGGCGACGTAACCCAGGGATTTTATGAGGCTTTTCGTAGCCTCACGGACGGATTCATCATCGTCGATTATTGATATCACGGGAGCTTTTGCCAATTGTTGTACCCTTGCACGCATGGATACCGAACTCACGCCCCGTCAGCCACTGTACATGGGAAAGGTTCGTGTATCCGTTCGCGGCGTTGAACTATACTTTTGTATAGGTTGTCATTTGCCGCGGCGAACGCCCAGCGCGTCGGCCATGCGCACCAATTCGGCCAGCGATTTCGCGTTCATCTTGCGCATGACATTGCCACGGTGAACTTTCACGGTGATCTCGCTGACCTTGAGCTCGCCGGCGATCTGCTTGTTCATCAGGCCGGCGGTGACGTAGCCCATGATCTCCTGCTCGCGCGGGGTGAGCGCGTCGAAGGCTGTCCTCAGCTTGGAGATGTCGCCCGCGCTTTTGCGACGGTTGCGATCCTGCTCCAGGCCGATCTGCACGGCATCCAGCATGTCCTGATCGCGAAACGGTTTTGGCAGGAACTCCACCGCGCCCGCTTTCATCGCCCGCACCGTCATCGGAATATCGCCATAGCCGGTCATGAAAACGATCGGAATATGGATATTGGCTTTTGCCAGCTCGGCCTGGAAATCGAGCCCGCTCAGGCCCGGCAAGCGGACATCGAGCACCAGGCAACTCGGGGCGTCCGGTGGGCCGCTTTGCAAGAATTCCTGGGCCGAGCCGAACGTCCTGACCTGCAAGCCGACCGAGCGGAACAGGCTCGAGAGCGCCTCGCGCAGCGGCGCCTCGTCGTCGATCACGATGACGACCGGTTGCGCTTCGGTGTTCATGCGACACCCGACATACCGGCAGGCAGCACGATGCGAAACGCCGAGCCGCGCGGCTCGGCCGGGCCGACCGAAAGCTGGCCTTTGTGGCGCTCGACGATCAGGCGGCAAATCGCCAGGCCCAATCCCAGACCGTTCGGCTTCGTGGTGATGAAGGCGTCGAATATGGTCTTGAGCTGCTGCGGATCGATGCCCGGCCCGGAGTCTTCCACCGCCACGATGATGGCATTGCTGCCGTGGCGCTCGGCGCGCACGCGCAGGATTCGATCGTCACCGTCGACGGCGTCCATGGCCTCGACCGCGTTATGCACCAGGTTGATGAAGACCTCCTGCAATTGGCCGCGATGGCCCATGACGAACGGCAGTTGCGACGTCAGCTCGGCCTGGGTGGTGACGCGATGGTCTTTCAGCTCCTCGCGCAAGGCTTGCAGCACGCCGAGCGCCAGCTCGTTCACATCGATCGGTTCGTGACCCTGATCGGCCTTGCCAAACAAGATACGGATATTGTCAAAAACCTGGCTGGCGCGGTGGCTGTCTTTGACCATCCGCTGCAAAGCCAGCCGCGCCTCCTCGATATTGGGCGGCGTATGGCCGAGAAATCGCAGCGCCGCACCGCCGTTCGAGGAGATGCCGGCCAGCGGCTGCCGCACCTCGTGCCCGATCGACGCCGCCATGGCCTCGAGATTCATCAGCTTGTTGTCGCGCTCGCGCTGCAGGTCGGCCACCGAGCGGCCGAGCTCATCGGTGCGCTGGCGCAGCTCATTGAGCAGCCGGGCATTTTCAACGGCGATGACGGCTTGGGCGGCAAAATTCTGAACGATCTCGATCTGCTTGGCGGTGAAGGGACGGACCTCCCGACGGCCGACCGTGAACGAGCCGACCAGCTCGTTGTCCTTGAACATCGGCACCGCCAAGGTCGTGCGTACGCCGCCAAGCTCGACGGCGGCAACCGTGGTCGGGCTGCGCGCGGCATAAGCCCGATCGGCGGCCAGATCGGGGATGTGAACCAGCGCTTTGTGCAGCAGCAGACGGCCGCTCGCGGAATTTTCGTCGGGCCGGTACGGCACAAGCTTGCGCGCTTCGGCAAAAGCCGACGGCATGTTGTGGGTGGCGACCAGCTGCAGGGTTTCGCCGTCCCAGCGGTTGATGGCGCCGGTCGCGGCGTCGCAGACCCGAACGGCATTCGCCAATATGGTCTCGAAAACGCGCTCGATGTCGCCGGTGGAGCTGGCGATGACGCGAAGCACCTCCGAGGTCGCCTTCTGCAGCTCCGACGCCTCGTTAAGCTGGCGTTTCAGCCCGGCGATCTTTGCTGCCGGATCGGACGCGGCGGAACGGCGACGGCGCGCCGGCTTGGGCGCATGGCTGCGCTTCGGCGCCGTTTTGCGGCGTCGCGGGCCGTCCCCTGCTTTGGAGTGCCGTCGCATTGCCTCCCCCGAGGCTCTAAACCGACATCGTAGCGAGTCGGGCCGCCTTAGTGGAAGTGGCTGGTTGTCAGGTCGCAGGCGACGCCGGCAGTAGGCCGTTTGCGGCGGCCGGCCTGGTCGGAATCCCTTTATGATTCTGCCGGTTAGAGCCGGGCACACTGACATCGGGAGCCATGATCTGAAGGCATCGCTGGCCGGTCAAAACATGCGGCTTGGCATTTTTTCAGTTCGACAGGGCCGAGAGCTGCCCTTCGACTGCGTCAAGCGCGCGTTCCGGCTCGACCCAAACGAAGTCCGGCAACTGGTTGCGAAACCAGGTCGCCTGCCGCTTGGTGTATTGGCGGGTGTCGCGCTTGCCGCCCTCGACCGCCTCGGCCAGGGCGATCTCGCCGTTGAGGTGGCGAATGAGCCACGGCACGCCGTGCGCCTTCATCGCCGGCAGATTGGGATCGAGATGGCGCCCGGCGAGCGCGCGCACCTCAGCCATGGCGCCCGCCGCCATCATGGCGTCGAAGCGGGCGTCAATGCGCCGCAACAGTTCGTCGCGGTCGGGCATGAGAAAGACTTTTGCGGCAAGCGCGGCATCGACGCGCGCCGGCATGTTCTCCTCGTGCCACAGGAGGAGTGAGCGTCCGGTCGCCAGGATCACTTCAAGCGCACGGGTGACACGGGCGCGGTCACCGGGCATCAGCCGCGCCGCGGCGGCAGGATCGCGCCGCGTCAGCTCGGCATGCAACGCCTCGACGCCGTCGCTTGCGAGCCGCGCGCGCACCTCGTTGCGGATTTGCGCCGGGATCGGCGGCACCGCCGCGAGCCCTTGGGTGAGCGCGCTGAAATAGAGTCCCGTGCCGCCGACGACGATTGCCACCCGCGCTTCGCCTTGCGTCGCGCCGAGCACGTCGGCAACTTCGGTGCACCAGCGGCCCACCGAAAAATTCTCCGCCGCGTCGACGTGGCCGTAAAGCCGATGCGGCACCCGCGCCTCTTCCTCCGGCGTCGGCCGCGCGGTGATGATGCGCAAGTCGCGGTAGACCTGCATGGAATCGGCATTGATGATCGTCCCGCCGAGCTTTTCGGCAAGCGCAAGCGCCAGCGCCGACTTGCCGCTCGCCGTCGGACCGGCAATGAGGATGATCTCGATTTTGCGCACCGGCTTGACGTAGTGGGTTTTTACGCCAATTAAAATCCCGGAAACGGCATCGCTTGGCTTTATGACGGACTGGATTAGGTCATGCTTGATTGGAGCCAATGTCCCGCGGTCGAGCGTTCACCCGAAAAAGTCGGCGGCGAGTGGCTATTCAAGGCGACACGCATCCCGATCAAGGCTCTGTTCGAGAACCTAAAAGGCGGTGCGCAGGTTGATGATTTCCTCGAATGGTTTCCGGGAGTGACCCGCGAGCAAGTCGAGCAGGTTATCGCGTTTGCCGAGGATCACGAGTGGCTCACCAGCAAGCCCGTCGGACGCGAACTCATCTAGCAATCGGAGCAGTCCTTTGACTTTGATAAAACCCTTCCGCGCGTTGCGGCCGGCGCTGGGACGCGCGGCCGACGTTTTGGCCCCGCCTTATGACGTGCTCTCGAGCGCTGAGGCGCGCGAGCGTGCCAGGGGCAAGGCGTGGAGCTTTCTGCACGTCTCCAAGGCGGAGATCGATCTCGATCCGGCGACCGATCCCTATGACGCCGTGGTCTATGCCAAGGCTGCTGAGAACCTCAACGCCATGGCCGCCGCCGGCGTGCTCATCCGCGACGCCAAGCCGAGCTACTACGTCTACCGGACGACCTGGCGCGGCCGCGTTTCGACCGGGCTTGCGGCGGTGGCGTCGCTCGCCGACTACGCCAGCAATCGCATCCGCCGCCACGAGCACACCACGCCGGCCAAGGAAGACGACAGGGTGCGCCAGATCGAAGCGGTGAACGCGCAGACCGGCCCGGTCATGCTCGGCTATCCGACGGCGCCGCAGATCGACGCCATGCTGGCGCGCGCCGCGTCCGGCGATCCCGCATTCGACGTCACGGCCGAGGACGGCGTGCGGCATCAGCTCTGGGTCATCAGCGACGACGAAGCCGTCGCGGCGCTGACGCGCGCGGTCGATGCCTTGCCGGCGCTCTATATCGCTGACGGCCATCACCGCTCGGCGGCGGCGGAGCGGGTGGCGAAATCCCGCGGCGACGGCGGTTATTTCCTCACCGTGATGTTTCCGCAGAACGAGATGACGATCCTCGACTATAACCGCGTCATCCGCGATTTGAACGGGAGGAGCCCGGATCAGCTTTTGACGCGCTTGCGCGACGCCTATGCGGTTGCGGCGAGCGATCAGCCGGTGCGTCCGGCCGCGCCGGGCGAAGTCGGAATGTATCTGGCCGGGCGCTGGTACCGGCTGACGCTGAATCCCGAGATCGCCGCTCGGGCGCAAAAATCCGCCGACCCGGTCGAACGGCTGCCGATCACGCTGTTGACGCGCAACATCATCGAGCCGGTTTTCGGCATCACCGATCCGCGCACCGACAAGCGCATCGACTTCGTCGGCGGCGGCCGCGGGCTTGGCGAACTGGAGCGGCTGGTGTCGTCGGGCGCTTTTGCCGTCGCCTTTGCGCTCTACCCGACGCAGATGAGCGACCTGATGGCGGTCGCCGACGCCGGCGCGATCATGCCGCCGAAATCGACCTGGTTCGAGCCGAAGCTCGCGGATGGCGCGGTGAGCTACGTCCTGGATTAACGGACGACAGACGACGGACGACAGAGACGGATAAAAGAGTAGCCGCTGCTAATCCGTCGTCCGTCGTCCGATTTCCGCTACTGCAAGTTCAACGCCACGAACCGCGTCTCGCCGTTGCCGTTGGAGACCAGCAGCACCGCGACCTTCTTGCCCTGGGCCTTGAGCGCATCGATCCGCGCCTGCACCGCGGCCGGATTGCCGACGGCTTCGTATTGCACCTCGACGATGACGTCGCCGGGAGAGAGCCGCTTGTCGGGTTGCGAGGTATCCACGCTGGAGTCGACGCCGGTGACGACGACGCCCTTGATGGCCTCCCTGATCTTGAATTTTTTGCGCAGATCGTCGGACATCGCCGACAGTTCGAGGCCAAGCGTTTTCTGCACCGTGGACTTCTGATCCGGCACCGCATCCGGCTTGGTGTCGTTGGACGCCACCTTGTCGGTGTCCTGCAGCCGGCCGATCTTGACCTGGTGGGTCTCTTCCTTGCCCTTGCGGATGACGACGACGTCGACCTGCTTGCCGACCGGCGTGTCGGCGACGACGCGCGGCAGGTCGCGCATTTCCTTGATGTCGTGGCCGTCGAATTTGACGACCACGTCGCCCGGCTCGATGCCGCCGGGCTTGGCCGGCCCCTTGTCGTCGACGCCGGCCACCAGCGCGCCGCGCGGCGGCTTGATGCTCAGGCTCTCGGCGATGTCGTCGGTGACCTGCTGGATACGCACGCCGAGCCAACCGCGGCGCATTTCGCCGAAATCGCGCAGCTGATTGATCACCGGCATGGCGGTGTTGGACGGCACCGCAAAGCCAATGCCGATCGAGCCACCGGACGGCGAGATGATCGCGGTGTTGACGCCGATGACCTCACCGTTGAGGCTGAACAGCGGGCCGCCGGAATTGCCGCGATTGATGGCGGCGTCGGTCTGAATGTAATTGTCGTAAGGACCTGACTGGATGTCGCGGTTGCGCGCCGAGACGATGCCGGCTGTCACAGTGCCGCCGAGGCTGAACGGGTTGCCGATGGCGATGACCCATTCGCCGAGCCGCAGCTTGTCGGAATCGCCGAACGCCACCGCCTTGAGCGGCTTATCTGAATGGACGCGCAACAGCGCCAGGTCGGCCTTGGTGTCCTTGCCGACCAGTTGCGCCGGCAGCTTGGTGCCGTCGTTGAGGATGACGTTGATCTCGTCAGCGTCGGCAATAACGTGATTGTTGGTCACCACCAGGCCGGACGGATCGATGATGAAGCCGGAGCCGAGCGAGTTGACGCGACGCGGTGCGCGATCAGCGTTGTCGCCGCCGCCCTGCCCGCGCCGGTTCTTGAAGAACTCGTCGAAGAATTCCTCCATCGGCGAGCCGGGCGGCAGGTCGGGCATGCCGGTGACGCGCGAATCGACCTTCTGCGACGTCGAAATGTTGACGACGGCGTCGATCACCTGCTCGGCGACGTCGGCGATATTTTCCGGTCCGCGCGCCGCCGCGGGCTGCGCGCTCAAGACGACAACGGCCGCCATCAGCGCCGCTGCTGCCGCGCCGTGCCGCACGAATTGCGAGAAATCGCGAGAGGTGAAGTGGCGAGACATGGATGTCGGCGCTCCTGCAAGGGGACTCGATTTAACGGAAAAGTGCCCCCGACGTGCCCCCGGCGCAAGGCCATCGGCAGCCGGCTCAGCCATTAGGGACCCGATTGGGGCGGAAAAGCGGCCCGCAAACGGGCCTTCAACCACGCACCAGGTAAACGATCAGCACGCCGACCAGCGCCGAAACGATGCCGGCGATACGCAGCGGGCCGTCGGCCATTTCCAGCACAGTCGCCATGGCGCGCTTGGCGCTGACCGGGAACGCGGCAAGGAAGATACCCTCGATCGCGAAGAACAAGCCGAGCGCGGCGAGGAAATCGGACATGAACCCGGCAACCCGCTACCGCTCTATTTCGTCGTGTTGCTCGCGCTCGGTGGATTGGGCGCAGTTGCGGACGATGGCGCTGCCGCCTGACTGTTCGTGCCACCCGGCAGCGATTTGCCCGTCGGATCGCCGAAATAGCGGAAGAAATCCGAATCCGGCCGCAGCACCAGGTGCGTGTCGCCGTGCTGCATGCTGCGTTCGTAGGCCTGCATCGAGCGGTAGAAGCCGAAGAATCCCGGATCCTGGCCATAGGCTTCGGCGTAGATGCGATTGCGCTCGGCGTCGCCTTGGCCGCGGATCTGCTCGGACTGGGACGTGGCTTCGGCCAACAGCACGGTGACGTCGCGATCGGCCCTGGCTCTGATCTCCTGGCTCTTCTGGCTGCCCTGGGCGCGGAACTCGGCCGCCTCGCGCTGCCGCTCGGTCTGCATGCGCTGATAGACCGCCTGGCTGTTCTGCTCCGGCAGGTCGACGCGGCGGATGCGTACGTCGATGACGTGAATGCCGAATGGCTGGGCATCGCGATCGAGCTGATCGCGCATCTGCCCCATCAATTCCTCGCGCTTGTTACGCACCGCGTCGGACAGCGTGGCGGCGCCCAAAACGCGCCGCAGCGCCGAGTTGAGCAGGATCGCAAGCTGCGTCGAGGCGCCGTCCGGCCCGACCGTCTGATAGAATTTGAGCGGATCGACGATGCGGTAGCGCGCAAAGGCATCGACGACGAGGCGCTCGCCGGCCTGGGCGACGCCGGCATTGGCGCGATCGCCGCTCGAGGCAATCACCTCCTGCGCCGGCGTCTCGATGTTGAGAATGCGCTTGTCGATATAGATGACGCTGTCGATGAACGGAATCTTTGCGTTCAAGCCCGGCTGGGTGATGACGCGCACCGGTTGGCCGAGGCGGACCACGAGCGCCTGCCGGGTCTGATACACGGTGAAGAAGGTGCTGTAGCCGACGATGATGGCGGCCAGCAGCAGGATCGCGGCGGCGCCGCTCGCGAGGCCCAATCTCATGGCGTGCCTCCCGGCTTCTGCGCTGGTTGCTGTTGCCGCATCAGGTCGCCAAGCGGCAGATACGGCACGACGCCCGGGCCGCCCTGCGGACCGGTATCGATGATCGTTTTGTCGGTGCCGCCGAGAACGTGCTCCATGGTCTCGAGATAGATGCGCTCGCGGGTGACGTCGGGCGCCTTCTTGTATTGCTCGTAGACCTGCGAGAAACGCGAGGCCTGGCCGGTGGCCTCGGCCACGGTTTGCGAGCGGTAGGCCTCGGCGTCCTGGGTGATCTTGGCGGCGCGGCCGCGCGCCTCCGGCACGATGCGATTGGCGTAGGTCTGCGCTTCGTTCTGCGCGCGCTCGAGATCGGAGCGCGCCGCCTGCACGTCGCGGAAGGCGTCGATCACTTGGGTCGGCGGATCGACCTTCTGCAGCTGGACCTGCTGCACCACGATGCCGGCGCCGTAATCGTCGAGCGTCTTCTGCATCAGTTCCTGCACCGCGGTTTCGATGGTCTGCCGCGCGCCGGTGAGGATCGCTTGAATGTTCGAGCGCCCGATCACCGCGCGCATGGCGCTCTCGCCGACCGCCTTCACGGTGCTTTCGGGGCCCTGCACATTGAACAAGTAATCGCCGACGGCGCTCGGCTTGACCTTCCACAGCACCGAGAAATCGACGTCGACGATGTTCTCGTCGCCGGTGAGCATCAGGCTTTCTTCCGGCACGTCGCGGATGGTGGTGCCGCGGCGCATGTCCTCGGCGACCCGCATGCCGATGTCGATCTTGTTGACGCGCAGCGCCTGCGGTGTCAGCGCGGTCTCGATCGGATACGGCAGGTGGTAATTCAGCCCCGGCTGGACCTCGCGCACGAACTGGCCGAAGCGCAGCACCACGCCAAGCTCATCGGGCTCGACGCGGAAGAAGCCGGAAAATCCCCACAGCGCGACGGCGACGAGCGCGATGAGCGCGATGCCGCGGCCACCGAGATTGCCCGGCATCAAGGCGCGCAGCTTGTCCTGACCGCGGCGCAGGAAATCTTCGAGATCGGGCGGCCTCGACCCCCCGGGCGTTTGCGGCCCCGAGCCCCACGGTCCCCGCGGCCCGGAACCCCACGGGCCGCCGGATTGGTTATTCCACGGCATCAATTGTCTCCTCGGACGCCGGCGCAGGCCGGCACGCGTTGTGGGGGGTTATAGGGGAGCGCAATGCCCCTTACAACGCGCAGTTATGACGCGCTGGCCGGCCGCATTTTGGCGTCAATTGCGCGTTCGTAGGTCACCAATGCGAACGCGGCTTCGTCCTCGGCCGCCGCCTCATGCTCGCTGCGCGCGCGTTCGTGCCATTCATCCGGATCAATGGCCGGAAAGTAGGCATCGCCATCGACCTGTTTGTGAACGCGGGTGATGGTAAGTCGCGTCGCGACCGGCATGGCCTGGGCATAGATTTCGGCGCCGCCGGCAACGACGATGGTGTCGGCGTTGCGCCGCAACGCGTCGCCGCGTGCCGTCGTCAGCGCGGCATCCAGGCTCGGCGCCACCACGATGCCTGCCGCGACAAAGTCGCGGTCGCGGCTGACCACGATGGTGGTGCGTCCCTTGAGCGGCTTGCCGATCGACAAATACGTCTTGCGCCCCATCACCACCGGCTTGCCCATGGTCAGCGCGCGAAAATGCTGCATGTCCGATTTGAGCCGCCACGGCAGCGCATTGCCGCGGCCGATGACGCCGTTCTGCGCAATCGCGGCGACGAGAAGGATGTTCATCCTCACACCGCGATCGCCGCCTTGATGTGCGGGTGCGGGTCGTAGCCTTCGAGCACAAAATCCTCGTAGCGCAGCGCGAACAAATCCTTCGCCGCGGGATTGAGCCGCAGCGTCGGCAGCGGCCGCGGATTACGCGTCAGCTGCAACCGCGCCTGTTCGAGGTGGTTGAGATAAAGGTGCGCATCGCCGAGGCTGTGGATGAAGACGCCGGGCTTGAGCCCGCTCACCTGCGCCACGGCCATCGTCAGCAGCGCGTAGGAGGCGATGTTGAACGGCACGCCGAGAAAGACGTCGGCCGAGCGCTGATAGAGCTGGCACGACAGCGCGCCGTCGGCGACGTTGAACTGAAACAGACAATGGCACGGCGGCAGCGCCATGCTGTCGACTTCCGCCGGATTCCAGGCGGTGACGATCAGCCGGCGCGAGTTTGGATTGCGGCGAATTTCCGCGAGCACGTTGGCGAATTGGTCGATGGCGGAGCCGTCCGGCGCCGGCCAAGAGCGCCACTGCTTGCCGTAGACCGGGCCGAGATCGCCGTTGGCATCGGCCCATTCGTTCCAGATGGTGACGCCATGCTCGTTGAGATATTTGACGTTGGTGTCGCCGCGCAGGAACCAGAGCAGTTCGTAGATGATGGATTTGACGTGCAGCTTCTTGGTGGTGACCAGCGGGAAGCCGGCGGCAAGATCGAAGCGCATCTGATGGCCGAACACCGAGCGGGTGCCGACACCGGTGCGGTCGCGCTTTTCCACGCCCTCGGCGAGCACGCGGTCCATGAGGTCGAGGTATTGGCGCATGAGCAGTGTGATCCGGCCGACTCAGGAGAGTCTAACGTCAAATGAGGAGCGAACGAAACGCGCGCAAGAGCGCTGTGGATCGCCTAAACCAGACCTGCAAGCCCCAATGCCGCGGCGCCGGCAAAAACCCAGATTGGGTTGATCCGCGCGAAGTAGCAGGTAACAGCCGTTACGACGGTAACCGCCCCCGCCGTCCAGCCGTAATCCGCGGTGGTCGCGATTACGGTCGCGCTCGCCGCGGTCAGACCGATGGTCACCGGGACAAGGCCACGGCTGATCGCACTGTGCCACATCTTGCCCCTGAAGCGCTCCGACGCGCGGCCGACGAAGTAGGCGGCAATGCCGGTCGGCCCGCACATCGCCAGCATGGCGACCACGCCGCCCAGCACGCCAGCGACATGAAAGCCGACCAGTGCGACGATGATCAAATTCGGCCCCGGTGTGAGTTGCGCCAGGGCGAACGTGTCTGCGAACTGTTGGTCGGTCAGCCAGTGCTGCACGTCGACCGCATAACGGTGCATTTCGGGCACGGCGGAATTGCCGCCGCCGACGGAGAACAACGATAGCACCGCGAAGAAGCCCGCGAGTGTGAGCAGCGTGCCGGCCCCGGACTTCACAGCCGCACCCAGGCAATGCCGATGCTGACCGGGACGATCACAGCCAGCACCAGTGGCAGTGGCCACTGCATGATGCCGATCGCAGCGAATGTGATAATGGCGACAAGCGGCACCGCGACCGAGCGGCCGTTGAACAACGGGCGCGCCATCTTCGCCACTGTCGCCATCATCAAACCGGCCGCTGCCGAGGCGACGCCGGTGAGCATGCGGCGGAACGCCGGCACATCGCCGTAATGGGCGTAGATCGCGCCGACGATCATGATCAGCAGCATCGGCGGGCCGAGCAGACCGGCAATGGCGACCAGCGCGCCGATCGGACCGCGAAAGCGCGAGCCGAAAATGACCGAAAAATTCAGGATGTTGCCGCCCGGCAGCATGGAGCAAAGGGCGTAAAGCTCGTTGAACTGCTCCGGCGTCAGCCAGCCGCGCTCCTCCACCATCATACGCCGCGACCAGGCCAGCACGCCGCCAAAACCATACAGCGAGATGGTCGCGAAGGTGATGAACAGGGCGGTAAAGCTCGGCAGCGGCACCTGCTCGGAGGGAGCAGTGGGGAGCGCGCGCAGCGGCGAGGACTCGTTCATGCGCTTCGTTTAGCGCTCGTCGGTGCCGTCGGCCAGATCGATCAGCGCATGGATGAACGCCGTTGCGATCGCGTAAATTCCCGGCGCTTCGCTCTCGCGCGGACCGCCGATGGCGAGCATAAGATCGGCGCCCACCCTGCGTTGCTGCACGCGCAGCCACAGCGCCGCGTGCTCGACGGGCTCAGGGTCTCCGAGATCGACGACCAACAGCGGCTTGCGGTGGCGATGCACCAATTCCTCGGCGAGCGCCGTGCCCTTGGAGACGGCAAACCCGCCGGCCGCGATCACGATCATGCAGGCATCGGCATCGCGCACATTCCATTCGGTGCGCTGCGCCGGATCGGGCAGCGGCGTTTCCTTCAAGTGCGGATATTTTGCCAATAGCCCGGGCGGCGCGGAAAAGTCCTCGGCCCAGCCGTCCTTGGGGCACCAGCCGCCATAATCGATGCCGCGCTCTATCGCCACGTCGAGCACCGCCCGGTCGACGCCGGATTGTCCGCCGGAAAGGAGTTTCATGGGGTTTTAACTCGCTCTTCTTTCGGCAACCATTTGCGCCTATATTCCTCAGTGCTGGCGCAAGCCAGATATGGCGATAAACGGGCGTCGTAATAAACCTTTCGGACCCGGGGGCGGTACCCGGCGACTCCACCAATTTTCGGAGGACGGAATATGTCCTCCGCTTACGGGGTCGAAATAGGATCGACGAGGGCGTAAAAGGCGCGCTTTTGCCCGGGATGGTTCCGTCGTTATCGGACCAAATCCATAGTTGCCAATGACAACTATGCTCCGGTTGCTCTGGCTGCGTAACGCAGTCTGAAAGACCGATCTTAAAGCCCTGACGGGTTAAGCTCCGTCAGGCGGGGTTCGGAGGCACCTGGCAACAGAAGCCTCCACTTTCTTTCAGAGGACAGATGACGGACGACAGAGGACAGAATCGATCTGGACCTCTATGATTCGTCCCCTATCTGTCGTCTGTCATCCGTCGTCTGCCTCAGCCATCTGTCATCAACCATGGCCACCGACTACATCCGCTACGACATTCTCGCCCAGGCGGCCTTGCGCGGGGTCGTGCGCACGGTATTGGCGGACGTCGCCAAGAAGGGCCTGCCGGGCGAGCATCATTTCAAGATCACGTTCGCCACCGTGGCGCCCGGCGTGCGGCTGTCCGAGCGGATGCGCGGGCAATATCCCGACGCCATGACGATCGTGCTGCAGCACCAGTTCTGGGATTTGACGGTCGACGACGACGGTTTCGAGGTCGGCTTGTCGTTCGGCGGCGTCCCGGAGCGGGTGGCGGTGCCGTTTGACGCGGTGACGGCGTTCTTCGATCCGGCGGTACAATTCGGCTTCCAGTTCGAGACGCTCGACAAGCAAGCCGCGGAGCAACCGGGCACCGCGGCCGAGGCACCCGCTCCCGCGCCACGCCCGGCAGCGGTTGAAAAAAGCGATGCTGCCCTGCCCGCTGCCGCCCATGCCGCGCCGGCCGAGCCGCCGCGCAATGAAAAGAGCGGTGGCGGCGAAGTCGTGCGGCTCGACCGTTTCCGCAAAAAGTAAGAGCGTTGGACCGCAGCCGGTCGGCGACCCGGTAATCACGAATTTGTGTGCGGGGTGCGACAGTATCGGCTTACCCGCGAGGGCAATGAATTGCGTCAATATCGGAGGCAGGGCTCCGCACTATTACTGGAATAGCTTTAAGTACATCACCTTAGACAGACGGCAGTTTTACGTCTACTTCGAGCATCACCACAAAATATCCCGCCTTCGCGAATATACATGCAGTATCGACCAGACTCCGACGCCTGGAAATATTCCACTAAAATGAGATTTCGCTTCTGGACAAAAGGAATAGGCTTTGGTCACGACCGGAACTCCCGCCTTAAGACTCCATAAACTCTCGGTTGTCGTGATCCAGTGCCAGAGTACCGGCGTATAAGTTTGCAGCCGAAGCGGGCCAGGATGGCCCCGGCCACGTTATCCGGTTACCGCCGAGCGACCTGATGGGCGACGTTGTCAATCTCCGAACCGCGCGAAAGCGGGCGAAACGGCTCGAAGCCGAGCAAAAAACCGCGGCCAACCGTCTGGCCCACGGCCAGACCAAGGCGGATCGAACCGCGACGCGGTCACGCAACGACAAAGCCCAGCGAAGCCTCGACCTACACCGGGTCGAAACGGGAGAAGGGCAATGAAATCGCCAGTCATCAAGCGCTCGATCGTGATCGCCGGTCATAAGACCAGCGTCAGCCTTGAGGACGCCTTCTGGAGGGGGCTCAAGGAAATCGCCATCGGCCGCGACAAGACGCTGTCGGACCTTGTCGCCGAGATCGATACCGGACGCCCGCACGGCAATCTGTCGTCGGCCATCCGGCTGTTCGTGCTCGACCACTACCGGGCGCAGACCAACGGCCATGCCGCCGAGAGCAGCGGCCAAACGCCGCTGATGGTCATGCCGGCGGCGGCGGCATCAGTTCTGCGGCCGGAATAAAAGATCAAGCGGCGGTCCCGCTGTTTGCGGGGCTGCTGGAGGGGCCGGCGGCGGCGCGGGCCGCGGTTTGTTTGCCGTTGTCGCTCCGGTGACGGCGGCGGCAGGGGCTTCGGTCTGCAACAGATCCAATCCTCGCGTTCCGCCAAGCGATGCGTTCGCCACCCCCGCAAATTCGACGATGCCCCCCGCAGGGACTGTCCTGACAGCCGGAAAGTCCGGACGAGCCGCGCGGCCGATGACGTCCTGCCGTCCGTTGGCTTCGATCGATTCCAGACGGCGCGTTTGCAGTTCGGCCGCGCGCAGCGCCAGCCAGCCGGTCAGCGCCGAAACGTCGAGGCTGCGCGCCGGCGCCGCGAGCGGGCCTTTGAGCATGACGGCGAGCTCCGGTCGCGTAAGGATCAAAGCGTGGGCTGGCGGCGGCGCCGAAAGCGTCATGCGCGTATCGACCGCACCGGTGTTGAGATCGAGCGCGCCGGTGAGCGCCAGCACAGCACCATCTTGCGCCGGCACCGTCGCGTTGGCGACGCCGACCTTGCCGTCGGTGATCGTCATCGCTGCATCGCCTTGCGGGACGGCCAGATGGCCGCCGGCGAGCGCCGCGTTCACGGCGGGCTGAATTTTCGCAAGCTCAATCGTAGCGCTCTGATCGGCCGCGTGCATGGCGGCGACGAATGCCGCCGGGTCGAGCCCCGCGATATGGGCATCGGCCAGCGCGATCGCGCCGCTGCCGTGCGCCGCGTGCATGAGCGCAGCGGAACTTGCGCCGAAACTGTCGAAGTCGGCCTTGAGCGTCAGCCGCGCGTCGATGATTTTCTTGTCGGTTTGCAGGATTGTCGCCGCGTCGGCATCGGCCAGCGCGACATGGCCGTGGCCGACCAAGCCGTCGGCGTTGCGGCGGAACGCCAAGTCGCCGGTGACGCGGCCGCTGGCGAGACCGCCGTCGATAGTCTGCAACGCAATTTCGCCCGGGCGAAACTGCGCCACGCCTTTGAGATTGCTGGCGACCAGCGCCGGCGTGAACGCCGCATGGTCGAGCGAGAAAGTCACGGCGCCGTTCATCGCGCCGAACGCGCCGCCGCCGAGCGGCTGGCTCGACCACGGCGCAGCGGTGTTTTGTGCTTGGCGCGGCAGCCCCAACAGCACGCTCGCCAACCAGGCGCCGTCGACATTATCGGCGCCGACGTCACCGTCGATTGCGACCGGGCTAGCCAGATTGACGGTAAGACGCCCGTGCGCCGACGCTTTGCCCGCAGCGACGGCGATTTGCGTGAACGACAATGCGCTGCCCGCAACGGTAACCGCGGCACGCGCGGAGACCGGCACCGCGTTGCCCGGCTGGCCGGTCATCGCCTGCTGCAGCGGCCCAAGGTCGGCGGCGGTTGCCAATATTTGAAACGTGCCTACGGGCACGTCCTTGCCGTTCAGACGCGCCGCACCACGCACCGCGGCGGTAAAACCGCTGGCCGAGGCCTCGCCATCGATGCGAAGCTCGCCGTTCAGCGGTCCGTCTGCCGACAGCGTCACGCGGCCCGGCAGTTGATCGACGGCGACGACCCGATTGAGGCCGAACAGCGCCGCCAAGGCGGTGCCGTCATCGGCGTCGAGCCGGCTGTCGACGTGCACATTCGCTTCACCAAGTTTTGCGGGCTCGCCGGTCGCCGCGCCGTTGAGCGCAACGCGCATCAGGCCCAATTGGCCATCGAGATCGAGCTTGGCGGTGCTGCCGGAGGCCGCCGCCCGCTCCACGGTCAAGGTGCCGTGCAGTTTTGCCGGCGCCAGGCGATCGGCGGCGCGGCGCAGGACGTCGGCCGCCTGCGGCGCAAACTGTCCCAGCACACGCGACAGATCGGCAAGCGTGCCGGCATTGAGATCGACCGTGACGCGGCCGCGCGGCTGCGACGACAATTCGTCGATGCGACCTGAAATGTCGAGCGCGGCGCCGCCGATTTCGCCGACCGACAGATGCTCGATCTGCAACGCGCCGGAATCGAACTTGATCTGTGCTTTGACCGTCCGCGCGTCGATGCCGGCCAACGTCGCCTTGCCGATGTCGAGCGCCAGCGAGCCCTGACGCGGCGGCGCGAAACCGTTCTCGTCTGCAGCCGACTTGGCGAAGGCGGCCAAGGCATCGAGATCGAGTTTTGTGGCGTGAAGATCGGCCTCGACAATGGCCGGGCGGTCGGATGCCGGCCCAGTAGTGGGCCAAGTATAGGCGAAACGCCCCTGGACGTTTTCCCGATCCAGCGTGGCGTCGAGCCCGGCGACCGCCACACGGTCGCCCGCAATGGTGACGTCGCCGCGCGCGCGCAATGTCCGCACGCCGGCCGAAGCTGTGGCGCCGCGTCCGCTGAGCCAGGCGAGCAAGGTATCGGCGTCGGCGGAATCCAAGGCGCCGGGCCCGGTGAAAGCGAGACCATGTCCGGACTGTTCGACGTGACCGCTCAAGCTCACCTGCGTCAACCCGGGCGCGCGCAATTCAACGCCGTCCAGGCTCCATCCGGTCGCGTCGAAGCGCGCGACGCCGTGCAACGACTGGACACTGGTGCCGCCGACCGTCAGTCCGGCGATGCCGACGGCGAGCTTGCCCGGCAGCGGTGGCTTGACCGCAGCCACGAACGCATCGACGAAACTCTTGACCACAAGGAGTGGTGGGCGGTGCGTCAGGTCCGGAGCGGCCAGCGCGCGATCGACGTCGACCTCGAGCGCCGCGATCTCGCCGTCGAAATGCGGCTCGTCGCCGAATGTCAGATTGGCTTTGCCGGTGAACACCACCGCACGTTCGTCCGGCCCATATTGGAAAGTGACGTCGTGCAACGACGCCCCAGCCGGCGTCGCCCGGATCGTGCCGCTCGCATGCCATGGATCGTTCATGACCCGCTGGCCGGTCGACAGCGCGACGCCGACCGGCCGCGCCAGCGCAATGGTGCCGTCGAACTGCGGCGCGCCGCGATCGAGGCTGAGCGTGCCGTCGATGTCCGTGGTCAGCGGATGATTGGATGGATTGACGCCGAGCCTGATCTTGAACCCGTCATCGCCGCGGCCACCGGAAATCCGGTAGCCGTAAGGTTCGTCGCCGACGACGAAGGTGCCCTCCCCTCGAAACGGTCCTAGCAGCGAGCGGATGTCGCCGTCGAACGAGAGTTTCTGCAACGTCAGGCGCGAGCCCGACGCGGCATCGGCGAGAACGATGCTGCCGTCTTCGACCCGCAGCCGGGAGACGGACAGATCCTCCGCGCGCCAAGTGCGCGTGGCGGCCGGCCAGTCGATGGCGCCGGAACGGTCGAGGCCGAGATTGATTTGCGGCGTCACCAGACGCGCCTCGGTGGCTTGCACCTCGCCGCGGACGAGCGGACCAAGCCGTACTTCAAGATCGAGTGCGCCGGCGCGCAGCAGCGGCTCCCGCCCGGCTTCGCCGAACTCGACATTTCGCAATTTGATGCGCGGGGTCGGCAGGATTCGGGCGTCGATGGTACCGGTCACATGCACGCTCAATCCGGTGAGGCGGCTCGCCTCGTTCTCGAACGTCGCGCGAAAATGGTTCCAATCGACGACGAGCGGCGCCACCAGCGCGGCAAGGAGCGCCAGGATGATCGCGATCGCCAATCCGAGCAGCGTCGTCTGCACGGCGCCTCCGAGCTTTTACTAAAATCCGCGAATCTCGCGCGCCTATGCCCAAACCTAAATGAGGCCGGCAGCGATTGCACGGCCGGCGTTTGGGCCGCATTCGGGGCGATAGTATGTCGCCCGCGCGCCCTTCGATCAGAGATTGACGATCTTGCCGGGATTCATGATGTCGAGCGGATCGAGCGTGCGCTTGATCGCGCGCATCGCCGCGAGTGCCGGCTCGCCGTGCTCGGCCAAGAGATATTTCATCTTGCCCTGGCCGACGCCATGCTCACCGGTGCAGGTGCCGTCCATGGCCAGCGCGCGCTCGACCAGCCGTTGCGACAGCGCTTGCGCGCGCGCCACCTCGTCGGCATCGTCCATGTCCACCAGCAAGGTCAGATGGAAATTGCCGTCGCCGACATGGCCGACGATCGGCGCCAACAGCCGGCGTTCGGCGATGTCGCGCTGGGTCTCGACGACGCATTCGGCAAGCCGCGATATCGGCACGCAGACGTCGGTGGCGACGATCTGCGCGCCTGGCCGCAGCGCCTTGCACGACAGCGCCGCGTTATGGCGGGCCTCCCACAGTCGGGTGCGATCCTCCTGGCGCGTCGCCCACTCGAACGGGCCGCCGCCGAACTCACGCGCGATGTCGGCGAAGCGCTCCGACTGCTCGGCGACACCCGCCTCGGTGCCGTGAAACTCCAAAAACAACATCGGCGTCTCGGGCAGCGCCAGCTTGGAATGAAGATTGACCGCGCGCACTTGCAGCGCATCGAGCAGTTCGATGCGCGCCACCGGAATGCCGGACTGGATGGTCAGGATGGTCGCCCGGCAGCAGGCCTCGACCGACGGAAACGGACACACGCCTCCCGATATCGCCTCCGGAATGCCGGCGAGCTTGAGGGTGAGCTCGGTGATGATGCCAAGCGTGCCCTCCGACCCGACGATCAGCCGCGTGAGATCGTAACCGGCGCTGGATTTCTTGGCCCGGCTCGCCGTCGTCATCACCTCGCCGTCGGCGAGTACGGCTTTCAACGACAGTACGTTGTCCTTCATGGTGCCGTAGCGCACCGCATTGGTGCCCGAGGCGCGCGTCGCCGCCATGCCGCCGAGCGACGCGTCGGCGCCGGGATCGATCGGAAAGAACACGCCCTGATCGCGCAGCTGCTCGTTGAGCGTCTTGCGCGTGATGCCGGGCTCGATGACGCAGTCGAGATCCTCGGCGTGAACCGCGAGCACGCGGTGCATGTCGCGGAAATCGAGCGAGATGCCGCCGCGCGGCGCGTTAACTTGGCCTTCGAGCGACGTGCCGACGCCGAACGGGATCACCGGCACGCGCGCCGCGGCACACAGCCGCACCACCTGCTGCACGTCTTCGGTGGTCTGCGGGAACACCACTGCGTCCGGCGGCTGGTTCGGAATCCAGGTCACCGTATTGCCGTGCTGCTCGCGCACCGCCTGCGAGGTGACGAGCCGGTTGCCGAACTGCGCGGCAAGCGCGGCGATGACGCCGTCGACCGCCTTGCGGTCACGCTTTTGCTCGGTCTTTGCCTCGGCCAATGCCATCGCGTTTCTACTCTTCCGGCCTGAAGCCCGATGCTTTAACAGCCGGCGCCCATTTTTCCGAGTCGTCCTTCTGAATGTCGGCAAAGGCTGAGGCAGATGTGCCGGTCGGCTGCAATCCGAACGCCAGGAACCGATGTTCCACGTCGGGCGAGTGCACGGCGTCGACGATCGCCTTGTTGAGCCGTTCGATCACCTCCGGCGGCGTTTTCGCCGGCGCGAACATGCCGTACCAGCCGGACGCAATCAGATCATAGCCCGCTTCGCGCAAGGTCGGCACGTTCGGCAGGAATGGCGAGCGCTGCCGGTTCGAGGTGGCCAGGACGCGGATGCGGCCGGCCTCAGCCATCTGCACCAGATCGGACGTCGTCGTGATCTCGATCGGGATATGCCCGGCCACGAGATCGGTAAGCCCGGCGGCAGAGCCATGATACGGCACCGGACGCAGATCGATCTTGGCGGCGCGGGCGAACATCACGCCCAAAAAATGCGGCAGCGTGCCGGCGCCGGGAATGGCGTAGTTCGCGTCCGCGGGATTGGCCTTGGCCCAGTCGACCAGATCCTTGAGCGTGTTGGCTTCGGTTTGCGGCCCCACGGCGATGCCGAAATCGAACGTACCCAACTGGGATAGCGGCACGAAATCCGCGATCGGGTCGTAGTCCAGCTTGGTATAGAAGTGCTGATAGATCGCCAGCGGCGCGATCGGCGTCAGCAGCAAGGTGCTGCCATCGGGCGCTGCGTCTTTCACCGCTTTGACGCCGATGCGGCCGTCGGCGCCGGTGCGGTTCTCGACGATCACCGGCCGGCCCAGCGCGCCACTCATTTTATTGGCGATCAAGCGCGCTACAGCATCGCCGGAACCGCCGGCCGCGAACGGAAAGATAATGCGGATGGATTGCTCGCCGATTTGCGCTCGCAGCGGCGCGGCAAATAACAACCCCGTCAAAACCGCAAGCGCGAGATGCAACAGCCGCCGGCCCGGCATCTTGCTTCTCCCGATCATCGCTTGTCCCGAAGATAGCCGCTCCACAGTTCCGCGGGAATGTCAGCCTCGTCCCAAACGCCGATCAAAATGCCGCGGCGCGCCGCCTTGCCGCGCCCGTTGTCGATCTGCTGCTCCGAGCGCGTGGTGCGTTGCGATACGCGAAGTCCCCATTGCGCCAGCGCCGCCGCGAGCCGCTCGCATTCGCTGGCATGGGCCGGATCGGCGCCGAGATCGTGCAGCTCGTCGGGATCGTTGACGCGATCGAACAGCATCGGCCGGAAGCCGATGGCATGGATGAGCTTCCAGCGCTTGTCGGCGATCATGAACAAACGCGCGTCGCGCGGCTTCAGCCCAAGCTTCGCCGACGCCGGCATCATCCCGTAATCGTATTCGCTGATGGTGAATGGCCGCCACGCCGCAGGCAGTTCGCCGCGCAGCAACGGCAGCAGCGAGCGGCCTTCGAGCCGATGCGATTGCTGCACCGGATCGCCACCGGAAATTTCCAGGAAAGTCGGCGCCAGATCGATGGCTTCGACCAATTCATCACATACGCTGCCGCGCGCTGTGTCGGCGGCGGGCGACGGATCGTAGATGATCAGCGGCACCTTCACCGAGGCGTCGTGGAAGAAATCCTTGTCGCCGAGCCAATGGTCGCCGAGGTAATCGCCGTGATCGGCGGTGAAGACGATCATGGTGTTGTCGAACAGGCCATGCTCTTGCATGTAGCCGAACAGCACGCCCATCTGGTCGTCGATCTGTTTGATCAGGCCCATGTAGACGGGAATGACTTCGGCGCGCACTTCATCGCGCGAAAACGTCTTGCTGACGTCGTGCGCCATGAAGGCGCGATAAACCGGATGCGGATCGCGCCGCTCGCTCTGCGAACGCACCGCCGGAATGACATCGTCCGGCCCATACATGGTGTTGTACGGCGCCGGCGCGATGTAGGGCCAATGCGGCTTGATGTAGGACAGATGCAGGCACCACGGCTCCTCTCCGGCCTCGCGGATGAAATCGATGCCGCGCCGGGTCATATACGGCGTCTCGGAATCCTCCTCGCGCACCCGCGCCGGCTTCCGCGCATGGCGCATCGCCCAGCCTGATGCCAAGACGTTGCCGTCGCCGTCTGCGGCGTTGGCCCAATCGTGCCACGGGTTCTCGCCGTCATAGCCCTTGTCATTGAGATAGCTGTTGTAGCGCGGCCGCTTCGGCGAATAGCGCGCGCCGTCCGGACCCATGCCGTGCAGGCCG
>CAVWOI010000023.1:0-75011 GCA_963756245.1 uncultured Alphaproteobacteria bacterium
AGACATGAAGCCTATCGCGCTGATCACCGGCGCCTCGTCCGGCATCGGCGCGGAGCTGGCACGCGTTTTTGCGCGAAACGGCCATGAGCTCGTCCTGGTGGCGCGGCGCGAGGATCGCCTGACCGCGCTCGCCGCTGACATCGCCGCCGCCGGCCGGCCGCGGCCGGCGGTGCTGGCGATCGATCTCGAACAGCGCGATGCGGTCGCGCGCATTGCGGCGGAGCTTGCGTCGCGCGGCCTCGAGCCCGCGATCGTGGTCAACAATGCCGGCTTCGGATTGGCCGGCGCGGCCGCCGATCTCAGCCATGCCGAACAGCTCGCCATGATCGACCTCAACATCCGCGCGGTCACCGAACTGTCGCTTAACTTTGTCGAAACCCTCGCCCGTCACCGCGGCGGCATTCTCAACGTGGCCTCGGTGGCCGCCTTCCTGCCGGGCCCCGGCATGGCGGTCTATTACGCCAGCAAGGCCTATGTGCTGTCATTCAGCGAGGCGCTGCATCGCGAGCTGAAGCCGCGCGGCATCCGCGTCACCGCGCTTTGCCCGGGCCCGGTGCCGACCGAATTTCAGGCGCGCTCCTCCATGCCAGGCGACCGCTCGCAACAGATTCTGACGCTGCCCGCGGACCAGGTGGCGCAGATCGGCTACGACGGTTTTATGCGGGGCAAGCGCGTCGTCGTCGCCGGCCTCGGCAACAAGATCGTGGTGGCGCTGTTGCGCCTGACGCCACATGCGCTCGTGATGCCGGTGATCGAGCGGCATATGCGCGTGCGGCGTGGTAGCTCATAGGCCCCCTCTCTTCCCTCCTCCGCAAGCGGGGAGGGAAGGGAGGGGTTTCTTCAAATTCGTCGGGCGGCGCGATAGAAAATTCGTCTATGGACGCTCAATTCGCCATGCAGCAGTCGATCCTGATCATTCTGCACCAGGAGCATTCCACGCCCGGTCGTGTCGGCAATGCCTTGCGCGATCTCGGCTACCGGCTCGACGTGCGCCGGCCGCGGTTCGGCGATCCGCTGCCGCAGACCATGGACGATCATGCCGCCGGCATCATCTTCGGCGGTCCGATGAGCGCCAACGACGAGGACGACTTCATCCGCCGCGAGATCGATTGGACCGCCGTGCCGCTGCGTGACAACAAGCCCTATCTCGGCATCTGTCTCGGCGCGCAAATGTTCGCGCGCCAGCTCGGCGGCAAAGTGTTCCGCCATCCGGAAGGCCACGCCGAGATCGGCTATTACCCGATCCGGCCTACCGCCGCGGGCGTTGCCGTCGTCGAGCAATGGCCGGAATGCGTCTATCAATGGCACCGCGAAGGGTTCGATCTGCCGCGCGGCGCCGAGCTGTTGGCCGAAGGCGACACCTTTGAGGTGCAGGCGTTCCGTTACGGCTCGGGCTACGCGCTGCAATTTCATCCCGACGTGACCCACGCCATGATGCACAAGTGGACGACGAGCGGCCACGACCG
This sequence comes from uncultured Alphaproteobacteria bacterium, assembly GCA_963756245.1. Classification (GTDB taxonomy): domain Bacteria; phylum Pseudomonadota; class Alphaproteobacteria; order Rhizobiales; family Xanthobacteraceae; genus BOG-931. The sequence continues at coordinate 1,467 of CAVWOI010000023.1, forward strand.
CATGGAGCTTCCGGGAGCAAAACCGCGCGACAGCCATTTTGCCGACCGTGCCGTCTACGATTATTCGGCGCGCGCCTGGCTCAGCGTCTTCCTCGAGCATTGGCTCGGCGCGTAAATCGCGCCGGCGCGATATCGTCGATCACCGTTCGCCGTCGCCCTTGATATCGACCAGGGCGATTCCGTTCACCGCGCTGCAAGCGAGCGCGAGATGATGGCCGTCCGGCGTCGGCATCATGTTACGGACCACCCCGCCGCCGGACGGGATGGCCCATGTCTGGAACCGCTCCGACTTCGGATCGAAACGCACCAGCGCATTCGGCTGCAAACCGGACTCGACGTACCAGATGACGTCGTTGAGCGCGGTGATGGCGTAGGGCTGGGTACGCGGTCCGCCCGGCGAAAGATATTCCGTCACTTTGCCGGTCTTCGGATCGAGCCGGCCAAGGCGGCCGCGTGAATAATCGCCATACCAGATGACGTCGTCGCTGGTGATGGCGATGCGGCGCGGACGGCTGCCGGCGTCCGGCAACGGGTATTCCTTGATCGCCATGGTCTTGCGATCAATGCTGGCGATTTTATTGGTGCCGAACATGTCGAAGAAGATGGTGTCGCCATCCGATGTGAACACCATGCCGTAAGGCTGCGATTTCGGCGTCGGCATGGTGACGAGCTTGATATCGCCGGTCTTTGGATCGAGCCGGCCGACCATGTTGGCATTCTGCAAGGTGAACCAGAGAATGCCGTCCTTATCGAACAGCGGCGTGTGCGGGTCGCGTGCCGCGGGATCCGGCATCTTGTATTCGGTGATGTCGCCGGTTCGCGGGTCGAGCTTGCCGACATAACCGGCGAAATTGGCCGCGAACCAGATGTCGCCGTCCTTGTCTTCGGTCAGGCCGTGCGGGCCTGAAAACGGCGTCTTCAGCGGAAATTCCTTGAATGCGCCCGTTAAAGGGTCAAGCCTGCCGAGCTTGTTCGCCATCTGGCCGGTGTACCAGATGGCGCCGTCAGGCGTCGCCAGCGGATCGTGCGGTCGCGAGCCCAGCGTCGGCACTTGCCATTCGTGGAATGAGACGTCCACCGTGCCCGCGATGATGACGGGAGCGGGCTTCGGCTTGCCGGGAAAGTTCGCGACCAGATAATCGATGACGGCGTCTTTTTGCGCCGGCGACAGTGGTGCGCCGGCCGACACCATCATGTTAACGACGTTATGCCATTCGTCCGGAGAATAGTTGGAACGGACGACGCGCCGCAGATCGTGACAGCCGACGCACATCGTTTCGATGGTTTGCTTGGCGGCGCCTTCCGGCAAAACGAATTGCTCCGCCGCTTTGGTTTCGGATGACGTTTCTTGGCCCAGAGCGGGCCATGCGACGCAGAGCGTTGCCGCAACCACAAAAAGGGTCGACCTTGTCATCAAGCTCTCTTCGCGCGTCGCGATCCGGTCATTGCCCGCTGGCGAGCTGGTCGGCAAAAGCGGCAACGGTCTTGGTGTAGACCTGCGATGCGTTCCATTGCAGCAGCACCTGAAAATTGGGCGTGCCTTCGTCCCACGGCTGGCCGCGTTGCCAGCCGTAACCTTTCAGATAATTCGCCGTCGAGGCCAGCACGTCGGGCACGCTGTGGATGAGATCGCGGCGGCCGCTGCCGTCGTAGTCGACGGCGAATTTCAGATAGGACGACGGCAGGAACTGGGTCTGACCGATCTCGCCGGCCCAGGCGCCGTGCATGTCGGCTGGCGCCATGTCGCCGCGGTCGACGATCTTGAGCGCGGCAAATATCTCGCCGCGGAACTTGTCGGGGCGGCGGCAATCGTAGGCCAGCGAAACGAGCGAACGGATGGTGGCGAAGTTGCCGTTGCCGGCGCCGAAGTCGGTCTCCAGTCCCCAGATGGCAACGATGACCGCGCCCGGCACGCCGAATTGCTGCTCGATCTTGCTGAAGGTCGGGCCGTATTGGGCCAGCATCTTGGCGCCGCGAGCGAGCCGCGGCGGTATCATGCGGCCGGAGAACTGCTCAAAGCTCTGCCGGAACACGCCCTGGGCGTGGTCGCGGGCGATGACCGCCGGATCGGGGGTGATGCCGCCTAAGCCGGACTGGATGGCGCGCTGCGAAATGCCCTGCGCCGCGGCCTCGGTCTTGACGCCTTGCAGCCAGGCGCCGAAATCGCCGCCGCAGGGCGCCGTGGCCTGTGCCGAGGCGGAGATGCAGCCGAGCAAAAGCAGGCAGGAGGCGGCAATCCATTTCCAAAGAGCAATACGGGGTCGCATGTTTGATCCTTCCAAGCACCCCGGAGTGAAACAGCGCATTGGGTCGCGATTATGATGCCCCAACAGGCATTTCCGGTCTATGGCTTGCCGGCTAAGACTTGCTGGTCAAGGCTTGGCTTGCTCAGGCTTGGTCTGCTCAGGTTTGGCCGGTTCATAGCGATCGGCCTGATAAAGCTCGCGGAAAAGCCGGGTCGAAACCAGCACCACGGCGATGGTGCAACAGCCGCCGATCAGCACCGCCGGGATGGTGCCGAAGGCCGCCGCCGCGGCGCCGGCGCGGAAGTCGCCGAGCTGGTTCGAGGTGCCGGTGAACATCGAACCCACCGCGAAGACCCGGCCGCGCATCTGATCCGGCGTATGCAGAAGCAGCAGCGACTGCCGGATCACCACGCTTACGGTGTCCGAGGCGCCGACGATGAACATCGCCCCCATGGCGAAAGGGAGGGAGGGCGACAGCGCCAGCAAAATCGTCCCGGTGCCGAAAATCGCCACCGCGAGGAACATGATATGCCCGACCCGCCGTGCGATCGGCCAGCGCGTCAGCGCCAGTGCGGTGACCAGCGCGCCGGCCGCCGGCGCCGCGCGCAACGCGCCGAAACTCAGCGGTCCGGACATGAAGATGTCGCGCACGAAAATCGGCAGCAGCGCGGTGGCGTTGCCGAGCAGCACGGCGAACAGATCCAGCAAAATGGCGCCGAGCACGACCTTGTGCTGGCCGATGAAGACAAGCCCGCTGAACAGTCGCTTGACATCGACCGGTTCGCGCGGCGCGACGCGCCGTTCCATGGCGATGCCGCGCATGACGATCCCGGCGGAAAGCCACAACACCGCGCAGGTGGCGAAGACCAGCGTTGGGCTCAATGCAATCAGCAAGCCACCAAGCGCAGGCCCTGCGACGATGGCAATCTGCGCTGCCGACGTCGACCCCGCGATCGCGCGCGGCAGCATGCTTGCCGGCACGATATTCGGCAGCGCCGTTTGCAGACTTGGCTGCTCGAAGGCGCGTCCGATGCCAATGCAGAACGCCAAAGCGAGGAGAAGATGCGGCGTCAGTCGCCCGGTCGCGGTGGCGAACGCCAGCACCGTGACGGCAAGCGCCTCGAAGACCTGCGCGATGAAAACAATGGCGCGGCGGTCATAGCGGTCTGCGGCCTGACCGGTGGCGAGGAACAGCGCAATACCCGGAATGAACTGAACGAGCCCGACCAGGCCGAGCTGAAATGGGTTGCGCGTCAGCTCGTACATCAGCCAGCCGACGGCGACGGCCTGGACCTGCAGCGCAATCGACGCCGCGATCCGCACATAGAGGAAGCGGACATAGGCGCCGTGGCGCAATAGATTGACGCTCTTTTCGCCTGTCATTGCGGCCGCTGATTGCGACCTAGCCGCAATCCTTAGGTGTTGTGAAGCCGAGAAAAGTCAGTAACTGTTCGCCCAGCGGCGTGTAAACCAGCACGGCGCCGGCAACAATGCCGGCGAGGATGGCGAGCGCGATAATTCCCGCCTTGATCGAGCGCCGCCGCGCGGCGGCGCGCTTGTTCAGTTCCAGCGCTCCGTGCATGCGACTTGGTCGGTTGGCGGTGGCGGCCGGTTCATGGGCCCATCCTTGACAGCATGGGGCGGCAGTCCTAAATGGCCGCACTCGCCGGAAGGCGCAATTTTGCCGATTGGCGGGGCCGTAGCTCAGTTGGGAGAGCGCCTCGTTCGCAATGAGGAGGTCAGGGGTTCAACTCCCCTCGGCTCCACCAGCTTCCTCGCTTTCCATGTGAATCCAAGGCCTTGAATCCAAGGCTTTTTGGCTCGGCTTGTTCGGGCCGTTTTAAGCCGCTAGGTTCCGGCAGCTTCACCAGCGAATCCAAAGCCATGCGCGCCCTATTTCTGGTTATCGATCTTGCTCTTCAAATCTACATCTGGATCGTGATCGCGATGGCGATCTTTTCCTGGCTGGTGGCGTTCAACGTGGTGAACACGCGCAATCCGGTCGTCCATATGGTCGGCGACTTTCTCTATCGCATCACCGAGCCGGCGTTGCGACCGATCCGCAACATGCTGCCCAATCTCGGCGGCATCGATATTTCGCCGGTGATCCTGTTCCTGATCATCATCTTCATTCGCTACGTCATCGCGCTCTACATCCTGCCGAACGTCTTCTGAAAGCCGTGAGCGCCCGCATCATCGACGGCAAGACGATTGCCGCGCAATTGCGCGCCGCCGTAGCGGCGGAGACGCGGCGGCTTGCGGCCGCGCATGGCCTCGTTCCGGGTCTCGCGGTGATCCTGGTCGGCGAAAATCCGGCGAGCAAAGCCTATGTGGGCAGCAAGTCGCGCGCCGTCCTCGAAGTCGGCATGAAGCCGTTCGATTTTCATCTGCCGGCCGCGACCGGCGCCAACGAGCTGCTCGGTCTCATCGGCGAGCTCAACAACGATGCGGCCGTGCATGGCATCCTGGTGCAACTGCCATTGCCGCCGCAGATCGATGCGTCGCGCATCATCGCCGCCGTCGATCCGGCAAAAGACGTTGACGGCTTTCATCCGCTCAATGCCGGACGGCTGGCATCGGGCTTGCCGGCGCTGGCGCCGTGCACGCCGGTCGGCTGCATCAAGCTCGCCAAGGAGGTGCACGCCTCGCTGAGCGGGCTCGATGCGGTGGTGATTGGCCGTTCCAATATCGTCGGCAAGCCGCTGGTGCAGCTCTTGCTCGCCGAGAACGCGACTGTGACCATCGCCCATTCGCGCACCCGGGATCTCGCCGGCCTGTGCGAACGCGCCGATCTCTTGTTTGCCGCCATCGGCCGCCCCGAATTCGTCCGCGGCGGCTGGATCAAGCCGGGAGCCACCGTCATTGACGTCGGGATTAACCGGCTTACCGTCGACGGTGGCAAGTCACGCATCGTCGGCGACGTCAATTTCGCCGAAGCCGTCGAAGTCGCCGGCGCGATCACCCCGGTGCCGGGAGGCGTCGGGCCGATGACGATCGCGTGCCTGCTCGCCAACACGCTGCGCGCAGCCTGTATGCAAGTTGGATTGGCGGCGCCCGATGTCTGAGGAATGACGACAGAGGACAGACGACAGATCAGAAGGACGCTCCAATCTGTCGTCCGTCGTCTGTCTTCCGTCGTCCGATTTAGCTATTCCAGCCGAAGGCGACCTTATCCAGCACGCGGGTGCCGAACTTTTCCGACGAGCGCGCCACCGCCTTGCCGCCGAGCGCGCGGTAGAATTCCACCGCGTTTTCGTTTTCCGACAGCGCCCACACGATCAGCGATTTCAGCGCGCTCTGCGCCAGGTCGCGGCGCGCCGCGGTGAACAGCCGCCGGCCAAAACCGAGCCCCTGGAATTCCGGCCGCAGATAGAGCTCGTAGATCTCGCCGTCATAGTAGAGGCTGCGCGCGCGGTTGCGGCCGTAATTGGCGTAGCCCGCGATCTTGTCGCCGAATTGCAGGAGCGCGATGCGGCTGCCTTTGCGGATCGCGCTGTCCCACCACGCAGGTCCCCGGCGATTGATCAGCTTTTCGAGCTCGGTGCCGGGGATGATGCCCTGATACGCCATCCGCCAGGCCTCATCATGGGCAGACGCGACAGCCGGGGCATCAGATGCCTTGGCGCGGCGAATCTCGATGAGGATTGTGCTCATGATGCGATCAAAGCAAGCGATCCAGGAACCTTCAAGTGCCGAGAGTCACGAAGCGTTAACGGTGTGGATTATTAGCGCAATCGCGCGAGCCGTCTATCGCCCGAAGGGGCAAAAAAAGCGGTCAATGCGTAATCTCGACAGGCTGTTGCAGAAGCGCAACGGTCGGCCGGTTTGGCCGCGAATGGCAAGCTGTTTAGCGAGAGTTAGGGCGAGAAAACGAATGTCGGCGCGCGTTGCCGCAGGTAAGCGGCTCCGGGCTGTGTCATAATCGGACGCGGGTCAGACGCGTTCGGCTTCCTTGCGCCGCTCACTGCGCTTGCGGTCGACCGGATCGAGCAGCTTTTTGCGCAGGCGAATCGATTTCGGCGTCACCTCGACCAGCTCGTCGTCCTCGATATAGGCCAGCGCCTTTTCCAAGGTCATGCGGATCGGCGGGGTGAGGCGAATCATCTCGTCCTTGGAATGGGTGCGGATGTTGGTGAGCTTCTTGCCCTTGAGCACGTTGACTTCAAGGTCGTTGCCGCGGGTGTGCTCGCCGACGATCATGCCGCGGTAAACCTTCCAGCCCGGCTCGATCATCATCGGGCCGCGGTCTTCCAGGTTCCACATCGCATAGGCGACGGCCTCGCCCTGGTCGGTGGAGATCAGCACGCCGTTGCGCCGCCCGGTGATCTCGCCGCGGTGCGGGCCATAGGCGTGGAACATCCGGTTCATCACCGCGGTGCCGCGGGTGTCGGTGAGGAGCTCGCCGTTATAGCCGATCAGCCCGCGGGTCGGCGCAAAGAAGATCAGCCGCACCCGGCCGCCGCCGGACGGGCGCATCTCGATCAATTCGCCTTTGCGCTCCGACATCTTCTGCACCACGATGCCGGAGTGGCCCTCGTCGACGTCGATCAGCACTTCCTCGATCGGTTCGAGCAATTCGCCGGACGGATCGTGCTGGAACAGCACCTTCGGCCGTGACACCGAAAGCTCGAATCCTTCGCGCCGCATGGTCTCGATGAGAATGCCGAGCTGCAATTCGCCGCGGCCGGCGACCTCCATGGAATCCTTCTCGGTGGATTCGGAAATGCGCAACGCCACGTTGCCTTCGGCTTCACGCAGCAGACGGTCGCGGATGACGCGGCTCTGCACCTTGTCGCCCTCGGTGCCGGCGAGTGGCGAATCGTTGATGCGAAACGTCATGGTGAGCGTCGGCGGATCGATCGGCTGCGCCGGCAGCGGCTCGGTCACTTCGGGCGCGCACAGCGTATGCGACACGAAGGCGTCGGGCAGGCCGGCGATGGCGACGATGTCGCCGGCGGTGCCTTCCTCGATCGGGACGCGCTCGAGGCCGCGGAAGGCCAGCACCTTGGTGACGCGGCCTTCCTCGATCAGGTTGCCGTTGCGATCCAAAACCTTCACTGGCTGGTTCGGCTTCACCGCGCCGGCAAAGATGCGGCCGGTGACGACGCGGCCGAGATAGGGATTGGCTTCGAGGATCGTGCCCAGCATGCGGAACGGGCCGTCCTCGATCTTCGGCGGCGCGACATGGCGGACGACGAGATCGAACAGCGGCGCCATGCCCTGGTCTTTCGGCCCCTCAGGACTGGCCGCCATCCAGCCCTGCTTGGCCGAGCCATAGAGGATCGGGAAATCGAGCTGCTCCTCGGTGGCGTCCAGCGCCGCGAACAGGTCGAACACCTCGTTGGCGACTTCGGTGGGGCGGGCGTCGGAGCGATCGACCTTGTTGATGACGACGATGGGTTTCAGCCCCATCTTCAGCGCCTTGATGACGACGAATTTGGTCTGCGGCAGCGGCCCCTCGGCGGCATCGACCAGCACCAGCGCGCCGTCGACCATGTTGAGGATGCGCTCGACCTCGCCGCCGAAATCGGCGTGGCCGGGGGTATCGACGATGTTGATGCGGGTGTCTTTCCAGACCAGCGAGGTCGCCTTGGCCAGGATGGTGATGCCCCGCTCGCGCTCAAGATCGTTGGAATCGAGCGCGCGCTCCGCCACCCGCTGGTTCTCGCGGAACGAGCCGGATTGCTGCAGCAAACGGTCGACGAGCGTGGTCTTGCCGTGGTCGACGTGGGCAATGATGGCGATATTGCGCAGGTTCATGGGGCCTATGGGGCCGTGTTTTTGGGGCTGAAAACCAAAACGAGCCCCGAGGGGCCCGCCATTCACGCCCGCTATATAGTCACTTTCCGCCGGGAAGCAATCGGCGAAACGCAACAAAACAGGGCATGAAACACTTGAAACTCGACTCTGTGCCGCGCGTTCGCTTAATATTGCACGCCGGCCGGACGTTTCATGCGCTGCCCATTACCCATCACGAGTGAAAGACGCGTCCTGTGCGTCTTCCCGGCTTACACGCCCTCGTTCGGCACGTTTGCCCACGCTTTTCGCCTGATGTACCGGGTGCGCGCCTTCATGCCGCCGCAGGGGCTCCTGCTGATCGCCGCCTACCTGCCGGCGTCGTGGCCGGTGCGCTTCATCGACGAGAATATCGCGCCGGCCAAGGCTGCCGATTTCGCCTGGGCCGATATCGTCATGGTCAGCGGCATGCATATCCAGGCGCCGCAGATGCACGATATCGCGGCACGCGCCAAGGCGGCCGGCAAGGTTACGGTCCTGGGCGGTGCCTCGGTCTCCAGCGCGCCCGAGCAATACACGGACTTCGATTATCTCCACATCGGCGAGATCGGCGACGCCACCGACCGGCTCATCGCCTGCCTCGACGACAGCGTCGCGGCGCCGCCGGCGCAGCGGCGGTTCGAAACCAATGAGCGCCTGCCGCTGTCCGACTTCCCGCTGCCGGCCTACGATCTGATCCGGCTCGGCCGTTATCTGATCGGCAGCCTGCAATTCTCCAGCGGCTGTCCGTATCGCTGCGAGTTCTGCGACATCCCGGCGCTCTACGGCCGGCAGCCGCGGCTGAAGACGCCGGAGCAGCTCACCGCCGAGCTCGACGCCATGATGGCGCAAGCCTCGCATCCGCCGGTGGTCTATTTCGTCGACGACAATTTCATCGGCAACCGCAAGGCGGCGCGCGAAATGCTGCCGCATCTGATCGCCTGGCAGCGCAAGCACGGCTATCCGCTGCAATTCGCCTGCGAGGCGACACTCAATCTCGCCAAGCAGCCGGAGATTTTGGCGCTGATGCGCGAGGCGCAATTCACCACCGTCTTCGTCGGCATCGAAACGCCGGATGCCGACGCGCTCAAAGCCATGCGCAAGGAGCACAACGCCACGCTGCCGATGATGGAGGCGATCAACACGCTCAACAGCTACGGGCTCGAAGTCACCTCCGGCATCATTCTCGGCCTCGACACCGATACCGCCGACAGCGAAAGCCGGCTCAAGGATTTCATCGATCTGTCGCGGATTCCGATCCTCACCATCAATCTGCTGCAGGCGCTGCCGCGCACGCCGTTGTGGGATCGCCTCAAGCGCGACGGCCGCCTGATCGCCGACTATAGCGGGCTCGAAAGCAACGTGCGCTTCCTGCGGCCCTATGACGAGGTGGTGGCGACGTGGCGGCGCTGCATCGCCCATGCCTACGACCCCGAGCGGCTGCTCGCGCGCTTCACCCATCAGGTCGACGCCACTTTCGCCAACCGCATGATCGTCCCGGCGCGCGGCAAGCTTACCATCCCCAATCTGCGCGCCGCGCTGGTGCTGGCGTTCAACATCGCGCTTCGCGTCGGATTACTGTCCGATTATCGCCGGCCGTTCTGGCGCGCCGTGCGCCACGCGTTCCGCCGCGGCCAGATCGATGCCGTGCTCGGCATCGGCTTCGTCACCTATCACTTGATCGAGTTTTCACGCGAGGCACTGCGCGGCGACCAGAACGCCTCGTTTTATTCCACCCATCGGCGCGAGCGGCCGCTGGAGTCGCAGCCGCTGCGCAAGTCGGCGTAAATCATAACTGCATGGTGACCCGCGCCGGGGCCGGCGGCGCCGGATCGAGCGTGATCGACCACAGCGCGCGGTCCGCGACGTCCTTGAGCGTCACCGTCAGCGTCTCGGTCGCCCCGTCGATCGCCACGTGGCCGAAGAATTGCAGCCCGTAGCACGGCGCGAGATTGTCGCCCTGTTCCTTGCTGGACGCTTTCTGGAACACGACCTGCGGGCCAAAAGTGCGCTCCATCGGCTCCGGCGTCCAGGTTCCGGCGTGGAGCGGGCCGGAGACGAATTCCCAGAACGGCTCGAAGTCTTGGAAGACGGCACGGTTCGGATCGTAATAATGCGTCGCGGTGTAGTGCAGATCGGCGGTGAGCCACAGCGTGTTGCGGACGCCGGCATGCTTGATGAACGACAACAGGTCGGCGATCTCCAGGCCGCGGCCGCGCGGGCCGTCGGCGTGCTCGATGCCGGTGGCGTTGACCGCGTAGCCGATCGGCGTGTCGGCGGCGATCACTTTCCACGTCGCCTGCGAACGCGCCAGTTCGCGCTTGAGCCAGGCGACCTGTTGCGGCCCGAGCAGATAATCGTCGGGCCGCAAGATGCTGTCGGTGTGCGGTCCGTCGGGGCCGCGATAGCTGCGCAAGTCGAGCATGAAGACGTCGAGCAGCGGGCCGTAGCCGATTTTGCGATAGACGCGGCCGGGCTCGGCCATGGTCTCGCGCATGGGCAGGAATTCGTGGAATGCGCGCCGCGCGCGGGCCGCAAAGGCGAGCGTATTCTTCTCGCCGGGCGGTTTCTGCGGCAGCGCCTCGTCCGGCCACCACGTCTCCATCACTTCGTGGTTATCCCACAGCGCAAAGGTCGGCACCGCGGCATTGAAGGCGCGCAGATTACCGTCGAGCAGATTGTATTTGTAATTGCCGCGATAGTCGGCGAGCGTTTCGGCCGGTTTCGATTTCTGCTCGGTGACGATGCTGCGCCACACGCTGCCGTCGGGCAATTTCTTCTCCGCGACGATGGGGCAGTCGGCATAAATATTGTCGCCGCAATGGATGAAGAAGTCGGGCTGATTGCTGCGCATCGTGGCGTAAGTGCGCATGCCGCCGCGCGCCGGGTCGATGCCCCAGCCTTGCCCCATGGTGTCGCCCGACCACAGGAACGAGACCGAGCGCCGCTCTTTCGACGGCGTGCGGAAATGGCCGATCTGTGGCTCGCCGAACACCGCCGAGGACAAATCCTGGAAGCTCAAGCGATAGAAGATGTCCTGGTTCGGCGGCAGGTTTTCGAGCAGCGCCTTGGCGGTGAAATCGGCTTCCGGCAGCGCGTCGACGAACACCGCGCTCCTGACGTCGCGGAAACTGTCGGTGGTCGCGATCTCGACCAGCATGCGCGAGGGACGGTCGGCGCGCGCCCAGACCACGCCGGAATCGCCCGACACGTCGCCCGATTGCACGCCATGGGTGATCTGCGCCCGGTCCGGCGCGAAGCTCAACGACGGCCGCGCCAGGCCGCCGATCGCGGTGACGGCCGCCGATGCCGCCGCAGTCTTCAAGAGCGCGCGACGCGTAAGCGCCGCGCGACGCCGCATAGCCATTGGGCCTCCGCCGTCGCAACGCGGCGGAAATTGCTCGCTGATTCTGACGAAGGCCCGAACGTTATGCGACGACAGGATGACTCTGTCGTGGATTTGTTGGGGATTGTTCCAAGTTCCGTTAATATTTTAGGGGAGCATGATCTTTTCGGAAAACCGGGTTCCACCCTCGGATCAAGTCCGAGGGCGGGCTTTTTCCGGATCATGCTCTAAGCGGCCGCAGCCTTGGTGTCCGTGGGGCCGGTGCTGGCGGGCGCTTCCGGGCCGCCTTCGGCGTGGTCGAGGATCGCGGTGCGGCGCGCCGCGATGGCGAAGCGCAATTGGTCGAGCGCGAACGAGAACGACATCCGCACCGATTCGTCGAACTCCTCGTGCTCGCTGAGATGGATGATCGCGATCACCAGGTTGTCGGCCTCGACCTGCAGATGCTCGATGGCTTCGAGCGTTTGCGCGGCATGGACCTTGCGGACCAGGTCGAGCACCTTTTGCAGGAGCCGCAGCCGGCGGGTGCGGCTGTCTGAGCGCAGATAGCTCGCCACGCCGGCGATCGCCGAGCCGAACACCGGGAAGATCAGCATGCCGTAGAAGATGTCGTCGCCATATCGGTCGAAGAAGGTCTTCTGATCGTCGTTCAGATAGTCCAGCGCGCCCTGGTGCACCAAGGCATCGGCGTCCTTGTCGGTCGACGGCGCCTCGATCTTGGCGTCGCCGTTAAGCTGCGCGGCGATCGCCAGCCGCGACGTGTAGATCACCTTCGCCAGGTCGGCGATGGCGGCGTGGTTGAACGATTTGCGCGCCACCAGATATTCGGGGAAGCTGAGAGTGGTCAGCTTGTCGTCCGGCGTCGGCGGTGCGCCGCCGAAGGTGCCGGCGTCGATCTCGATCGAGTCGAAGGCGATATTGCGCTTGGCGATGCCGTCCGCCTGATCGATCTCGACGAAGGTCGGCGCCACGCCGTTCTGGGTCGCGGCCTTGACCGCGTCGCCGATGGCTTGGCCGATCGCCGAGCCGGCGACGAAGATCACATCGACGGAATTTTTGTGGACCGCGTCGGCGAGATTGGCCGGATCGATTTGCGATACCTGCACCTTGTCGAGCGGCACGCCGTAATGATTGAGCACGAGGTTGAGCAGATCGGTGGTCGCTTCGTTGCCGGTGACGATGCCGATGCGCTTGCCGGCGAGCTGCGTCACTTTGAGCTTGTTGCTGTCGTCCTTGGCGGTGTCGTCGCTGGAATCGTCGTCGTCACTGTCACTATCCTTGTCCTTGGCGGTCTTGGCGGTTTTCGTCGCTTTGGTGGTCTTCGTCGCTTTCGCCGGCTTTGCCGGTTTGGCGGTCTTGGTCGCCTTGGGCGTCGCCACTTTCTTGGCGGGCGCCGGTGCGGCGGCGGCGGCCGCTGGAGCCGGAGTGGGCGCCGCCGCGGGTGCCGGCACGATCAGCGCCATCACGTTCTGCCGCAGGATGGCGACCACCGGCCAATTGGGCGATTTGCCGATCGTCGACGGGACGATGGCGAGATCGGCGCTGCCGTTGCGCAAGGCTTCCTCGCCGGCACTGGCACTATCGGTGGCGACGACCTGCAGCTGCAGCCGGTCGTGACCCTTCGCCAATGTATCGGCGAGCACCTGCACGATTTTCGCGCCGTTAGGCCCGGCGGCGATCCGCATCACGGTGTTCTTGGTCGAGTAATAGAACGCCGCCCAGACGACGCCGGCGAGAACGATGGTGCCGAGCAGGGTCACGAGCCAGGTGTGGCGCAGGAACATCCTGAACCGGTTGCGCATCATATGTTCGAGCGACCCGATACTCATACTCCTGCCCGATGAGTGGCCCGCAGAATCGGTGCCGTCGGTCCGGCCGGAACGCCGGGACAGCCATAATCTCATGGCCAGAGGCTGATGCGGCAGTCCGGGAGGCATAGTTAATCCTACCACGTGTCGACTGTTTTGACGCCATGGCGCCGGCCCTGGTTCACCGGCCAAATAGTTGCTTTGGTTAATCCCGCAAGGGATGGCGCCAATGCAGTCTCGACCCGCCTTGTGACCCAACTTTGACGCCGATACTGGCGGAATCCGGCCTGTTCTCCGGCAACCCGCCAGGAACTTCACCCCTTGAAGCGGTGTTGCCGACGTGGTGGTGTTTGGCGGACAGCGATCATGCCGAAATCACGCGCGGGATCGGCCGCGATCGCCGCACAGATGGAGTTCTTCAGATGCCGCAAAAACTCTCCGGCGAAGCCCGCAAGAGTGCGCTCGCCCGGCTCAAGGGCTGGACCGAGGTCAACGGCCGCGACGCCATCACCAAAAAGTTCGTCTTCGCCGATTTCAACCAGGCCTTCGGTTTCATGACCCGCGCCGCGTTGGTGGCTGAAAAGCTCGACCATCACCCCGAATGGTTCAACGTCTACAAGAACGTCGAAGTGACCTTGTCGACCCATGATGCCGGCGGGCTGACCGAGCTCGATGTCAAGCTGGCCGAGACCATGGACAAGCTCGCCGGCTGATGCCGGCGGGGACGGCCGCGTTCCCCGCCTTGCGGTTGCCGACTTTCGCCGCCATTTTATCGCTGTCGGCCCATATCGGGCCGCAAGTCTGGTCGCAACAAGTCTGGTCGCAAGAAGAGGGGCCGATGTGGTTTTGGGCGCAAGCCGCCTCATGGCAGGACATCGCGGCGCTGACGCGCCGCATGGTCGGCAACGAGCAGGAGCTGCAGCGCGATTTCTGGCGCAAGCTCAAAGGCGCCGTCGCCGACCTGCCGTTCGCGGAAGATTTGCTCGCCGCCTATTATTGCGCATTCGACCGGCAAACGCCGCTCCACGTCAAAGCGGTGCTGCTCGGGGCGATCGCCTATTTCGTTCTGCCGACGGATTTGATCCCCGACTACATTCCGGTGATCGGCTTTATCGACGACGCGGCCGTGCTTGCCGGCGCCACCAAGCTTGTCACCTCGCACATCAAGCCGGAGCATCGCGAGGCAGCGCGGCGCACATTGGCGCGGCTGCGCGGTGAAACGATTTTAGATGGAGCATGATCTTTTCGGAAAACCGGCTTCCACCCTCGGATCAAGTCCGAGGGCAGGCTTTTTCCGGATCATGCTCTAATCACGGTCGCAATAGAATTTTCCCCATCACCTTGCGGTCGCTGATGGCTTTGAGCGCGGTTGCGATCTCGGCCAGTGGATAGACCGCGTGCACGTGGGCGCTGAGCTTGCCTTCGGCGCACCATGTGACGATGTCGGTCATGATCGCGCGTTGTGCCTGCGGCTCGCGCCTGATCCACGCGCCCCAGAACACGCCGCGGATATCGCAGCCGCGCAGCAGCACCAGATTGAGCGGCAGTTTCGGGATTTCGCCTGCGGCAAAGCCGACGACGAGATAGCGGCCGAGCCAAGCCAGCGAGCGCACCGCCGGCTCGGCATAAGGACCGCCGACCGGATCATAGACCACATCGATGCCGTGCTCGCCGCCAAGCCGCCGCAGCGCGTCGCGCAAATCCTCGCTGGCATAGTTCACCGTCTCGTCGGCGCCGTGGGCGCGGGCGAAGACGAGCTTTTCGTCGGACGAGGCGCAGGCGATGACGCGCGCGCCCATCATCTTGCCGAGCTCGATGGCCGCAAGCCCGGTGCCGCCCGAGGCGCCCAGCACGGCCAAGGTCTCGCCGGGCTTGAGCTGCGCGCGGTCGCGCAAGGCGTAAAGCGTGGTGGCATAGATCACGTTGAGGCCGGCGGCACGCTCGAAATCGAGCGCGTCGGGCAGCTTGGCCAATTGCCGCACCGAAATGGCGACGGCCTCGCGCGCCGCGCCCCAGCCCATATGACCCATGACGCGGTCGCCGGGCGCGAACTCGGTCACGCCCGCGCCGACGCTCTCGACGACGCCGGAAAATTCCGCCGCCGGCGAGAATGGAAACGGCGGCTTGTACTGATATTTGCCGGCGATGATCAGCGTGTCGAAAAAATTCAGCGCCGCGGCCTTGACCCGCACCACCGCCTCGCCGGGCCCGGCTTGCGGTTCCGGGATGTTGGCCAGTTCTAGTTCGTCGGCGGTGCCGAAATGGGTGCAGAGAACAGCTTTCATGATGCCTCCGGCTGTTCTTATAACAGAGCGAGGGGAGGCGGTGTGGCTAGTCGAACTGCAGAGCCTCGGTCACGCCGGCATCCTGTAGCGCGCGGCGCAGCCGCGAGAACGCCAGCCGCAGGCGCGACTTTACGGTCCCGATCGGTAGATTTGTTCTCGCCGCGATGGTGGCGTGCGACAAGCCTTCGAAGAAGGCAAGCTGCACCATCTTGAGCTGCTCCCGCGGCAACGCGTCGAGCGCGGCGCGGACGTGCTCTTCCCGTTGCGCGTCGGCGATGCCGGCGTCGCTGCCCGCGCCGGGATCGGGAATGGCGAACAGGTCCGTGTCGGCGTAGC
Organism: uncultured Alphaproteobacteria bacterium; assembly: GCA_963756245.1. GTDB lineage: Bacteria > Pseudomonadota > Alphaproteobacteria > Rhizobiales > Xanthobacteraceae > BOG-931. Next base: position 17,263 of record CAVWOI010000023.1, read on the forward strand.
GGTGCTCGCGGCTGCGGCGGCCGACGTCGATGCAGCGATTGTAGGCGATACGGAACACCCAAGTGGCGGCCGCCGATTTGCGCCGGTCGAACAGATGCGCCTTGCGCCAGATCGTCTCCATCACGTCCTGGGTCACGTCGGCGGCGGCAAACGGCGCCAGCCCGAAGCGAAGCATCTGGGCATGTACGCGGGGCCGGAAATGATCGAACAGCGCCGTGAATGCCTCATCGTCGCGATGGGCGCCCACCGCGGTCAGGAGATCGTCCAGCTCATGCCCCTTGGCCACCCGATATTTGCGGCGGGGCTGAAGTTCGTCGGTATGAAACCAGGAAGTCACGCCCGGTACCCCCTTGCTGCAGCGCTCGAATCGCGGGGTGAAATAGCCGTGGACCCCTCGGCCGCGATGCGCCGCTGACGATCGCAGTATTGGGCACCGCACGGTCCTCGGCTGTGTCGGTGGTCACACTTTGCCGGCTGCCGGCCGGCCGCACGGGCTAGCCCTACCGAACGCGTTCCGCAGAACGCCGAATTGGATTAAAGTTGAGAGCTTTGCTATCCATGGGGTGTTCGCGAGGCCCAATGCGCATCCACCGACGATGGCAGATTGTCCTGCCGCTACTTTTGGGGGCGGTATTGGCCGTTCCCGCCGAGGCCCAGCAGCCTGAGCCCGCCCCGCCGGCGGATACGGTGGCGCCAGCGCCGACAAAGCCTGCTCCGCCGAAAAAGCCCGCAAAGCCCAAAACCACGCCCGCGAAACCCGCCGAGGCCGCGCCCGCGAAGCCCACCGAAGCGGCGCCGGCGCCCGCGAAACCCGCAAAACCCGCGGAGGCAGCGCCTGCAAAGCCCGCCACGCCGCCCAACATCGGCGGCGTCAAGCCGACCCTGCTCGGCCAGTACGGCGAGTGGGGCGCCTATACGGCGTCGCCCGGCGGCAAGAAGGTCTGCTTCGCCATCGCCAAGCCGACGGCGTCGCAGACCAATCCGCCCGACCGGCCGCGCAATCCGACCTACATGTTCATTTCCTCGCGCCCGGCGGAAAAGGTGAGCAACGAGGTCTCGATCATCATCGGCTATCCGTTCAAGCCGGGCACCGAGGCTTCGGCCGCCGTCGGCGCGACCTCATATGCGCTCTACACCCAACAGGACGGCGCCTGGATCAAGAACGCGGCCGAAGAAGCCCAGATGATCGACGCCATGCGCGGCGGCCAGAGCGCGGTGGTGAAGGGCGTTTCGGCCAAAGGCACGCAATCGTCCGACACGTTCTCGCTCAAGGGTCTGTCGCAAGCCCTCGACCGCGTCAGCCAAGAATGTAAGTAGACTGAATCCTCCCCCTGAAAGGGGGAGGTTGGTCCCAAAGGCGACCAGGTGGGGGTCCGCGGCCGGGATGCTTGCGCAAGCGTCGCCGCCGCGGACCCCCACCGGGCTCGCTGCGCTCGCCATCCTCCCCCTTTCAGGGGGAGGCATTATCTATCGGTGATATGTCGCTATTTGGATTCCTATGACCACTTCGCTTGCCGCACCTCATACTGACGGCGCCGCTGCTTTCATCGAGAAGCGGCCGCTGGAGCAATATGTCGCGCCGGACAAGCCGTCGTTGGTCGGGTTGTCGCGTGACGCGCTCGCCGCGGCGCTCGGCGGCATCGGCGTGCCGGAGCGACAGCAGCGCATGCGGGTGCGGCAGATCTGGCATTGGCTCTACGCGCGCGGCGCGCAGGATTTTGACGTGATGACGACGCTGTCGAAGGAATTGCGCGCCGAGCTTGCGAGACATTTCACGGCGGCGCGGCCGGAGGTTGTCGCCGAGCAGACTTCGGTCGACGGCACGCGCAAGTGGCTGCTGCGGCTTCCGGGCGAAACCGACAGCCGGCCCTGCGAGGTCGAGTGCGTCTACATTCCCGAGACCGACCGCGGCACCTTGTGCATTTCCAGTCAAGTCGGCTGCACGCTCAATTGCACGTTCTGCCATACCGGCACCCAGCGCCTCGTCCGCAATCTCACGCCGGGCGAAATCGTCGGCCAGGTCGTGCTGGCGCGCGATCGGCTCAACGATTGGCAGCGCGCGGCGTCGCCGACCGGCGATGGCGAAAAACGTCTCGTTTCCAATGTCGTCATGATGGGCATGGGTGAGCCGCTGTACAATTTCGAAGCCGTGCGCGACGGCCTCAACGTGGTTGCCGACGGTGACGGTTTGAGCATTTCCAAGCGGCGCATCACGCTGTCGACTTCCGGCGTGGTGCCCAATATCGCGCGCGCCGGCGACGAGATCGGCAGCATGCTGGCGATCTCGCTGCACGCGGTCACCGACGAACTGCGCGACAAGCTGGTGCCGCTCAACCGCAAATATCCGCTGCGCGAATTGCTCGATGCCTGCTGCAACTATCCCGGCGTCTCCAACGCGCGGCGCATCACCTTCGAATATGTCATGCTCAAGGGCATCAACGATTCGCTGGTCGATGCGCGGGCGCTGGTGCGCCTGGTCAAAGGCATTCCCGCTAAGATCAACCTGATCCCCTTCAATCCGTGGCCGGGCACCCAATACGAGTGCTCGGACTGGGAGCAGATCGAGAAATTCTCCGAAGTGATTTTCAACGCCGGCTACGCCTCGCCGGTGCGCACGCCGCGCGGCCGCGACATTCTCGCCGCCTGCGGCCAGCTCAAGAGCGCAACCGAAAAGCTAAGCGCTCGCGAGCGGCTGGCGCTGCGCGCCATGGCGATGACGGATTGATGCCGCGCGATGGCCGTCCTCGTCCGCATCGCGATGATATTTCTCGCCTATGTGCTGGCCTGCATCGCCGCCTCGCTCATTCTCACCATCGGCACGCTGACGCCGGAATGGGATGATCTCACTGCGCTTGGCATGGGGTCGTTGGCCGTCTGGGCCGTCGTCCTGATCGGCGCCGCAGTGATCGGCGGAATCGCCATGATGCCGGCGCTGCTTGTTATCGCGCTGACGGAAGGTTTTTCCTGGCGCTCGAGTCTCATCTATGCGGCGCTCGGCGGCGTGCTGGCCTTGTCACTGAGTTATGGCCTCGATTTCGCCGGTTACAGCGGCGATCCCGAAAGCCCTCTGGTGCGCGAGCGCGAGGTGCTCGCCGCCGCTGGCATTGCCGGCGGTTTTGTCTATTGGCTGTTCGCCGGCCGCAAAGCAGGCTCCTGGAAGTGATTCACACCACAACGTCGTCGGGTCAGCGCCCATGAACCGCACCGGGCTTATCATCGCGCTGTCCATCGGCGTCACGGTGGGCGTCATCTTCGGCGTGTGGCCGCGGCTCGACCTTGCTGCGTCCGCGCCGTTCTACGATCCGAAACCGCCCGATTTTCCGCTCAACGCGCATCTGTGGTCGCAATATGCCCGCAGGGCCGCGCTCACGTTGATTGCGCTCCTGGTCGTGCCGGCCGGCATCGCGCTCCTCGGCAAGTTTCTTTTCCCGCGGCGGCGGATGCTGATCAAAGCCGAGGCCGTGCTGTTTCTGATCGCAACGCTGGCGGTCGGCCCCGGCCTCCTCACCAATACGCTGTTGAAAGACCATTGGGGCCGCGCGCGGCCGATCGACGTCACCGAGTTTGGCGGCACAAGCCGCTTCACCCCATGGTGGGACCCGCGCGGCGATTGTCCGAACAATTGCTCGTTCATTGCCGGCGAGCCCGCGGGTGCGTTCTGGACCATGGCGCCGGCAGCGCTCGCACCGCCGCAATGGCGGCTTCTCGCTTACGGCGCGGCGCTCGCCTTCGGCAGCGCGGTCGGTGTGTTGCGCATCGCCGGCGGCGGGCACTTTTTCACCGACGTCGTGTTTGCGGGCGTGTTCATGTATTTGGTGATCTGGGCTGCCTACGGCCTGATCTATCGTTGGTGGCCAAAGCGCACGGGCGACAAGACCGACAATCCGGCCGAGTGATCTACTCCGGCGCGCCGAGCACGCGGAAAATTTCCGCAAGCTGCGGGCTCATCGGCAGATTGAGCGTCTCCCCCGTCGGCAGCCGGTGCAAGAACCATTTGTTGTAGAGCTCTTCCAGCCGGCGCTCGCCCGCCATCCGCGCAAAGGCGTGCTCGACGGTCGCGGCAAAGGCCGGATCGTCGCGGCGAAAAGCGAGGCCGTAGGGATCGTAGGACAGATAGTCGCCGACGACTTTCATGTCATGGGCGCTCGGCTCGGTGGCGATAAAACCGTAGAGCAACGCGTCGTCGGTGGCGAAGGCATCGGCCTTGCCAGCGACCAGCATAGCCAGCGACTGGGCGTGATCGCGCGCGGTAACGATAGCGATGCCGAGCTTTTGCCTGTCGGACAGCGTGCGCAGCGCCGCTTCGTTGGTGGTGCCGGTGGTTACCACGGCGGTCTTGCCGGCGAGGTCGCGGTAGGATTTCACCGCCGAGGCATTCGGCACCATCAGCTTGGTGCCGGCGACGAAGAACACCGGCGAGAACGCCACTTCCTTCTGCCGTTGCAGGTTGCTCGTGGTCGAGCCGCATTCGAGATCGACGGCGCCGGCCTTCACCTTGTCGAGGCGGTCGGCGGCGGTGACCGGGGCGAATGCGATTTTGATGTCCATGCCGTCAAGCTCGGTCGCCGCCTCCTCGACGATCTCGCGGCACAAGTCGATCGAATAGCCGATCGGCTGCTGGCGCTTGTTGAGATAGGAGAACGGCAGCGAGCTTTCGCGATAGCCGAGCGTGATCGTCCCGGAGTCTTTGATCTTCTTCAGCGTGCCCGACAGCACAGTGATATTGGTATCTTGCGCCGCGGCCGGCAGCGCGAGGATGACAACTGCTAAGCCGACCAGGAATCCCAAAGCGGCGTTTCCCGGATGCGGTGCAGCACGAAGTGGTGCACCGCTGATCCGGGATCGTCGCAGATTCGGAGCTTGTGGCGATCCCGGGTCTGCAGCGCAGCATTTCGCTTCGCTGCATGCTGCACTGCGCCCGGGAAACACGCCTCGATGAGCGCCGATCATGACACGCTCACGCCGCCTTCTTGGCCAGCACCGGCTCCGGCTCGACCGGCGCATGCATCTTCTCGCCCTCCCATTTCGCCACCACGGCGGTGGCGAGCGAATTGCCGATCACGTTGGTGGCGGAGCGGCCCATGTCGAGGAACTGGTCGATGCCGATGATCAGCAGCAAGCCGGACTCCGGCAGGTTGAAGCTCGCCAAGGTCGCGGCGATGACCACGAGCGAGGCGCGCGGCACGCCGGCCATGCCCTTACTGGTGAGCATGAGCAGCAGCAGCATGGTGATCTGCTGGCCGAGCCCGAGCTGGATATTGTAGGCCTGGGCGATGAACATGGTCGCGAACGTGCAGTACATCATCGAGCCGTCGAGGTTGAACGAGTAACCCATCGGCAGCACGAAGCTGATGATCTTGCGGCTGATGGGAAACTTTTCGAGCTGCTCCATCATCTTTGGATAGGCCGCTTCGCTGCTGGCGGTCGAGAACGCCAGCATGAACGGCTCGCGCACCAGCTGAACGAGCCGCATGACGTGGCTGCCGAAGAACACGTAGCCGACGGCGACCAACAGGCACCACAGCAGCATCAGCCCGATATAAAACTCGATCACGAACTTGCCGTAGGTGAGCAGAATGCCGAGCCCCTGCGTGGTGATGATTGCCGCCATCGAGGCGAACACCGCGAGCGGCGCCAGCTTCATGATGTAGCCGGTGATGGTGAGGATGACGTGGGAGAGTTCCTCGATGCCTTCGACCAGCTTGTGCGCGCGCTGGCCGAGCGCCGCGCAGGCGACGCCGAAGAACAGCGAGAACACCACGATCTGCAAAATCTCGTTGGTCGCCATCGCCTCGACAATCGAGCGCGGCACCAGGTGGGCGACGAAATCCTTTGCCGATAGCGACGCAACCTTGAGATTGGTCGCAGCCTGGGCGTCGGGCAGCGGCAGGTTGAGGTTGTCGCCGGGACGCAGGATGTTGACCAGAAGGAGGCCGAGCAGCAGCGACACCAGCGACGCCGAGATGAACCACAGCATCGCCTTGCCGCCGATGCGGCCCACGGTCTTGGGATCGCCCATATGGGCGACGCCGACCACGAGCGTCGAGAACACCAGCGGCGCGATGATCATCTTGATCAGGCGCAGGAAGATGTCGGTCATCAACGAGATGTAGTCGGAGATGCCTTTGGCCGTCGCCGGATCGGGCCACAGCGTATGGCAGGCATAGCCGACCGCGATGCCGAGCAGCATGCAGATCAAAATGATGGTGGTGAGCGTCGAACGCATGGGCCCCTCCAAAGCGTTTCGTCGGGGTAAGTCTAGGCGAAGCGGGTAGGCGCGGGAATTGAATTCATGGCCGTCGGCGTAGCCGAATCCGCCCAAAAGCCCGGCTTGCGTCGTTCCCCTGCGCGCCTATAGTCCGCGCCACTTTCGGGGCAAGCCGTTGCCCTCATGCGGGATTTTGCGATGCCTCAAGGCGACGTCAAAAAAGTGGTGCTGGCCTATTCGGGCGGGCTCGACACCTCGATCATCCTCAAATGGCTGCAGACCACTTACGGCTGCGAGGTGGTGACCTTCACCGCCGATCTCGGCCAGGGCGAGGAGCTCGAGCCGGCCCGCGCCAAGGCGCTGACGCTCGGCATCAAGCCGCAAAACATCTTCATCGAGGATTTGCGCGAGGAATTCGTCCGCGACTACGTGTTTCCGATGTTCCGCGCCAATGCGCTCTACGAGGGCCAATATCTGCTCGGCACCTCGATCGCGCGGCCGCTCATTGCCAAGAAGCAGATCGAGATTGCCGAAAAGGTCGGCGCCGACGCGGTCGCCCATGGCGCCACCGGCAAGGGCAATGACCAGGTGCGGTTCGAGCTCGCCTATTATGCGCTGAAACCCGACGTGAAAGTCATCGCGCCGTGGCGCGAATGGGAATTTAAATCGCGCGAGGCGCTGCTGGCGTTCGCCGAAAAGAACCAGATCCCGATCGCCAAGGACAAGCGCGGCGAGGCGCCGTTCTCGACCGACGCCAATCTTTTGCACACCTCGTCCGAGGGCAAGGTGCTCGAAGACCCGTCCGGCGAAGTGCCGGACTATGTCTATTCGCGCACCGAGGATCCGGAGCAGGCGCCCGACAAAGCCGACTACGTCACCATCGATTTCGAGCGCGGCGATCCGGTCGCGGTCGACGGCAAGAAGTTGTCGCCTGCGGCGCTGCTCACGGCGCTCAACGCGCTCGGCCGCAAGCACGGCATCGGCCGCCTCGATCTGGTCGAGAACCGCTTCGTCGGCATGAAATCGCGCGGCATGTACGAGACGCCGGGCGGTACCATCCTGCTCGCCGCCCATCGCGGCATCGAATCGATCACGCTCGACCGCGGCGCGGCGCATCTCAAGGACGAGCTGATGCCGAAATATGCCGAGCTGATCTATTACGGCTTCTGGTTTTCGCCCGAGCGCGAGATGCTGCAGGCCGCGATCGACAAGAGCCAGGCGTTCGTCACCGGCCAGGTACGGCTCAAGCTCTACAAAGGCAACGCCGGCGTCGTCGGCCGCGACAGCAAATATTCGCTCTACGACCAGGACTTGGTAACGTTCGAGGACGGCAAAGTCGCCTACGACCAGCGCGACGCCGAAGGTTTCATCCGGCTCAACGCGCTGCGGCTGCGCACGCTCGGGCAGCGTCGGCGGAAGTTGAAGCTTTAGCGTTCACTTGCCGTTGCGCGGCGGCTGCAATTCCGGTGCGCCGAACGGCAATGGCTCCGGCCGGATCAGCGTCTCGGGGACATTGACGTCGACGTCGACGAATTGAATGTGCGATTGCGCCTGCCTGTGGGTGGCTCCTTCTACCCATCGTCCTTCGCGCAATTTCAAATCCTTGACCGCGGCAACATAGAAGCTGCGCCAGCCCGGCAGCTTGGATCGCGGGCTGGTTTCCCCGCCAAATTGGAAAACCAGCACCCGCTCCCTGCCGTCGGACGCATAGCCGAGAATGATCGGGCAAGCCTCGCGGTACTTTCCTTCGAATGTGCAGGTGATCTGTTTGCGTTCGTGAACCGCGCGCCAGAGTTTTTTGTAGGTCGCGCTCGGCGTCACCGCAGGTCGACCGTGACCTTGCGGTTCTCGCCAAGATTCGGCTTCTGGCCGGTCAACCGCGCCTTGACGAATTCGAAGGCGGCTACCGCTTTGCTGGCTGGGCCGTCCCACAATTCCGCAGTGAGCGGCGTTATGCGCAGCACGCAGACATTCGGATCGTGCGGGCCCTGCCACCACAGATTATCGGCGTAACGCCAAATCTCGGCCGCCTTGGCGTGATCATGGCGCACTTCGGCGCGCGCCGTGATCGAGAGATAGGCGTTGTCCTTGGCGTCGACGACGGTGAGCCCGACGTCGTGCTCGATCTCGATCTCGTGCTCTTTCTCGCTGCGCAGGTCGGTCACCACCCAGATCAGGCCCGCGGCACGATCAAGCCGCGGCTCGACCGGGCGGGCGCGAAAGCCGCCGGGAAATTGCGTCGTCAGCATGCCCACGCCGACCCGCTCGATGATTTGCCAGACGCGGGTTAGGTGATTTTCTTCGGTCATGTGTAGATAACCGGCCGTCGGGTGTTGCGTTCCGTCACCCTGAGGAGCGAGCAAAGCGAGCCTCGAAGGATGACGGCCCGGGCGCCTCGGCCATATCCTTCGAGGCCCGCCTTCGGCGGGCACCTCAGGATGACGGGAAAGAAGCGTCCGTTAAACCTGTCGCTCGACCAAGGTGCGCTTGATCTCGGCGATGGCCTTGGCCGGATTGAGGTGCTTTGGGCAGGCCTTGGCGCAATTCATGATGGTGTGGCAGCGGTACAGGCGAAACGGGTCTTCCAGATTGTCGAGCCGCTCGCCGGTCGCTTCGTCGCGTGAATCGACGATCCAGCGCTGCGCCTGCAACAGCGCTGCCGGGCCGAGATAGCGCTCGGAATTCCACCAATAGCTCGGGCATGAGGTCGAGCAGCAGGCGCAGAGAATGCATTCGTAGAGGCCATCGAGTTTTGCCCGGTCCTCGTGGCTCTGCTTCCATTCCTTCTCCGGCGTCGGCGACACAGTTTGCAGCCAGGGCTGGATCGCGGCGTGCTGGGCGTAAAAATTGGTGAGGTCGGGCACCAGATCCTTCACCACCGCGCAGTGCGGCAGCGGATAGATGCGCACCGCGCCTTTGACCTCGGCCATCGCCTTGGTGCAGGCCAGCGTGTTGGTGCCGTCGATGTTCATGGCGCAGGAGCCGCAAATACCCTCGCGGCAGGAGCGGCGGAAGGTGAGCGTCGCATCGACATTGTTCTTGAGCCAGATCAGCCCGTCGAGAACCATAGGGCCGCAATCGCCGGTATCGACGTGATAGGTGTCGATGCGCGGATTGGCGCCGTCGTCCGGGTTCCAGCGATAGATGCGATATTCATGCTCCGACTTGGCCTTGACCGGATGCGGCCAGGTCTTGCCTTCGGTGATCTTGGAATTTTTCGGCAGCGTGAATTGGACCATCGCGTTTTTGCTTTCAATAAACCCGCGCTTTGGGTTCGATATAGGCCACGTCGTTGGTGAGCGTGTAGGTGTGCACCGGCCGATAGTCGATCGTGACCTTGCCCGTATTGGTGTCGAGCCAGGTCAGGGTGTGCTTCATCCAGTTCTTGTCGTCGCGGTCGGGGAAATCCTCCCGCGCGTGGGCGCCGCGGCTTTCGGTGCGGTTAACCGCTGAATCCACGGTGACGACGGCCTGCTCGATCAAATTGGCGAATTCGAGCGTCTCGATCAGGTCGGAATTCCAGATCAGCGAACGGTCGCTGACGCGCACATCGGCGGCGCCGTCGAACACTTCGTGGATCAGTTTTGAGCCTTCCTGCAGCACCTCGCCGGTGCGGAACACCGCGCAATTGGTCTGCATGATGTGCTGCATCTTGGCGCGCAGTTGCGCGGTCGGCGTGCTGCCCGAGGCGTTGCGGAATTTGTCGAGCCGCGAAAGCGCCCGTTCGGCGGAGTCCTTCGGCAGCTCGGGGTGCTTGTCGTTCGGCGTCAAGATTTCGGCGCAGCGCAGCGCCGCGGCGCGGCCGAACACCACCAGATCGATCAGCGAATTCGAGCCGAGCCGGTTGGCGCCGTGCACGGAGACGCAAGCCGCCTCGCCCAGCGCCATCATGCCGGGCACGATGTGGTCGGGATTGCCGTCTTTCTTGATCAGCGCCTCGCCGTGATAATTCGTGGCGATGCCGCCCATGTTGTAATGCACCGTCGGCACGATCGGTACCGGCTCGCGGGTGAGGTCGACGCCGGCGAAGATGCGCGCGGACTCGGTGATGCCCGGCAGCCGCTCGGCGAGAATTTTTGGATCGAGATGATCGAGATGCAGGAAGATGTGGTCCTTCTTCGGCCCGACGCCGCGGCCTTCGCGGATTTCGATGGTCATGGCGCGCGAGACCACGTCGCGCGAGGCCAAATCCTTGGCCGACGGCGCGTAACGCTCCATGAAGCGCTCGCCCTGGGCATTGACCAGATAGGCGCCTTCGCCGCGCGCGCCTTCGGTGATCAGCACGCCGGCGCCATAAACGCCGGTCGGATGGAATTGCACGAACTCCATGTCTTCGAGCGGCAGACCGGCGCGCAGCACCATGGCATTGCCGTCGCCGGTCTGGGTGTGGGCGCCGGTGCACGACGCATAGACGCGGCCGTAGCCGCCGGTCGCCAGCACCGTCATCTGCGCCGAAAAGCGATGGATGGTGCCGTCGTCGAGATTGAGCGCGACCACGCCGCGGCAGCGGCCGTCATCGTCCATGATCAGGTCGATGGCGAAATATTCGATGAAGAACTCCGCCGAATGGCGCAGCGCCTGGCCGTACATGGTGTGCAGCATGGCGTGGCCGGTGCGGTCGGCCGCGGCGCAGGTGCGCTGCGCGGTGCCTTTGCCGTAATGTGTGGTCATGCCGCCGAACGGGCGCTGATAGATTTTGCCGTCTTCCTCGCGGCGCGAGAACGGCAGGCCCCAGTGCTCCAGCTCGTAGACCGCTTCCGGCGCGTTGCGGCACAGATATTCGATGGCGTCCTGGTCGCCGAGCCAATCGGAGCCCTTGACCGTGTCGTACATGTGCCAGCGCCAGTCGTCCTCGCCCATATTGCCCAGCGCCGCGGCGATGCCGCCTTGCGCCGCCACGGTATGCGAGCGGGTCGGAAACACCTTGGTGATGCAGGCGGTGCGCAGTCCCGCCTCGCTGCAGCCGACCACGGCGCGCAGCCCCGAGCCGCCCGCGCCGATCACGACCACGTCGTAGGCGTGATCCTCGATCGGATAGGCGCGGCCGCTGATGGCGGGCGCGGCGCTTTTTCCGTTTGTTGCGTTGTCCGCCATGCTCACAATCCGAACGAAAGTTTGAGGATGCCGTAAACCGCGCCGAGACCGACGACGATGGTGAAGAAGGTATTGGCTATCAAGAGCGCGAGCTTCGCCGATTCGTCGTGGACGTAATCTTCGATGATCACCGCCATGCCGATGCGCATATGGATGGTGATCGAGCCGATGAACAGCAGCATGATGATGGCGATGACCGGCGAGCCGAGGATTTGCGCCACCGCGGCCTGGTTGCGGCCCAACAGCGTGATCAGGATGATCACCGCGGCGATGGTCAGCGGGATATTGGCGATCGCGGTGACGCGCTGATGCCAAAAATGCGCGGTGCCGGATTTCGCCGTGCCAAAACCGCGCACGCGGGCGAGCGGCGTGCGGATATGCGGGGAGCCGCTCATACCGAGCCCCCCATGGCCAGGAGCCCGATGACCCAAAGGATGAGCGTGATCACGATCGAACCGATCAGGTTGGCGGCGACCAGCCATTCGCGCTCGACCGGCCCGAGGCCGCGGCCGGTATCCCAGATCAGATGGCGGATGCCACCCAGCATGTGGTGGATCAGCGCCCAGGTGTAACCGAGCAGGATGAGGCGGCCGATCCAGGAACCGATGAACCACTCGAAGCGCGCATAGCCGTTCGGGCCGGCGGCGGCGATGAACCACCACGCCAGCAATAGCGTGCCGAAGTACAGGCCGAAGCCGGTGATGCGATGCACGATCGACATCATCATCGTCAGCATCGGCCGGTAAATTTGCAGGTGCGGCGAGAGCGGCCGCGCGACGGGGGCCTTGGTTTCGGCCATTGTGCTCATCCGAATTCGCTCGACGCGGGCGCCAAGCTTGGCAGTGTTCCTAGCCAATCTGTGCAGCTATCGCAATGCAGCGACATGCATATAAAGGCGCCGACGCACGCTTCATTTCGTATTAGGCGAAAGATTAGCGTTGAAATATCGAATTTCAATGGGCATTATATAAAGCCTGACTTCGTCAAATCCGAAGGCAGGGTGATTGCCATGCGATTCGATCTCGCCGATCTCAGCCTGTTCCGCCATGTCGTCGAGGCGGGCAGCATCACGCGTGGCGCGGAGCGCGCGCATCTCGCGCTGGCCGCAGCTTCGACGCGCATTCGCAACATGGAAGACGTGCTCGGCGTGCCGCTGCTCACGCGCGGACGCCAGGGCGTCACGCCGACCCAAGCCGGCCGCACGCTGCTGCAGCACGCGCGCACCATCCTGCGCCAAGCCGAACGCCTGCACGAAGACCTTGGCGCCTATGGCGGCGGCCTCGCCGGCCAGATCCGGGTGCTGTCGAACACCAATGCGCTGACCGAGTTCCTGCCCGAGGCGTTGAGCTCGTTCCTCGCCGAACATCCAAGCGTCAGCGTCGATCTCGAAGAGCGACTGAGCGACGAGATCGTCGGTCTCATCGCCGAAGGGGTCGCCGATCTCGGCGTCGTCGCCGGCACGGTCGATGCAGGCGCGCTGGAAACCTACCCGTTCCGCCGCGACCGCTTCGTGCTGGTGGTCGCGCAAGACCATCCGTTAGCGAAACGCGCCAGGATCGGCTTCGAAGACGTGCTCGAGCACGATTTCGTCGGCCTCGACCGCGCCAGCGCCATCCAGCGCTTCCTGGCCACCAAAGCCGTGCGCATCGGCCGCCCATTGCGGCTGCGTGTGCAGTTGCGCAGCTTCGACGCGGTGTGTCGCCTCGTCGAATGCAAGGTCGGCATCGGCATCGTGCCGGAGACCACCGCGCGCCGCGTCTCCAAGACCATGGCCATCGCCATCGTGCCGCTGACGGACTCTTGGGCAGTGCGCGACCTGACGATCTGCATTCGCAGCATGAGTGAGCTGCCGCTCTACGCGCGGCAGCTGGTCGAGCATCTGCGGGCGAAGGCGTAGCAGGGATCAGAAATCAGGGAACAAAATTCTGATCCCTTATCCTTGATCCCTGATACCTGTCACCTCGGTATCAACACCCAATAATCGAGATCGAGCAGCACGGCGGGATCGTAATCGTCGCCGGTCTTGAGCGGGAAATCGCTGCACGGCTTGTCGTTGGTGGCGACCGTGCGCAGGCGCAACGCGCCGACGTCGCCGCGGCCTGGCAGCTCCGCTTTGGCCAGTACTTCGGACCACGCGAACACCGTGCCGCCGGCGAATAGCGGCGCAACATGCCGGCCGCCGTTGATGGCGGCGACGTGGAAGGCGTTGGCGAGGCCGTTGAAGGTCAGCGAGCGGGCGAGCGAGATGACGTGGCCGCCATAGATCAGCCGCCGCCCGAAGCGACCCTGCTTGGCGCTGAACTGATCGAAATGGATGCGCGCCGTGTTCTGGTAAAGCCGCGTCGCAATCTGATGCTCGGCCTCTTCGACCGTGTAACCGTCGACATGGTCGATCTTCTCGCCGACCGCGTAATCGCCGTAGCGATAGGGGCTGCCGGCAAGCGCGAAATCGTAAGCGGCGATATCGAGCGGCGGGCAGGCTTCGCTCAAGACATTCGGCTCGACCGCGGTCGGCAGGCGCGGCACGTGGTCGCCGGGCGCCGGCGCCGCCTCGTCGCGTTTGCGAACCATGACCCAGCGAACATATTCGAGCACCGGCGTGCCGTCCTGCTTGTAGCCGGTGGTGCGCACATAGACGATGCCGGTCTTGCGGCTGGAATTTTCTTTCAGGCCGATGACTTCGGACAGCGCGGTGAGCGTGTCGCCCGGATACACGGGCTTGCGGAAATAACAGCCGGCATAGCCGAGATTGGCCACGGCGTTGAGCGACACGTCGGGCACGGTCTTGCCGAACACGATGTGAAACACCAAAAGATCGTCGATCGGCGCCCGCGGATAGCCGATCGCTTCGGCAAACGCGTCCGACGATTGCACCGCGAACCGGGCGCCGAACAGGCCGGTATAAAGCGCGACGTCGCCGACCGTGACGGTGCGCGGCGTGGCGTGGCGGATCACCTGGCCGATACGGAAATCTTCAAAGCAATTGCCGGGGCTGGTCTTTGCCATTTTTTTGATCGTCCTTGTCTGTGGGGAGCCCGGCCTTCCGGGGCGTTTCATACCCCACGCGCGGCGACCGGAAAAGCCTTCACGCAGCCGTGACCGGCCGTCTGAAACCCTCGCGAAAACCCACCGTATCTCGATGCGACGACGATCTCGATCGTCTCGCCCGCGGTTTCGCCGCGGTGAACCCAATGAATCAACATGGAGACTGTCATGTCCAAGCGTTTCGCTTTGCTCGCCACCGCGGCCGCGCTCGCCTTCGCGGTCGTGGCGCCGGCGCCGGTGGTTTACGCGCAGATGGCGGAGAAGACCGTCACTGTCGGCGGTGCGCCGATGTATCCGTCGAAGAACATCATCCAGAACGCGGTGAATTCCAAAGACCACACCACGCTGGTCGCTGCCGTGAAGGCCGCCGGTTTGGTCGACACGCTGTCCGGCCCCGGGCCGTTTACCGTGTTCGCGCCGACCAACGAGGCCTTCGCCAAGCTGCCGGCCGGCACGGTCGACACCCTGCTCAAGCCGGAGAACAAGGCGACGCTGACGACGATCCTTACCTATCACGTGGTGCCGGGCCGTATGACCGCGGTCAACCTGATGAAAGCGGTCAAGGACGGCGAGGGCGAAGCCCACCTCAAGACCGTCGCCGGCAAGGACCTGATCGTCAAGCAAGCCAGCCCCGGCAAGCTCACCATCACCGACGCCAAGGGCGATGTCGCCATGGTGACCATCGCCGATGTGCTGCAGTCGAACGGCGTCATCCACGTCATCGACACGGTGCTGCTGCCGATGTGATGTTGCGGCGGAGCGACGCAGAGCCCTCTCCCCATGCTCGGGGAGAGGGATTACTGAGAGGCAAGGGATTGCTGACACGAATGTGAGGCGCCCGTGCGCCGCCGTTTTGTTATAGGTCTGCGGTCATGACGCTCGAAGCAACTAGTAACCCAGTTTTGGTGCCCAAAACCGCGGAGGGGCCGATCATCCATCCGCGCTGGGTCCGGGTGACCCATTGGGTCAACGTGCTGGCCATGTTCATGATGATCGGCTCGGGCTGGCAGATCTACGACGCCTCGCCGCTGTTCCGGTTCATCTATTTCCCGCCGCAATTGGCGCTCGGGCAATGGCTCGCCGGCGCCTTGCTGTGGCATTTCGCGGCGATGTGGCTCCTGGTCATCAACGGCATCGTCTATGTCACGCTCGGCATCGCCACCGGCCGCTTCCGCCGCAAGCTGTTGCCGATCCGCCCGCGCGACGTCGTCAACGATGTGCTGGCCGCGCTGCGTGGCAAACTCGGGCACGACGATCTGTCGGTCTACAACGCGGTGCAGCGGCTGCTCTACGTCGGCGTCATCCTTGCCGGCGTGGTCATCGTGCTCTCAGGCCTTTCGATCTGGAAGCCGGTGCAATTGAAATACCTGACCGCGTTCTTCGGCGGCTACGACTTCGCCCGCTACGTCCATTTCTTCGCCATGGCGTCGATCGTGGGATTTTTGACCATTCATGTCGCGCTGGCGCTGATCGTGCCGAAGAGTCTGCGCGCCATGATCGTCGGCCGGTAGTCGAGGAGCAGACGATGCCCCGCGAGCGCAAAAAAATTCCCGGCGTCGATCCAAAACTCCTGATCAAGGACGCGGCGAAACTCTTGCCCGATCCGTCGCGGCGACTGTTCCTGCGCGGCGCCGCGAGCCTCGGCGCGCTCGCCACACTGACCGGGTGCGACATTATCGACGGGCATACGGCCGAAAGCGCGCTGCGCGCCGTCTCGCGCTTCAACGATTGGGTCCAGGCCCGGCTGTTCAGCGAGACGACGCTGGCGACCGAATATCCGGAAAGCGCGATCACGCGGCCGTTTCCGTTCAACGCCTATTATGCCGAGGACGAAGCGCCCGAGGTCGACGGCGAGACCTATCAGCTCGAGATCGGCGGCCTGGTCGACAACAAGAAGCCGTGGACGCTCGCCGAGCTCTACAAACTGCCGGAAGTGTCGCAGATCACGCGCCACGTCTGCGTCGAGGGCTGGAGCGCCATCGGCTCCTGGCAGGGCGTAAAATTGTCCGATTTTCTCAAGATGATCGGTGCCGACACCAAGGCGAAATATGTCTGGTTCCAATGCGCCGAAGGCTATTCCAACACCATCGACATGCCGACCGCGCTGCATCCGCAAACGCAATTGACGCTCAAATTCGATCACCAGATCCTGCCGCGCGCCTACGGCTTCCCGATCAAGATCCGCATCCCCACCAAGCTCGGCTTCAAGAACCCCAAATACGTCACTGCCATGTGGGTGCAGAACAACGACGCCGGCGGCTATTGGGAGAACCAGGGTTATAACTGGTTCAGCGGGCAGTAGGCGCATCATCATCAGTCTGGCCATGCCTCGTCGCGCTCGGCTTGCAAAGCTGCACGCGGCCCATTAGCAATCGACGCCTTATCGTAACGAGGCGCGATTTATGGCGGCTTATAATCTTCTCCTGCTCGCCGGCGACGGCATTGGCCCGGAAGTCATGGCCGAGGTGAAGCGGCTCCTGGGCTTTTACGCCAAGAAAGGCATCGCCGATTTCCGCACCGAGGACGGGCTGGTCGGCGGCGCCGCATACGATGCCCATAACGTCGCCATCACCGAAGAGACCATGGCCAAGGCGCATGCCTGCGACGCCGTGATCTTCGGCGCCGTCGGCGGGCCGAAATGGGACAAGGTGCCGTTCGAGGCGCGGCCGGAGGCGGGGCTGCTGCGGCTGCGCAAGGAGCTCGGGCTGTTCGCCAATATACGGCCTGCGATCGTCTATCCGGCGCTGGCCGAAGCATCGAGCCTCAAACGCGAGGCGGTCGAGGGGCTCGATATCATCATCCTGCGCGAGCTCACCGGCGGCGTCTATTTCGGCGAGCCGAAAACCATCACCGATCTCGGCAACGGCCAGAAGCGTGCCATCGATACGCAGGTTTACGACACTTACGAGATCGAGCGCATCGCGCGTATTGGATTCGAATTGGCGCGCAAGCGGCGCAACAAAGTCACCTCGATGGAAAAGCGCAACGTGATGAAGACCGGCGTGCTGTGGCACGAGGTGGTCGGTCAGGTGCATGCGCGCGATTACAAGGACGTGCAGCTCGAGCACATGCTGGCCGATGCCGGCGGCATGCAGCTGGTGCGTTGGCCGAAGCAGTTCGATGTGATTGTCACCGACAACTTGTTCGGCGATATGCTGTCCGACGTCGCGGCGATGCTCACCGGCTCGCTCGGCATGCTGCCGTCGGCGTCGCTCGGCGAGCTCGATCCAAAAACCAAACGGCGCAAGGCGATGTACGAGCCGGTGCACGGTTCGGCGCCCGACATCGCCGGCAAGGGCATGGCGAACCCGATTGCGATGCTGGCCTCGTTCGCCATGGCGATGCGCTATTCGTTCAACATGGGTGAGGCCGCCGACCAGCTCGAAACCGCCATCGCCGCGGCGCTCGGCAAGGGCCTACGCACCGCCGACATCAAGTCGGAAGGCTGCAAGATCGTCTCTACTGCCGAGATGGGCGAGGCGATTGTCGGCGAGTTGGAGAAGCTCTCGGCCTGATCACGGCCGCCGCTGCCCGACATGTCCCAGCTTATTCTCAGCGCGCATTCGGGAAGCCACGACGCGGTTGCCGCGGTCTTTGTCGATTATGAGCTCAAGGCCGCGGTGCAGCTCGAACGGCTGACGCGCCGCAAGAGCGATGGCCGCGAGCATCCCGACCTCGCCATCGACGAGGTGCTGTCGATCGCCGGCGCGACGCGCAACGATGTCGACGTCGTCTGCTTCAGCCGCTCGGAATTTCCGACCATCTTTTATCGCAATATCCGCGGCGTGCGCTGGATCCGCGAAAAATATCGCAAATATGTCGAAGGCAATACGCGGCGCTACATGCCGCCGGAATTTTTGCGTCACCACACCACGAAGATCGACGACATCTTCGACATCGCCAAATTCCGCCGTGCCGGCGGCTTTCGCGACGACACGGAGATGTTCTTCTACAATCACCACGAATCGCACGCGCTGGCGCCGCTGTTCTATTCCGACTGGAACGACGCGCTCCTGGTCACCGCCGACGGCGGCGGCGATACGGTCAACTATAGCCATCGCCATTTCGCCGACGGCGCGCTGACGACGATCTACGGCGGCGAGGAATGTTTGCTGACGCCGCTGCCGACCGACAGTCTGGGTCACGCTTACGAGACGGTGACGGGTGCGCTCGGCTTCATCCCGCGGCGCCATGAGGGCAAGCTGACCGGGCTCGCGGCCTTCGGCCAGCCGGTCTTGGCGGAAAAAATCGGCGCGCATTTTTCCGTCGATGATGGCGGGCGCGTGCGCTCGGATTTCCGCGATTTCCGCGACATGCACGATACCATCCGCAATCTTGCCGTCAGCGTCAGCCGGGAAGACGCCGCGGCCTCGATCCAGCAAGTGCTGGAGGACACCATGCTGCGCTCGGTCGAGCGGCTGCTGCAGCGTCACAAGGCGCGGCATCTCGGTCTCGCCGGCGGTGTTTTCGCCAATGTGCGGCTCAACCGCGTTCTCGCCGAACGGCTGCCGCTCGATGAGATTTTCGTCTTTCCGGCGATGGGGGACGAGGGCATGCCGGCGGGCGGCGCGCTGTGTTATCTGCTGCGACGCGATGGTCTGGGCCATTGGCTTGAGCAGCGCCGGCGGCTGCGCGACATGTATTTCGGCCGCGATTACACGGTTGCGATCGACGCTACGCTCAAAGCAACCGCCGGCGTGCGTTGCACCGCTGAAACGCCGATCGACGGCGCCGCCAAGCGGCTCCATGCCGGTCAGCTCGGCGCCATCTATACCGGCCGCATGGAATACGGGCCGCGGGCGCTGGGCGCGCGCTCGATCCTCGCCAATCCGTCGCGCCGCGAGACGCACGATCTCCTCAACCAGCGCCTGGCGCGCTCGGAATTCATGCCGTTCGCGCCGGTGATCGCCGAGGAGAAGGCGGCGAGCGTGTTCGACGTCAATCCGGTCAACGCCTATGCGTGCCGCTTCATGACCATCACCTGCAATGTGAAGCAAGAGTGGCGTGAGCGGATCGCGGCGGTGGTTCATGTCGACGGCTCGGCGCGGCCGCAGACCATCGCGCGCGACACCAATCCGCTCTATTACGATATCCTCACCGCGTTCGAGCGCGAGAGCGGCCTGCCGGTGCTGGTCAATACCAGCTTCAACGTCCACGAAGAGCCGATCGTCAACAAGCCGTCGGAATGCGTCAAAGCGCTGTTGGACGGCCGCATCGATTTCATCGTGACGACGCAAGGCATCTACGAGCGCACGGCTGCGGCCGGGTAGGCCGCGGCCGCGAAAGGCAAACTGCGCTTAGGTCAGAACGGCGCGCCCGGCGTGATGAAGGCGCGTGGCAGCGGGTAGCCGTTGCTCCCGGAAAAGTCGGGGCCGATGAACCAGAACTGCGATTGGCCGGGATCGCCGCCTGGCGGAAATGCGTAGTCGGTGAATTTGCGGTCGCCGACCGACACTTCGGTGCCGGTCTCGAGATAAGAGCGCGGCCGAATGACGATCACCGTGGTGCGGCCGTACTGGTCGTGGATGATGGTTCTGGAGGGCTGGATCACCGTGCCGCTCGCGGTCCGCATCACCGGGGGCTGCGCGGGCTGCGGCGGATGCCTCCTGGTCGCCGCGTCGGCAGAGCCGGCAGCAAATACGGCCAAGACGGCAACTGTGACGGCAAATGCGCGCATGGCACCTCGCTCTCCTGTGCCGCCACTGTAGCCTGCTTCGGCCGGCGGCAATAGCGCCCCGGCAACGGCCGGAGCGGCGCCGGGGTTCCGGCCGGCTCACTGCCAAATCGGGCCCCGCAGAACAATCTCCTCCTATCGGCGGACTTTTTGTCACGTTATTCTGCGGAGAGGCGATGCCCTAGAATCATCGCACAGCTTGGCGCTCCGGAGGGAGGGCCAAGCCACAACAAACGCGCGAGGGAGGATATGCCATGCTCACGCGACGATCCGTATTGGGCGCAGCCGGCGCCGGCGCCGGCCTGACGCTTGCCGGCGGCGGTTGGCCAAAACTTTCCGATAGCCGGGCTGCGGAGGCACCGGTCACGCCGGGGGTGCCGGCGGGCATCGCGGACGCCGCCTCCCTGGAGACGCTGCCGGGCAAGAAGCCGCTGATCAGGCTCGCCTACCGGCCGCCGAACTACGAATCGCCTTTGGATTATTTCCGCACGGCGATCACACCGAACGATGAGTTCTTCGTTCGCTATCACCTCTCCGACATCCCCGATGTCGATGCCGCGACCTACAAGATCGCGGTCGGCGGCGAGGGCGCCAACGGGCAGACCGAGCTCACGCTCGACGATCTGAAAAAGCTTCCGGCCTACGAAATCGTCGCGGTCAATCAATGTTCGGGCAACCGGCGCGGTCTCTCCAGCCCGCATGTCGCCGGCGTCGAGTGGGGTTATGGCGCCATGGGTTGCGCGCGCTGGAAAGGCGCCCGCGTGAAAGACGTGCTCGCCATCGTCGGGCTGAAGCCGGAGGCGATCGAGATCGCGTTCAACGGCGCCGACGGGCCAGCCTTCGACAAGACGCCCGACTTCATCAAGAGCATTCCGGTGTGGCGCGCGGTCGATGAATCGACGTTGATTGCGTATGAAATGAACGGCGCGCCGTTGCCGCATCTCAACGGCTTTCCGGCGCGCCTCATCGTGCCGGGCTGGACCGGCACCTATTGGATGAAGCATCTCATCAGCCTCACCGCGCTGACCAAGCCGCTGGGCAATTTCTGGATGAACCCGGCCTACCGCATTCCGGTCGGCATGTTCCCGGTGGTGGCACGTTTCGTTTCTCAGGAAAACGCCACCTCGACGCCGATCACCGAGATCGTCGTCAACTCGCTGATCACCAGCCACGCCGACGGCGCCAAGGTGAAGCCCGGCAACAACACCGTCGGCGGCCTGGCCTGGGACGGCGGTTACGGCATCACCGGCGTCGCGGCTTCGACCGACGGCGGTAAGACCTGGGCGGCGGCGACGCTCGGCGAGGATTTCGGCCGCTATGCCTTCCGGCCTTGGAGCTTTGCGTTCAAGGCCAAGCCCGGTAAGAACACGGTGATGGTCAACGCCACCAACAAGATCGGCCAGACCCAGACCGCGGCCTTGCTGTTCAATCCAGCCGGCTACCACAACAACGTGATGCAAAACATCACGCTGAACGCCGCTTGAGGGAGGCCACGATGCGCGCGATTGCTTTTGCCGTTATCGTCGCCGCCGCCGCGCTTGTCGCGCTTCCCGCGCTCGCAGATGAGCCGACAATTCAGCTCAAGCCGGGTCCGGGTCTCGACAAAGTGGAAGGCAATTGCGGCGCCTGCCACAGCCTGGTCTACATCCAGATGAACTCGCCGTTCCTCAATGCGGCGGGCTGGAACGCCGAGGTCACCAAGATGATCAAAGCGTTCGGCGCGCCGATCACCGACGGCGACGCCAAGGACATCGCCGCGTATCTGGCTGCCAATTACGGGACATGAGAAAGGCGCCCGCGTAGCGCGGACTTCAGCTTCGCGGCCTGCTCTTCGCGTTCCGGCGTCGCCGCCAGGATCGGGTTGCGCTGGCCGCAGAAGGTGCGCTTGACCTCGGCGCGGGCGAACATTTCGGCGAGCTTGGCGTCGCCGTTCACCAGCGTCAGCCGGTCGAGCAGGCAGGCGACCATCGCCCGCTCCACCACCTCACGGCCGGCGCTGCAATACCAGCCGGCGATTTGCATGGCGGGCTGGTTGAACGGCCGTGCGAAGCCGAGGCAGCGGCGTTCGTGACCTTGCGGCGCGACGGCAAAGTCGACCAACGGCACCGGTCCGAATTTGCTGTCGATCTGGCCGTCCGGCTTGACGTCGTCGGTGACGGCGTAATCGACGATGCGGGTGGCGATCTCGCTCGACGCGTCGAGGAAGCGATCGCCGGCCGCGGCCGGGCGGTAAATTTCGACCATGACATAGGGACCGGCTTGGGGCCCGGCGTCGGCCGGCTCGCCGAAGCTCAGCAAGTCCTTGCGCGCGCCGTCCTTGGCGCGGCGCTGGATGGCGTAATTGTAGGTGCTGCCGGCAAGCTCGGGCATCAGCAATTCGAAGGCGGGGTAGGGGCGCTCGACGGTGGTCCAGGCGGGCCGCTGTGCCGATGCCGAACCGAGTGCGGCCACGATGTCCGCGGGGGCTGCGAAAAAACTGACGGCGCCCGCAGCAAGGGCCGCAAGAGCCCCCATATAGACGATGAGGCGCACGAAAGTGGCGCGGATGTCGTCGGGAATGGAATAGGTGGCCGGCCGCACGCGATCGTCCCAGCAACGTTGTGTTAGGGACGTTTCTCGCTTAGAAGCGCTTCCGTTACGGTTGCCAGGATGCTGAACAAGCAGTGAATTTTTCGGTGGAGAGTTAACAATGGGTTACAATGTCGCCGTGGTCGGGGCGACCGGCAATGTGGGCCGCCAGATGCTCGAGATTCTGGACGAGCGGTCGTTCCCCGCCGATGAAGTGATCGCGCTCGCCTCGCGGCGCAGCCAGGGCACCGAGGTGTCCTTCGGCGACCGCACGCTCAAGGTCAAAGCGCTCGAGCATTTCGATTTCTCCGGCGTCGATATCTGCCTGATGTCGGCGGGTTCCGCCGTGTCCAAGGAATGGTCGCCGAAGATCGCTGCCGCCGGCGCGGTGGTGATCGATAATTCGTCGTGCTGGCGCTACGATTCCGACGTCCCGCTGATCGTGCCGGAGGTCAATGCCGACGCCGTCGCCGGCTTCCGCAAGCGCGGCATCATCGCCAATCCGAATTGCTCGACGGCGCAGCTCGTCGTCGCGCTCAAGCCGCTGCACGACAAGGCCAGGATCACCCGCGTCGTGGTCGCCACCTATCAGTCGGTCTCCGGCGCCGGCAAGGAGGCGATGGACGAGCTGTTCTCGCAGACCAAGGCGGTGTTCCAGATCAACGAGGTCGAGGCGAAGCAGTTTCCCAAGCGCATCGCCTTCAATATCATCCCGCAGATCGACACCTTCATGGAGGACGGCTACACCCGCGAAGAGTGGAAGATGGTGGTCGAGACCAAGAAAATTCTCGATCCCAAGATCAAGCTCACCGCGACCTGCGTCCGCGTGCCGGTGTTCATCGGCCATTCCGAGGCGGTCAATATCGAGTTCGCCGATCCGATCACGCCCGATGAGGCGCGCGACATCTTGCGCAATGCACCGGGTTGCCTGGTGATCGATTCCCACGAGCCGGGCGGCTACGTGACGCCCTACGAGGCAGCCGGCGAGGACGCGACTTACATCAGCCGCATCCGCGAGGACGCCACCGTCGAGAACGGGCTGGCGATGTGGATCGTGTCCGACAACCTGCGCAAAGGCGCGGCGCTCAACGCCATCCAGATCTCCGAATGTCTGATCAACCGCAAGCTGATCACCGCGAAGCAGAAGGCGGCGTAAGCCTCCGTCATTCCCGGGCCGAGCGGTAGCGATCGCCGCTGCGCGGCGCCCGGAATGACGTGTTATTGGCATGCGACGTGCACGTCGGTTAGCTTAGGGTAATTCCTGGGGGTTTCTCACCATGACCGTCCGTCCGCGCCGCAGCGTGCTTTACATGCCTGGATCGAACGCGCGCGCGCTGGAAAAAGCCCGCGAACTGCCGGCCGACGGCCTCATCCTCGATCTCGAAGACGCGGTGGCGCCGGAGGCCAAGGCGCCCGCGCGCGACGCCATCGTTAAGGCGCTGCGCAACGGCGGCTTCGGCGACCGCGAAGTGCTGGTGCGCATCAACGGGCTGGACACCCGCTGGTGGGTCGAAGACCTCGACGCCGTGGCCTCGGCCAAGCCCGACGCGGTGCTGGTGCCGAAGATATCGAATCCCGGGCAGTTGCAGGATCTGGCGGCGCGCATCGTCGATATGGGCACCGATCCGAGCGTACGGGTGTGGGCGATGATGGAGACCCCGCTGGCCATGCTCAATGTCGGCGAGATCGCCGCCTCGGCGCTGGATTCCGAGACGCGGCTCTCCGGCTTCGTCATGGGCACCAACGACCTCGCCAAGGACACCCGCGCCCGCCTGGTGCCCGGCCGCGCGCCGATGCTGCCGTGGCTGATGAACTGTGTCGCGGCGGCGCGCGCCTACGGCCTCGACATCCTCGATGGCGTCTATAACGACCTCGGCAACACGGAAGGATTTTCCGAGGAGTGCCTGCAAGCGCGCGATCTCGGCTTCGACGGCAAGACGCTCATCCATCCGAAGCAGATCGAGCCGTGCAACACGGCGTTCTCGCCGACCGACGAAGAAGTGGCGACGGCGCGCAAGATGATCGCCGCATTCGAACTGCCGGAGAACCGCGACAAGGGCGTGGTCCAGGTCGACGGCCGCATGGTCGAGCGCCTGCACGCCGAGATGGCGCAGCGCACGGTGGCGATCGCAGACGCGATTGCGAAGACGAAAGGTGCTGAAAAGATTCCGTCATCCTGAGGTGCCCGCGCGTAGCGCGGGCCTCGAAGGGCGACGGAAAAGGTGCTTCTAGTTCTTCAACCGATACCCGGTCTTGAAGAACCACCAGACGATGGCCATGCAGACGGCGAGGAACAGTAATGTCATCGCCACGCTCGCCGCGACATCCACGTCGGCGATGCCGAAGAAGCTCCAGCGGAAGCCCGAGATCAGATAAACCAGCGGATTGAACAGCGTCACTGTGCGCCAGAACGGCGGCAGCACGCTGGTCGAATAGAACGTGCCGCCGAGGAACGTCAGCGGCGTGAGGATCAAAAGCGGCACGCTCTGCAATTTTTCGAAACCGTCGGCCCACAGCCCGAGGATGAAGCCGAACAGGCTGAAGCTGACCGCGGTCAGCACCAGGAAGCTGATCATCCACAGCGGGTGCGCGATATGGATCGGCACGAATAGCCAGGAGGTGGCGAGGATGATGGTGCCGAGAACGATCGATTTGGTCGCCGCGGCGCCGACATAGCCGAGCACGATCTCGAGCGGCGACACCGGCGCCGACAGCAGCTCGTAGATGGTGCCGACGAAGCGCGGAAAATAGATGCCGAACGAGGCATTGGTCACGCTTTGCGTGAGCAGCATCAGCATGATCAGGCCCGGCACGATGAAGGAGCCGTAGCTGACGCCGTCGATCTGGGTGATGCGCGAGCCGATCGCGGCGCCGAACACGATGAAATAAAGCGACGTCGAGATCACCGGCGAGACCACGCTCTGGAACAAGGTGCGCGCGGTCCGCGACATCTCGTAGATGTAAATGGCGCGCACGGCGTAAATGTTCATGGCTGGTGCCTCAACAAGCCGACGAAAATGTCTTCCAGCGAGCTTTGCGTCGTGTGCAGATCCCTAAACCGGATGTCGGCGTGTTGCAGCGCGTCGAGTAGCGCCGTTATGCCGGTGCGCTCGCCCTTGGTGTCGTAGGTATAGGTCAGCTCCTTGCCGTCGGCGGCGAGGGTGAGATGGAAGGCGTCGAGCGCCGCCGGGACGGCGTCGAGGCGCTGATGCAGCTCCAGCGTCAATTGCTTGCGGCCGAGCTTGCGCATCAACTCGACCTTGTCCTCGATCAGGATGATCTCGCCCTTGTTGATGACGCCGACCCTGTCGGCCATCTCTTCGGCCTCTTCGATGTAATGGGTGGTGAGGATGATGGTGACGCCCGACGCGCGCAGCGCGCGCACCAATTGCCACATGTCTTTGCGCAATTCGACGTCGACGCCGGCGGTCGGCTCGTCGAGGAACAGGATTTGCGGCTCGTGCGCCAGCGCCTTGGCGATCAGCACCCGGCGCTTCATGCCGCCGGACAGCGTCATGATCCTGGAGTCTTTCTTGTCCCACAGCGACAAATCCTTGAGCACCTTCTCGACGTGGCTGGGATTCGGCGGCTTGCCGAATAACCCGCGGGAAAACCGCATGGTCGCCGGCGGCGTCTCGAAGGCGTCGGTGGTCAGTTCCTGCGGCACCAGGCCGATCATGGCGCGCGAGGCGCGGTAGTCGGTGAGGATGTCGTGGCCGTCGACGGTGACCGTCCCGGTGGAAGGCTTGACGATGCCGCAGATGACGTTGATCAGCGTCGTCTTGCCGGCGCCGTTCGGCCCGAGCAGCGCAAAGATCTCGCCGTGGCGGATGTCCAGGTTGATGTCTTTGAGGGCCTGGAAGCCGGAGGCATAAGTCTTGTTGAGGTGTGAGACGGAAATTGCTGAGGTCATGGACGCCGATATGGGGAGTGATTCCTCTTATTGTCATCATCCGCGAAGGCGGATGATCCAGTAATCAGTATCGCCCGGTGCGGCAACGCGGTGCGAGAGTATGTTGTGCGGCGCTTACTGGGTGCCCCGCCTTCGCGGGGCATGACAACATTGAAACTTATGCGATCGTGATCACACCCAAGGCCGCGCGGCCTTCGATTTCTCCTCAAAGCCCTCGATCTTGCCGGCCTTGAGGTTGGTCAGACCGATGTCGTCAAGGCCTTCGAGCAGGCATTTCTTGCGGTGCGGGTCGATGTCGAATTTCACCACGCCGCCGTCGGGGCCGCGGATTTCCTGTTTCTCGAGATCGACGCTGAGCGTCGCATTGGCGCCGCGCTCGGCGTCGTCGAACAGTTTTTCCAAGTCTTCAGGCGACACCTTGATCGGCAGCACGCCGTTCTTGAAGCAGTTGTTGTAGAAAATGTCGCCGAACGAGGTCGAGATCACGCAGGTGATGCCGAAATCCATCAGCGCCCAGGGCGCGTGCTCGCGCGAGGAGCCGCAGCCGAAATTGTCGTCGGCAACGAGAATCTTCGCCTTGCGATAGGCCGGCTTGTTGAGCACGAAATCCGGGTTCTCGCTGCCGTCGTCGCGATAGCGCTGTTCCGAGAACAGGCCCTTGCCGAGTCCCGTGCGCTTGATGGTTTTCAGATATTGCTTGGGGATGATCATGTCGGTGTCGACATTGATTATCTTCAACGGCGCCGCGACGCCTTCCAGCACGGTGAACTTTTGCATTTTCGGTCCCTGCGAGCTTTGCGTTCTGGCCGGCTAAATGGCCCTTCGCCGGGCGCGGGTCAACCCCGCGCCGCGGCGGGGGCGTGCATTGCGACCTGTTCCGCATTGAACTTCGATTCGCGGTCCAGCGTGCAGACCTGAACGTGATACGCGGTGTAGTACTTCTGCCGCGCAGTTTTTGCGCCTCGATATGCTCGGGGTTGGTACGCCAGGCGCGCAGGCCTTCCTCGTGCTCGAACTCGACGATGGTCACGCGCTCGCCGTCGTCGGCAAAAAAGCCTTTGTGCGAGATATAGCCCGGCATGGTGCGGGCGAGCTCATTCATACGCTCGACCAGGGCGACATACTCGTCACGAACTCCCGGCTTCAGGCGGGAACGGAAAACGGTGATGATCATGGTGGTGCGATCCTGCGATGCCGCGCCCTTATAGCACGGCCGTCAGGCTGGGGCCTGCTTCTCGTTTTTAGGCACCGCTTCGAGATTTAGAACCCACGACCGCGCCGAGCGAAACCAATTCTGCCGCCCCGGCACCAACTGATCGCGCTGGCGCAAAATGCCGACCCGCACCATGTAGGACGGCTGCACGCCTTCGCCCGGCGTCGTCGAATAGATCGGCGAGGCGCAGCTGCCGCAGAACGCCTGCAGTCGCGGCTTGCCGCTGTCGGCGGTGGTTTTCAGGTAATGGTTGGGCTGCCCGGTCATCTTGAACGTGGCGCCTGGAACCGGAATCGAGACGCGGAACGCCGTGCCGGTGGACGTCTGACAATCGGTGCAATGGCAAATCTGCACCTTCACCGGATCGGCCTCGCCTTCGATCTTGATGGCGCCGCAGGAGCACCCGCCGTCGATTCTCATGACATCCCTCCCTTCGCTTCATCGGCTCTTTGTTCGAGCGCTTCCATGTCGGCGTCCGACAGGCCGAAATGATGGCCGATCTCGTGCACCAGCACGTGCTGGACGATGGCGCCCAAGGTCTCGTCGTGCTCGGCCCAATAATCCAGGATCGGCCGCCGGTACAGCCAGATCATGTTCGGCATCTGCACGGCGGCGCTTTCCGAACGGAACGGCAGGCCGACGCCCTGGAACAGGCCGAGCAGGTCGAACTCGGTCTCGGCCTGCATCTCGGTGAGCACGTCTTCGCTCGGAAAGTCGTCGACCTGGATGACCAGGTCGGCACACAGCTCGCGAAAGCCTTGCGGCAACGCCCGAAATACCTCGCCGGCGAGGATTTCGAGCGCGGCCAGCGAGGGTGCCTTGACGGGCCACCAGGCCAGCGGATCGGATGCAACATCGGCCATAATTGCAATGTAGCGTGAACGGCAATGAGCGGAATAGGCCAGACCGTGAGGCGACAATGTCACTGAAGCGATTGAGCGCGATCATGGTCGTCGCCGCACTACCGCTGTTGGCTACGACACGGTACGGCGCGGCGCAGACTTCGCCGCTCGGCGAAGGTGGGCCCTCATTCTCTCTGCCGGCTTCGCCGCCAACACGCGGGCGCCCGCGCATCGAGATCAATCCGCGGCCGTTGCTCTATCGCCGCTGCGTCGATTGGTATGAATTGCAATACCGGCCGAGCGGCACGGTGCTTTATCCGCAAATGCGCTGCTGGTGGGTGCGCGGCTGACGCGTTTATTTTTATCGCCGCTTTATGCGCTCGCGCCGTCTATTTATTTTCCCCGGCATATTTTTCTGGGCGTTTCCCCGGTAGATATCCGCCTGCAAGCGGGGCGCAAATCCACTGAGTGAGACAGGCCGCGATGCTTGATAGACCTGCAACGAACAAGATGGTGCAACTCACCGCCAAGCAGCTGTTCACGATCTTTCCGACGCCGATGTTCACCGGCATGCTGCCCGATATCGGGCTGTGCGATCGTATAGAAAAAAAGCTGCGGGAGATCCAAAAATCCGGCAAAGGCTTTCCGTCGCCAGGCGGAAAAATCCTCGCCTACATGACGCCGGACGACATTCAGACGCTGCCGGAGATGAAGGGCCTGGTCGACGTCATCATGCCGGAAACCTCGTCGATCCTGGATTTTTACGCCATCAACCGCGACTCGCACTACATCGCCAATATGTGGGCGAACATCGCCAATCCGAATCGCCGCCACAATTTTCATATTCATCCGAATTGCCTGCTGAGCGGCCTCGTCTACATCAAGGTGCCGAAGAACTGCGGCGCGACGATCTTCGCCTCGCCACGCATCCACTCCAAAGGGATCGAACCGACCTATTACAAGAAGAGCGAGTTCAACGCCGACATTTTCTCGATCCCGCCCGAGAAGGGCCGCATGCTGATCTGGCCGAGCCACGTTCCCCATGCTGTCGAGCAGGGCACCGCCGACGAAGCTGAGGACCGCATCGTCGTGGCGTTCAACGTCATGATCCGCGGGCTGATTGATCAGCCCACGGCGCGATTGGCTTTAGGCTGAGAAGCGACAGCACGCGTCATTGCGAGCGAAGCGAAGATGCCGATGCGGCTGGTTACTTCCACTCCCGCACGTCGACGAAATGCCCGGCAATCGCCGCGGCGGCGGCCATGGCCGGCGAGACCAGATGCGTGCGGCCCTTGTAGCCCTGGCGACCTTCGAAATTGCGGTTCGAGGTCGAGGCACAGCGCTCGCCGGGATTGAGCTTGTCGGGATTCATCGCGAGGCACATCGAGCAGCCGGGCTCGCGCCATTCGAAGCCGGCCTTGACGAAGATCTTGTCGAGGCCTTCGGCTTCGGCCTGCTCTTTGACCAGGCCGGAGCCCGGCACGATCATCGCCTTGACCTTGGCGTTGACTGTCTTGCCGTCGACCACCTTGGCGGCGGCGCGCAAATCCTCGATGCGGCCGTTGGTGCAAGAGCCGATGAAGACGCGGTCGAGCGCGATATCGGTGACCTTCTCGCCGCCCTTGAGCGCCATGTATTCGAGCGAGCGCTCGGCGGCCTGCCGCTTGTGGGCGTCGGCGATGTCCTCGAGGCGCGGCACGCGGCCGCCGATCGAGATGACCTGCTCGGGGCTGGTGCCCCAGGTCACCAGCGGCGGCAGTTTGGCGGCGTCGAGTTTGATCTCGCGATCGAAATGGGCGCCGTCGTCGGATTGCAGCGTCGCCCAGTAGCGCATGGCCGCGTCCCAGTCCTTGCCCTTCGGCGACTTGGGGCGATCCTTCACGAACGCATAGGCCTTCTCGTCGGGCGCGATGAAGCCGGCCTTGGCGCCGGCCTCGACCGACATGTTGCAGACCGTCATGCGGCCTTCCATCGACAGCGCGCGGATCGCCTCGCCGGCATATTCGATGGCGTAGCCGGTGCCGCCGGCGGTGCCGATCTCGCCGATGATGGCGAGGATGATGTCTTTTGCGGTGACGCCATCCGGCAGCTTGCCGTCGACCACGGCGCGCATGTTCTTGGATTTGGTCTGGATCAGCGTCTGCGTCGCCAAGACGTGCTCGACTTCCGACGTGCCGATACCGTAAGCCAGCGCGCCGAAGGCGCCGTGGGTCGCGGTGTGGCTGTCGCCACACACCAGCGTCACGCCGGGGAGCGTAAAACCCTGCTCCGGGCCGATGATGTGGACGATGCCCTGGCGCTTGTCGAACTCGTCGTAATATTCGAGATCGAAGAACTTTGCGTTCTCGGCCAGATACGCGATCTGCGCCTCGCTCTCCGGATCGGGATTTTTCTGCCGGCGGTCGGTGGTCGGTACGTTGTGATCGACCACGAGCAGCGTCTTGTCCGGCGCGCGTACTTTGCGGCCGCTCAGCCGCAAGCCTTCGAACGCCTGCGGGCTCGTCACCTCATGCACGAGATGCCGGTCGATATAGATGAGGCAGGTGCCGTCCGGCTGTTCGTCGACCAGATGGTCGTTCCAGATCTTGTCGTAGAGGGTGCGGGGCGTGGCCATCCCGAAGTGCTCCTGGTCGTACCTTTTTACGCATGGGCGGCTTTACATATAGGCAGGGCCGTCCTTTAGCGCCTCAGGCGCTTGAGGAAAAGGGCGGGCATTCTGTCGCCGTCCGCAGCCATGCGATAGGATCAGGCGGCCCAAGGAACAGAACCGCCATGCAGCGCAGCGAGACCGCGATCAGAACGACCCATGCCGGCAAGCTGCCGCCGGTCGGCGCGGCCGACACCGTGACCGGGCAGGTGGCCGAGGTGATCCGCAAGCAGGTGCAGCTCGGATTGAGCTGCGTCGGCGACGGCGAGTTCTGGAACGGCCGGAATTTCCAATACTACGCAGGGCAGTTCGAAGGCATCACGACGCGCCCGCTGCGGCCCGGCGAACGCGGTTCCGGGCGGGAAGCGACCCGCGAACGCGATACGTTCCCAAAACTCTATGCCGACATGGATCGCGTCGGCACCATGTTCTGCGTCCCCGGCGAGGAACCGCGGTTTTCGCCGCCGACCAAAACGGTCGTGACCGGTCCGATCAAGGGCCGTGCCACGGCAGCGATCCGCCGCGAGATCGATGTCTTCAAGGCGGCGCTTGCGGCCGCCGGCGGCGCCGATGAGGTTTTCATCTGCGTGTTCGCGCCGGGCTGGCTCGATCATCACATATTCGACGAGTATTACGACGACGACGAGGAATTCGTCTTCGCGCTCGCCGAAGCGCTGCGCGAGGAATATCGCGCGGTGGTCGACGCTGGATTCATCCTGCAGATCGACGATCCGGGCGTCATGACCTCATGGGACATGATCAAGCCGGAGCCGACCATTGCCGAATACCGCCGCTATCTGAAGCGCCGCATCGATGCGCTCAATCACGCGCTCGCCGGCATTCCGGAAGACCGCGTGCGCCACCATTTCTGCTGGGGCTCGTGGCACGGCGCGCACACCCACGACCTGCCGCTCAAGGAGATCATCGATCTCGTGCTCGAGGTGCGCGCGCAAGCCTGCAGTTTCGAAGCCGGCAATGTCCGTCACCAGCACGAATGGATGTTGTGGAAGGACGTCAAGTTGCCCGCCGGAAAGATCATTGTGCCGGGCGTCGTCAGCCACGCCACCAACCTGGTCGAGCATCCCGAACTGATCGCGCAGCGCATCTGCAACTTCGCCGAAGCGGTCGGGCGCGACAACGTGGTCGCCGGCACCGATTGCGGGCTCGGCTCGCGCCTGCATGAGGATCTGGTGTGGGCGAAGCTTGCCGCGCTCGTCGAGGGTGCGCGGCTGGCCTCGAAGGCGCTCTGGGCGCGGTGATTGCGACGCACCAGCGCGGACGGCTTACTCCGCCGTCTTCCCCTCGCCGGCGCCGGCCGTGTGATCCTGCCGCTCGGTGATGCGGGCGGACTTGCCGCGGCGGCCGCGCAGATAATACAGCTTGGCGCGGCGCACCTTGCCGCGGCGCACCACCTTGATGGAATCGATCATCGGCGCATAGAGCGGGAAGACGCGCTCGACGCCTTCGCCGTAGGAGATTTTCCGCACCGTGAAATTCTCGTTCAGGCCGGCGCCGGCGCGGCCGATGCAGACGCCCTCATAGGCCTGCACGCGGCTCTTTTCGCCTTCGATGATCTTGACGTTGACGATGACCGTATCGCCCGGCTGGAAATCGGGGATTTGCTTGCCGGCGGAAAGCTTCGCCATCTGTTCGTTTTCGATTTCTTTGAGCAAATTCATGACGAATTCTCCATCGGCTGCGCTAAGCGACGCGCGGCTCCGACCGGGGTCTAAGCGGGTTCGCGGAGCTTCTACGATACCCGGCGGCCTTTGTCACCCTCCGGTCATCCGGTCCGCGAGCCGCCGCGGCAGCGGCTTAGAAAGGCCGCCCAGAGGTCCGGCCGGCGCTCCTTGGTCAGCCGCTCGGCCTCGGCGCGCCGCCAGGCGGCGATCTTGGCGTGGTCGCCCGAGAGCAGGATTTCCGGGATCGGCCCGCCCTCCCACACTTGGGGACGGGTGTAATGCGGGTATTCCAGCAAGCCGTCCGCAAAACTCTCCTCGGTGCCCGAGGCCGCCGCGCCCATGACGCCGGGCAACAGCCGCACGCAGGCGTCGATGAGTGCCATGGCGGCAATCTCGCCGCCGGACAGCACGTAATCGCCGACCGAGACTTCTTCGAGCCCACGCGCCGCAATGACGCGCTCGTCGACCCCCTCGAAGCGGCCGCAGACCAGGACGACGCCGGTATCGCCGGACAGCAGTTCGATGCGCGATTGCGTCAGCGGCGCGCCGCGCGGCGACATCAGGAGGCGGGGTCGGCTGTCGGTCGCCGTGGCATCGATGGCGCGGCCGAGCACGTCGGCTTTCATCACCATGCCGGGCCCGCCGCCGGCCGGCGTGTCGTCGACGGTGCGATGCTTGTCGGCGGTGAAGCTGCGGATATCGACAACGTCGAGCGACCACGCGCCTGAGGCCAGGGCCTTGCCGGCGAGGCTCAAACCCAACGGCCCCGGAAACATTTCCGGAAAAATGGTGAGAACGCTCGCCCGCCACATGGCCTAGCGCCGTCTGTTGCCGCGCGCGGCGGCGGGTGCCTGTTGATCCATGTCGGGCGCGACGACCACCAGCCGTCCCGCGGCAAGATCGACCACCGGCACGGTGGCCTCGTCGAACGGCAACAGCTGCGTGACGTGGCCGTCGGTCGGCCGCACCTCGATCAAATCGCCGGCGCCGAAATTGTGCAGCGCGACCACGGTGCCGAGCTTTTCGCCGGCGCGGTCGACCGCCGTGAGGCCGATGAGATCGGCGTGATAGAACTCGTCGGGCTGGTCGGGCGCCGGCAGGCGCTCGCGCAGCACATAGAGCTTGATGTTGGTCAATTGCTCGGCGGCGCTGCGGTCAACAATGCCGGTAAGCTGCGCGACGAAGTGATCTTTGGCGCGGCGCAACGATTCGATCTGCAGGACGCGGCCGTCTTCGGTTTCGAGCGGGCCGTAGCCGGCGATCGCTTCCGGCTCGGCGGTGAACGAGTACAACCGCACTTCGCCGCGCACGCCGTGCGCGGCGCCGATTTGACCGAGGCAGATGCGGGCGCCGCCTGCCATCGTGGGTGCCGGTTAGGTTGCCGGTGCTGCCGGCGCCGCGGCTGGTTTCGGCGCTGCGGCCGCCGCGGCCTTGGCGGCTTCCTCCTTGGCCTTGCGCTCCTTGCGCGGCACTGCCTTTTCCGGATTGTTGCGCTTGGTGCGCTTCATGACGCCGGCGGCGTCGAGGAAGCGCATCACCCGGTCCGAAGGCTGCGCGCCCTTGGCGATCCAGGCCTTGGCCTTCTCGATGTCCCACTTCAGCCGATCGGTCTTTTCCTTCGGCAATAGCGGATTGAAATAACCGAGGCGCTCGATGAAGCGTCCGTCGCGGGGGCTGCGGCTGTCGGCCACCACGATGTGATAGAACGGCCGCTTCTTGGTGCCGGCGCGAGCCATGCGGATGACGAGAGGCATTTTTCAGGTTTCCTTTCTTGAAACGTTGAACGGCGTGTTTGTTTGAATCCGGGTTGTCATTTCTTCTTGCCGAAACCCGGAAAGCCCGGCGGCAAGCCGCCTGGCAGTTTCGGACCAAGTCCCGGCATGCGGCCGGGCAAACCGGGAAAATTCGGCGGCAGGCCAGGGGCGCCCGGCGCGCCGGGCATTCCGGGCGGCAAGCCGCCCGGCATCTTTTCGGCGAGTTTTGCCATCCCTTCCGGGCTCGGCATGCCGCCGCCGAAGCCGAGCATGTTGGCGAGGCCGGCCATCGGGCCGCGCTTGGCGCCGCCCATGGCCTTCATCACGTCGGCCATGGTGCGATGCATTTTCAGCAAGCGGTTGATGTCTTCGGGTTTGGTGCCGGAGCCGGCGGCGATGCGGCGTTTGCGGCTCGCCTTGAGCACGTCGGGATTGCGCCGCTCCTGCGGCGTCATCGAATCGATGATCGCGACTTGCCGCTTCAGCACGGTTTCGTCGAGATTGCGCTCGGCAAGCTGGTTCTTGATCTTGGCGATGCCGGGCAGCATCGACATCATTCCGCTCATGCCGCCCATGTGCTGCATCTGCGCGATCTGTTCGCGCAGATCGGAAAGATCGAAGGTGCCCTTGCGCATCTTCGCGGTGACGCGCGCGGCTTGCTCGGCATCGATGGTCGAAGCGGCTTTTTCGACGAGCGAAACGATATCGCCCATGCCGAGGATGCGGTCGACGATGCGGGCGGGATAAAAGTCCTCGATGGCGTCGAGCTTTTCGCCGGTGCCGATCAGCTTGATCGGCTTGCCGGTGACCGCGCGCATGGACAGCGCGGCGCCGCCGCGGCCGTCGCCGTCGATGCGGGTCAGCACGATGCCGGTCAGGCCGACGCGCTCGTCGAACGAGCGAGCCAGATTGACGGCGTCCTGGCCGGTCAGCGCGTCGGCAACGAGAAGAACTTCGTGCGGGTTGGCGGCGCGGCGCACTTCCGCGGCTTCGGCCATCATCGCTTCATCCAGCGTGATGCGGCCGGCAGTATCGAGCATCACCACGTCGTAGCCGCCGAGGCGCGCCGCCTGCACGGCGCGGCCCGCGATCTGCACCGGCGTCTGGCCTTCGACCACCGGCAAGGTATCGACCGCGACCTGACGGCCGAGCACGGCGAGCTGCTCCATGGCGGCCGGCCGGCGGGTGTCGAGCGACGCCATCAGCACTTTGCGCCTGGCATTATCGGTCAGCCGCTTGGCGACTTTGGCGGTGGTGGTGGTTTTGCCCGAGCCTTGCAGGCCCACCATCATGATGACGACCGGCGCCGGCGCATTGAGGTCGATCGGCTGCGCGTCGGAGCCCAAAATTTCGATGAGCTGGTCGTGCACGATCTTCACGACCATTTGGCCGGGCGTGACCGACTTGATCACCTCGACGCCGACCGCACGTTTCTTCACTTCGTCGGTGAAGGCGCGGGCGACGTCGAGCGCCACGTCGGCTTCGAGCAGCGCGCGCCGCACTTCGCGCAGCGCCTCCTCGACGTCGGCCTCCGACAAGGCGCCGCGCCGGGTCAGGCGATCGAGAACCGCACTCAGCCGTTCGGAAAGACTATCGAACACGTTTTGCGTCCTTTAGAACGGCCGCCCTTGCGGACGGCCTATGCAAACGCTTTTTGCGCCCGAGGGCGCACAGCGCTGTCGGGCGGTTACCTCCGGCCTCCGGGGCCGGTCGGCGGTTAAAAATCGTTCTCTTGCGAGAGCGGGCGGAAAATAGGGGCCGGGACCATCCCCGTCAACCGGACATATTGCCAGCCTTCAGGGCGTTAAATTGTATAATGGGATCAGCATGTCGCGATATTACAGCGGTCCAGTCTCCGACCATTTCGACGGTGAGCGCTTCTTCGACCGCGAGGCGGCACCGCCGCGGAGCCGGCTCGATCTGCTGCGTTGGTTCCTGCAGCGCCGGTTGCGCGGCACCAGGGCAAAATGGCCGGATTGGGCGCCGTCGCCTTTTGCCGACCATCCGCCGCCACGCGTCGACGGCGCGGCCTGCCGCATCTCCTATGTCGGTCACGCCAGTTGGCTCATTCAAACTGCCGGCCTCAATATCCTGCTCGATCCGGTCTGGTCGGAGCGCGCGTCGCCGTTCGGCTTCATCGGTCCGAAACGCGTCAACGATCCCGGCATCGCCTTCGCCGACCTACCGCCGATCGACGTGGTGCTGGTGTCGCACGCCCATTACGATCATTTGGATGTCGCGACCTTGTCGCGGCTTGCCGCCGCGCATCGCCCGCGGATCGTCACGCCGCTCGGCAACGACACCATCATGCGCAATCATGATGCCGCGATCGCCGCCGAAGGTTTCGATTGGGATGATCGTGTCGATCTCGGCGCCGCGGCGGTGACGCTGGTTCCCACCAGCCATTGGTCGGCGCGCAACCTGTCGGATCGCAACATGTCGCTGTGGGCGTCGTTCGTGATCGACGCGCCAATCGGAAAAATCTATTTCGTCGGCGATTCCGGCTACGCCGACGGCCGGCTGTTTCGTCGCGCCCGCGAGCGCCACGGACCGTTCAAGCTCGCCATCCTGCCGATCGGCGCCTATGAGCCGCGCTGGTTCATGCGCGACCAGCACATGAACCCGGCGGAGGCCGTGCAAGCCTATGGCGATTGCGGCGCCGAGCTGGCGCTCGCGCATCATTACGGCACGTTCCAGCTCACCGACGAGGCGATCGATGCGCCGGTCCTCGCGCTTGCCGACGCTCTAAAGGCTGCCGGTATTCCGGCCGAGCGCTTCCGCGCCCTGCGGCCCGGCGAGGTCGCCCAACTGTAATTGTGAATCAGCGCTACTTGAGCAAAACCAACACGTCGACGGTGAGCTTCTTGCCGTCGGCGGTGACCGGATCGGTCTCATATTGCTCGATGAACAGGTCCTTGGCCTCAAGCCGTTTCTCGTCGAGATAATTGGTGATGGCCTCGTAGGTATTGTCCAATTCGTCGTAGGAGCCGTGATGGACGAATTTCAGGGCGTGGCCCTCCGGCGATTGGCCGATCGCGATATCGCCGTGCGGCGGGTTTTTCGGCGGCTCGGCGATCGGCACGGCGGCCTGGAACTGGAACCCGGTGTCGTCGGTCTGGGTGAAGATCGTCATCGGCGGCCCGTCGGTCTTCAGCCCTTCCTTGTCGATATAGGCTTTGAGCTTCTTGAACGAGCCGCTGATCGTGTCGAAGGCCGAGTCCCATACCCCGTTGCCCTTGACGTAGACGATCGTCTTCGCCGTCAGCGTGGTGTCTTCGGCGAAAGGTTCGGCGTCGGATTTGTCGGCGGGGCCCGCCGCGGCAGGTGCCGGCGGCGTTTGTGCCCATGA
This sequence comes from uncultured Alphaproteobacteria bacterium, assembly GCA_963756245.1. Taxonomy (GTDB): domain Bacteria; phylum Pseudomonadota; class Alphaproteobacteria; order Rhizobiales; family Xanthobacteraceae; genus BOG-931. Next base: position 55,252 of record CAVWOI010000023.1, read on the forward strand.
GGCTTGTGATCCGGCGACTATGATGACGAGAGATAGGGCCGCCGCGGCGATGCACGGCGCAAAGCGCAGCAACATCAGTTTCTCCTTAAACCCGGCGGTCCGCGTTGCCGGCTTTCGCGGCCGCCGCTTTCTCGATCCTGTCGCCCCGCCAAAACTCTAACATGGAAGCCGGCGCCGCGCCCAATTTTGCGATCGCGGCGACCGGCCGGAAAGCCGACACTGGCGCCCGGCCCTTGAGTCCTCATATAAGTCCCTGACATTCGGGCATTATCATGAGCGCACTGGCGAACAGGGATTTCGTCAAGATGAACGGCCTCGGCAACGAGATCGTGATCGTCGACCTGCGCCGCGCACCAAGCCCGATTTCGGTGGGCGAAGCGCGCGCCGCGGCGCGCCGCGAGCCCTACGACCAGCTCATGGCGCTCTATCCGCCCGACGGCTCTACCGACGCCTCGATCCGCATCTTCAACAACGACGGCTCGGAGGCCGGCGCTTGCGGCAACGGCATGCGCTGCGTGGCGGCGCTGGTCAGTGCCGAGACCGGCAAGGCAGCGCTGGAATTCGAGACCAGCGCCGGCCTCATCCGGTGCTGGCGCGAGCGGAACGGCCTGTTCACCGTCGATATGGGCCGGCCGCGCTTTCGCTGGGACGAGATTCCGCTGCTGTACGACGTGCCCGACACGCGGGCGATCGCGCTGGAAGTACCTGGCGTGCCGGACCTGCATTCGCCTTCCGTCGTCAGCATGGGCAACCCGCACGCCATTTTCTGGGTCGACGATCCGCAACGCTATGACCTTGCCGGCATCGGTCCGCGGCTGGAGCACGATCCGCTGTTTCCCGAGCGCGTCAACATCACGCTCGCTGCGACGCCGGCGCTCGATCACATCGTCATCCGCACCTGGGAGCGCGGCGCCGGACTCACTAAGGCCTGCGGCTCGGCGGCCTGCGCCGCCGCGGTCGCGGCGGTGCGGCTCGGCCGCACCATCCGCCTGGTGACGGTGACGCTGCCCGGCGGCGATCTTGGCGTCGAGTGGCGCGAGGACGACGATCACGTGCTGATGACCGGGCCTGCCGAATACGAGCACAAAGGCCATTTCGACGCGGCCTTGTTCGCCGCCGCGGACGCCGCGTCATGAGCGTCGAAGTCGTCACCTTCGGCTGCCGGCTCAACGCCGCCGAGTCGGAAGTGATCCGCCGCGAAGCCGAGCGCGCCGGCTTCGACGACACCGTGGTGGTCAACACCTGCGCCGTCACCGCCGAAGCGGTCCGCCAGGCGCGGCAGGCGATCCGCGCGCTGCGCCGCGAGCGGCCCTCAGCCAAGATCGTCGTCACCGGCTGTGCGGCGCAGACCGAGCCGCAGACGTTCATCGCCATGGCCGAGGCCGATCGGGTGCTCGGCAATGCCGAAAAGCTCAGCGCCGCGTCCTGGGCGCAGGCGCGCGCAGCGTTCGACTTGAAAGATGCGCCGAAGGCGATCGTCAACGACATCATGGCGGTCAAGGAAACCGCCGCGCATCTGGTCGAGGCTTTCGCAGGCCGCACCCGCGCCTTCGTCCAGGTGCAGAACGGCTGCGACCATCGCTGCACGTTTTGCATCATTCCCTTTGGCCGCGGCAATTCCCGCTCGGTGGCGATGGGTGCGGTGGTGGACGACGTGCGCCGGCTTGTTGGTAACGGTTATCGCGAGATCGTGCTGACCGGCGTCGACGTCACCAGCTACGGCGCCGACCTGCCCGGCGCGCCGAAACTCGGCACGCTGGTCAAGCAAATCCTCAAACACGTGCCGGAACTGGAGCGGCTGCGGCTGTCGTCGATCGATTCCGTCGAGGCAGACGGTGATCTGCTCGATGCGCTGGCGCAGGATGGCCGGATGATGCCGCATCTGCATCTGTCATTGCAGTCAGGCGACGATCTCATCCTCAAGCGCATGAAGCGGCGGCATTCGCGCCATGACGCCATCGCGTTCTGCGACACCGTGCGCCGCTTACGGCCGGACGTGGTGTTCGGCGCCGATGTGATTGCCGGCTTTCCGACCGAGACCGAAAGCATGTTCCAAAATTCGCTTGACCTCGTCGATGAATGCGGGCTGACGCATCTGCACGTGTTTCCATTCTCGCCGCGGCCGGTCACGCCGGCGGCGCGAATGCCGCAGCTCCCGCGCGACGTCGTCAAAGAGCGGGCGCGACGCTTGCGCGAACGCGGCGCGCTGGCGCTGCGGCAGCATCTCGACGGCGAAGTCGGCGCCACGCGGCGCGTTCTGACCGAATCGCATGACATCGGCCGCACCGAGCAATTCACGCCGGTCAGGTTTTCGATGCCGGTAGAGCCGGGAGAAATCCTCGACCTGACAATGGTTTCTCACGACGGCAGACATTTGCTGGCGGCTTGAAGTACTCTCGCAGCAAAGCGGAGACCGCGCGATGGACGGGCAAGACCATACGATCACGACGACCGAAGCGCTGGAGAGTCTTTATTCCGACGCGCCTTACGGCCCGGCGCTGATCAAGGAAGCCGACCACGTCACCGCGGAATATCGCAAGCTGATCGAGGCGGCGCCGTTCGTGGTGCTGGCGACCAACGGCCCCGAAGGCCTCGACTGCTCGCCGCGCGGCGATCCGCCCGGCTTCGTCCGCGTGGTCGACGCGCACACGCTGCTCATCCCCGACCGCCGCGGCAACAATCGCATCGACAGCCTGCGTAACCTGGTGCGCGATCCGCGCATCGCGCTCTTGTTCCTCATCCCCGGCGTCGGCGAGACCATGCGCATCATCGGCCGCGCCAAACTGTCCACCGATCCGAAGCTGACCGAAACTTTTGCCGTCAACGGCAAGGTGCCGAAATGCGTGCTGGTGGTGACGGTCGAGAAGGCCTACTTCCAGTGCACCAAGGCGATCATTCGCTCAAAACTGTGGGACCCGGCGAGCAAAGTCGATCGTAAAACCTTGCCGACGCCCGGCTCGATTCTCGCCGAACTGACCGACGGCAAGATGGGCGGCGCCGAGCACGATCGCCTGGCGCCCGAGCGCATCAAAGACGACGATCTACTGAGCGACCGCCGCTTCGCGGGAGCGAATGTAGAACGCGCTACTGTCCTCGTCCTGCCAGCCGCACGCTAAAAGCCGCTCGCGCATATGCGGCGGCACCGGCGCACTGACGCGGATCGGCGCGCGGTTCTTGTAGAGCGGCACGACAATTTCGCGGGCGTGCAGCTGCAGCCCCGGACCGCCGCTGCGCGGTGCCGTGCCGTAGATCGCGTCGCCGAGGATCGGCCAGCCCATTTCGGCGCAATGCACGCGCAGCTGATGGGTGCGGCCGGTGAGCGGTTCGAGCGCGAGCCAGGTGAGTTTCTTACCCTCCCCTTGTAGGGGGAGGGTCGACGGCGAAGCCATCGGGGTGGGGAAGTGCCGCCGGATGACTTGCCCCCACCCGACCTGCCTGCGGCAGGTCGGCCTCCCCCCTGCAGGGGGAGGTGGCTTTGCCCATCACCTTCCAGCGCGTCACCGCCGGCTGGCCCTTGGGATCGTGCTTCATCCACCAGCCGCGCGTCACATCGAGGCGGCCGAGCGGCAGCGCGATTTCGCCTTCGTCGGCGTCGGGCGCGCCTTCGACCACGGCCCAGTAGGTCTTGTCGATGGCGCCGTTCTTGAACAGCTTGCCGAGCTGGGCCAGCGCCTTGCGGTGGCGGCCGAGCACCAGGCAGCCGGAGGTGTCGCGGTCGAGCCGGTGCGCCAGCGCCGGCGCCCGCGGCAGGCCGAAGCGCAGCGCGTCGAAATGGTCTTCGAGGCTCTCGCCGCCGTTCGGGCCGCGATGCACCGCAAGGCCGGCCGGCTTGTCGATCACCAGCATCAGCCCGTCGCGATACAAGAGCCGCGACACCATCTGTTCCGGGGTCATTGTTGCGTACATTGCCGAAACCGCTATCACGGGCGCCTCATGGACGACAGCGCGACAAAAACGACGGGAAATTGGTGGCAGCGCCTCGCCGGCGGGCTCAAGCGCAGCTCGTCGGCGCTCGGCAGCGCCATCGCGCACGTGGTGGCAAAACGCCAGCTCGATGCGGCGACCATCGACGAGATCGAGGACGAACTGATCCGTGCCGATCTCGGCGCGGAGACGGCGGGCCGGATCGCCACCGAGCTGCGTTACGGGCGCTTCGATGCGGCGATCACGCCGGATGAAATCAAAGCCGCGGTGGCGGCGGAGGTCGAGAAGGTGCTCGCCGGCGTGGCGCAGCCGCTCGCGATCGATCCGGCGATAAAGCCGTTCGTCATTCTCGTCGCCGGCGTCAACGGCTCCGGCAAGACCACGACCATCGGCAAGCTGGCGGCGAAATTGCGCGCCGAAGGCCGCACGGTGATGCTGGCGGCAGGCGATACGTTTCGCGCCGCCGCCATCGACCAGCTCAAGATCTGGGCCGAGCGCAGCGGCGCTTCGTTCATCGCGCGCGAGGCCGGCGCCGATGCCGCCGGTTTGGTTTTCGAGGCGGTCGAGGCGGCGAAACAAAAAAACATCGACGTGCTGCTGATCGACACCGCCGGCCGCCTGCAGAACCGCACCGAATTGATGGGCGAGCTGGAAAAGGTGGTGCGGGTGATGAAGAAGGTCGAGCCGGCGGCGCCGCATGCCGTGCTGCTGGTGCTCGACGCCACCGTCGGCCAGAACGCGCTGTCGCAGGTCGAGATTTTCGGCAAAATCGTCGGCGTCACCGGCCTCGTCATGACCAAGCTCGACGGCACCGCCCGCGGCGGCATTCTGGTCGCCATCGCGGAGAAGTTCAAAGTGCCGGTGCATTTCATCGGCGTCGGCGAGGGCGTCGACGATCTGGCGCCGTTCTCGGCGCACGATTTCGCCCGCGCCATGGTCGGGCTCGAATTCGTGATTTGTGGAAAAGCGCCCGCCGCGCTACACACACGCCGCTCATGACGCCGAAGCCGCAGCTCAACCCGATCCTCAAGCTCGCCCTCGATCTCGGGCCGCTGGTGCTGTTCTTCTTCGCCAATTCGCACTACGACATCTTCGTCGCCACCGCGACATTCATGGTCGCCGTGCTGGTCGCGATGGTCGTGTCCTATGCGCTGACGCGGCATTTTCCGATCATGACGATCGTAACCGCGGTCATCGTGCTGGTGTTCGGCGGCCTGACGCTGTTCTTGCACAACGACATGTTCATCAAGATCAAGCCGACCATCATCTATGCGCTGTTCGGCGGCGTGCTGCTCGGCGGGCTTTTTTTCGGCAAGCCGCTGCTCGGCACCGTGCTGGATTCGATGTTCCAGCTCACCGAGGAAGGCTGGCGCAAGCTGACCTTGCGCTGGGCGCTGTTCTTCTTCGCGCTCGCCATTCTCAATGAAATCGTCTGGCGCAACACCTCGACCAATGTCTGGGTCGATTTCAAGGTGTTCGGCGTGATGCCGCTGACCTTCCTGTTCGGCGCGCTGCAAGTGCCGCTGTTGAAGAAATACGCGGTCGAGCCGGCGGAATAGTCCGTCATTGCTTCGCTTCGCTCCTCGCAATGACGATCGGATCCCGCCGCCAGCGCCTTCTCGATCTGCGGCTTGAGCACGGCGTCGAAATTGTCGGCGGTGATCGGGCCGACCAGTTTGTAGGCGATGCGGGCGTCCTTGCCGACCACAAATGTTTCCGGCACGCCGTAGACGCCCCATTCGATTGCGGCGCGGCCGCTCTCGTCGGCGCCCGCGGCGGAAAACGGATTGCCGTAGTGGCCGAGGAAACGCCGCGCATTGTCCGGCTGGTCCTTGTAGTTGATGCCGATCAGGCGCACGCGGCTGTCTTGGGCGAGCTGCATCAACAGCGGCGCCTCGTCGTGGCACGGCACGCACCATGACGCCCAGACGTTCACCACCGTCACCGCGCCTTTGAAGTTTGCCGGATCGATGCCGGGCACCGGCGCGCCGTCGCGTTCGAGGCCAGCGACCGGCGGCAGGTTGGTTTGCGGCGCCGGATGGCCGATCAGCGCCGACGGGATCAGCGACGGATCGCCGGAATAGAGGCGGAACAGGAACAGCGAGGCTAGCGCAAGAAAAACCGCAAGCGGCACCAGTACCGCGATGCGGCGCCGGCCGACTTTTGCGCTCTCGTTCGGTACGCTGGTCACGCCTTTTCCTTCGCTTGTTCGATCGCGGGCTCGGATCGCGCCGGTGCGGAGCGGCGGGTGACGCCGCGCATTTCCAGATCGGCGAGTCTGAGCCGTTGCGTGCGGTAGTCCGAGCGTCACCCACGCGATCAAGACGCCGACAATGGCGACCGCCGCCGCATAAGACGCGACGATGAAGCCCATATGGTTGGCTGCGTTCATCGTCAGCTCACCGCGCTCGCCTGCATCAGCCGCAGCGTGCGCACGCGGCGGCGCAAAATCTCGTTGCGCATCGCCGCGAGGTGCAAGGTGAAGAACAAGAGCGTGAACGCCGCCGCCATGATGAACAGCGGGACGAGGATGCTCGAATCGATGGTCGAGCCGCCGACGCGGAACACCGACGCGCCCTGGTGCAGCGTGTTCCACCAATCGACCGAGAATTTGATGATCGGCAGATCGATGGCGCCGACCAGGGTGAGGATCGCGGCGGCGCGCGCGGCGCGCGACGGATCCTCCACCGTGCGCCATAGCGCGATGACGCCGAGATAGAGCAGGAGCAGCACCAGCTCCGACGTGAGCCGCGCGTCCCAGACCCAATAGGTGCCCCATTCGGGCCGGCCCCACAGCGAGCCGGTGACAAGACACAACAACGTGAACGCCGCGCCGATCGGCGCTGCCGCTTTGGCCGCGACGTCGGCGAGCGGATGCCGCCACACCAGCGTGCCGAGCGCCGCAACCGACATCACGCCCCAGCCGAGCATGCCGAGCCAGGCCGACGGCACGTGCAGGAACATGATCTTGACGGTGGCGCCCTGCTGATAATCGTCCGGCGCCAGCATCGCCTGGTCGATGCCGTAGGCGAACACGAGCACCGTCAGGCCGCTGAGCCACGGAATCGTGCGGTTGGCGAATTTCAGGAAACGCGTCGGATTGGCGAGATCGGCGATGGCCATGGCTATTTCCGGTTCGCAGTGTCCTAGTTCACGTTGCGGCGCCGGCGCAATGCCGCGGGCATTTGAGCGTTTCTCACGTTTGCATGACCACAATGGCTATTCCATTTCCTGCCGCAGCGCCGCCGCCGCGGCAAATGGACCGATCACCAGGCTCGCCAGCGTCAGCGCGCAGAGGATGGTGAACGGCGTGCCAAACGGCACCGGCCCGACGGTGTTGGCGGCGGCGACGCCGAAGATCAGCACCGGAACCGTCAGCGGCAGCACGATCACCGCGAGCAACAGTCCGCCGCGCCGCAAGGTCACCGCAATGGCGGCGCCGATCAGGCCGATGAAGGTCAGCGCCGGCGTGCCGACCAGAAGCGTCAGCACCAAAGTGATTTCAGCCGACGCGTCGAGATTGAGCAGAAGCCCGATCAGCGGCGCGGCGATGACGAGCGGCAAGCCGGTGGTGAGCCAATGGGCAAGGCCTTTGGTGGCGACCACGAGCTCGAGCGGCGCGCGACCCGTGAGGATGAGATCGAGCGAGCCATCCTCGTGGTCGGCGGCGAACAGGCGGTCGAGCGCCAACAGGCTCGCCAACAGCGCCGCGAGCCACAGGATCGCCGGGCCGATTTGCTTGAGCAGCGGCAAGTTCGGGCCGACCGCGAACGGGATCAGCGTGACCACGACCAGGAAGAACAGCACGCCGATCAGCGCGCCGCCGCCGACCCGGACGGCTATGCGCATGTCGCGGATGAGGATTGCGGTGAGGGGGGTCATGAATCCACCTCCCCCAGCCGCAATTCCCGGGCGCTTCGAGCCCGATGGCACCGTGGGTCGCCGCCATGATGAGGCCGCCCTCGGCCAGATGGGCTTGCATCAAGCCGGCGAGGCGGTCCTGGGCGGAGGCGTCCAGGGTGCTGGTGGGCTCGTCCAGCAGCCAGATCGGGCGCTTGACGGCCAAGAGGCGGGCGATCGACAGCCGCCGGCGTTGGCCGGCGGACAGGTAGGCGGCGGGCAGGTCGGCCAGTTCGTCGAGGCCGACCGCGGCGAGGGCGGGGTGGAAATCTGCGGCCTGCGTGCCGAGAAATCCGGCCCAAAATCGAAGATTTTCGGCGACAGTCAGCGACGGTTTCAGGGCGTCCTGGTGGCCGAGATAGTGGGCCTGCTCGGCGATGGTCAGTTCCGGGTCGCCACCCTCCAGGCTGAGCTTGCCTTGGGCGAGGCGGACCAGCCCGACGATGGTGCGCAGCAGCGACGATTTCCCGGCGCCGTTGCGGCCAGTCACCGTCAAAACCTCGCCGGAGGCCACGGCAAAGCTAAGGCCTGCGAACACGTCGCGGCCGCCGCGGTGACAGGCCAGATCGACAGCGGAAAGCCGCATCAGCAAGGTCCTAAGCGCAGCGCCGACCCGCTCGGTATCGCAAACAATGGCGGGTTGCGGGTGGATTTTATCGGCTATTTGTTGCTGATCTGGCACATTTGCGGAAAAGACCTTATAAGCCGCAAGTCGGGCTGCGCCGCGCCGGCGACGCCTCCGGCACCCGACCGCCAACGCTCCCTCGGAGCCTGTTTCGGCAATAAATTAGCTGCAATTTGCCCCGGCGCCCGGCCGGAGGAATGGGAAAAAAATCATGGATTCGCTCGACAGCTTCAAGTGCCTCCGGCCGCTCAAGGTGGGCTCCAAGACCTACGCCTATTACAGCCTGCCGGTGGCGGAAAAGAACGGGCTCAAGGGGATTTCGCGGCTGCCGTTCTCGATGAAGGTGCTGTTGGAGAACCTGCTGCGCAACGAAGACGGCCGCTCGGTATCGAAAGAGGACATCCAGGCGGTCGCGCAATGGCTCAAGACCAAGACCTCGGAGCGCGAGATCGCGTTCCGCCCGGCGCGCGTGCTGATGCAGGATTTCACCGGCGTGCCGGCGGTGGTCGACCTCGCCGCCATGCGCGACGCCATGGAGCATCTCGGCGGCGATCCGAAAAAGATCAATCCGCTGGTGCCGGTGGACCTGGTCATCGACCACTCGGTGGCGGTGAATTTCTTCGGCCACAAGGATTCGTTCAAGCGCAATGTCGAAGAGGAATACAAGCAGAACCAGGAGCGCTACCGGTTCCTGAAATGGGCGCAAAACTCGTTCGAGGATTTCCGCGTCGTGCCGCCCGGCACCGGCATCTGCCACCAGGTCAATCTCGAATATCTGTCGCAGACGGTGTGGACCGCGAAGGCCAAGGTGACGTTCCCCGACAAGTCCGTCGCCACCGAGCTGGCTTATCCGGACACGCTGGTCGGCACCGATTCCCACACCACCATGGTCAACGGCCTCTCCGTGCTCGGCTGGGGCGTCGGCGGCATCGAGGCCGAGGCCGCCATGCTCGGCCAGCCCTATTCGATGGTGCTGCCGGAAGTGATCGGGGTGCGGTTCAACGGCAAGCTCAAGGAAGGCGTCACCGCGACCGATCTGGTGCTGACCGTGACGCAGATGCTGCGCAAGCGCGGCGTCGTCGGCAAATTCGTCGAATATTTCGGCCCCGGCCTCGCCAGCCTGACCATCGCCGACCGGGCGACGCTCGGCAACATGTCGCCGGAATACGGCGCGACCTGCGGCTTCTTTCCGATCGACGACGACACCATCCGCTATCTGCGCGACACCGCCCGCTCGGCGGACCGCATCGCGCTGGTCGTCGCCTACGCCAAGGCGCAGGGCATGTACCACACCAAGAATACGCCGGACCCGGTGTTCACCGACGTGCTCAAGCTCGAACTGTCGTCCGTCGAGCCGTCGCTCGCCGGGCCGAAGCGGCCGCAGGACCGCATTGCGCTCAAAGAGGTCAAGAACGGCTTTGCCTGGTCGATGGACAAGGAATTCAACAAGGCCGCCGAGATGGACAAGCGCGTGCCGGTCGAAGGCCGCAAGCACACGCTCGGCAACGGCGACGTCGTCATTGCCGCGATCACCTCGTGCACCAACACTTCGAACCCGAACGTCATGATGGCGGCGGGGCTGTTGGCGCGCAAAGCCTTGGCCAAAGGCCTCACCGTCAAGCCGTGGGTGAAGACGTCGCTGGCGCCCGGCTCGCAGGTGGTCGCCGAATATCTGGACAAATCCGGCCTGCAGAAGGATCTCGACGCGCTCGGCTTCAATCTGGTCGGCTTCGGCTGCACCACCTGCATCGGCAATTCCGGGCCGCTGCCCGAGGAGATTTCCGAAGCGATCAACAAGAACGATCTGGTCGCCGCCGCCGTGCTGTCGGGCAATCGCAATTTCGAGGGCCGCGTCAACGCCGACGTGCGCGCCAATTATCTCGCCTCGCCGCCGCTGGTCGTCGCCTATGCGATCGCCGGCTCGATGCAGATCGACGTCGCCAAGCAGCCGCTCGGCACCGACCAGAAAGGCCGCAAGGTCTATCTGCGCGACATTTGGCCAAGCAACCGCGAGATCGGCGAATTCGTGCGCAAGAACATCACCAAGCAGATGTTCGCGCGCAAATACGGCAACGTGTTCAAGGGCGACGCCAGCTGGCGCAAGATCGCCGTCAAGGGCGGGCTGACCTTCAAGTGGGACGACCGTTCGACCTACGTGCAGAATCCGCCTTATTTCGAAGGCATGCAGAAGCGCAGCCAGCCGATCGAGGATATCGTCGACGCGCGCATCATGGGCCTGTTCCTCGATTCGATCACCACCGACCACATCTCGCCGGCCGGCTCGATCAAGGAAGAAAGCCCGGCCGGCGAATATCTGCGCGATCATCAAGTGCGGCCGAAGGACTTCAACCAGTACGGCACGCGGCGCGGCAATCACCAGGTGATGATGCGCGGCACGTTCGCCAATATCCGCATCAAGAACCAGATGGTGCCGGGCGTCGAAGGCGGCTTCACCATCCACTATCCGTCGAAGCAGCGCATGACGATGTACGACGCCGCCATGCGCTACAAGAACGAGGGCGTGCCGCTCGTGGTGTTCGCCGGCAAGGAATACGGCACCGGCTCGTCGCGCGACTGGGCGGCCAAGGGCACGATCCTGCTCGGCGTGCGCGCCGTGATCGCGCAGTCGTTCGAGCGCATCCATCGCTCCAACCTGGTCGGCATGGGCGTGGTGCCGCTGACCTTCGAGGAAGGCACGTCGTGGCAGACGCTCGGGCTCAAGGGCGACGAGCAGGTCACCATTCGCGGCCTGCACGGCGACCTCAAGCCGCATCAGCGCCTGCTCGCGGAAATTGTAGCGTCCGACGGCGGGTTGAAGCGCGTGCCGCTGATTTGCCGCATCGATACGGTGGATGAGCTCGACTACTACAAGAACGGCGGCATCTTGCAGTACGTGCTGCGCCATCTCGCGGCTTGAAAGCGTGAATTAGAAACAGCTCGTCTCCGGATCCGATCCGGAGCAGGCGCCGCTTCCGAAACATCATGCTCTCATCAGCATTCGGCATGATCCAAGAGAAAAGCCGGCGGCCTCACTTCGAATTGAGTGGCGGGTGACTTGCGCCGGCGCTAACACAGGCGCGGGCGATAATACCGTCACGAGGGGTCGGCGGGGGTGGAGATCAAAATGCTGCGCTGCCGCTATGCGTCGGCGTCCCTCATCGCCGGGCTTCTGATCACGACCTATGGCATTGCGCGCGCCGAGCCGCGGGCGCTGCTCGAGTTGTTCACCAGCCAAGGCTGTTCATCCTGTCCCGCCGCCGACAAGCTGCTCGGCGAGCTCGCCAACGATCCATCGCTGGTCGCGCTGAGCGTGCCGATCGACTATTGGGATTATCTCGGCTGGAAGGACACGCTGGCCAATCCGGCCCATTCGGCGCGGCAGCGCGCTTACTCGCGCGTGCGCGGCGACCGGCAGGTCTATACGCCGCAAATCGTCGTCAACGGTGCCATGCACGTGCTCGGCAGCGACCGCGCCGCCGTCGATCGCATGATCGCGCAGACCGATCAAAAAGCTTCGGTGATGTCGCTGCCGGTGCTGTTGGCCGTCACGGCCAGCAATTTGAACGTCACCGTCAAAGCCAAGGATGGCGACCATTCCGGCGGTGAAGTGTGGCTGTGTCCGCTTGCCAAAGCCGTGTCGGTCGCGATCGGCCGCGGCGAAAATCATGGGCGCACGATCACCTACCACAACGTGGTGCGGCGCTGGGTGAAGCTCGGCGATTGGACCGGGACGGATTCGACCTGGAATGTTCCGATGTCGGAGATCAAGACCGACGACATCGATGCCGCCGCCGTCATGGTGCAGGAAGGCACCCATGACAAGCCGGGCATCATCCTCGGCGCGGCCTACACGACTGCTTGCAGACGACGGACGACGGACGACAGACGACGGAACGCAAATAATCGAAGACGAGTTCGGTTCGCTGTCGTCCTGCTTTCCTTATCTGTCCTCTGTCGTCCGACAAAAAGAAAAGGCCGGCAACTGCCGGCCTTAAAGGTATTGGGGATTGAACCGTACGCGGAACTCTGGCCCGGTCCGTCGGCGCCCCGGGGGGCTGGGGGGCTGAGGAATCCGGAACGCCTTCCGGACCGGGCCCTGAGGCAACAAGTCTTCATTTCGCAAGCCAGCTTGGCGTGTGCTGGGCCGAATTAGGGCCGTATTATGATTCGCCTAACGAAGCCGTGATTCCGGCCGTCACAAATGTCGCAGCTGTGCCGCAGCTATGGGCATCGGCCGGCGGACCGCCTCGTTTTCGTGCTCCGATGACCGGCCATTTGCCGCGCCGGAGGCTCTTGCCGCCGCCGCCGTCCGGCGCGATCATGAAGCGAACGATGACAAAGGAGGCGCCGGATGGATATCGGCGAAATCGAACCGAGCGCGTGGCGCGGGGGCGAGCTTCGAGCGCCCGCCCCCGCGAGTGTGGTGACCTTCAGCCGGCGTGAGCTCGACCGCATTCTCGGCCTTTACGGCCGCATGGTCGCCGCCGGCGAGTGGCGTGATTACGCAATCGATTTTCTCAAAGACCGCGCGGTATTTTCGGTTTTCCGCCGCGCCGCGGAGGTTCCCATCTACCGCATCGAGAAAAATCCGCGGCTCGGCCGGCGCCAGGGCGCCTACAGCGTGATTTCGGCGACCGGTCACATCCTGCGCCGCGGCCACGAGCTCGACCGCGTGCTCAGTGCGCTCGATCGCTCGATCCGGGTGGTTGCCGGGTAAGCGCCGTTACGGCGGCAGCGCATCGCCGCTGCCGAGCGCGCGCTGCATCAGCACGGTGTCGAGCCAGCGGCCGTGCTTGAAGCCGATCGATTGGAAATTGCCGATGAGCCGGAAGCCGACCGCGGCATGGACCGCGACCGACGCGGTATTGGCGGAGTCGCCGATCACGCCGATCATCTGACGGAAGCCGCGCGCCTCCGACTCGGCGACCAGCCGCGTCAGCAACAGCCGGCCAATTCCCTGGCGATGAAATTCCGGCGCGATGTAGAGCGAATCCTCGACGCACCAGTCATAGGCGCGACGGTCGCGGTACGGGCCCGGCATAGGCATAGCCCACGACGGCACCGGCCAGCTCGGCGACGATATAGGGAAAGTTCCGCGCCAACAGCGCCTGTTGGCGGCGCGCCATTTCGGCTTCGTCTGGCGGTTCGAGCTCGAACGAGGCGGTGCCGTTGCTCGACGGCGTGGGCGTAGATGCGGGTGATCGCTGCGAATGTCGGCTGCAGTGGCGGTGCGAATGCTGACGTCGTTCATCGTTCAGATGGCACAGCGGCCGGAAAACAAAACGCCCCGGGACAATGATCCCGGGGCGCTTCGATTGCAATTCGTTTCCGTTCAGCGGCGGTCGCCGAAGATGCGCAGCAGCATCAGGAACAGGTTGATGAAGTCGAGATAGAGCGACAGCGCGCCCATCACCGCCTTGCGGCCGGTCACGGTGCCGTCGTCCTGCACGCTATACATCTCCTTGATCCGCTGCGTGTCGTAGGCGGTCAGGCCGACGAAGACCAGCACGCCGATCACCGAGATCGCCCAATCGAGCCCGCTCGATTTCAGGAACATGTTGACCAGGCTGGCGATGATGATGCCGATCAGGCCCATGAACATGAACGAGCCCAGGCCGGTCAGGTCGCGCTGCGTGGTGTAGCCGTACAGGCTCATGGCGCCGAACGTCGCCGCCGAGATGAAGAACACCCGCGTGATCGACGCCCCGGTATAGACCAGGAAGATCGAAGCCAGCGACAGTCCGAGCAGCCCGGCATAGACGAAGAACAGCATCAGCGCCGTGCTGGCAGACAGCCGGTTGATGCCGAAGCTCAGGAGGAAGACGAGCCCGAGCGGCGCCAGCATCAGGACCACATCAGCGGGCCCTGGAAAATGGTCTGGCCGAACGAGGTGAGTTGCAGCGAGCCGCCGACGATCGGTCACGGCGGCCGAGAACGTGAACCACGCCACCAGCCCGGTCAGCGCCACGCCGGCGGCCATGTAGTTGTAGACGCGGATCATATAGGCGCGCAGACCCGCATCGATCGCGACCTGGTCCGTGCGATAGCCGGGTCTCGCGGCCGCAAGATTCCGATCGAAGTCGGACATGGAAATACCCCTGGGTTGTCCCGGTCTGAGCCGGGCCTTGGCGTTCGGCGGAACGACGCCGAATTCGCTTGGCGGGAATCTAGTGCGAAAGCCCCGGCGGCGCCAGATGGGTGCGGCGCCATATTCGCTATGGTTACAATTCTTTCATTCTGCCCGCCGCCGCCCGCTTTATCAGAGATTCCGCAGCACCTCCGCGGGCTTGCGGCCAAGCGCCGTGAACGTGCCGGCAAGGCCCAGCGCCAGCGTGACCACGACGGCGGCAAGCGCCGCGCCGGCCGCCTGTCCGGCGACAAAGACGAAGGGAAATTCCATCACCCGCGTCACGATCAGGCCGGCCGCGAGCGTCCCCATGGCGACGCCGAACAGCACGGTGACGGAACCGATGAGCAGATATTCAAGCGCATAGGCGGCAAGCAGCCGCGCCCGCGTCGCGCCGAAGGTTTTCAGCACCACGGCGTCGTAGATGCGAAAGCGCTGGCCGGCGGCGAGCGCGCCGCCGAGCACCAGGGCGGCGGCGATCAAGGTGATGGCGCTGGCGCCGCCGAGCGCCAGCACCAGGTTCTTGATGATGCCGTCAAGCGTATCGAGCGCGTCCTTGACGTGCACGGCGGTGACCGTCGGGAAAGCGTCGGCCAGCGCCTTGATGACGGCGGTGTCCTCGGCCGGCGTGCCGCCGTCGGCAAAAGTCAGCGTGGCGATGTCGCTATGCGGCGCGCCGCCGAAGGTGCCGGGCGAGAACACCAGGACGAAATTGATGCCGAGGTTCTCCCAATCGACGGCGCGAAGATTGGCGATGCGCGCCGTCACGTTGCGGCCGAGCACGTTGACGGTGATGGAATCGCCGATCTTGAGATCGAGGTCGTGCGCCGTCTTGCTCTCGAGCGAGACCAGCGGCTCGCCGGAATAATCGGCGCTCCACCATTGCCCGGCGACGATGCGCGAACCGGCCGGCACGGCGGACGCATAAGTGATGCCGCGGTCGCCTTGCAGCACCCAGCGCGAGCCGGCCGCGGGTTTGAGATTTTCCGCCTTGATGCCGTTCGCCGCGACGATGCGGCCGCGCAGCATCGGCACCCTTTCGAGCGTCGAAGCCGGCGCCCGGTCGCGCACGAAAGCGTCGAACCGGTCGGCATCCGCTGCTGGGATATCGAGAAAGAAGAACGACGGGGCTTTTTCCGGCAGCGCCGCGGTGAATTGGCGGTGCAGGTTGCCGTCGAGCTCGATCACGGTCACCAGCAAGGCAAGGCCGAGGCCGAGCGACAGCATCACGGTCGGCGTCAAGGACCCAGGGCGATAGATGTTGGCGATGGCGAGCCGCAGCACCGCCGAGCGCGCGCGCGGCAGGCGGCGGGCGATCGCCATCGTGAGCATCGCCAGGAGCCGCAGCATCACGAAGATGCCGATTGCGGAGGCGACAAAAATCGCCGCAATGCGATGGTCGTAGGTTGTCGAGATCGCGAGCGCGGCCAGCACCGCGGCGATCAGTGCCGTGGCGACGATGTAGCGCCGGCGCGGCCAGTGCCGCTCGGCGGCGATCTGGTCGCGAAACAGCATCGACACCGAAATGTCGTGGGCGCGGCCGAGCGGCCACAGCGCAAACGCCAAAGCGGTCAAGAGCCCATACACGATCGACAGCGCCAGCGTGCCCGGATGCAGCGACGGCGCGACCGGCAGCGGAATGATGGCGCCGAACGCCCAGGCGATCGCGTAGGGCAGCGCGGCGCCAAACGCGGCGCCGATCACAGCGGCCAACAGCGCGACCAGCACCATCTGCCCGCAATAGATGGCGAACACCGTGCCGCCAGAAGCGCCGAGCGCCTTCATGGTGCCGATGGCGTCGCGCTTGCGCGCCAGATGCGCGGCGACCGCGTTGGCGACGCCGACGCCGCCAACCAACAGCGTGGTCAGGCCGACCAGGGTCAGGAATTGGGTGAAACGCTCGACATTGCGTTCGAGCTGCGGCGACGCCTTGCTCCGCGTGCGGACTTCCCAGCCGGCGTCCGGGAACGCGGCTTGAGCCGCTTTCTCGACCGCCGTCACCGCGCGATCGCTGCTATCGGCCGGCGGCAGCCGCAGCCGGTATTGCCAGCGCACCAGGCTGCCGGGCTGCAACAGCCCGGTGGCGCGTAGCGCGGCTTCGCTGATGAGGAGGCGCGGCCCGAGGCCAAGGCCGCCGGCAAGCTTGTCCGGTTCGCCGGTCAGCGCGGCGCGAAGCTCGATCGCGATATTGCCGATGGTGATGCGGTCGCCGGTTTTCAGATCGAGCCGCGTCAGCAGTGCCGGATCGACGGCGGCGCCGAACGCGCCGTCCTTTTGCGCGAACAGCGTCGGAAGCGGCAGGCTCGGATTGGTCACGACCGAACCGAACAGCGGATAGGCCGCATCGACGGCTTTGATCTCGACGAGGCTCGATCGGCCGTCGCTGGTACGCGCCATCGCCCGCGTCGTGGCGGCGACGGAGACGGTGCCGTGGTCGTTGAAGAAAGCCGTGCTCGCCGTCGCTGGCTTCGCGCTGGATGAGCGCAAAGGAAACATCGCCGCCGAGGATCAATTGCCCGGCGCTGCCGATGCCGTCGGCAAGGCTCGCCGCCACCGAGCCGACGCCGGCGATCGCAAATACGCCGAGCGCGATGCAGGCGATGAAGATGCCGAAACCGCGCAAGCCACCGCGCAATTCGCGCCAGGCGAGACGCCATGCGAGCCGCGCCCTTTGCCGGACGCCCGGGCGCCACACCTCTCGCGTATCGGCCAGCGCGGTCATTTCGCCTCGTGCAACATCGCCGCGTCGAGCCGTCCCGAATGCAGGTGCACCACGCGGTCGCAGCGCGCGGCAAGCTCGGTGTCGTGGGTGACCAGAACGAGCGTGGTGCCGCGCTCGCGATGGCCGCGGAACAACAGCTCGATGATCTCGCGTCCGGTCGCCTCGTCGAGATTGCCGGTCGGCTCGTCGGCGACGATCAGCGCCGGATCGGGCGCCAGCGCGCGGGCCAGCGCGACGCGCTGCTGCTCGCCGCCGGACAATTCGGCCGGATAATGGTGCAGGCGTTGCGCCAGCCCGACAGCCGCTAGTTCCTTTTCGGCGCGGCGCAGCGCGTCGCGGGCGCCGGCGAATTCGAGCGGCACCGCGACGTTCTCCAAGGCCGTCATGGTCGGAATGAGATGAAAGGCCTGAAAGACGATGCCGATATGCTTGCCGCGAAAGCGCGCGAGCGCGTCCTCGTCGAGCTGTTGCAATTCCTGTCCGGCGACGACGACGGAGCCGGTATCCGGGCGCTCCAGACCGGTCATCACCATCAGCAGCGTCGATTTGCCGGAGCCGGACGGGCCGAGGAGGCCAATCGCCTCGCCACGGCCTATATTGAGGTCGATCTGTCGCAGGATATGGACGCGGGCGGCGCCGCGGCCGAGCGCCAGGTTGACGCCGGAAAGCGAGATGGCGTTGCTAGCGGAAGGATAGCCCGAAATGTCGTTCATGTTGCCGGCTGACCCGCACCCTTCATCGACTCGTGCCCGATCATATGGGTGGCGGCGCGCGCTCATCCAAATCGCCGGTGCGGCGGTTTGTAGCGTGGCGCTCGTCGGCGCGACAGCGGTGCCGTCGGCGAACGCCCAAGCGCCGGTCAAAATCGTCGCCTTCGGCGATTCGCTGACGGCCGGTTATGGGCTGCCCGACAACGAAGGTTTTGTGCCCCGCCTGCAAGCAGCCCTTGCCGCCAAGGGCATTGCCGCGGAAATCCAGAACGCCGGCGTCTCCGGCGATACCGCCTCGGATGGGCTCGCCCGGCTCGACTGGTCGGTGCCGGAGGGCACCGAGGCCGTCATTCTCGAGCTTGGCGCCAACGACATGCTGCGCGGGTTCAAGCCGGAGGTGACGCGCGACGCGCTCGACACCATCCTGCGCCGTCTCACCGCGCGCCATATCGCGGTGCTGCTTTGCGGCATGCGCGCCGCGCCAAATCTCGGGCCCGAATACGGGACTGCGTTCGAACGCATCTATCCCGATCTTGCGGCGAAATATGACGTGCTTATTTATCCGTTCTTCCTCGATGGCGCCGCCGCCGATCTGAAGCTTCTGCAGCACGACGGGCTGCATCCCAACGCCGCCGGCGTCGACGTCATCGTCGCGCGCATTTTGCCGAAGGTGGAGGAGCTCATCGCCCGCGTCCGCACGCAACATCCGTCGTAAGGGTTGCATACCGCGCCCGATCACCGCATTGTGTTGATGCGGCGATTCGTCCCGAAAAGCAGGTCGTCATGCCCCGCCTGTTCACTGCTCTCGAAATTCCGCCGCATGTCGCCCAATCGCTTGCCATGATGCGCGGCGGGCTGCCGGGCGCGCGCTGGATCGATCCCGAAAATTATCATCTGACGCTGCGGTTCATCGGCGATATCGATGACGCGCTGGCGCATGAAATCGCCGGCATGCTCGGCCGCGGGCGGCGCATGGCGTTCGAGCTGCGGCTCGACGGCTTGTCGTCGTTCGGCGGCCGCAAGCCGCGCGCGCTGGTCGCCGCGGCCACGCCGATCGCGCCGCTGATGGAGCTGCAGGCCGAGCACGAGCGGCTGCTGCAACGGCTCGGGCTCGAGCCCGAGGGCCGCAAATACACGCCGCATGTGACACTGGCGCGGTTGCGCGATTCGTCGAGCCACCAGGTCGCCGAATATCTCAGCGCTCGCGGCCACTACCGCTCGGCGCCGTTCGAGGTCTCGCGCTTCGTGCTGTTCTCGTCGCGCTCCTCGGTCGGCGGCGGCCCCTATGTGGTCGAGGCCGATTATCCGCTCGGCGAGCCGGCGCTGCGGCGGGCGTAAGTTTTCAGATCACGCCCGCAGCATTCTGGTCTGCAGATCGAGCATCGCGGTAGCAAAACCATGGCCGTCGGCCATGAACTCGCGCATCAGCGACAGCGGCGTCGGCCGCGACGACTCGACCTCGCCGATGACGCTGCCGAAATCGAACGACAGCTCGGCGTCGAATTTGCGCGCCAATTGCTGCATGCGCCGGTTCTCGGCCAGGCACGCCATGTGCAGGAGCCGGATGCCGCGATTACGCGCGGTGAGCAACGTATGGCGCAGCAGCGCCGAGCCGACGCCATGGCTCTGCCACGGCTTCTCGATGCTGATCGCGGCTTCGGCCTGGCGCGGAAAGCGCACGCCCAGCGGCCGCAGCTCGGCGGCGCCGCGCAGCATTCCGCCGATGAAAAAACCGTGGATCACGGCGTCCAG
>CAVWOI010000024.1:0-24246 GCA_963756245.1 uncultured Alphaproteobacteria bacterium
CCTGCTCTCGCAGTTACTGCGACACCGATAAATGCTCCTGCTATCGTTAGCGTTACGGTCACCGGTCCTGAATCTGTATTGGCTCCAATCCCAGCGGTTGCCATTGCTCCAACTGATGCTATTGAAATCAACAAAACTGCTAAGCCTCCCCAGAATACGGGCCAACCAGCAGCGTCTTTCAAAAATCGCTCGGCAAGAAAATACGCGAGAGCACTAGTAGCTAAGACCGCCAGGAAACCTATTAAATAAATTCGCCAGCGTTCAAGCTTGTTCAGCTCATCAAAAGTTTTAGTTTCATCCAACTTTTCTACCCACGCCTTAAATCGCGTCACGCCCAGCGCTATGGATTGATCCGAGCGCAGCAGCACAAGCGGCGCTACCGCGGCGCTGGCCAAAAGCGGCAAATAAGTCTCGAAATGGATCGAGACCCACCAATAGAAGGGAATCGCAATAGCAGTCTCAATGATCGCCGTTATCGACGGAATTTCATTGTCGATACTCTCGCGCGTCGACCACAACACTAATTTTGGCGTATTCGCTCCTTGGGGCACAGCCATTGCTCCCCCTCCCTCGACTGCAACCCACAATGGTAAGCTGGTGCGCTTGCGATTAAAATATCAATTTTGGAGGACGGAAACATCACGGTCATCACCGACCTAAATGAACTATTTATTTTGAGATAATTGGATCTACGCGGCCGCGATCTCGCACCGCTAGCCGCATAGGGCGAGCCGCTCCCACATATGCGGCGGCACCGGCGCGGTGATGCGGATCGGCGCGCGGTTCTTGTAGAGCGGCACCACAATTTCGCGGGCGTGAAGCTGCAGGCCAGGACCGCCGCTGCGCGGTGCCGTGCCGTAGATCGCGTCACCGAGGATCGGCCAGCCCATTTCGGCGCAATGCACGCGCAGCTGATGGGTGCGACCGGTGAGCGGTTCGAGGGCGAGCCAGGTCAAAACCTTATCCTCCCTTGCAGGGGGAGGGTCAACGGCGAAGCCGTCGGGCTGGGGAAGCGTCACCGGATGACTTGCCCCCACCCGACCTGCCTGCGGCAGGTCGACCTCCCCCCTGCAGGGGGAGGTGAAGGAACAGCGTCCCATCACCTTCCAGCGCGTCACCGCCGGCTGGCCCTTGGGATCGTGCTTCATCCACCAGCCGCGCGTCTCATCGAGGCGGCCGAGCGGCAGCGCGATTTCGCCTTCGTCGGCGTCGGGCGCGCCCTCGACCACGGCCCAGTAGGTCTTGTCGATGGCGCCGTTCTTGAACAGCTTGCCGAGCTGGGCCAGCGCCTTGCGGTGGCGCCCCAGCACCAGGCAGCCGGAGGTGTCGCGGTCGAGCCGGTGTGCCAGTGCCGGCGCCCGCGGCAGGCCGAAGCGCAAGGCGTCGAAATGGTCTTCGACGCTCTCGCCGCCGTTCGGGCCGCGATGCACGGCGAGGCCGGCCGGCTTGTCGATCACCAGCATCAGCCCGTCGCGATACAAGAGGCGCGACACCATCTGTTCCGGGGTCATTGTTGCGTACATTGCCGAAACCGCTATCACGGGCGCCTCATGGACGACAGCGCGACAAAAACGACGGGAAATTGGTGGCAGCGCCTCGCCGGCGGGCTCAAGAAGAGCTCGTCGGCGCTCGGCAGCGCCATCGCGCATGTGGTGGCAAAACGCCAGCTCGATGCGGCGACCATCGATGAGATCGAGGACGAGCTGGTTCGTGCCGATCTCGGCGCGGAGACGGCGGGCCGGATCGCCACCGAGCTGCGCTACGGGCGCTTCGATGCGGCGATCACGCCGGATGAAATCAAGGCCGCGGTGGCGGCAGAGGTCGAGAAGGTGCTCGGCGGCGTGGCGCAACCGCTCGACATCGATCCGGCGATTAAACCGTTCGTCATTCTCGTCGCCGGCGTCAACGGCTCCGGCAAGACCACGACCATCGGCAAGCTCGCAGCGAGATTGCGCGCCGAAGGCCGCACGGTGATGCTGGCGGCAGGCGACACGTTTCGCGCCGCCGCCATCGATCAGCTCAAGATCTGGGCCGAGCGCAGCGGCGCCTCGTTCATCGCGCGCGAAACCGGCGCCGATGCCGCCGGTTTGGCATACGAGGCGGTCGAGGCGGCGAAACAAAAAAACATCGACGTGCTGCTGATCGACACCGCCGGCCGCCTGCAGAACCGCACCGAATTGATGGGCGAGCTGGAAAAGGTGGTGCGGGTGATGAAGAAGGTCGAGCCGGCGGCGCCGCACGCCGTGCTGCTGGTGCTCGACGCCACCGTCGGCCAGAACGCGCTGTCGCAGGTCGAGATTTTCCGCAAAGTCGTCGGCGTCACCGGCCTCGTCATGACCAAGCTCGACGGCACTGCCCGCGGCGGCATTCTGGTCGCCATCGCCGAGAAGTTCAAAGTGCCGGTGCATTTCATCGGGGTCGGCGAGGGCGTCGACGATCTGGCGCCGTTCTCGGCGCACGATTTCGCACGCGCCATGGTCGGGCTCGATGTCGGCCTCGATTCATGATTTGTGGAAAAGCACCCGCCGCGCTACACACACGCCGCTCATGACGCAAAAGCCGCAGCTCAACCCGATCCTCAAGCTCGCCCTCGATCTCGGGCCGCTGGTGTTGTTCTTCTTCGCCAATTCGCGTTACGACATTTTCGTCGCCACGGCGACCTTCATGGTCGCCGTACTGGCCGCGATGGCTGTCTCCTACGCGCTGACGCGGCATTTCCCGATCATGACGATCGTGACCGCGGTCATCGTGCTGGTGTTCGGCGGCCTGACGTTGTTCTTGCACAACGACATGTTCATCAAGATCAAGCCGACGATCATCTATGCGCTGTTCGGCGGCGTGCTGCTCGGCGGGTTGTTTTTTGGCAAGCCGCTGCTCGGCACCGTGCTGGATTCGATGTTCCAGCTCACCGAGGAGGGCTGGCGCAAGCTGACCTTGCGCTGGGCGCTGTTCTTCTTCGCGCTCGCCATTCTCAATGAAATCGTCTGGCGCAACGCCTCGACCAATGTCTGGGTCGACTTCAAGGTGTTCGGCGTGATGCCGCTGACCTTCCTGTTCGGCGCGCTGCAGGTGCCGCTGTTGCGGAAATACGCGGTCGAGCCGGCGGAGTAGTCCGTCATTGCTTCGCTTCGCTCCTCGCAATGACGATCAGGATCCCGCCGCCAGCGCCTTTTCGATCTGCGGCTTGAGCACGGCGTCGAAATTGTCGGCGGTGATCGGGCCGACCAGCTTGTAGGCGATGCGCGCATCCTTGCCGACCACGAATGTTTCCGGCACGCCGTAGACACCCCATTCGATCGCGGCGCGGCCGCTCTCGTCGGCGCCAGCGGCGGAAAACGGATTGCCGTAGTGGCCGAGGAAGCGCCGCGCATTGTCCGGCTGGTCCTTGTAGTTGATGCCGACCAGGCGCACGCGGCCGTCTTGGGCAAGCTGCATCAACAGCGGCGCCTCGTCGTGGCACGGCACGCACCACGATGCCCAGACGTTCACCACCGTTACCGCGCCATTGAAATTTGCCGGATCGATGCCGGGCACCGGCGTGCCGTCGTGTTCGAGGCCGGCAACCGGCGGAAGGTTGGTTTGCGGCGCCGGATGGCCGATCAGCGCCGACGGGATCAGCGCCGGATCGCCGGAATAGAGCCGGAACAGGAACAGCGAGGCTAGCGCAAGAAAAATCCCAAGCGGCACCAGTACCGCGACGCGGCGCCGGCCCGCTCTCGTGGTTTCGTTGGGCACTTCGGTCACGCCTTTTCCTTCGCTTGTTCGATCGCGGGCTCTGATCGCGCCGGCGCGGAGCGGCGGATGACCCCGCGCATTTCCAGATCGGCGAGCCTGAGCCGTTGCGTGCGGTAGTCCAAGGCCACCCATGCGATCAAGACGCCGACCACGGCGACCGCCGCCGCATAAGACGCGACGATGAAGCCAATATGGTTGACTGCATTCATCGTCAGCTCGCCGCGCTCGCCTGCATCAGCCGCAGCGTGCGCACGCGGCGGCGCAAGATCTCGTTGCGCATCGCCGCGAGATGCAAGGTGAAGAACAACAGCGTGAATGCCGCCGCCATGATGAACAGCGGAACGAGAATGCTCGAATCGATGGTCGAGCCGCCGACGCGGAACACCGACGCGCCCTGGTGCAGCGTGTTCCACCAATCGACCGAGAATTTGATGATCGGCAGATCGATGGCGCCGACCAGCGTGAGGATCGCGGCGGCGCGCGCGGCGCGCGACGGGTCCTCCACCGTGCGCCACAGCGCGATGACGCCGAGATAGAGCAGGAGCAACACCAGCTCCGAGGTGAGCCGCGCGTCCCAGACCCAATAGGTGCCCCATTCGGGCCGGCCCCACAGCGAGCCGGTGACAAGACACAACAACGTGAACGCAGCGCCGATCGGCGCCGCCGTTTTGGCCGCGACGTCGGCCAGCGGATGCCGCCACACCAAGGTGCCGAGCGCCGCGACCGACATCACGCCCCAGCCCAGCATGCCGAGCCAGGCCGACGGCACGTGCAGGAACATGATCTTGACCGTGGCGCCCTGCTGATAATCGTCCGGCGCCAGCATCGCCTGGTCGATGCCGTAGGCGAACACGATCACCGTCAGGCCGCCGAGCCACGGAATCGTGCGGTTGGCGAATTTCAGGAAACGTGTCGGATTGGCGAGGTCGGCAATGGCCATGGCGATGTCCAGTTCGCAAGCTTCCTAGTTCACGTTGCGGTGCCGGCGCAATGCCGCGGGTTTTGAGCGTTTCTCACGTTTGCATGACCGCTATTCCATTTCCTGCCGCAGCGCCGCCGCCGCGGCAAATGGACCGACCACCAGGCTCGCCAGCGTCAGCGCGCACAGGATCGTAAACGGCGTTCCAAACGGTGTCGGCCCGACGCTGTTGGCGGCGGCGACGCCGAAGATCAGCACCGGAACCGTCAGCGGCAGCACGATCACCGCGAGCAACAGTCCGCCGCGCCGCAAGGTCACCGCGATGGCGGCGCCGATCAGGCCGATGAAGGTCAGCGCCGGCGTGCCGACCAGAAGAGTCAGCACCAAAGTGATCTCAGCCGGCGCGTCGAGGTTGAGCAAAAGTCCGATCAGCGGCGCGGCGATGACCAGCGGCAGGCCGGTGGTGAGCCAATGGGCAACGCCTTTGGTCGCCACCACGAGCTCGAGCGGCGCGCGACCGGTGAGAATGAGATCGAGCGAGCCGTCCTCATGGTCGGCGGCGAACAGGCGGTCGAGCGCCAGCAGGCTTGCCAAGAGCGCCGCGAGCCACAGGATCGCCGGGCCGATCTGCTTGAGCAGCGGTAAGTTCGGGCCGACCGCGAATGGGATCAACGTGACCACGACCAGGAAGAACAGCACCCCGATCAGCGCGCCACCGCCGACCCGCACGGCTATGCGCATGTCGCGGACGAGGATTGCGGTTAGCGAGGTCATGAATCCATCTCCCCCAGCCGCAATTCCCGCGCGCTTTCGAGCCCGATCGCGCCGTGGGTAGCGGCCATGATGAGGCCGCCCTCGGCCAGATGGGCCCGCATCAAGCCGGCGAGGCGGTCCTGAGCGGCGGCATCGAGGGTGCTAGTGGGCTCGTCCAGCAGCCAGATCGGGCGTTTGACGGCCACGAGGCGGGCGATCGACAGGCGCCGGCGTTGGCCGGCTGAAAGATAGGCCGCGGGCAGGTCGGCCAGTTCGTCGAGGCCGACGGCGGTGAGGGCAGGGTGGATATCTGTGGCCTGGGTGCCGAGGAATCCGGCCCAAAACTTTAAGTTTTCGGCGACCGTGAGCGAGGGTTTCAGGGCGTCCTGGTGGCCGAGATAGTGCGCCTGCTCGGCGAGGGTCAGCTCGGGATCGCCGCCCTCCAGGCTGAGCTTGCCTTGGGCGAGGCGGACCAGGCCGACAATGGTGCGCAGCAGCGAAGATTTCCCGGCGCCGTTGCGGCCGGTCACCGTCAAAACCTCGCCGGAAGCCACGGCAAAGCTTAAGCCGGCAAACACGTCGCGGCCGCCGCGGTGACAGGCCAGATCGACAGCGGAAAGCCGCATCAGCAAGGTCCTGCGCGCAGGTTGAGCCCGCTCGGTAGCGCAAACGATGGCGGGTTGCCGGGCATTTTATCGGCTATTTGTTGCTGATCTGGCACATTTGCAGAAAAGACCTTATAAGCCGCAAGTCGGGCTGCGCCGCGCCGGCGACGCCTCCGGCACCCGACCGCCAACGCTCCCTCGGAGCCTGTTTCGGCAATAAATTAGCTGCAATTTGCCCCGGCGCCCGGCCGGAGGAATGGGAAAAAAATCATGGATTCGCTCGACAGCTTCAAGTGCCTGCGGCCGCTCAAGGTGGGCTCCAAGACCTACGCCTATTACAGCCTTCCGGTGGCGGAAAAGAACGGGCTCAAGGGGATTTCGCGGCTGCCGTTCTCGATGAAGGTGCTGTTGGAGAACCTGCTGCGCAACGAAGACGGCCGCACGGTATCGAAAGAGGACATCCAGGCGGTCGCGCAATGGCTCAAGACCAAATCCTCGGAGCGCGAGATCGCATTCCGCCCGGCCCGCGTGCTGATGCAGGATTTCACCGGCGTGCCGGCGGTGGTCGACCTCGCCGCCATGCGCGACGCCATGGAGCATCTCGGCGGCGATCCGAAGAAGATCAACCCGCTGGTGCCGGTGGATCTGGTGATCGACCACTCGGTGGCGGTGAATTTCTTCGGCCACAAGGACTCGTTCAAGCGCAATGTCGAAGAGGAATACAAGCAGAACCAGGAGCGCTACCGGTTCCTCAAATGGGCGCAGAACTCGTTCGAGGATTTCCGCGTCGTGCCGCCCGGCACCGGCATCTGCCATCAGGTCAATCTCGAATATCTGTCGCAGACGGTGTGGACCGCGAAGGCTAAGGTGACGTTCCCCGACAAGTCGGTCGCCACCGAGCTCGCTTATCCGGACACGCTGGTCGGCACCGATTCGCACACCACCATGGTCAACGGCCTGTCCGTGCTCGGCTGGGGCGTCGGCGGCATCGAGGCCGAGGCCGCCATGCTCGGCCAGCCCTATTCGATGCTGTTGCCGGAAGTGATCGGCGTGCGGTTCAATGGCAAGCTCAAGGAAGGCGTCACCGCGACCGACCTGGTGCTCACCGTGACGCAGATGCTGCGCAAGCGCGGCGTCGTCGGCAAATTCGTCGAATATTTCGGCCCCGGCCTCGCCAGCCTGACCATCGCCGACCGGGCGACGCTGGGCAACATGTCGCCGGAATACGGCGCGACCTGCGGCTTCTTTCCGATCGATGACGACACCATTCGTTATTTGCGCGACACCGCCCGCTCGGCCGAGCGCATCGCGCTGGTCGTCGCCTATGCCAAGGCGCAGGGCATGTACCACACCAAGAACACGCCCGACCCGGTGTTCACCGACGTGCTCAAGCTCGAACTGTCGTCGGTCGAGCCGTCGCTCGCTGGGCCGAAGCGGCCGCAG
The DNA here is from genome assembly GCA_963756245.1 of uncultured Alphaproteobacteria bacterium. Taxonomy (GTDB): domain Bacteria; phylum Pseudomonadota; class Alphaproteobacteria; order Rhizobiales; family Xanthobacteraceae; genus BOG-931. The sequence continues at coordinate 7,456 of CAVWOI010000024.1, forward strand.
GACCGCATCGCGCTCAAGGAGGTCAAGAACGGCTTTGCCTGGTCGATGGACAAGGAGTTCAACAAGGCCACCGAGATGGATAAGCGCGTGCCGGTCGAAGGCCGCAAGCACACGCTCGGCAACGGCGACGTGGTGATCGCGGCGATCACCTCGTGCACCAACACTTCGAACCCGAACGTGATGATCGGCGCGGGGCTGTTGGCACGCAAAGCGCTGGCCAAAGGCCTGACCGTCAAGCCGTGGGTGAAGACCTCGTTGGCGCCGGGCTCCCAGGTGGTCGCCGAATATCTGGACAAAGCCGGCCTGCAGAAGGATCTCGACGCGCTCGGCTTCAACCTGGTCGGTTTCGGCTGCACCACCTGCATCGGCAATTCCGGGCCGCTGCCGGAGGAGATTTCCGAAGCGATCAACAAGAACGATCTGGTCGCCGCCGCGGTGCTGTCGGGCAATCGCAATTTCGAGGGCCGCGTCAACGCCGACGTGCGCGCCAATTATCTCGCCTCGCCGCCGCTGGTGGTCGCCTACGCGATCGCCGGCTCGATGCAGATCGACGTCGCCAAGCAGCCGCTCGGCACCGACCAGAAAGGCCGCAAGGTCTATCTGCGGGACATTTGGCCGACCAACCGTGAGATCGGCGACTTCGTGCGCAAGAACATCAACAAGCAGATGTTCGCGCGCAAATACGGCAACGTGTTCAAGGGCGACGCCAGCTGGCGCAAGATCGCCGTCAAGGGCGGGCTCACCTTCAAGTGGGACGACCGTTCCACCTACGTGCAGAATCCGCCTTATTTCGAAGGGATGCAGAAGCGCAGCCAGCCGATCGAGGACATCGTCGACGCGCGCATCATGGGCCTGTTCCTCGATTCGATCACCACCGACCACATCTCGCCGGCCGGCTCGATCAAGGAAGAAAGCCCGGCGGGCGAATATCTGCGCGATCATCAGGTGCGGCCGAAGGACTTCAACCAGTACGGCACGCGGCGCGGCAATCACCAAGTGATGATGCGCGGCACCTTCGCCAATATCCGCATCAAGAACCAGATGGTGCCGGGCGTCGAAGGCGGCTTCACCATCCACTATCCGTCGAAGCAGCGCATGACGATGTACGACGCTGCCATGCGCTACAAGAACGAAGGCGTGCCGCTCGTGGTGTTCGCCGGCAAGGAATACGGCACCGGCTCGTCGCGCGACTGGGCCGCCAAGGGCACCATCCTGCTCGGCGTGCGCGCGGTGATCGCGCAGTCGTTCGAGCGCATCCACCGCTCCAACCTGGTCGGCATGGGCGTGGTGCCGCTGACCTTCGAGGAAGGCACCTCGTGGCAGACGCTGGGGCTGAAGGGTGACGAGCAGGTCACCATTCGCGGCCTGCACGGCGATCTCAAGCCGCATCAACGCCTGCTCGCGGAAATTGTGGCGTCCGACGGCGGGTTGAAGCGCGTGCCGCTGATCTGCCGCATCGATACGGTCGACGAGCTCGACTACTACAAGAACGGCGGCATCCTGCAGTACGTGCTGCGCCATCTCGCGGCTTGAAAACGTGAAATTAGAGACCGCCCGCCTCGGACTTGATCCGGGGCGGGCGTCGCTTTCCAAAACATCATGCTCTCATCAGCATTCGGCATGATCCGCGAAAAAAGCGAGCCGGCTCACTTCGAATTGAGTGGCGGGTGACTTGCGCCGGCGCTAACACAGGCGCGGGCGACAATACCGTCACGAGGGGTCGGCGGGGGTGGAGATCAAAATGCTGCGCTGCCGCTACGCGTCGGCGTCCCTCATTGCCGGGCTTTTGATCACGACCTACGGCATTGCGCGCGCCGAGCCGCGGGCATTGCTCGAGCTGTTCACCAGCCAAGGCTGTTCGTCCTGTCCCGCCGCCGACAAGCTGCTCGGCGAGCTTGCCAACGATCCATCGCTGGTCGCGCTGAGCGTGCCGATCGACTATTGGGATTATCTCGGCTGGAAGGACACGCTGGCCAATCCGGCCCATTCGGCGCGGCAGCGCGCTTACTCGCGCGTGCGCGGCGACCGGCAGGTCTATACGCCGCAGATCGTCGTCAACGGTGCCATGCACGTGCTCGGCAGCGACCGCGCCGCCGTCGACCGCATGATCGTGCAGACCGATCAAAAAACTGCGGTGATGTCGTTGCCGGTGGTGCTGACCGTCACGGCCAGCAATCTGAACGTCACCGTCAAAGCCAAGGATGGCGACCATTCCGGTGGTGAAGTGTGGCTGTGTCCGCTGGCCAAAGCCGTGACGGTTGCGATCGGCCGCGGCGAAAATCACGGCCGCACGATCACCTACCACAACGTGGTGCGGCACTGGGTCAAGCTTGGCGATTGGGCCGGGACGGATGCGACCTGGAACGTGCCGATGTCCGAGATCAAGACCGATGACATCGATGCCGCCGCCGTCATGGTGCAGGAAGGCACGCATGACAAGCCGGGCATCATTCTCGGCGCGGCCTACACGACATTGCAGCCGACGGACGACGGACGACAGACGACGGAACGCAAATAACAACGCTTCCAATCGCTGCAGTCCTTAGCTTCCTTATCCGTCGTCCGCCTTCTGTTCTCCGTCGTCTGACAAAAAGAAAGGCCGGCAACTGCCGGCCTTAAAGGTATTGGGGATTGAACCGTACGCGGAACTCTGGCCCGGTCCGTCAGCGCCCCGGGGGGCTGGGGGGCTGAGGAATCCGGAACGCCTTCCGGACCGGGCCCTGAGGCAACGGTCGTTTATTTCGCAAGCCAGCTTGGCGTGTGCTGGGCCGAATTAGGGCCGTATTATGATTCGCCTAACGAAGCCGTGATTCCGGCCGTCGCAAATGTCGCACCTGTGCCGCAGCGATGGGCATCGATTGTCCGCCGCCTCGTTTTGGTGCTGCGCGACGGCCGGCCATTTGCCGCGCAAGAGGCTCTTGCCGCCGCCGCCGTCCGGCGCGATCATGAAGCCGACATGACAAAGGAGGCGCCGGATGGATATCGGCGAAATCGAACCTAGCGCGTGGCGCGGGGGCGAGCTTCGAGCGCCCGCCCCCGCGAGTGTGGTGACTTTCAGCCGGCGTGAGCTCGACCGCATTCTCGGCCTTTACGGCCGCATGGTCGCCGCCGGCGAGTGGCGTGATTACGCCATCGATTTTCTCAAAGACCGCGCGGTGTTTTCGGTTTTCCGACGCGCCGCGGAAGTCCCCATCTACCGCATCGAGAAAAATCCGCGGCTTGGCCGGCGCCAGGGCGCCTACAGCGTGATATCCGCCACCGGTCACATCCTGCGCCGCGGCCAAGAGCTCGACCGCGTGCTCAGCGCACTCGATCGCTCGTTGCGCGTAGTTGCTGGTTAACCGTCATCCTGAGGTGGCCGCGCAGCGGCCCTCGAAGGATACGGCCGAGGCGCCCGGGCCGTCGCCCTTCGAGGCTCGCTTCGCTCGCACCTCAGGGTGACGGAACTCAGGGCGGCAGCGTATCGCCGCTGCCGAGCGCTCGCTGCATCAGCACGGTGTCGAGCCAGCGGCCGTGCTTGAAGCCGATCGATTGAAAATTGCCGATGAGCCGGAAGCCGACCGCGGCATGGACCGCGATCGAGGCGGTGTTAGCGGAGTCGCCGATCACGCCGATCATCTGACGGAAGCCGAGCGCCTCCGACTCCGCGACGAGGCGTGTCAGCAATAGCCGGCCGATTCCCTTGCGGTGAAATTCCGGCGCGATGTAGAGCGAATCCTCGACGCACCAGTCATAGGCGCGGCGATCGCGGTACGGGCCGGCATACGCATAGCCGACGACAGTGTTGGCCTGTTCGGCGACGATATAGGGAAAGTTCCGCGCCAACAGCGCCTGTTGGCGGCGCGCCATTTCGGCTTCGTCCGGCGGCTCAAGCTCGAACGAGGCGGTGCCGTGGGCGACGGCATGGGCGTAGATGCGGGTGATCGCTGCGGTATCGGCTGAGGTAGCGGTGCGAAGGCTGACGGCGTTCATCGTTCAGATGGCACAGCGCCACAAAGTAAAACGCCCCGGGACAATGATCCCGGGGCGCTTCGATTGCAATTCGTTTGCGCTCAGCGGCGGTCGCCGAAGATGCGCAGCAGCATCAGGAACAGGTTGATGAAGTCGAGGTAGAGCGACAGCGCGCCCATCACCGCCTTGCGGCCGGCAACGGTGCCGTCATCCTGCACGCTGTACATCTCCTTGATCCGCTGCGTGTCGTAGGCGGTCAAGCCGACGAAGACCAGCACGCCGATCACCGAGATCGCCCAGTCGAGCCCGCTCGATTTCAGGAAGATGTTGACCAGGCTCGCGATGACGATGCCGATCAGGCCCATGAACATGAACGAGCCGACGCCGGTCAGGTCGCGCTGGGTGGTGTAGCCGTACAGGCTCGTGGCGCCGAACGTCGCCGCCGAGATGAAGAACACCCGCGTGATCGACGCACCGGTATATTGGAGAAACACCGACGCCAGCGCCAATCCGAGCAGGCCTGCGTAGATGAAGAACAGCGACAGCGCCGATCCTACGGAGAGGCGATTGATGCGGTAGCTCATGAAGAACACCAGGCCGAGCGTGCCGAGCAGCAGCACGATCGTCAGCGGGCCGCTGAAGATGGCCTGCCCGAAAGCGGTCAGTCCGGTGATCTGCCTGCCAGCGATTTGAATGGCATCGCCGCCGGCGGCTTGATAGGTCAGCCAAGCCACGACGCCGGTCAGCGCCACGCCGCTGGCCATGTAGTTATAGACACGGATCATGTAGGCGCGCAGACCCGCATCGATCGCGAACTGGTCCGTGCGATAGCCGGGTCTCGCTGCCGCAAGATTCCGATCGAAGTCGGACATGGAAATACCCCTGGGTTGTCCCGGTCTGAGCCGGGCCTTGGCGTCCGGCGATACGACGCCGAATTCGCTTGGCGGGAATCTAGTGCGAAAGCCCCGGCGGCGCCAGATGGGTGCGGCGCCATATTCGCTATGGTTACAATTCTTTCATTCTGCCCGCCGCCGCGGGCTTTATCAGAGATTCCGCAGCACCTCCGCGGGCTTGCGGCCCAGCGCCGTAAACGTGCCGGCAAGGCCCAGCGCCAGGGTGACCGTAACCGCGGCCAGCGCCGCACCGGCCGTCTCGCCGGCGACGAAGACGAAGGGAAATTCCATCACCCGCGTCACGATCAGGCCCGCCGCAAGCGTGCCCATGGCGACGCCGAACAGCACAGTGACGGCACCGATGAGGAGATATTCGATCGCATAGGCGGCAAGCAGCCGGCCGCGCGTCGCGCCCAAGGTCTTGAGCACCACGGCGTCGTAGATACGAAAGCGCTGGCCGGCGGCGAGCGCGCCGCCCAGCACCAGCGCGGCGGCGATCAATGTGATGGCGCTGGCGCCGCCGAGCGCCAGCACCAGGTTCTTGATGATGCCGTCGAGCGTGTCGAGCGCGTCCTTGACGTGCACGGCGGTGACCGTCGGGAACGCATCGGCCAGCGCCTTGATGACGGCGGTATCCTCGGCCGGCGTGCCGCCGTCGGCGAAGGTCAGCGTGGCGATGTCGCTATGCGGCGCGCCGCCGAAGGCGCCGGGCGAGAACACCAGGACGAAATTGATGCCGAGATTCTCCCAGTCGACGGCGCGCAGATTGGCGATGCGCGCTGTCACGTTGCGGCCGAGCACGTTGACGGTGATGGAATCGCCGATCTTGAGATCAAGATCGTGCGCCGTCTTGCTCTCCAGCGAGACCAGCGGCTCGCCGGAATACTCGGCGTTCCACCATTGCCCGGCGACGATGCGCGAGCCAGGCGGGACCGCGGACGCATAAGTGATGCCGCGGTCGCCCTGCAGCACCCAACGCGAACCGGCCGCGGGTTTGAGATCCTCGGCCTTGATGCCGTTCGCCGCGACGATGCGGCCGCGCAGCATCGGCACCCTTTCGAGCGTCGAAGCCGGCGCCCGCTCGCGCACAAAAGCCTCGAACCTGCCGGCATCGGCCGCCGGAATATCGAGAAAGAAAAACGACGGGGCTTTTTCCGGCAGCGTGGCGGTGAATTGGCGATGCAGGTTGCCGTTGATCTCGATCACGGTCACCAGCAAGGCAAGGCCGAGCCCAAGCGACAGCATCACGGTCGGCGTCAAGGAGCCGGGGCGATGGATGTTGGCGATGGCGAGCCGCAGCACCGTCGCGCCCGCGCGCGGCAGGCGGCGGGCGATCGCCATGGTCAGCATCGCGAGCAGCCGCAGCATGAGGAAAACGCCGATTGCGGAAGCGACAAAAATTCCGGCAATGCGATGGTCGTAAGTTGTCGTCACCGCGAGGGCTGCGAGGATCGCGGCGATCAGCGCCGTGGCGACGACGTAGCGCCGGCGCGGCCAATGCCGCTCGGCGGCGATCTGATCGCGAAACAGCATCGACACCGAAATGTCGTGGGCGCGGCCGAGCGGCCACAGCGCGAACGCCAAAGCGGTCAAGAGTCCATACACGATCGACAGCGCCAGCGTCCCCGGATGCAGCGAGGGCGCCACCGGCAGCGGAATGACGGCGCCGAACGCCCAGGCAATCGCGTAGGGCAGCGCGGCGCCAAACGCGGCGCCGATCAAGGCGGCCAACAGCGCGACCAGCACCATCTGCCCGCAATAGATCGCGAATACCGTGCCGCCGGAAGCGCCGAGCGCCTTCATGGTGCCGATGGCGTCACGCTTGCGCGCCAGATGCGCGGCGACTGCGTTAGCGACGCCGACGCCGCCGACCAACAGCGTGGTCAATCCGACCAGCGTGAGAAATTGCGTGAAGCGCTCGACATTGCGTTCGAGCTGCGGCGACGCCTTGTTGCGGGTGCGGACTTCCCAGCCGGCATCCGGGAAGGCGGCCTGGGCCGCTGTCTCGACCGCCGTCACCGCGCGATCGCTGCTGTCGGCCGGCGGCAGCCGCAGCCGGTATTGCCAGCGCACCAGGCTGCCAGGCTGTAACAGCCCGGTGGCGCGCAGCGCGGCTTCGCTGATGAGGAGACGCGGCCCGAGGCCAAGGCCGCCGGCAAGCTTGTCCGGTTCGCCGGTCAGCGCGGCGCGCAGTTCGATCGCGATATTGCCGATGGTGATGCGGTCGCCGGTTTTCAGATCGAGCCGTGTCAGCAGCGCTGGATCGACCGCGGCGCCGAACGCGCTGTCCTTTTGCGCGAATAAATCCGCAAGCGGCATCATTGGATTGGTCACGACCGAACCGAACAGCGGATAGGCGGCATCGACCGCTTTGATCTCGACGAGGCTCGAGCGGCCGTCGCTCGTGCGTGCCATCGCCCGTGTCGTGGCGGCGACGGAAACGGTGCCGTGATTGTTGAAGAAGCTCCGTTCGTCGTCGCTGGCCTCGCGTTGGATGAGCGCAAAGGAAACGTCGCCGCCGAGAATCAACTGCCCGGCGCTGCCGATGCCGTCGGCAAGGCTCGCCGCCACCGAGCCGACGCCGGCGATGGCGAATACGCCGAGCGCGATGCAGGCGATGAAAATGCCGAATCCGCGCAAGCCGCCGCGCAGTTCGCGCAACGCGAGACGCGCTGCGATCTGCGCCCTTTGCCCGACGCCCGGGCGCCACATCTCTCGCGTATCGGCCAGCGCGGTCATTTCGCTTCTTGCAGCATCGCGGCCTCGATCCGTCCCGAATGCAGGTGCACCACGCGGTCGCAGCGCGCCGCGAGCTCGGTGTCGTGGGTGACCAGAACAAGCGTGGTGCCGCGCTCGCGATGGCCGCGGAACAGCAGCTCGATGATCTCGCGCCCGGTCGCCTCGTCGAGATTGCCGGTCGGCTCGTCGGCGACGATCAGCGCCGGATCGGGTACCAGCGCGCGGGCCAGCGCGACGCGCTGCTGCTCGCCGCCGGACAATTCGGCCGGATAATGGTGCAGGCGTTGCGCCAGCCCGACGGCAGCCAGTTCCTTTTCGGCGCGCTGCAGCGCGTCGCGGGCGCCGGCGAATTCCAGCGGCACCGCGACGTTCTCCAGCGCCGTCATGGTCGGAATAAGATGAAAGGCCTGGAAGACGATGCCGATATGCTTGCCGCGAAAGCGCGCCAGCGCGTCCTCGTCGAGCTGTTGCAGCTCCTGTCCGGCGACGATCACGGAGCCGGTATCCGGCCGCTCCAGCCCGGTCATCACCATCAGCAGCGTCGACTTGCCGGAGCCCGACGGGCCGAGGAGGCCAATCGCCTCGCCACGGCCTATATTGAGGTCGATCTGTCGCAGGATATGGACGCGGGCGGCGCCGCGGCCGAGCGCCAGGTTGACGCCGGAGAGCGCGATGGCGTTGCCAGCGGAAGGATAGCCCGAAATGTCGTTCATGTTGCCGGCTGACCCGCGCCCTTCATCACGTCGTGCCCGATCATATGGGTGGCGGCGCGCGCTCATCCAAATCGCCGGTGCGGCGGTTTGTAGCGTGGCGCTTGTCGCCGCGACAGCGGTGCCGTCCGCCAATGCTCAAGCACCGGTCAAAATCGTCGCCTTCGGCGATTCGCTGACGGCCGGTTATGGGCTACCCGACAAAGAAGGTTTCGTGCCGCGCCTGCAGGCAGCCCTCGCCGCCAAAGGGATTACCGTGGACGTCCAGAACGCCGGCGTGTCCGGCGATACCGCCGCGGATGGGCTGGCCCGGCTCGACTGGTCGGTGCCGGAAGGCACCGCGGCCGTCATTCTCGAGCTTGGCGCCAACGACATGCTGCGCGGTTTCAAGCCCGAGGTGACGCGCGACGCGCTTGATACCATTTTGCGCCGTCTCACCGCGCGCCATATCGCGGTGCTCCTTTGCGGCATGCGCGCGGCGCCAAATCTCGGCGCCGAATACGGGACTGCGTTCGAACGCATCTATCCCGACCTTGCGGCCAAATATGACGTTCTTATTTATCCGTTCTTCCTCGACGGCGCCGCCGCCGATCTGAAGCTTCTGCAGCACGACGGGCTGCATCCCAATGCCGCCGGCGTCGACGTCATCGTCGCGCGTATTTTGCCGAAGGTGGAGGAGCTCATCGCCCGCGCCCGCACGCAACGTCCGTCGTAAGGGTTGCATACCGCGCCCGATCACCGCATTGTGTTGATGCGGCGATTCGTCCCGAAAAGCAGGTCGTCATGCCCCGCCTGTTCACTGCTCTCGAAATTCCGCCGCATGTCGCCCAGTCGCTTGCCATGATGCGCGGCGGGCTGCCCGGGGCGCGCTGGATCGATCCCGAGAATTATCATCTCACGCTGCGCTTCATCGGCGACATCGATGATGCGCTGGCCCACGAAATTGCGCTCATGCTCGGCCGCGTGCGGCGCATGGCGTTCGAGCTGCGGCTCGACGGATTGCTGTCGTTCGGCGGCCGCAAGCCGCGCGCGGTGGTCGCCCCGGTCACGCCGATTGCGCCGCTGATGGAGCTGCAGGCCGAGCACGAGCGGCTCTTGCAGCGGCTCGGGCTCGAGCCCGAGGGCCGTAAATACACGCCGCACGTGACGTTGGCGCGGTTGCGCGATTCGTCGAGCCATCAGGTCGCCGAATATCTCAGCGCCCGCGGCCACTACCGCTCGGCGTCGTTCGAGGTCTCGCGCTTCGTATTGTTTTCGTCGCGCTCCTCGGTCGGTGGCGGCCCCTATGTCGTCGAGGCCGATTATCCGCTCGGCGAGCCGGCGCTGCGGCGGGCTTAAGTTTTCAGCTCACGCCCGCAGCATTCTCGTTTGCAGATCGAGCATCGCGGTCGCAAAGCCGTGGCCGTCGGCCATGAACTCGCGCATCAGCGACAGCGGCGTCGGCCGCGACGATTCGACCTCGCCGATCACGCTGCCGAAGTCGAACGACAGCTCGGCGTCGAATTTGCGCGCCAGTTGCTGCATGCGCCGGTTCTCGGCCAGGCACGCCATGTGCAGGAGCCGGATGCCGCGGTTGCGCGCGGTGAGGAGCGTCTGGCGCAGCAGCGCCGAGCCGACGCCGTGGCTCTGCCATGGCTTCTCGATGCTGATCGCGGCTTCGGCCTGGCGCGGAAAGCGCACGCCGAGCGGCCGCAGCTCGGCGGCGCCGCGCAGCATGCCGCCGATGAAAAAACCGTGGATCACGGCGTCCAGCGATTGCGACAGGTCGGCATATTTGCCGATGAAGTCATCCGACACGCCGCCGCCGAACCGGCTGTTGCGGCTTGCCGGATCGAGGCGCAGCATGTGATCGCGGAATTTAGCCGCTTCACCAACCCACAATTTGCGGATCACGCCGCCTTCTGGAAGAACGTCTTGCATTGGGTCTCCTGACATTGTCGTCCCCGGTTGAGGACACTGTCGTCTGTGAGACCCTCCCGATCGTTTCCTCCGCGCAGCAGATTGGCGTAGCAGGCAGTTTCACCGGTACGCCGAATCAAATCATCATGTCGTGCGGTGCCAAAGTTTGGCAAGGTGAAGCATTGAGCAACATGCCCACATTCCGTATACGCATGGCTCGTAAATCGTTCACGACTGTTTGACTGCGCAATCTTGGCATGCGCAATGCAATGCTGATTGTCCGCGTGTTTCGGCCACGTTTCGCCCACAACGGTTAACTCTCTCGATGGTGAGCACAGTTACAGCGCAATACGCCGCCGGCGTCGCCGCGGGGCGCGTCGGCAGCGACGACGCGCAGCTCGCCATCATCGCAAAGCTGCAGCGGCTCGAGGCGCGGATCGCCGAGCATCGCCTGGCGCGCAAATCCTCGTCGCTCGGCTGGCTGTTCGGCAACCGCAAGGAGCCGCCGCTCAAGGGCCTCTACATCTACGGCGACGTCGGCCGCGGCAAGACGATGCTGATGGATTTGTTCTTCGAAGCAAGTCCGGTGCTGCGCAAGCGCCGCGCCCATTTTCACGAATTCATGCTCGACGTGCACGAACGCATTTTCGCGCTACGCCAGGAGATGAAGCGCGGCGAGCACGAAGGCGAAGATCCGATCCGGCTCGTCGCCGAGCAATTGTTCGACGAGGCTTGGCTGCTCTGTTTCGACGAATTCCACGTCACCGACATCGCCGACGCCATGATTTTGGGCCGATTGTTCACGCAACTATTCGCGCACGGCGTCGTGGTCGTCGCCACCTCGAACGTGGCGCCGGACGATCTTTACAAGGACGGCTTGAACCGCGCGCTGTTCGTGCCGTTCATCCACCTGCTCGAAGAATACATGGACGTGGTGCGGCTCGATGCCCGCACCGATTTTCGGCTGGAAAAACTCGCCGGTCTTCCGGTGTGGTATGTGCCGGCCGATGCTGCGGCGGATGCGGCGCTCGACGATGCCTGGCGGCGGCTCGCCGGCGGTCACGACGGCACCGCGCAAGAGCTGCCGCTCAAGGGACGCAGCGTGCACGTGCCGCGCGCCTTCATGGGGGTGGCGCGCTTTTCCTTCCACGATCTGTGCGAAGCGCCGCTAGCCGCCGCTGACTATCTGCGCCTCGCGCACGAATATCACACCATCATCCTCGACCACGTGCCGGTGATGACCTACGACACCCGCAACGCGGCGAAGCGCTTCATCATCTTGATCGATACGCTTTACGACATGAATGTGAAACTGATCGCCTCGGCAGCCGCGGAGCCCGATGCGCTTTATCAAGCGGACGAAGGTTTTGAGGCGCAGGAATTCAAGCGCACTGCCTCACGCCTCATCGAGATGGGCTCGCAAGCCTATCTGGCACGGCCGCACGGCGCCGCGCACACACAAGAGCCCGTTTCGTCCGCCGGCATCGTCGAGACCTAACCTCCGATGCTCGTGATCAGCATCGCTGCGACGACGAGCCCCATCAGGAATGTCGCGAACCAGCCGAACACCATCAGCGCACGCGAAGCGGCGTATTTGCCCATGATGCTGCGGCTGGCGACAACCACCATCATGGCGACCATCAGCGGCACGGCGACGACGCCGTTGACGACGGCGCTCCAGAACAACATGCGGATCGGATCGAGCGGGGTCAGCGCCGCGCCCAGTCCGGCCAGCGTTGCGGCGGCGACGACGAGATAAAAGCCCGGCGCGCTGCGGGCCGGCTTTTCGAGACTGCCTTCCCAGCCAAAGGTTTCCGCCACCGCGTAGCCGGCAGAACCGGCGAGCACTGGCACGGCGAGCAGCCCGGTGCCGACGATGCCCAAGGAGAACAGCAGAAACGCCAGCGGGCCGGCAAGCGGGCGGAGCGCTTCGGCGGCCTGGGCCGCGGTGTCGATGTGGGTTTTGCCGTGGGCGTGCAGCGTGGCCGCCGTGGTGACGATGATGAAAAAGCCGATGATGTTCGACAGCAGCATGCCGGTCGTGGTGTCGAGCCCGATACGCAAGCCTTCGCCTCGTCCAAGGCGCTTGGCGGTGGAACGAGCCGAGTTGCTCGTCGTTTTGGCGCGCAACTTGCGGTCCTCCGCTTCGAGCGAGGCCTGCCAGAAGAACATGTAGGGACTGATCGTGGTGCCGAAGATCGCCACCAGCATCAGCATGTAATCGCGATCCCACGACAGCCGGGGGAGGAACGTCGCCGCCGCCACCTCGCCCCACGGAATCCGGATGGTGAAGGCGGTGGCCACATAGGCGAACAGCACCAGCGTCAGCGCTTTCAGGTAGCGGGAATAAGAATGATACGGAATCAGGATCTCGGCGGTGAGGCAGCCGATGCCGAATACCGCGATGTAGAGTAGTACGGGGCCGCCGATGACCAGCCGCAAGGCGGCGCCCATCGCCGCGATGTCGGCGGCGATGTTGAGCGTGTTGGCGATGAGCAAAAGGCCGACCAAGGCGTGCAGCAGCATGGCCGGCATCGCCTTGCCGAGATTGGCCGCAAGTCCCTGTCCGGTGACGGCGCCGATGCGGGCGCTGACCATCTGAATGGCGATCATGAATGGCGTGGTCAGGAACATCGTCCAGCCCAGCGCATAGCCGAACTGGGCGCCGCCCTGGGAATAGGTGGCAATGCCGCTTGGATCGTCGTCGGCGGCGCCGGTGACCAGGCCCGGCCCGAGCATGGCGAACAGCGATTTTACCGACCAGGATTTCTTCGCCATTATGCTCTCGGTTCGCCACAGCGGCCGCACCGGCCTGCCGACCAATGATAACAGAGCCCTTTTCGTTCCGTGTGACTTCGCTCCCAGCCGACTTGAACGCGTCACCCGAAAGGGCTAATGACCGCGACAGCCGGACCTCTTTCGCCCATCAATCAAGGACATTTATCGGATGGCACGAAACAAGATTGCATTGATCGGCGCGGGTCAAATCGGCGGCACGCTCGCGCATCTGATCGGGCTCAAGGAATTGGGCGACGTCGTCATGTTCGACATCGCCGAAGGCGTGCCCCAGGGCAAGGCACTCGATCTCGTCCAATCGTCGCCGGTCGACGGTTTCGACGCCCGCTTCACCGGCACCAATTCCTACGAGTCGCTGGAAGGCGCCTCGGTCTGCATCGTCACCGCCGGCGTGCCGCGCAAGCCCGGCATGAGCCGCGACGACCTGCTCGGCATCAATCTCAAGGTCATGGAGCAGGTCGGCTCCGGCATCAAGAAATACGCGCCGAACGCCTTCATCATCTGCATCACCAATCCGCTCGACGCCATGGTCTGGGCGCTGCAGAAATGCTGCGGCCTGCCGAAGCAGATGGTGGTCGGCATGGCGGGCGTGCTCGATTCCTCGCGCTTTCGCTATTTCCTGGCCGACGAGTTCAACGTCTCGGTCGAAGACGTCACCGCCTTCGTGCTCGGCGGCCACGGCGACACCATGGTGCCGCTGGTGCGCTATTCCGCCGTCGCCGGCATTCCGCTGCCTGATCTGGTCAAGATGGGCTGGACCACGGCGGCCCGCGTCGACGAGATCGTCGATCGCACCCGCAACGGCGGCGGCGAGATCGTCAGCCTGCTGCGCACCGGCTCGGCGTTCTACGCGCCGGCCGCGTCGGCGATCGCCATGGCCGAAAGCTATCTGCGCGACAAGAAGCGCGTGCTGCCGGCCGCCGCGTGGCTCAACGGCGAATACGGCGTCAAGGACCTCTATGTCGGCGTGCCGGTGGTGATCGGCAGCAAGGGCGTCGAGCGCATTGTCGAGATCGAGCTCAACAGCGCCGAGCGCGGCATGTTCGAGAAATCGGTGGGCTCGGTGGAGTCGTTGGTCGAGGCCTGCAAGAAGATCGCGCCGGATCTCGGAAAGTAACGTCCTCTCACTGTCATGCTCCGCGAAAGCGGAGCATCCAGTAATCGCCGCGGACCGAGTTGTCGTACTGTCCGTGTTTGACGAGGGTCTTGTGTTTACTGGATTGTCCGCCTTCGCGGACAATGACAAGCGGTGGGGCCGCGAATGAACATCCACGAATACCAAGCCAAAGCCGTGCTGCGCGACTACGGCGTGCCGGTGCCGCGCGGCAATCCGGCATTCAGCGTCGATGAGGCGGTGAAAGCCGCCAACGAGCTCGGCGGGCCGGTCTGGGTGGTGAAGGCGCAGATCCACGCCGGCGGCCGCGGCAAGGCCGGCGGCGTCAAGGTCGTCAAATCGGTCGACGACGTGAAGAAGGAAGCGGCGCGGCTCCTCGGTTCGACCTTGGTCACGCACCAGACCGGGCCGCACGGCAAGCAGGTCAACCGGCTCTACATCGAGGAAGGCTCGCCGATCGACAAGGAATTCTACCTGTCGATGTTGATCGACCGCGAGACCTCGCGCGTCGCCATCGTGGTCTCCACCGAAGGCGGCATGAACATCGAAGAAGTGGCGCACAATACGCCGGACAAGATCGTGACGATTTCGATCGATCCGGTCGCCGGTATCTGTCCGCATCATGTGCGCAGCGTGGCACAGGCGTTGAAGCTTGACGCTGATCTGGCGAAACAGCTGGGGCCGCTGCTCTCCAACATCTACAAGGCCTTCATCGACACCGATATGAGCCTGCTCGAGATCAATCCGCTGGTCGTCACCAAGGACAAAAAGCTGATCTGCCTCGATGCCAAGACCGATTTCGACAACAACGCGTTGTTCCTGCATCCGAAGATCGCCGCGTTGCGCGACGAGACCGAGGAAGACGCCAAAGAAATCGAAGCCTCGAAATTCGATCTCAATTATATCGCGCTCGACGGCTCGATCGGCTGCATGGTCAACGGCGCCGGCCTTGCCATGGCGACGATGGATATCATCAAGCTTTACGGCATGGCGCCGGCCAATTTTTTGGACGTCGGCGGCAGCGCCACCAAGGACAAGGTCGCGGCCGCGTTCAAGATCATCACGTCGGATCACAACGTGAAGGGCATCCTGGTCAACATCTTCGGCGGCATCATGAAATGCGACGTCATCGCCGAGGGCGTCGTCGCCGCGGTGAAAGAAGTCGGCCTGCGCGTGCCGCTGGTGGTGCGGCTCGAAGGCACCAATGTCGAGCTCGGCAAGGACATCATCGCCAAGTCCAACCTCAACGTCACCTCGGCCGACGATCTCGACGACGCCGCGCAGAAGATCGTCAAAGCGGTGAAGGAGGCGGCGTAATGTCCATCCTCATCGACAAGAACACCAAAGTCATCTGCCAAGGGTTTACCGGCAAGAACGGCACCTTCCATTCCGAGCAGGCGATCGCTTACGGCACCAAGATGGTCGGCGGCGTGTCGCCCGGCAAAGGCGGCTCGACGCACCTCAATCTGCCGGTGTTCGACACCGTTGCCGAAGCGCGCGAAAAAACCGGCGCCGACGCCAGTGTGATCTATGTGCCGCCGGCTGGCGCCGCCGATGCCATCGCCGAGGCGATCGCGGCGGAGATTGCGCTGATCGTGTGCATCACCGAAGGCATTCCGGTGAGCCACATGGTCAAGATCAAGCGTTCGCTGTGCGGTTCGAAATCGCGCCTGATCGGGCCGAACTGTCCCGGCGTCATGACCGCCGGCGAATGCAAGATCGGCATCATGCCCGGCAATATTTTCAAGCCCGGCAAGGTCGGCATCGTCTCGCGCTCGGGCACCTTGACCTACGAGGCGGTATTCCAGACCACCCGGGAAGGGCTCGGCCAGACCACCGCGGTCGGCATCGGCGGCGATCCCGTAAAGGGCACCGATTTCATCGAAATGCTGGAAATGTTTCTCGCCGACAAGGCGACCGAGGCGCTGGTGATGATCGGCGAAATCGGCGGCTCATCGGAAGAGGACGCGGCGCAATTTCTCAAGGACGAAGCCAAGCGCGGCCGCAAGAAACCCATGGTCGGCTTCATCGCCGGGCGCACTGCGCCGCCGGGGCGCCGCATGGGCCATGCCGGGGCCATCATTGCCGGCGGCAAAGGCGGCGCCGACTCCAAGATCGCCGCCATGGAGTCAGCCGGCATCAAGGTCTCACCGTCGCCGGCGCGGCTCGGCCATACGTTGGCCGAACTACTGAAATCCTGATTCACTTCTATTGTCTTTTGCCTGCCGCATCGAGCCATTAAATAGAGTACAAAGAGAAATCCCTGCGCCGGGCCGGGCTGATTCGCGTCTTTCGGTTCTCGTTTCGCGCCTCATTTCTCGCCCCCTCGTTTAAGGATTCCCCCCAAAGGAATCGCCCAGGAAAAACACCATGTCCCGCCAGGACGCCAACGCCGCCTTCGCCCTCACCTCGTTCCTCTACGGCAGCAATGCTCCCTATATCGAGGACCTCTACGCCCGCTACGAAGCCGATCCGCAGGCGGTCGATGCCGAGTGGCAGTCGTTCTTCCGGAGCCTGAAGGACAGTGCCGCCGACGTTGAGAAGAATGCGCACGGCCCGTCGTGGGGCCGGCCCGACTGGCCGCCGTTGCCGGGTGGCGATCTCATCGCGGCGCTCGACGGCAACTGGGCGGAAGTCGGCAACGGCGTCGGCATCAAGGTCAAGGCGCAGGCGCAAAGCCGCGGTGTCG
>CAVWOI010000025.1:0-454339 GCA_963756245.1 uncultured Alphaproteobacteria bacterium
CTTTGACCGCGGGATCGGTGGCGCCGGCGGCCGCGACTGCCATTTCTTCGGCGGCGGTCGTGACCTGGGTGATGCGGATGTTCTTGGCCTGGAAGAACGCCCACAGGTCCGACAACTCGACATTCTTGCTGATCGCCTCGGTCTGCGCGCCTTTGCCGGCCGTCTCCGAGAAGGACAGGAACAGCGCCAGGATCGCGATCACCAGCGCGATCCGCTTGTTGAACCCTTCGCCGTGCTCGCCTTCCTGCGCCTTCTCGATCGCTTCGTGAATTTCCGACATGGTGGCCGCCCCTTGTGTCTCACTCGTCAACTGACGAATAGCACAAATCCTACGCGCGCGGGTGGGCGGCGCGATAGGCGCCGATCAGGCGTTCGGCGTCGACCTCGGTGTAGATTTGCGTGGTCGCCAGCGAGGCGTGGCCCAACAATTCCTGGATGGAACGGATGTCGCCGCCGCGGGCAAGCAGGTGCGTGGCGAAGGAGTGCCGCAGCGCGTGCGGCGTCGCGGTCTCGGGCAGGCCGAGCGCGCCGCGCAGCCGCGCCATGGCGAGCTGGATGATACGCGGCGACAGCGCGCCCCCCTTGGCGCCGACGAACAGCGGCCCGTCGTCGGGCAGGTCGAAGGGGCAGAGCGCGACGTAATCGGCAATCAGCTTATCGACTTGCGGGAGCAGCGGGACCATGCGCTGCTTGCGGCCCTTTCCGGTAACAGTCAGTGTGTCGCGGGTGCCGAAATCGGCGCGCTTCAAGCCCAGCGCTTCGGCGATGCGCAAGCCGCAGCCATAGAGCAGCGCCAGCACCGCGGCATCGCGCGCATGAATCCAGGGCTCGCGCCCGTCGCCGGCCGCAATGTCGGGATTGGCGACGCGCTTGGCGGCGGTGACCGCCAGCGGCCGCGGCAAGGTCTTGCCGATTTTCGGCGCGCGCACGGCGGTGAGCGCGCCGACCTTGCCCTTGCCGTTGCGCTCCAGGAAACGGCCAAAGGCGCGCATGCCGGCCAGCGCCCGCATCAGCGAGCGGCTGCCGATATTGT
Source organism: uncultured Alphaproteobacteria bacterium (assembly GCA_963756245.1). Classification (GTDB taxonomy): domain Bacteria; phylum Pseudomonadota; class Alphaproteobacteria; order Rhizobiales; family Xanthobacteraceae; genus BOG-931. Next base: position 1,034 of record CAVWOI010000025.1, read on the forward strand.
TGGCGCGCCGCGCCGCCAGAAAAGCGCGCACGTCGGCTGGCGCCAAACCGGCGAGGTCCGCCAGCGACGGCGCGCCGCCAAGGTGCTCGGCCAAAAACATGAGGAACTGCAGCACATCGCGCCGATAGGCCTCGACCGTCTTCGGCGACATGCGCCGCTCGGCGCCGAGATGGCTCAGCCAACCCTCGATCTCGGCGGCGACCTTTGGCGCCACGAAATCCGGCAGGTCTTGCGATTTTTGTCGTGCGCTTGACACGGCGGGATATATCGCACCCCCTTCGTTCCCGCTTCCTTAATTGCCGAATCGGCTGTGGTCCATATTTAAGCGGGCAAATATGCAGCCATGACCAAACGCGTCGTCGATGTCCTGGTCCCGGTCGCCCTCGACCGGGCCTATTCCTACCGGGTGCCGGAAGAGCTCGAGCTCGCTCCGGGCGACATCGTCTGCGTGCCGCTTGGCGCCCGCGAGGCGACCGCGGTGGTGTGGGCGGACAATCCGAAGCCTAATCCGCGGCTCGACAACCGGTTGAAAGACGTCGAGGAGAAGCTCGAACTGCCGCCGCTGCGCCCCGAATTGCGCAGCTTCGTCGATTGGGTGGCAAACTACACCGTGAGCTCGCGCGGCATGGTGCTGCGCATGTGCCTGCGCATGGGCGAGCACCTTGGCACCGAGCGCGAGCGTGTCGGCGTGCGGCTTGTCGGCGCTCCGCCGCAACGCATGACGCCGGCGCGCCATCGCGTGCTGGCGCTGTTCGCCGACGGCATGGTGCGCGGCAAGAGCGACGCCGCGCGCGAGGCCGGCGTCAGCACGGGCGTGGTCGACGGGTTGATCGACGAAGGCACGCTCGAAGCGGTGGTGCTGCCGCCGGAGCCGGTGGCGCAAAAGCCCGATCCGGATTTCGTGCAATCGGAATTCACCCCGGACCAAAGCGCCGCCGCGACGGCGCTCAAGGCGACCGTGGCGAAGGGCGGCTATGCTGTGACCTTGCTCGACGGCGTCACCGGCTCAGGCAAGACGGAAGTTTATTTCGAGGCAGTGGCGGACACCATACGCCGCGGCCGGCAGAGTTTGATCCTGATGCCGGAGATCGCGCTCACCGCGCAATTCCTCGACCGTTTTGCAGCGCGGTTCGGCGTGCGGCCGGCGGAATGGCATTCGGAGCTCAGCCCGCGCAAACGCGCGCGCACTTGGCGCGCGGTCGCCGACGGCGAAGTCTCGGTCGTGGTCGGTGCGCGCTCGGCGTTGTTCCTGCCCTATGCCGATCTTGGCCTCATCGTCGTCGATGAAGAGCACGATCCCGCCTACAAGCAGGAAGACGGCGTGCACTACCACGCCCGCGACATGGCGGTGGTGCGCGGCCATATCGCGCGCATTCCCATCGTGCTGTCGTCGGCGACGCCGTCGCTTGAAACGGTCGTCAATGCGCGGCGCGGGCGCTATCAGAAACTGGCGCTGCCGGAGCGTTTCGGCGGCCAGCTTCTGCCAGCGGTCGAGGCGATCGATCTGCGCCAGGCGCCGCCGCCGCGCGGCCGCTTCATCTCGCCGGTGCTCGCCGGCGCGATGCAGATCGCCATCGAGCGCGGCGAGCAGGCGCTGCTGTTTCTCAACAGACGCGGTTACGCGCCGCTGACCTTGTGCCGCGCCTGCGGTTTTCGTTTTTCCTGCCCGAACTGCGACGCCTGGCTGGTCGATCACCGCTTCCGCAAGCACCTCGTCTGCCACCATTGCGGCTTTGCCATGCCGCATCCGGCGGCCTGTCCAAAGTGCCAGGCCGCGAACTCTTTTGTTGCTTGCGGCCCGGGCGTCGAGCGCCTCGAAGAAGAAGTACGCGAACTGTTTCCGCAGGCGCGGTCGCTGGTGCTCTCCAGCGATCTTGTTGCATCGGTCGAACGGCTGCGCGAGGAACTGGATGACGTCGCCCAGGGCCGTTTCGATATCGTCATCGGCACGCAGCTGGTCGCCAAGGGCCATCACTTCCCGATGCTCAATCTGGTCGGCGTCATCGATGCGGATTTGGGATTAAGCAACGGTGACCCGCGCGCCGCCGAGCGCACCTTCCAGCTCTTGCATCAGGTCATCGGCCGCGCCGGCCGCGACGCCGGCATCGGTCACGGCTATTTGCAGACGCACCAGCCCGAGCACCCGGTGATGCGCGCCCTGATCGCCCAGGATCGCGAGGCGTTCTACGACGCCGAAATCGAAGTCCGCGAGCGCGACCACTATCCGCCGTTCGGCCGCCTCGCGAGCATCGTCGTCTCCGGCCCCGACAAGCACGCCACGGAATCCCACGCCCGCGCGCTCGCCCGCGCCGCGCCATCCCACGACGAGGTGCGCATCCTCGGCCCCGCCGAAGCGCCGCTCGCTTTGGTGCGCGGCCGCCATCGCTTCCGGCTGCTCATCAAAGCGCCGCGCAATTTCGATCTCTCGGCCTACCTGCGCCAATGGCTCGCCGCGGCGCCGAAGAAGCACGGCTCGATCAAGCTCGATATCGACGTCGATCCGCAGAGTTTTTTGTGATCTCGTAGGATGGGTAGAGTGAAGCGAAACCCATCACTCTTTTGATTTCCGCGCGCATGATGGGTTTCGCTTCGCTCTACCCATCCTACTTGCGTTTCGACATCCGCTTTCGTTTGGCCCGCACACGCGGAGCTAATTTTTTGCGTTCCGCGATGGCAAGCGCGCGACCCGCCCAAATCGCAAGCTCATCGGGATCGTCATAGAGCCGCTCCGGCAGGCGCCAATAGGGCAACGCGTGGCGCGTGGGCCGGCCTGTGCTTTTGCCGCGCGTATAGGTGAATGGCCGGCTGCCTTCGCGTTCGAAATCCGCGATGTTGGTCTCGTCCACTTTGAGATGGATCGCGCCGTCGACGATCAGGCCGAACATGAGACCGTCGGCGAAAATGCCGGCGCCGCTGAACATGCGCTTCACCGTCACTGGGCGGAATTGCGCGAACAGGTCGCGGATGAATTCGGGGTCCAGGTGTAATCTCTGCAGTCAAGTTGTCCGGGATGGGATTTATATGAGAAGGCCGCCACCGATACAGTCTAAATTGTATTGTACCACCAGCGATAATTCCTGATTTGTCATGCTCCGCGGAGGCGGAGCATCCAGTAAGCGCCGCCGTTCGGTGATTACTGGATCATCCGCCTGCGCGGATGATGACAGGGGTTGAGGCCGTGCTTTGTGCCGTTGATATCGATTCCAACCACCGGTTTGATTCCGCGCCGGATGATGGCTAATTGTTCCCCATGGCGGCGACAATCCAAACCCTATTGCTGCTGCTCGCCGTGCTGGCGGTGGTCGCCATCGTCGCGCGGCGGCTCAATGCCGCGCCTTCGATCCTGCTCGTCATCGCCGGCATTGGGCTCGCGCTCGCGCCCGGGTTGCCGCGGATCGAGCTGGCGCCGGAGCTGGTGCTGCTCGGCATCCTGCCGCCGCTGATCTATTCAGCCGGTGTCGCCATGAGCTGGCGCGAATTCCGTTTCAACCTGCGCCCGATCTCGCTGTTGGCGTTCGGCGCCGTCATCTTCACTACCTGCGCGGTGGCAGCCGCCGTGCACTGGCTGCTCGGCATGCCATTGGCCATCGGCTTCTTGCTCGGCGCCATTGTCTCACCGCCCGACGCGGTCGCGCCGCTGGCGATCGTGCGCCGTCTCGGCGTGCCGCGCCGGCTCGTGGTCGTTCTGGAGGGCGAGGGGCTGGCCAATGACGCCACCGCCTTGATCCTCTACCGCTTCGCGGTGGCCGCCGTGAGCACCGGCTTGTTCTCCCTCGGCGAGGCCGCGGGCACCTTCGCGCTCATTGTCGTGGGCGAGATCGCTTACGGCATTGCCGTCGGCTGGGTCAGCCTGCGCTTGCGCCGCTGGGCGCGCGATCCGCGCGTCGAGATCACGCTGTCGCTGTTGACCCCTTACTTGGCATTCCTGGTGCCGCAGCACTTGGGCGGTTCGGGCGTGCTGGCGACGGTGGCAGCCGGCCTGTTCGTCAGCTGGAACGGGCCGCTGCTCATTCCGGCGGCGACGCGGCTGCAGGGCATCTTCTTTTGGGATTTGCTGGTCTATTTCCTCGAAGGATTCGTCTTCCTGGTCACCGGCATGCAGACGCGCACGCTGCTCAACCGGATGGATGCGAATTTGCTGCACGGATTGACGTTGACCATCTTGGTCACCGTGGTCGTGGTTATCGTCACGCGATTCATTTGTATTTATCCGGCGGTCTATCTGCCGCGTTGGCTGAGCCCGGCGCTAAGGCGCCGCGATCCGTTGCCGCCGTGGCAGTGGACCTTTTTTCTCGGCTTTGTCGGCGTGCGCGGCGTCGTCTCGCTCGCGGCGGCGCTGGCCATTCCGCTGACGACGGCGGCCGGCGCGCCGTTTCCCGACCGCGACCTCATTCTCTTCGTCACCTTCGGCGTCATTGTCGTCACGCTGATCGGCCAGGGCTCGCTGTTGCCGCGCGTCGTCGGCTGGCTCGGCCTGGCGAAACACGCCGACGACGAACGGCAGCGCGAGCACAAGGCGGAGCTTGCCGCGCGATCGCAAGCTCTCGACGTGGCGCTGGACCGGCTGGAAAAAGTCGCGGCCGACCGCGGGGTTTCAGCCGAGGCGCTGGCGATCTTGCGCGCCCGTCACGATTATCGGACCGGGCGGCTGTCGGAACACAGTGCCGACGGCGGCGACGCCGCGACGGTGGCCGCGGAGCTGCGCATGGAGCTGATCACGGCCGAGCGCGAATACATCTACCGGCTGTTGCAGGAAGGCCAAATCACCGACGAAGCGCGCCGGCGCATCGAACGCGAGCTCGATCTCGAAGAAGCCAGCATCGCCTGCAAGAAAGAAGGCGGCGTCGAGCCGCCGTTGTAGTCGCCGCCTCAAGCCATCTTGAGTGGGATCGCAAGCCGCCTTTCTGCTCCGTCACGAGAATTATCGCTCTTTCGTCCTCGTGGGCCTCTTTTTGGTAGGCCTTTTTGCGAAAATCGCGTTCCAGTTTTCCTTGTAGGCCGCGGTGACCGGCTTCTGGCCTTCGCCCCGGCTATAGTCGGACGGTGCCTTGGCGGGCGTCTCGCCGGCCTCGGACTTCGGTTCAGCTTTGGCTGTGTCAGCCGCGGGGCTCTTGACGGTCGCCGCGGTGTCTTTTTTTGGTGCGGTGTCGGTTTTGGTCTTTTTGGTGTCGTCGGCCATCGTCGTTCCTAACCCAAGCGGGTCATTCCTTGCCTGTTCAGCGCCCGCATGTGCCGTTGTCTGACAAGAATAGCGTGGTGGTGAAGGAGGCGGCGCCAGGCCCGCCTCAAACCATCTTGAGCGGGATCGCGCCGAGGAAATCACGCTTGCCGATGTCCACGCCGCAATGACGCAGGATCGCGTAGGCGGCGGTGCAATGAAAATAGAAGTTCGGCAGCATGAAGTGGTTGAGATAGTCGTCGCCCTTCATCTGGCCTTTGTTGGTGCCGCCGAGCGGAAACGTGATCTCGCGATCAGCCGCGGCGTCGATCTGCTTGCGATCGAGCGTCTTGAGAAAGGCGACGGTTTTCGCGATGCGCTCCTTGAGCTGCGCGATCGTCGTCTCGTTGTCTTCGTAGCTCGGCGCCTCGACGCCGGCGAGACGCGCCGAACCACGTCTGGCTCCATCGGTCGCGACCTGGATCTGGCGCGTGAGATCGAACATGTCCGGCGCCAGGCGGGAACGCAGCAGCACGGCGGGGTCGATTTTCTTCGCCGTGGCGAAGGCTTCCGCCTTGTCGAGAATGGCCGAGAGCGCGTTGAGATTGATTTCGAAAACCGGCAGCGCGGCTTGGGACATTGAAAAGGGCATGGGCGGTTCCTTTGGTTGGGGTGCCGGGTCTTATCGGCAAAGCAAATTTAAAAACGAAGATGGCCGGGATAAGCCCGGCCATGACGAATGAATACGCATAATCCAGACAAGCGAAGCGACGGTATCGGGCGCCGCAACTGTTCCGCGATTCAAAAACGCGGCGGGCGCGGTGCGCGCGGCGGGCCGCCTCGTCCGGCGGCGCCGCCGGGGCCGGCGCCGGGAACGACCCGGGGCTTCATCGGCAGCAAGCCTTCGCGCTGCAGCTTCTTGCGGGCGAGCTTGCGGGCGCGGCGGATGGCTTCGGCCTTCTCGCGCACCCGCTTCTCGGAGGGCTTCTCGTAATGGCCGCGCAGCTTCATCTCGCGAAACACGCCTTCACGCTGCATCTTCTTCTTCAGCACTCTCAGCGCCTGGTCGACATTGTTGTCACGGACGAGAACCTGCACGCGGCGTTCCTCTTCGATCGAGCGGTTGATGGGGCCGATGGCCAAGGCGCTCGGGCCTTTGGCGCATGGAGATATAGCGTCAGTCGGGGTAGTCGCTCAATAGCGACCGCAGTGCCGCTTTGCCGGCGCGGTTGGCTGCCGTCATCGACTCGAAAAAAACCTCGGAGTGCTCGATCGGACTGGTCCGGCCGGCGCGATAAATCTCCCAGCGCCACGGTTTCGGCGGCGGCGCCCGGTTCTTTACGACAACCGAAAAGTCGTCATGATCGATCATGGCCAAGGACATTAGCACATAATATGGTATAATTGGCCGATAAAAAGGTCGTTTGAAAATAAAATAAAGCCCGTGCTTGTTTAATAACCTTGCTGGCCCCAAGAATGGGGCACGAAAAACTACTCAAATCTATTTTTGAAGGGAAATACTATGCCAGACCCGCAACCCGGCGCCGCGACCAGCTTTGCCACCAAAACGGTCTATTTTCTGTTCGCTGCGGTGTTCGTGGTCTTCGTCGCCATGCTGACGCTGACGGTTCTCCACCCCTAGCTAGCCGGCCGGCAGCGCATCGTGCGGTTTCGAACCGGTCACGCGCACCATCGCTTGCTGCCTACGGCAGGGACATTGGTCAGGATGCCTTGGCCGGCGCTTCCACCAGGGTGTGGCTGTATTCGACGCTGTCATAGACCGACACTTGAACGATCGGGTAGCCCTTCTTGATCACCAGCGCCGCGGATTGCGCGGCTTCCGCCGTCGTATAGGAACCCTTGGTCTGGCGGTCGACCTGGAGCCAATAGCGGCCGGCCTCCGGGCGCTTGCGCTGTGACGGCGCTTCGTCGGCTTCTTTGTCGGAATCGTCCTTTACCGGCATTTTGATCTGGCGCGAGGCCATTCGTTGCTCCTTTGCGGGGGATGACCCTCATATAGAGGCTTCAGGCCGCAGCCGCCAGTGGTTTCGGCTCTGCTAAACTCGGCGCCGGGTTTTGGCGAAGGCGTGAGGGAGCGAACCGGACCGATGCGCAGACTCGTTTTGGCGATGACTGTTCTTGCCGCGATATCCGGATTTTCCGGCAGCGCGGCGGCACAATCTTTTCCGTCCCGGCCCATTACCATGATCGTGCCGTTCGCCGCCGGCGGCCCGACCGACGCGATCGCGCGCGTCATCGGCGAGCGCATGGGCCAGTCGCTCGGGCAACCGGTCGTCATCGAGAACGTCACCGGCGCCGGCGGAACCATCGCCGCCGGCCGCGTCGCCCGCGCCGCGCCCGACGGCTACACCCTCGACCTCGCCACCTGGTCGACGCACGTGGTGACGCCGGTGCTCTATCAATTGCAATACGACGTCTTCCGCGATTTCGATCCGGTGGCGTGGCTGACGCAGACGCCGTTGCTTTTAGTTTCCAAGAAAGAAATTCCGGCGAAGGATTTGAAGGAATTGGTTGGCTGGCTGAAGAGCGATGCCAATCCCGTGCTGCTCGGCAGCGCCGGCGGCACCGATCAGGTGGCCGGCTTTTTGCTCCAGCAGCAAACCGGCGCAAAAATCCAGGTCGTGCCGTATCGCGGGCTGGCGCCGGCGATGCAGGATCTGTTGGCGGGGCGCATCGATTTATTGTTCGACCAGCCATCCGACGCGATGCCGCAGATTCGCAACGGCACGATCAAAGGCTATGCCGTCACCCGATCGAGCCGCGCCGCGGTCGCGCCCGATATTCCCACCGTCGACGAGGCGGGCTTGCCGGGCCTGCACATCACGCCGTGGCATTCGCTATGGGTGCCGAAGGGCACGCCGCCGGCGGTGATTGCCAAGCTCAATGCCGCCGCCATGGACGCGCTGGCCGATGCCGCCGTGCGCAACCGTCTCGCCACTATCGGTCAGGAAGTCGTGCCGCGCGAGCAAGAGACGCCGGCGGCGCTTGCCGCCTATTACAAGTCCGAAACCGATACCTGGTGGTCGATCATCAAGGCGGCCGGCATCAAGGCGGAGTAGGTGCGGTTGCCTGACCGGCCAGCTACGCAAATCGCTCCTTCGCTCTCTCGCGCGCTTTCGCCGCTTCCAGCTCGCGGTTCTTTGCCGGGCTCGCCGTCTCCAGCGATTGCAGGAGGCGGCGGGCCGCGTCCGTGACCTCGTCGACGGCGCGGGCGAACGCCGCTTCATTGGCGCGGGACGGCTGCGTAAATCCGCTCAGCTTGCGGACGAACTGCAGCGCCGACGCGCGGACTTCCTCGTCCGTAGCCGGCGGCTCGAAATTAAAGAGTGTGCGTATATTCCGGCACATGGTCCCTCCGTTCTCTGCCGCTCACCAGTTTCATTGCGGCAGCATCCGATCTTCCGCCTTAAAATACTTTCGCGCATGGGCGACGAGCTGCGCGTCGCTCGGGTGATCGACGGTCTCGATCCCGACAATGATCTTCATCAATTGGGGATCGTGCTGGCTGATGTGCTTGACCAATTCGGTCTTGGCATTGGCGGGGCCGGTCACCAGAACCGCGCCGGCGTCGGCGATCGATTGCGCGACCGCCTGGAGGAACTCGTGATCCTCCGCTGCGTGGCCGCTGCCGATGGAGTTCGCCTTGTGGTGGATGTGTCTGGTCGGATGATCCGGGTGCAGCACCAGCCGCTCGACGTCGGTTGGGCTGAAATGAAACACGCGTGCTTCATGGTGATCGATCCACACGACGGCATGAAAGTGATGGCTGCTCACGGGAACTCTCCTTTGGCCCGTACGGGGCTATTCGATCAAGCATCGACGATCATCTTGCCGATCGGCCACAGCGCGATGCCGGCGAGTTTCAGATGCGCCCAGGCGAACGGGATGCCGATGATGGTCACGGCCAGCAGAATGGCGGTGAGCAGATGGCCGAGCGCCAGCCACCAGCCGGCCAGCACCAGCCACACGATGTTGCCGAGGAGCCCGAACGGCCCGGTGCCGATATCGTGGGTTCCCAAATGCTCGGCCCGCGATACCGCCCTGCGGCCGAACGGCAGCAGCGCATAGGAGGCGATATTGAACGCCGCGCGCGCCCAGGGCAGGCCGATGATGGTGATCGCCATGATGATGGCTGCGACAATCCATCCCGCCGCCATCCAGAGGCCGCCGAACACAATCCACAGCAGATTGAGCAAAAAGGACAAAGGGGACATGAGGTTTCGTCACGGGTTTGGAGTAATGTACCGATGGGGTGATTCGTTGGTGATTTAACGATGAGGGTAGGTATTTGCTAGACCGCGGGAGATGATCCATGGCCGTCAGTCAGCTTTTCATCGGACCGACAGCGGAACCTGCGCTCAATACCAAAACTGCCTCGGTTCATCGCTTGGGGCAACAACCGACGACGGCGGTCGAGCGGATCGATCGGCTGGCTCTGCCGCAAATCATGACGGCGGTGCAAATCAACCAGCTGGGACCGCCGCAGATTATTTCTCTCGAACGCGTCGACGTGCCGGAGCCGCAGGAGCTGCAGGTTCTGGTGCGGGTGTGCGCCGCCGGGGTCGGGCCTTGGGATGCCCTGGTGCGCACCGGCAAGAGCGGCCTGCCGCTGACACCGCCGTTGACGCTGGGTTGCGAAATCTCCGGCATCGTCGAAAAGGTCGGCGCCAATACCACCGGCTTCGCGCCGGGCGACGAGGTGTTCGGCGCCACCAATCCGCTTTTCATCATGGGCTACGCCGAATATGCCGCCGTTTCGGCGCGCATGATCGCGAAAAAGTCGGCGGCGCTGTCGCACGTCGAGGCCGCGGCGATGCCGGTGGTCGGCGTGATGGCATGGCAAATGCTGTTCGATCACGCCGCCCTGCGCGAAGGCCAGACCGTGGTCATCCACGGCGGCGCCGGCAATGTCGGCGCCTATGCGGTGCAGCTGGCGCGGGCGAAAAAACTCCACGTCATCGCCACCGTCCGTAACGGCGATGCCGACTATGTGCGCGGGCTGGGCGCCCACGAGGTGGTCAACACCGAGACCGAAAACCTGACGAATTTCGCGCGGCGCGCCGACGCGGTGATCGATACGGTCGGCGGCCCGGCGCAGGATCAATTGTTTGCCTTCATCAAGCCCGGCGGCATCATCGTCTCCTCGGTGTCGCGGCCGAATGTGCAGCTGGCGCAAAAACGTCGCGTGCGCGCCGACTATTTCATCGTCGACGTCAATACCGCGCAACTGGCGCGGCTCGCCCAGATGCACGACAAGAACGAGCTGGTCGTTCCGGTCGGCAGCGTGCTGCCGCTCGCCGAGGCGCGCGCCGCCCACGAAATGCTCGACGGCACGCGCGCCCATAAACGCGGCAAGATCGTGCTCCGCGTCGGCGGATAATTTCTCAACCGTGTTTCCCGGGCGCAGCGCAGCACGAAGTGGTGCGCTGCAGACCCGGGATCGTAACAAACTCAGAGTCCTTTACGATCCCGGATCAGCGGTGCATCACTTCGTGCTGCACCGCATCCGGGAAACGAAACAAATAATCAGAAAAACGCCTGGATGCCCGTCTGCGCGCGGCCGAGAATCAGCGCGTGGATGTCGTGGGTGCCCTCGTAGGTGTTGACGGTCTCGAGATTGCACAGCACGCGCATGACGTGGAATTCCTCGGCGATGCCGTTGCCGCCGTGCATGTCGCGGGCGAGGCGGGCGATCTCCAGCGCCTTGCCGCAATTGTTGCGCTTGAGCAACGAGATCGCCGGCGGCGACGCCTTGCCCTGATCGATCAGCCGCGACAGGCGCAGCGCCGCGTGCAAGCCGAGCGCGATCTCGGTCTGCATGTCGGCGAGTTTTTTCTGCACCAGCTGATTGGCGGCGAGCGGCCGGCCGAACTGCTTGCGGGTCAGCACATAATCGCGGGCGCGGTGCCAGCAGAACTCGGCGGCGCCGATCGCGCCCCAGGCGATGCCGGCGCGCGCCACGTTGAGGCAGCCGAACGGGCCGGCTAGGCCGGACACGTTCGGCAACAGATTGTCTTCGGGCACGACCGCGCCTTCGAGCACGACCTCGCCGGTGATCGAGGCGCGCAGCGACAGCTTGCCTTCGATTTTCGGCGTGGAAAATCCCTTGGTGCCACGCTCGACGAGGAAGCCGCGGATCCTGCCGTCGAGCTTTGCCCAGATGATGGCGACGTCGGCCACCGGCGCATTGGTGATCCAGGTTTTGGCGCCGGTGAGGGAAAAGCCGCCCGGCACTTTCTCGGCGCGCGTCACCATCGAGCCGGGATCGGAGCCGTGGTCCGGCTCGGTGAGGCCGAAGCAGCCGAGCAATTCGCCGGTCGCCATCTTCGGCAGATATTTGCGGCGCTGCGCTTCGGAGCCATAGGCATAGATCGCCTGCATGGCGAGCGAGGACTGCACCGACATCGCCGAGCGGAAGCCGGAATCCACCCGCTCGAGCTCGCGCGCGATCAGCCCGTAGCAGACATAGCCGAGGCCGGCGCCGCCGTATTCTTCCGGGATCGTCGAGCCCAACAGCCCGAGCTCGCCCATCTCGCGAAAAATCGCCGGGTCGGTCTTGCCGTCGCGATTGGCGGCGATGACGCGGGGAAACAGCTTCTCCTGGGCATAGTCGCGCGCGGTGTCGCGCACCATGCGCTCTTCCTCGGTCAGCTCGCTTTCGAGGTCGAGCGGATCGTCCCACTTGAACGCGGCGTCCTTGATCTGGGCGCTTTTCGGCTGGCTTTTTTGCGTTTTCTCCGCAACCTGGGTCATCGCGCGTCTCCTCGGGTAACCGCCGCGGCAAGCTTAGGAGCCTCGTCCGGCAGCGGCAAGCGGCTGTCCGGAATCAAATTAATATGTCTCCGCCTGATCGGGTGGCGGCCTTTCAATATAATTCGTCTCCGCCCCAAGCCGTTGCCGCATCGGCGGCGTTCCGCTATCTAAACCCTTAACGCGCCCGTAGCTCAGCTGGATAGAGCGCTGCCCTCCGAAGGCAGAGGTCAGGGGTTCGAATCCCTTCGGGCGCGCCAATATGCGAAAGCCAATTGGTGGCCGCACGCGATGCCCGAGACGCGTCTCAGTATCCGCCTCGACCTGACCAGCGGCGATCGTATCGGCCCGGGAAAGATCGCGCTTTTGGAGGCGATCCAGGCAACCGGCTCGATATCCGCGGCCGCGCGCAAGGTCGGGATGTCATATCGTCGTGCGTGGCTTTTGGTCGAACAGATCAATGCGGCTCTGCAGGAGCCTGCGGTCACCTCCGCAGCAGGCGGGCGGCAGGGTGGCGGCGCGGTCGTGACACCCGTGGGGAACCGGATCATTGAAATCTATCGCTCCATTGAAACGACAGCGCAGAAGTCCGCTACGGGAGAATTTCGGGCTGTAGAGAAGATCGTCCGTAAGGCCAGGCGCCGGACAAAATAAGGCGCCGTCGGCGATCTTTTTTCTTGCCCACCAGCGCGTGCCGCAGGATCGGTCAAACCTTGCTCACACTTGCGGCTTCGTGCGAAACGACGCATTGAACGGACGCCTGCAGTCAGGTCGAGATCAGGGAAGCAAGTAGAATGGCAAACGATAGCAGTCTCCCAACACGTTCGCTGGGCTCATCAGGCATCCAAACGTCCGCGATCGGACTTGGATGCATGTCGCTGTCAGGCGTTTATGGCGCCAGTAACGACGAGGAAGGGATCGCCCTTATTGGCGAGGCGCTGGATCGAGGCATAACGTTGCTCGATACCTCGGACGCATACGGAGCCGGGCACAATGAGGAGCTCGTCGGCAAGGCCATCAAGGGGCGCCGCTCCGAATTGGTCTTGGCGACCAAGTTCGGCAATGTCGGCGGACGCGGCGGCAAGATCGCCGATGGCCGTCCGGAATATGTCATCAGCTCTTGCGAGGCCAGTCTCAAGCGGTTGGGCGTCGAGGTCATCGATCTGTACTACCAGCACCGCATCGATCCGGACGTTCCGATCGAAGACACCGTCGGCGCGATGGCCCGGTTGGTCGAACAAGGCAAGGTCCGAGCGCTCGGCCTGAGCGAGGCTCGGCCGGAAACCATTCGTCGCGCTCACGCCGTGCACGAGATTGCGGTCGTGCAAAACGAGTTCTCGTTGCTGTATCGCGCCGAGGCCGAAGAGACGCTGCGCACGACGCGCGCGCTCAAGATCGGCTTTGTCGCTTATTCCCCGCTCGGACGCGGCTTGCTGACCGGCGTGGTCGAGGATCCGACCGGCATGTCCGACGGCGACACGCGGCGGCGACACCCGCGCTTCGCGACGGAAAACATCAATCACAACCTGTCACTGGTCCGCGGCATCGAAGAGATCGCCCAGGAAAAGCGCTGCACGCTCGGCCAACTCGCCTTGGCCTGGCTGCTGGCTCAGGGAAAAGACATCGTGCCGATCCCGGGCACCAAGAAAAGCAAAAGGCTTGCGGAGAACATCGGTGCGCTCGCGGTCGAATTGACCGCAGACGACCTCGCGCAAATCGCCGACTCAATTCCGGTCGGCGCCGCCGCCGGCCTGCGCTACCCGGAAGGTCTGATGAAGAGCCTCTATCTCTGAGGACTTCAACGATGAGGCGCGCGTTTCGGCGGCGAGAAGTTTGATCCGGCGCAGAGAGGGAAGGGGAGGATTGGATGCGGTGGAGAAAATAAGTGCTTTCAATGCAGGCTGAACAATACGTCGCGTCGTGGCGAAGCGGAGAACAATGGTGATGGGGCGAGGCGGGATTACCATACTTGTCGGCACGACGAAGGGTGCTTTCTTGATATCCGGCGGCAGCGACAGGCAGGGTTGGACCGTCAACGGGCCATTCTGCGACGGCTGGCCCATCAACCACATCATCGGTGACCCTGCCACAGGCGTGCTGTGGGCCGGCGGGGGTGGCGAATGGCACGGCGCCGGTGTGTGGCGCTCCGAAGACTCGGGCGCGACCTGGCAAGTTGCCAAGCTCACAAAGGGTTTGATCGACGACTGGGCGGCCACCGATCCGCAACTCGCAGCCACGATGAACTGGACCGCGCGGCCGCTGCCATTCGCGGATCAGTTCTCGCAGATCTGGTCGCTGGGCTATGCCCACGGGGCGCTATATGCCGGAACCAAACCGGCCAGGCTGCTTTCGAGTCGAGACGGCGGCAAAAGTTGGGAAGAAGTTCAAGGGCTGCGTGACCATCCGTCTGCCGGTAGTTGGAACCCTGGCGGAGCCGGATTGGTTTTGCATACGATTTTGTCTGATCCGGCGAATGCCAAAAAGCTCTGGGTCGGGATTTCGGCCGCTGGCGTCTTTGCAACAGAGGATGGCGGCAGCACCTGGGAACGTCGCAATCGACTTTCAAATACCAAGCCCAGCACTGAACACAGCCATCCCGCGGCGCCCCGCGACGGCGAAATCGGACATTGCGTCCACAACATGATGCGGGCACCAGGCACTGCTGACTTGCTTTATCAGCAAAATCATCACGGCGTCTGGCGTTCTGCCGATGGCGGCCGGAGTTGGGACGACATCACGCATGGTCTTCCGTCAACGTTTGGCTTTCCGATCTGCGTTCATCCGCGGGACCCGGAAACTGTCTGGACCGTGCCTCTGAACGGTGACATGGCGGGACGTTTTCCGCCCGATGCCGCGGCGGCTGTCTGGCGCTCAAGAGACGGCGGCGAGACCTGGCAGGCGATGCGCGATGGATTGCCACAGGAAGCCTGCTACTTCACCGTTCTTCGGCAGGCAATGGCGCGTGATGAACACGAGCCGGTGGGCCTCTACCTCGGCACGAATAGTGGTTCAGTCTTTGCCAGTCCCGACGAGGGTGAGAACTGGCACGAGATCGCGCGGCATCTCCCGACCATCCTGAGCATTGAAGCGCTCGACCGTCGATAGCCGACAGCGCAAGCGGGCAGCTTGGTGATCGGGGATGGGATGTCCGCCATGGGCCAAAACAGACTTTTGCGCCCATTCCGGATATTAGACCCCGATCAGTCCCTTCGGAGGCGCCGATGCGCCGAATTGTCACTTTTCTATTCGTGATTTTTGCAATCAACGCTGCGCACGCCGACGAGCGGTTTATCACTCTTAGCTCGACCACATCGACGCAAGATTCCGGTCTATTTGGATACATCCTGCCGATCTTCAAGGCTGCGACGGGCATTGAAGTTCATGTCGTGGCGGTCGGTACCGGACAGGCGCTTGCCATCGGCCAGCGCGGCGACGCGGACGCGCTTCTGGTCCATGATCGGCCGGGCGAGGATAAGTTCGTCGCCGAAGGCTACGGCATCGATCGGCGCGATGTGATGTACAATGACTTTGTCATCGTCGGGCCGAGCACCGATCCAGCGGCTATTCGGGGATTCAGGGATGCGAAGAAAGCGCTCGCGCAAATCGCCGCCGCCAAGGCGCCGTTCGCCAGCCGCGGCGACGACAGCGGCACCAATCGGATGGAGCTTCGCCTGTGGAAATCGGCCGGCATCGCGCCGGACCCGCATAGCGGCTGGTATCGCGATCTCGGCCAGGGCATGGGGCCGACGCTCAACATCGCCGCCGGCATGAACGCCTACACGCTGACCGATCGCGCCACCTGGGCCAATTTCAAGAACCGGCAGAGCCTCGAAATTCTGGTCGAAGGCGACACGGTCCTGCTCAATCCTTACGGCAGCATCCTGGTCAATCCGGCTAAATGGTCACACGTAAAGATCGCCGACGCGAAGATTTGGCACGAATGGCTCACGACCAAACCCGGGCTCGACGTGATCACGTCATACAAGATCAACGGCGAAGAATTGTTCTTTCCGCCGCCCAAGGAAGCCACGCATTAGCCGTCCTTCAGCGCTCGGCCGAAATAGAGACTGATCGCGCTCACCGCCATCGACAGCACGATCAAAATCATGCCGAGCGCAAGCGCAAGGCTCAGATCGCCCTTGCTGGTTTCGAGCGCAATGGCGGTCGTCATGGTGCGGGTGTAACCGCGGATATTGCCGCCGACGATGATGATCGCGCCGACCTCGGCGATCGCACGGCCGAAAGCTGCGAGCCATGCGGTCAGTATCCCGTCACGGCCGATCGCCATGAGCGGGCCGAGCGTACGAGCGCGCGATGCGCCATCGACCAGCATCGCATCGCCATAAGTGCGCCAATGCCCGACCGTGTTGCGGTGAACAAGCGCGATCACAATCGGCGTGCCGAGCGCGCATTGCGCGATGACCATGGCGGTCGGTGTGAACAGAATGCCGAACGAGCCAAGCGGACCCGAGCGCGACAGAAGGAGGTAAACCGCCAGTCCAACCACGACGGGCGGCAAGCCTAGCAGCGCATTGGCAATCACGATCAGCGCGCCGCGACCGCGAAAACGGTAGACGGCAAGCGCCGTCCCGAGCGGCGCGCCGATGACCAGCGCGCAGAGGCTCGCTGTCAGGCTGACTTTGAGCGAGAGGATGACGATCTCGCGTAAGCCGGCATCGTTGCTCGCGATCAGCGTCAGCGCCGTGCCTATCGCAGTCGAAAAATCGCTCATGCCGAATCCCAGCCGATGTAATATAAGCGTTTCATGAGAACGATGGCCGGCGCATTTCTTCTCTTGCCCAAGCCGCCATAGTCGTCCGTCTCCCGGAAGCCCGCGTTTCGGGGATTAAGCTGCTGTCCCAATCGGCTAGAATGTCAAAGAGCGCGTTCAGAAAACCATCGCCCGGGCCCTCAGCGTGAAGCGCATCACAAGATTCTGGAAGAGCCTTCGCGCCCTCGGTCGTCATCGCCGCGTCCAGCTGGCGCTTTCGATCAGGGTGACGATTTCCGCCCTGGTCGCTCTTGCGCTTGCGCAATTGCTGCAACTTCCTCTGCCGTTGTGGGCGGTCCTGACCGCCGTCATCGTGACGCAGATGAGCGTCGGACGGTCGATGAAGGCGACGTTCGATTATCTCGCGGGGACGCTGGGCGGCGCGATCTACGGCGGCGCCATCGGCGTCCTGATCCCGCATGGGAGCGAAATCGCGCTGCTCGCGGTTCTCGCCCTCGCCGTGGCCCCGCTGGCCTTCCTCGCGGCGATAAACCCCAGATTCTCCGTCGCGCCGGTCACCGCCATCATCGTGCTTTTGATTCCGATAATGACGCAAGCGAGCCCGCTCGCTTCGGCGCTTGATCGCGTCATGGAGGTCGCGCTCGGGGGCGTCACCGGGTTGATCGTTTCGTTTCTCCTGTTGCCGTCAAACGCTCATTCGTTGGTGGTCGCGGCGGCCGCCCGAACGCTTAATCAGATGGCGCGGGCTCTTGGCGAACTCCTTGCAGGCTTGACCCACGGTCTCGACATGGATGCGCTTCACCGCATTCAGGACGGTATCGGTCAGGCTTTGGTGCAAATGAATGCGGTGGGCGCCGAAGCCGAGCACGAGCGGTCGGCAGGCGTTGCCATCGGGCCCGACACCGGGCCGCTGTTGCGCACGCTGCTGCGGTTGCGCCACGACCTTGTGATGGTCGGAAGGGCGGCCATCACGCCGCTGCCCGAAGCCTTGGCAACGCGGCTCGCATCGCCGATCGCGAATCTCGGCGCGGCCTTTGCCGATTATTTGCGGGCGAGTGGGGTGGCGCTGCTGGCGGGTCGCGGCCCGCCTTCGCTCAATGCCGTGGAATCGGCGCTTGATGCCTTTTCCGGCGAAATGGCTGCGCTCCGTCGCGAGGGTCTCACGCGCAGTCTTTCCGCCGATGCGGCGGAACACTTCTTCGCACTCGGCTTTGTGCTCGAGCAGATGCACAACAACGTCAAGGATCTCGAACGCTGCGTCGCTGATTGGGCTGGATCGCCCAAGCAAGCAGGGCGCGACAACAGCAAGTCCGATTGATCCCGGTGCTCAGCGTGGCCCAAATACCGACCCCGGACTTCCCGGCGAAACCGGCGTCTCGGGCGACTGCGGTACCGTGTATGGAATCGACGGATTGAAGGTCGGTCCTGGCGTTGAGGGGGCACCTTCCAGCGTTGGCGATGGGCCGGAGAGGCCACGTATTGCGCCGGCCCCATGGCCGCCGGCAGCCTTGCCTTGCGCCTGGGCCTGTCCGACTGTCGCGAGCGCGCCGAACAAGACCATGCATGCGGCCAGGGACAACGCCGTCCGCTCAATTCTTCGCTTACGCATTTGCGATCTCCATTGAGCCTGTCGCCTGCACTTGGAGATAAGCACTGGGACCTAAGCGCGCCAGCCGCGACCGCGACGCCGAGCGCCGATGCCTTCCAACGCTGAAGATTCGACCCGCACGCCGGCGGAAACCCTCTAGACTCGCCACCGCGCGGGCATACATTTGCTGGCCGATGCATGAGGCCAATGACTGACGAACGCGTCCTGCCCGCCAGGAGTGGTTTGATGGCTTATCGTTTCCTCCCGAGGAAAACCGCGATCGCCGCGGTTATCTTGAGCATCGGCTGCGCGGCCGCCGTGGCGCAGACGCCGCCCCCGCCGCCGGCGGTCACCGTGAGCCCGGTGGCCAATCGTCAAGTCACCGAGACCGGCGACTTCGTCGGCCGCGTGGTAGCGATCGACAAGGTCGACGTCGTCGCGCGCGTTGCGGGTTTCATCGAGCAGCGCAATTTCACCGAGGGCCAGCTGGTCAAGACCGGAGACCTGCTGTTTCGTATCGAACAGGACACCTACAAGGCGGCGGTCGATCAGCAGAACGCCAATCTCGCCAAGGCCAAGGCCACCGAGGTCAACGCCAACCTGCAGCTGCAGCGCAGCCAGACGCTGGTCAAAAACCAGAACGTCCCGCAAGCCACCGTCGATCAGAACGAGGCCACCGAGCTGGCCGCACAGGCCGACGTGTTGCAGGCCCAGGCGCTGCTCGAGCAGGCCAAGATCAATCTCGCCTACACGGAAATTCGCTCGCCGATCGACGGACGGATCGGCATTGCCAATTTCACCATCGGCAATCTCGTCGGCCCGACGTCCGGAAAGCTGGCGACCATCGTCAGCCAGAATCCGATCTACGTCACCTTCCAGGCCAGCGAAGCCGACATCATCGAATACCGGCATCGGGTGGCCGCGTCGGCCGACAAGAGCCCGCGCGTCACCATCCACATCAAGCTGCCCGACGGCTCGATCTATCCGTATGCCGGCGTGACCAACTTTCTCGATGTTCAGGTCGAGGCCGAGACCGATACCGTCGTGGTGCGGGCGCAACTGCCGAATCCGGATGGGTTGTTGATCCCCAGCGGCATTGTCGGCGTCGTGGTCGAACGCGGCGCGCCGCATAGCTCCCTGGTCGTCGCCCAGTCCGCCGTCCAGCTCGACCAGGCCGGGCACTATGTCATGGTGGTCGACGACGCCAAGAAGGTCGAATTGCGGCGCATCACCACCGGCAGCGATCAGGGGCGCGACGTCGTCGTGACCAACGGGCTCAAGGAGGGCGAGCTCGTCATCGTCGAGGGGATTCAGAAAGTCCATCCCGGACAAATCGTGGCGGCGACCGTGGCGCCGGGAAATTAACGGATGTTTTCCGGCATTTTCATCGACCGGCCGCGGTTCGCCGTCGTCATTGCGATCGTCATCACGCTGGCCGGCGCGATCGCGATCTCGGCGATCCCGATCGCGCAATTCCCCGATATCGTGCCGCCGCAGGTCACGCTGACCGCCAACTATCCCGGCGCCGACGCCGAAGTGGTCGAGACCACCGTGGCGCAACCGATCGAAGAACAGGTCAACGGCGTCGACAATGCGATCTATTACCAGTCCGCCAGCGGCTCCGACGGCAGCTATACGCTCAACGTGACGTTCGCCCTCGGCACGGATCCGGACATCGACACCGTCAACGTGCAGAACCGCGCCAGCCTCGCCATCCCGCAGCTTCCCGACGAGGTGTCGCGCTCCGGCCTGTCGGTGCGCAAGAAATCCGCAGCCCTGCTTCAGGTCATCAATATCTACTCTCCGAAGAACACCTTCGACGCCGTCTATCTGAGCAACTACGCGACCATCAACATCATCGACGCGTTGGCGCGGATCAAAGGCGTCGGCCAGGTCACCTTGTTCGGACCGCTCGATTATTCGCTGCGCATCTGGCTCGATCCGGATCGCCTGACCCAGCTCAACCTGACGCCGAACGACGTCATCGCGGCGGTGCAGAACCAGAACGTTCAGGCGGCGCTCGGCCGCGTCGGCGCCGCGCCGACCGGACGCGAGCAGCAGCTCCAGATCAACATCAAGACCAAGGGCAGGCTGACGCGGCCGGAGGAATTCGCCGGCATCATCCTGCGCGCCAATCCCGACGGTTCGGTGATCCGGATCGACGACGTGGCGAGAGTCGAAATGGGGGCGCGATCGCAGGATCGCTACAGCCGCTTCAACGGCGCTCCGGCCGCCGCGATCGGCATCTACCAGTCGCCGGGCTCCAATGCGGTCGACGTGGCCAAGCAGGTCACCAACACCATGAACACGCTGGCGACGCGCTTCCCGGCCGATCTCGCCTATACGATGTTCTTCGATACCACCGTCTTCGTCACCTCGACCATCGTCGAGGTGGTGCGTACGCTCGCCATCGCCATCGTCCTCGTCGGCATCGTGGTGTTCCTGTTTCTCGGCAAGGTGCGGACCACGCTGATCCCGCTGGTCGCGGTGCCGGTGTCGATCATCGGCACGTTCGCCGTGCTGCTGATCATCGGCTATTCGGCCAACACGGTGTCGCTGCTGGCGCTGGTGCTCGCCATCGGCATTGTCGTCGACGATGCCATCGTGGTGGTCGAGAACATCGAGCGGGTCATCGAGGAGGAGCCGGAGCTCAGCGTGCCGGACGCCTGCAAAAAGGCGATGACCGAGATCACCGGCCCGATCCTCGCCATTACCTTCGTGCTGTTGTCGGTGTTCGTGCCGGTGGCCTTCATTCCCGGCATCAGCGGCCAGCTGTTCCGCCAATTCGCGGTGGCGGTCTCGGTGGCGATGCTGATCTCGGCGCTCAACGCGCTGACGCTCTCTCCCGCGCTGTGCGCGGTGCTGCTCAAGCGCGGCCAGCGCAGTGGCGGTGTTATGCGCTACGTGCTGGACGGCATCGACAAGGTTCGCGGCGGCTACGTGGCGGCGGTGCGCCGGCTGTCGCGGGTGGCGTTGCTCAGTGTCCTGGTCGTTGCCGGCATTCTGGCGGCGTCGGTGCTGCTGTTCCGCGTCACGCCGCAGAGTTTCTTGCCGGACGAGGACCAGGGCGCGATCTTCGCCGCCTTGCGGCTGCCGGAAGGCGCTTCCGTCGTTCGCACCGAGGCGGTGGTCAAGCAGGTCGAGGACATCGTCAAGCCGATCCCCGGCGTCGAAGGCGTGCTGTCGGTGGTCGGGTTGAATTTCATCGACTATGTGGCGGCGTCGAACCAGGCGTTTTTCGTCATTCGGCTGAAACCTTACGAGGTGCGCAACGATCCGGCGCAGAGCGCCAACGCGATCATTGCGCGGCTGCGGCCGCAACTGGCGGCGATCGAAGGCGCCATCGCTTTTCCGTTCAACCTGCCGCCGATCCTTGGCTTGGGCAATACCGGCGGTTTCCAATATGTGTTGGAGGCCCTGCAGGGCCAGTCGCCCACCGACGTCGCCGCCGTGTTGCGGGCACTGATCGTGGCGGCGAACAGCCGGCCCGAGCTTGCCGCGGTGTTCAGCACCTATGCGGCCGACACGCCGCAGATCTATCTCGATATCGATCGCGACAAGGCGCAGGTGCTGGGCGTCAAGATTAGCGACATCTTTGCCGCGCTGCAATCGACGCTGGGTAGCTTCTACGTCAACGACTTCAATGTTTTCGGCCGCACCTGGCAGGTCAACATCCAGGCCGACACGCCGTTTCGCCAGCGCGCCGATGATATCGAACGCATCTATGTGCGCAACGCCACCGGCGGCATGGTGCCGATCCGCGCGCTGGCGGTGGCCAAGCTGGTGCAGGGGCCGCAGACCGTGGTGCGCTACAACGGCTACCGCGGCGCCGTGGTGAATGGCGCGCCGAAAGCGCCCTTCAGTTCCGGCCAGGCGCTGGCCGCGATGGAGAGCATATCGGCAACGACGCTGCCGGGCGGCTACACCTACGAATGGACCGGGACGGCGTTCCAGGAGAAAGCCGCGGCCGGACGTACGGGAATCGTGCTCGGGCTCGCCATTCTGTTCGCTTACCTGTTTCTGGTCGCGCTTTACGAAAGCTGGAATATTCCGGTTCCCGCTTTGCTGTCGGTCAGCGTCGGCATTCTCGGCGCGCTCGCCGCGGTGAAGATCGCCGGGCTGAGCTTCGACGTCTACGCACAGATTGGTCTTGTCTCGCTCATCGCGCTGGCCGCCAAGAACGGCATATTGATCGTCGCCTTCGCGGTGGAACAGCGCGGCCTCGGCAAGGACGCCGTCGCGGCCGCCGTCGAAGCCGCGGCATTGCGCTTTCGTCCCGTGATGATGACGAGCTTTGCCTTCATCTTCGGGCTGTTTCCGCTGGTGATCGCCAAAGGCGCGGGCGCGGCGTCGCGCCAGGCGGTGGGCACGCCGGTCTTCGGTGGCATGATCGCGGCGGCGGTTTTCGGCGTCTTTCTCATTCCGCTGCTTTTCATCGTCGCCGAACGCTTGCGGACGCGGACCCCGGGCACTGGTCAGCCGTCGCCGCATATCCGGCCGCCCGCTATCTACCCGGCATTGCGCCGACTTTGGCGCCGCTCACTGCGGGCGCTTCGGGCGCGATCCTGATCTTTGCAGATGCAAGAGCTTGACGTTGAGAGCCGTCAACCACGTGAGGTCCCAGGCGTCGGCGAGGTTTTGCGGATCGCGAACTTTGGTCGTCGTGTAAGCGGCGTCGATCCCGGCATGATAAATATCGTCGGAAATATCGCGGAGCGCGTGGACGACCTGCAGGCCGCTCAAGCCTTTGGCGTTTTTGGCCAAGGTTTTCCAGAGGCTGGCGCGGAAGTCCGCTAGATCCCGCAACGGGCTTTTGGACTTGTTCAGCGATCGCGATGACATCGTATCCACAAGCAACTGTGTATCCACAAGCAACTGTAAAAAACGACAACGCGAGCCGCCGCCCGAGAGTTCCCATAAGCCGGATTGCCGTCCGCATCGGGACTTATTCGCCCTTCCACTGCGGCGGGCGCTTGTTCAAAAACGCGTCCAGGCCTTCGCGAAAATCGCGGCTCATATAGCACATCAGGATCAAATCCTCGCCCTCGTCGCGGGTCAGCCGCCGCTGCAGGCGGGCCAGCGCCTGTTTGGTGGCGTTGAGCGTGAGCGGCGCGTTGCCGGCGATCAGCGTTGCCAATTCGCCGGCGCGCCGCTCCAGCGCCGCGAGGTCTTCGACGACCTCGTTGAGCAGGCCGACGCCGGCGGCTTCTTCGGCGCCAATGAGCCGCGCGGTGAAAATCAGATCCTTCACCCGCGCCGGTCCGACCAGCGCGGTGAGCCGGCTGATATTCGACATCGACAGGCAATTGCCCAGCGTGCGCGCGATCGGAAAGCCGAATTTGGTGCTTTTGGTGCCGATGCGCATGTCGCAGCACGCCGCGATCCCGGCGCCGCCGCCGGTGCAGGCGCCGTTGATCGCGGCAATCGTCGGCACGCGGCAGGCCTCGAGCATGCCGAGCACGCGATCGATGCGGGCCTCGTAGTCGAGCGCGTGCTGCGGCGTGGTGAATTCGCGGAACTGGTTGATGTCGGTGCCGGCGGCGAAGGCCTTGTCGCCGGCGCCCTGGAACACCAGCACCTTGATCGTACGGTCGCCATCGGCCTCCTCGCAAATCTGTGCCAGCCGTTCGTACATCGCGAACGTGAAGGCATTTCGGGCCTGTGGCCGGTTGAACGTCACCCGGCCGATGCCTTCGCGTTGATCAAAAAGGATGTCGTTTGACGGTGCGTTTGACTGATTCATGATCTTTGACCCGTTGCTTGGCGCGTGCAGCCACGATTGGTAACCAACTCGTTAACGCAACGGCAACGATTTTCACAGACCATGCGGGCTTCTACGGAAGGTTGAGACTTTTCCGCCATGACGAAAACCGATCCGGTACAGGCCTTCGAGGCGCGCTTCAAGATGTACGGCCTCGACGGCCGGGCGCTCGACATCCTCGCCGAAGTCTGGCCGGTGATCGAACCGACGCTGGACCAGGCGATCGCCGAGATCATCACCGCGATCCGCTTCCTGCCCCGCGTTGGCGAGATCGTCGCCAGGAACGCGGAGCTCTACAAAAAACTCGAAGCCGCGCATTTCCGCGCGCTGCTCGGCGGCAAGCTTGACGGCGCTTACGCCGAATCGTGCCGGCACACCGTGGCGCAGGAGGCGGCGATCGGGCTCGATGCCCGCGTGCGCTCTACCGCCGGCAGTTACGTGCTCAAGGCGGCGCTCGATGCGCTGGCGCGCAAGTATTGGTTTTCCGCCGCGAAAGTCGCCGAGCGCGGCCGGGTCGTGTCGCAGGCCATCAGCTTCGACGTCGCCAACGCCATGACCTTGCATCGCCAGGCCGCCGAGCAGGCGAGCGCGGCACGGCGCGGCGCCATCGACGACGCGATCACGGAATTTGCCGGCGCCATCGGCGAAGTGGTCGAGGCGATCAAGGAAGCCTCGGGCTCGCTGACCGCGACCTGCTCGACGCTCAACCAGGTCGCCGACGATACCCGCGGCCGCATGGCCTCGGCATCGTCGGCTTCGGCCGAGACCACGCAACGCATGGCGGCGACGGTGGCCGCCACCGAAGCGTTGTCGGAATCCATCGACGAGATCGGCCAGCAGTCGACCCGCGGCTTGAGCATGGCGCAGTCGGCGGCGACCGACGCCGCGCGCACGCAAGACGTCATCCGCTCGCTCGACGACGCCGCCGAGCGCATCGGCTCCGTGGTCGGCGCGATTTCGGCGATCGCGGCGCAGACCAATCTGCTGGCGCTCAACGCCACCATCGAGGCGGCGCGCGCCGGCGAAGCCGGCAAGGGCTTTGCCGTGGTCGCCGCCGAAGTGAAGACGCTCGCCAACCAGACCTCGCGCGCCACCGACGACATCTCGCACCAGGTCGCCGCCATCCAGGACGCGACCAAGCGCTCGGTCGAGGAAATCTCCTCGATCGCGCGCGCCATCGGCGAGCTCACCGGCGTCTCGACCAGCATCGCGTCGGCGGTGCAGGAGCAGGCGGCGACGACCAGCGCCATTGCCGAAAGCATTCAGGACGCCGCCGGCCACACCTCGCAAGCCTCGAGCGAAATCGGCTCCGCCGCCGAGGCGGTGACCCGCGGCGACGGCGCCGTCGGCGAAATCACCACCTGGACGGCGCGGCTGTCGGCGCGCGCCCACGATCTGGAAACCAAGGTGGCGACCTTCTTCACCCGCGTCCGCGCGGCCTAACCCTTTCCGCCCCCGCGAAGCGGGGGAGGGGGACCGCCCGAAGGGCGGTGGAGGGGGCGCAGGACTCAACGCGACGCAAGAGTCTTGGTGAGGTCCAAACATTTTCGCTCGCTCGCTTCTTATTGCTACGAAATCTTCCGCAACGATAACGAAGCTTAGAGTCCCGCGCCCCCTCCACCACGGTTCGCTCGCTTCGCGAGCTCCAGTGGTCCCCCTCCCCCGCTTCGCGGGGGCGGAAAGAAAAGCGGTCTCGTTCTCGCGATGCATCCGCATCCGAGTTTTGCGCAAGCCAGTGCCACGTGTTCGCCTCCAAAAAAATAAGGGGAGGCAGAGCGCCGAAAGGCGCAGATCCTGGGCCGCATCATCGGATGCGGCGCGCGCTGAGCGCAGCGCGCTCGCCTTTCGGCGCCCTACCACGGCTCTGACCGCGGCGCCGAAGCGCCGCAGCTCAGTCCAGGCCGCGCTTCACGCGATGCAGCGCGCAGGCGTTACCCGCGCCTTGGCATCGCGCTTAAGCGAAGCACCTCGCGCGCCGGTCGTAATGCCGGCGGGGTCGATGCCCGGACCGCCCGGGAGCGGAAGTGACGAGCTTCCGCCCGCAGGAACCGCACCCGCCCCGTCAGTCGGCGTCACCGGTTGACGTCCCCTTACGGTGGGCGGGATCAGGCCCGGTAATGCAATCGCGCCGCCCATGTCAAATGATTCGTTGCGCGCGAATTTGTCTCGATAATTCGCGCGGTTAGGCGCCGCGCTTTTTTGCGCGGCGAACGCCGGCGCTTATCGCGCGCAGAGACGGCAAAGATTCGCAACGCTAGGATGGGTAGAGCGAAGCGAAACCCATCACTTTCTAGACGAGCCGCCGTGGGTTAAAATAAATGTGGAGATCGTGCGATGGACGCAACGCTGATTTTGATCGATAGCGCAGCAGAACTGGGCCGCGCCCGCGCGCTCGTCGAACGGCTATGGGATTCAAACGATCCGGCCGACATCGAACGGCTGCAGGCGCAAGCGCGTCTGATCGAAGTCTATGAGGAGAGCAAATGGCCGCGGCGGCCGGCGAGCACCGCAGCGCTGATCCGACACCTGATGGATCAATATTCGTAGCCCGGAGTGAGCGCAGCGAAATCCGGGAACGCCAGTCCAGCTCGCGACGGCGGCCCCGGATTTCACTTCGTTCAATCCGGGCTACGCTCGCTAGTCCGTCAACGCGGTCAGCATCTTTGCGGCGCGGCTCAATTCGTTGTTGTTGAGCTTGGACAGCTGAATGTTGATCCGCTGCAGCAGCCGGCCGCGCTCGCCGGTCGGCACCGTCATGGTGCCGGCGCTGAACAGAACGGCTTCCGGGACTTCGAGAACGCGCGCGATCTTCTCAATTGATTCGAAGGACGGCGCCACGTTGCCGCGCTCGATCTTGCCGACCATGGCGACCGACAGTTCGAGTGCATCCGCGAGCTCGCGCTGGTTCATGTCCCGCGCTTTGCGGTAATGGCGCACGTTGGCTCCGAACGACTCTCTCAAGGTCACGGCGCACCTCCGCCGCGAACCTGATCTAGCGCTATTTCCGCGCAAGCGATTGCAGGTAGATAATTGTAATAATAGTGACTTGAAAGTACGCTTTATACAATTTATAGCTTATCAATACACGCGGGAGGAGGCCCCGTGCAGGGCTCGCGCAAAACAGATGCTTACGACCGCGAGGTCGGCCTGCGGGTGCGTACGCTGCGCATATCCCGCCGCATGTCGCAAAGCGACCTCGGCGAAAGGCTCGGCATCACTTTCCAGCAGATTCAGAAATACGAAAACGGCGCGAACCGCATCGGCGCCGGGCGTCTGCAACGCATCGCCGAGATTTTCGAGGTGCCGGTCGCGGCGCTGTTTGGGGCGAGCCGGCGCGAGGGCAGGGCAGGCGTCGACCCCTTCGAAGGGCTGCGCACCCCGGGCGCGGTGCAACTGCTCGAAGCCTACGGCCGCATCGGCGACCGCGTGATCCGCCGCGCGTTCCTGCGCTTTGCCGAGCAAGTGGCCGTGACCTCGCAGCGATCAAGCCGCCGTTAGAGACCGGAGCATGCGCACCCCATTCGCCCCGCTTCGCGGCGGCGGATGAGCGCGATCACCCTCGCAACGTGACGCAACAGAGGGCGCAGCAAAATCCGAATGCAGCAGTGCCGCCCTCGATAGCGGCCCCGAACTTCGCTGCGATCAATCAGAGCTATTTTCAATCAGTCTTAAGCTTTGATATAAGTTGATCCTTCTTATAATCCTGTAGTTGTTTGCTAATGAATTTGCTTCTCTCGGCACCGCGCGCGCCCGTTACGTCTGCACTAAGGTCCGCCATTAAGCGCCGGTATTGTGTGTCTAGAGCTTCGTCTTGCAATGGAAAGCGCACATATCCGTCAAGCAATTTTACAAATAGCGATTCGCAAAAGAATTGACGCTCGTCCAGCGAATTCCTGAGCGACTCTACTCGCCGGATAAATTCAGGCAAACGCAAATCTAGATACAAGCCCTCATTTAAGAATCTAATTGTGATCGATTCATTCCCGGCCGGGCTTCTCTCGGCCAACATCAGACGGAGCTTCTCGGTTCCCAAATTATCTCTAAGCAACGCGGACACTAGATTGGGTATTCCCACGAGCAGAGAGCGAAGCACAAACGGCTTCATTTCGCCAAAAACCTTTCCAAGATTTATCGTGGCCCCGCCCACTTTCAGATCAGTATCGAACGCGGTTCGTAACATCACAATTACATAGCCGATGAGACGGCCCCATGCATTTAAAATAATACTCAAGTGGTGCGACTTTTTCTCAGCTCCAATCTCTTCAAGGTTCTTTAGCGCAATGGTATAGACGCGCAGGGTGGTGAACCATTCTATTGCTACGGAACCAACCTCGGGGCGAGCCAACTCTCTGGGTTTAACTGCTACCTCCGGCCCCTCGTGGTGGTCGAGTAATTCATCCCTTTCCTTATCTGTGAGTTCCCTTTCAAGTAACTGTTCCGTTACGGATGCAAACATAGCTTCAATACTCTTGTCCCTCGGTAACTCAAATCCATCTACCATCGGCAAGCCGGGGAGGCCTGGAAATTCTTTGCCCAAGCGTTCGTCGACATCTAAAAATCTTTTTTCCAATGCTTCAATTATTTCATCGTCAAAACGCTTTAGACCACAATATATATCTATCTCTTGCGGAAAACGGTGCGCCGAATTGATAATATCCAACTCGAAGTCTCTGCTTATTACCATCCGTTGCGCGGCAAAATATGCAAGAAACATATCATGTTGAAACTGCACGTTGTTGCCCACCAGTGAAAAAAGGCGGGCATCGCAGAAACTCCTGATTAACCCCTGAATATCCTGTTCGAATCCAATTTCGTTTAGATACGTAGCGCACCAGGAGTAGATTTGGGCGAAATCTACCGAATATACGTTCGTTTCTGTCATTCTTTGAGCAAGATACGCGAGGAGGCCAACTCTATTGTGGTAGTCAAAGACCTCGCGCCTTGCGTCCAGCTTGGCTTTTCCGAGAACTTTCTCGACAAAATTTTCCACAAGCGATGCTGTGTTTGTCGGCTGGAATGACGCGTCCTGTTCAAATACTCGAAACAGCAAACTTAGATAGACCGGTGTTAGCGGTAAGCCCAATTGTCGAAACCGAGCGATGATTTGATCCAAAGCCACGTCGATGTTGACGGATAGTGGGGGCTTCGATCTTCGAATGAATTCCCTGACCTGTGACCGAGAGTAGGCTTGAACGTGAAGGGTGTCGGTAATGTTGGGAAACTCTAGCTCTAACAAAGCATCAATCTTTCCGCTGAATGTGCTTCGTACCAATATGATAAATTGGTTGCGATGAAAATTCTCCACTAATTTCCTAATGAACTCATTTTGCTCCGTATTAGTCGGGCTGACGTTTTCGAATATGATTAGCGCAAGACCCTCGGCCAATATTACATCAAGGCTCCTGCCGAGGGAGGTAAGGTCGGGCGCTTGGGCTTTTAGCAGTCCGATGAAAGACGCGGGATAGTTTCGGAGATTAGCGCAGTCTATTATGAGCGGTAGACGAGGGGTAGTCGTCGTGCTGCCTTTCAGCAAGTAGTTCAATGCGATTTGTCTCGCCAGGCTTGTTTGCCCATGTTCAAAAGGGCAAAATATAAGCACGTTATTTTTGTAATCCAAAATGCGTTCGAATAAGACTCTCGTGTAAGTAAAGGGGTCTGTCGATGTTTGCTCCTCTTTCTTTGTCACGTCGATTCGAGCGAGCGGCGGACAGACGAAAACATCCGATAGTTTCTTACCAGTAGTTGTTTCGTTGAAATAATCTAGCTTCTCTACAAGAGCCACCTCAGCAAGCCATCGACGATATCTCTTGAGATTTATCCTGAGTGGCTGATTAACCCAAAAGTTCTTTGACTCGGTGTTAACATAGAAAACTCCCTGAGGCGCGACGTTTTCGCCAACCCGAAATGCGCGTTGGTTGTCGAAATACGTTTGAAAGGTCACCTCGACACGAGTGCGATCTGGAGCAAGAGAAATTATGCAATACCCATTCAAATAATTTCTGCTAGAAAATAAAGATGGAGCTTGGACGAACGCCGTGCTCCCGAGAGGCGATGTTAGCGTTGCCGGTTCTGCCCGATGCAAGTGTCCAAAAAGATGAATCTTTGACTTATGATTAATTGTCCTTTGTAGTTCTGAGGCGCTGTCGTCCTGAAACCAGGCAAGCGGGTGATGTTGCAGCGAAATAATGTGCCTATCAGCAAGAACTTTCCCAAATGCCTCATTTAATGCGAGATCCGGAAAATTGAGCCGTCCGTGCTCATTACCCTTCAGAGATGCGACGGAAAACGCGGAGCTATTTAATGCCACAAATGCGAGTTTAGCAGTTGGAAAATCCCAAATATTATAGAAGGGGTTGGATTTTGCAGCCTGCGTAGCCGAAAGTGATTTCATAAACTGGGCATACGCATCGACCTTCTGGCGAACCAATACTGGAACTTTGCCTGCAGCGTATAAATCGTTGAAATACTTGTGATCGCCCAACCTCGTGCCGATCATATCCAATTCTGAGGGCAGATCTTCGCAAGCTTTGCGACTTACATCATGATTTCCCGAGCCAAAAACAAAGCTATCTAGATCAATCGATGTGGTTTCAAGAATCGGAATTAAAAGCATCTCCATGAAATAATCATAGGCTTGATCTTCATCTGGATCATTTACGAGGTCTCCAGAAAAAACAACATAATGCGGTGCTAAATCGGTATCGCATATTTGTGCGAGGTCCTTGATGAATGCGTCAAGGACAATTTTTTGGTCAGTCGCATGGCGACGAGTTATATGGGCGTCGCTCAAACACAGTATGTTTATGCGCTCCACGGGGAAGTCCCCCCTATCTCTGGTCGGGATTACTTTCGCGAATTTCGCTGAAGTCTATCGAGGATTATTCGTCATGTCTCGAATCTCAATTATTACCCACAGGGTGGCCTTGCCTCGCGTAGTCCGAATTAAAGCGGGCCCGTAGGAGGGGTAGAGCGCAGCAAAACCCGTCATCTTTGTGCCGGGGAGCGGTGGGTTTCGCTGCGCTCTACCCACCCTACGAAGCTACGGAGCGCGTCGGCGTGTGAAAAACTACTCCGCCGGTGTCTTCGGCTTCGGCCGCGCGAACGTGCGCTTCAGATTATCCCACAGCTCGATCTTGGCGCCGTTCTTGTGCATGATCACGCTCTGCTGCAGCACCGAGAGCGAGTTGTTCCAGGCCCAGTAGATCACCAGGCCGGCGGGGAAACTCGCCAGCATGAAGGTGAAGATCAGCGGCATCCAGTTGAAGATCATCTGCTGGGTCGGATCGGGCGGCGCCGGGTTGAGCTTCATCTGCACCCACATGGTCACGCCCATGATCGCCGGCCAGAAGCCGAGATGCAGGTACGAGCCGAACATCGGGATGATGGTGGGGTCGAACGGGATCAGGCCGCCGAGGGTGAAAATGTTGGTCGGGTCTTGCGCCGAAAGATCGTGGATCCAGCCGAAGAACGGCGCGTGCCGCATCTCGATGGTGATGAACAGCACCTTGTAGAGCGAGAAGAACACCGGGATCTGGATGGCGATCGGCAGGCAGCCGGCCAGCGGATTGATCTGCTCCTTCTTGTAGAGCTCCATCATCGCCTGCTGCTGCTTCATCTTGTCGTCGGCGTAACGCTCCTTGATCATCGCCATCTGCGGCTGCACCGCCTTCATCTTCGCCATCGAGGCGTAGGATTTATTGGCGAGCGGGAAGAACAGGAATTTGACAATCACGGTGACGATCAGGATGGCGATGCCGAAATTGCCGACCAGATGGAAGAAGTAGTCGATGGCGAGAAACATCGGCTTGGTGATGAAGTAGAACCAGCCCCAGTCGATCAACAGATCGAAATGGTTGAGCCCCAGTTGCTGATTGTAGCCGGGCGCGCCGCCGATCGGGAAATTGATGCCGACCACGGACACTTCCTTGGCGCCGGCGAACAGCCGCGCGTCGGCCGCGCCGGTCGCGCCGGGCGCGACGGTCTGCGGCGCCGCCAGATAATCGGTCTGGTAGATGTTTACGCCGCCGCTTTCGGCCGCGGAAAAGCGGGCGCGGACCTTTGCGTCGGTGTCGGGCAACAGCGTCGCCGCCCAGTATTTGTCGGTGATGCCGAGCCAGACATTGGTGGCGTCCCAGCTCTCGCTCTTCTTTTCGTCGATCTTTTTGTAGGTTTCGGTCTGCAAGCCCTGGTCGCCGATCACGCCGATCAGGCCTTCATGCAGAATGTAATAGCCCTGCACCTTCGGCGTGCCGTGGCGCGAGATCAGCGCGTAGGGAAACAGCGTGACCGGATTGTCGCCTTTGTTCTGTACCTGGTCTTTGAGGGTGAACAGATAATGGTCGTCGATCGCGATGGTGCGGCGGAAAATCAAGCCGGCGCCGTTGTCATAAGTCAGGGTCACCGGGTGGTCGATGTCGAGCGCGCCGGAGCCTTCTTGCTGCCACACCGTGTCCGGTCCCGGCATCGCCGCGGTGGCGCCGGCGGCGGGCACCCAGCCGAACTCGGCGTAGTACGCGTCGGGCGCGCCCGACGGCGAGAACAACTCGATCGCTGGCGAAGCCGGATCGATGGTCTCGCGATAGCGCTCGAGCGCGAGATCGTCGATGCGGCCGCCCTTGAGATTGATGCTGCCGCGCAGCGTCGGCGTTGCGATGGCGATGCGCGGCGAAGCGGCGATCACCGCATCGCGCGATGCGGTCGAGACCGTGGGCGCGGCCGTGCCGGGAACCGGCGGCGGGGTGGCTGAGCCGGGTGCAGCGCCGGGTGTGGCGCCAGGCTCCGCCGCATTCGGCTGCGTGGTGCCCGGTTGCGTCTGCGCCTGTTCCTGCTGCTTGATCAGCGCCTGCTCGCGCTGCTTTTGCATCTGCGGATAGCCGACGAGAAATTGCCAGCCGACCACGACGATCAGCGACAGCACGATGGCAATGATGGTGTTCTTGTGATCGCCCATTCAATGCTCGTGCGGTTTTTGGCGCGATTGGCGTTTTGCCGGCCGCGGCGAACTTGGCTGAGATAGGGACCGTTCGCGGGCGCCACCAGTCGCCCGGCGCGATTCATCGCGCGACGGGAGCGTGTTCCGTTCCGGGTCGTGAATCCGGCCGAGCGCCGCATCGAGGTCCTGCCGCATCTGCCCGAACGGCGCCGCCAATGCGGCGCGCCGCCCGATCAGCACGTAATCGTGGCCGTCATGCATGCCGCCGCCTTGCGAAAGCCGCACCATCTCGCGCAGCCGGCGCTTTACCCGGTTGCGTTCCACCGCATTGCCGACCTGCCGCGACACCGTAAATCCGATGCGCACCGGGCCGGCCTCGGCGCGGCGGCGCGCCTGCACCACGAAGGCGCCGACCGACGCCCGCAAGCCCGCCGCGGCGGCACGAAAGTCCGTCCGGCGCCTCAACCGCTCCATGGTTGCGGCAGACATGGTAGCGGCAGACATGACAGCGGATGAAATGCGATCACGCACTGAGCCGCTTGCGGCCTTGCGCGCGGCGGGCCGCCAGCACCCTGCGGCCGCCCTTGGTCGCCATCCGGGCGCGAAAGCCGTGACGGCGCTTGCGCACCAATTTGCTCGGCTGGTAGGTCCGTTTCACGGGAATGATCTCCGACAGCGCCCGGTCTCGCCGCAAACAAAGCGGCGTCAATTCAATCGGCGCGCGATGGCGCGGCTTATACGAAAGCCCTCCCGGTCCGTCAATGTGACCGCCCGAGCCTCGGGGTAGGCCGCTAAGCCCCTGTAATGTATCGTTTTCGCGTAACTCCTTGTTGCCCTGTATAGAGGTATCGCGCGGATGTGTGAGGCCGATGACGCAAGAGCTTAAGCAAGAGCTTAAACCGGACATCTGCGTCATCGGCGCCGGCGCCGCCGGCCGTGCCGCGGCGTCTGCGGCCGCCGCCTTCGGCGTGCCGGTGGTGCTGATCGAGAAAGGCACTCCGGGTAGCGGCGGCGGCGTGACGGCGGCGGCGCTCGCCGCAACCGCCGAGCGCGCCCATATCATCCGCAATGCCGCCCATTTCGGCCTCAAGGCGGCGCGCTTCGGCGTCGATTTCGCCGCCGTGAAGGCGCATCTGCGCGACGTCGCCAAGAGCGCCGCGCCGATTGAAGCGCGCGAGCGCTTGGCCGGCCTCGGCGTGCGTATCGTCGACGGCACGGCGCGGTTCTTGGATGCGCGCACCGTCGCCGCCGGCGACGTCACCATCGCGGCGCGCCGCTTCGTCGTCGCCACCGGCTCGTCGCCGGCGCTGCCGGCGATCCCCGGCTTGGCCGACACGCCGCATCTCACCAGCGACACCGTGTTCGATCTCGCCGACTGCCCGCGCCATCTCATCGTCATCGGCGCCGGCTCTGTCGGCCTCGAACTGGCGCAAATTTTTCGGCGGCTCGGCGCCGAGGTCACCGTTCTCGAAGCGGCGACGCCGCTTGCCAGCGACGATCCCGAATGCGCCGCCATCGTGCTCGACGCGCTCGAACGCGAAGGCATCACCTTGCGCATCGGCATCGCCATCGCGCAGGTGCGGCGCGTGCTGGCGCGGGTCGAGATCGACATCGCGACGCCCGACGGGCCTGAGACCGTCACCGGCAGTCATATTCTGGTCGCCGCGGGGCGCCGGCCGAATGTCGAAGACCTCGATCTCGATCGAGCCGGCATCCGCTACGAGCCGCACGGCATCGATGTGGACCGCCGGCTGCGCACCACCAACAAGCGCGTCTACGCCATCGGCGATGTCACCATCGGGCCGAAATCCACCCATCTCGCCACCTATCATGCGGAACTCGTGGTGCGGCACGCGCTGTTCCGCCAGCGGGTCGGCGTCGACCCTCACACCATACCGACCGTGACCCATACCGACCCGGAACTCGCCCAGGTCGGCTTCCTGGAGGACGAGGCTCGGGCGCAAGCCGGCGTCATCCGCGTGCTGCGCGCGCCCTATCGCGAGAACGACCGGGCGCTGGCCACGGAAGCGACCAATGGCCACATCAAGGTCATCACCGACCGCAGGGGAGACATTCTGGGCGCCACCATCGTCGGGGCCGGCGCCGGCGAAATGATCGCCGCCTGGACCTTGGCGATCACGCAAAAGCTCAATATCCGCGCCTTTGCCGGCCTGATCGTGCCCTATCCGGCCTATGGGGAGGTGGGAAAACGCGCCGCCATGACATATTTCATGCGGGGTTTGACGAGTACTCAGGTGCGTCGCATCATAGGGTGGCTGCGCCGTCTTGGCTGATGCGAGATTTGGCTGAAAGCAAGACTTGTTGACGGAAAACAAGACCGCGCCGAGGCTTACGCGAATGGGTGATGATACTGCCACCCGGCCGGGGTCGGTCCGGGTGCCACGCTTTGGGCTTTCGGGAAAGCTCCTCGTCCTCACGATCCTGTTCGTGATGATCGCGGAAGTGCTGATCTATGTGCCGTCGGTGGCCAATTTCCGCGTCACCTGGCTCAAGGACCGGCTGCAGACCGGCTACACCGCTGCGCTGGTGCTCGACGCCGCGCCCAACGGCATGGTGCCCGACAGCCTCGCCAAGGAGATTCTCGACTCGATCGGCGCCCGCGCCGTCGCCATGAAGATGGGCGAGCGCCGCCGCATGCTGGCCATCGACGACATGCCGCCGGCGGTCGACGATACTTTCGACATGCGCAGCGCCAGCGCGGTCGATGCCATCGTCGATGCGTTCAAGATCATGCTCAACGACCGCCCCTATGTGATGCGGGTGGTCGGCCCGGCGCCGATGGGCGGCGAATATATCGAATTGATCATGAACGAGCGGCCGCTGCGCCGCGCCATGCTGCGCTATTCGTGGGACATTCTGCTGTTGTCGCTGGTGATTTCCATCATCACCGCGACTTTGGTCTATCTGGCGCTGCATTACATGTTCGTGCGCCCGATGCGCCGCGTCACCGGCAACATGATGGCGTTCCGCGCCGATCCGGAAAATCCCGACCGCATCATCGCGCCGTCGGCGCGCGCCGACGAGATCGGCGTCGCCGAGCGCGAGCTCGCCACCATGCAGAGCGAGCTGGCCTCGATGCTGCATCAGAAGAACCGGCTCGCAGCGCTCGGGCTCGCGGTGTCGAAGATCAATCACGATCTGCGCAACCTCTTGGCCTCGGCGCAGCTGTTTTCCGACCGGCTGGCGAACTTGCCCGATCCCACGGTGCAGCGTTTTGCGCCGAAACTGATGCGGGCGCTGGAGCGCGCCATCGCGTTCTGCCAATCGACCTTGTCCTACGGCCGCCTGCAGGAGCCGCCGCCGGAGCGCCGGCAACTTCTGCTCGAGCCGCTGGTCGAGGAGGTGCACGAGACGCTCAATCTCGGTCCCGACGCGCCGGTGCGCTGGATCAGCGCGGTCGAGCGCGGGCTGATCGTCGAAGCCGATTACGATCAGCTGTTCCGCATCCTGCTCAACCTGGCGCGCAACGCGGTGCAGGCCATGGAGAGCCGTCCGACGCGCGACCCCGGCCGCGACCAGATCCGCATCACCGGCCGCCGCGAAGGCGCCGTGGTGGTGATCGAAGTGTCCGACACCGGGCCGGGCTTTTCCGAGAAAGCGCGCGACCATTTGTTCGAAGCCTTCCAGGGCTCGACCCGCACCGGCGGCACCGGGCTCGGCCTGGCGATCGCCGCCGAATTGGTGCGCGCCCACGGCGGCGAGATCCGCCTGGTCGAAGGCACCATCGGCGCGACGCTCCGCCTCACCATCCCCGACCGCGCCGTCGAATTGAGCGCACACCGCGGCGCCCGCGCCCACGGTTAAGGACAACGGCTGAGGACAATCGACGATGCTTGCGACGCGAATTATCGGCTGGATCAGCTTCTTCTTTATCGTCGGATTTCTGATCTACGGATTTCGCCAGGGTTTCCGCGCCAAGGCCGAAGCCAAGAAAAATCTTGCGCCTCCGGCCAGTAGTCCGGGCGGCAATTCCGGCGGCGACAGCGGCCGTTCGTCATGAGCCTCGCCGGCCGGCGCCGCGGCCGCCGCTTGCCAATAAGCGGCGAAGCCTATAGCTAAAACCCGCCGCGCCCGTAGCTCAGCTGGATAGAGCACCAGACTACGAATCTGGGGGTCAGGAGTTCGAATCTCTTCGGGCGCGCCAGCACTTAACCGTACTTGTTGGGAACGTGTTGGGAATGCTTGTTGGGAGTTATGGTTTCCTGTTTTGTTTACGGGTAAACGGCATTCCCGCGTAGTCTAATCATCAACAGCTTTCTTGCGATTTGCCACGCGTGCGCGGGCGACCCGACGAGTCGTTTCGATACTCGGCGTGATGTAGTGGCGCTTCGTCGTCTGAATATTGCTGTGCTGCAAATGCTCGGACGTGTCCTCTAGCAACACGCCGGATTGCCGCGCTTCAGTAGCCCCCCGTGACGCGCTTTCATGTTCCAAACGCCCTTTGGAACGCTGCACGCGTCGGCCAACTCGCGATATACCGCATTGTAGTGGCGCTGCTGAAACGGACTGCCGCCGTCGTCAACCGCTACTGGACCATGGCGTTCGGCTTCCGGCATGGCCGCAAGCGCGTGCATAAACAGGGGATATAAGACCTATTACTAAAGGTTGTGGAATTGGTTAGAGTGTGTTGACGCCAGCGACGGCCGCTGAGCCGTATAATAAAGGGGACGACACAATGACGAAAACTAATGTCTCGATGATGGGCGCGACGCTCATGCTCGCTATGGCGGCACTCACCGGCTCCGCCGCTGCGACGAAGCAAAGCACCGTTGTTTCGGGCTGTGTTGCCCGCGGCACCGAATGCCACATCTCGGCTTCGGGAGACGGCTTGAACTATTGCTTCGATAACTCAAATGGTACCCAGTGCGTGCATTGCCCCGGCGACCTTTTGCAAAACAACGACTGCACCATGGCGCTCACTACCCGACGCGGTGCCAAGACAATTGAAGGCATCATGAAGGCCCCCGTCGCACGCAATCTCTCCCGCTAATCTCGTCTTGTTGCACGCTTCATTTGGGGCGGGTCGATTTCCATAATATCGCCAGGCGCGAAGCCGTCACCTGTGGCGGACGAGTACCGTGGCCACTTTGGGGAGTATTTCGGCCGCGCCCGCAGAGAAGTGGCGAGGCAGTTAATGACCCGGAGCGGACGTTGAGAGTCGGCCCTCGCCGGTTCAAGCTTGGTCGGTTGTTTGAATGGGGGGTTGCCTGGCGACACTGCCACTGGTGCAGGCGCCGGCGCTAAACTAATGTTCCAGCGGGATTGCTTGGTGAGTGTGGTCGAAAGCTTAATCTCAATGTTCTATGAGCCTCGAAAGAAGAACCACGGTCTGCCGCACGATCCGTACAATGCAATCGTCGGCCCGAGACCGATCGGCTGGATTACGTCAATTAACGCGAAGGGCGACATCAATCTCGCGCCTTATTCTTACTTCAATAGCGTTTCCACCGATCCACCGATGGTCATGTTCGCGAGCGATGGCCGCAAAGACACGATCGACTTCGTCGAGGAAACCGGAGAATTTGTTTGCAATCTCGCAGTCTGGGATTTGCGAGCGCATGTCAAAGACACGTCACTGACCTTTGCCCGCGGAATAAACGAAATGGAGGTCGTCGGCCTGGA
The DNA here is from genome assembly GCA_963756245.1 of uncultured Alphaproteobacteria bacterium. Classification (GTDB taxonomy): domain Bacteria; phylum Pseudomonadota; class Alphaproteobacteria; order Rhizobiales; family Xanthobacteraceae; genus BOG-931. Next base: position 39,619 of record CAVWOI010000025.1, read on the forward strand.
GGCGACGCCCTCTGTTCTGGTCAAGCCGCCACGAGTGAAAGCTTCACCATGCGCGCTGGAATGCAAGTGGTTGCAAACGGTCCAGCTCAAAGATATCGACGGCAATCCCGCCCCACGGTTCATTGCATTCGGTCAAGTGATTGGCATTCACATCGACGAGAGTTTCATTAAAGACGGCCTTCTCGATACCGGCGCAATGAAGCCAATCGCGCGCGCGGGTTATCAGGAATACTTCGTTACTACAGCCGACGCGCGCTTTTTTCTCAAATTTACTGAAGCGCACAAGATGCGTGCGCAATCCCATGCTAAGAAAACCGAAGAATAATGGATTTCGGTACGGCAGGTCGCCTATTGGTCTTTCTCGACAGCGACAGGAGAGACCCGGCGTGGGCGCTTTTGGCCCATCTCGGCCGCGCCGACAGTCTGCCTCCGCGTCTGGTATCGGGAGTCTAGCTGCCACGCTCAGTCGATGGTCGGGTGCTGGCTGCGAATCTGGGGGTCAGGAGTTGGAATCTCTTCGGGCGCGCCAATCGGCATGTCCACGCCGCCAAAAGCGGGCGCGCACATAAGGTCCGATCACTTTCCGGGAAGCTCGGTCGATTGTCGCCCATGGACCGGCTTTGCAATTCAACCATGGCGCGCCAACCGTTTGTTAACCCTACTATATTAGCTAATAGGGTCACCACGCCCACGGCTACAATCGTGAATCCGTCTGTCACCCGGCAACTTTCCAGAGGCGATTGTTCGTCATCACCTGCAAATCGGTTGATCGTCTTTATGCGGTCGCTCGGATCGTCCTCACGCCGCACCACAGCAACGGGCGTCGCGGTCAGCTCCCTGCAACGGATAAACGGGGCCTTGGCCATCACGCGAACGGTGGCAGCCTGTTCCAGGATATCGGGCAAAAATGGCTCTATTGAATAAACTCGACATGGAGCAGCTTCCTGCATCTCGGTTTTTGACAGCGCTCGTTCTCATGCAAGTCCCAATTTTGGGGCTGATGTGTTGGCTGCTCTTGGGCAGCCCGTTTACGAACATCTTGGCTGCCGCACTCGTCGTTGTCGAGACCGCGATCGTCACCGGGACCGTCGCTACCGTCCGCAGCGTGCTCGCCCAGACGCGAATCGCACGGCAGCAAGCGAAAACCTCGGCGGCCGACCTGGTCGGGCTGACGGCAATCGCAAAAAAGCGTGAGGACGAGTTGTCCGCGAGGACGATGCATGCGCAGCAACTCAGTGATCTTGTCGCTCGCTTTGAGCGAGAGATGGGTGAGACCCTCAATATCTTGCATGCAGCGCAACGAGACTTGCGTAAGAACGTGGACAGATTCGGCGTGGCGACCGCCCGTGCGAGCGCTCAATCCATCACTGCTGCAGTCGCCTCCGAGGAAACGATCAACACGGTGAACTCGGCGGCGAAGGCGGGTGAAGTACTTGCGCAGACGATCGCGGAAGTCGGCGCCAACACCGCGCAATGCTCTCAGCTGGCTGCCGACGCGGTGACCGAGGCCGAGTTGACGAACACGACAATCAATGAAATGGCCGCAGTCGCCAATGAAATCGGGAAAGTGACCGATCTCATCAACGCGATCGCGGGACAGACGAATTTGTTGGCGCTGAATGCGACCATCGAGGCCGCCCGCGCCGGCGAGGCGGGCCGGGGCTTTGCCATAGTCGCGCAAGAAGTCAAGGCCCTGGCGGGACAGACGGCAACCGCGACACAGGACATCGCGACGCGGATCGCTGCGATGCAAAGCGCAACCGGGCGATGCGTTAATGCGATTCAGGGGATCTCGGCAACGATTCAAAAGCTCAACGAATTTGCTGCACGAATAGCAAATACCGTAGAGGAGCAAGCTGCGTCGGCGCGCGAAATCGCGGGAAACGTTCACGCCGCCGCAAGCAGCGTCGGCCATGTGAACCAGGCAATTACTGATATCGAGGCGATCTCGGATCAGACGGCGGTAGCCGCTAACGGGCTCCACGCCACGGCGCGCGACGTATCAAATCAAACCGAGATAATACGGGAACGTGTGCGCGCTTTCGCCAAGGAAGTTCACGTCGTGCCGGCATGACGACGATTGCCAATGGAGAATGAGATGACACCTGAACAAGTCAAAATCGTGCGTCTTACGTTCGCACAGGCCATGAATCGAAAGGTCGAAGTAGGCATGATTTTCTACGAACGCCTGTTTGCAATCGCCCCGGATACTAAAGCGCTTTTCAAGGGCGATATTGAAGAACAATCGCGAAAGCTGATGGACACTTTGGCAATTGCCATAAGCAACCTGCGCGATACGCCCGCGTTGGTCGGCGTACTCGAAGCGTTGGCGCACAGACATGTGGCTTATGGAGTGCGCGCGGAGCACTACGACAAGGTTGGCGAGGCTCTGCTTTGGACCTTGGAGAAGGTCTTCGGCGCGGCGTTCACGGGCGAGGTGCGCAACGCCTGGGTTACGCTCTATCGCATCGTTGCCGAAACAATGCTGAAGGCGACAGCTGGTACGACGCAAGCTCGGGAAGGACGCAGCGCGTCTGCTTAAGCATCAGTCGGCGACGGCTATCGAATTGAGCTCGCACCAGTCGCGCAACGCTCGCTCGGTCGCTTTCGATTCAAAATCGTGCCAACGATCAACGGCGTGTCGTCGCCCCAGCAAGGTGCGGAATTTCGGGTAGGCGCCTCTTTTGCCGAAGATATGCCGAATCTCATCGAAGTCGTTTGGCAGAACTTCACGCGCAAAGGCCAGCACCAGCGGCTTGCCAAGGCCGAGTTCTCTTTTATTGGGGATCGCGACGTATTTCTCATCATCCTCGATGTCATCGGGCAGCTTGTCGTTCAACTCGTCCAGGTCGGAGAATTCGGAGCGCCAATAGATCTTGCCCGTCTGCCTGCACAGAATGGCCTCGTGTTCGCCGGTTGCGCCTTCCATGCTGACGAATTCCAAGGCCTGGAATATGTCCTGAAAACTGATGCGCATTGGTCTGCCGGCCGAAGGTGACAGAGGTTGCTTCGGTCGTTTGACGGATCTGTGAAGTTCGAGAACCGCACGACCTTATCACAACGCAATATATTCAAGCGTTGGCCAGATAGAACTGAGAAATTGCAGCGGCCGCGCGTTTTTGGCGCCGGTCCACACGCCCGGTCGCGATAATCGCGCCCCCCTGATCGGCTCGGCGCGTCGCAGATTCTTGAACACTATGGTTTCCATGGAATGGAATGTCCGGCCGGCAGCCGTGAGACGCTCATTCCTCGCCGGTAAGACAGGTAAAGCAGTAAGAAGCATTCAGGAGCGTAACAAGTCCGGCCATGGGCGAGCCGCCGGCGATTTCCAAGACCTCATCGGAATGAGTGAAATCGAGGGCGGCTTCGTCCGCCGGATCACTGTTTGATATCAGGTCATTCATGGCACCACGCCGTTTTCGCGTCGATCAACTTGTTCTGCGCCAGGATAAAGACAGTAAGCGCGTAGACCTGCTGGTCAGTCAAGGATCGGCGTCGCCTCGTCTTGGGCGCGCAAACCGGCTCACCCACTTGCTCACTCATTTGGCTTCGGCCGCCCCCGCGACCAGAGCCGCAAGAGCCTTGGTCAAAGGTTGGACGTTCGTCGCGACGCTTTCGCCGAGATGGTGCCGCTGCGCAATCCAGCTCGGCTCATCGTAGGCCAGCCACACCTTGCCGTCGGCATCCTGGTAGACCAGCGCCTTCAACGGCAGATCGATGCCGACGAGCTGGTTCGCTTGCATCAGGGGCGTACCGCCGCGCGCATTGCCGAAGATCAGAAGCTCGGTCGGGCGCAGCGGCATGCCGACCTCGGCGGCGCCCGCGGCGTGATCGATGCGCGCGAACACGGTCAAGCCTTTGGCTTTGACCTCGGCCGCAAGGCGATCCATCGTTTCCCTTGCGCCAAGATTGCTCTGAACGATGGCGAGTCCGTCCGTGGTCATAGCGCCGTCTCCCATGGCGAGTTGCGATCCAAGGAAGAATATCGCGGGATAGGCACCGCGAAAACGAGTACTCTGCGGCGGAGCCGTCCGTGATCGGGGGAAAATATGAGGTCCAGGCCGATGGGCTTGGAATAGCAGCAGCGCAGGACTGGCGGTGCTAGCCCGACCCAGCCGCGCGAACCGCAATTGACAGTCGAACAGCGAAGGAGAGGTTCAATGGATCGCCGTACATTCATGAGTGCCACGGTCGCTGCCGCCGCAAGCTCGCTTCTGGCGGAGCCCGCACTTGCGCAGCCGGTCCCCAAGGCCAAAAATGTCGTCCTGGTGCACGGTCTCTTTGCCGACGGGTCGAGCTGGTCGGAAGTGATTCCGCGGCTGCAGGCCGCGGGGCTCAACGTGACCTCCGTGCAAAACCCGCTGACGACGCTGCCCGAAGCAGTCGATGCAGCGCTTCGCGTGCTGGCGCGGCAGGATGGGCCCACGGTTCTGGCCGGGCATTCGTTTTCCGGAATGATCGTCACCGACGCCGGCGTGCATCCGAACGTCTCGGCGGTTGTCTATGTGGCGGCGCGGGCGCCGGATGCCGGCGAGGATTACCCGACGCTGGCCAAGAAGTTTCCAACGCCGCCTGCGTCAGCCGGCATCGTCTTCGACGGCGATGAAGGCCGCCTCAGCGAGGCGGCCTTCCTGCATGATTTCGCCGGCGACTTGCCGGAAGCGAAGGCCAAGGCGCTCTATGCGGTTCAGTGGCCGTTCCACAAAACCTTGCTCGCCGGCAAAACCACGCACGCGGCATGGCGGACGAAGCCGAGCTGGTACGCCGTTTCCATCGACGATCGGACGATCGACCCCGACCTCGAACGCTTCATGGCCAAGCGCATGGGAGCGAAAACGATCGAGGTCAAGGCGAGCCACGTTTCGCTGATATCGCAACCCGAAACGATCGCGAACCTGATTCTGGAAGCGGCCGGACAGACAAAGTCCTGATCGCGAAAAAGGCCGCCCTCGGACTTGATCCGAGGGCGAACTTTCGAAAAGATCATGCCCGAACAAACAACCGGGCTTTGCTTCGATTTCACCGAGACGAATCAAAGTCCGGGCCGGCGGCGCCGCAGGTGTTTGCAGGCTTAAGCGCAATGCGATGAAGGCCGGAGGTATGCCGTGAGCAGTGCCGAAACAGGCTCGCAATCAACGCCACCGGCGTCGCCGCCGGCCGCGCCACTCTTGCCGCACCGCCTGAGTTTTTGGATCAGGGAGCTGCCGTTCGCCCTGGTATTGATCCTCACCACACTCGGCATCGCCTATACGAGCTTTTCCAAGCAGCCGATCGTCGGCTTCTGGGAGCTGCTCGCGCCGCTGATCGCGCTGGTCTGCATCGGCTCCGGATGGCCGAGCGCTGCCGACAGAACGGCGCGGCTGACATTGATCGGCTCGCAAGCGCTGCACTGGCTTGCCTTCATCGTGGTGATGAACATGCTGTTGCTGCCGAGCGTGCAGCGGAATTTCACCGCCAATTCGACCGCGCTCGCGGTCTTCACCTTGCTGGCGCTCGGCACCTTCACCGCGGGCCTGCAGGTGTTCTCCTGGCAAGTGTGCAGCCTGGGCCTGGTCATGGCCTTGGCCGTGCCGGCCATTGCCTGGATCGAGAATTCGGCGCTGATCGTCGTCGTGATCTTCGCCATGATGCTCGCTGTCGGTATTCTGGTGTGGTGGCATTGGCGCAGAAGCGCGGCCGCCGATTCCCGCTGAAGCCGATAGCGAATGCACCGTGTATCGGTAGCTGCGGTATTTGCGGCGCTCGATAACGGCGCTCGCCGCGAATTGCGGAAACCGGATACGACCATATGTCCGGGATATAGCAGGTCGGAGGATCTCACATGAAATTCGGCGTCGGCCAGCCCGTGCGGCGGCATGAGGATTTGCGGCTCATTACCGGACACGGCCGCTACACCGACGATGTCGTGCTGCCGCGGATGACGCAGGCCTTCGTGCTGCGCGCGCCGGTGGCGCACGCGCACATCAAACGGATCGATGCGAGCGCGGCGCGGCGCATGCCGGGCGTGGTGTTCGTCGGAACCGGAGAGGATGTGCGCGCCGACGGTCTCGGCGACGTGCCCTGCACGGTCCCGCTCATGAGCCGCGACGGCAAGCCGCGGCACGATACGCCGCGGCCGGTGCTGGCGCTCGGCAAGGTGCGCCATGTCGGCCAGCCGGTGGCGCTGGTGGTCGCCGAGAGTTTGGCCGCGGCGCGGGACGCCGCGGAAGCGATCGAGGTCGAATACGACACGCTGCCGGCGGTGACCGACGCCAAAGCTGCCATCGGCCCCGGCGCGGCGCAACTGTTCGAGCATATCCCGGGCAACATCGTGTTCGACTGGGACAACGACACCGGCAACGTCAAAGCGACGGACGCCGCGTTCGCCAAGGCGGCGCACGTCGTCACGCTCGACCTTCTCAACAACAGGGTCGTGGTCAATTCCATGGAGCCGCGCAATGCCATCGCCGATTACGATCCGGCAAGCGGCCGCTCGACGCTCTACACCGCGACCCAGGGCGCGCATTTCGTGCGCGATCCGCTCGCCGAGCTGGTGCTGAAATTGCCGAAGGACAAGCTGCGCCTGATCACGCCCAATGTGGGCGGCGGGTTCGGCATGAAGGCCTTCGTCTATCCCGAGCATGCGCTCGTGGTCTGGGCGAGCCGCAAGATCGCGCGGCCGGTGAAGTGGCAGGAGGATCGCTCGGAGGGTTTCGTTTCCGACAATCAGGGCCGCGATCACGTCACCCGCGCCGAGCTGGCGCTCGACGCCAAGGGCCGCTTCCTCGGCCTGCGGGTTTCGATCCTGGCCAATATCGGCGCCTACCTGTCGCCGTTCGGCTGCTTCGTGCCGACGCGCTCGACCGACCTGGTGTCCGGCCTCTATGCGATCGGCGCGATCCACATCAACGTCAAAGGCGTGTGCACCAACACCGTGCCGGTCTGCGCCTATCGCGGCGCCGGGCGGCCCGAGGCCGCCTATCTGCTCGAGCGCCTGGTCGACGCCGCGGCGCGCGAGCTCGGCAAGAGCCCCGACGCCATCCGTCGGATCAATTTCGTGCCGCCGTCGGCGATGCCTTACACGTCGGCGACCAAACTCATGCTCGATTCCGGCGAATTCGAAAAGGTCATGGACCTGTGCATGGACGCGGCCGAATGGCCGACATTCGCCAAGCGGCGCAAGCAAAGCGAGCGCGGCGGCAAGCTGCGCGGCATCGGCATGGCGACCTATACCGAACGCTGCGGCGGCGGATTCCCCGAAACCGCGTCGATCGAGTTCAAGGACGATAAGGTCGAGCTGGTCATGGGCAACCAGGAATACGGCACCGGCCTCGTCACCGCCTACAAACAGATCGTTTCCGGCCAGCTCGGCATCGATGCCGATCGCATCGACATCATCATGGGCGACACCGACCGCACGCCGTCGGGGCTCACCGGCGGCTCGCGCGCGCTCGCGGTTGCCGGTTCGGCGCTGTACGAGGCGGGCAAGACGATCATCGACAAGGGCACGCAACTTGCCGCGCACCTGCTCGAAGTCTCGGCGCAGGACGTTGCTTTCGCCGACGGGACTTTCAGCGTGCCCGGCACCGACCTGCGCCTCGATATTCTCGAAGTCGCGAAAGCGGCGCGCGATCCGGCGAAACTGCCCGCCGGCATGGCGCCCGGCCTGGACACCACTCACGTCCGCGTGCCGCCGGCGCAGACCTTTCCCAACGGCTGCCACATCGTCGAGGTCGAGATTGATCCCGACAGCGGCGCCACGACAATCGCGCGCTACACCGTGGTCGACGATTTCGGCCGCATCATCAATCCGCTGCTGCTCGAGGGCCAGGTCCACGGCGGCATCGTGCAGGGCATCGGCCAGGCGCTCTTGGAGCACGCGGTCTATGACGGCGACAGCGGCCAACTGTTGTCCGGCTCGTTCATGGACTACGCCATGCCGCGCGCCGGCGATCTGCCGAATTTCGCGTTCTCGACTCACAACGTGCCGGCGACCTCGAACCCGCTCGGCGTCAAAGGCGCCGGCGAGGCCGGCGCTGTCGGCGCGCCGCCCGCGGTCATCAACGCCATCGTCGACGCGCTCAACCGCCGCACCGGCGCGCGCCACATCGACATGCCGGCCACGCCGCGGCGGGTGTGGGAGGTGCTGAACGCCACGCACTAGGCTGCCACCTTAAAAAGATGCGGTGCTGGGCGTTGCATCTTCTCGGCCGCACCACCTTTGCAGGCGACAACCTGTCTTTCCTCATGCCGGTGCGGCGGCTGAAAATTGCGCTATAAAGACCCCATTGCCGGCAGGGTCCATTGCGGCGCGACGCGCCGTAGCGAGCGCGTTCGAGGAGCACATCATGGCGTTCAAGCTGAAGCGTAGGTCGTTCTTGCAACTGGCAGCGGGGGCCGCGGCCGGCATGTCCGCGCCATTGACGCGCGCCCGCGCTGCGGCCGGCGATGCGGCGACTATCGGCTGGCCGAACGACGTGCCGTCGTGGGACCCCAATCAGCGGTTTACGCCCGACGCGCAGCCGATCTTCAAGGCGGTGTTCGATCAGCCGCTCGACCAGGACCCACAGCTGAAATTGATTCCGCACCTGATCAAGAGCTGGAATCTCGCGCCGGACGGCTTGAGCATGGCGGTCGAGTTGCGCGACGACGTGACGTTCCACAACGGCGACAAGATGACCACGGAGGATTTTCGCTACACGTTCTTCGAGCGCATCAAAGCCGGCCTAAAGCTTGACACCGCGAATTCCTGGAAGAAGGTCGATGACATCGTCATCGAATCGCCCACCAAAGCGACCATGAAATTCAACGCGCCGGCGCCGACCGCGCCGCAATGGATGGCGTTCCTCGGCAGCTACATGGTGCCGAAGACATATATCGAAACGGGCGGCCTCGATAATTTTTTGAAAAATCCGGTCGGCACCGGGCCGTACAAGCTCGCCGAATACGAATTGAATTCGCGCATCGTGCTGGAGCGCTACGACGGCTATTGGGGCCCGAAGCCGAAAATCGCCCGCGTCACCATCGAAATCATCAAGGACACCTCGGCGCGGGTGGCGGCGATCCAATCTGGCCAGACCGACTTCACCATCAATGTGCCGGTGCGCGAGGCCGAGCGCTTCCAGAAGGAGCCGGGGCTCTCAGCCGAGCTCGATCCGATCACGCGGGTGATTTTGATCCAGATGCGTGCCGATCTCGCCTTCGCCGATAAGAACGTGCGGCTCGCCGCCCATCACGCCATCGACAAGGCGGCGCTGTCGAAAGCGTTCTACGGCGGCGCCGCGGTGCCGCTCTCGGTGCTGGCGACGCCGGGCACGCCCGGCTATCTGACGGATTTTTCGTTCAAGTACGACCCTGCTTTGGCCAAGGAGCTTCTGGCCAAATCGAATTTCTCGCCGGCCAACCCGGTGAAGATCGGCTTTGCCACCACCAACGGCCAGTTCCCGAGCGACTACGATATCGCGCGCGCCATCGTGCAGATGTGGAAGCAGGTCGGCATCGAGGCCGATCTGCAGGTCATCGAATATGCCAAATATTTCGAGCTCAACCGCGGGGCCAAATTGCCGGAGACGACGCTCTATAGCTGGGACAACGCCACCGGCGATCCGGAGATCTTCTCCGGCTACCAGCTCAATCCGAAAATGTCGTTCTCGCCGTGGAAGGACGAGGATATCGGCAATCGGGTGCTGGCGCTGTTCGGCATCGCCGACTACGACAAGCGCATCGCCGGGTATCGCGATCTGGAACGCTACGCGGTGGAAAACGGCGCCACCGTGCCGCTGCTGCAGAGCGTGGTGACGATCGTGCGCAAGAAGAACCTGGCTTACACCAAATATGCCAATGGCTGGGTGCTGCCGCAGACGTTGCGGTGGAGCTAATCGTTGCGGTGGAGTTAAACATTGTCATGCCCCGCGAATGCGGGGCACCCAGTAACCGCGAGCGATGCAGACCAATTCGAGCCGCCTCGTTTACTGGATCATCCGCTTTCGCGGGTGATGACAGGTAAGATGACCGCAATCGTCCTCAAGCTCATCGCCCGCCGCCTGCTGGCGGCGATTCCGATCCTGCTGATCGTTTCGGCGCTGTTGTTCTGCATCCTGCGGCTGTTGCCGGTCGATCCCGCCGCGATGTCGCTGCCGCCGAACGCGACGATTACCGAAATCGAAGACAAGCGCCGCGAGATGGGCCTCGATAAGCCCTTGCCGCAGCAATATTTGATCTGGCTATCCGACGCACTGCACGGCGACTTCGGCCGCTCCATTGCGCTGCGCCGCGACGCCGGATCGCTGGTCGCCGCCACCTTGCCGGCGACGATCCAGCTTGCCGCCTGCGCCATGGCGATCGCGGCGATGCTGGGCCTCGGCGGCGGTCTGCTGTTGTTCCGCCTGCGTGGCACGCTGTTCGAGCCGGTGGCGGACCTCGCCTCGATCGTGCTGCTGTCGATTCCGGAATTTCTCTGGGGACTTATCCTGTTGTTCGTGTTCGGCGTGATGCTGCAATGGCTGCCGTTCACCGGACAAGTGTCGCCGGGGCTGCCGCTGCCGCATATCACCGGATTCCTGCTGCTCGATTCGCTGCTGGTCGGGCGCTTCGACGTGTTCTGGAGCGCCTGCCAGCATCTGATCCTTCCTGCGGTCGCGCTCGGGCTCGCGTTCTCGCCGACCATCATGCGGGTGCTGCGCTCCAGCCTGTTCGACGTTTATCTGGAGGATTACATCCTGCAGGCGCGGCTGCGCGGCCTCACCGAGCGGCATATCCTGCTCGGCCACGCGCTCAAGAACGCCTCGCTGCCGACGCTTACGCTCGCCGGCGTGCAATTCGGCATTCTGTTCTCCGGCACGCTGTTGGTCGAGGTGATCTATTCCTATCCGGGCATGGGCAATCTGATGGTCGACGCCGTGCGCAACGCCGACCTGCCGCTCATTCAGGCCATCGGGCTCACCTATTGCATCGTCGTCCTGCTGGTCAACACGGCGGTCGACAGTCTTTACGTCGTGCTCAATCCGAAGCTGCGGGTGCGCTGATGGGAAGCGCCATGTCCCGTTCGCTGCACTCGCCCCGGGTTTTGATCGCGCTCGGCATGATTTTCTGTATCGGCATTTGCGCGGTGTTCGCCGGCTGGATCGCGCCGCACGATCCCGGCGACCAGAACCTGCTGGCGATCCTGCAGCCACCGGCCTGGGTCGACGGCGGCGACCTGAATTATCCGCTGGGCACCGACAGCCTCGGCCGCTGCGTGCTGTCGCGGCTGATTTTTGGCGCGCGCACCGCGATGCTGGTGGCGCTGTTCGCCTCGCTGGGCGCCATGATCATCGGCACCATCCTGGCGCACATTTCCGGCTATTTCGGCGGCGCCGTGGACTGGCTGATCGGCCGCCTGGTCGACGTCTGGATGTCGTTTCCGCCGGTGATCCTGTCGCTGATCCTCATGGTCGGGCTCGGCGTTGGCCTGAGCAAAGTGATCCTCGCCATCGTGCTGGTGGACTGGACGCGGTTTTGCCGCGTGCTGCGCAGCGAAGTGCTGATCGTGACCCGGCATGATTATGTCGCCGCCGCCAGGCTCCTCGGCTTCAGCCATTGGCAAACCATCGTCCGCGAGGTGCTGCCGGCTACGACGCCGCTCTTGATCACGCTCGTCAGCCTGGAAATGGCGATCGCGGTCGTGGTCGAGGCGATCTTGTCCTTCATCGGGCTGGGTGTCGGCGCCAACACGCCGGCCTGGGGCCAGATGATCGCCGACGCGCGGCAATACGTCTATCAGTCGCCGTGGAATCTGCTGCTGCCGATTTTGGCGATTTTTCTGACCGTCACGGCGTTCAATCTGCTCGGCGACGGGCTACGCCGCACGCTCGACGTCCGGCTTGCGGAAACCGGACACTGATCATGCTGGCGCTGCAAGCCAAAGATCTTACCGTGAGTGCCCGCATCGACGGCGCAATTGTGCCGGCGATCCGAGCGCTGTCGTTCGATCTGCCGGCGGGAAAAATCCTTGGGCTCGTCGGCGAATCCGGCGCCGGCAAATCCATGGTCGGCCGCGCCATCGCGCAGCTCTTGCCGGCCGGTTTTGCGATCACTTCGGGTTCGCTGCTGTTCGAGGGCAAAAACCTCGTGGACATGGCGCCGGGCGCGCGGCGCGCGCTGCTCGGCCGCGCCATCGCCTTCATCCCGCAGGCGCCGATGACCTCGCTCAATCCGGTGCGCACCATCGGCGCGCAATTCGACGAGCATTTGGCACGGCTCGGCGAGCGCAGCCGCGGCACGCGCCGCGACCGCGCGGTCGCCATGCTGACGGCCGCAAAACTGCCGCGCGCCGGCGAACTGCTGACGCAATATCCGCATCAATTGTCCGGCGGCATGTGCCAGCGCGTGTTGATCGCGCTGGCGTTTTCCGGCGATCCGCGCCTGGTCATTGCCGACGAGCCGACCACCGCGCTCGACGTCACCATGCATCCGCCGATCCTGGCGCTGATCGCCGACATGCAGCGCGCGCACGGCACCGCGGTCATCTTCATCACCCACGACCTGCGGCTTGCCGCGCAGCTGTGCGACCAGGTCACCGTGATGTATGCCGGCCGCGCCGTCGAGAGCGGGCCGGCGCGCGCCGTGCTGTCCACGCCGGCGCATCCCTATACGCGCTGCCTGCAGCTCGCCAATCCGTCGCTGCGCGCGGAGCGGCGCGCGCTTTACGTCATGCCGGACCAGATGCCGAGCCTACGCCAGCTCAAAAACCTGTCCGGCTGTCATTTCGCGCCGCGCTGTCCGCTGGTCGCCGAAGAATGCCGCCGCGATGAGCCGCCGAACATGGCGCTTGCCGCCGATCATCATGTCGCCTGCATCCGCGCCGCGGCGACGCGGACCATCGCGGCAACCGCCGGCGATAGCACTGCGGCGGGCGCCGCCGGGCGACCGTTGCTGCAGGTGGAAGCTTTGCAAAAGCACTATGCGACCGGCGGCGGAATGTTCGCCGGCGCGCGCCATGTTGCCGCGGTGAAGCAGGCGACATTCAGCATTGCCGAGAACGAATTCGTCGCTTTGGTCGGCGAGAGCGGCAGCGGCAAGAGCACCATTGCCAAAATGCTGGTCGGCTTGGAGCGGCCGACGGCGGGAAAAATTCTGCTCAATGGCGAGGACCTGACCGAGCCGTCGCTGCGCAGCCGCGCGCGAAACGCGGCGAACCTGCAGATGGTGTTCCAGGACCCGCAATCGGCGCTCAATCCGCGGCGGCGGGTGGCGAGCATCGTTACGCAAGCGATGGAGGCCGGCAGCCGGCACTCGAGGTGGGACGAGCGTTTGGCGCGGACCAGGGAGCTGCTTGCCGAGGTCGGCCTATCAGCCGATTTTGCCGCGCGGCTGCCCGGCCAATTGTCGGGCGGCCAGCGTCAGCGCATCAACATCGCGCGCGCGCTGTGCACGCTGCCGAAAATTTTGGTTGCCGACGAAATCGTGTCGGGCCTCGATGTCTCGATCCAGGCGCAGCTTCTCAATCTCCTCGCCCGGCTGCGCGCCGAGCTCGGCTTCGCCATGCTGTTCATCTGCCACGACCTGTCCGTGGTGCGCCACCTGTGCAGCCGCGTGCTGGTGATGTATGGCGGCGAGATCGTCGAGGAGGGCGCCGTCGAGAAAGTTTTCACCGATCCGCAACACGCCCATACGCGGGCGCTGTTGTCGTCGGTGCCGCCGGACGAGCCCGAGGCGGCGTGGCCGTCGCTGCGGGGAAGCGCGAGCCAGGGCCTAAGCTCTTAAATGCGCCTGAGAGACCTACGGCATGAGCGTGCACGAAAATCTCGCCGTTCTCCTGTTGCCGGGCATGGACGGCACCGGTGAGCTGCTGGCGGCGTTGGTCACGCGATTGTCCGCCTATCGTCCGGTCCAAGTGATCGCATACCCGAACCGGCTATCGCTCGGTTATGTCGAACTGTTGGACTATGTCGTGAGCCGAGCGCCAAAAGATCCCTTCGTGGTCGTTGGCGAGTTGTTTTCCGGGCCGATCGCGATTGAGCTCGCCGCTTCGCTGGCCCGCGTCGTCGGACTGGTTCTGGCGTCCAGTTTTGCCCGTCATCCAATGCCCTCACTCCTCGCCCCGCTGGCGCGGATCATCGACATGGCATGGGTTCCCGACAGCATCGCAGTCGCTGCGCTTCTGGGATCGAAGGCAACGCCGAAACTCAGGGCGCATCTCATCCAAGTGCTGGCCCGCCTGCCGCGGGAGCTCATCCGCGTTCGCGCATTCGAAGCTCTTCGGGTGGATAAACGAAATCGCCTTCGTGAGGTCCAATGTCCCATGCTGTGCTTGCACGGGCGCCTGGATCGACTGGTCGGGAAAAAATGTGTCGATGAAATTTTATCGGCAAAGCCGGAGTGTCAAGTTCGTTGGTTTGAGGCGCCTCACATGCTACTGGAGACGCACCCGGACGCCGCGGCGGACGCCATCAACCAATTCTGCCTGCGCCTGAGTTGACGGAACGCTTATCGGCGACGCGGAAAACCGAATATGCGCCAGCCTGGAGGGGAAGGCGGTCGCGGCCGAAGGTAGACATGCATCGTAAGAAGGGCGCCGGGTGCGAGCAACAGCACGATGGCCATCAGATAGGACATCTTTCGCGCCGCGCGGCTGGATTGCGACTCGACAATGAACATTGACGGACCCTCAAGCTGCCGGGACAAGGCGGCGGCCGATATGGGACGATCGCACAGCTTTATCTTTTCTCCCGAGCATCGTTAAATCGTCGTATTTCGCGCCCGATGTCGTCGAACACTTGAGCCAACGAGCGGCCATCTCGGGTTGTCAGAGATTTCCGAATTTGGCGACCGTGCCAGATCGCCGCGACGAAGAACATGAAAAACGGCAGAAACGCCGCGATCAAACTGACATACCAAGGGACGGTGTTGTTCATCGCCGATCTCCACCAAGCGTAACCAACGAATGCGCGAACGCCGCTACATCGTCCTTAAGGAGTTAATTCAAAACGTATCGACTGTTTGGGATGTGCGCTCCGGGTCGTTGGCGGTCGTGTCGAGCGAGCCGTTGAACTCGAACTTTAGTCAATATTCAAAACGGCCCATGCCCGGTCACGCCCGGGGGCGTGATCCCGAAAAGGACTGTCACCGGACTTGATCCGGTGCTGGAAATCGGCTTTCGGACAAGATCATGCGCGAACGGGAAGTCCATGGTCCGGTCCGATTCGGTTGCCGCGGATCGGGGGCTGGGGCGCGGACTTATCGGCCAGCGGCCGGCGTTTATCGCGGCTTTTCGAAAAGTTTAACCTTTGAAACTACGATTGGCGGCCGTATCGCCGGATCGCGCTATGCCCGAAGACCAGGATATGACGGCGCTCTGCCCCAAGTGCGGGGAGCCACTGATCTATGTCACCTCGGTGCCGCACCCGAAATCTCCCGCAATGCAGCGCACCACGTTCGTCTGCTACCCATGCAATCGCACCTGGAGCTACGCGCTGGCGCCGGCCATGGCCGAAGCTTATGCCGCCAGCGCTCCGACGGCCGCCGGTCACGGCCCGGATCACGCCGCCGACGCCTGAGTATCTTTGCCGCGCAGCAGCGCCAAAAGCTCGGCCTCGCACGCCTTGGCGCTTTCGACATTGCGCGCCTTGATGTGGCCGAAGCCGCGGATTTTTGCCGGTAGCGAAGCGATCTCGATCGCGAGCGCGTGATTGTCCGGGCTGAGCGAAGCCGAAAGCTCGCCAAGGAGCGCTACGTAATCGGCGATCAAGCGCCGCTCCATGCGGCGTTCCCGGGTGTAGCCGAAAATGTCGAGCGCCGTGCCGCGCAACGGGCGCAGCCGCGTCAGAAGCTTGAAGACGTGGCGCATCCAGGGGCCGAAGGCACGCTTCTTCGGCTCGCCGGTCGTTGGATCGCGGCGCGCCAGGAGCGGCGGCGCCAGATGATAGGCAAAGGTGAAATCGCCTTCGAACTGGCGCTGCAGCTTTTTGATAAAGGCGCCGTCGGTGTAGAGCCGCGCCACTTCGTATTCGTCCTTGTAGGCCATCAGCGTGAACAGGTTGCGCGCCACGGCCTCGGCCAGGCCGGACAAACCGCGGGCGAGCTTTGCTTCGGCGATGCGAACCGTCCGCACCGCGTCGCGATAGCGTTGCGCGTAAGCGGCGCTCTGATAACTTTTAAGAAAAGCGGCGCGGTGCTCCACCAGGGCGTCGAGGTCCTGCGGTTCGGGCGTCGCATCGTCGCGCAACGCGCCGCGCACCAGCGCTTCGACCTGGGCGCGGTCGTAGGCCGCGAGGCGGCCGAAGCCAAAACTACGTTTGTTGGTGTCGACCGCGACGCCATTCAGCTCGATAGCGCGCGCGATGGCCGCGAGCGTAAGCGGCACACAACCTTTCTGGAAGGCATAGCCCAGCATGAACAGATTGGCGGCGATGGAATCGCCCATCAGCGCCGCGGCCAGCCCAGTGGCGTCGATGCTGTCGGCGCCGCCGTCGCCCGTCGCCGTTTTGATGGCGTGGAGCATTTTGGCGGTCTCGAAATCGATGTCCGGCTTGAACATGAAGGCCGCGGTCGGCTGCGCGTGGCTGTTGATGATGGCCTTGGTAGCGCCGGTCTGGAGGCGCGACAGCGCCGCCGGGCTCGCCGCCACCACCGGATCACAGGCCAGCAGCACATCGGCGCCGCCCGAGGCGACGCGCACCGCGTAAAGGTCTTCCGGCCGCGGCGCCAGCCGCACATGGCTCATCACCGCACCGTTTTTTTGCGCAAGCCCGCTGATGTCGAGCACGGTGCAGCCTTTGCCTTCGAGATGCGCCGCCATGCCGATGAGCGCGCCCAGCGTAACGACGCCGGTGCCGCCGACGCCGGTGACGAGGATGCCATAGGGCCGCTCGAGCGGCGGCGCTTTCGGCTCCGGCAAATTGGCCAACAGGCTGTCATTCGCCGCGAGCCCGCCGAGCTTGCGCGGCGTGGCGCCGCGCACGGTGACAAAGCTTGGGCAAAAGCCCTTGAGGCAGGAAAAATCCTTGTTGCAGCTCGATTGATCGATGCGGCGCTTGCGGCCGAACTCGGTCTCGACCGGCAGCACGGCGATGCAGTTCGATTTGTCCGAGCAATCGCCGCAGCCTTCGCAGACCGCGTCGTTGATGAAGACACGCTCGGGCGGATCGGGAAATTTTCCGCGTTTGCGGCGGCGCCGCTTTTCCGCGGCGCAGGTCTGGTCGTAGATCAGCACCGTGAGGCCGGCGATGTCGCGCAGCTCGCGCTGCACGGCGTCGAGATCGTCGCGATGGCGGATGGCGACGCCCGCGGGGAAGCCGGCATGCTTCGGATATTTGCCCGGCTCGTCGGCAACGACGACGACGCGGCGCGCGCCTTCGGCCAGCACCTGCTGGGCGATCTGCGCCACGGTCATCGCGCCTTCCACCGGCTGGCCGCCGGTCATGGCGACCGCGTCGTTGTAGAGAATCTTGTAGGTGATATTGACGCCCGCGGCGGCGGCGGCACGGATCGCCATCAGGCCGCTATGGGCATAGGTGCCGTCGCCGAGATTCTGGAAAACGTGGCGCTCGGTGGTGAACGGCGCTTGGCCGATCCAGTTGACGCCTTCGCCACCCATGTGGGTCAGCGTGGCGGTGTGGCGGTCGGGCATGAACAGCGCCATGCTGTGGCAGCCGATGCCGGCCATGGCGCGGCTGCCTTCCGGCACCCGCGTCGAGGTGTTGTGCGGACAGCCCGCGCAGAAAAACGGCGTGCGCTGTATGCTCGACACTGGTTGCGCCGGTCGCTCGAAGGCTTCGAGCTGCGCCAGGCGTTCGTCGAATTGCCGATCGACTTGAGAGGTGTCGCCGAGCCGTCTCAAGCGCGCGACGATGGCGCGCGCCACCATGGTCGGCGTCAGCTCGCCGGTTGAAGGAAGAAGCACCGCGCCGGCCTCATCGGTCTTGCCGACGATGCTCGGCCGGCGCGACGCCTCGACATTGTAGAGGAGTTTTACCAGCTGGTTCTCGACGAAGCCGCGCTTCTCTTCGACGACCAGAATGTCTTTGACGCCTCGCGCGAAGGCCAGCGCGCCTTGCGGCTCCAGCGGCCACGCCAGCGCGACTTTATAGACACGGATGCCGAGCGCGGCGGCGCGCTGTTCGGTGATGCCGAGCTCGCTCAGCGCCTGTCGCACGTCCAGATAGGCCTTGCCGGTGGTGACGATGCCGAGCCGCGGTTGCGGCGAATCGATCACCACGCGGTCGAGGCCGTTTGCGCGCGCGAATGCCTGCGCTGCGGCGAGCTTTGGGCCGTGCAGGCGGCGCTCCTGCTCGACCGCCCAATCCATGCCGCCGCGCGGCCAGCGGATGTGCAGCCCGCCCGGCGGCATGGCGAAATCGCTCGGCGTCGTCACAGCAACGCGTTGCGGATCGACGTAGACCGACGCGGAGCTGTCGACCGCTTCGCTCGCCGCCTTGAACGCCACCCAGCATCCGGAAAACCGCGACAGCGCGAAACCGAACAGCCCGAGATCGAGATAATCCTGGATCGTCGCCGGATTGAGGATCGGCATCATCGCCGCCTCGAACGCCTGTTCGCACTGATAAGCGGTGGTGGTGCTTTGCGCGCCGTGATCGTCGCCGGCGATCGCCAGCACGCCGCCATGCGGCGCGGTGCCGGCCCAATTGGCGTGGCGCAGCACGTCGAGCGAGCGGTCGACGCCGGGGCCTTTGCCGTACCAGATGCCGAACACGCCATCGACCGTGGCGCCGGGAAACAGGCCGACCTGCTGGCTGCCCCACACCGCGGTCGCGGCGAGGTCTTCGTTCAGCCCGGGCTGGAAGCGGATGTCGTTGTTCTCGAGCAGCGCCTTGGCCTGCCACAGCGCGCTGTCGTAGGTGCCGAGCGGCGAGCCGCGATAGCCGGAGATGAAGCCCGCGGTATTGAACCCGGCAGCGCGGTCGCGCGCGCGCTGCATGAGCGGCAGCCGCACCAGCGCCTGAATGCCGGAAAGATAGATGCGTCCGGATTGGAGGGTGTATTTGTCCTCCAGGTTTACGCGGGCCAATGCCACCAAAGCGTCTCCCGTTATCGGCTCAGCGAAGGGAGTTTATGGCACGGATGCGGCCGGCGCGAGGAGCGCAAATAAGTGCGCCGGGCGGCGCTGCCATGCCGGGGCGCGCATGCATAATCGAGCGATGCCATCGGCTATTCTTCATCGCCTGAGATGGCGATGTTCCAACAAAGCTTTGGCAGAAAATAGCAAGACGCGCCCGCAACCCGCGTGGCAATAAGGCCGCCCCGCCGATGCCGGCGTATTGCCGTCCGGCGAGGACAGCATTGCGGCCTTGATCTTCCGCGGGCGAGCATCGCGCCGCCCGGCTGCGAACAGCGGACTTGTTCACATGATGCAATTGTCAGGTACGATTTTGACCAAGAGAAACGGGCCTTTGGGGCGCCTCAATAATGCCTATGTGGGTCTCGCGCTCGTGCCGGAAGCCGGCGATGGCTCGAAGACCATCACGCTCAAACGCTACGGCGACTATGACGTGCGGTTGATCGATTTTTCGCAAGGCCGATCGACCGCGGACTGTCTCTTCTGGCTCGAGCTCTATTGCCACACGACCCGGTCGTCGCTCGACAGCTGCCGCTGCGACGATCTCGAAGACGCCGAGGCCGCGGCCGACCATCTCGTGTCGCGCGCCAAACAGCTGCACGACGGCACCGCGTAGCGCGCCGGGCGGCAAAATTTGGTGCCTCGCTAAGCTTGGGTCGAACGCTTTGCCGCCGGCGGGGGTTCAGTAGAGATCTGCGCGCGTGCCTCGCGCGGCGTCTTGCCGGTCCACCGCTTGAACGCGTGGGTGAACGCGCTGACCTCTTGATAGCCGAGCAGCCACGCGATCTTGGAAATCGACAGGCTTTGGTCGGTCAGATAGCGCTCGGCGAGATCGGACCTCAGCTGTTCCAAAACCTCGGAAAAAGTGTGGCCCTCCAACGACAGCCGCCGCGCAAATGTCCGTTGGCTCAATCCCAGCCGGGGCGCGATTTCGCCGGCCCGGCCTTTGCCGTGCGGCAATAACGGCACGATCGTGTTCTCGACGCTCGAGCGGAACGAGCTGCGGCTCGACGGCCGGCGCGACAGCGCGTCGTCGAAATAGGAAATCAAGAGCTTGTTCAGATAGGGGTCGGCGCTGACGACGGGCATGGTCTTGATGGCGGTCGCGAATACGATTTCGTCGGCCGCCGCGCCGAACTCGACCCCGTTGCCGAAAAATTCCACAAATTCCGCGGGAATGCTTTCTCGATGGTGGGCAAATCGCACGCGGCTTGGCACCAGGCGAAGGCCGGTCAGCTGCCGGCACAGGCGGACCAGCATCGTCATCACGAATTCCATCTGATGCCGATCCAGGTGACGGCTGACGCCGACATAGTCGATCGTCAAGGCGACGTCGCCGTTGTCGATATATTTAAGCGATATGCCTTCGTTGACGATCGAGCTGTATCGCGCGCCGCGTTTGAGCGCGTCGCCCATGATGTCCGACGATGCCAACACATAATGGAGCCAGCCCAGCTCGCGAAGATCGAACGGCTGGGCAAGATGGAATCCCAGAAAATCGTCCTGGACGGCGGCGGCAGCGAGATTGAGAAACCGGATTTGGTCGCGGACCCGCAGCCGCGCGTCGGGATTTTCAATTTCGGCAACGGTCAGATGCGCCTTTTTCAGTACCGGCTCGAGCTCCACGCCGGCTTGCTTGGCGTGGGCGTAGGCGAGCCGCGTTATGCCGCCGCCGGCGGTCGGCAGCGGGTCGCGGCGTGTGGCCTCGGGATCATGCACGACGTCACCTTCAGCGTTTCCGGCGATCGATCGTCTCCAGCCCGCATTGGCATGGGCGGACATGGTTTTGGCAGATTATAGCAAGACGCCGGCGGAAGTCGCGCATATCAAGCCGCTTCCGCCGTCGCAAAAAGCGTCGCAACCGAACCAGCACAAAGCGCTGACCCAAACAAACAACAGATGGGCGAGCCAGGCGGTCGCGATAATTCCGGAGCTTTCGTGCCTTCACTGCCGAAAAAAATCGTAGCGATCGTCGATGACGATGCCGAGATGCTGGAGGCCGTGGCGGCTCTGCTGTCGGCATTCGGCTATGGCACGGAAACCTTCGATTCAGCGGAAGCCTTCCTCATTGCGGCCGCGACCAGCCAGGCCAGTTGCCTCGTCACCGACATTCAGCTCGGCGACATTTCCGGCGTCGAACTGGTGCATCAATTGTTGGCGGATGGTTACAAATATCCAACCATATTCATAACGGCGTTCGACGACGAGACGATCAGGCGGAAAGTCGCGGCCGTCGGCGGCATTGCATTCTTGACCAAGCCGTTTCCGTCGAATGTGTTGATCGAGGCGATCGTTAAGGCGATAGGGTAGGCGCGCTTGCGCGCAGTGTCGTTTCGTAAAGAGTAGGCCACATTCCGGCGTCCGATACTGGACCAAAGTCCAACGCGACGATCACTTTGTTGCGACAGCGGTTTTCGCTGCCTCCTGACAGCAGACATTTTCTCCTGACAGCAGACTTGGCCTGCGCCATGATGCGCCGACGCCCCGGAGGCGGGACGCCAAATCGAGGACAATCGTGACCGACTTTGTCTATGAGATCGCCTGCAGCGGCGATCGCGCGCACGAGCAGGCGGTGCAGGCGTGGGCGGAGCGGCACGCCGCGCCGGCCTGGACGGCGCTGCCCGGATTGTCCGCCGTCGATCTTTACCAGCCGATCCACGGTGGCACCCACGATCCGTTCAACGACGACGGCCCCGGGCCATTGTTGATGGCCATGCTGCAATTTCCGACAAAAGAAAAACTGCAAGCCGGCCTGTCCGATCCGCGTTTTGGGCAAAGCCTTGCCGGAATGCCCCTTGCCGCCACCGGCACGGGTTTCGAACGGCGGTTCTTTCCGGTCGCCGGCGCGCCAGATCCGGGGCCGCTGCGCGCGCCGTTCTCCTATGTGGTGCGCTACCACCATCCAGCGGAGAACGTGGCGGAATTCGTCTCTCATTATGTCGCCGACCATCCGCCGATCCTCGGCAAGCTGCCGCAGATCAGATCGGTGCTGTGCTATTTGCCGATCGACGCCGGCGCGTCCGGCATCCTGCCGCCGGCTAATTACATGATCGGCAATGAAGTCGCGTTCGACTCGCCCGAAGCCTTCAATGCCGCGATGGCGTCGCCGGTGCGCCACGAGTTGCGTGCGCACTTTCACAGCTTTCCGAAATTCACCGGAAAAAACACGCATTATCCGATGATGCGGCGGCAATTGACGCCGTGAGCCGCATCACCATCGGCCCTGCATATATTCCTCAATGCACGCCGCCGACGCCTTGGCATAGGTGCCGCGGCGGCTGATCACCGAGCCGGTGAGCCGGTGCAAAGCCAGCGCCATCTCGGCGGCCTTCGCGGTCACCGCGATGCCGCTGAGCACGAGCGCGCCATCGATGACGAACGGACATTCGCGCGCGAACAACAGCATCGGCAGGCCGCCGGCCGGCAGGATGACCTCGGCGCCGTCGGCCACCATGGGCCGCACTTGCTCGATGAATTCGGCGCGGACTTGCGCATAGCTCTCAGCGTCGGTGAAGGCGCGCATGAAGCTGCCGAGGTCGGCGCGGATGGCGCGCACGCCGACCACCCGCTGGTCGAGCCCGTGCGCCATCACCTGGCGCTCGTGCCAGGTGATGAAGCTCGGGTCGATGGTCACGAGACCGATGCGGCCGCCCATGGCGAGCGCGGCCAGAAGGTTGGCCTCGCCGAGCCCGATCACCGGGATGTCCACCGCGCCGCGGATTTCCAAAAGGCCCGGCTCCTGGAAATGGCCGATGACGAAGGCGTCGTAGCCATCGCGCTCCGCGTCGATGGCGTGGCGGATCACCTGCGCGGCGCAGCGGAATTCCGTCAGCGGGTGGAAGTGACGATCGGGAGGGTCGAGGCCGTGGACTTCGAACTGGATATCCGGCGCCGCAACTTGGCGCAGAAACGCTTGCAGCCGTTCGATATAAGGCGCCTGCTCGACCGGATGGACGAAGCTCTGGTACCAGATGCGAGCCGGTCGGGATGATGATTCAGCCATGTGCGGTCCCCGCGCTGCAAACATTTTGCGTTGCGATCTAACACGAGACGACGGCGATGGACGATATTTTCTATGAGGACGTCAACCCCGGCGCCGTCCTGCGCGCCGGGCCTTACGTGATCCCGGAGCAGGAGCTGCTGGATTTCGCCGCGGCCTGGGACCCATTGCCGATCCACGTCGACAAGGATTACGCCGCCCGGCACGGCGGCATTACCGCGCCGGGACTTTATCTGCTCGCGGTCAAGATGCGTCTCATCCACCGCTTGCCGTTCCGCCGCACCGTCATCGCCGGCTTCGGCCTCGATGAGGTGCGCTTCCATCGTCCGGCGCATCCCGGCGACGCGTTGACGCTCGAGCTGACCTGGCGCGACAAGCGGCGCTCGCAATCAAAGCCCGATCGCGGCATCGTCAGCGGCCATCACGCGCTGGTCGATGCGGCCGGCGAAACGGTCATGAGCCATCTCGATACGATCCTGATGCGGCTGCGCAACCCGGAGCGCTGAGGATCAGCGGCGGCCCAGTGCGCTCTCGCGATCCCAGGTGCGGGCGGTGACGCCGCGGTCGCGGAGCTTGAATTTCTGCACCTTGCCGTTCTCCGTCACCGGCAATGCGTCGACGAATTCGATGAAACGCGGCACCGCGAAATAAGCCAGCCGCGGCCGGCAGAATTCGCAGAGCGCGTGTTCGGTGAGGGGACTGTCAGGCCGCCGGACGATGGCGGCCATGACCTCGTCTTCGGCGAGCTCGGACGGCACCGGAAAGACCGCCGCATTATCGACGTCCGGGTGACTGAGCAGCACCTGCTCCACTTCGAATGACGAAACATTCTCGCCACGGCGGCGGATGGCATCCTTGAGCCGGTCGACGAAGCGGTAATAGCCGTTCGCATCGCGCACGGCGCGGTCGCCGGTGTGAAACCAGCCGTCGCGGAAGGCCTCGGCGGTCTGGTCGGGCAGGGCGAAATAGCCGGTGGCGAAAGCCAGCGGCTCATGGGAGCGCAGCACAAGCTCGCCGGGCTCGCCATCGGCCGCATCCTTGCCGTCATCTTTGCCGTCCTGGCCGGCGATGCGCGCATCGAAGCCGGCGCACACTTGACCCATGCAGCCGGGACGGGGCTCCGCCAGGATGCCGCCGATGACGAAATTGGTCTCGGTCGAGCCGTAACCGTCGATCAGGCGGATGCCGGTGCGCTGTTCGAACGCGGTGAGCAGATGCGCGGGCACGCCGGGCGCCAGCGCGAGGCGGACGGCGTGCGCACGCTCGTCGGGCGACGGCTCACGCGACAGCAGGATCGGCACCATGGCACCGAGCAGATAGGTGATGCTGGCGCGATGCGCGATCAGGGTCTGCCAGAACCGCGAGGCGGAAAAACGCGGCGCGGCCACCAGCGTCGCGCCGGTCAGCAAAGCCTGATGGAACGTGCCCAGCGCGTTGGTATGAAACAGCGGCAGTGTCGTGCACAGCACGTCGCTCTCGCCAAGCCCGAGATTGCGGACGCCATGAAATCCCCACCAGAAATATTGCGCATGCGGACAGCACACGCCTTTCGATGGGCCGGTCGTCCCTGATGTATAGAGGATCGCGACGGTCTGCGCCGGATCGATCGCGGCGGCGGCAAGCGCGTCGTTGCGAGGCGGAATGCCGGTCACCTCGATGCGATCGAATGACGCCGGCGCACCGCGCCCGATCAGCCATATCCGCTCCAACGCCACGCCGCTCAAGTCGACATGGCGCAACGCTTCAAGCAGTTCCGCTTCGATCACGAGGAGCCGTGCGCCGGAATTGTTCAGGATGTGGCGAAGCTGCGGCCCGCGCGCCGCGATATTGATCGGCACCGCGATCGCGCCGAGCCAGGCGCAGCCGAGATAGGCTTCGAGAAATTCCGGCCGGTTCGAGCACATGATGGCGACGCGGTCGCCCGGACGAATTCCCGCGGCGGCCAGCGTTGCGGCAAAGCGCGCGGCGATGTCGGGGGCTTCGTCAAAGCGCCAGTTCGCGCCGGCGCATCTGAACAATGTACGGTCGCCGTAACGGCGCGCCTGCCGTTGCAGCATCGCCGGCAGGGTGCGGTCGCCGGCCGGGAATGCAGCGAGAATATCGTCGGCGCTCATCGCTGTTTCTTTGGGCGCCTCTTCTGGACGCCGCCTTTCTTCGCGACGGTTTTTGCAACTGTCTTGGCGCCGGCCTTTTTTCCGGCGCGCGCGGGTGCGTTCGCCGACGACGGCACCAGCGCCAGCACGCGCAACGGGCTGCCGCTGCCGTCCTTGATCTTCAGCGGCGCGGCAAAGATCACCGCGCCGGTCGGCGGCAACAGGTCGAGATTGGTCAGGCATTGCAGGCCGAACCGGCCGGAGCCGTGCATATAGTAGTGACACGGATAGGGCGGCTTGAGATGAAAAGCCTGTCCGGCATCGGTGCCGATGGCCTCCGAGCCAAAACCCAAAACCTGGCGCTCGTCGACGAGGAATTTCACGGCGTCGGTATCGGGTCCCGGCGTGTGCTGGCCGGTGGCGTCAATGTTCTGGTAGGCGACGGGATCGGTGCGCTTCGACCAGTCGGTGCGCATCAGGATCCACGATCCCGCCGGGATGCGGCCGTGACGGCGCTCCCACTGGCGCAGAAAATCGGCGCTGAGCAGGAAGTCGGCGTCGGCGGCAGCTTCGCGCGAGCAGTCGATGACGCAGGCGGGCGCGACGAAGCGCTCAGCCGATATCGTATCGGTCGAGTTGTCGGGCAGATGCCGGCCCGAAATCCAGTGGATCGGCGCGTCGAAATGCGTGCCGGTATGTTCGCTGCAGGAGAAATTGTTCCAGTACCAGCCCGGCCCGCGCGCGTCGTAGCGCGACGCTTCCTCGATGCGGAACGGCCACGCCTGTCCCATTTCGGGCGGCAGCACGATTTGTGGAAATTCCGGCGACAGCGTCTGCGTGAGGTCGACGACGCGGATGCGTCCTGCCGCGAGATCGGCGATCAGTTGCAGCAGCACGGGCTCACTCATCGCGCGTCCTTGTCAGATCATTGCGGCGTGAGCGCAAGCTCGCGCTCCAGCGCTTTCGGATTGTCGCGCCAGCGCGCCAGCCAGTCTTGGGCGATGTCGCCGGGAAAAACATCTTCCGCGCCGCTCTTCAGCGCGCCGACGATGTCGGCCGCGAGCCGTTCCGGCGCGATCTTCGGCGGCGGCAGCGCCTGGCTCCACTCGTCGTCGATTGGCCCGGGAAAGACGTTGACGACGCGCACGCCGGCCGGCGCCAATTCGGCGCGCAGGCATTGCGCCAGCGACAGCGCGGCGGCCTTGGATGCCGAATAGGTGCCATGCGGCGGAAAGTTCGACAGCGCGAAGACCGACAGCAGGTTGACCCAGGCCACCGCGCTCGACTGGCCGTCGGCGCCGCGCGCGCGCATCGCCGGCGCGAATTCCTGCGCCAAGCGCAGCAGGCCGAAATAATTGATGTCCATCTCGGCGCGCGCCACCTCGATGCCTTCACGCGCCGCGATGCCGTAAGTGCGGTGATGATCCGCGGTGTTGATCAGGATGTCGACGCGGCCGCCGATCTCGCCGGCAAGATTTTTGACGGCGCGCGAATCGGTGAGATCGAGCGGCACCAGCGACACCTGCGGCAGCTGCGACAGGCGCTCGAAATCCGGCGGCTTCTTCCACGGCTCGGCGTGGCCGGCCCAGACCAGGTCGGCGCCCGCGGCAACGACGGCTTCGACCAGCGCCTGGCCGAGCGCCGTCTTGGCGTCGGTGATCAGGATTTTGCGGAATTTGGGATCGCAGGTCATTTCGCGAAGCTGGCGATCGTCGGCCATGTCGGGCGTGTCCTTCTGCGGCACCGCGATCAATGCGGCCTGGCCGGCTTTGTCGAGACCGGCGCGGACGTGCACGCGCGATGGCGCGGGCGGGCAATCGCCGTGCACATGGGCGACGACGACCGGCCCGGTGTCGAGCTTGATGACGCCGAGCCGCCACGGCATGCGCTCGCGGTAGAACAGTTCGTTGCTGTGATGCAGCGTCGTTTCTGAAACAAGCTCGCCGGCGCCATCCTGGGCGCGCCAGTCGAGCCGGTGCGACAGGCATTTGCGGCAGGCCTCGCGCGGCGGATATTGCACCGTGCCGCAGTCGCGGCAGACTTGCAGCTCGAGCTCACCGCGCGCCGCGGCGGCGGTCAGCCCGTGTGCGACACGGCTGCGGCCGCCCGGCGGCAGCGTCGGCACGCGCGTGCGCAGGATCGGATTTTTGCGCGGCGGCCGCACCAAAGGACGCGTCATTGTTTATTTCCTTGGCTTATTGCCCCGCTGCGAGGATGGCGGCGCCGCTGCACAGGCCGCGATCGTAATTGATCATACCGAAGCCGCTCGCCAGACCAAGGCGCGCATCGGGCACCTTGGCGCCGAGCGATTGCCCGGTGATCTGCCGGATGACCTCGACCAGGCCGAGGAAACCGCCGGCCGCGCCGGCCTGGCCGCCGGAGAGTTGCCCGCCGGAGGTATTGAGCGGAAACGAGCCGTCGGCGGTAAACGTGTTCCGCCGCACGAAGTCCGGGCCTTCGCCCTTCTGGCAAAAACCAAGATCCTCGATCTGCATGACATTGATGACGGGATAGTCGTCATAGGCCGCGACGACGTCGATATCGCCGGGGCCGACGCCGGCCTGCGCATACATCTCGTCGCGGTCCAGCGCCCAGCCGCCGCGATACTGTATAGGATCGTCGGGGAAGGCATTGTGCCGCTCGATGGTGGCAAGGATGCGCGCATAGGGCAGGCCGCGTTTTTCGGCTTCGCCCCGGCGCAGCACCAGAAAGGCATCGGCGCCGGCGCAGGGCATGACGCAGTCGTAAAGCCGCAGCGGTTCGGCGATCACGCGCGCGGTCAGATAGTCGTCGAGCGTCAGCGGCTTCTTCATCATGGCGGTCGGAAACGTTAGCGCGTTGGCGCGCTGCGCCACGCAGAGCTTGCCGAAGTCTTCGGGCTTCGCACCATAAGTGCGCATGTAATAGGCGGTGAGAAATGCGAAGCTCGCATTGGCGCCGCCCGAGCCGTAGGGATAGACGGCGTCGCGCGCGAACTGGCTGAAGGTCGCCAGATTCAGGCGGAACGAGTCGGTGTGATTGGTGTCGCCGGCGATGCAGGCGACGGCGTCGGCGTCGCCCGACTGCACCGCGCGCGCGGCGCGGCGCAGCGCAACGATGCCGCAGGCGCCGCCCATCGGAATATGGTCGAGCCAGCGCAAGGTGAGGCCGAGATGCTGGGTCAGGCCGACCGCGCTGTCCGGCGCCAACGTGAAGCTCGACACGCACAGGCCGTCGATGCGATCTTTGGCGAGGCCCGAGCGCTTCAGCAGCGCGGCAAGAGCGCCGGCGAGAAACCAATGGGCGCCGTGGATCGAGTAGCGCACATACGGCAATGTCGTCGGGCAGGCGACGACCACGTCGTCGTAGGCGGCGCGCGAGCTCATTCGATCCTGTTCATCGGCAGCGCTGCAGCCATCGCCAACTCCGGCTTCAACCTTGCGGAGGGAGTGTTAACAGCAAGCGCGGCAATGCGCCACGTTGGCCGGGTTTTGCCGGGCCGCCCCTGTCCGCGATCTTCAGTTTAAAGTAAAAGCCGCACACATTTCGAGTTCTTGAAAGCGCATGCGGCCACACCGTTTAAAGCATCGCAGTTCCGGTCGATCGCTGCTCGACCGGCGGCGGTTCGCCGCTCTCGGGGCCGCAACGCTGGCATCGCTCGCCGCGCCGCGGCGGGCGCGTGCCGAGACCGCCGCCGAGTTCTATCGCGGCAAGACCGTCCGCGTCCTGGTCGGCTCGCCGCCCGGTGGCGGCTACGACATTTACGCGCGCCTGGTGACGCCGGTGCTGGCCGCAAAACTCGGCGCCACGGTGCTGGTCGAGAACAAGGACGGCAATGGCGGGCTCGCCGCGCTGGCGACGCTCTTGGTGCGGCCGGCCGACGGGCTGACGATCATGAATGGCAGCGCCGAAGCCGCCATCCTCAGCCAGATGCTGGTGCGGCCGGGCGCGACCTGGGACGTCACCAAGCTGAACTGGCTCGCCAAGCTGGCGTCGGCGCCAAAGCTGTGGTTCGTCGGCAAGGACGCGCGCTATCAGTCGATCGCCGCGGCGCTGCGAGCGGACCCGCTGACCTGGTCGGCGACCGGCCCGGCCGACGACATCAGCGACGTCCAGGCGACGATCTCCTACGTGCTCGGGCTGAAGTCGAAAATCGTCACCGGCTATCGCGGCTCCGGCGACATGTCGCTCGCCGTCATCCGCAACGAAGTCAATTCCGGCCTCTTGTCGGCGGATTCGGCGCTGCTGCACATCGACCAGATCAAGCCGCTGGCGGTATTCGGCGCCAAGCGCTGGTCGCATCTACCCGACGTGCCGACCTTGCGCGAAGCCGCCACGTTGCCCGCCGACAAGACCTGGATCGTGAGTTTGCGCGAACAGATCGGCGAGGCGCAGCGCGCCATGGTGGCGGCGCCGGAGGTGCCGGCCGATCGCGTCGACTATTTGCGCGGCATCTTTGCCGAAGTGTTGACCGATCCGGCGGTGCTGGAAGAGGGCGCCAAGACCAATCGTGAGATCGACTATATGTCGGGCGCGGATT
This sequence comes from uncultured Alphaproteobacteria bacterium, assembly GCA_963756245.1. Taxonomy (GTDB): domain Bacteria; phylum Pseudomonadota; class Alphaproteobacteria; order Rhizobiales; family Xanthobacteraceae; genus BOG-931. The sequence goes on from CAVWOI010000025.1 coordinate 69,264, forward strand.
TGCAGCGCCTGGTCGGCGATTTGATGCGGGCCGCCGGGCCGCGTCTGCCGGAATTTCATAAGATCGTGTTGGATACGTATTTTTGATTGTCTGCGTCCCCTCACTGTCATCATCCGCGAAGGCGGATGATCCAGTAATCGCCGATCCCGTTGGTGATTACTGGGTGCCCCGCCTTCGCGGGGCATGACAGCGCGCTTATATTTTGTACCCGAAAATATCGCAGCCGGTCAGGCTCTCGACATGCCGGCCGAAGCGGAATTTCAGCTCGGGGCCGTCGAACGGCGGCTGCTCGAGTTTCTGCTCGGCGTCCGAGAACGGCTCGACTTCGAGCACCACGAAGGTGTGCCCGGGCGCGTTCGCGGTTTTGAGCGCCGGTAAATCGCGTTCGAGCGTAGCGAGATCGCGAAACGCAAACACGCGTTCGAGGCCAAAGCCGCGCGCGATCGCCGCGTAGTCGTTGTCGGCGGCATTCGGCAGGCCGGCATTCGAGGTCGCGCCGTAGACGCGATTAGAGACCAAAAAGTGCGTGAGGTTCGGCAGGTTCATCTGCCGCTCGACCATCAGCATGCCCGGATTCATGGCGAAAGCGCCGTCGCCCATGAACGCCCAGATTTTCAGATCGGGTTGCGCCAGCGCCAGGCCCGAGGCGAACATGGTGGAGAGGCTCATCGAGGCGTCGAGATAAAAACTCGCCACCGAATCGCGCGTCGCCGCCCACCAGGCCTGGCCGGAATTGCCCGCCGAGGTGATGACGATCTCGTCGGTGCGATGGCGCGCGATGGCGCGGAAGCATTCGACGTAATTCATCAATGCCCCCCGCGTAAGAGGTCGCGCGTGAACAGCACCACCATCGGCCGCGAGAACGTGCGGGTGTGGTGGTAGCAGCGCGAGATCAGGCCGACGTCGTCGGGCTTTTCGATGATCTGATACGGCATGCTGATCGCATCCAGCACCGGCCGCAGATAAAGCCCATTGGAGATGTGATGCTTGTGATGATCGCCGACCGCGCCGCGCAAGGTCGCCATCAGGAATAGCGGAATTTCGTAGGTGTAATTGATCTTGGTCAGCGCGTAGATCACCGTCATGAAGCCCGAAGCGCCCATCAGCGCCGCCGATCCCATCGCCCCCATATAGGCGCCCGAGCACAGCCCGATCGCGGATTCTTCCCGGTTGACGGGAACGTGGGTGAAGCGATCGTCATGCTCGATGGTCTTGATCACGTCCATCAGCCAGTTGTCGGGCAGGCTGGCGACGAGCTTTACGCCGCACGACGCCAGCTCGTCGGCAATGCGCGTGGCAACGGTTGCGGGTTTCTCGGTCACGGGTTCTCTTGCGCGATTTTCAGCGCGCGCCAGACTGTTTCGGCGGTGATCGGCAAGGCGATATCGCGCACGCCAAGGTGCCACAGCGCGTCGATCACGGCGTTGCCGATGGCGGCCGGCGCGCCGATCGTCCCGCTCTCGCTGCCGCCCTTGACGCCGAGCGGATTGCTCGGCGCTGGCGTGGCGATGAAGCCGGTGCAAAACGCCGGCAAGTCGGCGGCGCGCGGCATGGCGTAGTCCATGAAGCTGCCGGTGAGCAGCTGCCCGTCGCGATCGTAGACGATGTGTTCCATCAATGCCTGGCCGACACCCTGGGCCATGCCGCCGTGCACCTGGCCCTCGACGATCATGGGATTGACGATCATGCCACAATCGTCCGCGCCGTAAAGCGCGCGAAGCTCGACCGCGCCGGTGTCGGGATCGACGATGACGACAGCGAGATGCATCGCCTGCGGATCGTTGGTGTCGGGCGGATCGTAGAACTCGGTGACTTCGAGGCCGGGCTCTCCGTTATCGCCGAGTTTTGCGCCGTGATAGGCGAGGTCGGCTATTGTCGCAAAGCCGATGCTGCGATCGGTGCCGTGCACCCGGAACCGCCCGCGCTCATGAACGATGTCGGGCTCCGCGCATTCCAGCGCCTCGGCGGCGATCGACCGCGCCTTGGCGACGATGCGGTCCGCTGCCCGGTAGATCGCGGTGCCGCCGACCGACACCGAACGCGCGCCCCAGGTGCCGTTGCCGAATGGAATACGATCGGTGTCGCCCTCGACCAGGCGGATGTCGTCGATATCGAGCTTGAGCCGGTCGGCGGCGATCTGCGCGAAAGTAATATCATGGCCCTGGCCGTGCGAATGGCTGCCGGAGAGCACGGTCACCTTGCCGTCGGAGTGCACGCGCACGATCGCGCTCTCCCAGCCGCCGTGCAGTCCGCCGCGCAGAGCGAGATTGGCGCTCGGCCCGGTGCCGGCTTTGTCGATGAAAGAGGCCAGGCCGATGCCCATCAGAATGTTTTGCCGCCGCAGTTCGCTCTGCTGCTTGCGCAAGGCCGGGTAATCCGCCAGCGCCAAGAGCTTTTCGAGCAATGCCGGTGGATCGCCGGAATCGTAAGTGCGGCCGCCGGGCGCCGGATAGGGAAAGTCGGCGCGGGCGATCAGATTACGCCGGCGGATCTCGACCGCATCGATGCCGAGCTCGTGGGCGGCGCGTTCGATCAGCCGTTCGTTGGTCCAGGTCGCCTCCGGCCGGCCGGAGCCGCGATACGCATCAACGGGGACCGTGTTGGTATAAACGCCGCGCACGCGCAAATGCAGGTTCGGCGTGCGGTAGAGCCCGGTGATGGTTTGCGGATACGAATTGCCGGGAATGCTCGGCGCGAAATTGCTCAAGTAGCCGCCAAGCGCCGCCAGCGTATCGACTTGCATGGCGACGATGCGGCCGTCGCGATCGAAGCCCATGCGGGCGCGGGTATGGTGATCGCGCGCCTGGGCGTCAGACAGAAACGTGTCGGTGCGCGTCGCGGTCCAGCGCACCGGCCGGCGCAGCAGCTGCGCGGCCCAGGCGATGGTCGAGACCTCGACGGCAAAATTCCCCTTCACGCCGAAACCGCCGCCGACGTCGGGGGAGACGACGCGGATTTTGTGCTCGGGGATGTGCAGCGTGTAGAGCGACAGCCAGCGCCGCAGGTAGTGCGGCTGCTGGGTCGTGGCGTAGAGCGTGTAACGATCGCTCGCCGCGTCGTATTCGCAGAGATAGGCGCGCGGCTCCAGCGGATTGGCGGCGAGCCGGCTGTTGTGCAGGTCGAGCGCGACGATTTTGGCGGCGTCGGCCAGCGCGCTTTCCGTCTTCTCGCGGCTGCCGCGCTCGATATCGAACACGATGTTGGAGCCGAAGCGCTCATGCACAAGCGGCGCGCCGGGCGCGATCGCGGCGCGCGGATCGCACACGCAGGGCAGTGGCTCGTAGTCGACCACGACCGCCTCGGCGGCATCTTCCGCTGCGAACCGGCTGTCCGCCACCACCGCCGCGACGATGTCGCCGATGTGGCGCACTTTGTCACTGGCGAAAGCCGGCCGCGGCGCATTGTTCATCGGCCGGCCGTCGGAAAACGGCATCGGATGCACCACCGTGAGCTCACCGTGGCCGGCGCGCTTCCAGTCTTCGGCGGTGAGCGCCAGCAGCACGCCGGGCATGCTGTCGGCGATTTTTGTCGAGATCCCGCGGATGCGCGCGTGGCCATGCGGACTGCGGACGAACGCGCACCACGCCGTTCCGGGCGGCGCCACGTCATCGACGAACTGCCCTTTTCCGCGCAGGAAGCGGATGTCCTCACGCCGGCGCAGCGGTTGGCCGACGTAGCGGACTTCGCTGCCGGGCGTCTCAATGTTCATGCGCGCGCATTGCCCGTTCAGCCGAAGATCGCCGGTCCGCCGCAGGCTTCGGCGCGCGCCTCGAGCTTGCGGCAGAAATAGCGGTACGAGTGCTGCCAGTGCGCCGGCGTCGAGATTTGTTGGTGCCGCTTATCGCGCACCGCGCGGTCCGGCATATTGGTCTTCAGGTTGGCGGCGCGGCCGACGACATGGGCCTTGCAGGCTTTTTCCAAAAATATTCCGCTGCAGACCGCCTGCTCGATGCTGGCGCCGCAAAACACCACGCCGTGATTGCCCAACAGCATGGCGAAGCTTTGCCCGAGCGAATGCGCGATGGCTTCGCCTTCGCTCTTCAGCGTGATCAGCGCCACGTCGGCCTCGTGGCGCGGCACGTCGGTGAACTGATCGGCGTCGAGCGTATAGGGCTGCAACGGTTCGGTCGCCGCCGAAAAGACGCTGGCGTAGAACGGATGGGTGTGGACCACCACGTTGATGTCCGAACGTGCGCGAAAAATCTCCGAATGGATCGGCCACTCGGAATGCCGGCCGCCGCTGCCGGCGATTTGTTGGCCGTCCCAATCGACCAGCACAAAGTCCTCAGGTCCCAACACTTCGCCCAGCCCGATCTGATTGCGCTTCATCCAGAATCCGCGGCTGCCGGCCTGGCGCACCGAGAGATGGCCGAGCGTCATATCGCCGTGCCCCTCCATATCGAGAATCCGGCAGGCGCGCGCCGCCTCGGTCAGGCGCTCGCGCGTCGCGGTGTCCATGTCGGCCATCGGCAAACCTTTCGGAATTCTACGCCGGGCCTATCGATGCGGCACCACGGCGGTGGCTTCGATCTCGACCTTGGCCAAATCTTCGACCAAGGCCACGACCTGCACCAGCGTCATGGTCGGAAAATGCTTGCCCATCACGGCCCGATAGGCGTCGCCCAATTCGCGCAAGTGCGACAGATAATCTTTCTTGTCGATAACGAACCAGGTCAGCCGTGTAATGTGCTCGGGTCCGCCGCCGGCTTCGGCAACCAGCGCCACGATGTTCGCCAAGGCTTGGCGCGCTTGCGCGACAAAATCCGTGCTGTCGAATTTCTGCTCGGCATTCCAGCCGATCTGGCCGGCAAGAAACACCACGCGGCCTTCGGCCACGATGCCGTTGGCAAAGCCCTTTGGCTTTTTCCAGTGTTGCGGATGGAGGAATTGATGTGGCTCAGGCATGTGTCCAACTCTTTGAGAAAAATGATGCCATAGGCTTGACGCGGCGAACTCCCTCTCCCCAGAGGGGAGAGGGTAGGGGTGAGGGGGTTCCGACCGCGAGGCCCGCGCCCCTCACCCCAACCCTCTCCCCAACGGGGAGAGGGAGAAGATCACGAAGCCCCTGGCTTCAGTCGAAAGCGCTGGATTTTTCCGGTCGGCGTCTTCGGCAGCGCGTCGGTGAATTTCACCGCGCGCGGATATTTGAATGGCGCGATGGTCGCCTTGACGTGATCCTGCAGGCGTTTGGCCGTATCGACGCCGGCGATGACGCCTTCGGCGAGCACGACGTGGGCCTCGACGATCTGGCCGCGGCCTTCGTCCGGCGCGCCGATCACCGCGCATTCCTTGACGTCGGGGTGCGACAGTAGCGCCGCTTCGACCTCGGGCCCGGCGATGTTGTAGCCGGCCGAGATGATCATATCGTCGTTGCGCGCGGCAAAGTGGAAATAGCCGTTCTCGTCCTGGGTGAACGCGTCGCCGGTCAAATTCCAGCCGTCGCGCACATAGGCGCTCTGCCGCTTGTCGGCGAGATAGCGGCAGCCGGTCGGGCCGCGCACCGCGAGCTTGCCGACTTCGCCGCGCGGCTTCTCCTTCATGTCGTCGTCGACGATCTTGGCCTCGTAGCCGCCGACCGGCTTGCCGGTGGTGGCCGGCGCGGCGTCGCCGAAGCGGTTGGAAATAAAGATGTGCAGCATCTCGGTCGAGCCGATGCCGTCGAGAATGGGCTTGCCGGTTTTTTGCACCCAGTCGTTGAACACCGGCGCCGGCAAGGTCTCGCCGGCGGACACCGCCGCCCGCAACGACGACAGGTTGGCGCCCTGATTCATCGCCGCCAGCATGGCGCGATAAGCCGTCGGCGCCGTGAACGAGATGGTCGCTTTGTAGGTCTCGATGATCTCGATCATGTTGGCGGGCGAGGCGTTCTCCAGCAGCGTCGCGGTGGCGCCGAAGCGCAGCGGAAAAATTGCCAGCCCGCCGAGGCCGAAGGTGAAGGCAAGCGGCGGCGAGCCGACAAAAATGTCGTCGGGCGTCACGTTGAGCACTTCCTTGGCATAGCCATCGGCGATGATCAGCAGATCGCGATGGAAATGCATGGTCGCCTTCGGCTCGCCGGTGGTGCCGGAGGTGAAGCCGAGGAGCGCCACATCGTCACGGCCGGTCGGCACCGCGTTAAACGTCACCGCCTTGCTCAGCGCGATGCGGTCGAGCTCGGCGTCGTGATTGGCGGTGCCGTCGAAGCCGATCACCTGCTTGAGGAATTTCGAGGTCTTGGCGCAGGTGGCGATTTCGTCCATCAGCCGCGTATCGCACAGCGCCAGCGCCACTTCGGCCTTGTCGACGATTTTCGCCAGCTCGCCTGAGCGCAGCATCGGCATGGTGTTGACCACCACCGCGCCGGCCTTGGTGGCGGCGAGCCAGCACGCCACCATGGCCGGATTGTTAGCGGAGCGGACCAGGATGCGGTTGCCGGGCTTGATGCCGAAATCCTCGACCAGCGCGTGAGCGATGCGGTTGGTCCAGTCGGAGAGCTCCTTATAGGTGCGGCGGCGGCCGTTGCCGATCAGCGCCACGTGGTCGCCAAAACCGCGCGCCACCATGCGGTCGGTCAGTTCGACGCCGGCATTGAGCGTCTCCGGATAATCGAAGCCGTGCAGCGGAATCTCCGGCCATTGCGGCGGCGGCGGGAGATTGTCGCGGGTGAAGGTGTCGGTGTGGGCCGAGCGGCCGAGCGGCGCCATGGTCATGCTCCTGAAAGCACTTGCCGTGCGATGATGACTTTCTGCACTTCGGACGCGCCTTCGTAGATGCGTAGCGCGCGGATTTCGCGATAGAGCCGCTCGACGATGTGGCCATGGCGGACGCCATCGCCGCCGTGCAGCTGTACCGCCTTGTCGATCACCTGTTGCGCACTCTCGGTGGCATAAAGCTTCGCCATGGCCGCCTCGCGGGTGACGCGGGGGGCGCCGTTGTCCTTGGCCCAGGCGGCGCGATAGACCAGAAGCGCCGCCGCGTCGACGTCAAGCGCCATCTCGGCGAGCGATGCTTGCACCATCTGCAGATCGGCGAGCGGGCCGCCGAACAGTTTTCGGCCTTTTGCGCGCGCGACGGATTCATCGAGCGCGCGGCGGGCGAAACCGAGCGCTGCGGCGCCGACGGTCGCGCGAAAAATATCGAGCGTCGCCATGGCGATTTTGAAACCGTCGCCCGGCGCGCCGATCATGGCGGAGGCCGGTACGGTCACGCGTTCGAATTTCAGCCGCGCCAGCGGATGCGGCGCGATCACATCGATGCGCTCGGCAACGGAGAAGCCCGGCAATTTTCCTGGCAGCAGAAAAGCGGAGAGGCCCTTGGCGCCGGGCGCTTCGCCGGTGCGCGCGAACACCACGTAGAGATCGGCAATGCCGCCGTTGGAAATCCAGGTTTTTTCGCCGTCGAGCACATAACCGTCGCCGTAGCGCTTGGCGGTCAGCGCGATATTGGCGACGTCAGAGCCGGATTGCTGCTCGGTCAGCGCGAAGGCCGCAATGGCACCGCCGCTGCGCGTGCGCTTGAGCCAGTCGCGCTGCTTGGCATTGCCGAACAGGCTGATCGGCCCGGCGCCGAGGCCCTGCATGGCGAAAGCGAAATCGGCCAAGCCATCGTGGCGCGCCAGGGTTTCGCGGATCAGGCAGAGCGTGCGCACATCGAGCGCTGCCGGGGAGTCGGGATCAGGCGCGGTGTGGGCGAGCCAGCCGTCACCGCCGAGCTTTTGCACCAGATCGCGGCAGGCGACATCGACGTCGCCATGATCCGCCGGCAGGTTCGCCGCGCACCAATGCTCGATGGCTTCGGCCAGCGCGCGATGGCGGTCGGTGAAGAACGGCCAGCTGAGGAAATTTTTGTCCGCCACTAGTTGCCCTCGAATAGCGGTTTGCCCTTGGCAACGAACGCCCGATAGGCGCGCTCGAAATCTTTGGTCTGCATGCAGATCGCCTGTGCCTGCGCTTCGGCCTCGATGGCCTGATCGAGGCTCATCGACCATTCGGCAACGAGTTGCGTCTTGGTGATGCCGTTGGCAAACGTCGGCCCCGCCGCGATTTTTTTCGCGAGCGCCAGCGCTTCCCGCTCGAGCGCGTCGGCGGCAACGAGCCTGTTGAAAAAGCCCCAGGCCTCGCCTTCCTGCGCCGTCATGGCGCGGCCGGTGTAAAGCAATTCCGCGGCGCGGCCCTGGCCGATGATGCGCGGCAGGATCGCACACGCCCCCATGTCGCAGCCGGCGAGTCCGACGCGATTGAACAGGAACGCGGTCTGCGCGGCGGGCGTGGCGAGACGCAAATCCGACGCCATCGCGATAATGGCACCAGCGCCGGCGGCGACGCCGTCGACCGCGGCGATGATCGGCTTGCCGCAATGAAGCATGGCCTTGACCAGATCGCCGGTCATGCGCGTGAACGCGAGCAATTGCTTTGCGTCCATCGCCACCAGCGGGCCGATGATCTCATGGACGTCGCCGCCGGAACAGAAATTGCCCCCGTTGGGCAAAAGCACCACGGCGTGGATGTCGTCGGCATGAGCGAGGTCGCGGAAGGTGTCGCGCAATTCGGCGTAGGACTCGAAGGTCAGCGGGTTCTTGCGTTCCGGGCGGTTGAGCTGGATGACGGCGACGGCGCCGTCCATGCGCCAGAGAAAGTGTTTGGGCTTAAGCGCCGCCATCGTTTTGGTCATGCTTCGCCCTCCCAGTCGCTGCGGAACGATTTCAGCTTGGCCGACATCTGCTCGGCGTCGCGCACCGAGAGGCCGCCGAGCAATTCATCGACCCAGCTTTCGTGCGCCGCCGCCATGTCGGCGAACAGCGCGCGGCCCTTGCGGGTGAGGCTGATGAACGAGGTGCGGCGGTCGCCGTTGCGTTGCGCGCGCGCCACCAGGCCGTCGGAGACCAGGCGATCGACGATGCCGGTGACGTTGCCATTCGACACCATCAAAAAACGCGAAATCTCGCTCATCAGCATGCCATCAGGCTTGCGATAGAGCGCCGCCATCACGTCGAAGCGCGGCAGGGTAGCGTTGAATTGCACTTTCAGCCGTTCGCGCGCCACGCTTTCGATCAGCCGGCTGGCGCGCAGCAGCCTGATCCATAGCCGCAACCGCGATTTGCTGTCGCTCTCTTTTGGTTCCGCTATGGCCGGCAGCGGCGCGCTCACCATGTCTCGCCTCCCGACAGCGAGATGGCCTGGCCGGTGATACTGGCGGCGCCTTCCGTGCACAGCCACAGCACCGTGTCGGCGACTTCCTGCGGCGTGATGAAGCGGCCTTGCGGATTCCTGGCCGTCAGCAGCGCACGCGCTTCGGCTTCGCTGCGCTTGGTCGTCGCCACAATGCGCGCCACCGCTTGTTCCAGCATCGGCGTCTCGGTGTAGCTCGGACACACCGCATTCACGGTGATGCCGTCCTTGGCGGTTTCCAGCGCCAAGGTTCGCATCAGCCCGATCACGCCATGCTTGGCGGCGACATAAGACGCGATATAAGGCGCGGCACGGATGCCGGCGGTCGAGGCGATGAAGACGATGCGGCCCCATTTTTTCGCGCGCATGCCAGTAAGCGCCGGCTGCACCGAAAAGAACGCGCCGGTGAGGTTGACGTTGAGTGTCTTGGTCCAAAGCTCCGCGGAAATTTTTTCCGCGGGTGCGCTCTCTGTACCGCCCGCATTTGCGACGACGATGTCGAACGGGCCGCGGTCATAGAGCTGCGCGATCGATTTTTGATCGGTCACGTCGGCGACTTCGGCACGGATATTTCTGTGCCGCGACGCCATTGCATCGAGCTGCGGCCGGCGCCGCCCGCAAATCGTCACCGCCGCGCCGGCCTCCGCCAAGGCGAGTGCGATGGTCGAGCCGATGCCGCTGCCGCCGCCGGTGACGAGTGCGTGTTTGCCGCTGACGCTCATGGTCATACCGCCGTTGGCACGGGTTCGGCGCTGCCGGAAATCCGATAGAGCTGATCGCGGCCGGCATAATAAGGTTGCGGCCACGTCTCGCCGCGGTCGCCGAGTTTTGCCGCGGCGTGCAAGGTCCAATACGGATCGGCGAGGTGCGGCCGCGCCAGGCAGACGAGGTCGGCGCGCCCGGCCATCAGGATCGAGTTGACGTGGTCCGGCTCAAAGATGTTGCCGACCGCCATGGTGGCCATGCCGGTCTCGTTGCGGATGCGGTCGGAGAACGGCGTCTGAAACATGCGGCCGTAGACCGGTCGCGCCGCGATCGAGGTCTGGCCGGCCGACACGTCGCAGATATCGACGCCGGCCTCCTGCAACATGCGACTGATGGCGACTGCGTCGCGCGGCTCGATGCCATCCGAGCCGACCCAATCGTTGGCGGAGATGCGCACCGAGATCGGTTTCTCTGCCGGCCACACCGCGCGCACCGCGTGAAAGATTTCCAGCGGATAGCGCATGCGGTTTTCCAGCGAGCCGCCGTATTCATCATTGCGCCGATTGGTCAGCGGCGTGATGAACGACGAGAGCAGATAACCGTGGGCGCAATGGATTTCGAGCATGTCGAAGTTGCAGCGCGCCGCCATCTCGGCCGACGCGACGAATTGATCGCGCACCAAATCCATGTCGGCGCGCGTCATGGCGCGCGCGACCTGGTTGCGCGGCGACCAGGCGATCGCCGACGGCGCCAGCACCGGCCAGTTGCCGGATTGCAGCGGCGCGTCCATCTCCTCCCAGCCGGGCCGGGTCGAGCCCTTGGCGCCGGAATGGCCGAGCTGGCAGCAGATCTTTGCATCGGTCTCGGCGTGGACGAAATCGACGATGCGCTGCCACGCCGCCTCGTGCGCCGGCGCGTACATCCCGGTGCAGCCGGGCGTGATGCGCCCCTCGGGACTGACGCAGGTCATCTCGATGCAGACCAGACCGGCGCCGCCCTTGGCGCGTTCGCCGTAATGCACGAGGTGCCAATCGGTCGGGCAGCCATCGATCGCCTTGTACTGCGCCATCGGCGACACCACGACCCTGTTTTTCAGTCGCATGTCGCGCAGCCGGAACGGCGCGAACATCGGCCGCCGCACCGTGTTGTCGCCGGCGCCGGCGAGACGCTGGAACCAGGCCTCGGCGCCTTCGAGCCATGCCTTGTCGCGCAGCCGCAAATTCTCGTGGCTGATGCGCTGCGAACGCGTCAGCAGCGAATAATTGAACTGCACCGGATCGAGATGCAGGTAGCGCTCGACGTCCTCGAACCATTCAAGCGAATTGCGCGCCGCGCTTTGCAGCCGCAACACTTCGGTGCGCCGCGCATCTTCGTACTTGGCAAACGCCGCCGCCATGGTCGGTTCGCTGCACATATAATCCGCCATGGCGATGGCGCTCTCCATGGCGAGTTTCGTTCCGGAGCCGACGGAGAAATGCGCCGTGGCGGCGGCGTCGCCCATCAGCACGATGTTTTCGTACGACCATTTCTCGCACAGCACGCGCGGAAAATTCAGCCATGCCGAGCCGCGCACATGCGTGGCGTTCGACATCAGCCGATGGCCGCCGAGATACTTTGCGAAGATTTTTTCGCAGGCCCGGCAGTCCTCGTCCTGGCTCATCGTGCCGAAGCCGAATTTCTGCCAGGTGTCGTCGGCGCATTCGACGATGAACGTCGCCGTATCGGCATCGAACTGATAGGCGTGCGCCCAGATCCAGCCGTGCGCGGTCTCCTCGAAGATGAAGGTGAAGGCATCATCGAATTTCTGGTGGGTGCCCAGCCAGACAAATTTGTTCTTCCGCGTCTCTATGCCGGGCTTGAAATAGGCGGCGAACTCGTTGCGCGTCCTGGAATTCAATCCGTCGGCAGCGACGACGAGGTCGTGGGTCTTGGCCAATTCCGCGGCGCTGGTGATCTCGGTCTGAAAACGCAGATCGATGCCGAGCTCGCGGGCGCGCTGCTGCAGGAGCTGCAACAGTTTCTTGCGCGCGATGCCGGAAAAGCCGTGGCCGGTCGAGACGATCTTGCAGCCGCGGTAATGCACCGCGATGTCGTCCCAGTAAGCGAAATGGCGGCGGATTTCGCCGGCACTGAGCGGGTCGTTCTTGGCGAGGTTCTCGAAGGTCTCGTCGGACAGCACCACGCCCCAGCCGAAGGTGTCGTCCGGCTTGTTGCGTTCGAACACGGTGATGTCGTGCGCGGCATCGCGCAGCTTCATGCTGATCGCGAAATAAAGACCGGCCGGGCCGCCGCCGAGACAAGCGATCTTCATGGGGTGCCGCCGTCCTTCTTGGAACGCGCCCATAATGATGGCACTCCAGACGATATATTTCAAGCTTGAAGATTTAAGTTTGAAGCTTTATCCCAAGTCTTCCGTGGGGTCCGGGGCTGTGTAATCATAACCTTGTATTGTCTAGGATTTTCAAGTCGGTCGGCAGGGAAGGCGGCACAAATGAGCGGTAATCCAACGGTCGCGTCGGTGGTCGCGCGGGACCTCGCCGGCTACGGCGCGCGGCGCTGCTTCGGCCTGCTCGGCACTGCCAATTTCAAGATTTCCCATGGCCTGGTCGAAGCCGGCGTGGAGCTCATTTCCGCGCGTCACGAAGGCAACGCCGCCGCGATGGGCGACGCCTACGCCAAAGCGACCGGCGAGCTCACGCTGGTCAGCGTGCATTCCGGCCCGGGGCTGACCAATGCGCTGACCGGCATCGCCGAAGCCGCGAAAAGCCGGACGCCGCTCCTCGTTCTGGCCGGCGATGTTCCCCATGGAGCGGTGAAGAACAATTTTTATATCGAGCAGGGCGAGATGGTCCGGTCCGTCGGCGCGGTGTCGGAGCGGCTGCATACGCCGGGCTCCGCACGCGAAGACATGCTGCGCGCCGTCACCCGCGCGCTACGCGACCGGCAGACCGTGGTTTTGAGTATGCCGCTCGACGTGCAGCACGCGCCGCTCGCATCGAATTTGCCGCCGCTGGAATTGCCGCCGGCGCCGGGCCGGCTGCATCCCGATCCGCGCGCCGTCGAGCGCCTCGCCGATGCATTGGCGCGCGCGCAGCGTCCGCTCATTCTCGGCGGCCGCGGCGCTGTGATCTCCGACGCCGAGCAGGACTTGGTGGCGCTCGCCGACGGCGCCGGCGCTTTGCTGGCGACATCGGTGTGCGGCCACGGGCTGTTTTCCGGAAATCCCTGGTCGGTCGGCATCAGTGGCGGCTTCTCATCGCCGGTCGCCGATGAGCTGATTTCCGAAAGCGATGTCATCCTGGCGTTCGGCGCCAGCCTGACGCAGTGGACCACCAAGAAAGGCAAGCTCATCGCCCCCGGCGCCGTGGTCGCGCAGGTCGATATCGACGTGCCGAAACTCGGCTATCAGATGCCGGTCCAGCTTGCCGTGCATGGCGATGCCAAGGCGACGGCGCAAGCGTTGCTGGCGGAGCTTGGTAAGCGGGGAGGCAGCAAAGCCGGCCGTCGCAATAACGCGATGCGCGAGCGCATCCGCTCGGGCGACAATCATCACTTCCCGCATCCCGATGAATCGAGCAAAGACTTCATCGATCCGCGCACCTTGAGCAAAGCGGTCGATGCCATCTTGCCGACCGACCGCGTGGTGGCGTCGAACTCCGGGCATTTCTGCGGCTGGGTGCCGCGTTATTTGCGGGTGCCGGACGCGCGCGCCTCGTGCCTGAGCCATTCGTTCCAGTCGGTCGGCCTCGGCCTGCCTTCAACCATCGGCCTGGCCATCGCCAATCCCGAAAAACTCGCGGTGCTCGGCACCGGCGACGGCGGTTTTTTGATGTCGATGGCCGACATGGAAACCACGGTCCGCCTGGGCTTGCGGATGTGCATCCTGGTCTACAACGATGCGTCCTACGCCGCCGAAGTCCATTACTTCGGCCGGCAAGGCTTTTCCACCGACATCGTGAAATTTCCCGACACCGATTTCGCCGCGATCGCCCGCGGCTACGGCGCCCGCGCCGCCACGGTGCGCACGCTGAACGATCTCGATCCGGTCAAAGCCTGGGTCGCCGAAGGCGCCCCCGGCGTGTTCGTGATCGACGGCAAGATCAATCCGAACCTCGAAGCCGACTGGCACGCCGAGCATTTTCCGTCCTAGTCGCTCGCTGCTGGTCGTCAGGGTGGACTATCGGAAGAACTCTGCAATCGGGCCGAAGTGGCCGCCCGGCATGACATCCAGACATGATCCACCGTCGGCGACATGCTCTCCCAGCGCCAAGCAGAATGAACAAATTCCATTTGCTGCGCCCGTTATGGTTGTGTAGTCAAAGCTTGTTGCGCCGGAGAATCAGGCGCACGCGTACCGGTTGCTGTGCGGGGACCAAACAGGGGAGGATGACATGTTCGGCAGTACGATTCTCGACCTTGCAGTTGGACTTATCTTCACGTTTCTCATCATCAGCCTGATCACAAGCACGGCGACTGAAGCGATTGCTTCGGCGAGCGGTTGGCGGGCAAACACCCTGCTGCAAGGCATCAAGGACCTTCTCAACGACCAGAATTTCACCGGGTTGGCGTTGAACATTTACAATCACGGCCTCATCAACCCGCAAGCAGATGGCGCCGCTACGAAGGATAGGGCGCCCACCGTAATACCCTCCTACATCGATGCGAAACAGTTTGCCACGGCTTTAACCGAACTGGCGGGCATATCGTCCGGCGTTGTGCTGCCGGCGCCGCAGGAAAAGATTGACGCCGTCGTTACCGATCTGAAGGGTAAGATTAATGCCAACGTTTCGGACGACCAGCTGAAACAGGTGCTCAACGGAATCGTGGAACGCGCCGGTGGAGATATAAATAAGATCAACAGTGGGATTGCCGACTGGTTCAATCAGAGCATGGATCGCGTCTCCGGTGCTTATAAGCGAAAGACGCAACTGTGGACGATTATTATCGCCTTGATAGTCACGATCGCGTTCAATCTCAATTCCGTGAGGATTGCCCAGGCTTTATGGGATCAGCCGGCGGTCATCAAGGCCATTGGTCCGCTGACGATCGCGTCCGGGGCGTCGACGGTAGATGCGTTGAAGCAGTTCCAAGGCCTGGGATTGCCGTTTGGCTGGGACAACGACGCAATCACATACGTCAAGGATATGAAGAATGGCCCGCACTGGATCTTTGCCATAGCCGGATGGATCATTACAGCCCTGTCGACGCTGTTCGGAGCGCCGTTTTGGTTCGATGCGCTGCAAAAGTTTGTTCAGTTGCGCGGCGCTGGTGCTAAGTAGGATATCGCGACGGCTGCCGCTAAATATTTCCGCCGACACTGCGTGCCGGCAGATAATGCAGCACGCGGCGCTCGACCAGGATCACGCCGAGATAGGCGATGGCGCCGACCACGGTCAGCATCACGATCGAGACGAACACCAAGGGCGTGTTGGCTTGGCCTTCGCCGAAGGTGAGCAGATAGCCCAGGCCCACATTGCCGCCGACCAGTTCGCCGACCACGACGCCGACCACGGCGAGCGTGGCGCCGATGCGCAGGCCGGCGAACATCGGCGGCATCGAGGTGGGGAATTCGATCTTCCAGAAAATCTGCGCCCGCGTCGCCTTGAAGGCGCGGGCGAGATTGATCAGGTCGGGATCGACGGTGCGTACCGCGGTCAGCACGTTGACCATGACGGGGAAGAACACGATCAGGATGGCGACCAGGATTTTCGGATAGACCGTAAATCCCATCCACAGAATGAATAGCGGCGCGAACGCCACCTTGGGCGCGATCTGCAGCGCCAGGATATAGGGCGACAGCGCCAGTTCCGCGACCGGTGACATGCCGAGCATGTAGCCGGCGAAAGCGCCGAGCAGGCTGCCGAGGATGAAGCCGGCCAGCACTTCGGCCACGGTGACGCCGGTGTGCAGCAAGAGATGGTCGAACCGCCAGGCGTGGCCGAACTCGGCGGCGACCGCGGACAGCGGCGGCACGATGAAGGATGGGATGCCGAGCAGGCCCGGTCCCCATTGCCACGCCGCCAGAAAGACGACCAACAGCGCCGCGCTGGCGGCGGTTCCCTTGCGCATCTGCGCTGAGCGTGTGTCGCCGCTCACGCGCCGCCTCCCGCCGCCTGCTCCAGCGAAGCGTGGCCGATGTCGAGCCGATCCATCAGCCGCGCGACGTAATCGTTCACTTTTGGATCGTGGCGCCGCGCGATCGGATTGTCGCGCCCCGCCATGTCGATTGAGATTTCGTCGATGATGGCACCGGGCCGCCGGCTCATGACCAGCACGCGGTCGGACAACGTCACGGCTTCGGCGAGATCGTGGGTGATGAGGAGCGCCGTCTTGCCGGCGAGCTTGAGCGTCTGCGCCAGGTCGCGCTGGAGCACCATGCGGGTCTGCGCGTCGACGGCGGAGAACGGCTCGTCGAGCAGCAGCACGTGGGGATCGACGGCGAGCGTGCGCGCCAGCGCCACGCGTTGGCGCATGCCGCCGGACAATTGGTGCGGATAGTGATGGGAAAATTCCGCGAGGTTGAAATTCTCCAACAGCGTTTGCGCCCGCTGCCGGCGCTCGGCCGCCGGGACGCCTTGGATCTCGACGCCGAACATGACGTTCTCGGCGACAGTGCGCCACGGCAGCAACAAGTCCTTTTGCAGCATGAAGGCGACGTGGGCGTTCGGCCCGGCGACACGCTCGCCGTCGACGAAGGCTTCGCCCTCGCTCGGCGCCGTCAGCCCTGAGCCGATATTGAGCAGCGTGCTCTTGCCGCAGCCGCTCGGCCCGATCAGCGACACCACCTCGCCGTCGCGCACGGAGAAACTCACGCGCTCGACCGCGGTGAGCACGCCGCGGTTGCCGGTCGCCGCAAAACGCATCGTTACGTTGCGGTATTCGAGGCGGACGACGTCGGACATGAACGACCGGTGTTGTTGGGCCGATTGCGCGCATATCGCCGCCCAAAAAGCTTCAGTATAGTAGCTCAAGTATAGTGGCAAAGACTGGGATCGCCGATAGGGCGGGGCCAGAGCGGCAACATCGCCGCCGCCCCGCGCACGAAGGAGCAATTTATGTTCGACCGCGTCAACAGATTATCGCGACGTCATTTGCTGCAAAGCGCGGGAGGTATCGCGCTCGGCCTTGGTGTTTTGGGTGGCGCGCCGGCGCGAGCAGACGAGACCATTACCTATTTGTTTCCAGCACCGCCGCTGCTGCCGGCATTCGGGCCGATCCGGCTCGCTCAAGGCAAGGGTTATTTCCAGCAAGCCGGGCTCAACGTCAATTTCGCTACCGGCCGCGGCGGCGTTGACGTCGCGAAGCAAGTGGGCGCCGGCAATGTGCCGCTCGGCGGCATCGTCGCCGACGCGCCCATTATCGTCAGACAAAACGGCGTGCCGGTGAAGATCGTTTGCCTGTTCGGCGGCAAGGGTTTCATGCAGCTCGTGGTGCGCGCCGATTCCGGTATCGAAAAGCCGGCCGACCTCAAGGGCAAGACTATCACCGTGATGTCGTTCCAGGACACCACGTTTTATGCGCTGCTCGGCCTGCTCGCGAGCGCCGGCCTGACCAAGGACGACGTCGATATCCAGTCCGCCGGTCCGGTCGGCGTCTGGCAGATGGTCGCCACCGGCAAATCGGTCGGCATGGCCGGCGTGCCGGACTGGATTCCGCCGGTCGAAGCCGCCGGCGTCGCCGTCAAGGTGCTGCCGACCGACGAGTTCTTTCCGCATATGGCGCAGGCGGTCGCCGCGTCCGATCAGATCATCAAGGACAAGCCCGACTTGGTGCGCGCCTTCGTCAAGGCGGCGCTGCGCGGCATGAAGGACATCATGGACGATCCGAATACGGCGGCGACCGACTTCGTGAAATTCGTGCCGGAATGGACCGGCAAGGAAGGCCAGGTCAAGGAAGCCTTCGCCTATTATGACAAGCTGATCTATCCGGGGCAGAAGGAGCTCGGCGCGGTCGATCCGGAACGGATGGCCAAGCTGCAGGATTTTTATCTGAAAGCCGGCATCATCGAGAAGAAGTCGCCGGTGGAGGATCTGTTCACTAACCAGTTTGTCACGTGATCCTGTCATTGTCCGCGAAGGCGGACGATCCAGTACTCGCCATCCGTGATTACTGGATGCTCCGCCTTCGCGGAGCATGACAATGAACTATTTCTTCCCGTAGCTATCGGTGCCCTGCCAGCCGTTCTTGGAAATATCGAAGATGACGCCGTCGGGGTCCTTGAACTTGCGCTCGAAATTGCCGTGACGTTCGTCGCCGAGATCGAAGAAGAATTTGCCGCCGGCGGCCTCGATTTTCTTCTGGGTCTCGACGAGATCGTCGACTTGGAAGCCGAAATGATGCGCGCCGACAAAACCTTTGGGATTTTTCAGGTCCGAGGCCGCGGTGCCGGCGCCGGTCGAGAAATTGAGCAAAGCGAGATTGATCGTGCCGTCGCTCATGTAGATGGCCGAGCCGATATCCAGATCCTCGCGCGCGATGCGCTTGAGGTCGAATACGGTCTCGTAGAATTTTGCCGCCTTGTCGAGATCGTTCACGCAGACGGCGAAATGGCGCAGACGGGCCATGGATAGATCCTCCGTATTGGTCGCGCCCATCATAATGCGATGACTTGCATCCGTCACCCTGCTCCTTATGGAACAAGTCAACTCCGATCGGAGTGGCGGCCTTGATCGCTTGGATGCTGGTTGTTCGTGTTGATGATCTTGTCAAGGACGGCGCGAAGCGCCGCCGCCTCCGGCGGTCTACGATCCTTGACAAGATCATCAACACGAACACAGTGCCGTCCAAGCGATCAAGGCCGCCTTCTGGGCCTTCTCACGTGCATACATGACCAAGCGACACGCCGAGATCGTCGGCGCCGGCTTTGCCGGCCTCACCGCGGCCTGCGCCTTGGCGCAGCGCGGCTGGAGCGTGCGCGTGCATGAGCGCGGCGATCGGCTGCGCACCACTGGCGCGGGCATTTACATCTACGAGAACGGTTTGCGGGTGCTCGAGGCGGTCGGCGCCTATGAGGCCGCGGTCAAGGGCGCGCCGTTCGCCCATACCCGCGAAGTGCGCGACGGCGACGACCGGCTGATCTCGGTGCACCGCTGGCAGGGCAGCCGTGTGTTCAGCATCGTGCGGCAGAACGTCATCAATGCGCTTGCCGCCGCGGCGGCGCGGGCCGGGGTCGAGATCGTCGTCAATTCGGCGGCGGCGAGCGCGACGGCCGATGGCGAGCTTGTGCTGGCCGACGACCGTCGCATTAAGGCCGATCTGATCGTCGCCGCCGACGGCAGCAATTCACGGTTGCGCGACGGGCTCGCCTTGTTGGCGAAGCGCAAATATCTGGTCGACGGCTGCACCCGGCTGTTAATGGACAAGACCGCGGCTGAGCGCGCCGAAACCAGCGGCGCCAAGACCATCGAATACTGGTCGGGCACCCGCCGCCTGCTCTACACGCCGTGCAGCGAGACCGACATCTATATCGCGCTGACCATGCTCGACAGCGACGAGGTGGCGAAGGCGGTGCCGGTGCGCAAGGACGAATGGAAGCGCGCGTTTCCGCATCTCGAAACGCTGATCGACCGCATCGGCGAGCAGGGCCGCTACGACCGCTTCGACCTGATCAAGCTCAAGCGCTGGTCGGCCGGCAAGGTCGCCATCGTCGGCGATGCCGCGCACGCGCTGCCGCCGAATATCGGCCAGGGCGGCGGCTGCGCCATGATGAACGCGCTGTCGCTTGCGGTTTATCTGGCGCGTGAAGACGACGTCGCCGCCGCGCTGCAAACCTGGGAACGCAGCGAGCGGCCGATGACCGAACACACCCAGCGCATCTCGTATTTTTTGGGCCTGCCGACCACCTGGCCGCCGGCTTTGCGTGCTTTCACGCTGGGCTTGGTGGGCCGCTCGAAATGGCTTACTGCCCAGCGAACGCGCACCGCGTTGCATAGGCCGACGGGGACTTAAAAGCAGCGTCGACAGCGAATAGCGCCGGCACAGCCCCCGCCTCCAGTCTCGCCGTTTCGCAACCTCCATGCTAGCTTCGCGCCCGATCCGTAAAATGTTCAGGGAGAATCGTGATGACATTACCCCAAGACGTTGCGGCGTTGGCGGAGTCGATCGTCAACACGCTGACCCATACCGACTATCAGCACGTCGACAAGATCGATCCGGCATCGGGCGTCTATGTTTGCGATTGCAACGGCTTCGTCGCTTACGTGCTGAAGTCCGCGGCGCCGAAAAATTTGGCAGCGATCCCGATCGACACCCAGGCGGGACACCCGGAGTCGAGACCCCGCGCCTTCGAATATTACGATTTCTTCGCTTCGCTGACCGCTGCATCCACCGGCGGCTGGAGCCGCATCAACCTGCTGTCCGACGCCGGCCGCGGCGACGTTATGGCGTGGCGATTTCCGACCATCAAGACGGGCGACAACACCGGCCATGTGGTGATCCTTGCGGAAACGCCGAGGCTCGATCCTTCCGGAGAGTTCTACGCGGTGCGCGTCTATGATTCCGCGGCCGAGGCACATTTCGAAGACACCCGCTTGATCAACGGGCAGCCCTCACCGACGGGAAAGAAGGGCGTCGGTTCAGGCGTCCTCAATTTCAAGGTCGACGGTGTCGGCCATCCCATCGCCTATCTGTTCGCGCCGCCCCCCACCGGTCAATATTCCTACCGTCCCATCGCGATCGGACGCGCGCGGGCGATTTGAGAGGGAGGATGCGTGATTTCAATATGTTACCTATTACACTCAAAACCCTCCCCTGCAGGGGAGGGATGAAGATCAATCAAAACGGAATCGTAATGCCATCCAGCGGCGCGTCGCAATTGACCAGGTCGACGCGCTTCCAGGCGATCATGACGCGGCCGTCGGCTTGCACCAGGCGGTGCAACGCGGTGCCGCCGAAAAGGCGTTGCTGCTCGCGGCGGTATTCGATCATCGTGAATTTGGAGCGCACGGTGGCGAAGCCTTTTCCCGTTTCTTCGATCGTGAGGTTGCCGATCATGCGGCTGGTGCGCGAGCGCGGCTCCTGCGAATACATGCGCGGGCTGGCGAGGCGACGCACGCGGGTCTCCAACACGCGGCGGTCGTCGTAGATCAGCGACACAGTCTCGACCGGATCGGCCTGATCGGGCTCGCTCGGCACCCAGTACCAGGCTTCGGGCGTGAACAGCGCGAGCCAATCGCCGAACTTGCCGTCGTCGAGCAGGCGGGCTTCGTGCAATAAAAACTGCTCGCAGCGTTCGAGGTCGAGCGATTGTCCTGCGGGTAGTCGAGTGGTTCTGCTTCGCGCCGCGAACGGTCGCCGCGAGCGCGTTGCCGGCCTCGAAACGCGTTTCGATTTTTTTGCCATTGCCGCGTTAGGAGGCTTCCCGCACGGCGGCGTGGCCGTTGGTCATGTAGCCGAGCCACGCGTCGAGCATGTTGCGAATGTAAACTTCGCTGGTCGAATTCTGGCCACGCCGGCCGCCGTGGGCATCCGGCACGTCGCTCTCGAATCCGCGGCCGATCTCGATCCATTCGGCGCCGGCGCTCGACAAGCCCATGCCGATGCGATTGTAGATTTCCAGGTCGTCGGTCAGCACCAGCGAGCCGGTGCCGTTGACGGTGTTGGCGAAGCTGATGGTGTTGCGGAACATTTGCTCCGGTGCGCCTTTGAGGCGGAAATTATAGGTGTAGACCACGGTGCGGTTCACGGCGACCGGGTGCACCACACGCAATTGCTGGAACTGGCTCATGAAGGAGAGGTTCGGATAGACGTTGCTGTTCCAGCGCCGCACGTCGAGCACGCGCCGGGTCTCCGCCTTGCCCTTCTTCTTCTCCATCGCCGCGATGTAGTCGCGAAACACCGGGTCTTTCAGCGCCGCCACCAGCTTGGCGTCGTCGTGATAGTCGCCGAGATAGGAATGCCCGTTCGGATAGGTCCAGATGCCGACCTGGGATTCCCAGAAACTATAGGGCGCGCCGTTCTGGCGCATCTGCCGGATGGCGATCTCGCCGGAGCCGTCCGAATAAACGTCGTCGGGCTGCGCCAGCGCCGCGTCGATCGACGAGCGGTGGGTGAAGATCGGATGCGCCGCGTCGCACAGGTTCTCCAGATAGAGCTTCCAGTTGGCGTCATAGGCGTGCCGGAACACGCCGCCCGCGATCTCGACCTCGCCGTCGGGCGCGCGGTCGATCATGTCGTCGAGCGAAGTGGTCATGTGGCCGAGGAAGTCCTCCAGGCTCGGGCCGTCTTCGGCTTCGCTGGCGAAGACAAAACCGCGATAGCTCTTCACTCGCGCCATCTGCGTCATCGCGGTCTTGGGATTGTTCGGATCGAAATTTTCGGGATAGCCGTGCTGCAGCGGCACCGCCTTGAGCCGGCCGTCGAGATGATAGGTCCAGCCGTGATAGCAGCACTGGAATTCCGATGCGTTGCCCTTGTCGTTGGCGACCACCATGGAGCCGCGGTGGGCGCATTGATTGTGAATGACGCGGATGGCGCCGCCGGCATCGCGCACCAGCACGACGGGCTTGCGCCCGATGAAGGTGCGAAAATAGTCGCCGCGATTTTTCACCTGGCTTTCATGGCCGATGTAAATCCAGGCGACGCCGAAAATGCGTTCCAGCTCGAGCTCGAAGATCGCGGGATCGGTGTAAATCTGCCGGTGCACGCGGCCGGGCTGGATGAACGCCGACAGGTTTTCGCTCATCGCGTTTCCTAATTGCCGAAATTCGTCGCCAGATAATCGCTGATGGTTTTGGCTTCGTCCGGCGTGGCGGTGGCGCCGCGCTCGACCATGTTGGCGACGATGACCGGCCAGGCTTTGTCGCTGCGCTTGATTGTCGCCACGCGTTCAAGATCGTGGCACAGGCCGCAGCGCGTCTCGACCAAGTCCTTGCCGTGGCCGTCCGGCAGTTTTACCGGCTTTGCCGGCGGCAGGTTGGCGCCGGGGCCGAGATTGAGCGCGAGATAGTCCACCACTTTGTCGATCTCTGCCGGCGTCAATTGCGCGCCGCGCAGCACCATGTTGTTGACATAGAACCGCCAGCCGGCGGCGCCGTCGCGGATTTTGGCGATGGTGCCGAGATAGTGGCATTGCGAGCACGCCACCGAAACGATGTCGCGGCCGTCGCCAGCGGGCAGCGGATTGGCGTTTTGCGCGAAACTCGGGGCCGCGGCAGTGACGGCAACGAGCGCAAGAAAACTCACAAGGAAACCCGACAACGCGATGCGCATGATCACACCTTGCGCGTTCGCTGGTCGGCGAGCGAATAGGGCGGATGCCATTCCGACACCGCGCCAAGGCCTTCGCGCTTGATGTGGATGTCGAGGAGATACGGCCGGCCCTCGACCGTCGCGGTCTTGGCGCGGGCGAACGCGTCTTTGAGATCGCCCGGCTCCTTGACGGTTTCGCCTTCGACGCCGAACGCGCCTGCGGCTTTGGCAAAATCGACGTCGGGATCGCCGTTGTAACACGTCATGTCTCGCGCGGTGTCGAACTGCCGGCCGGCCGAATTCCAGATGCGATTGCGCTCGTTGTTGTAGCTGTGATTGTTGAGCACGATGACGGTGACAGGCGCCTTGTAGCGCGCCATGCTCCACAACGGCTGCGGGCCGGAGAAACAGAAGCTGCCGTCGCCGACCACGGACACCACCGGCACGTCGGGTCGCGCCAGTTTGACGCCGAACGCCGCCGCCATGCCCCAGCCCAGAACGTTCGGGCCGGTGCCGAAATATTGCTTGTCGTCGCCGCCGAACGCCATCAGCGGATCCATGGTTTTTCCGGAATCGACGTCGGCGACGTAGCAGGTGTCGCGGTCGAGATTGGCTTCGAGCTCGAGCCCGAGCCGCTCCATGCTGATCGGCGAAGAATCCGCCAAACCGCGCGCGATCGCTTGCCGCGCATCGGCCATCTGCGCCGAATAGGCTCGCGTCTTGGCCGCGCGCTGCTCGGCGATGTCCTTGAGCTTCGACGCGGTCGCCTGGCTGCGGATCGCCGCGGTGAGATCGGCGATGGCGAGCCTCAGATCGGCCACCATGGCCAGATCGACCGGCGCGCCGCGGGCGAGGCTCGTCGGGTCGAGCCGGATCGAAATCAGCTTTGTGCCGGGCGCCGCCAATTCGCCCCAGCGATTGCCGAGATTGAGCAGCACGTCGGGTTTGACCGGATAGCGCATAGTGCGCAGATGGGTGCCGATGAACAGCGGATGCCGGGTCGGGAACGGTTTCGACCAATAGCCGAGATTGCCCATCTCGCCGGCGACCGGCGCGCCGAGAAGCTCGGCGAGCTCGATCAATTCCTTCTGGCCACGGCTCCAGGTGACCTCGTCGCCGATGCTGATCAGCGGGTTCTGCGCCTCGATCAGCATGCGCGCGGCTTTTTCGACGTCGTCCTTGTCGGGACGAATGCGCATCGGCACGTCGAACTTGCTGCGCTCCCAGACCTGCGCCTTGGCACGCCCGTCCAGCGTATTGGTCGGCAGCGACAGGAACACCGGCCCGCACGGCGGCGTCGAAGCGAATTTCAAGCCGCGCCGCGTGGTCTCGGCGATCGCCGCGGTCGATTGCGCCTGCCAGAACCATTTGGTGATCGGTTCGGTCATCAATTCGTGATGATCGGTCTCCTGCCACTGGTCGCGGCCGAGCGCGTCCTGATCGACCGACGCCACCGCTACCAGCATCGGAATCTGGTCCTTCCAGGTATTGACCATCTGCGTCATGGCGTTGGGCAGGCCGATATTGGCGACCACGACCACGCCGGTGCGGCCCGAGGCTCGCGCATAGCCATCGGCCATGGCGACCACGGCGCCTTCCTGAATGCCTTTGATCAGGTTGATCTCCGGCACGTCGACCAGCGCATCGAAGATCGGATGATCGCCGGTCGAGGGATTGAAGAAGATGTGCTCGACGCCGGCCGCCTTGAGCTGCTCGACGAACAGCTTTCCGCCATTGCCATCGACCTCGCGGATGGCGGCCGGAGCTGCCTCGGCGGCCGGCGCTGCGCTTTGGGCGGCCGGGCTGAGATTTTGCGCCATCGCTTTGGCCGCCACGGTGCTCATGCCGAGCGCGCTCAAGCCGGAGACAAGCTGCCGGCGCGACAGGCCTTGATCGAGGTACTGCTTGATCAGGTGCTTCATGGAATCCTCCCTGCGGCGCCGCGCGCTCAAAGCGGCGGCCGTCATCGCCTTGTCGGCTTGTGTGGCGAGACTATCACCGGCCAGACCACGGCCAAAGGGCGCCAGGGTCAATACACCTATGACTGATCGGATGGCGGCCTTGATCGCTTGGATGCTCGTTTGTTCGTGTTGATGATCTTGTCAAGGACGGCGCGAAGCGCCGCCGCCCATAGCGCGTCGAAGACGCGCGTAAACGCGCTAATGGGCGGTCTTCGATCCTTGACAAGATCATCAACACGAACACAGTGCTATCCAAGCGATCAAGGCCGCTTTCTGGGCCTTCTCGCGTGAATCCGATCGCAGAAACAGGACGGCGCATAGTGCTTCACTCCGCGCGTCGAAATGTGTTGACGGCGGCCCGGAACTTGCATGGTTATTGCATAATTCTTGGGCAAATCCGAGCGTAGCGCGTAACAGCATGTCGATCCTCGTCGGCCTCCACCACGCCACCCGTTACACCTATGACCGGCCGATCAACCTCGGTCCGCAGATCGTGCGGCTGCGCCCGGCGCCGCATTGCCGCACCCGCATCCCGAGCTATTCGCTCGATGTCACGCCGGCCCAGCATTTCGTGAATTGGCAGCAGGATCCGCACGGCAATTGGCTGGCGCGTTTCGTGTTTCCGGAAAAGACGACGGAATTTTCCATCACGGTCGATCTGCTCGCCGATATGGAAGTGATCAATCCGTTCGACTTTTTCGTCGAGCCCTATGCCGACAAGTGGCCGTTCAAATACGCGGCCGACCTGCGCGAGGATTTGGCGTCGTTCGTCGATCCGGAGCCGGCGGGCCCGCGGCTGAAGGAATTGGTGCAGTCGATTTCGCGCGAGCCGCGCAACACCGTCGATTTTCTGGTCGAGCTCAATCAGCGCCTGGCGCACATGATCCGCTACATCGTGCGCATGGAGCCGGGCGTGCAGACGCCGGAGGAGACGCTCGCCGCCGGCGCCGGCTCGTGCCGCGATACGGCGTGGCTCATGGTGCAAATCCTCCGCCACATCGGATTGCCGTCGCGCTTCGTCTCCGGCTATCTCATTCAATTGCGGCCGGACACGAAACCGCTCGACGGACCCGCCGGCACCGATCTCGATTTCACCGACCTGCACGCCTGGACCGAAGTGTATATCCCGGGCGCCGGCTGGATCGGGCTCGACGCTACGTCCGGGTTGCTGACCGGCGAGGGCCACATTCCGTTGGCCGCGACGCCGCACTACCGTTCCGCGGCGCCGATCACCGGCATGGTCGAGCCGGCGGAAGTCTCGTTCGCCTACGACATGACCGTGAAGCGGCTCGCCGAGCGGCCGCGGGTGACCGCGCCGTTCTCCGACCAGGCGTGGCATGCGCTCGATGCGCTCGGCGAAAAAGTCGACGCCGATCTTTCCGCGCACGACGTGCGGCTGACCATGGGCGGCGAGCCGACTTTCGTTTCGGTCGACGATTATCAGGCGGCCGAGTGGAACACCGCGGCGCTCGGGCCGAAGAAACGCGGCCACGCCGACGAGCTGATCCGCCGCCTGCGCGATCGTTTCGCCCCGGGCGGACTGCTGCATTACGGCCAAGGCAAATGGTATCCCGGCGAGCCGCTGCCGCGCTGGGCCTTTGCGCTGTATTGGCGCCGCGATGGCGTGCCGATCTGGCGCGATGACAACCTGATCGCCCGCGAGACCGACGCCAGGCAGCCGTCGCGCGACGATGCCAAACGCTTCGCCGAGGGGATTGCCGCACGCTTGGGAATCACGGCGGACTACGTGCAGCCCGCTTACGAGGACCCGGCCGACCGGATGCTCAAGCAAGGTCTCGTTCCCGACAACATCGATCCCAGCGATCCGCAGGTCGACGATCCGGCCGAGCGCGCGCGCATTCTCGACCTGTTCGACCTCACCTTGTTCGATTCCCATCGCGGCCGGCCGGCGGGTTACGTGCTGCCGCTGCGGCGCTGGTCTGCGCAAGCGAAGCCCGGATGGCTGAGCGAAATGTGGCGCACGCGCCGCGGCAAACTGTTCCTGGCGCCGGGCGATTCGCCGCTCGGCTTCCGGCTGCCGCTGCAATCGCTGCCTTATCTGGCGCCCGCCGATTATCCGCATCTGGTGCCGGCCGATCCGTTTGCCGAGCGCACGCCGCTGCCGCCGGCCAAAGAGAAGGCGGTGCCGGCGGTGGCGCCAAAGGCGCCCGTCAAACGTCAAGCGCCGGCAGCCGCGGCGCCGCCTGCCGGCAGCATGCCGGTGCGTACCGCGTTGTCGGTCGAAGTGCGCGACGGACGCTTGTGCGTGTTCATGCCGCCGGTGGAAACGCTCGCCGATTATCTCGAACTGCTCGCAACCATCGAAGCGACCGCCGCCGAACTCGGCCTGCCGGTGCATGTCGAAGGCTATGCGCCGCCGCCCGATCCGCGGCTCAATGTGCTCAAAGTCACGCCCGATCCCGGCGTCATCGAGGTCAACATCCAGCCGGCGGAATCCTGGCGCGAAGCCGTCACCATCACGCAATCGGTTTACCAGGACGCCCGCGCCTCGCGGCTCGGCACCGACAAATTCATGATCGACGGCCGCCATACCGGCACCGGCGGCGGCAATCACGTCGTGCTCGGCGGCTTGAGCGCGGCCGACAGCCCGTTCCTGCGGCGTCCCGACCTGCTCAAGAGCCTGGTGCTTTATTCGCTGCGGCGGCCGTCGCTGTCTTATTTGTTCTCCGGCTTGTTCGTCGGTCCGACCAGCCAGGCGCCGCGCATCGACGAAGCGCGCCAGGATCTGCTCTACGAGCTGGAAATCGCAATCTCCAACGTGCCGCCGCCGGGCGGCGCCGAACCGGTGCCGCCGTGGCTGGTCGATCGCCTGTTCCGCAATATTCTGGTCGATGTCACCGGCAACACCCATCGCACCGAGATCTGCATCGACAAATTGTTCTCGCCCGACGGCCCAACCGGCCGGCTGGGCCTTGTCGAATTCCGCTCGTTCGAAATGCCGCCCGATGCCCGCATGAGTCTCGCCCAGCAATTGCTGCTGCGCGCCATCGTCGCCTGGTTCTGGCGGGCGCCGCGCGACGGCAAGCCGGTGCGCTGGGGCACGGCGCTGCACGATCGTTTCATGCTCGAGCATTTTGTCTGGGAGGATTTCAGCGAGGTTTTGGACGATCTCAAAGCCGCCGGCTACGCCTTCGATCCGGTCTGGTTCGAGGCGCAGCGGCAATTTCGCTTCCCGCTCTGCGGCACCGTGCATCATGGCGGCGTCGAGCTCGAACTGCGCCAGGCGATCGAGCCCTGGTACGTGCTGGGCGAGGAAGGCAATGCCGGCGCCACGGTGCGCTTCGTCGATTCGTCGGTCGAGCGGCTGCAGGTCAAGGTTTCGGGCTTCAACGAAGACAGCCATGTGGTGACCTGCAACGGCCGCCGCGTGCCGCTGACATCGACCGGCCGGGCCGGCGAATACGTCGCCGGCGTGCGCTTCAAGGCGTGGAAGCTCGAATCGTCGCTGCAGCCGACCGTTCCGGTCCACGCGCCGCTGACGTTCGACATCGTCGACACCTGGAACCGGCGCTCGCTCGGCGGCTGCGTCTATCACGTGGCGCATCCCGGCGGCCGCAACTATGAAACCTTCCCGGTCAACTCCTACGAAGCCGAGGCGCGCCGCCGCGCCCGCTTCCAGGATCACGGCCACACCGGCGGCTTGATCGACATCCCGCCACGCGAATTTTCGCTCGAATATCCGCTCACGCTCGATCTGCGGCGCACGGTCTGAAAGATCCCGCCATGTCCGCGCAGCTCGACACCATGGCCGATCAACAACAAGCAGCGCTGCAACAATTCGTTTCCGGCTACCGGCGCCTGCCAGGCGTGTTCGACGAGATGATGGACGGCGACGGCCGGGTGCGCGTGCACTGGCAGCCGCTGCTCTCGATGCTCGCCGGCCTCGGCAGCGACGAGATCAACCGCCGCTTCGCCGCCGCGGACCGGTACCTGCGCAATTCCGGTGTGTTCTATCGCGTCTATGAGGATGCGGCGGGCCTCGAGCGGCCGTGGCCGCTCAGCCATGTACCGCTCATCATCGAGCCCGGCGAATGGACGCAGCTGGAGGAAGGCGTCATCCAGCGCGCCGAATTGCTCGAAGCGGTGCTGGCGGATTCCTACGGGCCGGCGACGCTGACCGGCGAGGGTCGCCTGCCAGCGGCCTTGATTGGGGGTAATCGGGAATTCTTGCGGCCGCTGGTCGGCGTTCTTCCGCCGGGCGGCGCACATCTGCGTTTTTATGCCGTCGACGTCGGCCGCGGGTCCGACGGCAAATGGTGGGTGCTCAACGATCGCGCGCAAGCGCCGTCGGGCGCCGGCTATGCCATCGAAAATCGCCTGGCGCTGTCGCGGGCCATTCCCGACATCTATCGCACCGCCCGCGTCGAGCGCGTCGCGCCGTTCTTCCAGGCTTTTCAGGCCGAACTGGTTTCGCTCAATCGCCAGGACGATGCGCGCACCTGCCTGCTCACGCCGGGGCCGCTGAACGAGACTTATTTCGAGCATGCTTATCTGGCGCGCTATCTCGGCCTGCTGCTGGTCGACGGCGAAGACCTCATCGTGCGCGACGACGGCGTCTTCATCCGCACGGTGTCGGGGCTGCGCCGCACCGAAGTGATCTTGCGGCGGGTCGATGCCGACTTCGCCGATCCGCTGGAGCTCAACGCCGCGTCGCGGCTCGGCGTTGCCGGGCTCCTGCAAGCGGTGCGCGACGGCAAGATCGTCATCATCAATGCGCTCGGCGCCGGCCTGGTCGAGGCCCGTGCCATGCTGGCGTTCCTGCCGGCGCTGGCGCCGACCGTGCTCGGCGCCGAACTGAAAGTGTCGAATGTCGCGACCTGGTGGCTCGGCCGCGCCGACATGCGCGAGGCGATGATCGACAAGCTCGACAGCATGGTCGTCGCTTCCGCCTTCACCGAATCGTTCGCCGACGGGCGGTCGGGCAACGAAATTCTGGTCGCTAAGCTCGACGCAGCGCAGCGCCAAAAGCTCATTCAATCGATCCGCGACCGTGGCATCGACTATGTCGCGCAGGAGGCGGTGACGCTGTCGAGCATGCCGGTGTGGCGCGACAACTGCTTGCAGCCGCGGCCGTTCACCTTGCGGCTGTTCCTGGCCAAAGTCGGCGCGCGCTGGCAGGTCATGCCCGGCGGTTTTGTGCGCATCGCCGACAGCGCCGATGCGCGCGCGGTGAGCCTGCAGCGCGGCGCCGCCACCGCCGACGCCTGGGTGCTCAGCCACGGCCCGGTCGGCGAGACCACGCTGTTGCCGACGCCGGAGCGCATGCAGGTGCAGCGCGCATCGGGGCTATTGCCGAGCCGCGCCGCCGACAATCTGTTCTGGGTCGGCCGCTACGTGGAACGCGCCGAGGCGACGCTGCGGCTCGTTCGCGCCATGATCAATCGCAGCGCCGAGGCCGACGATGCCGCGGCGCCGGTGATCGGCAGCATCGGCGCGCTGCTCGCCGCCTGGAATGCAATTCCGGACGACATGAACCAGGCGTTGACCGCGCCGACCGCGCGCGCCGTGCTGACGCGCAGCGATCTCGAAGGCTCGCTGCCCTATCTCGCCGGCTCGGCGCGTGGCGCGGCGTCGATGATCCGCGACCGGTTTTCGCCCGACGCCTGGCGGGCGATCAGCGATCTCGCCGTCATGATCGGCACGCCGCTGCCGATGGGCCCCGCCGAGGCCGCCATCAACGACCGGGTCGAGGCGGCGTTGCGCATCATCGCGTCGCTGTCCGGTCTCGCGCAAGAGAACATGACCCAGCTCGCCGGCTGGCGCTTTCTCGAGCTCGGCCGCCGCATCGAGCGGGCGCTGTTGACCTGCCGCTTGGTGCGCTGCTTCGCCGAAGTCGGCGCGCCGGACGGCGGCCTCGATGTGCTGCTCGAGCTCGCCGACAGCCAGATCAGCTACCGGCAGCGCTATGTGATGATCGCGGCGCTGGCGCCGGTCATCGATCTCGTAATGCTCGATCCCAATAATCCGCGCTCGGTGATCTTTCAGCTCGACCGCATCGAGGTCCATCTCGGCGCGCTGCCGCGGCGAAATTCCACCGGCCGCCTGTCGCCGGTGCAGCAGATCGCAGCCTCGATCGCGACCCGGCTGCGCACCGCGGACGCCGCCAAGATCGACGATGTTTTGGTCATGGACATCGAGCAATCGCTGATGAAGCTGTCGGATGCGATCAGCGCGGCGTATCTGACCAACAACGAACGGTCGGATTCGATCTGGGAGGCACTGGCGTGATCTACGACGTCCGGCAAATCACCACCTGCGCCTATGCGTCGCCCGTCGCGCATGCGCGCCACGTGCTGCGCCTCACCCCGGTGTCGCGCGACGGCGAACGGGTGCATGTTGCCTCGCTCTTGATCGTGCCCGAGCCCGTGCACCGGCGCGAGAGCAAGGATTTCTTCGGCAATGCTTTGACCTGGATCGAGATCGCCGAGCCGCACGACACGCTCACGGTGAAGCTGCAGGCGCGCGTCGCCGTCGATGCGCCGGCTGAGCCGCTGGCGACGCCGCCTTGGGAAACGGTGCGCGAGGAAGCTTTCGCCACCAGCGACATCGGGCCGACGTCGCCGGCGCATTTCCTGTTCCCGAGCCGCATGGTCTCGCTCGATCCCGAGATCCGCGATTACACGCGCGAAAGCTTTGCGCCGGGCCGGTCCGTGCTCGACGCCGCGATCGAGCTGAACGGGCGGCTGAAGGCCGACATCGTCTACGAGATCGGCGCCACCACGGTCACCACCATGCCGCCGATGTCGTTCGCGCTGCGTCGCGGCGTCTGCCAGGATTTCGCCCACATCATGATTTCCGGGCTGCGCGGCATCGGCCTGCCGGCGGCCTATGTGAGCGGCTATCTGCGCTCGGCGCCGGCGAGCGACGCCACGCGCTTGCAGGGCAGCGAGGCCATGCATGCCTGGGTATTGCTCTGGTGCGGCAATGCCGGTTGGGTTGGGCTTGATCCCACCAACGGAATTCTCGCCGCCGAGGACCATGTCACCTTGGCGATCGGCCGCGACTATACCGATGTGGCGCCGGTGGACGGTGTTATTCTGGGATCGGGCCGGCAGCGCATGGGCGTGTCGGTGAACGTCACGCCGGTGCAATAAGTTTCAGCTCCGTCGGCTGCAATCAAGAAACTCTCGGGAGGACTACGCATGCGTGCTTATCAATTGTCCAAAGGCGGCGCCGGTATCGAATCGGTGACCCGCGTCGATCTGTCGGAACCAAAACCGCAGTACCGCCAGGTCAAGGTCAAGGTCGCCGCCTGTTCGCTCAATTTCCGCGATCTCGGCATCGTGCGCGGCACTTACCGCATGCCGGTGCGCGACAACATCGTGCCGCTGTCCGACGGCGCCGGCGAGGTGGTCGAGATCGGCTCGGGTGTCACCCGTGTCAAAGTCGGCGACAAGGTCGCGAGTTGTTTTTTCCAGCGCTGGCCGGGCGGCGAGCCGAGCCAGACCGTGCAGGCCAGCGCGCTCGGCGGCTCGATCGACGGCATGCTCGCCGAATATGCCGTGCTGGAAGAGGACGGCGTCGTCAAACTCCCCGCGCATCTGTCGCTCGAAGAGGGCGCGACCTTGCCCTGCGCCGCGGTGACCGCCTGGCACGCCATGATGGTGCACGCCAAATTGATCGCCGGCCAGACCGTGCTGCTGCAGGGCACCGGCGGCGTCTCGATCTTCGGCCTGCAGTTCGCCCACGCGATGGGAATCGTGCCGATCATCACCTCGTCGAGCGACGACAAGCTCAAGCGCGCCAAAACCCTCGGCGCCGCCCACACCATCAACTACAAGACCACGCCGGACTGGGAGAAGGCGGCGGTGGCGTTCACCGGCGGCCGCGGCGTCGATCAGGTCGTCGAAGTCGGCGGTGCCGGCACCTTGGCGCATTCGTTCGGCGCCATCCGCGTCGGCGGCAAGATCTCGATGATCGGCGGCCTGAGCGGCGCCGCGACCGAGCTCAATCCGGGACTGATCCTCGGACGGCGCGCCAATGTGCAGGGTATCTCGGTCGGCTCGACGGAAATGTTCGAGGCGATGAACGCGGCGATTGCCGCCAACGCCATCAAGCCGGTGATCGACAAGGTGTTCGGCTTCGACGAGGCGCAGGCGGCCTATCAGCACATGGCCTCAGGCGCCCATTTCGGCAAGATCGTCATCCGCGTGTGAGCCGCATCGCGGCCGCACGTCGCGCTGTTCGGTTTCGGGTGATGAAGGAGAAGTTCGCCGCCGCCGCGCTTCTGCGCCGTGGCGGCGACGGGCTTATTTGATCGCTGTCGAAACCGTCGAGAACGTGGTCTTCAGCTTGGTGCCGAGACCGGTGATCACCGGGATCACCGCGACCGCGATTCCCGTGGCGATGAGGCCGTACTCGATGGCTGTGGCAGCGCTTTCGTCTTTCCAGAACTTGACGATGAGACGCATTCACGAAGCTCCCGTGCAGATCGACTTAATCCTTATAATTGAAGTCTTATCGGGGCCTTAAGACCGCTTATGGCGCATAAGGGGACAAATTTAAGAGAGCTTTTACCGTCACAAAACGTACCGTGCCGGTTGTGGCGTTCGTTTTCAACTGGAATGGAACTCCTTTTCGATTTTTAAGATTTATCGCGTCATCCTGCGTCCGAACCGATCTGCTCTCAGAAGTCCGCGTTTCGGGGGTTTTATGAAACTGTACGCACCCAATGTCGCTTTGTTCGTTATCGCCTTCTGTCTGGCCATGCTCGGCGTGCTCGCCGCATTCCCGATCGCGCTGCCGATCCCGGCGCTGACCGGGAACTCGTCGTGGTACATTTTCCTCGCCTGGTTCCTGCTGGCGGCCGGCAGCGCCATCCCGCATTCGGACAAGCACAACTCCGAGTAAGCACAGGCGGCGTATGTAGCTTGAATTTTTTCCAAGCTGCGACACTTAGACCCCTATAAAAGTTTGAGCCGACGGTCCTCGTGCCGGCGCCGCGGTCGCGCCTGCCGCCGCTTAACTCATTGAGAACGCTTGCACCTTCCTTTCCCCGCACGCGGGCGGAGGTGAAGGAGCATTGACCTGCGCCGTACGCACGGGAATAAGTCCCGTGCAAGGAGAGCGCGAATGTCCGATCCGGAAGAAAAGAAAAAGAGGGCCACACCCTCACCGATCACCTCTACGGCCAGAACATCGTGCATGAGCACGGTGAGGATTCCGACCACGATCACGACCACGACTACGATTTCGAGAACGACGACGTTCCGCTGCAGGACAATCCGCTGTGGCGCCAGGACAACGTCTCGCTGATGACGGTCGGCATCGACATCGGCTCGTCGGGCACGCAGGTGATTTTTTCGCGGGTTAATTTGCGCCGGCTGGCCGAGGATTTGACCAGCCGCTATTACGTCGTCTCGCGCGAGACCTTGTTCCAGTCGCCGGTGGCGCTGACGCCCTATTCGAGCGAGGAGCGCATCGACGACGAAAAGCTCGGCGCCATCATCGACGACGCCTATAACGCCGCCAACCTGCATCCCGACAAGATCGACACCGGCGTGGTCATTCTGACCGGCGAGGCGCTGCGCCGCGAGAACGCGCAAGGCATCGCCAAAATCCTGTCCGAGCAGGGCGGTGAATTTGTTACCGCGACCGCTGGCCATCACATGGAATCGATGCTGGCGGCCTACGGCTCCGGCGCCGCGCGCGTCTCCAGCGACCAGGGCAAGCGCATCCTCAACATCGATATCGGCGGCGGCACCACAAAGCTCGGGCTGGTCGAGAACGGTAAGGTGATCGCTACCGCAGCCGTGCATATCGGCGGCCGGCTGCAGGTCGTCGAGGACGGCAAGATCGTGCGCCTCGATCCGGCGGGAAAGCATCACGCCAAGCGCTCAGGCTTTGCCTGGAATCGCGGCGACGCGATCGCGCTCGCCGATATGGAGAAGGTCGCCGACGGCATGGCCGACGCGCTGGTCGCCGCCGTCACGGTGCGGCCCATGCCGCACGACATCGAGCATCTTTATTTGACCGATCCGATCGCCGAACTCGGCCGCATCGACGGCATCATGTTTTCCGGCGGCGTTTCCGAATACGTCTATCAGCGCGAAGCGCGCGATTTCGGCGACATGGGCCCGCGGCTCGGCCGCGCCATCCGCGAGCGCATCGCCCAGGGCGCGTTTCCGTGGCCGGTGTTGCCGGCGGGCGAGTGCATCCGCGCTACCGCGCTCGGCGCCTCCGAATACAGCGTGCAGCTCTCGGGCAATACCAGTTACATCTCGGCGCCCGGCGTGCTGTTGCCGCGCCGCAATCTACAGGTTTTGTTGCCGCCGTTTGCCTGCGAGGATACCATCGATGCGGCAAAGCTCGCCGCCGCGATCCGCAGCCACATGACGGCGTTCGACGTCGACCCCGACCGCGAGATCGCGCTGGCGCTGCGCTGGACCGGCATGCCGTCCTACGAACGGCTCGCCGCTTTCGCCGAAGGCATCAAGCGCGGGCTCGCCGAACGCGTCGCTCGGAAACAGCCGCTGTTCATCATGCTCGACGGCGACGTGGCGCAGACGCTGGGCCATATTTTGCGTGACGAATTGCAGGTCGAGAGCGAGATGCTGGTGATCGACGGCGTGGTGCTGTGGGATTTCGACTACATCGATCTCGGCCGCATCCGCATGCCGTCCTACACCGTGCCGGTCACCATCAAATCGCTGGTGTTCAACGAAGACCCGCGCGGCCCACGGCCGCGGCAGCGTTTGCATCATCACGATGATGATCACGATCATGACCATGCGCACGGTCATTCGCATGATCATCACCACCACGATCATGATCATCATCACGACCATGATCATTCGCACCATCACCACGATAACAAGGCGTAATTTCCCCTCCCCCTTGTGGGGAGGGGTAGGGGTGGGGGTCGCGAGGTAATGTGCTAACGCAGACGAATGCGAAGCAGTTCGAAGAGAGCCGCAATGCGCTAACGTCGACGGATGCGAACTCCCTCCCGACCCCCATCCCCGACCCTTCCCCACAAGGGGGAGGGGAGTGCGCTGTGGATCCCGCTACTCATCATCATTGCCATCGCGCTGGTCGCATGGCTGGCGCTGGTGCCGCTTGGCTTCATGCTGTGGCAGAGCGTGCTGTCGCCGGAAACCGCCACCGCGGCGGCGCGCTTCACGCTCGATAATTATCGCACCGCTTATGCCAGCGCCGACACCGCGCGCTTGCTCGCCAACTCGCTGCAATTCGCCCTCGGCAGTGCCGTGCTCGCCTTCTCGCTCGGCACCTTGCTGGCCTGGATCAACGAGCGCACCGATACGCCGTTCAAATCTTTATTCTTCGCGCTGACATTGGTGCCGCTGATCATTCCCGGAATCCTGTTCACGGTGTCGTGGATTTTCCTCGGCAGCCCGAAGATCGGCATCGTCAATCTGGTGCTGCAGCGCCTCTTCGCCACCGACACCGTGTTCATCAACATCTATTCGATCCCCGGCATGATCTGGGTCGACGGCCTGCATTATTCGCCGATGGCGTTCCTGCTGATGACGGCGGCGTTCCGCGCCATGGATCCGGCGCTGGAGGAATCCGCCTTGATGAGCGGCGCGACGCTGCCGCGCATTCTGTGGCGCGTCACCATTCGCCTGGCGTCGCCCGCGACCGCCGCCGCACTGCTGATCCTGTTCGTGCGGGCGCTGGAATCCTTCGAAGTGCCGGCGCTGCTCGGCCTGCCGGTCGGCATCGCGGTCTATACGTCGGCGATCTACGATGCGATCCACGCTTATCCGAGCGAAATCGGCCTCGCCTCCGCCTACGGCGTGGCGCTGCTCGTCATCACCTCGCTGTGCGTCTTCCTCAATCTGCGCATCGTCGGCCGCGGCAGCCGCTATGCCACGGTGACCGGTAAGGGCTTTCGCCCGCGGGTGATGCGCATCGGCCGCTGGCGCTATGTCACGGCCACGCTTTTCCTGATTTACGTTGCGCTGGTCGTGGTGCTGCCGTTTTTAGTGCTGCTGTGGTCGTCGCTGCAGCGTTTTTATAGCGTGCCGACGCTGGCGGCGTTGAAAAACCTGACATTGGATTCCTATCGTACGGTGCTGGCCTATCCGGCGATCGGCACCGCGGTCTGGAACAGCATCGTGCTGGCGCTCGGCAGCGCCACGCTGATCATGCTGGCGACGTCGATGCTGTGCTGGATCGTGGTGCGCACCAAACTGGCGGGGCGCGCGCTTCTCGACAATCTCGCCTCGCTGCCGCTGGTGTTTCCCGGCCTCGTGCTCGGGCTTGCGATCATGGTCTGCTACCTGGCGCTGCCCATCGGCGTCTACGGCACGATCTGGATCATGCTGATCGCCTATGTGACGCGCTTTTTGCCTTACGGCATGCGCTACAACACGGCGTCGCTCCTGCAAGTGCACAAGGAGCTCGAGGAATCCGCGGCCATGAGCGGGGCGTCGCTCGTCACCACGTTCGGCCGCATCGTGCTGCCGCTGCTAAAGCCTGGCCTGATCGCCGGCTGGATCTATATCGTCATCGTCTCGATCCGGGAACTGGCCAGCTCGATCCTGCTCTATAGCCCCGGCACCGAAGTCGTCTCGGTCACGATCTGGGAAATGTGGCAGAATGGCCAATACGTTGAATTATCGGCGCTCGGCGTCATGATGATTTTGGTGCTATTTTGCTTCGTCATGCTGGCCGAGTTTTTCAGCCGGCGGTTTGGCATCGCCGAGCCTTGAGTAGGGTGGGCACGGCGTGCACTGTGAGTTGACGCGTGGGCAAAATCGTCCGGCAGCCGTGCCCACGCGGTGGCTCGACGAAGACGATTTTGCCCACCCTACGCGATGCGGTTTCAGCATCGTCGAAGTTTGAGGGAGGAAAAGCGTGCTGAGCGTAAAATCGCTCCATACCGATTACGCGGCCGCAGGCGGCGCCGTCGTCAACGCCGTGCAGGACGTGTCCTTCGACGTGCCCGACGGCGAGCTGTTCACGCTGTTGGGCCCGAGCGGCTGCGGCAAGACCACGACGTTACGCTCCATCGCCGGACTGGAGCGGCCGCGCTCCGGCTCGATCGCGCTCGATGGCCGCGTAGTCTATTCCTCGGACCAAGGCATTTTCGTCGCGCCCAACCGGCGCAATTTCGGCATGGTGTTCCAGTCCTACGCCATCTGGCCGCACATGAACGTGTTCAAGAACGTGGCGTTTCCGCTCGAAGTGCGCAAAGCGCGGCCGAGCCGCAAGGAGATCGAGCAAAAGGTCATGCGGGTGCTGGCGACGGTGCAGCTCGCCGAGCTGGTCGATCGCGACGCGACAAAACTCTCCGGCGGCCAGCAGCAGCGGCTGGCGCTGGCGCGGGCGCTGGTCATGGAGCCGCAGCTCTTGCTGCTCGACGAGCCGCTGTCGAATCTTGACGCCAAGCTGCGCGAGGCGATGCGTTTCGAGCTCAAGCGCATGCAGCGCGATCTCGGCCTGACCACGATCTACGTCACCCACGACCAAAGCGAGGCCTTGGCGCTGTCCCACGAGATCGCGGTGATGAGCGAGGGCCGTATCGTCCAGATCGGCTCGCCGCGCGATATCTACGAACGCCCGCGCAACAAATTCGTCGCCGATTTCGTCGGCAGCACCAATTTCATCGGCGGCAGAGTGGCGTCTGCCGCCGCCGGTAACGGCCGCTGCGGGGTCGCCACCGCGCTTGGCGAGCTCAACGTGCAATGCGTCGAGCCGCTGGCCAAGGACGTGCCGGTGGTCATTTCGGTGCGCCCCGAGGACGTCGAGCTTTTCGAGGCGCCGCCGCCGCGCGAGGACGGCGACAATGTCTGCACCGGCACCGTCGAGGCCAAAGTCTTCCTCGGCGACTATCTGGATTTCCAGGTCAAAGTGGGCGATTCTGTGCTATTGGCCCGCGTCCATCCTTCGCTGCGGACGCCGGTCGGTCAGCCCATCCACGTGCGCATGCGGGCGGAGAAATGCGTGGCGCTTGCGGAGCCGGTGGCTTCGCGGGTTGCCGCTTAAATATTGAAGAAGGAGCGCCAAATGGCCAAGAACGCCGTCGTTTCCGAGGAGCTTGCCAGCAAGTTCAAGACCGAGAAGGAAACGCCGTATACCCGCTGGGTGAAGGCCGAAGGCCTCGACATTATCCCGTCGTTCTATGTGCAGAACCTGCGCACCGTGGAGCTGAAGCCCTGGGCGCGCCGCGGCGGCAACGCCGTGTTCCTCAACCACGACGCTTCGCGCACCTCGAACGATTGCTATGTGATGGAAATTCCGCCGGGCAAGAGCCTGGTGCCGCACCGCCAGCTCTACGAGGAGATGATCCTGGTATTGAGCGGCCGCGGCTCGACCACGGTGTGGAACGACGCCGGCGCTCGCATCACCTTCGAGTGGAAGGACGGCGCGCTGTTCGCGATTCCGCTCAATTGCCATCACCAGCATTTCAACGGCTCCGGCAAGGAACCGGCGCGCTATGTCGCCGTCACCAACGCGCCGCCGGTGATCAACCTCTACGAGGACATCGATTTCATCTTCAACACCAAATACGACTTCAAGGACCGCTTCGCCGGCGAGCCGGATTATTTCAGCTCGAAGGGCGAGCAGAAGGGCTTCTTGCTGGCGACGAATTTCGTGCCCGACGCGGTGAATATCCCGCTGATCACCGCGACCGAGCGCGGCGCCGGCGGCGGCCATATCCGCTTCAACATGGCCAAAGGCTCGATGAACTCGCACATTTCGCAATTCCCCATCGGCACCTACAAGAAAGGCCACGCCCACGGACCGGGCGCGCATGTGATCGTGCTCTCCGGCGACGGCTTCTCGCTGATGTGGCCGGAAGGCGAAGAGCCGCAGCAATATAAATGGGAAGTCGGCACCATGATCGTGCCGCCCAATATGTGGTTCCATCAGCATTTCAATGCCGGCTCGACGCCGGCGCGCTACCTCGCCTTCAAGCACGAGGGCGTCGCCATCCGCAACGCCCAAGGCGTGCCAAAAGCCTGGATCAGCCGCCGGGTCGGCGGCGACCAGATCGACTATCTCGACGAGAAGCCGGAAATCCGCCGCCTGTTCGCGACCGAGCTCGCCCGGCACGGCATCGCCTCACGCATGGATGCGGCCTACGCCAAGGAAGAGGCGGAGCTGGGCGTGAAGACGGCGTAGCTTCTTCTCCCGCCCCCTTGTGGGGAGGGCGGGGTGGGGGTTGGGAGGTGATGCTCGGCGATGACGGCTGCGGAAAATCGTCCGCATTTGCGCGTCACCTCCCGACCCTCCCCTCAAGGGGGAGGGGAACGCGATTGCGCCACCTCACTCGATCACCTCGTCGGCGCGCGTGAGCAGCGCCGATGGGATGTCCAGGCCGAGCGCCTTGGCGGTCTTGAGATTGATCACGAGATCGAACTTGGTCGGCTCCTGAACTGGAAGTTCGGCAGGTTTGGCGCCTTTGAGAATGCGGTCGACATAGGATGCCGCGCGCCGGTAAAGGTCGCCGGTGTCGACACCGTATGACAGCAATCCGCCGCTGGCAGCGAAGAAACGGAACGCGTAAATGGCCGGCATGCGGTGCTTGGCCGCCAACGCGATAATTTGCTCGCGATTGACTCCCGTCAAAGGGCTGGGCAGCACGACCAGGCCGCCAGTCGGCCCCGCGCCGAATGAGCCAATCGCATTCTCGAACTCGGACGGGTCTTGGAGCGCCGACGCAGTCACGGTTATTCCCAGTGCCGCCGCCGCTGTTTCGGCAGCATGAAAATATGCACGGTTCGCGGCAATTTTTGCGTCAAAGAGCACCAGCGCCCGCGTCATACTCGGTGCGAACTCTTTGAGAGTTTGCAGCCATTTGCCGCCGATCTCGGATTCGAAAGTGGTGAACCCCGTCAAATTGCCGCCCGGGTGCGCCAGGCTTTCGACAAACCCGCTGCCGACCGGGTCGCCGATCTGCGCAAAGACGGTCGGTATCGGGCTCCCTGCTTGCAGCAGCGCCGCCAGGAAATCGTTGCTATGGACGACAATGACATCCGGCTTGAGATCGACGATCTCCATCGCATAGCGCCGCATACTATCGGGATCGCCGCTGCTGAAACGATAGTCGAGACGAATATTGCGGCCCACAATCCAACCGGCGTCGTGAAGCCCCCCGACGAGCGCATCGACCCGGCGTTTGGACTCGGGGTCGCTCTCGGCTGTTCCGATGAGGACGCCGACGCGCCGCATCCCGCCGCTTTGCTGCGCCCGCGCAGCCACCGGCCGCAGCAACGTCACCGCCGCGCCGCCGAAAAGCGCAATGACCTCGCGCCGCCTCATTCGATCACCTCGTCGGCGCGTGCGAGCAGCGTTGGCGGGATTTCAACGCCAAGCGAACGCGCCGTCTTCAAATTGAGAATGAATTCGAACTTGGTCGCCTGCAGGACCGGAAGGTCGGCAGGCTTGGTGCCCTTGAGAATGCTGCCGGTATAGATGCCGATTTGCCGGAACATGTCGTCGAAGCTGGTCCCATAGCTCATCAACAGGCCGGCTTCGACCGTCTCGCGCGAAACAAAACTCGCAGGCAGCCGGTCGTGCGCTGCAAGCGCGGCAAACTGCGCGCCGCGGCTGCCGAAGAAGCCGTCCGGCGCAATGAACACGGCGCCGGCCCGTTCGCGCGCAAATGCGGCAAAGGCCGTGTCGATCTCGGCGGGGGTGCTGGCATTGCCGAAAAGCAACTCCAGTCCGAATGATGCAGCGGCCTCCTTGATCGCATTCGCCGTGGTCTCGGCGGACGTGGCATTGGTCGGATTGACCAGCACCGCGAAACGCGTGGCCTTGGGCAGAAGCTCATGCATGAGTCCAAGTCGCTTGGCGTCGATCTCGGCGGCGAAAAAATTGACTCCAGTCGCATTGCCGCCCGGATGGGCGAGGCTGGCGACGAGGCCGAGCGCTACCGGGTCCTCGGCCACGCCGAATACGATCGGGATCGATGCCGTTGCGGCCTTGGCGGCGAGCGCGGCGGGATTGCTGCCGGGCGTGGCGATCACGGCAACGCGGCGCCGCACCAGGTCGTCCAGCAGCGCGGGCAAGCCTTCGTAATGGCCATTCATCCAATGGTACTCGACCGTGACATTCTGGCTTTCGACGTAGCCCGCTTCGCTCAACCCCTTGCGGAATGCCGCAAGCCGTGTCGCCTGGACGTCGGCCATCCCGCTGTTGATGAAGGCAACCAGCGGCAGCGCCAGCTGTTGCGCGCGCGCCGTCAGTGGCCATGCCGCCGTGGCGCCGAGCAGCGCTATGATCTCACGCCGCCTCATTCGACCACCCGGTTGGCGAGCGCCAGCAGATTCGGCGGCACGTCGAGCCCAAGCGCCTTCGCGGTCTTGAGATTGAGCACCAGCTCGAACTTCGTCGGCTGCATGATCGGCAGATCGGCCGGCTTGGCGCCTTTCAATATCTTGTCGACCAGCACGGCGGCGAACTCGAAGACCTCCTGGTAGTTGGGCCCGTAGGACATGAGCCCGCCGGCGTCGACCCACGAGCTATCCTCGAACATCGCCGGAATCTTGTTACCGTTGGCAAACTCGAGAATGCGGACCAGATGCCGGCGCGTGAACGCTTCGGTCGTCACCAGGAGCGCATCCGGGTGTTGGGCGAGAAGCTCGGCAAGCGCAGCCTCCAGCTCCTCAGGATTTCGCGGCCCGACGACGTGCAGCAAAACGTGCGACTGATCGGCAGCGATTTGGGTTTCATGCACGCGTGCTGCCATGCCGGGGTTCGACGAATCCCACAAAATCGCAAAGCGGGAAATTTTAGGCGACAGCGTGCGCAGGATATCGAGCCGCTTGGCGCTCAGCTCTGGCGCCATCAGCGAAGTGCCGGTGACATTGCCGCCGGGCCTGGCGAGGCTTGCGACCAGACCGACACCCACCGGGTCGCTGTTGGCGCCGAGCACGATGGGGATCGTGCCGGTGGCCTGCTTGGCGGCAAATCCCGCCGGCGTCCCCATTGTCACG
Source organism: uncultured Alphaproteobacteria bacterium (assembly GCA_963756245.1). GTDB lineage: Bacteria > Pseudomonadota > Alphaproteobacteria > Rhizobiales > Xanthobacteraceae > BOG-931. The sequence goes on from CAVWOI010000025.1 coordinate 112,197, forward strand.
ATGACATCGACCCGCTGCGACACCAGGTCGGCGGCAAGATCCTTCAGGCGCCCGATATCTCCTTCGGCCGCCTCGCGCACGATGACGACGTTCTTGCCCTCCGCAAAGCCGAGCTCGCCGAGCTTGCGCATGAACGCAGTGGTGAAAGAAGGGCCGACGCCGGTGTCGAGCAGGCCGATCTTGAAGGGTGCCTGCGCGCGCGCGATCGGCCCGAGCAGCGAAGACGCCGTCGCGGCGCCGAGTGCGGTCAGGAATGAACGCCGTCCGATCGTGGTGATCATGTCGTTCCCTCGCGGCTGATCGCGTCGCTCGCGCAGCCCAAACTAACATGCCTCGGTACCGGGGCGTTCGATTGCAGGCCGGCGCGCCGTCTCATTCGATCACCTCGTCGGCGCGGCCGAGCAGCGGCAGCGGGAAGGTGAGACCCAGCGCCTTTGCGGTCTTGAGGTTGATGACGAGCTCGACTTTCGTGGACTGCACGACCGGCAGGTCGGCAGGCTTCTCGCCCTTGAGGATGCGTGCGGTGTATACGCCGACCTGATGATAATTCCGGCAGGTCCGCCGCATAGCTCATCAAGCCGCCGGCCAAGGCAAACTCGCGTACGCCGTAACAGGCCGGCAGCGCGTGGCGCGCCGCCAGTGCGACCAATTGCTCGCCGGTATGCCCATTCTTGGAACAGCGGATCGGCACTGACAATGAGTGCGCCGACGGCTTGCGCCTGAGAGCGGCAAGCCGGCTCAAGCTCGCCTTGTCGCGACCGCTTGCACGATCAGCTTCGACCGAAGCAGCTCTGCCGCGGCTTCGAAGTTCCCCGATGCGCGATTTGCATATGGATAGCCGGCGTAAGTCACAAAACCCACCTTCGCTGCGCGGCACTACGCCGAGCAGCAGATCCAATTGTCGGCCCAGCACAGTCGAGAAGAACCACGCCGGTCACGTTGCCATCCGGATGCGAAGCGAAGCGACAAATCCCTGCCTACCGGATCGACGCTGTTGGTGAAGACGATCGGGATGGTGCGCGTCAGCTGCAGCAAGATCGCCGTCGTGGGGGAGCTCGACGTAACGATCAGGTCCGGTTGCAGCGCAATGAGTTCCTCGGCGCCGCGGCGCATGAGGTCCGCATTGGACCCGGTCCAGCGAAATTGAAAATGAATATTGCGGCCCTCCACCCAGCCGAGCTTTTCCAGTCCCTCGCGCAACACGGCAACCCAGCCTTGAACTTCGGCATTGGTCTCATTCTGCGCCATCAATAGCCCGATGTGGCGCAGGCCGGCTGGCTGCTGCGCGCGTGCGGCGACGGGGCGAAGCAGCATTGCCGCCGCGATGGAGCCGGACAGAGTGATGAGATCGCGCCGCCTCATTCGATCACCTCGTCGGCGCGCACGAGCAGCGACGGGGGTATATCGAAACCGATTGCCTTTGCGGTCTTGTTGTTGACGACGGTTTCGTACTTGGTTGGTGCCTGCACCGGCAAATCGGCCGCCTTGCGCCGCGTAGGATGCGGTGAATAGCCCGCCACCTGCCGGAACACGTCGTCCTGATCGGTCCCGTAGGACATCAAACCACCGGCTGCGACAAATAGGCGGAACGGATAGACGGCAGGCAGACGATGCCGATTGGCGAGTGCGATGACAAGGTCCGCCGAATTCGGAATGTCGGATACGGCAGGTCGAGCAATCCGCCGTTCGGCGCGGCGGTGAATGATTCGATTGCTCGTTCGATGTCCGCGTCCGCATTCTCTATGGGAGTTGGCACCAGCTCGATCCCGAGCGACGGCGCCGCCGCTGCCGCCGCGCGCTGGAAATAGTCGAACGGAACCGTCTTCGGATTGCCAACGAGGGCGACACGCGTGAGGCGCGGTGCTATCTCCTTGAGCAGCGCCAGCCACTTTCCAGTGATGCCAGTTTCGTAAAGCAGTATCCCGGTGAGATTGCCGCCTGGGTGCGCCAGGTTGGCGACGAAGCCCGACCCGATCGGGTCAGAGACGTTGTTGAACACGATCGGGATCGCGTGCGTTTCCCGCTGCAATGTGGCGGCGACCTGAGTTCCCTGAGTGAAGATCACTTCGGGCCGTAAGGAGACCAACTCTTGCGCCAGAGCTGCATACTGATCGCTTCTCCCGGCCCAGCGATATTCGATGGCGACGTTCTGCTCCTGCCGTGTAGCCGGCCTCATTCGAGTGCGCGCTGAAAGGCATCGACTTGCCGGCGTTCGGCCATCGAGCGATCCAGGATGGACATAGCCGAGCACCGGCATGGATGGCTGCGCGCGCGCCGCGAGTGGCCATGCGACAGATGCGCCACCGACAAGAGTGATGAACTCCCGCCGCCTCATTCGATCACCTCGTCGACGATCGAGAGCACCCCCGGCGGCACCTCGATCCCGAGCGCTCGCGCCGTTTGCAAGTTGATGACGAACTCGAATTTGGTCAACTGAGTAACCGGGAGGTCGGCGGGCCTGGCACCCTTGAGCACGCGGCCGGTATAGACGCCGACTTGTTGAAACATGTCCACGAGGTCGGTTCCGTAGCTCATCAGCCCACCGGCTTCGACAACGTCACGGACGCCATAAGCCGCCGGAATTTTGTCGCGTGCCGTCAAAGTGACAAATTGCCCGCGGCGGCTGGTGAAGAATGCGTCTGGGGCGACAAAGAGAGCCTCGGCGTGATCGAGCGCCATGGCGGCGAAGGCCGCGTCTATGTCGCTGCTGGTCGTCGCGTTGAGAATCTGGAGTTGCAATCCGATGGCGGGGGCGGCTTGCTGCACTTCCCGTAACGTGGCACCGGCGGTCGTTGTATTGTCCGGATTGACGAGCACGGCAATACGAACTGCATTAGGAACCAAGTCATGCAGTAACCTCAACCGCTTTGCCACCACCTCGCTCGGGAAAAAATTGATGCCGGTGGCGTTGCCGCCAGGCCGGGCGAGGCTGGCGACAAGACCAAGCCGGACCGGATCTTGGCCAACACCGAAGATAATGGGGATAGTCGCTGTTGCAGCTTTGGCCGCAAGCGTGGCGGCGTCGGCGCCGGGCGTGGCGATCACTGCTACTTGTCGGCGGACCAGATCGGCCACTAGCGCCGGTACGCGATCATATTGGCCTTCAAGGTAGTGGTATTCGACCGTCGCGTTCTGCCCTTCAACGTAGCCGGTTTCGTTGAGGCCTTTGCGGAACGCGGCCACATTGCGTGCGTTGGAATCGGCCGATCCCAAGCGGAGAAACCCGACCACCGGCAGCGCCGGCTGCTGCGCCCGCGCCACGCGCGGGCGAAGCAGCGACGATGCCGCCGCTGCGCCGCCCAGCGTGGTCAGAAATGCGCGCCTGCCGATGCTGGAAATCACGATGCCCCGCGTAGGTGATCGCCTTCCTTGCGCGCGCTAAACTAGCATGCTTCGATACCTGGGTCCTGTGATGCCGAGCACAAGGATTCGACTGGGATTTCGGCACTTTAGCCTGCGCCGCCGTCGGCAAAATTACACCCGGGACACATGAAGCCTGCTCCATTCGACTATCACGCGCCGCGGCAGCTCAAGGAGGCCGCCGAATTGTTGGCCACGCTGCCCAACGCCAAGATTCTGGCGGGCGGGCAGTCGTTGGTGCCGATGATGAATTTTCGCTACGTGGTGGCCGACCATCTGGTCGATCTCGGCGGCATCGCCGACCTGCGCGGCATCGCGGTGGTCGACGGCTGGCTGCGCATCGGTGCCATGATGCGCCAGCGCGAGCTCGAGACCGCGCCCGAGGTCGCGCAATATTGCCCGCTGCTGGCGGACGCCTTGCGCCATGTTGGGCATCGCCAGACGCGCAATCGCGGCACCATCGGCGGCAGTTTGGCGCATGCCGATCCTGCGGCCGAACTGCCGGCGGTGTGCGCCGCCTACGATGCCGTCATCCACGTCGCCAGCATCCGCGGCATCCGGCAGGTGGCATTTGCGGATTTCCCCACCGGCTTCATGGCGACCGCGCTTGCGCCCGACGAGATGATCGCCGCCATCGACCTGCCGGTCTGGCGCCAGGGCCACGGTTTTGGCTTCCACGAATTCGCCCGCCGCCACGGCGATTTTGCGCTGGCCGGCGCCGCGGCGCTGCTCGATGTCGGCTCAGGCGACGTGGTGCGCCGCGCGGCGCTCGCGCTGTGCGGCGTCGCCGCTGCGCCGGTCCGGGTCGAAGCCGCCGAAGCGCGGCTCGTCGGCCAGCCGCTCGATTCGACGTTGATCCGCTCCGCGGCTGCCGCGGCATGGCTGGTCGAGCCGGTTTCGGATATTCACGCCGGTGCAGAATATCGCCGCCATCTGGCGCAGGTCTTGAGCGCGCGTGCGCTGACCGACGCGGCGCGGCGCGCCGGCGTCGATGTGCCGAATGTTGTGTAACCTGGTTGTGTGGGGCGTATGAGTAAGCAGCCGACGCGAATGACGGTCAACGGCAAGGCGCATGCGCGCATCGTCGAGTCGCGGCTGACCTTGGCCGATTTCCTGCGCCACGAGCTCGGTCTCACCGGCACCCATCTCGGCTGCGAGCACGGCGTCTGCGGCGCCTGCACGGTGCTGGTCGACGGCCATTCGACGCGCGCGTGCCTGATGTTCGCGGTGCAGGCCAACGGCTGCGAGGTGACGACCGTCGAGGGGCTCACGCCCGACGGCGGGCTGTCGTTGCTGCAGCAGGCTTTCGTCGACAATCACGGCCTGCAATGCGGCTTCTGCACGCCTGGCATGCTGGTCACGCTCACCGAGTTGCTGCGCGAAAATCCGTCGCCGAGCGAGGACGAGGTGCGCGAGGCGCTCACCGGCAATCTGTGCCGCTGCACCGGCTATGCCGGCATCGTCAAAGCGGCGCTCGATGCGGCGCAGCGCTTACGCGCGGCAGGGGGCTGACGCCATGGGCGCAAAACATTTCGGCGCACGCGTGACGCGGCTCGAAGATCCGGCGCTATTGTCCGGCCGCGGCCGTTTCGTCGACGACGTGAAATTGTCCGGCGTGCTGCACGCCTGCTTCGTCCGCTCGCCTTATGCGCATGCGCGACTGCTCGACATCGACGCCAAGCCGGCGCTGGCCATGCACGGCGTCCACGCCGTCATCGCCGCCAACGATCTGCCCGATCCGATGCGCAGCGAAGCGATGCCCATGCTGCTGCCCAATCCGTCGATCTCGGCGCTGTGCACCCAGCACGTGCTGGCGCGCGCCGAAGTCTATTATGTCGGTCAGCCGGTCGCGGTGGTGATCGCCGACTCGCGCTACATCGCCGAGGACGCCGCCGCCGCGGTCGCCGTGCAGTATGACGCGCTGCCGGCGGTCGGCGACTGTCGCGCGGCGATCGAGGACGGCGCGCCGCGGGCCCACGCCGCGCTCGGCTCCAATGTGCTCTCCACGTTCCAGCTCGCCTACGGCGACGTCGATGCCGCCTTCGCCAACGCCCCGCATATCTTCGAGGATGAGCTCTGGCAGCACCGCGGCGGCGGCATGGCGATCGAGACGCGCGCGGTGCTCGCCAGCCACGATGCCGCAACCGACATGTTGACGGTGTGGTCGGGCACGCAGACGCCGCATATCGGCCGCCGCATGCTGGCCGACCTGCTCGGCCGCGAGCTCGAGTCGATCCGCATGATCGCGCCCGACGTCGGCGGCGGGTTTGGGCCGAAGGCGATCTTCTATCCCGAGGAAGCCGTGATCCCGGCGGCGGCGCTGAAGCTCGGCCGGCCGGTGAAATGGATCGAGGACCGCCGCGAGCATTTTCTGTGTGCCACCCAGGAGCGTGACCAATATTGGAGCGTCGCCATCGCGGTCGACGCGGAGGCAAAAATTCTCGGCGTGCGCGGCCGCATGCTGCATGATTCCGGCGCCTTCGTGCCATGGGGCATCATCATGCCTTACATCGCGGCGGCGACCGTGCCGGGCCCTTATGTGATCCCGGCCTATCAGCTCGACACCATGGTGGTGCTCACCAACAAGGTGCCGACCACGCCGGTGCGCGGCGCCGGCCGGCCGCAGGCGGTGTTCGCCATGGAGCGCTTGCTCGACAGGGTCGCGCGCGAATTGCAGCTCGATCGCGCCGAGGTGCGCCGGCGCAACATTATCCAGCCCGAGCAGATGCCCTACGAGGTCGGCCTGATCTTCCGCGACGGCAAGCCGCTGATTTACGACAGCGGCGATTATCCGAAAGGGCAGGAGACCGCTCTCGCCGACGCCGACTACGAGAATTTCCGCGAGCGGCAGCGCGCGGCGCTCGACGAAGGCCGCTTCATCGGCATCGGGCTCGGCAATTACGTCGAGGGCACGGGCCTTGGTCCGTTCGAAGGCGTCACCGTGCGCGTGATGCCGAGCGGCAAAGTCGCGGTCGCGACCGGCGCGACAAATCAGGGCCAGGGCACCCGCACCACGCTGTCGCAAATTGTGGCGGAGCAAGTCGGCTGCCGCCTCGAGGACATCGTCATGACCATCGGCGACACCGGCGCCATCGCCCAAGGCGTCGGCGCCTTCGCCAGCCGCCAGGCGGTCAATGCCGGCTGCTCGGCGCTCGTTGCCGGCCAGTCGGTGCGCGCGCAATTGATCGCGCTCGCGGCGCGCGTGCTCGGCGTCAAGGAGAGCGATATCGATCTCGACAACGGCCAGGCCGTCGCCGAGACCGGCAACAAGCCGATCATCGGTTTTGGCGAATTGGCGCGGCTGGCGCAGGGCATTCCCGGCGTGTCGCTGCCGGAAGGCCAAGCGGCGGGCCTCGAACACACCGCCTATTACGCACCGCAACAGGCCGCCTATTGCTCCGGCACTCACGTTGCCGAGGTCGAAGTCGATGCCATGACCGGCGGCGTGAAGATCTTGCGTTACACCGTCGCCCACGATTCCGGTCGTGTCATCAATCCGCTGATCGTCGACGGCCAGGTGCAGGGCGGCGTCGCTCATGGCATCGGCAATGCGCTGTTCGAATGGATGCAATACGACGAGAACGCGCAGCCGCTGACCACGTCGTTCGCCGATTATTTGTTGCCGATGGCGACCGACGTGCCGACCTGCGCCATCGCCCATGTCGAGACCGTCAATCCGCTCAATCCCCTTGGCGTCAAAGGCGCGGGCGAGGGCGGCACCATTCCGGCGGCGGCGGCGATCATCGGCGCCATCGAGGACGCGCTGTCGCCGTTCGACGTGCATTTCGCCGAGACGCCGCTGACGCCGGAGCGCATCGTCGCCGCGCTGCGCGCGGCGGGCGCCTACGAGAAATTATTCGCCGCATGAGGCCACTATGAACGATACGCCAACCGCAACCACGCCGTTCTGGCGGTTCTCGCTGAAATATTATGGACAACCCGGCGTGTCCGACGCCTGCATCGCCCTGCAGGACGGCTGCGGTATCGACGTCAACTTGTTGCTGTTTCTGTTCTGGCTGGCGTCGGAACGGCAACTGCTCTCGGCGGACGAAGTGAAAAAGCTCGATGCCACGATCAAGAGCTGGCGGGAGCTCACCATCATCCCGATCCGCGATACGCGCCGCAAGCTCAAAGGCGCCAAGACGTTTGTCGATCCCGCCAAGCAAGAAGCGCTGCGCGACAAGGTCAAGGCGGTCGAGCTCGAAGCCGAGAAGCTGCAGCAGGAAGCGCTCTACACCTTCACCCAGTCCGGGCCGCTCGGCAAGCCGGCCGAGCCTCAGGCAGCGGCGCGCGGCAATGTCGCGGCCTTTGAGCGGGCGATGGGCGCGAGCTTTCCCCAGGCGTCAGTCGACGTTCTGGTCAATGCCTTCGACGGCCTGACCGGGCGCTGACCCCCTACTGGAACCGGGCCCCGCCGCGTGGCACAACACGGCGCCATAAGAAACGAGGGCAGGAATGGCCAAAACCACGGCGCGGCTCATTGTCGGCATATCGGGAGCGTCGGGCACGATCTACGGCGTGCGGCTCCTGGAAATGCTGCGCAAGACCGACATCGAGACCCATCTGGTCATGAGCAAGTCGGCGGAGATGACACTGGCCTACGAGACCGATCTCAAGGCCAAGGACGTGCGCGAGCTTGCCACCAAATCCTATCCGGTCACCGATATCGGCGCCGCGATTTCTTCCGGCTCGTTCCCGACCATGGGCATGATCATCGCGCCGTGCTCGATCCGCACCATGAGCGAGATCGCCACCGGCGTCACCGCGACGCTATTGTCGCGCGCCGCCGACGTCGTGCTCAAGGAGAAACGCCGGCTGGTGCTGGCGGTGCGCGAGACGCCGCTGCACGGCGGCCATCTGCGCACCATGACCACGCTCGCCGATATCGGCGCCGTGATCGCGCCGATCGTGCCGGCGTTCTACAACCGGCCGAAATCGGTCGACGACATCGTCAATCACACCTGCGGCCGGCTGCTCGATTTGTTCGGCATCGATACTGGTACCGTCAAACGCTGGAAGGGCGGCCCAGCAGAAGCCTGACGACGGAGGACGGACGACAGAGGACAGATTGAGAAGTCTTCGACTACTATCCGTCGTCCGTCCTCTGTCGTCCCTCGTCTGCTAAGGAAAGGAAACACCATGGACCAGAAACGCTACGATCTCGGCCTTGCCAAACGTAAAAAGGTTTTGGGCGACGCTTACGTCGATCGCGCGCTGCAAAACGTCGATGACTTCAATCGTGATTTTCAACGGCTGCTCACCGAATATTGCTGGGGCGAGACCTGGGGTGACGAGACGTTGAAACCCCGCGAGCGCTCGCTGCTCAATCTCGGCATGATCGGCGCGCTCGGCAAGATGGAGGAATTCGCCACCCACGTGCGCGGCGCGCTCAACAACGGGCTCACCCCGAACGAGATCCGCGCGGCGCTGACGCAAGTCACGATCTATTGCGGCGCCCCGACCGGCGTCGATTGCTTCCGCGTCGCGCGGCCGATCATCGCCGAGCATGAGAAGAACAAGAAGTAGTGATGCTCGACCAGCCAGAGCAGCAAAAAGGTAAAGCGCAGTCGGCGGGACCACCGCTCGATTTCCAGGAGCACCTTGCGCGGCTTGAAGCGCAGGGCCTGCTGCGGCGCGTCGAGCGGGCGGTCAACAAGGACACCGAGCTGCATCCGTTGGTGCGCTGGCAGTTCCAGGGTGGGCTCAAGGAAGACGAGCGGCGCGCGTTTTTGTTCACCAATGTGGTGGACTCGACCGGACGCCGCTACGACACGCCGGTCGCCATCGGTGCGCTCGCCTCATCGGCACAAATCTACGCGATCGGCATGGGCTGCGCGGTCGAGGACATTGGCGATGCCTGGATGCGGGCGATCGCCAATCCGATTGCGCCCGTGACGGTGGCTTCGGCGCCGTGCCAGGAGGTCGTCATCAAGGGCGAGGCATTACGCGGGGCGAACGGCGGCCTCAAATCCTTGCCGGTGCCGATCTCCACTCCCGGCTATGACGCGGCGCCGTATCTGACCGCGACCTTGTGCATCACGGCGGATCCCGAAACCGGCGTCCGCAACATGGGCACCTACCGCGCTCAGCTCAAAGCCACCGACCGGCTCGGCGTGCGCATGGCGGCGCGCATCGGCGGCGCCGGCGGCTATCTGCATTGGCAGAAATACCGCAAGCTGAAAAAGCCGATGCCGATCGCCATCGTGGTCGGCTGCGCGCCGGTGGTGATGTTCACCGGCCCGCAAAAACTGCCGATCGATCTCGACGAGATGGCGGTCGCCGGCGGCCTTGCCGGCGCGCCGATCCGCGTGGTCAAGGCCGTCAGCGTCGATCTCGACGTGCCGGCCGACGCCGAGATCGTGGTCGAAGGCTTGATCGACCCGGAACTGCTGGAGCCCGAAGGGCCGTTCGGCGAAAGCCACGGCCATGTCGCGCTCGAAGACTTCAACATGTCGATGCAGGTCACCGCGATCACCCACAAGCGCGCGCCGGTCTTCGCCTCGATCCTGAGCGAGGTGACGCCGAGCGAATCCAGCGTGATGAAGCGCGTCGCCTACGAGCCGCGCTATCTGGCGCATTTGCGCGACACGCTGGCGATCAAAGGCGTGCGCAGGGTCGTCATGCACGAGCCGCTGACCAATTTGCGCAAGGTAGTGTTCGTGCAGTTCGCACACGGCGTGCCGCGCAGCGAAGTCTGGCGCGCGCTGCACGGCGCCGCGAGCCTGCAGGCCGACATCGGCAAATACGTCATCGCGGTGAGCGAGGATATCGATCCGGAAAACCCCAACGCCGTGTTCTGGTCGCTCGCTTACCGTGCCAACCCGGTCGACGATGTGCAGATCGCGCCGTATCGCGCTGCCGGTCATGGTCCGAAGTCGGGGCCGCGCGGCGAAGAATCCACCATGCTGATCGACGCCACGCTCAAGGATATCGCGCCGCCGCTGGCTCTGCCCAAGCGCGAGTACATGGAACGCGCGAAAGAAATCTGGGACGAACTCGGCCTGCCGGCACTCACGCCGCAGCCGCCGTGGCACGGCTACTCGCTCGGCGACTGGGACGCGGCGTGGGACGTTTACGCCAGCCGCGCGGTCGCTGGCCTTTGGGAAGAAACCGGCAAGGAAACGTTCGCGCAGCGTCGCGGCGGGCTGACGCCGGAGACGCCGGTGAAGAGCGTCGAGAAGTAATATTCATCTCTCCAGGCACCCGCATGCGCCGGATGATGATGTTTAAGACTATATTGAGCCGGCGTGCCGATCCTGCATAGGTCGGATGCCAGGATCGGGGTAGCTCGACGCAGCCGCGGGCGATAGGTAGTCGGCGCGAATCTGAAAAAGAAATGCCCGCGCCGCGTTTATTCGCGCGAAGGAAGGTTTTCTCCCGTGACTCAGGCCGTCGTCAGCCGGCACCAGGCCGGCAGCGCTGCATTTGTCGTCCTGGCGGCGATCAGCTTTTGCCATCTGCTGAACGACCTCGTCGTGTCGCTGTTGCCGGCGATCTATCCGATCCTCAAGAGCGCGTTCGACCTGAGCTTCGGCCAGATCGGACTCATCACGCTGGTCCTGCAAGGCGTGGCCTCGCTGCTGCAGCCGCTGGTCGGTCTCTACACCGATCGCAAGCCGCAGCCTTATTCGCTTGTCTATGGCATGGGCTGCACGCTCTTCGGCATCTGCCTGCTTGCCTATGCGCCGAATTTCCTCGCGCTGCTGGCCGGAGCGGCCCTGCTCGGGCTGGGCGCATCGATCTTCCATCCGGAAGCATCCCGGCTGGCGCGGCTGGCCTCGGGCGGCGCGCATGGCATGGCGCAATCGCTGTTCCAGCTCGGCGGCAGCTTCGGCAGTTCGATCGGTCCGGTGTTGGCGGCCTTTATCGTTCTGCCGCACGGGCAAAGCAGTCTCGCCTGGTTCGCCTTCGTGGCGCTGGGCGCGATGGTCATTCTGGTCATGCTCGGCAACTGGTACCGCAACGGCGGTCACACGGCGCGCAAGGCGCGCAACGCGACTGTTCCCGCTGCCGTGCTGCCGCAGTCGCAGGTGCGGCGCGCCATCGCGGTGCTGATCGCGCTGGTGTTCTCGAAATATTTCTATCTGTCGAGCATCACCAGCTATTACATTTTCTACTTGATGCACCGTTTCGCGCTGCCCACGGCTACGGCGCAGATTTATCTGTTCGTGTTTCTGGCCGCGGCGGCCGCGGGCACATTCATCGGCGGCCCGATCGGCGACCGCTTCGGCCGCAAGGTCGTGATCTGGGTTTCGATCCTCGGTGTGCTGCCCTTTACGCTGGTGCTGCCCTATGTCGGGCTCGCCGCGACCGTGGTTTTGAGCGTGCTGATCGGTCTCATCCTGTCGTCGGCATTCTCGGCGATCGTCGTTTATGCGCAGGAGCTCATGCCCGGAAGAATCGGCATGGTCTCGGGCCTGTTCTTCGGCGTCGCCTTCGGCATGGCGGGCGTCGGCGCTGCGGCCTTGGGCGTGCTTGCCGATTGGACCAGCATCGAGTTCGTCTATCGGGTCTGCGCGTTCCTGCCGCTGATCGGGTTGCTCACGGCATTCCTGCCCAATATCGAGGGCCCACGCGCCCGACGTGCCTGAGGCGATTGGCCCAATATTCCGCCGCGTCCGCCGTGTTAGCCTGAAGCGAGGGTGTGCTTGAGGACAGGCTGGGGGCGGGCTCGTGGCAGCTTTTCAGCGCATTGGAAATTTTTCGCGACGCGAGCTTCTGCATCTGGCGACAGGGGCTGCAGGACTTGCCGCTGCTTCGCGCGCGGCGTGTGCCGACGCCTATCCGTCACGGCCGATCCGCATTCTCGTCGGCTTTCCGGCCGGTGGCACGCCGGACCTTCTCGCCCGCATGATCGGGCAGCGGCTGCAGGAGCGTCTCGGTCAACCGGTCATCGTCGAGGATCGGCCCGGCGCCTCCAGCAACGTCGCCACCGAGGCCGTCGTGCGGTCGGCCGCCGACGGCTATACGCTGCTGTCGGTCGGCTCGCCGAACGTCATCAACGCAACACTGTACGGGCCGTCGCTCAACTACAATTTCATTCGCGACATCGCGCCGGTCGCGAGCACGGCGAGTCTTCCCGATATCGTCGTGGTCAATCCCGATTTCCCGGCCAAGACAATCCCGGAGTTCATCGCCTACGCCAAGGCCAATCCAGGCAAAGTCGCCATGGCGTCGGCCGGCAACGGCACATCCGGTCATATGGCCGGCGAACTGTTCAAGATGATGGCCGGCGTCGACATGCTGCACGTGGCGTATCGCGGCGGCCCGCCGGCGGTGACCGATCTGCTCGCCGGCCGGGTGCAAGTTCTGTTCGACGTCGTGACCAATTCGCTCGAGCTCATCAGGACTGGCAAGCTGCGGGCTCTGGCGGTGACCTCGACCGAGCGCTGCCCGGCGCTGCCCGATGTTCCGGTCGCGGCCGAGTTCGTGCCGGGCTACGAGGCGACGTATTGGACGGGCTTGGGTGCGCCCAAAGGCGTGCCCGCCGACATCGTCGAAAAGCTCAGCCACGAGATCAACACGGCGCTGGCCGATCCTGCGCTCAAGGCAAGGATTGCCGACATGGGCGGCACGGCGCTGGCCTTCTCGCCGTCCGAATTCGAAAAATTCATCGGCGACGAAACCGATAAGTGGGCCAAGGTCATCCACTCCGCCGATATCAAGGCGGATTGATATCGCCCTGATGGGCGACGCGCCCTGATTGCGCCCCGAACTAAACCGCGAAATACTGCCGCTCCTGCCGAACGAGGACTGCGATGAACGTCAATATCGCGCCAGACAAGGCGAAATCGGGCGCCGCCGCGCCGTTTCAGGTTCGGCGTCTTGGCGCAAGCCTCGGCGCTGAGATTTTAGGTGTCGACCTCAAGGCGCCGATGGACGACGACGCGTTTGCGGCGTTTGAAGCCGCGTTGATCGAGCACAAGGTGCTGGCGGTGCGCGACCAGTTCCTGACCACCGAACAGCATGTCGCCTTCAGTCGCAGGTTCGGCGAGCTCGAAGTGCACCCGATGCGGCCGCAGGGCCAATTCCCGGAAATTTTGGTGCTCGACAATCACAAGGACAATCCAGTGCTGTCGACCGACGTCTGGCACAGCGACACGACGTTCCGGAAGACTCCGACCAGATATACGATCCTGCGCTGCGAGATCATGCCGGAGTTCGGCGGCGACACGCTGTGGGCCAATATGGAAGCCGCGTACGACGGCTTGAGCGATACGTTCCGCGCCATGATCTCAGGCCTGCGCGCGGTGCACGATTTCCAGAATTTTCGCGTGCTGTTCAAGAACACCGAAGAAGATCGCATCAAGCTGCACCGGATGGAGGACATGTTCCCGAATCCGTCGCATCCGGTGGTGCGCACGCACCCGGTCACCGGGCGAAAAAGCATTTACGTCAATCCGCAATTCACCTTGCGCATCGAAGGTTTGGAGCCCGCGGAAAGCCACGCCATCCTCGACGTGCTGTTCGCGCAGGCACGCGTGCCTGAATATCAGTTCCGCATCCGCTGGACGCCGGGCACGATCGTGTTCTGGGACAACCGCTCGACCCAACACTACGCCGCCAACGATTATTATCCGCAGCGCCGGCGCATGGAACGCACCGCCGTCGTCGGCGACGTGCCGGTCTGAGGCTACCGCGGCCGCACCACCGTATCGACCAGCGCCGGCTTGCCGGCTTTGACTTGCGCGATGGCGCGGCGCAGCGCGGGCGCGATATCGGGGGGCTTTTCGATCGGGCCTTCGGCGTACCAGCCCATGCTTTTCGCCATGGTGGCGAAGTCGGGCTCGGGGCCGCTGATGTCCTGGGCGATATAGGCGCGCTCGACCGGCGTGCCGCGAAAATTGGCGACGCGGATCTGGTGCTCCCAGTCGTTGTAATAGGCGCGGTTGTTGTACATCACGATCAGCATCGGGATGTTGTTCTTGGCCGCGCTCCACAGCGCGCCGGCGTCGAACATCAAATCGCCGTCGGGCTGGATGTCGACGACGAGGCGGCCCTTGTCGCGGTGCGCCAGCGCGACGCCGAGCGAGGTGCCGATCTGCGTGCCGGTCCCGAGTGCCTGGCCGCAGTGGCGATAAGCCTTGTCGAGATCCCAGAGCTTGTAGCACCAGTCCTGGAGGTTGGCGCCGGTCAGCACCCAGTCCTCGGCCTTGATGGCGTCCCAGATTTCGCTGGCGAGGCGCGGCAAGGTGATCGGCAGGCCGTCCCAATCCTTCTTCGCCTCCTCGGCCCACTTTTTTAACATGGCGTCGTGTTTCTGCGCGACGAGTTTGGTGCGCTCGGTAATCGTTTTAGCGAGTGCCGGATTTTTCGCGATGCGCTCGCGGCAGATGCGCGTCAGCTCCGGAATGGCGGTCAGCGTATCGCCGAGCACGCGCAGGCTGCAGGCCGGCATGCGCCCATAGTCCATCGACCATTTGCTCAAGTTGATCTCGCCGAAGCCGACCTCGATCATCTCGCAGGTCGGCGGATAATGCGGCACCACCTGGCGCTTGGTGCGGTCGTTGAAATGGGTCGATTTCTCCCAGTCCCGCGTGTCGAGCGACAGGATCAGATCGGCGTCGCGGAAAATTTCCTTCTCACAGCTCAGATTGAGCGGATGCCGGTTGGGGAAATTGAGCCGCGCATGGACGTCGAACACCGCGGCGCCAACGGTTTCGGCGAGCGCCACGAGGTTGTCGAAACCGCCTTCGCTGCGCGCCACATATTCGGCCATCAATACTGGATATTTTGCCGCCAGCAGCTTGTCGGCGACCGCCTCCAGCGCCTTCACGTCCGCCGCCATCGGCACCGGTACTTTGTTGTCGCTAGCCTTCGGCAGCGCCACGTCCTTCGACAGCGGCTGCTCCTGCAGCCAGGCGTCGTAGCACATGTAGATCGGGCCCTGCGGCTCGGTCATCATCGCCGCGTAGGCGCGCGAAAACGAATCCGGCACGCCCTCGATGCTCGACGGCTGATAGTCCCACTTCACGTAATGGCGCAGCTGCTCGCCGTTGACGTTGGCGGTGTGGATCCAGTCGATGAACGGCCGCCGCCGGCTTTCGTCCATCGGCCCGGTGGCGCCGATGACGAAGACCGGGCAGCGGTCGATATAGGCGTAATAGATGCCCATGGTGGCGTGCAACATGCCGACCACGTCGTGCACGATCGCCACCATCGGCTTGCCGGTCGCCTTGGCATAGCCGTGGGCGATCTGCACGGCGATCTTCTCGTGCTGGCACAGCAGGATCGGCGGCTGGTTGCCGCCGTAATTGACCAGCGAATCGTGCAGGCCGCGATAGCTCGCGCCCGGATTGAGCGCGATATAGGGGAAATCGTAATGCTTGATCAGATCGACGATGACGTCGGATTGCCACGCCTTCTCGGCATAGCTGACGGGCGCGTTGGATTTCGTGACGTCGTTCATCGGCAGATCCTTGCAGCAATGGAAATTGCGGCAGGACCATACGGGGCACGCCGCGCGGCGGCAACGCCGTTTACGGCCGCACCGCCGGTGATTCCATCGCCAGGCCGCGGGCGCGCCACATCAGGAAATATTCGAGGTCGACCAGTTCCGGTGCGCCGAAATCGTACAGCTCGGCGCGCATGCCGCTCATGCAATTGCGCAGGCGCCGCTGCAGCGAGCCGACCTCCTGCCATTCCAGCCGATAGATCGGATAGCCGGTGGACATCGCCTGCGGCACCAGGTTGCCGGCGAGCTTCTTGCCCCAATTGTCGTCGTGGCACTGCGCGCAGGATAGATCGAGCTGGCCCTGGCGCTGCTCGAAGATGGCGCGTCCGGCGTCGATGAACGGTTTTGCCTGCGCATCGTCCTTGACCGCCACCGGCATGCCGCGCGACTGCCGCGCGATATAGGCGGTCAGCGCCAGCAATTCCTTGCTCTCGAAGGCGAACGGTGCTGCTTTCTGGTCGGTGACGCGGCTCAAGTTGATCTGCTGTTCGAGATCGACGGGACGGCCCAGTTCGGCCGCGAAGGCCGGATAGCGCGCGGCGACGCCCTTCATGCTTTTTGCCGCGTCGCCGTGGCAATCGGCGCATGATTTGTCGGCCGCGCCCGCCTTGGTGTTCCACAGCGTCTCGCCGTCGAGCACCACCAGCATCGCCGGATTGGCGGTGTCGTCGTCCTGCATGGCGCGGGTGTCGGCGCTGACGAAGTCGCTGTCCGAGCGCCGCTGATCCAGCGGAATGTCCGCGGCGCGCGCAATGCCGGCGCTGAACAAAAGTACAGAGGCGAAGACAAAAATTCGGAGTCGACGCTCGCTGCTCCCTCTCCCCAGAGGGGAGAGGGAGGGGTGAGGGGGCTCCGACCGAGAGGCCCGATCCCCCTCACCCCAACCCTCTCCCCTCTGGGGAGAGGGGGCTCGCATCAGCAAGCCAGCGATACGTAACACAGCCGCTCTCATTCCACAGTGATCGCGGCGGTTTGCACTTGCGTCGCGCCGTGCTGGTCGGTCCAGGAGAACGCCAAGGTGCCGCTTTCGGTCGCGACGGTGAAGAACGTGATGTAGGGGTTGGCGGCGATGGCCGGATAAAGCTTGGCGCGGAAGACCTCCTCGCCGTTATAGGTGCAGACGAAGTCGTCGATGATGTCGCGCGGGATCGGCTGGCCGGTGATGCCGATGCGGTAGCCGGTCTCCATCACATGCGAGATCAGCGTCTTGATCTCGATAGTCTCGCCTTTCTTGGCGCTTGCCGGTACGTGGATCAGGGCGCGGGCCATCAGGGTTTCGGCTCCTCGACGCAGGCGGCCAAGGTGACGATGACGTCGATATCGTCGGACCAGAACGAGCCGTCGGACAGTTCGGCGATCGCCGTGACGGTCTGCGAATCGGCAAGCCGGATGCGGGTGGAAAAACTGGCGCGGCCGGCACGCGGCCCGAGCTTGACGCTGATCACGTTCGGCTGCGGATTCTTCTCGTTGAAAACGTGGATCGCCTTGACGTAGTCGGCCGCCGTCATCGGGCTTTCGACCGAAACCGTGCACGGCACCGAATTGCCGTTCTCGACCAGCGGCGGCAGATCGAGCTTGACCTTGCCCTTCTTGACCGGCGCCTCGCCGATGACGGCGCGCACCGCGTCCTTCATCATCTCGGGCGTGGCGGCGGCGGGCCGGATCGAAAGCAGCACGCCGCCGCCGGCCAGCACAGCAGCGGCCTGCAGGATTTCGCGGCGTGAGCGGTCTCGATCCATTTCTAGTTTCACTTCAAAGTTCAAAACTTCACTTCAAGGTCATCAGATAGGCAACGACGTCCTCGACGTCCACCGCGCTGAGCACCGGCTTGTCGCGAAACGCCGGCGGCACCCGGATCAGATGATCGACACGATAGAACGGCGGCATGATGGTTTGCGGATTGAATTTGCTGGCATCGACGATGCGCAACCGCAATTGTCCCTCGCTCCAACGCGCGCCGGCGCCGCCCAGATCGGGCGCCATGGTGCCCTGGAACTTGTCTTGCGAAAATGGCCCGGAATGGCACAACAGGCACAGTCCGGTGTTGTGGTTGGCCACGATGGCGCGGCCGCGCGCGGCATCGCCCTGGCTGCCGGTCAGCGATGCCGGAATGGCGTCGCCGACGATTTTGTATTGCACAAGGTCCGCCTTCGCCGGCACGGCGAAGATGGCGAGCGCGGCCAAGGCGGCGCTAGCCGAAAATCTCGGACGTCGCGGTGCGGAACCAGGCATCGGCTTTGCTTGCTTCCTCGGCGCGCAGCGTCGGCGGCGCATCGAGCGGGCTGGAGTGGATCGAGTTGTCGACTTCGGTGAATTCGCCGTTCATCGGACGGAATTCGCCGGTAATCGAAATGGCGTAGCCGGGCGCGACGATGCTGTAGCAATTGCTCGACATCGGCGCGGCATCCGGCGCGGCGCCGGCGAACAGGCGCACGATCGCCGCGGCGCACAGCCTGCCTTCGATGAGGCCGGAGAACGCCGATTTCGGCATGGAGCCGGCGAAGGCCGAGTCGCCGACGACATGGATATTTTTCTGCATTTGCGATTCGAACGTCACCGCGTCGACCGGGCACCAGCCGGTGCGGTCGACGACGCCGGCCAGGCCTGCGATCCTGCCGGCCTTCTGCGGCGGGATCACGTTGGCGACGGCGTATTCATAAGTGTCGAAATCGGTCTCGATCGATTTCTTCGCCACGTCGATGGAGGCGACATTGCCGCCGTTCGACAGCGACTTCCACGCGATCATGTCGGGATAAAGCTTCTGCCACGCATCGAGAAACAATGGCTGCATGGTGAACGTGTCTTTGGCGTCGAGGATGACGATCTTGGCCTTCGGCTTATTGGTTTTCAGATAGTGCGCGATCATGCTGGCGCGCTCGTAGGGGCCGGGCGGACAACGCGACGGATTGGCCGGCGCGACGATCGCCACCACGCCGTCATCGGCCATGGCCGTAATCTGCTGGCGCAGCAATTCGTACTGCGCCGCGTCCGCGGTCCAGGCGTGCGGCGCCTGCGCCGCGGCGGCTTCGCTGTAGCCTTTGATTGCATCGAACTTCAGCTCGATGCCGGGCGCGAGTACGAGGCGGTCGTAGGGCAGGGTGTTGCCGGTCGACAGCGTGACGCTGCGCGCCTGTGCGTCGATGGCGGTTGCGGTAGCGATGGCAACCTTGATGCCGGTGGCCGCGATCTTGTCGTAGCCGAACTGTTGCTGCGCCAACTCGCGGACGCCGCCGAGCACGCCGTTGCTCAGTGGCGGCGCCGTATAAGTCGGCCGTGCCTCGACGAGCGTGATCTCGAGCTTGGCGTCGGCTGAGCGCAGCGCTCGCGCACAAGCCGCGCCGGCAAAGCCGCCGCCGACGATGACGACCCGCGGTGCCGCCTGCGCGCGCAACGTCCGCGGCCACAGTCCCGCGGCGGCTGCGGCGCTTGCCGCACCGCGCAGGATGTGCCGACGGGTCGCGTGTCGTCTCGCCATTACAAGACGCGGCGGGACTGCGCCCGCCGCTTTGGACTTAAGCCGAGCTCAAATCGTTGTTCTTGAGCGGGAAGTTGCGGATGCGCTTGCCGGTCGCCGCCGCGATGGCGTTGAGCACGGCCGGTGCAGCCACCGCGATGGTCGGCTCGCCGACGCCGCCCCAGAACTCGCCGTCCGGCATGACGATGGCTTCGACCTTCGGCATCTCGTCGATGCGCATCACCTGATAGGTATCGAAGTTCTTCTGCTCGATGTGGCCGGCGCGCACGGTGCATTCGCCGTAGAGCATGGCGGAAAGCCCGTACACGAACGAGCCCTCGACCTGGCGGGCGATCTGCTCCGGATTGACCGCGTGGCCGGAATTGGTGGCGCCGACGATGCGGTGGATTTTCACCTGGCCGTTGGTCACCGACACTTCCGCGCAGGCCGCCACATAGCTGCCAAAACCCATGATCTGCGACAGCCCGCGATAGACGCCTTGCGGCGCCGGCGTGCCGTAGCCCGCTTTCTCCGCCACCGCCTTGAGCACGGCGGCGTTTTTGGGCTTGAGGTATTTGAGGCGGAACGCCAGCGGATCTTCGCCGATTTCATGGGCCAACTGGTCCATGAAAGTCTCGACATAGATCGCGTTGTGGTTGGTGTTCACCCCGCGCCAGAAGCCCGCGGGCACCGAAGGATTGCGCATGGCATGGTCGATCAGGATGTTCGGCACGTTGTAGCCGAACGCGCCTTCCGGGCCGCCGGGATTGAGGCCCTGGAAGGTGACCGGGTCGCGGCCGTCCTTGTCGAGCCGTCCGGGGAACACCGTGGCGAGGATCGACTGACCCGAAATGCGCATATGCAGCGCGATCAGGTTCTTGTTGGCGTCGAAGCCCGCCGTCATCTTGCATTGTGTGATCGGGTGATAGAAGCAATGGGTCATGTCTTCTTCGCGCGACCACAACAGCTTCACCGGCGTGCCCGGCATCTCCTTGGCGACCGCGACGGCCTGACGGACATAGTCGGTCTGGCCGCGCCGGCCAAAACCGCCGCCGAGGAAGGTTTTGTGCACGTCGCACTGCGCGACCGGCAGTCCTGACGCTTCCGCGGTTGCCGCCAGCGCCGCTTCGCCGTTCTGCGTCGAGCACCACACCTCGCAACGATCAGCGGTGTAGAGCGCGGTGGCGTTCATCGGCTCCAGCGGCGCGTGGTTCTGATACGGGTAGGAATAAGTCGCTTCCACCAACTTGGCGGCGCCGGCCAGTGCGGCTTTCACGTCGCCCGACTGGTTGCCGACAAAGGCCTGCTCGGCGGAGAGGCCTTCCTTGAGGAAGTCCGCGATGGTGGCGCTGGAGACCTTGGCGTTGTCGCCGTTGTCCCAGGTGATGGGAAGCGCATCGAGCGCCTTCTTGGCGCGCCACCAATTGTCGGCGACGACGGCGACCGCATTGTCTCCGACCTTTACGACCTTCTTGACGCCGGGCATGTCGGTCACTTTGGCGTCGTCGACGCTTTGCAGCTTCCCGCCAAAGACCGGGCAGGCGGCAATGGCGGCGTACATCATGTTGGGCTGGCGGATGTCGATGCCGTAGACCATCTTGCCGACGATCTTGTCGGCGGTGTCGAGCCGCTTGAGCGGCTTGCCGGCGATGGTCCAGTCCTTCGGGTCTTTCAGCGGCACGTCCTTGGGCTGATCGAGCTTGCCGGCGGCTTCCGCCACGTTGCCGTAGGTCACCGTGCGGTTCGACGCCTTGTGGGTGATCACGCTGTTGGCGGCGCTGCACTCCGACGCCGGCACATTCCAGGCATTGGCGGCGGCCTGAATGAGCATCATCCGCGCCATCGCGCCGCCCTTGCGGACGTATTCGTTCGACTCGCGAATGCCGCGGCTGCCGCCGGTGGAGAAATCGCCCCACACCCGTTTGCGCGCCACGTTTTGCCCAGGCGTCGGGAATTCGGTCGTGACTTTCGACCAGTCGGCATTGAGCTCCTCGGCGACGAGTTGGGCGAGGCCGGTCAGCGTGCCCTGGCCCATTTCCGAGCGTGCGATGCGGATGACGATGGTGTCATCGGGCTTGATCACCACCCAGGCATCGACTTCGGGCGGGATGTCTGCGGCGCGCGCCATGTCGGCGCCGAGCGGCAGGTTGAAGCCGAGCGCGAGGCCGGCGCCGGCCGCGGACGAACCGACGATGAAGGAACGGCGATTGAATTTCGGCATGTATGTCATGGCTGCGTCCCCCTTACGCTTTGCCCGCGGCCGCGTGGATCGCGGCGCGAATGCGTTGATAGGTTCCGCAACGGCAGATGTTGGTCATCGCCGCGTCGATGTCGTCGTCGGTCGGCTTCGGGTTCTGCTTGAGCAGCGATACCGCGGCCATCATCATGCCGCTCTGGCAATAGCCGCATTGCGGCACGTCGAGGTCGAGCCAGGCTTGCTGCACCGGGTGCAGCTTGCCGTTCTGCGCCAGCGCCTCGATGGTGGTGATCTGCTTGGGGCCGACCGATCCGACCGGGACCTGGCAGGAGCGCGTGGCGACGCCGTTGATGTGCACGGTGCAGGCGCCGCATTGGGCGATGCCGCAGCCATATTTGGTGCCGGTCAAGCCGACCGTGTCGCGGATGACCCAGAGCAGCGGCGTGTCGGATTCAACGTCGACGTTGTAAGACTTTCCGTTGATGGAAAGGGCAATCATACTGTCCTCCCGAGATCGAATGGTGCGCATCCCCATATGGGATTCGGTTGCAGTTCAGGCGCCCACCCTTCAGGGTAATTCTACCCTGTTCCAATTCGAATGCGAATTGCAAAATTGCGTGAGCGGAGAACTGGCCACGCCGGGAATTCTCCAATAACCTCGGTGTTAATGCCGCCCAATTGGGCAGCCGGAACTTGGACAGCGTAGCTTGGGCCATCCGGTGGGACGCCGAAGCGGAAATCAGCAAATGAGCGACGATTTCGAAGACCATTGCTGGAAGGACATCGTCACGGCGGACATTCTCGACATCTATTCCCACTACCGGCGCAAGACCTTCGTCGGGCCCGCCCCGGCGCTCTTGGCCATCGATCTTTATGAGCTGGTCTATCGCGGCGGCCCAAAACCCCCGGCGGAGCTGGCCAAGACCTTCCCCAGCGCCTGCGGTCATTACGCCTACGACGCCATCGAGCCGACCAAGCGCCTTTTCACCGCCGCGCGCGCGGCGGGCCTGCCGATCTTCTATTCGACCGGCGACACGCGCGGCGAAAGCCGGCCCGAATTCGTCGGCGCCACCAAGCGGAAGAATTCCTCGGTCGACCCGTCCGACTTCGTCATCAGGCCGGAATTCAAGGCGCAGCCGGGCGACGTGGTCATCACCAAGCAGCGCGCCAGCGCCTTCTACGGCACGCCGCTCACCGCGCATCTCACCCAGCTCGGCGTGCAGACGCTGATCGTCTGCGGCGAGAGCACGTCGGGCTGCGTGCGGGCGAGCGCGGTCGATGCCTATTCGCACGGCTATCACGTCGTGCTGGCGGAGGAATGCTGCTTCGATCGCAGCGCGCTGTCGCACAAGGTCAATCTGTTCGACCTGCACCATAAATATGCCGACGTGATGCATATCGACGAGGTGATCGCGCAGCTCGCCGCAACAGGCTCCGCCGTGAAGAAGGCGAGCTGAACGATGCAGCCGTCGCGTTATGGTCCGTTTCCTTATTCGCCGATCATCCACCGCCCGCCGCTCAAATGGCCGAACGGCGCCCACGTCGCGCTGTGGGTGATACCGAACATCGAGTTCTTTGCGCTGGACGAGAAAGTGCCGCCCGGCTCCGGCGGCACCGGCGTGCCGGTGCCCGACGTTCCGACCTGGTCGGCGCGCGATTACGGCAACCGGGTCGGCGTGTTCCGCCTGATGGAGGTGCTCGACCGGCACGGCATCCGCGCCACCGTCGCGCTCAACAGCGAGCTTTGCGCCGAGCATCCAGCGATCATCGAGGAAGGCAACAAGCGGCGCTGGGAATGGATGGGCCATTGCGAAAGCAATACGCGGCGCCTCAACGCCGCGGCGCCGGGGGAAGAGCCGCGCATCATCAAGAATGCGCTCGCCACCATCGAACAAGCGACCGGCGCGCGGCCGCGCGGCTGGCTCGGCTCCGGCCTGCAGGAGACCTGGGACACGCTCGATCACCTGGCCGCTGAGGGCTGCGATTACGTCTGCGACTGGACCAACGACGATCAGCCCTACATCATGTCGCTCGACGGCGGCAAAACGCTGGTCAGCGTGCCCTATAGCCACGAGATCAACGACAAGCCGGCGTTCGAGAAATTCCACCGCACCGCAGACCAGTTCCGCGACATGATCTGCCGGCAGTTCGACGTGCTCTACCGCGAGGGCGCGCAATCGGGCCGCGTCATGGCGATCGCGATCCATCCCTATCTCACCGGCGTGCCGCACCGCATCGACGCCTTCGACGCCGCGCTGCGCTACATCGGCGAGCACGGCCGGGTGTGGAAGACGACCGGCACGGAGATTGCACGCCATTACCGCGCGCAGGCCGCCAAGACTTGATGAAACAAGGCCTGAACGGAGGCGATCATGGGATGTCAGTTGCGTCGCGCCGCGTTATCCGCCGTCGTGCTGGCGTGCCTTGCAGCGCCCCCTGCGCGCGCGACGGAAACGGTGACGCTCGGAACCGTCGGCCAGGCTTCGGCGAATCTGTGGCCCGAGCTCATCGCCTTGGACCAGGGTTTTTTTGCCGCTGAGGGTTTGCAGGTCGATCTGGTCTACGTCCAGTCGAGTGCAGCGCTGGTGCAGCAAGTCGCGGCCGGCTCGCTCGGCATCGCCGCGCAGACCGGCCTTGCCGACCCGTTGCGCGCCGTCGGCATGGGCGCGCCGATCGCGGTGGTGCGGATCGACGTCCAGGCGCCGCCCTACGATCTCGTCGCCAAGCCGGGCATCACCAATATGAGCGAGCTCAAAGGCAAGGTGATATCGCTCGGCGGGCCGAAGGACATCACCCGCATCTATGTCGAGCGCATGCTGGCGCCGAGCGGCGTTTTCCCGGGCGACTTCGATATGGTGTTCGCCGGCGCCACGACCGCGCGTGCCTCGGCGCTGCTCGCCGGTGCGGTCGATGCCGCGATTCTGTTGCCGCCGTTCAACTTTCAGGCGGTGGCGAAGGGCTTCAACAGCCTCGGCCTGACGGTGGATTACGTGAAGGACCTGCCGTTCTCCGGCACCTCAGTCAATGTGGCGTGGGCCAACGCCAACAAGGCGACGCTGGAGAAACTGCTGCGGGCGAAAACCAAGAGCATCGCCTGGTTCGAGGACGACCAAAATCACGATGGCGCGCTGCGCATCCTCAAGTCCGCATCGAGCTTGAATCAAGATGATGTCTACAAGGCCTACAAATTCTTCCGCGATGGGCATTTCTTCGAGCCGACCGGCAAGGTATCGCGAACGAAGCTCAACGCGCTGGCGAAAGCGATGGAGAGCCTCGGCGATCTGCCCGGCGCGCTCGACGTCGACAAGGTCGTCCTGCCCGGCGTGACTCAGATGACGGATTGAGACGCGCCGCCATGCGCAAATCGGTGTTGCAGGGATTGGTCGTAGCCGTAGCTGTTGCGCTGTCGCCGCTGCACGCCGGCGCCGCCGACATCGTCTCGGTCGGCTCCGTCGACGCCACCTCGGCCAATCTGTGGCCGTTCCATATCGCCGCCAAGAACGGCTATTTCGACGCCGCCAACATCAAGATCGACCTCGTCTTCGCGCAGTCGAACGCTTCGGTGATCCAGCAGCTCGCCGCCGGCTCCTATGCGGTGGCGCCCACCGCCGGCATGGTCGATCCGATCCGTGCCATCGACAAAGGCGCGCCGGTCGCGCTGGTGCGCATCGTCATCCAGTCGCCGCCTTATGCGCTTTTGGCCAAGCCCGAGATCAAGACGATCGAGGATCTCAAGGGCAAGACCATCATCATCGGCGGCGCCAAGGACATCACCCGCATCTTCACCGAACGCATGCTCGAGCCGCACGGCCTGAAAACCGGCGACTACGACTACGTGTTCGCCGGCGCCACCAGCGCGCGGTTCGCGGCACTGAAATCCGGCGCGGTCGACGCCGCGCTGCTCACGGTGCCGTTCAATTTTTACGCCGAGACCGCGGGCTACACCAATCTCGGCTTCACTTTCGACTATCTGCCCGACATGCCGTTCGCCGGCATGGCGGTGAACCGCGACTGGGCTGCGGCGAATGGCGATGTGCTCAAGCGCTTTCTCGACGCCTACAACAAGGGCGTTGCCTGGTTCGACGACCCGCAAAATCGCGAGGCCGCCGTCCAGTTGCAGATGGATGTGAGCAAGATCGGGCGGGACGACGTGGAAAAATCCTACAGCTTTCTCCACGACAAGAATCTGTTCGAGCCGACCGGCAAGGTGTCCAAGAGAAAAGTCAACAACGTGATCGAGGCGTTGCGCGCGCTGGGCGACTTGCCCGCCGATTTCACGGTCGACCGCCTGCTGCTGCCGGGCGTGACGCAGATTTCCGATTAGCGCATAACTGATCGCCATGAGCGTAACGAGCGAAGGCTTGAAAGCTGCGACACCGCCGGAATCCCGGCCGGCGGAATCTGCCGCGTCGCCTCACGCCGCCCGTTTGTTGCGCCCCAGCCTCTTCGTGGGGACTTTGTCGGTCCTCGGCGGGCTCATGCTGTGGGAACTGATCAGCCGGTTCGTCGTCGACAATGCGCTGTTCCTCGCCGCGCCGTCGCAGATCGCGGTTGCGGGCTACGATCTTGCGGTCACCGGGGAGCTTTGGAAGCACATCAAAGTCAGCGCCGCCGAATTTGCGCTCGGTTACGTCATCGCCAGCGTTATCGGCATCGCGCTCGGATTCGCCATGGCATCGGGCGATACGATGAAACGGGCATTGCAGCCCTGGGTGTCGGGCCTTTACGCCACGCCGACCCTCGCGCTGGCGCCGCTGTTCATTCTCTGGCTCGGCATCGGCATCTGGTCGAAAGTGCTGGTGGTCATCTTCTTCGTGGTGTTCGCGGTCGCGATCAATACCGAGACCGGATTGCGCACCACCAGCGAGCGGCTCATCGAGATGCTGCGGTCGTTCGGAGCCACACGTCAGCAGATCTTCTTCAAGGTGTCGCTGCCGTCGGCGGTGCCGATGATCCTCGCCGGCTTGAAGCTTGGCATCGGCCGCGGCCTGACCGGCGTCGTGGTGGCGGAGTTGTTCGGTTCGCGCGCCGGGCTGGGCCGCCTGATCAGCCAGTCCAGCGACGCCTTCAACATGCCGGAACTGTTTGTCGGCGTCGTGGTGCTCGCCGCCGCAGGCATCGTCATGACCGCGGGTTTCGGCTGGCTGGAAAAGCGGCTGGTGCCGTGGACCAAGGACTAGGTCGCGCATGACATCGAAACTCGCCGTCACGCATTTGTCCAAATCGTTCGGCGACCTCGAAGCGCTGCGCGGCATCAGTCTTGACGTCGAGCGCGGCGAATTCATTTCCGTGGTCGGGCCGAGCGGCTGCGGCAAGACCACCTTCCTGCGCATCGTCGCCGGCCTCGAACACGCCTCTGCGGGCGAAGTGCTGCTCGACGGCCGCGTCGTGCGCCAGCCCGGCAGCGACCGCGGCTTTGTGTTCCAGAACGACAGCCTTTTGCCGTGGCGCACGGTGCTCGCCAACGCCATCATCGGCCGCGAAGTCGCGGGCTCCATCGGCGCCGCCGACCGCAAGCGCACCATGGAGCTGTTGAAGCTCGTCGGGCTGGAAGGTTTCGAGCATTATCATCCGCGGCAACTCTCCGGCGGCATGCGCCAGAGGGTCAATCTCGCCCGCGCGCTCGCCATCGATCCGGAAATCCTGTTGATGGACGAGCCGTTCGCCGCGCTCGACGCCCAGACCCGCGAGATCATGCAGACCGAACTGCTGCGCATCTGGGAGCGCGGCCAAAAAACCGTGCTGTTCGTCACCCACCAGATCGACGAGGCGGTGTTTCTGTCCGACCGCGTGCTGGTGTTCGCGCGGCGGCCCGGCCGCGTGCAGGCCGAGATCAAGATCCCGCTGCCGCGCCCGCGCCGATTGGACATCAAGCGCACGCCGGAATTCGTCGCGCTCGTCGACCGCATCTGGCGCATGATCGAGGACGACGTGCGCGCCGCCGCGCTCTACGAGAACGCGTGACGGCCGGCGGCGTCCATCCGCAACGCCGAAAACCTCCAAATCAGTTCCGCGCATTTTTCCGCTTGCCCGGCGCTCGCTATAAAGCTACGATATGTAACGCTAGACGTTGTAGCTTATATGATCGGAGCTTTCCGATGGGCACATTGCGTCTTCTGCGGGTGGCGGCCGGCCTTGTCGTGATCGGGCTCGCCGTCATGGCGGGTCCTGCCTTGGCGCTGCCGCTGCAACCTCCATTCAAGACCAGGGCGGAGTGCGTGAAATATTGCGAGCAAAAATGCGAGCGGGTGGTCACCAACGGCCGGTGTCAGCAAGGGTGCGCCAACAGGAACGGCTGTTTCTAGAGCTGGGAGCGATGCGATGAACAAGATGCGCCTCATCCTCGTCGCCGCCGTCGCTGCGACGTTCCTTATCTTCGACGCGGCCGTGCCGACGCCGGCGTCCGCCCGGTGGTGGGATTACCCGCATTCCGGCTATTGCCTGCCCGGCACATGCAACAAGATCGGCGGCTGGCGGGCGCTCAATGTCCGCAATTGCAGTCCGGCCAATTGCCGGCGCTAGCGCGGCCGCGACGCCGTTCGCGACGCCGCCCGCGCCGCCCCCGCGCGGGCCCTGTTCCCTTCGCCGGCCGGGACCGCTAAGGTCCCGGCATCATGTCGCTCTCGGCCGAAGACGCCCTCCGGACATCAAGCTCACACAGTCACGCTCCGCGCGGGTTTGGCGGCGGCATCGCCGCGCTCGCCGACGACAAGCTCTACGCGCTGCAAAATCCGTTCGTGCTCGACGGCCGGGTCAGCTCCTATCCGGCCAGCGCGCGGGGTTTTGCGGTGGCGAACAGCTATTTGTTGACCCAGCCCGACGCCGCCATGCTGATCGACACCGGCTTCGGCAAGGACGAGCCGGTAATCCGCGGCCAGATCGAGGCGCTGATCGCGCCGGGCCTGCCGCTGTCGATGTTCCCGCTGCGGCTCAACGAATTCATGTCGATCAACAACGTCGAGAGCTTCGCCGGCCATTTCAATGTCGAGACCTGCTACACCTCCAATATCGACGCCGCGCTGTGGTTCGATTTCGGCGCCAAGGCCGAAGGCCGCGACATTCTCAGATCCATGAAGGTCACCGCGGTGACCCGCGCCGACACCATCGAGCTCGGCAAAAGCGGCCGGGCGATCGACGTCATGCAAGCGCCGATCCGGCTGATCGCCACGCGCTGGCTCTACGACCGCGCCACGCGAACTTTGTTCTCGTCCGACATGTTCACCCACGTCTGGCGCGACAGCGCGACCGGGCCGTGGATCGTGGACGAAACCGACAACGATCCGACGTCGTTGCGCGACGTGCGCTCGTTCATGCTCAACACGCGCTACTGGTGGCTGGAAGGCGCGCCGACCGACACCATCCGCCGCGGCATCGGCAACGTGTTCGACACATACGACATCGAATGCATCGCGCCCGGCTACGGCTGCATCCTGCGCGGCCGCAACGTGGTGGCGCGGCATTACAAGATGCTCGATGAATTTCTCAAAGCCTGCGACAAGAGCGTGGCGGTGTCGCGCTACGTCACCCGCGACGAGGAGCGCTGACCATGCTGGACAAGCCTCGGACCAAAAGCATGCTCGACACGCCGGTGGGAGAGCGCATGCCGCGCGAGATCGCGCCCGGCGTGTTCTGGATCGGCGACTGCCTGGCGCAGCGCCACAAGGGCAAGAGCTATCACGGCTATAACGCCGCCTACCTGGTGGCAGGCACCGAGGCCTCGATCCTGGTCGAGACCGGGCATCCGAAGGATTTTCCGGTCATCGAGCGGCATCTGAACGAGCTGTTCGCCCGCGGCGTGGCGCCGCTCAAATATCTGTTCGTCACCCACCAGGAGACGCCGCATTGCGGCGGCCTCGGCCGCATCCTGAAAAACTTTCCCGACGCGCTGTTGGTCGGCGACGTCAGCGACTATCACCTGGCGTTCCCGCAATACGAACACCGTATGCGTTCGATGCAGGAGGGCGACGAGATCGCGCTCGGCGGCCGCACCTTGATGGCGGTCGAACCGGTGATCCGCGACCTGCGCACCACCTGGTGGGGGTTCGACACCAAGGAGCGCGTGCTGTTCCCCGGCGACGGCTTTGCCTACAGCCACTACCACGAGGACGGCCATTGCGGCCTCATCGCCGAGGAAGCGGTGTCGCTCGATTTGCCCGACGTGTCGTCGACCTTCGCCGACCTGGCGCTGTTCTGGACCAAATTCGCCGACATGAACGTCTATTGCGACCGCCTCGATCATTTGATCGCCCGCCTCGACGTCAAGATCATCGGCCCGACCCACGGCCTGCCGATCACCGACGTGAAGACCACGGTGCCGAAGGTGCAGGCCGGGCTGAAGGCGGCGGCGCTGATGCCGGAGTCGGGGACCAACGAGAAGGTGGCGGCTGGCTAATTGCTCTCCCCCGCTTGCGGGGGAGAGGCGAGCGAAGCGAAGCCAGAGGGGGTAAGTGCAACACCCGGCGCAAGCGGTGAGGCTGCCAGCCCCCCGCCATCACGCCCCAAGCCATGGTCCCGATCATCGTTGCCGACGTCGGCATTCATGGGTCGATATTGTCAATAAAGCAGAGCGTCACACAAAGCCTGAAGATGGCGCGAACTCACGTGAATTGTTTGCTTCTTACAATCCAAAAACAACCTACTTGTTTGCATTTATCTCCGTTCGATCGGCTCCGATATCCGAAATTGCTTTTCGTATTCCGAAAAACCCTTCTAACGCCCTCAGAACGTTGATCGCCAAATATTTGAATTCACCGCCTTGGTTCGTTCGGCCGACAATCATTCCAATCACCTCCCCGTTTGAACCTAATACCGGGGCTCCGGAACTTTCTCGTTTTGCTGATACGCCCGACAGAACCATAATATTTCGCAACAACGTCATCTTGTCGTGTATCGGGAAAAATACCTTCTCATCCATGCTTTCAATTGTAAGATACTCATTCGGCTCCTCGGCAGTGCGGCAACGCTCGCCCACGAAGGGGGCTCGAAAATCCGAAAGACTGTCAGCCCAATACAAATGATGCTTGCACCAACTCTCCAATTTTTCGTTTTCCTCGACATTCGCCTTGAACCTCAAAAACATCGCATCGTGCATAAAATCGAAATGGTAAATGTGGCAGGAGAATTTATGTTCGTACGCTTTCGTGCGATAGCTGAATAATGATGCCTGAAATTTATTTGTCTGGTAGATTTCAGATTTAATGACTCGCAAACATTCCTCGCGATCAAATAACGAAAGGGTCTTGAAATATTGCTTTACTTGGCGACCCTTCGAGGTTTTTTTTGCTTTGACGGCAACATCTTCGTCCTGTTCACCTACCCACTTCAGCGCCATTTGGTGAATTATACTGTCCACCAAGTGGGCGGCAGTAAGTACTAAAATGTCCTCGTCAAGTTTGAAAGCGATACTCACCTTTACTTTAATGGAAAGCGAGAAAATACGTTTTAAGGCGCTGATAATGAAGTCGAAAGCTCCTGGTGTTTTCTTGGACTTAGCTTGGCGCCGCTTTGGCGGGCGCACCAACGCTCGAGTTCGGCGAAGCTTTCGAGCGGTAAACTCACCAAGAATTCCTGAATGTATGGAAAACCTGTCAGGAAATCGCTCCTGGAGGGGGATTATATCTCTGATAAGCTCCTCATCCTTGGTAATGATGATGCTGCAGGGTTTTTGCCCACCACATGGATTGCTAATGATTATGCCCTGTCTTGACGTGGCACTAAAAAATACGTTTAGAAAATTGATCACATCAAAATACATTTTATTTGTAAGATCTGGCAGTAATAACACGTCGTGTATTGAGCTTAGCTTCTTGGACATTTGTTCAACCCTTTCAGTAGCACTCTCTATGTCACGCTTAATTCTAAGAAACGTATCGAAGTTTGGACTAATTGGTTTTGCGATGCTACAGTGATCCGCATCGAGAGGAATGACTTTGCAGTTTTTGCATTGAGGGTCGGCCGACCCTTTATCGACAATGATAAGATTTTTATACGTTTGAGTTTCACAGTAGGCTGATAAAAATAATCCTTTTTGCCCTGCGTATTCGGAAAACCATGTTCTTAATTCCACAAGATATTTGCTGCCTGTCGCAAGGTCTGCCGTTAGCGACGAGCCAATCCAATCGCTCCAGTTTGCGATGTCAGACCCTCCATGCGGGGTGGCAAGAAATACTACGCCAATTGTGTTTGCGGCAATATTCACAGTGCTAACTGTCTCAATGCAACACCGAATTATTTCTTTGATAATTATGCCGCCAAGGCTGTGACAAACAAAAATAGTTGGTCGATTTCCAATGCCAATCGTTGGCAGAAAATCGGCCAGATTCTGTGCTCGTTCCTTAATTGTGACTCTTGAGGCTGTTGAAGCGAAAAACGTAGGTGCGGGATAATTGAGCAGGATTATTCGGGCGGTTCTAACAATATGCTTTAGCCAGAGCGGCCAGAGATCGCCGTTGTTGCTTTTCCATGCATCCTCAGCGCCCGAAGCGAGTCCGTGGACGAAAACGACGTCAACGTCGGGGGGCTGTTTAGAGTCGGTATTATTAAGCTCTAGGCAATAAACGCCTTCCAGCAAAACTGGCCCCTACCTGTTCCCGTATCCTGCCAAGCTGAAGACAATGTGTCTCTCAAAGCCCCTGCCCGTGTGCAATGTTAACTCGCTTTCGCCACTTTGCAACTTTTAATATACGTGCGCCTTCGACGTCATGACAGGCTCATCCCGCGTTCTTCTGCTCGCGCTCGACCGCCCAGCGATTATGTGGAAACGGCAGCCCGAGATTTTCGCGCAGCGTCTTGCCTTCGTATTCGGTGCGGAACAGGCCGCGGCGTTGCAGCTCCGGAATGAGCATGTCGACGATGTCCTCGACCCCGCGCGGAACCGTCAGCGGCAAAATGTTGAAGCCGTCGGCGGCGCCGCCGCGGAACCATTGTTCGAGCGCGTCGGCGACTTCGGCCGCGGTGCCGATGACGACGCGGTGGCCGCGCTGGCCGTAGACGCGCTTGTAGAGCTGGCGGACGGTCAAGTTCTCGCGGCGCGCCAATTCGACCATGACCTTGACGCGGCCTTTCTGCTCGACGTCGGGCGCCGGATCGGGCACCGGGCCGTCGAGCGGCAAGCGCGACAGATCAAATCCAAAGTGCGACGACAAATCCTTGATCGCCAGTTCCGGCGACAGCAGCTCTTGCAGCCGCTCGTATTTGTCCTGCGCCTCGGCGCGGGTGTGGCCGATCACGGTCATCACGCCGGGCATCACCTTGATCGAATCCGGGTGCCGGCCGTAAGCCGCGGCGCGGCGCTTGATGTCGGCGTAAAACGCGCGGCCGGCCTCAAAGTCCTGCTGCACCGTGAACGTGATCTCCGCGGTCTCGCCGGCCAGATCGCGGCCGTCGTCAGACTGGCCGGCCTGCACGATCACCGGATGGCCCTGCGGCGAGCGATGCACGGTCAGCGGCCCGCGCACCGCAAAGTGCTTGCCCTTGTGATTGAGGAAATGCAGCTTTGCCGCATCGAAATAGATGCCGCTGTCCTTGTCGGCGATGACGGCGCCGTCTTCAAAACTGTCCCACAGCCCGAGCACCACTTTGGCGAACTCGCGGGCGCGGGCGTAGCGGTCGCCGTGATGCGGATGGCTCTCACGGCCGAAATTATAAGCCTCGGCCACGGCGAGCGACGTCACCAGATTCCACCCCGCGCGCCCGCCGCTGATCTGGTCGATGGAGGCAAAAAACCGCGCCACATGGAACGGCTCGAAATAAGTCGTGGTCGCCGTCGCCACGAGCCCGATGCGCTCGGTGACGGCGGCGAGCGCGCCCAACAGCGTGATCGGCTCCAGCCGCGACGCCTGCGTGGTGCGCGTCCAGGTCTCGACGTCGTCGGGGCCGAAGGTGGCGTTGGTGTCGGCCATGAACAACAGATCGAACTTGCCACGTTCGGCAAGGCGGGCGATGTCGACATATTGCTTGAGCGTCTGCCGGCCGTGCGGATCGACGTCGGGATCGCGCCAGGCGGCGACGTGGTGGCCGGTGCCTTCGACGAACAAGCCGAGCTTCATCATGGTCGCACCCGTGGTGCTGCATCGTAGCCCGGGTTGAGCGACTGCGAAACCCGGGAACGGCATTTCGGCCGGGCATTCTCTCCCGGATTTCGCTACGCTCAATCCGGGCTACAGCCCGCAAAGGAAACGCCATGCCCGACAAGAAACTCACCGGCCGGATCGCGGCCGAGCGCATCCGGATGCAATCGACGCCGAAGCCGCCGGCGGGCGCGGTGGAGCGGTATCTCGCGCTCGGCGAATGCACCAGCCTGATCTCCGACGTGATGGACGAGCTCGGCGTGCCCGAAGGCGTGATTGGCGCGACGGTGCTCAAACCGACCTTGCCCGGCAAGCTGATCGTCGGCCCGGCGCTCACCGTGCGCAACATCCGCCAGCGCTCCGATCCGCTTGCCGCAAAAACCCACGTCAACCGCATGGCCGAGTTCGAGGCGCACAATCTGGCCGAAGACGGCGACGTGCTGGTAATCTCCGGCGTCGCAGGGATGTCGAACATGGGCGGCATCTCGTCCTACACCGGCCAGCGCCAGGGCGAGCGCGGCGCCATCGTTATGGGCGGCGTGCGCGACGTGCGGCATTCGCGCAGCATCGGCTATCCGATCTGGGCCAGCGAGATCACGCCGGCGACCGGCAAATGGCGGCTCGAGACCGTCGAAATCAACGGCGAGATCCAGATGGGCGACGTGCGCGTCAATCCCGGCGATCTCGTGATCGCCGACGACACCGGCGTCTGCTTCATTCCCCGCGCCGATATCCTGAAAGTGCTGGAGCTGTGCGAGAAGAAAAAGCAGGACGAGGACGCGCGCATCGCGGCGATCGGGCAGGGCGTCCCGGTACCGGTGTTTTATGGGAAGGGGTGACAGTAGCCCGGGTTGAGCGCAGCGAAACCCGGGAGGGCATTGCAGGCGGACGCACTGTCCCGGATTTCGCTGCGCTCAATCCGGGCTACACATTACCCGAGCTTGATCCCCGCGAACTTGATCACCTTGCTCCACTTGGCGTTCTCGTCGGCGATCCGCTTGCGGTAGTCGGCGGGGCTCATCGCCATCGGGATGTTGCCGAGCTCGATGAGATGGCCTTTCACCGCATCGTCGTTCAGCCCGGCTTCGATCGCGGCATTGAGCTTGTCGATGATCTCGGCCGGCGTGTCGCGCGGCGCGCCGATGCCCAAGCCGCCGGTGACTTCGTAGCCCGGCACGGTCTCGGCCACGGTCGGCACGTCGGGCAAGAGATCGACGCGCTGCGGCGTCGTCACCGCCAGCGCGCGGAGCTTGCCGGCCTTGATCTGGCCCAGGCACGAGATGATCGGATTGAATATGACGTGAGCGCGGCCGGCGAGCAGATCGGCCTGCGCCTCCAGTTCGCCGTGGTACGGCACATGGAACAGGTCGACGCCGGCCATCATCTTGAACAGCTCGCCGGAAATATGGGTGAGGTTGCCGGTGCCGTTCGAGGCCATGTTGACCTTGCCCGGATTGGCCTTGGCATAAGCGATGAACGCGGCGACGGTCTGCGCCGGGAACGACGGCGCCACCACCATGACGAACGGCGTCGCGCCGATGTAGCCGACCGGCGCGATATCGCGGACGAAGTCGAAGCTGAGATCGGCGTGCAACAGGTTGCCGAGCGTGTTCGGCGTCGCGATCTCGAGCAGCGTATAGCCGTCCGGCGCGGCGCGCACCACCGCTTCGGTCGAGAGATTGGTGCCGGCGCCGGGCTTGTTCTCGGTGACGAACTGCTGGCCGAGCCGGTCCGACAGCCACTGTCCGATCAGGCGTGAGGCGATGTCGGGCGCGCTGCCCGCCGTATAGCCGACGAAGATGCGCACCGGCCGCGTCGGATAATCCAGCGCGAAAGCGGCGCGCGGCATGGCCGGGGCGGCGGCAGCGGCCGCTGCCAGTTGCAGAACGCGACGGCGGTGCAGCGTCATGGCAGGGTCCTCGATGCGGCTGGATTTTCGTTCGGCGCGGACGCCGGTTGGCGACGATTGTAACGGCAATGGCGGCACTTGGGCTACGGGCCATCAGGCGAGTGAGGCAGCATGCGCGCCGCCGGTTCAGAGTGAGCTATTTAGCTCAGACTTCGCACGGATAATGGCGAAACCTCACGTCATAAATGCATTCGCATTTTTTGGCGCGTCCGCGCGCGCTGCTGCCGCGGGCGTCCTGATCTTTCTGAAAACCAATAAGGAAAAGGCCATGAATCGATCCATCACACTCGGGCTCGCAATGCTGGCCGGTGGTGCTGTCGGCGCCACGGCCGTCAGCACACTGCAGGCGCAAAACAAGGCGCCCGGCGCCTACGCGGTCGTTGACATCAGCGCCATCACCAACGCCGACGTCTTCAAGAATGTCATCGCCAAGGCCGGCCCGGCACTGCAGGAATCCGGCGGCCACTACATCGCCCGCACCGACAAGATCACCAACATCGACGGTGCTCCTCCGGCCCGCTTCGTCATCATCGCCTTCGACAGCGTGGCGCAAGCGCAGGCCTGGGACAAATCGGCCGCTCAGCAAGAGGTCGATACGCTGCGCAAGCAATCGACGACCTCGCGTTCGTTCATCGTCGAGGGCATGGCCAACTAGTTCGTCGTACTGCGTACACGACGAGAGCCCGGCGCGGCTTCGGCTGGCCGGGCTCTTTTTGTATCGGGCTACTTGGCGACTCGTCATGCCCGGCCATAGCCGTTCGAAGAACGGCGTCGCTTCGCTCGCGTATGGTACCGGGCATCCACGTCTTAAGGCCGCAAAGCCGTGGAAACAAAAGACGTGGATGGCCGGATCAAGCCCGGCGACGATCCGCATTGTGGCTTGCGAATCTTTGTCACTGAAGACACGCCGCGACGAACCGCCCCTCGGAGAACCGAGCGCTTGCTGCGAAAAAGCTCTGGCGCCTGACCAAGAAGAATCCCAAGACGCTGCGCGACGCGGTGCACCGCTTGCACCACCTCGCCGATGCCTGAGCGGCTCGCGCTACTGGGTTGCGATGTGGTTATCGCGGATCACGCCGCCCCAAAGTTTTATCTCGCGCGACAGCAGCGCGGCCGCCGCCTCGGGCGTTTCCTCGCTCGTCGGAAATTCCTCCATGCCACCGTCGGCAAAAGTTTTTTGCACCCGGGCATCGGCCAGCGCGGCGCGCAGCGCGACGTTGAGCTTGTCGATGATCGGCCGCGGCGTGCCGGTGGGCGCCAGCAGCATGTGCCAGAAATCGATGTCGAGTTTCTTGTAACCGAGCTCGCCCATGGTCGGCAGGTCCGGCAGGCCGGCAAAGCGCTTGCGGCCGATGATGGCGTAGGCCTTGAGCTTGCCGGACTGCACCAGCGGCGCAGAGACCACGGCCGATTGCGATTCCAGATCGACCTCGCCGGACAACAGATCGACCAGCGCCGGGCCGGCGCCGCGATAAGGTACTTGGGTCACCTTGACGCCGAGTTCCTCGGCGATCAGCACGCCGGCCAGATGCGCGTAGGAGCCGACGCCGGCATGGCCGACCTTGATGCTCTGGCCGGGCTCTTTCATCCAGCGCAACAGCTCGGCGAAATTGTTCGCCGGCAAGCTCGGCCGGCCGGCGAGCGTCGAGGCGGCGGTGTTGATGAGGCCGATGGTGACGAAATTCTTTTCGGCGTCGAAATTGAGGTTTTGATAAAGCGCCATGCCGGCCGCCAGCGCCACCTGGTGGATCAGGATCGTATAGCCGTCGGGGTTGGCGCGCGCCGCCTTGTCGGCGGCAATCATGCCGCCGGCGCCGCCGATGTTCTCGACCACGATCGGCTGGCCGAGCGATTTCTGCAGCGGATCCTGGATGATGCGCGCGATGGCGTCGGTGGCGCCGCCGGGCGGGAACGGCACCAGGAGCGTGACCGGATGGTCCGGATAGTTTTGCGCCGCGGCGGCGCCGCTGAGCAAAGCAAAGGCGGCAAGAACCGCGAACGCGCGAGCGAAAATCATAAAGCCTCCCCAGGGTCATTCATCGTTTTGCGGCGACAACGGCCGATTGCATCGATCATCAACCGTTTCCCGAGGCTCTCGCAAGACCAATGGGGGGCGTGCGCGGCTTCGACGCAGCTTCGGTTCGACGGCAATAGCCGGAAAGAAGCACGACAAAATCGGGCAGTTGCAATAGTCTCTCGAGCGCGGGAGCGACGAGAGATGGCCAGTTCGTTTCGCGATTCCGAGCTTGCAGGCTGGACGGCGCGGGCCGACAGCTACGACCGGTTGCTCACGCCGATCTCTGACCAGGCCATCGCGCCCATCCTGTCGATGCTCGGCGATGTCCGCGGCCTGCGCATCCTCGATGTTTGCTGCGGTTCGGGACGCCTGACGGCCGCGCTGGCGCGGCTGGGCGCCGACGTGGAGGGGCTCGACTTTGCGCCGACCATGGTCGCCAGAGCAGCGGCGAATTTTCCCGGGCTGAAATTCCGGCAAGGCGACGCCGAGCGGCTGCCATACGAAGAAAATATTTTCGATGACGTCGTCTGTTGCTTCGGGGTGATGCATCTTGAAAAGCCCGAACAAGCGATCGCCGAGGCCTATCGCGTCCTCAAGCGCGGCGGCAAATATGTCTTCACCCAGTGGGCCAAGGATGACGATCTGCTGGGCATCGTCGCGTCGGCTGTCGCCGAGCACGGCGATCGGACGGTCCAACTGCCAGCCGCGCCGCCGCCGATGCGGTTCAGTGAGCCGGAAGAATGCCGCCGTGTTCTCGCTGCGCAAAAATTTGAAAAAGTAACGGTGGACCGTATCGACATCGCGTGGCGATCGGATCGCGCCGAGGCTTTACTGGAACTCATCTACGGCGGCGCGGTGCGCGCCGCGATGCTGCTCGAAGCCCAGCAGCCGGCAGCGCGCGCGAAAATACACGATGCGATCATCGCTGCCGCTCGCGCGCGCAGCGCGGGCGATACGATTGTCATTCGCAGACCGACGATGATGGCCTGCGGAGAAAAACCATGAGGCCTGCCGCTACTTCGCCCTCGCGACGTAATAGGCGAGGTCCAGAATCTGCTCATCGGTGATCGGCGCGATGACGTCGGCCATCGACGAATCGTAGCCGTGGCGCGAATTGTCCTTGTAGCCGCGCAGCGCCTTGACCAGATAGTCCTCGCGCTGGGCGGCGATGCGGGGCACGTTCTGCTGGCCGGAAAAATCCGGCAAATGGCAGAAATTGCAGCGGTTTTGCTGGACCAAAACCTGCGCCCGCGCCATGCGGGCGTCGTCCACCGGGCCGGCGGCGGGCTGCGGCGCCGGCAGCTTGGAAATAATGTCGGCAAAATTTTGCAGATCGTCGTCGGACAGCCCCTTGGTCATGTCGTTCATCGGATCGGCGACGCGCATCTTTTCGCGGAACATCAGGAGCTGCACGGTGACATAGAACGCTTGCTGGGCGCCGAGCGAGGGCACGTTTTCGTTTTGCGACTGGCCGTTCTCGCCGTGGCAGGCAAGACAGGTCGGCAGCCGTTCCTTCACCGTTTGCGCGGAAGCCGGAAGCGCCGCGAAGCACGCGAGCGCCAAAGCCGCCGTGAAGCTGCGCATCGAATGCCTCCCGTAAAATGGGTCGAGGGCGAACGCCGCCCTCGACCATTGCGTCAACTTCGCTTGCGGCAGCGGGCTCTAGCGGCCCGCGACTTTCTTGCTCGGGCCGTAGCTGAGGCGCCAGACCGCGCCGTTCCAGTCGTCGGAGATCAGCATCGAGCCGTCCGGCATGTTCATCACGTCGACCGGCCGCGCGACGTAATTGTTGTCGGGCTGCAGGAAGCCGGTGATGAAAGGCTCGACCGATTTGACGCTGCCGTCCTTGTTGAGCTTGACCAGCGCGACGTCGCCGCCGAACTTTTTGGTCTTGTTCCACGAGCCGTGGCGGGCAACGAAAATCTGGTCGCGATATTCCGACGGGAACATCGAGCCGGTGTAGAACCGCATGCCCAGCGCCGCGGCGTGCGGGCCCATCAGCGCGATCGGCGGCACATAGTCCTTGCAGTCGTGGCCCCAGCCCCATTCCGGATCGGGGATGTTGCCCTGGTGGCAATACGGCTCGCCGAAATCCTGGCCGAGTTTTGTGATGCGGTTGAGCTCGTCGTTGGGCAGATCCTCCGACATCCAGTCGCGGCCGTTGTCGGTGAAATAGAGCTCATGGGTCTTCGGGTTCCAGTCGAAGCCGACGGTGTTGCGGATGCCGAAGGCGATCTTTTCGACGCCGGTGCCGTCGAGATTCATGCGGCGCAATTGCCCGTGGGCGTCATCATGCAGCACGTTGTTGCCGGGCTGGCCGACCTCGAAATAGAGCTTGCTGTCCGGGCCGATGGCCAAAAATTTCCAGCCGTGGGCCTCGTCCTTCGGCAAATCCTTGTAGATGACGACCGGCTTCGGCGACTTGTCGATCTGGTCTTCGACATTGTCGATCTTGGAAATCTGCGACAGCTCGGCGATGTAGAGCGTGCCGTTCTTGTAGGCCACGCCGTTGGGGCGATAGAGGCCGGACACCAGCACGTGGACCTGGCGTTTGCCGTCCTTGTTGGTGATGGCATAGACCTTGTCCTGCAGGCGCGAGCCGACGAACACCGTACCCTTCTCGTCGAGCGCCATCGAACGCGCGTTGGGCATGCCGCTGGCATAGACTTCGATGTTGAAGCCTTTCGGCGCGTGCAGCTTGTCGAGCGGCAGTTTGTTCTCCGCAGTGGCGAGCGGCGGCGACGGCACCGGCGCGAGCTTTGCGGCGGCCGGGTTAGTGTCCGGGCGGCCGATCAGCGGCGAGCCGGGCGGCAGTGCCGCGGCGGCCAGAGCAGCAGGCGCGGGTGCGGCGGCGGCGGGAGCCGGTGCCGGAGTGGGTGTGGGCGTCGCAGCCGGAGCCGGTGTGGGCTCTGCCGCAGGAGCCGGCGTCGCCGCAGCGGCGGGCGGTTGTGCGGGCGCGTCTTGCGGCTGTTGGGCAGTCGCTTGTTGGACAATGGCCGTGGTGGCCAGAAGTGCGAGTGTCGCGGCCAGCAACGTGCCGCGCGGTACGCGTCGAGTCATCGTGTTCCTCCCGAGTGCGGAAGTCCGGTCCCTGCCGGCTTCCTTGCCGACAGTCTCCGACATTTCGACCCCCGCGTGCAATCGGGTCGCGCACGATTCTACGGATTATTGATCGCGCGTTTGTTCCACGCGTCACATGCGCCGATAGGCGTAAGGCGCATCGGCCTGCACCGCGGCGAGCGCCGCGACCTCGTCGTGGCGCGGCGAAAGATGACAGACCGGATCGGTGGCGGCGGCGTCGCCGGTGAGCGCAAAGGCCTGGCAGCGGCAGCCGCCGAAATCGATGTCGCGGCGGGCGCAGCTTTGGCACGGTTCTTTCATCCAAGACGTGCCGCGAAACGCGTTGAACGCCGGCGAGTTTTTCCAGATATCGGCCAGCGAATGCTCGCGCACCGACCAGAATTCGAGGCCGGGGATCGACTCGGCGGCGTGGCACGGCAGCACTTTGCCGGCCGGCGTCACGTTGAGCGAGCGCCGGCCCCAGCCGCCGACGCACGGCTTTGGCAGCCGCGCATAATAGTCCGGCACCACGGCGTCGATGACGATCTCGCCGTGATGGCGCTTGCGCAAATCCCCGACCGTGGCGGCGGCGCGCTCGACCTGCGCGGCGCTCGGCATCAGCGCGGCGCGGTTGCGCAACGCCCAGCCGTAATATTGCACGTGCGCGATCTCGACCCGGCTGGCGCCAAGCGCAAGCGCCAGCGCGACCATCTCTTCGATGCGGTCGATATTGGCGCGGTGCACCACGACATTGACGGTGAGTGGAATTTTCAAACTAACGACCGCGGCGGCGAGGCCGCGCTTGCGGGCGAAGGCGCCGTCATAGCCGGCGATGTGGTCGGCGCTCTTTGGCGCGCTGTCCTGGATCGAAATCTGCACGTGATCGAGGCCGGCATCGGCGAGTTTTTGCAGCGTGCCCGCCGTGATGCCGACCGCCGAGGTGATCAGATTGGTGTAAAGGCCGGCGTCATGGGCCGCAGCCGCGATCTCAACCAGATCGCGGCGCGCGCCCGGCTCGCCACCGGAGAGATGCACCTGCAACACGCCGAGCGCCGCGGCCTCGGCGAACACGCGGGCCCAGGTCGCGGTATCGAGCTCGTCGTCGCGCGGATCGAGTGCCAGCGGATTGGAGCAATAGGGACAGCCGAGCGGGCAGCGGTGCGTCAGCTCGGCAAGCAGACCGAGCGGGGTGTGCAAACGCATGGTCCCGTTCGCCGCCATCACAGCTCCAACAGCTTCTTGTCGGCAAGCCCGCGCAACATCGCCGTCACGTCGACAAAAATACGCTCGCGCGGCGCGTTGAAGGTTTTGGCCAGATCGTCGACGATCGCATCGAGCGTCGCCTCGCCGGTGCAGCGCTTGACGATCTCGACCGCAATGGTGTCGGCCTTGAACACCCGCTCCGGCGCCAATAGCACCCAGCCGCCTTGCGCCTCGCTGTGCACCAGCCGGACGCCACGCGGCAGGCGCGGGCGGGCATCGGCCGGGATTGCAGGCGGCGTTTCGCTCACGGTGTTTCCTTTTTCTATTCCTTGGGCACGAAGGCGCCCGGCGGAATGTGGCCCGGCGCCACATAGGCATGATAGAGCGCGTCCAGCATCGCCCATAGTACGTCGCATTTGAATTCGAGCGCGGCCAGGACCAGCTGCTGCTCGTCGGGCGTCCGCGCGTGGCGCTTGACGTAGTCCAGGGCAAAGCGGGAATCGCGTTCGGCCAGCGGCGGGCGCTGCGAGAAATAGGCCAGCGTCTCCGCCGTGACGAAATCGTAGCTCTTGAGCATGCCGTCGATGCGCTCGCTGATGATTTGTGGCGAGAACAATTCGGTGAGCGACGACGCGATGGCCTCGAGCAGCGTTTTCTCGCGCACGAAATGCACGTAGGCCTCGACGGCAAATTTCGTCGCCGGCAATAAGCCGCGCAGCGACATCACGTCATCGCGGTCGAGCCCGAGCCCGTCGGTGAGTTTGAGCCAGCGCGCGATGCCGCCTTCGCCGTCGCGCTCGCCGTCGTGGTCGACAAGCCGGCTGCGCCATTCGCGGCGGATTGCCGAATCTTCGCAGCGCGCGATCAGGCTCGCGTCCTTGATCGGGATCATGGCCTGGTAATAGTAGCGGTTGAGCGCCCAGGCCTGGACCTGGCCTTTGCTGCATTCGCCGCCGTGCAAGAGCTTGTGGAACGGATGCAGCCGGTGATAACGCCGCGCGCCGATGTCGCGCAGCGCCGCTTCCAGCTCCTGCGGCGTCATCAGCTTCACAACACGACCTCCAGGCCGTCTTCGGCGACTTCCCAACCGGCCGCCGTGACCCGCGCGCGCTCCGGCGAGCCCTCGATCAGGATCGGATTGGTGTTGTTGATGTGCACGAAGATGCGCCGCGCGCGCAAGCCGTCAAGCGCCGCGAGCGAGCCGTCTGCGCCGTCGAGCGGCATGTGGCCCATGCGCCGGCCGGTTTTTGTGCCGGTGCCGGTCGCGATCATCTCGTCGTCGCGAAACAGCGTGCCGTCGAAAAAAATGACATCGGCGCGCTCAAGGCGCTGCATCACCGCCTGAGTGATGGCGGCGGCGCCGGGTACAAAAGCGAGCCGCGCCGTGCCGCTCAAAATCTCGATGCCGACATTGGCGGCGCTTTCGCTCGTGGTGTCGGGATCGTCGCCTTCCAGATAAAGCGGCACTTTGCCGGGCACGATGAAGAGCTCGGCCTCGATGCCATGGCCGAGCGCGAAGCGCTCGCTCGGAACCACGGCGCGGCGCGCGACCACGTCGGGGGCGAGCGCGGCAAACATCGGATTGTCGGCGATCGCGGC
Organism: uncultured Alphaproteobacteria bacterium; assembly: GCA_963756245.1. Lineage (GTDB taxonomy): Bacteria > Pseudomonadota > Alphaproteobacteria > Rhizobiales > Xanthobacteraceae > BOG-931. The sequence goes on from CAVWOI010000025.1 coordinate 155,518, forward strand.
CAAAGTCGCGGCGGTGGCGCAAAGCGAAAACGGCGAACGTTCGCGCAGGCTGAAGAGGCCCGCGGTCTGATCGATCTCGGCGCCGGTCAGCACCACGGCGGTAATCGGCGAGCCGCGCGCATTGTGTGCTTGGCCGCGCGGATGCAGGTTTGGATTGGCCTGGATTTGGGTGCGCAGGTCAGGGGAAGCGTTGAGCAAAATCCAATGCTCGCCGTCAGCCGAGACGGCGAGGCTCGCTTGGGTGCGGGGCTTCACTCTTTTGTCGCCGGCCCAGGCTAGGCGGCACACCGCACAGCGGCAATTCCATTGCGGAAAGCCACCGCCTGCCGCGGCACCGAGAACGATGGCGGCAAGCCGGCTCACTAATTTGGACCCCATTCAATGGGGTCGCGGAGAAACAGTTGGCAGATCAGAACTCGGCCGGCAGATAGCCGTTGATTTCGAGGCCGATGCAGATTTCGACGAGGGTCGGAGTTGTCCACGCCATGGTCGTTCCCTTTCGGGCCGGTCTTTGGCCGGCCGCACTGCACGAAATACGAGCATAACATAGTTCGCGAGCCTACCCGCCGACAAGGGGGTCTTTGCCCACCTGCATGGACAATGGGACCGGCAAAAGAGGGCACATTGCCACGCTCTCTTTTCACAGGTGCCAAATGAGGGCATCCTGTGCCCGACACTGTCGCGTCAGGTTCGAGGCTTTCTAGTTCAAGATCGGGGGCGGCCCGACCGGTGCCATAAAACGAAAAACCGCTTCTGGAGGAAACCATGAGTTCCCGCATAACCAGGCGCAGCGTCAATACTGGGATCGGCGCCGCGCTCATTTCGCCCGCGCTGGTCGGAGCGCCCGCTTACGCCCAGGGCGGCGGCGCGCCGATCAAGATCGGCTTCGGCATGGCGCTGACCGGCCCGCTCGCCGTCAACGGCAAGCAGGCGCTGCTCGGCGCCCAGATTTGGCAGGAAGAGGTTAACGCCAAGGGCGGCCTGCTCGGCCGCCAGGTCCAGCTCATCAACTACGACGACCAATCCAATCCAACGACCGTGCCTGGCATCTACACCAAGCTGCTCGAGGTCGACAAAGTCGATCTCATCGTCAGCGGTTATGCCACCAACATGGTCGCGCCCGTTATTCCGATCGCCATGCAGAAGAACAAGACATTGATCAGTCTGTTCGCGCTCGATGCCAACGCCGACTTCAAATATCCGAAATATTTCTCCTACATCCCGACCGGCGGACCTAATCCGAAGCAGACCATCAGCGAAGGTTTCTTTCAGGTCGCGGCGGCGCAAAACCCGAAGCCGAAGACCGTGGCGATCGCAGCCGAGGATGCCGAATTCTCGCGCAACGCCGCGGAAGGCGCCCGCGCCAATGCCAAGCAATATGGCTTCGAGGTCGTGTACGACAAAAGCTACCCGCCGAACACGACCGACTACTCGCCGGTTGTCCGCGCCATCCAGGCTGGCAATCCCGATCTGGTCGTCATCTGCTCGTACCCACTCAGCTCCGTCGGCATGTTGCTGTCGGCCAACGAGCTCGGCCTGAAGCCGAAGATGATGGGCGGCGCCATGGTCGGATTGCAGGCGACCGCCATCAAGGAAAAGCTCAAAGGCAAGCTGAACGGCGTCGTGAATTACGACAACTGGGTGCCGTCGACGAAAATGATGGCTCCGGCCGCGGAGTTCTTCAAAAAGTACCAGGCGCGGGCGGCCGGCCAGGGGGTCGATCCGCTCGGCTATTACCTTGGCGGCTGGGGCTATGCCTATTTGCAGGTGCTGGCCCAGGCCGTCGAAGGCTCAAAGAGCATCAACGACGACAAGATCGCCGACTATCTGCGCAACAACGCGGTCAACTCGATCATGGCGGAGGGCGTCAGGTTCGGCAAGAACGGCGAGTGGGTCAAAGCCCATCAGCTGCAGGTGCAATATCACGACATCACCGATGCCGCGAACCTCGAAACCTGGCGCGGTATGAGCTATCAGACGGTGCTCAAGCCGGATGAGGAAAATACCGGCGCTGTCATCTATCCCTACGCCAACGCGGTGAAGGCTTGAAACGCGATCAACTTCCCCGGCTTGCGGCAAGTGCATCCAAGTGTCGAGGTGGGACGCCCGCCTCGCCTGTAACCGATCCCGCTGCCTCGGGCTCCGACCCGATCGGCATCATGAACCAAGAAACCAGTTCTGGAGGAACACCATGACTCGACGAATAACCCGACGCGGCGTTGCCCGCGTCTTCGGCGTCGTACTGCTTGCGACGGGCCTCGCCGCGGCGCCGTTGCCGGCGTCGGCGCAGACCAAGGACCCGATCAAGATCGGCTTCAGCATGGCGCTGACCGGCCCGCTCGCCGCCAACGGCAAGCAGGCGCTGCTCGGCGCCAAGATCTGGGAAGAGGAAGTCAACGCCAAGGGCGGCCTGCTCGGCCGGCCGGTGCAACTGGTCTATTACGACGATCAATCCAATCCGGCGACGGTGCCCGGCATCTACACCAAGCTGCTCGACGTCGACAAAGTCGACCTCGTCGTCGGTCCCTATGCGACCAACATCGTGGCGCCGGCCATTCCGGTGGTCATGCAGAAGAACAAGACCTTCATCGGCCTGTTCGCGCTCGATGCCAACAGCGAATTCCACTATCCGAAATATTTCTCGATGCTGCCGTCGGGCCCCACCCCGAAGGAATCCTTCACCGAGGGCTTCTTCCAGATCGCGGCGGCGCAAAATCCGAAGCCGAAAACCATCGCGCTCGCCGCCGAGGACGCCGAGTTCTCGCGCAACGCCTGCGAAGGCGCTCGCAACAACATCAAAAAATTCGGCTTCGAGACCGTCTACGATAAAACCTATCCGCCGAACACGACCGACTTCTCGCCGATCGTGCGCTCCATCCAGGCGGCGAATCCGGATCTCGTGGTCATCTGCTCGTATCCGCTGAGCTCGGTCGGCATGCTGCTGTCGGCCAACGAGCTGGGCTTCAAGCCGAAGATGATCGGCGGCGCCATGGTCGGCCTGCAAGCCACCGTGTTCAAGGACAAGCTCAAGGGCAAGCTCAACGGCGTCATCAACTACGAGACCTGGGTACCGTCGCCGAAATTGCTGGCGCCGGCCGCGGACTTCTACAAAAAGTACCAGGACCGCGCCAAGGCCGAAGGCGTCGATCCGCTCGGCTATTATCTCGGCGGCTGGGGCTACGCCTATCTGCAGGTGCTGGCCGACGCCATCACCGGCACCAAAAGCATCGACGACAACAAGATCGCCGACTACCTGCGCGGCCATGAGTTCAACACCATCATGGCGTCCGGCATCCGGTTCGGCAAAGACGGCGAATGGACCAAATCCGGGATGATGCAGGTCCAGTATCACGACCTCACCGACGCCGCGAACCTCGATACCTGGCGCGGCATGAGCTACCAGACGGTGCTGACGCCGGCCGACGAGAAGACCGGCGACGTGATCTATCCGTACGAGAAGGCGCTGAAATAACTTTCTTGTCCGCCGCCGCGAAGCGTAGCGTAGCGGGGGAGGGGGTGTAGGCGGCCTTCGGCCGCCGTGCTTTACGTAAAATACGCCGACGCGGAGCGTCGGCTGTGGCGAAGCATGGTGGAGGGGGCCTGCAGCATAGAGGTCAATCCTCTTCGCCGACGCCCCCTCCACCACCCTTCGGGTGGTCCCCCTCCCCCGCTTTCGCGGGGCGGAAAGATAATTGAAGAGATTTAAAATGCTCCTGCCTACTTCCCTTGTCGGCTCCTATCCGCAACCGGACTGGCTGATCGACCGCGACAAGCTGTCGAAGCAGGTGCCCCGCGTGCGCGCCGACGATCTCTGGCTGGTGGCGCGCGACAAGCTCGAAGCGGCGCAGGACGACGCCACGATCCTCGCCATCCGCGACCAGGAGCGCGCCGGGCTCGACATCGTCACCGACGGCGAGCAGCGCCGCGAAAGCTATTCCAACCGTTTCGCCACCGCGCTCGACGGCATCGACATCGAAAAGCCGGGCACCGTGATCAACCGCAGCGGCCGGCCGATCCCGGTGCCGCGCGTCGTGGGTCCGATCCGGCGCAGGCATCCGGTCGAATTGCGCGACCTTAAAGTGCTGCGCGCCAATACCGACCGCGCCATCAAGGCGACCGTGCCGGGCCCGTTCACCATGGGCAAGCAGGCGCAGGACGACTTCTACAAGGACGAGGAAGCCGTCGCTCTGGCCTATGCCGACGCCGTGAATGCCGAGATCAAGGATCTGTTCGCAGCCGGCGCCGACGTGGTGCAGATCGACGAGCCGTGGATGCAGCAGCATCCCGAAAAAGCCCGGCAATATGGCCTGAAGGCGCTCAACCGGGCGCTCGACGGCGTCAACGGCACCGTCGCGGTGCATCTGTGCTTCGGCTATGCGGCGGTGGTGCACGACAAGCCGTCGGGCTATTCGTTCCTGGCCGAGCTCGAGGGCTCGAAGGCGCAGCAAATCTCCATCGAGGCGGCGCAGCCAAAACTCGATCTCGCCATCTTGCGGGAACTGCCGTCGAAAACCATTATCTTGGGCGTCATCGACCTGTCCGACATGACGGTCGAGACGCCGGCGACCGTGGCCGAGCGCATCCGGCGGGCGCTGGCCCATGTCCCGGCCGATCGGGTGGTGGTGGCGCCCGATTGCGGTATGAAATACCTGCCGCGCGCCGTTGCCTTTGGTAAGATGAAAGCCATGGCCGAGGGCACCGCCATCGTGCGCGGCGAGATCGCCGGCAAGTGAGATCAGGAATTCTTGAGGAGACGACCATGCCTTATGTGACGGAACAGACCTTGACCGACGTCGTGCGCGAGCGCTGGAGCGATATTCCCGATCCGCGGCTCAAACAGGTGATGCAGGCCCTGGTGAAGCACGCCCATGCCTTCGTGCGCGAGATCGAGCCGACGCAGGCCGAATGGGCGACCGCGATCGATTTCCTCACCCGCACCGGCCAGATGTGCGACGACAAGCGCCAGGAATTCATCCTGATGTCGGACGTGCTCGGCATCAGCATGCTGGTCGACGCCATCAATCACCGGCAATCCAACGGCGCGACGCCGAGCACAGTGGAAGGCCCGTTCCACGTCCCCGATGCGCCGGCGGTCGCCAACGGCGGCAACATGGCGGTCAATGCGCCCGGCATTCCCTGCTTCGTCACCGGCAACGTGCACGGCGTCAAGGGCGAGCCGGTTTCCGGCGCGGTGCTCGATCTGTGGCAGACCGACGGCGACGGGCTTTACGAGGCGCAGCGCCCCGAGATCGAAGGCCCGTGGATGCGCGGGCTTTATCGCTCGCAGCCCGATGGCTCGTATCTGATCCGCACCGTGGCGCCGATCGCCTATACGATCCCGATGGACGGCACGATCGGCGAACTGATGAACCGCACCAATCTGAGCCACATGCGGCCTGCGCATATCCACTTCGCTCTCGACGCGCCGGGCTATCACGGCCTGGTGACGCACCTGTTCCAGTCCGGCGACAAGTGGATCGAGCACGATGCGGTCTACGGCGTGAAGGAGCCGCTGATCGTCGACTTTCAGAAGATGCCGGCGGGCAGCAAGGCGCCGAGCGGCGAATTGATGAACGAGCCGTTCTACGTCGTGCATTACGATTTCGTGCTCGACCAGAAGGCGCAAGCAGCCGCGGCAGCGTAACAAATTTTGTAGGGTGGGCTGAGCGAAGCGAAGCCCACGCTGTGCTGAGCCGTGTGGGCACGGCGCTGCGCGCCTTTGCCCACCCTTCTGTAACGGGCCTCGATTGGTCAATCCCTCTTTGCGCTATCCACTCGCCGGGTCTCGCTTCTGTACGGGGTCGGCGCAAGGCCGCCACCTGATGGGGTTTGAAGAGGACAGGCCGACCAATCTACGAACGCGTGGTCGCAGTGCCGACTGGATGGGCAGCGGTCTGACCTGATCCATCGTCCCGGCGAGGGGACTTCGCTTCGAGAAGGCCTGGTGTCGTGACCCACCCGAAAACTGTTGTGCTTGTCTCCTGTTAGGCCGCTGCCATAGCGGCGTTGAACGGCGTTGCGTTGGCGAGCATCCGATGCAGGATCACGGCGAGCTTGCGCGCCAGCGCCACCTTGGCCTTCTTCATTCCGGCACGCTTGGCGATCCGCATCGCCCAGCTCTTGAGCGGCGCGCAGCCCTTGATCGGCTTGATCAGCATGATGTGGGCGGCCTCATAAAGTGCCGTGCGTACCGTGGCGTCGCCGATCTTGCTGATGCGGCCGGTGTAATCGGTCTCGCCCGATTGGTACTTCTTGGGCGTCAGCCCGAAGTGCGCGCCCACCCGTCTTGACGATGTGAACCGCCCCGGATCGTCGATCGCGCTCGCATAGGTGAGCGCCACGATCGGCCCAACCGCCGGCGCCGACATCAACAGCTTGGCTTTGACGTCGACGCGCGCCATCGATCGAACTTGCTTGTCAAAAGCCTTCAGTTCGCGCAACAGCACCGCATGCACAGACAGCAGCGCCGCGGCGATCATGTGAAGGCTCGCATGGTTGACCACTAGGTCCTCGACCCGTCCGGCGAAGCTCCGGTTCGTGGTATGGCCGACTTTGAGCCCAAAGCCGCGCAAAATCCCGCGCACACTGTTCTCAACATCCAAAAGCTTCGACTGCACCAGCTTGCGGGCCGTCAGCACCGCCCGCGTCTCCTGCGCACCAATCGACTTGCAATGAACCGGCCGGAACCAGCCCAGCCGTATCAGCTGGGCGATACCGCGCGCATCGTTGCGATCGCTCTTCACCGGCATCGTCTCCAGCGCCGTCCGCACGTGCCGGGTCTCCAATAACTCGACCGCCAAACCAGCTTCCTTCATCGCCGCGTAAAGCCACTGCGACAATGGCCCCGCCTCCAGCCCGATCCGCACAACAGCCAGCCCCAGCGAGCCAAAATAGCCGATCAGCGCCTCAGGCTCGCTCGCAACCTTGCCCTCGCGCACGATCTTACCGCCCCCATCCACAACGCAAACGCTCGAGCATTCCAATGACACGTCAATTCCTGCATAATGGTCCATGGTCGTCCCTCGTTGATGCTTGGAGCAGGCTCACGCCCAACTCCGCTACACCATCAGATTGAGGGACGACCGCCTGTCCGGCTACTCCGCCGCCGGCCCGTTACCCCATCTACGAACTACTACGAACGCTCCAACGCCGCGCGATCCCATTCCGCCAGATCGGCGGCGGCTTCGTAGGTGTCCTGCAGGAAGCCGAGCAGCAGCGCGTCGGGATCGCGGGCGTGGCGCACCGCCTCGTAAGGCAAAATGAATTGCCCGAGGTCTTTGTCGTAGAACGCGTCCGCGGTGCGCAGCGGCGTGTCGCCGTAGCCGGCCGGCTCCGGATAGGCATAAACGTAAAACGCAGGCCGCCCGTAGCCGCCGTTGCCGGGCCAAAAACCGCAGCTCGAGACTTCGTGCGAATAGGCTTCCGCCATCACCCAAGGGGCGACGTTGGATGTAACGCCGTGCGGCGGCGGCGCGGTGCGGCCGGAAAAGCGCGTCACCGCCAGATCGAAACTGCCCCAGAAGAAATGCACTGGGCTCACCTTGCCGATGAAGCGCGAGCGGAATTCGGTCATCACCCGCGCCGACTGCACCAGCGCCTGGTGAAAGCGCGCGACATATTCGGGGTCGTATTGGGCATGCAGGTGATCCTCGTCGAACGGCACGGCGTGCTCGATTTCGCCCGGCATGGTCCAGATGCTCACGTCGATGTCGAGGCTGCGCAGCCGTTCCATGAACGCGCCATAGAAATCGGCGACCGGCATCGGCTTGAGCGCAAAATTTTCGGCGCGGCCGTCGTTGGCAACGATGCGCAGCTCATGATCGATGAAGTCGAAGACGATGTCGAAAGTGCGCTCGCCGCAGCGGTTTTGCGGCGCGATGAGGCCGCGTGAGTTCACGCGAAACGTGACGTTCCACCAATGATTGATGAGCGGCGTGCAGGCCAGCCGCACCTTGCCGGCGATCTGCATCCACAATTGCAGCGTGTCGCAGGTCTCGCTCCAAGAATCGAACGGCAGGTCGGGCCAATGCGAATTCCAGCTCATCGGCATTGCATACCGCAAATGCCGGAGCTTTTGGAGGCCGATTAGAACGTGATGGTGCTGGCCAGCAGCGTTGAGCCGCCTTGGATCGGCGTCACCAGCTGCGGCTTGAGCTTCGCCAATTTGGCCAATTCGCGGGCCAGCTCGGCCCATTTTTTCCGGATCTTTTCGCCGCCGTCATCGGCGTCGGGGAGGATCACGGTTTGCTGCGGTTGGGCAGGGGTTTTGGCGGTTTCTCGCCGGCTGGCGGCCCGCCGTGCCTGTGCCTCGAGCTGCGTGTTCTGTGCCTCGAGCTGCGCGTTCTGTGCTTCGAGCTGCGTGTTCTGTGTCTCGAGCTGCGCGACCTGTGCCTCGAGCTGCACGATCCGCCCGTTGAGGAGCTTGATTTCATGGTCGGCGTGGACCAGAGCCACGTCGCGGTTCTGGAACGTCTTCAATAACGTGTTGGTTGCCGCAATGAGCTGCAGCCGCGATTGTTCGAGCTCATTGATCTGGCATTGTTTCAGGCGCAGAAAATCCTGCAGTTGATGCAGCTCGCTCGCGGCGTCGCGTCGCGCCGCGGTGGCGTCGGCGAGGCTGCGTTCGGTGGCGGCGTTTTCGGCAATGCGGGCGGCCAGGCATTCGCGCGCGTCGGCGAGCAGCCGTTCGGCGATCTCGGCGCGCGATGTCATCTTTGCCAGAACGTCATTCAGTGTGCTGGCTTCGATCCGGGAATCCCGCGCGGCGCCGGAGAGTCGCGTACACTCGGTTTCGGCTGTCGCCAGCGCGGTCTGCAGGTATTCAAGCTGGGAGACCGATGACCGTTGCGCGACGTCGCTCTTGCCCAGGCGCTCGGTCAGCGCAGCGTTCTCGGCCATCGCCAGATCGAGCGAGGTTCGCAATGACTGGCTCTCGTTATCGCGCAGTGCCAGCTCATCGGACGTCACGGCAAGCTCGCTCTCGAGCGTCGCGATCCGCGCATCCGCCGCCTCAGATTGCTCGCGAAACGCATGTTTCGCGGCTGTCTCCTGGACCAGGCGCCGTTCCAGGCTGGCGGCCTTGGCGCGCGTCAATTCGAGCTCCTCGGCGAGCACGGTTTCTCTGTCGTCCGCGGCTGCGCCGAATTCCGCCTCGGCCGCGTCAGGCGAAGATTGCGACCGCTTCGCTATGGGCGTCGCATGGGTGACGGCGAGACGGGCGGCTTGATCCAGCCAACCGTTGCCTTGTGCCTTGCCGTTGAGTGCCATCTGTGGCGCGTCGATTGTTGTCCAATGCAACGAACGTGACGACGCAATGGTTAACGGCTGGTTACCTCGCCGTTAACCGCTTGGAAACAACTGAAAATGCGCTGGCGACCTACAGATGCTCAGACCCCGCCCGACCAAACGCGCTATCGCCTAGCGGCCTGATTCGTCAAGATTAATCCGCAGCGGGCCGTTGTGCGCTGCGGCGTCAGCCCTTCATCAGATGGCCGAATTTTTGCAGGCCGATGCGCCGTTCCTCGGCCGACGGCATGTTGACCGCCGGGAATTGGTCGCGCCAGTGCCACGGCCGGCAGGCGTCGATGACGGCGCGGCTGTTGGTGTAATCGCCGGCCGCTTTGCGCTCGGGCTCGATGCGCGGATCGAGCGGCGTCGACCAGGCGCCGCGGATGATGTCGATGGAGGTGGCGGGATCGGAGCGCGTGATCAGCGCCCAAATCACTTCTTCAAGGTTCGAGACGTCGATGTCGTCGTCGACCACGATGACATAGCGCCCGCAATAGGCGCCGACGTGGCATTGCGCGGCGATGTGGCCGGCCTGCTTGCCGTGGCCGGGATAGCGCTGCTTCACCGCGACGGCGAGGAACAGCCGCGCATTGCCGACCTCGTGCGCCCAGGCCGCGGTGATACCGGGCACGCCGGCCTTCTCGATATTCTCGCGCAACAGCGCCGAGCGCACGATGGCGCGGTAGCGGCAGATCTCGTCCGGCGGCCGCTGCGGCACGCAGCCGAGCAGGATCGGCTCATGGCGATGATAGATCGCCTTGATGTCGATCACCGGCTCGGGCCGGTGGTCGCTGGCGTAATAGCCGGTCCATTCGCCGAACGGGCCTTCGAGCCGCACATTGTCGGGCTCGACGAAACCCTCGATGGCGATCTCGGCATTGGCGGGAATCGGCAGGCCGGTGATCGGTCCCTTGATCACCTCGACCGGTTGGCCGCGCATGCCGCCGATGATGTCGAGCTCGCAGACGCCCGGTGGCACTTCGCTCGAGCCCATCAGAAAACTCATCGGATCGCCGCCGCAGACGATGACCACCGGCATGCGCTCGCCGCGCGCGGCATATTTGTCGCGCATCACCCGGCCGTGCTTACCGGGCGAGATGTAGAAGCCCAGCGATTTCTGGTCGTGGATCATGACCCGATAGGTGCCGCAATTGATCCAGCCGTCGTCGGGGTCGCGCATAATGTTGTAGCAGCCGGTGCCGATATAGCGGCCGCCGTCCTGCGGATGCCATTGCGGCGCCGGGAATTTGGTGACGTCGATGGTCTCGCCCTGCATGACGTTCTGCATCACCGGGCCGGACTCGACGAATGCCGGCGGGATGCGCTTGAGCATGCCGGCGTGATTGACGCGAAAACTTTCGCTCAGCTCGAGCTTGGACAGCTCAGTGGAAAAACCGAGCGTCATGTTCTTGCGCTTGCCGGCGAAGAAATTGACCAGGAGACGGCTGCCTTTGAGCGTGCCGGGCACGTCCTCGAACACGAAGCACGGCGCGTCGTCGGCATGAGCCGACATTTCCGCGACCATGCCGATGTCCTGCTGGTAGGTGAGGCCGCTGAGTTCCTTCACCTCGCCGAGCTTTTTCGCCTCGTCGAGCCATTGCCGCAGATCGTGGTAGGGCAGAAACGGCGCCGTATTCGAGCCGGCGCCGCCCAAGGTTCCATCCCCGATCGGCGTCGACATTGGGTCGGGCATGAAGTTCTGTTCCGCCATTGATCTGCACCTTGCCTCGCGTCGCCGCGAAATGCTTATAATGCTAAGGAATTAGCCTCAAGCCATCCTATCATGCCAGAAGACGCCGGCTCAAACCTGCTGCACAGTTGGATCGCGCGCGCCGCGCTTGCCGGCGCGGACAAGCCGTGGGTCGTGGCGGCGGACGATGGGCGGACGGTCAGCTACGGCCAATTGCGCGACATGGTCGGCCGCTTCGCCACGCTTTTGCGGCAGCGGGGGCTTGGGCCGAACGACCGGGTGGCGCTGCTGGCCAACAATTCGATCGAGCAATTGCTTTGCTATTTCGGCGTCATGGCCAACGGCGCGACGCTCTGCACTATCCACGTCGAGATGAATCGCAACCAGCTCGACAATATTTTCGAGCGGTTGAAGCCGACGCTCATTCTCTATCAGGACGGATTGCAGCTCGACGATCTGTTGGCCGCAACGTCCGCGCCGCGGATTCTTATCGGCCGCCGGGATAGGCCCGAGCCGGATACGCTATTCGCCGAACTGGCGCGCTGCACGCCAAGCGATCCGTTGCAGGCGGCGCAGCCCGAAGACGACGGCATCATCCTGTTCACCTCGGGCACCAGCGCGCAGCCCAAGGGTGTGGTGCTGAATTTCCGCGAATATCTGCTCAACATCGATCCGCTCGCCGCCGGCTGGGGCATTACGGCGGGAGACCGGCTTTACGATTTCCGCCCGTTCAGCTGGAACTCGGCGCAGACTTTGGGCGCGCTGACCATCGTCAATCGTGGCGCAACCCTGGTTTTGGCGGAAAAATTCTCCGCCAGCCGTTTCTTCCAGCATTTGCGCGATCATGGCGTGACCATCGCCGCCGGCAATCCGACGACGATCAATATTTTGCTCAACGGCGAACAAAGCGCGCATCGCGACAATTTGCCAAAACTGCGCTTCATCACCTCGAGCTCGGCGCCGCTGTTGGTCGAAGAGTGGAAACGCTTCGAGCAGAAATTCGGCATTCCCGTGGCGCAAGGCTGCGGCGCCAGCGAGGCGAGCTGGATCGCCGCCATTCCCGGCGAACAGCGCCGCCTCGGCACCGTCGGCAAGCCGTTGGCCTATCATGACCTCGCCATCGTCGACGCCGACGGCCGGCGCTTGCCGCCGGGCGAGACCGGCTATGTCGAGCTTGGCGGCTGGCCCGATCACCCGTTCCGCTATCTCGGCGACGACGGCGCGATAAAAATCCACAGCCGCGGCCGCTTCCGCACCGGCGATCTCGGCTGCCTCGACGCTGATGGCTTCTTGATGCTCACCGGCCGCGAAAAGGAGCAGATCATCCGCGGCGGCGCCAAAATCTCGCCGGTCGAGATTGATTCTTATCTGATGCAGCGCGCTGACGTGATCGAGGCCGCGACCGTCGGCGTGCCGGATGCGGTCTATGGCGAAGAGGTGGTCAGCTACGTGGTGACGCGGCCGGGCACGGCGGTCGATGCCGACGAGCTGTTGCGCTATTGCGCAACCGTGCTGCCGGCCTTCAAGGCGCCGAAGCAGATCGTCATCAGCGCATCGCTACCGAAGACCGAACGCGGCAAGCTCGACCGCCGGGCGCTGGCGGAAAAATGGAAAAGCAGCCTTCGTTGAGCGAGCCGAATTTGCTTCTTAATCGATCGCGACGAAGCCGGAGGCCTGCACCACTGGCCCCCAGCGGGCGATTTCCGCCTTGATCCAGGCGCTGAATTCGCCGGGCGTCAGAAACGCCGGCTCGGTGCCGAACTTGGCAAGACTGTCGATCATCGTTTGCGATTGCGTGGCCTTGTGCATCGCGGCGCTCAATGCGCTAACGACGGCTTCGGGCGTCTCGGCGGGGAGGAAAACGCCGCTGAGCGACTCGACCACGACGTTGTAGCCGGCCTCTTTCATGGTCGGCACGTCGGGCAGAAATGCCGAGCGCTCGGCACCGGTGACCGCCAGGATGCGGATGGAATTGGATTTGGCATAAGCGATGACCTCGCTGACCGGATTGACGCTGGCCGGGATGTGGCCGCCGAGCAGGTCCTCGATCGCCGGAGCGCCGCCGCGATAATGCACCGGAGTCATCGCCACGCCCGCTTCGCGCGCCAGCATCACGCCGGTGAAATGCGGCGTCGCGCCGGCCGACGTCGTGGCGTAGTTTGCCTTTGTCGGGTTGGCCTTGCACCAGCCGACGAAGTCGGCGAGCGTTTTGACCGTTTCGGGCACCGCCGGCCCAACGTTGAAAGTCAGCATGCCTTTGGCGGCAGGGCCGACCGCGATAAAATCCTTGATCGGATCGTAATTCAGCGACTTGAAGCTGAACGGATAGAGCGTCATCGGAAAATCCGGCGTGAACAGCATCACGCTGCCGTCCGCCGGCGCGTTCTTGACGTATTCCACGGCGAGCCGCGCGCTGGCGCCCGGCCTGTTTTCCACGATGATGCTTGCCGCATAAACGCCGCCGAGCGCTTCGGCGAGCACGCGCGCCACGATGTCGGTGCCGCCGCCGGCCGGAAAGCCGACGATGATGTGCACGACCTTGTCGACGGTCTGCGCGCGCGCGCGTTGCGCGGCGCTGCCGGCCGCGATCAGGCCGATGGCGGCGCCCAGAGCCTTGCGTCGATCGAGCATCGGCATCTCCGCATAACGATCCAAGCCAAGCCCGATTCGTAACGAGATTTGGCGATATTTCAACGCTTTCCATCGCCGGCTAGTCCGTGGTCAAGGTCCGCCCGCCGGGCGAAAGCGGGAATAATTCCGGGCGCCGCCGATCGTTGCTATGGTGGCCGTCTGGGCCGGCGGAACGGGCGACGAGGCACGGCATGGTCTGGCGACACGTCATTTCCAGAAGCACCCTGCGGCTCGTCAGCGCGCTGGTGATGCTGTCGTTCGTGATCTGCCATCTCACCGCGCACGCGTTCCTTTTGGTGTCGCTGGAGACCGCCGGCAAGATCCTCGACTTTCTGATGTTTCCCTGGCGCACCATAGCCGGCACGGTGTTGCTGGCGACGGCCTTCGTCGTCCATTTCAGCAACGCCTTGTGGTCGATCTATATCCGGCGCTCACTCCGCCTGATCCGCTGGGAATGGGCGCAGCTCCTGCTCGGCCTGTGCATTCCCGCGCTGCTGATCCCGCACGTCTCGGCGACGCGCGTTGCGGCAAGCGTCTTCGACGTCACCAGCTACTACAACACGGTGCTGCTCACGCAGTGGCTGTTCGCGCCCTGGCTCGGCGTCCTGCAGGTGCTGGGCGTGCTCACGGTGTGGACCCACGCCTGCATCGGTATTCATTTCTGGCTGCGCACCAAGCTCTGGTATCCGAGCTTACGAGTTTGGCTGTTCGGCTTCGCGCTGCTGCTGCCGGCACTGGCGCTGGCCGGCTACGTCTCGGCCGGCAACGAGGTGCTGCGCGAGGCGAAGGATCCGGATTACGTCCGCGAATCAATCGAGGATGCCAATGTCACCCAAGAGGCCGTGGTCGGTGTCCACCGCATCGAATATGCCGGCTGGGGCATCTATGTCGGGCTGTTGCTGCTGCCGTTCGCCGCGCGCGGCGTCCGCGCCTGGTATCATCGCCGCCGCCGGCCGCCGATGCTGGCCCACGCCAGCGGCCGCAGCGTGCCGATCCTGCCCGGTGCCACGGTGCTGGAGACCTTGCGCGAAAACGGTATCGCGCATGCTTCGGTGTGCGGCGGCCGGGCGCGCTGCACCACCTGTCGCATCCTGGTAACCAAAGGCCTCGAGCGGCTGCCCGCCGCGTCGGGTCTGGAGGCGATCGCGCTTGACCGCATCGGCGGCACGCCCGGCATGCGGCTCGCGTGCCAGGTTCGGCCGACCGCCGACATCGCCGTGATGCCGCTTTTGGCCGCGGACGCCAGCGCCATCGACGGCACCGTGCGCGGCGGGCTCGAAGGGCGCGAGCGCCCGATCACCGTGGTGTTCGTCGACATGCGAGGCTCGACCACGCTGGGCGAGGCCAAGCTGCCTTATGACGTGCTGTTCATCCTCAATCAGTTCTTCCACGAGATGACCAAGGCGCTGGTCGCCACCAACGGCCATTATTCGCAATTCACCGGCGACGGCTTGATGGCGCTGTACGGCCTTTACGAGGACGATCCGACACGCGGCGCCGCCGACGCGCTGCGCGGCGCGCGCGAGATGCTGGCGGCGGTCGATCAGTTGAACTACCGGCTGCGCAACGATCTGAAAGAGCCGCTGCGCATCGGCATCGGCATCCACTACGGCGAAGCCATCGTCGGCGCCATGGGGCCGCCGCGCTCGCAGATCATCACCGCGATCGGCGACACCATAAACACCTGCGCGCGGCTGGAGAGCCTGACCAAGGAATTCGATTGCGTGATGATCGTGTCGCGACCTGCCGCCGAAGCCGGCGGGCTCGACATCACCGGCTGCGATTTGCGCCAAGCGCCGGTCAAGGGCCGGATGGAGCCGGTCGAGTTTTACACGCTGCACTGGCCGTCGAGCATGCCGGCGTGACGCGGCGGTTCATCGGCTAGCCGCGGCGAAATATGACGCTGAGATTGTTGGCCGGCATCGGCACGGTTTCTTCGAGCGCCAAACCATGGCGTTCCGCGAGGCGCGATACCTCGGCCAAGTCGCGCACACCCCAGAGCGGATTTCGCGCGCGCAAACTGGCGTCGAAATCCTCATTGCTCGGCGCGGTGTGGCGGCCGTCGATCTTGTAGGGACCGTAGAGATAGAGGAGACCGCCGCGCGCGAGCGTCCGTCCGGCGCCGGCGATGAGGCCTTCGGCCGCCGTCCATGGCACGATGTGGATCATGTTGCAGCAGACCATCGCGTCGGCGCGTTCGACCGGCCATTGCTGCGAGGTCACGTCAAGGTGCAGCGGCGCCAGCAGATTGGCGACGCCGGCGGCGGCGCGATGCGCGGCGATGCTGTCGAACATTTCGGTATTGGCATCGGTCGGCTGCCAGAGCAGGCCGGGGAGATTCTGCGCGAAGTAAGCCGCATGCTCGCCGCCGCCGCTGGCGATTTCGAGCACCAGGCCCTGGCGCGGCAGCACGCGGCGCAAAACTTCGAGGATCGGCTCGCGATTGCGCGCGACGTGGGGGAAATGGAGGCGCCGATCGGATGTTTCGGACATCCGGTATGTTCCTTTCAAATCCTGATCGGGTGGCGGCCTTGATCGCTTGGGCGGCAAGTTGTTCGTGTCGAAGATTTTGTTAAGGACGGCGCGAAGCGCCGCCGCCTTCGGCGGTCTTTGATCCTTGACAAAATCTTCGACACGAACAGAAACGCTGTCCAAGCGATCAAGGCCGCTTTCTGCGCTGGCCGGAAAGTAATCTTTAGATAGCGAGCCGGAGCTTACGGCGCGGCGATATGCCAGACGCTGTTGACGCCGTCGCCGGTCACGTCGCCCGGCTTGGTGTCCTTGGCAAACTCATAGAGCGGCTTGCCCTTGTAGGCCCATTGCTTGCCGCCGTCGTCGCGGGTGACGATGGTCCAGTCGCCCGATGCCTTGGCATCGGCGCCGGCCAAGAGCGGCGGCCAGTTGGTGGCGCATTGGCCATTGCAGTTCGATTTGCCGGTGGCATCGCGGTCGAACGTGTAGAGCGTCAGACCCTTGGCGTCGACCAGGGCCTTGCCCTTGGACGTGTCCGCGCTTTTCGCCGGCGCCGTTTGCGCCAGCGCTGCTGCGATGCAGATCGAGAGAATGCTTGCAGCAACCGCGGTTGTAATCGATTTTCGCATGATCAGCCTCCCTTTGAACCGTAGCCCGGATTGAGCGGAGCGAAATCCGGGGAAGCCTTGCGATCGAATCCTGGGTTTCGCTTCGCTCAACCCAGGCTACGATCCACTACAAATTACCGTCCCGTCCGCGCCAGCGAATTCACCCAGCCGTGCATGCGCTTCTTGGCGTTGGCGATGTCTTCTTTGGAGAACCAGTCCTCGGGCTTCACCTTGTCGACCGGATAGACCGGGCGCAAAAAGTCGCTCTCGTAACCGAACGGCACCGTGGCATCGATGCCCATGCCGCCCTCGAATTGCGTGTTCGACGCGGTCCATTGCCGGTCGCCCGCGGTCATGCGCTCGGCCGGCATGAAAGTCTGGCCGCGGCCGCCGGGGATCGGATTCAAAATATCGGTGCGCGGATTCACCCGCGTGGTCAGGCACCACATGATGTCATCCATGGAATAGGGATCGACGTCTTCGCTGACCGCGATGGCAAGCCGCATGCCCTGCGAGCACGACAAAGCGGCGGCCATGAAATTGCGCTGCCAGCCTTCGTCGATCTGGTGGCGCTTTTTCACCTGGATGATGCAGCCGCCCCAATCGGTCATGCAGTAGGGGATCACCACGTTCTGCACGATGCCCGGCTGCAGCCGGTTGCACAATTCGTAGATCGCCGCCTCGCGCACCGTGGTATCGATATTGTGGTCGTCGAGCATGTGGACGCCGAGCGCGAAGATGATCGGCTTCGTTTCCGGCTTGCGCATGGTGATGCCGGTGACGTGGAAGGTCGGCGCCTTGTAGGACTTGCCCATGTAGCCGGCCCACTCCGGATGGAAGTGATAGCGGCCCTGCACGCCGGCATCCTCGGCTTCCTTGGTCTCGAAGCGGCGGTCGCGCGGATTGACATAGCCTTCGAGCACGAGCTCGCAATCGGCCAGCGCCATGGCATCGACGGTGCGCGCTTTCACCAGCCGGATCGGCGCGCCCTGCACCGCGGAGGCGATGCCGATCTCGTCGCAACCCATCGGCAGCACGGCGTAATCGAAGCCCGCGCCGGCCATCAATGTGCACGCCGGCGGTACGCCGAAACACATGGTGATCGGCACCGGCTGGTCTTCCTTGTAATATTTGTTGACCACCTGCCACATATGCGAGCCAGGCGAGATCTGGAACGTGCCGACATTGCCCCAGCGGAAATTCATGCGGTTGTAGCCGAGGTCGGAGCCGCCATCGAATTGCGCGCCGGTGACGCAGCGGATGCCGGAGCCGACGGTGAGCTCGGGCTCGTAGGTGGTGTGGCGGATCGGCACCATCCATTTGTTGACGTCGTCAGGCTTCTCGACGACGAATTCCTGGCACGGCGCTTCGCTCTGCGCGATCTCCACCGGCTTGAGCGGATGCGACAGCGCGTGCGCGAGCTTCTTCACGCGCTCGGCATCGTCCTTCCAGCCGAACATGCGGTTGATGATGGAGATATCGCCGAACAGGTTGGTGATGACGCGATGGTTCGGCTTGCCCTTGACGTTGTTGAACAGGATCGGACAGCCGCCATCCATGTGCTTCTGCAGGCCGGTGACCTGCAGGTCGGGATCGACCTCCTTGTCGGTCTCGATCAATTCGCCGGCGGCGCGCAGCCATTCGAGGGTTGAGCGCAGGTCGAAGGCCTGGTTCGGCGTCGGCGGCGTTTGTTGTTGTTCCTTACGCAGCGGCTGTTGCATTGTCGGCGTTCCCATTGCATAGATTTCTAAGTAATTATCGGTAACGCCGCGCGACCTGTCAACGCCGATGCCACAGCGACCCGCACCGAAAGCCAAGCTGCCGCCGCGCCGCGCCGGCGAGTTCCCGCCGCAATCGAGTTCCGGCTATCTGGTGCGCGACGCCCATCGCGCGTTTCAGCGATTGCTGGAGCGGCGTATCGCGCCTTTCGGCATCATGCGCGGCCAATGGTATTTTCTGCGCGTGTTGTGGATCACGGACGGATTGTCGCAACGCGAGCTCTCGGCGCGGGTCGGCATGATGGAGCCGACCACGGTGATCGCGCTGCGCAGCATGGAGAAATCAGGCCTGATCCGCCGCGTGCGCGGCGACGACGACCGCCGCAAGGTGCGGGTTTTCCTCACCGCCAAGGCCAAGCGGCTGCGCGGCGAATTGCTGGGCGTCGCGCGCACCATCACCGACGAAGCGGAGGAGGGCATCGCGCCGCGCGATCTCGCCGCGTTCCGGCGCATCGTGGCACGGATGACGGAAAATCTCGATCGGATCGAGCGCTAGGCGCTGTCACCAAGCAATCGGCTCGCCAGGCCTGTCAGGCCAAAGCGCGATGCTCGTCCAGGTTTGTGGCTGGCGACGAAATCGGCTGATGCTTGATAATCGACGTAGCGCGTCGTCACGGTCCGGCGCTCCAAATCGAGGATCATGTAGGTGGCGCGACGCTCGGTCGAACGCGGCTCGCCGACCGTGCCGGGATTGATCAGGTAATAGGCATCGTCGCGCAACGAAACGTGCGCATCCGCATGCATTGCGACGCCATTGGCGCGCGTTTCATAAACGCCGGCGTGATGGGTGTGTCCAAACGCGCAAATTCGCGCGCCGGAGGAATGGATCATGAGCGCCTCGAAGCTCAGCCGGCGCCGCCTGTCGTTGTCGAGCCGCACGCTCTCACAGCCGGTCTCGGGATGCAGCGCGCCGTGGACGGCGATGAGGCGATTGCCGATATTGGCCTTGAGCGGCAGGTTTTCCAGAAAATCGAGATCGTCGGCGTTCAGTTGCCCACGCGTCCAGGCGACGGCGCGCGCGGCGGCGCTCGAAAACTCGCGCGTCGTGATGCGGCCGCAGACGGCGAGATCGTGGTTGCCGGCGACACAGACGCAGCCGGCGCCGCGAATCAGCGCGATGCAGGCGGCGGCGTCGCTGTTGTAACCGACGATATCGCCGAGGCAGACGATGCGGTCGATGGATCGATCGGCGATGTCGTAAAACGTCGCCTCCAGCGCCTCGAGATTGGCGTGGATGTCGGAAATGAGCGCGAGCCTCACTGGCCGCTCCACGCGCGTGGTTGCTCAGGCTTTTGTCCGCCATTTCCCGGCAGCAGGCGAAAGAGCGTCGAGCGCACGACCGGCATCGGGTCGCTCCACGACAGCGCCGATTTCGCTTCGCAGCGGACCATCCAGGACAACCACGTCGTCAGCGGCACGCCGGCCGCGCGCGCCGCCGGCAAATCCTTCCAGGCGCGGCACCAGCGCACGCCGGCTTTCGCAGGCGTCGTCGCCGGCCGCGGCGTTCCGGTCAAATCGGCGTAGACCAGCGCCGGGATGTTGACGCCGGCGACGGCGGCGGGATGGTGCCACAGCGTGAAGCGGGGATTGATCTCCAGGAGATGCAGCGCGCCGGTTTGGTCGCGCTTGAAATCGAGCTTGGCGACGCCGGTCAGCCCGAGCCGTTCGACGATGTCGCGGCCTCGGCGTTGCACGTCCGCCGCGGCGGTGATCTCGAGCGCCGTGGTGTGGCCGCAGGCAATCGGAAAAGTCCGGATCTTGCGGCCGGTGAACTCGCCGGCGATGCTGCCGCGCCGATCGACGTAGCAGTGATAGCTTTCGATTTGCGCTTCGGCGCCGGGAATGAGCTGCTGCGCCAGAAGATCGACGCCGGCCTCGAGCAATTGCGGCCACAAGGTCCGCAACGCATCGATGTCCCTCACCTCGAGCGCTTTGCGCAATCCGAAGGTATCGTTCCAGCGCTCGAGCCGGGTCAGCGGCTTGATGACGACTGGAAAGGCAAGGTCGAGATCGTCGGGCTCGACGGCGACGGGATGAAACTGGCGCGCCGGCGGCACCGGCAAGCCGTGGCGCTGCGCCAAATCCTGGAACCGCGCCTTGTCGAGCAGGTCTTCGACCAGGTTCGCCTCGGCGATGACGAAGCGAAACGATTTTGCCAGCCGTTCGCGATGGCGCGAAATGAACAGAAGCTGCGCGTCTTCTTCATAAAACAGTACCGGCTGCTCGCTCTGGGTGCCGGCGAAGCGTTCGAGCGCATCGATGAGCGCGCCGGTGTTTTGCGAGAAGTCGTCCCAAGGCAGGCGCGCGCGGGCGAAGCGCGAATAAAGCGAGGGCACGCCCGGCCGCGTCACCACGGCGCAGGGAATGCCGGCCGCCGCGATCGGCTGCAACAAATCCATGTCGCCCATGACGCAGGCAAGCGCTTTGTGCGGCTTCGCTTTGGCTGCAGGGGGCGTCGCGAGTGCTTGCCGCTGTGATGCCTTTGGATGGGTGAGTGCGCCGACTGTGGCGCGCAGGCGCGAGACGAATTTCCAGATCGCCGGCGTCTGCTTGACGAAGCGCTTGAGCCGCCGCCGCGTTATCGACGCAGCGCTCACCGGCCAGCCGCGCCAAGTCGCCGGCGCGCTGTGATCGTAAAGTTTGACGCTGGTGTCGGACCATTCGTCTTTGTACGGCTCGTCGCCGATGGTAAAATCGAAGCGCCGAAGCCCAAGCTTGATCGCATGCGCGAGCAGCTCACGGAGATGCAACGCGCCTGGGCCGTAATGCGACACCGCGGCGTCGTCCTCGTAGCTCGCCAGCACGTGGTAATAGCAATCGCCGAACAGGATGGCGAAATTCGCCGCCGCCCAGGTGTCGCCGACTTCGACGCGGCTGATATGGAAGCGATGGCGGATTTTCGGATTTGACGCCAAGTCGAGAAAGAACTCGCGCAATCCCGGCCGCGCAAAAATATCGCGAATGCCCCGCCGCGCGAAGGCGCGGTGTTTTTGGTCGATCAAGATTTCCAGCGTGCGCCGCGCGTCGTCGCTCTCGGTCGCGGTGACGAAGCGGATTTCGCCGTATTCCGACATGTGCCGGCGCTTGGCGCGGTCGCGCCGGCGCGTCGCCGACGAGCGCTTGGCAAAATAGAATTTCTCCCAGTCGTCGCCGAGTTGCGTCAGATGCGCGCCGGAGGCATTGGCGGTGACGTCGAGCGAGAGGAACGGATTGACCTGGGCGCCGACCATTTGCGGCATCTTCTCCAGCTCGATCCAATCGTGGCGCAGGTGCGGATCGCGCTGCATTTGCCGGCGCAGCGCGCGCCAGGCGGCGAGGAAACGCTCGGGCGCAACGCGCTCCGAAAAATCACGCGCCAATAGCGGCGCGTTGTAGTCGCACTGCTCCTGGCCGAACCAGCTCAGCCGTTTGATGCCACGCTTGCGGGCGATGCCAAGCGGCAGAAGGAATGCGGTCTCGCCATCCGCATAGGAGCCGACGACAATGACGGGCCGCACGCCGTCAGGCTGCCCGATGTGCCGGTGCCAGGTGGCGAGCCAATCAAAACTTTGGAACGCGGTGCAGTCGGCGATGTCTTCGAAGCGGCGCCACTCGCTTTCCGCCGCCTCCAGATTGTCATGGATGACGATGCCGAGATCGGGCGCGAATTCGCGTGACAGCGTGGCGAGACGCGCCACGGCCTCATGCCCGGTTTTCGCCGGCGCATCCGCAGTCCCGTACGCCTGTACTGGTGTCGCGTGTGTCACGATTCACTGGACGGAATAGGTGGCCCGTTCAATGTGATAGGTGAGAATCGCTAAGGATGCATCGCCACCGCGGCGCAATAACTTGTTAAGGTAAAGCCGTCCTGAACCGCGTTTACCTTAAATCGCGGCCCATTCGCCGCAAGACGCGGCAAGGTTGCGCAGGGAACCGCAACCGGATCGCATTGCGGCCTCGGCGCGTGCGGCGTTTGGTAACGTTGAGACCAGGCGACGTTGCGTGAAGGATTGCCGGCCAGGGAGGATGACATGAAGACCATTATCGGGCTCGGCCTTGCCGGCTTGCTGGCCTTGCCGCTGGCCCCTGACGCGCAAGCGCAAGCGGGCAACTATCCCGAAAAACCGGTGACGATCATCGCCGACGCGGCGCCCGGCGCCACGCCGGACGTCGACGCGCGTTTCGTCGCCGAAGGCTTGAGCAAATTGTGGGGCCAGCAGGTCATCGTCATCAATCACCCGGGCGCCAACGGCAGCATCGCCGCGCGCACCGCGACCGATGCCATCCCGGACGGCTACACGCTGTTCATGCCGGCGTTGTCGACCTTCGCCTCATTGCCGTCGGTCGCGCCCAATCTGCCGCTGAAACTGCCGCGCGATTTCATCCCGATCGGCTACACGGCGGAAAATCCGATGTTCTTCGCGGTGACGCCGTCGCTCGGCGTCTCGACCTTGCCGGAATTGATCGCGCTCGCCAAAAAGGATCCGGGCAAGATTTCCATCGCGGTGACCGGCGTCGGCCGGCTCACGCATCTCACCGGTCTGGTGTTCCAGGATCGTGCCGACGTGAGCCTCTTGCCGGTGCCCTATAACGGCGGGCCGGCGGCGGCGCTTGCCGACGTCGTCGGCGGCCGCGTGTCGATGATCATTGAGGGCTATTCGGGCATCGTCGGATCGGTCAAGGCCGGGCAGGTGAAGCTGATCGCGGTGGCGTCGCCGGAGCGGCTGCCGCAGTTTCCCGACCTGCCGACCGTGGCCGAGACCATTCCGGGATTTGCCGCGCGTGGCTGGCAAGTGCTGGTGGCGCCGCTCGGTACGCCGGCACCGATCATCAACAAGATCAGTGTCGATCTGGCCAAAGTCGTCAACGACCCGGATTTCAAAAAACGGCTCAGCAATATCGGCAGCTATTCGCGCGCCATGACGCCCGAAGAGGTTCTTGCCTTCGTGCAGAAGGAGCAGGACACCTGGCTGCCGGTGCTGCAGAAGATTTCGCAGAAGTGACGGCTCGCAGTTAGCTGAGCGCAGTGCGGCCTTGATCGCTTTCTCGGCGTTCTCAAAATATTATTGGTTTCTTTAGCGCCGCCGCGTCGAAAGGCCGACCAGTAAAAACGCAATGGCTCCGGTGGCGGCCGCGAACCCGTGCATCATATGTACGTGCGTCGAGCCGGCGACATAGCCCGGCAAGAATTTCGGCAATGACCCGCCCGGCAGCACGAAATACATGATCGCAACGATGACGCAGATAATGCTCAGAGCATAAGCGACGGTTTTCACCGGAAGTCTCCCCTGTCAGTTCCCGGCATTCCCCCTTGGCTGTGCGTGCGAACGTAGC
Organism: uncultured Alphaproteobacteria bacterium; assembly: GCA_963756245.1. GTDB lineage: Bacteria > Pseudomonadota > Alphaproteobacteria > Rhizobiales > Xanthobacteraceae > BOG-931. The sequence goes on from CAVWOI010000025.1 coordinate 179,298, forward strand.
CAAGCTTGCGCAATCGTGACGTCGGCCTGCGACAGCTCATGGCCGCTCGGCAAAGTGCGGTGCTCGACACTAGCACCATATTGCTGCAAGCGCGCCGCCAGCCGTGCGGCGCCTTCCGGCGTCATCATCGGGTCTCGTGCGCCGGAATCGATCAGGACCGGCTTGCCGGCAAGATCGACCGGCGGCGTTTGCGACAGCGGCAGCGTCGCCCGCAGCAGGATGGCGCCGGCCAAGGTTTGCGGGTGCAGCAACAATAGCGCCGCGGCGATATTGGCGCCGTTCGAATAGCCGAGCGCGATCGGCGGTGCGATGCCGTAATGCGCTCGCGCCTGTTCGATGAAATCGGCGAGCTCTTGGGCGCGGAGGCGCACGTCGTCTTCGTCGAAGCGGCCCTCGGCAAAACGCCGGAAAAATCGCGGCATGCCGTTTTCCAGCACTTTGCCACGCGGCGACAGCAGCGGCGCCGCCGGCGCGATCATGCGGCCGAGCGGGATGAGATCGTTCTCGTCGCCGCCGGTGCCGTGCAGCAACAGCAGCGGGCGCGCATCGGGGTCGGTGCCTTTTTCGAAGCGATGGATAAACGACAGGTTCTCGTCCATCAGGCCGTCCGTTCTGCGGCTTGCAGGTCGGGCAGTACCGCTTCGATCTCCTTGCGCCGCGCCTCGAGAAACGGCGGCAGTTTTAGATCGTGGCCGAGCGTCTCGACCGGTTCGTCGACGGCAAAGCCCGGCACATCGGTCGCAATCTCGAACAGAATGCCGCCCGGCTCGCGGAAATAGACCGAGCGGAAATATTGCCGGTCAAGCTGATGGGTCGGCCGCAGGCCGAGATCGGCCACGAGCTTTTGCGCCATTGCCGCCTGGCTCGCGTCGTCGGCGGCGCGAAAGGCGATATGATGCACCGAGCCGCGGCCGAGCCGCCCGGGCAAAAAACCTTTCGCTTCGCGGATGTCGATGACGCCGCCGACCGCCTCGCTGGCGCGCAAACGCGACAGCGTTCCGTCGCGGCCGGCATCCTTGAAGCCCAAAACATCGGTCAGCACCGCGGCGGTGCGCGCCGCGTCTTCGACCATCAGCGTGACGCCATGAAAGCCGCGCACCCCGTGTTCGGCGGGAATGGTGCCGTCGCTCCAAGCCGGCTCGGCTTCGGCTCCGGCCTCACCGACCAGCGCGAGGCTCATGCCGTCGGGATCGGTGAACGACAGCACCGTGTCGCCGAAACGCTTCTCCGGCGCCTCGTGCGCGACGCCGTTTTCGACCAGCCGGTGCGTCCAATAGCCGATGGCGCTTGCCGGAACGCGAAACGTCGTCTGCTGCGCCAGGCCGACGCCGCCGCGCCCCGGCGCCGCGCGCTCCCAGGGAAAGAACGTGAGGATGGTGCCGGGATGACCGACCCGGTCGCCATAATAGAGATGATAGGTGCCCGGATCGTCGAAATTCACTGTTTTCTTGACGAAGCGCAGCCCGACGACGCGCGTATAAAATTCCCAATTGCGCTCGGCCTTGCCGGAAATCGCCGTGACGTGATGGATTCCTGACATGGGTCTATCCTCCATACAGAGCAGGAACGAAGGCCACGCGGTGATATTGTTATCGGAGCACGGCAATGGAGCAAGCCCAAGAAAGCAAGCTCAAAGGAACCATGCTTATGAAACTGGGTATCGTCGGAACGGGCAGTGTCGGCTGCGCCATCGCGCTGGCAGCGGTTACGCGCGGCAGCGCGCGCGAAATTATCCTTGTCAATCGCACGCGCAAGACTGCCGAAGCGGTCGCCACCGATCTCCGTTACGGCACGCCGCTCGGCCCCAAGGTCGATATCAGCGACGGCGACTACGACGCGCTGTCCGGCGCCGGCGTGATCCTGATCACTTCGGGCGTCAACGAGAAGACCGGCGGTGCCACCGACCGCAGCGATCCGCAGGGGCGGCTGAAACTGCTCGACAAGAACGCCGCGATCTATCGCGACATCGTGCCGAAAATCGCCCGCGCCGCGCCGGACGCGGTGCTGGTCGCCGTCACCGATCCGCCGGATCCGCTCGCCGATATCGCCCGCGAAGCGGCGGGGCACGAGCGCGTGCTGAGCGCCGGCACGTTCCTCGATAGCCTGCGGTTCCGGGTTCATCTCGGCAAGCATTTCGGCGTCGATCCGGCGCAGGTCGAGGCGCAGGTGATCGGCGACCACGGCACGTCGCAAGTTTTTCTGTGGTCGTCCGCGCGCATCGCCGGCGTGCCGGTCACGGCGCTGCTCAACGAGCGCGGCGAAAAGCTCGCCGAGGTGCGCGCGCAGCTCGAGCGCGACGTCCGCTACGCTAACATCACCATCATCGAGGGACACGACGCCAGCCAATACGGCATCGGCATCGTCTCGGCGCGCATTGCCGAAATGGTGTTGCGCGACGAGCGCGCGGCGATCCCGATCGGCAGCTATCAGAAGGCGTTCGGCGTCACCCTGTCGTTGCCGAGCATCGTCGGCCGCACCGGCGTGATCGCGGTGTTGCAGCCGGAACTGTCGGCCGAGGAGCGCAGCGGCCTGGAAAAAAGCGCTGAGAGCTTGAGGAATGCGCTCAAGCGAGTCGGAAAATAGCGCTTCGTGCCGTCGCCGTGGAAAAGAACCGCGCCCGCCATCGGGCGCGGTCGTCTCATCGTCTCGCGTCAGGCCGCCTTGCGGTTGACCTGGCTCTCGGCCATCGCGGTCAGTTTCTTGTCTGTGGCCTTTTCCTCGTCGAGCGTCTGCTGCAGCAGGGCGACGCAGTCGTTGCGGCCGAGCTCTTTCGCCCACGAGATCAGCGTCCCGTAACGCGTCATCTCGTAATGCTCGACGGCTTGCGCGGCGGCAATCAGCGCCGCGTCGAGCACCGACTTCTTCTCGACTTCGCCGGCGACATCGTCGGCCTCTTCGAGGATGCCGTCGATCGCCGGGCAATCGACGCCCTGCACCTTCTGGCCGATCAGCTTGAAAACCTGTTCCAGCCGTTTCACGTGATTTTCGGTTTCGCGCAGATGCGTCTGAAAGCCCTGCTTGAGCTGCGGGTCGGTGGATTTTTCGACCATGTCGGGCAGCGCCTTCACGATCTGATTCTCGGCATAATAGATGTCCTGCAGGGTGTGCAGGAACAGGTCGTTCATATTTTTGATGTCCTTGGAGAAGAGACCCATTGTTGTTGTCCTTGTACGCAGGGTTTGAGGGAACCGGGCGGGGCCGTATGCGACCCGCTCGTTGTGCCAACGTGTGGCGACCCGGTCCGTTCCGCTGTGGGCCGATTACCGCGGTGCCGTTGGAACCGCACGCCTGGTGGTGAAATCGTCGCGCAAATCGCCGCCGAGCATTCCGCCCAACGTCGCGCATGCGGCGCCGAACAAAAGCGACATGAAAGTCCAGAACGACAGGTAAGCGCCGGCCTTGCGCGCCGTCTCAGCCGCCTGCGTCACACTGGCGCGGGCCCGGTTGACCACGTCGTCGACCCGCTTCTGCGCGTCGTCCATGCTCATGCCGGTTCGCGCGCTGACGATCTGCGCCAGGTAGGTGCGGTCGTCGGGGGCAATGGTGTTGGAGTTGTTGGTGGCCGAGTTGTTGGTGGCAATGGCCGTGATCAGGATGCGGCCGACCTGGGCGTGCATGGCGCGATCATCCGGCGCGGCCGCGGCGGCCGCTGCGCCGCCGGAGGAAGCACCGCCGGCTGCGGCACCACCTGCGGCGGACGGCGCCTGTGGATTGGTCCGCAGCAGCGAGTCGGTGAAATAGTCGAGCGATGACGATGGGCTGGAAGCGCCGGCGACGCCGGCCGTGGCGGCACCCACGGTTGCGGTCGTCGCTGCCGCGCTGCCGACCTTTTCAACGGCGGCAGCGAGCAGGATCGAAGTCACCACGACGCCGATCGCCCAAACGACAAGCCCGCTCGCGGCGTCGCGGAAATTCGTCTCACCGGTGTGGACCGGCATCGGCTCGCGGCGCAACCGTCCGGCGACGTAACCGCCCGTGGCAAAGCCGATCGCCTGGGCGAAAACCAGCCATACCGCGCCAAGAACCGTGAGCGTGCCCGCGGACGGCGAGGCGGAGAACGGCGACGCCAGTGAAAGCCCAATCCCCGATCCCAGCGCGATAAAGATGAAGGTGACGGCGATGGCGGTGAACGCCCCGGCAATGATGCCGCTCCAGGACAGCCCGCTCCACGAGAGCGCGCCCCACATTCCCGCATTCTGTGCTTCGACGATCTCAATGCGATCGCCGACGATTGTCGTTTCGGCCATGACGAACTCCTTGCGTTCCCGGAAGACTGGTTGGTTGCGTGACCAAGCAACAATCCGGCGGATCGGAAAATTCCGCTCCGCCATTGAATTGCCGCGGTTCCCGGTGTGAACAAACAACGCATGCACAAGTTCCGTGCAATGCAGCGCCACGTCATTCAGCGCGAGCGTTATTTTTTTGATCGCGCTGACGGCACATGCTGCGTTGCGGCGAAGCCGGTATGGAACTTTTTGACGGTCCGGCATTTCTATCGCCGAAGGCTTAGCCGCGCGGACCTGCTTTACGGCACGGCGGTTCTCAATTTGCGAGGTAACAACATGCTTAACTTGGTCGTCACCCTCTTGATCATCGCCTTGGTCGCGGCCGTGCTTGGTTTCGGCGGCATCGCTTCGACGGCGGTCGGCTTGGCTCAAGTCGTATTTTTCGTCGCACTGGTGCTGTTCCTGATCGCGTTGGTCGCCGGCACGATGCGCGGCCCAAGGGCACTGTAAAACGGCGCTTGAGACGCGCCGTAGAGCGCTGGGGTGCGCGTGGCGGACTGTGCGGTCTGCCGCCGCACGCAGTGTTATGGCTCGGACTATGACGGCTCAGCTGGTTTGCCGGCCAATATCAGTTCAAGGCCGCCAGCAACCGTTCGGCCGCTTTCAGGTCGGCCGTTTCCGCCCCTTCCGTGAATTGCTCGAACACCGGCTGTAGAAGCTCGCGCGCGCTGTCGGACCGGCCCTGCGCCTTCAATAATGCCGCCATGTCGGTTGCGGTGCGCAGCTCCCAGACCCGCGAGCCATGGGCGCGGCTCAATTCAAGGGATTGCGTGAAACACATTTCGGCGTCCGCGACCCGGGGGTTCGGCATGGCCAGAACAATGCTGCCCTTGAGGCGCAGCAGTTCGGGCGTGTAGGAGGTGTCGCCCTGCGCCTCGATCAGCCGGATGGTTTCATCCATGAGCGTCACGCTCTCCACGAACCGGCCGCCGGCCGCGAGTCCGCGCGCGAGCATGATATTGAACCGCGTGGTGAGGCGCCCGTAGCGCGCCGCACGGAGCTTCTCCAGACAATTCTGCAACATCTCGACGCCGGCACCAACCTCGCCGCGGCGAATGGCCAGTTCGCCCTTCAGGCCGTGGCCGAGGTCGAGATAGGGCCTGAAATATTGCGACCCCGCGCGCGAGATAAACCACTCCAGGTGCTGCTCGGCGGCGCCGAGATCGCCGATCCACAACAGCACCACGACGGCATTGAGCACGATAGCGAGCGACACCGGATGGTGCATCCGCTCGCCATCTTCGATCGCCTGATGGGCGCGCGCCACCGCCTGCGCCGGGTAGCCTTGCAGCCAAAGGGTCGTGGTCAGGGCGATGTCGGCCCAGCTGTAAGGGTCGAAGCCGAAATGGTTTGCGCGGCTGGTTGGCGAGCCCGACCCAGGCGCGAGCGCCGCCTCCAGTTCCACGCGCGCGCCGCCGAGATCGCCCATGAGATGCAGAGAAATCCCCAACAGCGCATGCGCCAGCGCGGTCGCCCCCGTATCGTCGAGCGTGCCGGCGATCTCGGAACAGCGTTTCGCATATTGCAGGGCGATCCTAAATTCGCCGCTGCGCGTGTGATACATGTGTAACGGACCGAGCAGCCGCACTTCGCTGAAGAGATCGCCGCGCGCTTTGGCAATGGCGAGGCTTCGGTGCAATGCCGCGCACGCCGTGTCGCTGTGGCCGCGGGTGAACATCAATGACAGGCCCAGAGAGGCTTGCAGCTGCATCTCCTCGCGCCCACCGCGGCTGCCATCATCGAGCGCGAGCAGCGCCCGCTCCGACCAGCGCAGGCATTCGGGCAGGAGCGACATGGTGAAAAAGACCGGCGTGGCGGCGGCGGCGAGAGCAATCCCGATCGCGACATTGCCGGCGCCACCAAAGCACCACTCCAGCGCGGCGCGCACGTTGTTTAGACCGGCGAAATATGGCGCGCGTTCCGTGCCGCTCGGCAAGGCCGGCCATTCGGCCTCGGTCTGCTCGAGCCATTGCCGGTAGTAAATCGCATGGCGTACCGCCAAGTCCGCGGCCTCGGCGTCGTCGATGCCGATGTCGAGGGCGTAAGCGCGCGTCGTGTCGAGGAGCCGATAGCGCACCATCGCCCCGATGGGACGGGTCGCGACCATCGACTTGGCGACGAGGCTGTCGATGGCGGCAAAAGCACTCGACTGATCGACGTCCGCGCTGGTCACGACGGCCAGCGCCGCGTCGAGCGTGAAATGTCCGACGAATACGGCAAGCCGGCGCAGCACCACGCGTTCGATCTCGGAAAGAAGCCCGTAACTCCAATCCAGCGTGGCCTGCAGGGTCTTTTGACGCGGCGGCGCGGTCCGCGGCCCCTGCCATTGCCGGGTCAGGCGTTGGTCGAGAAGGGCTGCGGTCTGCTCAAGACCGTGGGCCTCGACCCGCCGAGCCGCCAACTCGATCGCGAGCGCCACGCCGTCGAGCTTTCGGCAAATGCTCACCACTATGGCGGCTTCCGCATCGCTCAAGTCCAGGCGCGCGCCATTCGCCACCGCCCGCTCGATGAACAACTGGGGTGCCGGGAATTTTTGCGCAATCACCGCCGTGAGCTCCGAATCGTCCGGTGGCGAGGCAAGCGAATCCAGTCGGTAGACACGCTCGCCCTCGACCTGAAGCGCCTCGCGGCTTGTCGCCAGGATGTGGACGTTCGGCGCGGCGAGGAAGACCTGTGACGCAAGGGCGGCAACGGCCTCGATGAGATGTTCGCACGTATCCAGGATCAGCAGGATTCGCTTGTCCCGGAGATATGCCGCCAGGGTCGGCGTCGCATCTTCGGACTGAACGGACAGTCCCAACATCGAGGCGACAGCCGTTGGCACCAGGGAAGGATCGCCCAGCATGCCGAGATCGACGAAGAGCACGGCGCCCGCGAAGGCATCGACCAGATGATGGCCGACCGCCACCGCAACCGTGGTTTTGCCGACGCCGCCCGGGCCGACGAGAGTGACGAAGCGCGCGGTGGTCAGACGCGCCGACACCTTGTGAACGTCGTCGTCGCGACCGACGATTTTGATCAAGCGGTTGGGCAGGCTGGCGTGCGGAAAATCGGCAGCGACCGCGGCAACTGCGGGGCCGCGGTCGCTCGACCGGGAGACCGGCGCGACGAAGCAGTAACCCCGCCCGGCCAGCGTCGCGATGTATCGTGCGCCGTTCTCACCGTCGCCCAGCGCCTTGCGCAGGCTTGCGACATGAAACCGCAAGCTGCTTTCTTCGACGGTGACGTCGGGCCAAACTCGGGCCAACAGGTCTCTTTTGCTGATGGCCTCGTTGGGCTGGGATACCAGAGCCGTCAGGATGTCGAGGGCTCGCGCGCCCAAAGGCACCGGGGCGCCATTCTTTTTGAGAAGTCTTTCGCTCGCGGCCAGGCTGAAAGGACCAAACGATATGGTCTCTTTTGCGTGCGGCTCGGCCGTAGTCATGGCGATCCCACTTTGGCTCTGCCTGCCGTCGCCTGGCATTGGGTTCCGGTGCGCTTGAAATTCCGCGCTCGCTGGGGCACTGCGATGTTGGGGATAGCCACGCCGACCTTGTTTCAAAGGCTGCATGGAGCGCTCCGTGATTCCAGACAAAGTGCTCGCCCTCTCACGTCCATTCCATCGAACGCATGTTGGTTCCGATACTGTCTTGGTTTGCCTCACCCAAACGAAGGTTTGCTGTCATAGACCGGTAAGCCTCTCCTAAAAGCCGATTCAAATCGTGCTCGGCGGTTGGTGGCGCGCTAGGCGCTCTGGCCCTTGTCGTTTTTCAGCGCGGTCTTGAGGCAGCGCTCCAGCGTCTCGCCGTCGACGGGTTTGGTCAAAAAGCAGGTGGCGCCGAGCGACAACGCCTGGGCGCGCACCGCCTCATCGGGGAAAGCGGTGACGAAAATGGTCGGTATGTCGTGCCCGCGCTTGCGCAGGGCGTCCAGCAACCGGATTCCGTTCAGCTGCGGCATCTGAACGTCAGAGATCAAACACGATGTTTCGGCTAAATGCGGCAACTCCAGCAACGCGTGTGCGGACGCAAAGTCGCGTGCCGTGAACCCCAGTGACCGCACAAGCTTGGTCGTCCCGATACAACTCCACTCGTCGTCGTCCACTATTGCAATGACGGATGCACGCGACAAGCGACTGGTCCATCGGCTTGGCCGGAGAAACGTGGATCATGTGGGGCCACCGAGTTCGCTACCACGAGCCGGCAGCCCGCGTAATACATACGTAGGTTTATGTCAGGACGGTTCCGCCAAACTCATGCCGAGTGATTGAGCCATTTTGACCAGGTCGGCGACCGATTTGGCGTGCATTTTTTTCATCAGATGCATGCGATGAATCTTCACCGTAATCTCCTTGAGGCCCATCTCCGCCGCAACCTGCTTGTTCATCAAGCCGTTGCTGACCAGCGCCATGATCTGGCGCTCCCGCGCCGTCAAGCTGTCGAATCGTTTCTTCAGCGCGAGCCGGGCACTCTCGGCGGCCAGTCTGGTCCGGTCGCGATTTATCGCGGCCGTGACCGCTTCCAACAAATCCTGATCGCGAAACGGCTTGGTGATGAAGTCGACGGCACCCGCCTTCATGGCGCGTACCGACATCGGAATATCGCCGTGCGCCGTCATGAAGATGATGGGAATATGGATGCCGGCCTCGGCCAATCGGGTATGAAGCTCGAAGCCGTCCAGCCCGGGCAGGCGAACGTCCAGAACGAGGCAGCTCGGGACCGGCGGCGGCTTGCGCCGCAAGAACTCGTTTGCCGACGTGAATAGCTCGGCGCGCAAGCTGACCGAGCGGAATAACAGTCGAAGCAACTCGCGGATGTTGATGTCGTCATCGACGACATAGACGATGGGCTCGTCCCCCGTCGGCTGCGATACTTTCGGAGCAGCATCGATCACCAGGAAAACTCCATCACGCAGACCGAATGGAAAAATGAAATACCGCGCCCCGAGGCGCATTCGGGGTAAACCATAACCGGCCATCGTGCGATTCCAGAATCGACCGGCAGATCAACAGACCCATTCCCATACCGTCGGATTTGGTGGTGAAGCGCGGGCTGAATATCCGATCGATATCGTGTGGGGGAATTCCTTGGCCGGTATCGGCAATGGATGCTCCAACGTCGCCATCGTCGAGAAGTTGGGATCGCACGGACAGGACCCGCGATCCGTCCACGGTGGCCATGGAATCGATGGCGTTTGTGATCAGGTTGACGAGCACCTGCTGGAGCTGGATTCGATCGCCCGTCACCCTTGACAGGTGATCATTGAGGCCGGATTCGACCATTATCCGGTGCCTGTTTAGATCCTCCCGGACCAGGCCGATAGTTTCGCGGATGAGATCGTTGAGATCGAGTGCAGTCCTGTTCCGGACCTCCTTCTTGTAGATCGTCCGAATGCTGCCGATGACCGCGCCGGCGCGATGGCCGGCGGCGAGAATTTCCTTGAACGCGTCCTTGGCCTCGTCGACATCGGGCGCCGCGCGATCGAGAAAGCGCAAGCCGGCGTCGGCACTCGTTATCATGCCGCTCAACGGCTGCTTGACTTCATGGGCGATGGTGGCCGCGACGGCATCGCCGGTCAGCAGTCGCGCCTCGCGCTCACGACGCTGAGCCTGCACCGCGCGCTCGAGCAACAGACGTTCCTGCTGCAGCAGCGTATTGGAGCGCGCGACATCCGCATACAGCTTTGTCATCTCCGCAAGCAACACCGCCATCACGACCGTGGCCGTCACCAGCTGATAGAAACGGCCGGCGTACCACGAAAGCGTGTAGCGATCTCCGCTCAAGACCGAAGCCAAGGCAACCTCGATCATGAGAGCGCAGAGCGCGACCATCAGCCATTCTTCGAGCAGGGTTCGTTGCCGCGTCCACAGCAGGCCCAAGGCAATGCCGCCGAGCACGAGAATGACGACGCCTCCGATTATTCTGCGAAAGAGATTGAGTGGGTGTATGTCGACGAAGGTCACCGGCAGGAGATCGTGATGCTGGGTGACGAACCAGAAAATCCCGACCACCAGCGCGATGGTAGCCGCGACGCTGGCGCCGATGGCCAGTCGCGTCGAGCGGGCACCGATCGCACGATCGGTATTGTCGAGCAGCGTATAGCCGATGATGGCGAGCGGCAGTCCGGAATGCCAGAACCAATAGAGCCAGACGGCCGATTGCAGGCCGGAGCCAAACAGGCCGGTGGGCGAGAACGCCCGCGGGAAGGCCAAAGCATGGGCGACGACGATGAGGGCGGAAAAGACGTAGCCGTTGGCGATGACCAGGAGCGACCATCGCGGCAGGATCGAGAACTGACCGAACAGGAGAACGGCAGTCACGCTGTCGCTGACGAATAATGCCGCCGCAAGAGAAGGCACGAACGCGTCGATCGCCGGCAGCTTGACGGTGGCGAACGGCCAGGTGGCGGCAAAGATGACGAGCAGGGCAAGCACGAGGATACGCGCCATCCGGCGCTGACCGATGCTTGGCAGGACATTCGCTAGGACCTGCGGTTCGCGGCGCGACCGTTGCGCTGGCTCCTCTTGATCGCTTTCCGCCATAGGATGGTCCGCTGCCGAAAGTCGAGCTGCCAAAAATATATCCCAGCCTGGGCGTCCGCTGCAAAAACCGTCGCTTGCGATCGGGTGGGCAAAGGCAACCGATGCAGATCAGGTCGGCCCGTGACAACCTCGGTTATGGGTGCTGGCCCACCTGCGCGCGCCGTGCGGCTGCTCGGCACTTCGATCCTGTCCGCTGACCCGCGGCTCGCGACAGCTAACGAGCCCTAACAACCGCTAACGAGCAATTCCCCCGGTTCTGCGCGAATGTCATGGCGCACCAAGCGGAGAGCCAACCGGCCAGATGCAAGTCGTGCCCAAAGCACCGATATTTCCAAACGAAAGGACGACCGCCATGAACGAGACAACGGTGAGACTGGATCAAACCGAAGAAGCCCTGTTCGCCTTCGATGTTTCCGACGAAGCGCTGGAGATCGCCGCGGGCGCGGCAAACGGACAGGCGAACTTCACCCTGGCCGCTTGCACCGGCTTGTCGGCGTGCCCGGCCTGATGGGCTGTTTCGGCTCGCTGACGTCGCCGCAATGAGCCGAACGCCTGGCGGCGTTCGGCTCGCAATTCAGGAGCAGCATCATGATCGATCAATCGAAGCTCGTCATGATCGTCGTCGCGGCGACGCTTATTGCTACTTCGCCCGCATTCGCCCGGTCGCTCGAGACCAGGCGGCCTGCTGCCGCTCGCCTTGACGGTTTCTACGCGCCGGCCGCTCCGCGCGCCCGCGTCACCATCGATAGGAACGACCCGGCGCTGACCGGCGGCGGCAGTCTCGGCTACAACCAAAGGGTCGAGCAAGGCTTTTGAGCGCGAGTCGTTCGCCAGCCAGGACCGCCTGAAACTCCAATTGGGTCGGATGCGGTCCGACCGCGCGGGCTGCGCACGTCCTGCTTCTGGCAACGGCTAACAGCTTCTCACAACGCATAACGGGCATTTGCCGCGGTTTTGCGCAAAATGCTTGGAGCAGGAGCCGATTGCGGCCGGAGCATCAACTCGTGATCGCAAGTCACGGCGTGCGCCGCGCGCGCCACGCTCCTTCACCAAAATCAAGGAGAGAGCCATGTCCCAGCTCGAGCAACAGCGCACCACCGAAGCCGCCGGCAAGGTGATCTACACCGCGAAAACCCACACCACCGGCGGCCGCGAAAACGGCGTCGCGCGCAGTTCCGACGGCCGGCTCGACGTCAAGATGTCGACCCCCGGCTCGCCGCGCGTCGGCACCAATCCGGAGCAGCTCTTTGCCGCCGGCTGGTCGGCGTGTTTCGAAGGCGCGATCGCGGTCGCTGCCCACAAGAAGAAGATCAAGCTCCCGGCCGATGTGGCGATCGACGCCGAGGTCGACCTTCATCTGAATGACAGCGGATATTTCCTCAGTGCCCGCCTCAATATCTCCATTCCCGGCATCGAGCGTAGCATCGCACAAGGGCTGGTCGAGGATGCGGAGGGGATCTGTCCCTATTCGAAGGCGACAAAGGGCAACATCGCCGTGACGTACACCGTGGTCTGAGCAGGACCTGTGCACGCTGCGCTCGACGTCAATATCCCGAACTACGCGAGCGCCATCGTGATCACACATGAAATCATCAACTCGATCTCTTATCTTTAGACCTCACGTGCGTGGTCGTTTTACGTGAGGGGTTCAAGGGACGAGTCTTTCCGCGCCTGGACGCGTGTCGCGCATTTCCGAGCCGTTGGGAACGATCATGAGATCGCTTATCGAGACCGGAGTCATGATTGCGGCGTGCGGTTCTGCAATATTCTGGTTCATGTCCGCAATGTGCCGTTTGCCCAGCGTCAAGCCGGGCATGGACGAAGCGGAGACGATAACTGAATTATCCAAAGCGCTGCAAAGAATGAACCGATGGAATTTTTGGGCCGCGGGCCTGATGGGCGTAACCGCGTTGCTGTCGACGTTGGGTAGATTTATCGGATTGCTCGCAAACTGATGCCGCAGGCGGCAGCAAACCTGTTGCCTTGGTAGCTGCTAACAACGTCTCACAACACCTAACGGGCATTTCCCGCGGCCTTGCGCAAAATGCCCGGCGTAGCGAGCCGATCGCGGCCCGAGCGCCGGCTTTGCTCGCAAGTCCCATTGTCGACAGGGAGAATGATCATGTCCGCAACATCGTCATCGCTCGACCGGCGCGGTTTTCTTGCCAGCGCGGCAGCCGTTGCCGCCTCCGGCCTGGTTGCCACGGCTGCGGAGGCAGCGGCCGAGGACGGCGCGATCCGTCCGTTCCATATCGACATTCCGGAGGAGCAGCTCGTTGATCTGCGCCGGCGCCTGGTGGCGACCCGGTGGCCAGACAAGGAGACCGTGACTGACGATTCGCAAGGCGTGCCGTCGGCGACGATTCAGGGCCTCGCCCGCTATTGGGCGAAAGATTACGATTGGCGGAAGGTGGAGGCGCGGCTCAACGCCCTGCCGCAGTTCGTCACCGAGATCGATGGGGTCGACATTCATTTCATTCACGTGCGTTCGCGACATGACAATGCGCTGCCGCTCATCGTCACCCACGGATGGCCCGGCTCTGTCATCGAGCAGTTGAAGATCATCGATCCACTGACCAATCCCACGGCGAACGGCGCGAGCGCATCGGACGCTTTCCATCTGGTGATTCCGTCGATGCCGGGTTACGGCTTTTCCGGCAGACCGACCACGACCGGCTGGGATCCCGCCCATATCGGACGGGCGTGGATCGTGCTGATGAAGCGCCTTGGCTACACGCAATATTTGGCGCAAGGCGGCGATTGGGGCTCGCCTGTCTCGCACGAGATGGCCAAACAGGCGCCGCCGGAATTGCTCGGCATTCACGTCAACCTGCCCGGCACCGTTCCCCTCGACGTTGCCAAGGCGCTCCAGGCCGGCGAGCCGCCGCCGTCCGATCTTTCGGCCGAGGAAAAACACGCGTACGGGCAGCTGAGCCTCTCATTTTCGAAAAGACGCGCCTACGCGCTCATCATGGGGACGCGCCCGCAAACGCTCTGCGGATTGGCGGATTCACCCGCCGGCATGGCAGCCTGGCTGCTTGACCACGGTGACGGTTATGGCCAGCCGGCGTCGGCGATCATTTCGGCCGTGCTCGGGACCAGCGATGCGCACGCCTCGGCTGATCTCACACGGGATGACGTGCTCGACAACATCACGCTCTACTGGTTGACGAACACGGCGGTCTCTGCGGGCCGCCTCTATTGGGAAAATAAGGTCAACCTTTACAACGCCGCCAATATCTCCATCCCTGCTGCCGTAACGGTCTTTCCCGGCGAAAGCTATCAAGCGCCGCGCAGTTGGACGGAGCGGGCCTATCACAAACTCATTTATTTCAACCAGGCCGACAAGGGCGGCCATTTCGCGGCATGGGAGCAGCCTGCGATTTTCAGCGCGGAGGTCCGAGCGGCGTTCCGCTCGCTGCGTCAACCGACGTGAGCCAAGCGGCGGTGCCGGTCGCACCGCCGCAAGTTCCATTGCCAACAGGGAGAACGATCATGTCCGCAACATCGTCATCGCTCAATCGGCGCGGCTTTCTTGCCAGCGCGGCAGCCGCTGGTGCCTCCAGCCTATTCGCCACGGCTGCGGAGGCCGCCGCCGAGAACGGCGCGATCCGTCCGTTCCGCGTCAACGTTCCGCAAGAACAGCTCGTCGATCTTCGCCGGCGCATCGCTGCGACGCGGTGGCCCGCCCGGGAGACAGTCATGGATGAAACCCAGGGCGTGCAGATCGCGACGATGCAGAAACTCGCGCGTTACTGGCAAACGGACCATGATTGGCGAAAGATCGAGGCCAGGCTGAACGCCTTGCCGCAGTTCATGACTGAGATCGACGGACTCGACATTCATTTCATTCACGTTCGTTCCAAACATGAAAATGCGTTGCCGCTCATCGTCACCCACGGTTGGCCCGGCTCGATCATCGAGCAGCTGAAGATCATCGATCCGCTCACCAATCCCACGGCCCACGGCGCGAGCGCAGCGGACGCGTTCGACATCGTGATTCCGTCGCTGCCGGGTTACGGATTCTCCGGCAAGCCAACCGCCACGGGCTGGGACATTTCCCGCATCGCCCGCACCTGGGTCACGCTGATGAAGCGCCTTGGATACACGCGCTTTGTGGCGGCCGGCGGCGATGTGGGCGCTCAGGTGGTCGACGAATTGGGCGTGCAGGCGCCCCCGGAAGTGCTCGGCATTCACTCGAACATGCCTGGCACTGTTCCCGACGACGTTGCCAAGGCGCTCGTTTCACACCAGCCGGCGCCGGCCGGACTCTCGGCCGAGGAACAGCACGCGTGGGACCAACTGGACTTCTTCTATAAGAAAGGGCTGGGTTACGCCACCGAGATGTCGCTGCGCCCGCAGACGCTCTACGGGCTCCAGGATTCACCAGTCGGCCTGGCCGGCTGGATCCTCGACCACGACGATCGCAGTTACAAGCTGATCGCACGCGTGTTCGACGGACAAACCGAAGGACTCACCCGGGACGACATCCTCGACAACATCACGCTCTACTGGTTGACGAACACCGCAGTGTCTACGGCGCGTTCCTATTGGGACTACAGCGCCACGGCGAAGAAAGGCTTTTTCGACGTCAAGGGCGCCACCATCCCGGTCGCCGTGAGCGCCTTCCCCGACGAAATCTACACCGCCCCGCGCAGTTGGGCGGAGAAAGCGTATCCCAAGCTCATTTATTACAACAAGCCTGCCAAAGGCGGGCACTTCGCGGCGTGGGAGCAGCCACAATTCTATTCAGAGGACGTCCGCACGGGCCTAAGATCCCTGCGTAAATCGACCTGAACTGGAAGACGGCGTGCGCGTGTTGTGCGCGTCGCACCCCGTGCAAGCGCGGCAGCATCGCTCGGAATCCGGAAAGGCATTCGTCGATGAAAACAAACAAGCTGTTGGCAGCCGCAGTGCTCGCCGTCGCGATCGGGGTTCCGATCGCGGCCTATGTGGAGGACTTGAACGTGCCGCAGTCGGCGTCGCCAGGGGTGCCCTTCATTCACGGGTTCCCCACTGCCGAAGTCCCCAATCAAGCCGAGTTGGCTTCTCTCGATCACGCGGATGACTGGTTCAATTCGCCGCCGCTGTCGGCGCCGGCGCTGCGCGGAAAAGTCGTCCTCGTCGATTTCTGGACCTACACCTGCATCAACTGGCTGCGCACGCTTCCCTATGTGCGCGCCTGGAGCGAGAAATATCGCAATCAAGGCTTGGTGGTGATCGGCGTCCACGCGCCGGAGTTCGCGTTTGAAAAAGACCTCGACAACGTCCGCCGGGCCGTGAAAAACATGCGGGTCGATTATCCGGTCGCGGTCGACAACGACCACGTCATATGGCGGGCTTTCAACAACATAGAATGGCCGGCGTTGTATTTCATCGATGCGCAGGGGCGCGTTCGACATCATTATTCCGGCGAGGGTGCCTACGACCAGTCGGAAATGGTCATTCAAGAACTGCTGACCGAGGCGGGAATAAGCGGCGTCAGTCATGAGCCGGCTTCAGTCGATGGCCGCGGTTTCGAAGCCGCCGCCGATTGGAGCGACCTGAAGTCGCCGGAAAATTATATCGGCTACGGGCGCACTCAGAACTTCACGTCGCCGGGGGGTGCGGTGTTGGATCAGCCCAGCGTCTATATGCTCCCGGCGCGACTGCGCCTGAACGATTGGGCGCTTGCCGGGGACTGGACGATGAAGCGCCAGGCCGCCGCGCTGAACAAGCCCAATGGACGCATCGCCTACCGTTTTCACGCCCGCGATCTTCATCTCGTCATGGGCCCGGCGGCGCCGGGAACATCGGTGCGGTTTCGCGTGCTGGTCGATGGCCAGCCGCCAGGCGCCGCGCACGGACTTGACGTTGATGAGCAAGGCAACGGCACGGTGACCCAGCAGCGGCTATATCAGCTGATCAGGCAACCAAAGCCCATCGCGGATCGACAGTTCGAAATCGAGTTTTTCGATCCGGGCGCAGAGGCTTTCTCGTTCACGTTCGGCTGATCCGCTATGCAACCATCGAACCAAGGAGATTCGCCAATGGATCCCACCAAGATCGCGGAAGAGATAAACCGCCGTTACTTCGTTGGCGCTGCCGCCGTGACCGCGGCGGCCGCCCAGTTCGGCATGATCGGTTCGGCAAACGCGCAGCCGGTCAATGCGGGAACGCACACGTCGTTCGGCCCGCTCAAGCAGATCGACGCCGGCACGCTGAATATCGGCTACGCCGAATCCGGCCCCGCCGACGGTGCTCCGGTCATCCTGCTGCACGGCTGGCCCTACGACATTTACAGCTTCGTCGACGTCGCCCCTCAGCTGGCGGAGGCGGGTCACCGGGTGATCGTTCCCTACGTGCGCGGCTACGGCACGACGCGGTTTCTGTCCAGCGACACGGCTCGCAATGGCCAGCAGGCGGTGGTCGCTGTCGACGTCATCAACTTGATGGATGCGCTCAAGATCCAAAAGGCCGTCATCGGCGGGTTCGACTGGGGAGCGCGCTCGGCCAACATCGTCGCGGCGCTGTGGCCGGAGCGTTGCAAGGCGCTGGTCTCGGTGAGCGGTTATCTGATCGGCAGCCAGGAAGCCGGCAAGACGCCGTTGCCGCCGCAAGCCGAGCTGCAATGGTGGTACCAATATTATTTCGCCACCGATCGTGGCCGCGACGGTTACGACAAATACCGGCACGACTTCTCGAAGCTGATCTGGCGGATCGCCTCGCCGAAGTGGGACTTCGACGATGCCACGTTCGATCGCAGCGCGGCGGCGTTCGACAATCCCGACCACGTCGCCATCGTCATCCATAACTACCGCTGGCGTCTCGGTCTGGCTGAAGGCGAGGCGAAATACGACGATCTGGAAAAACGGCTTGCCCAGGCTCCGGTCATCGGCGTGCCCACCATCACCATGGAGGGTGACGCCAACGGCGCGCCACATCCCGAGCCCGGCGCTTATGCCAAAAAATTCTCCGGCAAATATGAGCACCGCCTGATCACCGGCGGCATCGGCCACAATCTGCCGCAGGAGGCGCCCAAGGCTTTTGCCGAAGCCATCATCGACGTCGCCAAAGGTTGATCGACGGCAGTGCCCTGCGGACGAGCGCGCCATGAGTCAAATCGGAAAGTTGGTGCACACGGCCAAAACCCGCACCACCGGCGGCCGGGACAACGGCACCGCGCGCAGCGGTGACGGTCACCTCGACATCAGGCTTGCGACTCCGGGCTTGGCGCGCATCGGCACCAATCCGGAACAGCTGTTCGCCGCCGGCTGGTCGGCATGTTTCGAGAGTGCGATCGAGCTTGCGGCCCGCAAAAGGAAAGTCACTTTGCCGGCCGGCGCGGCCATCGACGCCGAGATGGACCTTTGCCTGGCGGACGACGGCTACTTTCTGCAAACGCGGCTCACCATCAGCCTGCCAGGCGTCGCGCGCGAAGTTGCCCGGGCGCTGGTGGACGAGGCACGCCGGATTTGTCCGTACTTTAAAGCAACACTGGGCAACGTCGACGTCACGATCAATCTGGTCTGAGCTGCACCTTGCAATGGTGCTCCGGTAAGGGTTCCATGTCGCGAGTCAGTACGGATTCGTATCCAACAACTTTCTGTGTAATTACGCCGCGATTACCGCTTCTTCTTGGGCTGCGGTTGCTGCTGTTGGGCGACTTGCTGGGGCCTTACGGCGGGTGGGGTGACATCGCAGGTGCGCCGCTCTAATTCCTCAGCGTGAGCCATAGTCTCATTGGCCAGCCTTTCGAGTTCGCTGGCGCTCGTATAGCCACGCTCGCGGGCCTGTAGCGCCAGCGCATAGAGGCGAACCGCGCGCGCTCTTACTTGGGCTGCATCGTCCATGGGACCCCCACGATCCGATGCATCAATAGCCCAGTGGTCAATCTCGTTCCGTGATGGGCGTCACCAAAAGGGGCCACCCTCAAGCCCTACCGATATCCGAGATCGGGATCTTGCAAGAGCAAGGAAGCGAGCTCCTTGTGCGCGCTCATCATCTCCCTGACGTCATCCTCGATTTCGAGACCGGGATGCACCATGGTCCAATAGTGAGCAGCTCTGATAAAAGCGAGGAGCGCGAGCAGATACTCAAGGCGTTTGCCGCCCAGTGCTTGCCGCATTGCCTGCTGGGCGCGCTCGGACTTTGTCGGGTCGACAAAGATCAGAGCGGAAGCTGCAAATATCCAGTCTTCGACATCGCTGTCTGGCTCCGGCCAATCAAGGGGCGTTTCGAAGGCCGCCAGACGCTCGTAAATCGGATCAAGCTGTCGCCGCCAGGGCGGAGGTACCTTGAGAAGCTTGAGCGCCTGCTCAATCGTCTGGGGCACGGCCGAGGCATCGCCTGATGGATGGCCGTAGCCGACCAGAAATCCGCAGTGACGAACAATGCAATAGCGGACTTGGCAGAAGCGCGACAGAAACACAAATAACCGCTCCTTAAAAAGCGAGGGGATTGGATTGTCGAGATAAGCCGACGTGGCGAAGTCCCAAAGCTTCTCGACGATCTCCGGCGCGTCCGGGGCCGACATAAAGAAATTTGGTACGAGCCCGAAGCGTCGGGTTACGTCGCGGTGAAATGGGCCCAGGGCGCCCAGAGCGATCGCTGCAAGCCGCTCGGGATCGCGCTCACCGCGCTGTGCGGCTTCAACAATCTTCTTGGCAAGGACGTCCTGTAAGACCGGCGGTCGGCCTTTGGGGTGAAGGGCGCGGCAGGCAATGGTATAGGCCTCGCCCAAATTCTGGGTGGCCTCGGCGTCGAATCCGCGACTCCTGAAAATCGGTACGATCGGGGTGACGTTCGGTAGGGACGTAAGGGTGTCCGGCATGCGCTGCCCTCCACTATTACAGGCGGGAGCGTAACCGAACTCTCAGCCACCGACGCCTGGCTTGGAGCCGCTGTCGGTGATGGCTGCCATATAGGCACCGGATCGCGTGTTGGCCACGAAAGAACCAAAAAAGGGGGACTTCCCAATTTCAAAGGCCCAGCAGGGATGGAAAGGGGGCCAGCACCGACGCTACAATTCTAAAATCGTTCGGTGAGATGCCGGCGAACTTGGACGAACTATGACTGCTAACGCTTAGCGCCGGCCGCACCAGTGGGATGAATTCTTTCCGTACAGATTTCGTGGTCACCAGGTGGTCACCGCGGTTGAATCAAAAACGTCTTCGCGGCGGGTGAACCGAAATTATCCAATGGCTGGAATATGTTGCTTGGTACAGCTGGGTGGACTCGAACCACCGGCCTCTTGATCCACAGTCAAGCGCTCTAACCAACTGAGCTACAGCTGCACGGGCTCGCGGTCGGCAAGTGTGCGGAACCTATGGGCAAGGCTCTATTTTGGCAAGGCTGAAGGTCGAGCCGGCAACGTGGGCGCGGAAAAAGCAAAAGCCCGGGCGCAAACCCGGGCTTCCCCTCACCGTAACGCTTTGCAACGCAGGCGCCGGATTTAGGCGACCTTGCTGAACGCCTTGTTCATGCCGCTCTTGATCGGCTCGGCGGTCTCGGTGGCGACCTTCTGGGCCAGCGCGCCGAGCTCCTTGCTCTGCGCCGTGAGCGCCTCGAACTGCTTGCGCGCATGCGCGCTCGACAGCTCGATCACTTCGGAGAGCGTCTTCGCGGTGATCAGTTCGCCATAGAAATCGAATGCGGCGTTGGTGTTGACGCGCGCCGTCTCGATGACCTTGAGGCCGTAGTCGGCGGTGCCCTTGGCGGCCGTCGAGTAGGTGGTCTCAAGCACGTCGGTCGCCTCTTCCGCGGCCGCCTTCATCTTCTCGTAGGTGTCCTTGGCCTGCGCGACGCCGCGCTCGGCGAACTCGCGGAAGGCAGCCGGCATCTCGACCTTCGGGATGTCGAACTTGGGCATTTCGAATTTCGGCATTTCGAACGCGCCCGTCACGGGCTTGCTCGTCTTCACTTTGGGGGCTGTGGTGGCTTCGACCATGATCGGTGTCCTTAAAACGCTTGTGTGCTACGCGAAGCCTCTATCCGCCTCGCTGCTGATCCCGCGGCTGTACGCTGAACACTGAAAAGCCCGCGGCTTCCGGGATTTTATATAACACATTTTTGGTGCAATGCAACAGAAATTATTGCATTGCACAAATATTTTAAGGGATTGAAACAATGGAACTTTTCGCACTAAGGCGGAAATTAGGGCGAAAATTCCTGCGGCGCAATCAGGTCTTAGGTTTGGCAGCTTCCATCGCCATTTTGGCAGCACTTTGGCCGAGATCCTGAACCTGGGCGGAAATTGTCTGCATCTGGCGGGAGAGATATTCCGATTGTAGCCCCATCAGCTCGGCGGCGTCCTTGGCGCGCATGAGCTTTTGCGCGAAATCGAAGGTCGCCGCCACATTCTGCTCGGCATAGGTCATCGATTTTTGTGCGATCTCCTGGGCGCCGCTGCGTGCGGCTAAAGCCTGCCCTTGGAACTGGCCCATGGCCTGGTTTGCCGCCTGGAGGAAACCGTCAAAAGCCTGGCGGGCCTGCGCCACGCTCTGCTCGGCGAAGCCGCGCATTTCGTTCGGGATTGCAAATTGCTCGAAGGGATCCTTGGCCATGGGGTGCTCCGCAAAAGGGCCGGCGGGGTGATCCTAGCTTAATTTCGCCTCGGACATGCAAGGCCCAGACATGCAAGGCCCAACATGCAAGGCCCAAGTGGCTCAAGCCCGGGCCGTCGGGAGCCGCGATTAAGGTTATCCTGCCAAGGCCAGCCGCCAACGGCCTCGCGCCATGGACGCCGCAACGCCCCCGCACTATTAAGAATTCCTTAGGCAACGAGTTCCGTCGCATGACGTTTGTAGAGTCAGAGCTCGCCCTATTGCGTGATCCGCGACTTGCGGCGCTGGCGACGAACCCGTGGCCCGCTTGGCTGTGGAGCGCCGATGCTTCGCGCATGCTGTGGGCGAATGCGGCCGGCGCGGCGCTGTTCGGCGCCGCCGATACGCGTGAATGCGTGCAGCGCCGCTTCGACAGCAACAACCCGGCCGCCGCGCAAATCATCCGCCTCGCCGCCACGTTACCTTCTGCCGGGCCGCCGCGGCTGGAGCGCTTGCGCGGGTTTGGGCTTGGCTTCGGCCGTGCGCTGACCTGCGCCTGCTCGCGGCTCATTGTTACGGACGGCAAAGCCGCGGTCCTGGTCGCCGCGACCGAACCGGCGGGACCGGTGCTGTCGCTCGCCGAGCGTGTCCGCCGCCTGTTCGGCGAGGAAGAGTCGCTCGCAGTCTTCGCAACGGGCGGCGCGCTTGTTCACGCCACCGCAGCCGCGCGCGTAGAACTCGGCGGAGCAAATTCCTTGTCTGCGCTCGGCATCCTCGAAGCCAATTTGCAACGGCTCGGCGATGGCGCGGAGCGGGTGCTGGTGCTGAGCTTACCGCAGCCCCAAGCGGAGCCCGCCGAAACAGTGGAGGTCAAGCCGAGCGAGACCGTTGCGACGTCCACCGTGTCCGAGGCGCCGGTGACAGCATCGGCGGGGCCGCAGCAAACCGCTGCGCCCGCCGAGCCGATCGTCGAACGGCGTCACCCGTTGCGGTTCGTCTGGCAGATGGATGCCGACGGCCGCTTCGTCGTCGGCTCCGACGAATTCATCGCGCTGGTCGGACCAAAAACCACGGCGGCGTTCGGCCGCACCTGGAGCGAGATCGCAGCCGAGCTGAAACTCGATCCGGACAATCAGATCGCGCGCGCCGTGTCGAGCCACGAGACCTGGAGCGGCATCGTCATTCCGTGGCCGGTGGATGAAACCAGCGACCGGCTGCCGGTCGAGCTGTCGGGCCTGCCGGTGTTCGATCGCGACCGCAGCTTTCGCGGCTATCGCGGTTTTGGCGTCTGCCGCGATCTTGCCCGCATCAACCAGTTGGCACGCGCCCGCCGCGAACGGCCGCTCGGTTTCATGCCAGCGCCGGACGCCGATGACACCGCGCCTGCACCGCAAATTCCTGCAGCCGCCGAAGCGGCACAGCGGGCCGAGCGCCCGGCGCTGAGTATCGCGCCGGCCGCCGCCAATGTGGTGCCGTTCCGTCAGGCGCCGCCTGCGGAACCGAAAGCGCCGACGCTCAGTCCGGTCGAGCGCAGGGCGTTCCGCGAATTGGCGCAGGAACTCAACGCGCGTTTGCGCGGTACGCCGGAAGCGTCTGCTGCCGCCGCGTCCAATGTCGAGGGCGCGCTGGCCGAAGCGCCGAAGCCGCCGGACCAAGCCGCCGAATCCGCTGCCTCGCCGTCCTCATCCGAGGTGCAGCCGCCGCGTGCGGATGAAGCTGAGCGCCCTGTTGCGGCAGAAGCGGGCGCAGCCGCCGTAGCGCCGCCGGCCGCCGTCATCGATCCATCGCTGCTCGATCGTTTTCCGATCGGCGTGCTGGTTTATCGGCACGATGCGCTGCTCTACGCCAATCGCCATTTCCTCGAAACGACCGGCTACGACGATCTCACGGCGCTCGAAGCCGCCGGCGGCTTGAATTCTTTGTTCGTCGAGCGCGGTGTCGACGCGCTCGCGGAAAGTACCGGCATACAGGCGCTGTCGATCATGACGCGCGGCGGCGACACGGTCGCGGTCGACGGCCGGCTGTTCTCGGTGCCGTGGAACGGCGCTTCGGCGCTGGCGCTCATCGTCAGCAACGGATTGAACGTGGTCGGCCGCCGCGCCACCGAGCTCGCGCTTGCCGCCGCCGAGACCGAGCTGCGCAACGCCAAGCGCGAAAGCCAAAAGTCGGCGGCCGCCAAAGCCGAGTTCCTCGCCAAGATCAGCCACGAGATCCGCACGCCGCTCAACGCCATGACCGGCTTCGCCGAAGTCATGATGGCGGAGCGCTTCGGCCCGATCGGCAACGAGCGCTACCGCGACTATCTCAAGGACATCCACGGCGCCGGCACGCATCTGGTTTCGCTGCTCAACGATCTGCTCGATCTGTCCAAGGTCGAGACCGGCAAGCTCGATCTCAGCTTCGGCAATGTCGGCGTCAACGATCTCACCCAGCAATGCGTCGGCATCATGCAGCCGCAGGCCAACCGCGCCCGCATCATCATCCGCACCTCGCTGACGCCGGCGCTGCCGCAGGTCGTCGCCGACGAGCGGTCGCTGCGCCAGATCGTGCTCAATCTCCTGGCCAACTCGATCAAGTTCACCGGCCCAGGCGGCCAGGTGATCGTGTCCACCGCGGTCTCCGACGCCAGCGAGGTGGTGCTGCGCGTGCGCGATACCGGCGTCGGCATGAGCGAAAAAGATATCGAGGCGGCGCTCGAGCCGTTCCGCCAGGTGGCGACGTCCGGCAGCTGGGGCTCCGGCGGCACCGGGCTCGCTCTGCCGCTGACCAAGGCGTTGGCCGAGGCCAACCGCGCCAATTTCCACATCAAGAGCGCGCCGAACGCCGGCACCCTGGTCGAAATCGCTTTTCCGCCAAGCCGCGTCGTCACGAATTAGCCTGCAAGCGGCTATCCACCGGCCGTCATCCGATGGTACGCACGCCGCGGAATCGGCTAGACTTGCCTGGTCGGGGCTTGCGCCGGGCCGGGCGGCAACCCCGGTGAGGTGTGATCATGCGCACGATCAAAACCCTCCTGACGTCGCTCGTCGCGGCTGCCATCCTGCTTCCCGTGGCGGCGCGCGCCGCCGAAGACGTCGACCTGCTTCTGGTGCTGGCCGTCGACGTATCGCGCAGCATCGATGCCACCAAATTCCAGCTGCAGCGCGAGGGCTATGCCGCCGCGGTGGCCGATCCGCATGTGCTTGAAGCCATCAGCGCCGGCCGCACCGGCCGCATCGGCTTGACCTTCGTGGAATGGTCCGGCGTCGGCGCGCAGAAGGTGGTGATCGACTGGACCACGATCGGAGACGCGGATTCGGCAAAAGGTTTTGGCGATCGTCTTTTGGAAGCGCCACGCTCTTTCGCCGACCGCACCTCGATCTCGGGCGCGATCGAATTCGCCATGGGGCAGCTCGACAAGGCGCCCTATGAGGCGGCGCGCCGCACCATCGACGTCTCCGGCGACGGCACCAACAATGCCGGCCGCGACGTCGCCATGCTGCGCGACGAGGCGGTGGCCAAAGGCATCACCATCAACGGGCTGGTGATCCTCAGCGACAACCCGATGTCGTGGAATCCCGACCACACCAATCCGCCGGGCGGTCTCGCCAATTATTATCGCAACAACGTCGTGGGCGGCCCGAGCGCCTTCGTCATGGTGGCGGAAGACTTCAACTCGTTCGGTCAGGCCATCATCAAAAAGATGATCGCCGAGGTCGCGCAGGCGCACGAGCCGCGCCCGCTTCGCGCCGCCGCCCGTTAGGCGCGGGGCGGCTGCGGGCCGACGTCGAGCGACCTGACGCCGCGGCCGTTTTTTGTTTTAAATCCGGCATTTGGCCGTGGTTTGCGATGGCGCCGGCCACGAAAGCGACACAGATGTCACGCACGTTTGCTTGGTATCGACCGCTCGGTATATTGGGTTTTTAAGCAACATCGGATGTGCGTCCCTTGCTCGCGGCTACCGGCTTGAAACGCCTCGCCATCGCCGTTGCCGCCATGGTCGCGGTGGCGTTCGTCACCCTGATTGCGCTGTCTTTTCTCATGCCGGCCGCGGTGGTGCGCGACGCTGTCGCCAAACAAATTCAGGCCGTCACTGGGCTCGATCCGATCCTGCGCGGCGACGTTTCGGTGTCGCTGTTCCCATCCGGAACCGTGACCTTCCACAACGTGCTGCTCGGCGACGACCGCACCGGCGAGCCGGCCGTGGTCACCGATGAGCTGACCGCGCGGCTGCGTTATTTCCCGCTGCTCGCCGGACGGATTGAAATCGCCGATGTGACCCTGGTGCGGCCGACCATCACCGTCACCTTTTTGCCCGACGGCCAGTCGAACTGGTCCGGGCTGATCGAGACGCTGGGGCGCGCGCTGGCACCCAATCCCGGCCGCACCGCGTCGTTTTCGGAAATCGGCATCAACGACGGCACCATCGTGGTCCGCGACACCGCGAAGGGTTACATCGAGCGGCTCGACAATGTGGAATTCCAGATCGCCTGGCCGTCGATCTCGCGCAGTTTCGGCGCCAATGGCCGGCTGGTCTGGCATGGCGAACCGGTCGAGGCGAGCCTCACGCTGACCGATTTTCTCGCCGCCCTGTCGGGCCAGCGCTCCGGCGTCAAGGTGCGGGTAGCCGGCGCGCCGCTCAAGCTCACCTTCGACGGCGCGGCGACCGCGCAGCCGACCTTGAAGCTCGAGGGCACATTGGGCGTCGATGCGCCGTCGCTGCGCGATGCCATGCGCTGGACCGGTAAGAGCAAAGTGCCGTTCGGCGGCTTCGGCCGTTTCGCCTTGCGGGCGCAGAGCACGATCGGCGGCGGCGTGGTCTCGCTCGCCAACGTCAATGTCGAGCTCGACGGCAACACCGCCGAAGGCGTGCTGACGCTCTCGGCCGGCGATCGTCGCATGGTCCAGGGCACGCTGGCGGCCGATGCGCTGGACCTGACGCCTTACGTCACCGGCATGCGATTGCTGGCCACCAACGAACGCAACTGGGATCAACTGCCGATCGCGCTCGACGGGCTTGGCGATTTGAACCTCGACCTGCGGCTCTCGGCGGCGAGCATCAAGATCGCCAACGCGCAATTGGGCCGCACCGCGGTCGCGGCCAATATGCGCGACGGCAAGCTCGACGTGACGATCGGTGAATCGCAAGCCTATGGCGGCGTCGTGAAAGGCGCCGTCGGCATCGCCAGCGCCAATGGCGGCGTCGAGGCGATGACGCATGTGCAATTCGTCGACGTCGACCTGGAAAGCTGTCTCGGCCAGATGTTCGGCGTTCAGAAACTCGCCGGCCGCGGCAACCTGATGCTCAACATCGACGGCGCGGGCAATTCCGTGCTGGCGCTGACCAACACGCTCAACGGCACGGCGAGCCTCACCGCCCATAACGGCGCGCTGGTCGGCCTCAATGTCGAGCAATTGCTGCGGCGGCTGGAGCGCCGGCCACTCTCGGGCAACGGCGACTTCCGCTCCGGGCGCACGCCGTTCGACCAATTGGTGCTGAATCTGGCGATCGACCACGGCACGGTCGCGGTGCAGGACATGCATATCGACGGGCCGGCGGTGCGGCTTGCGGTCGGCGGCCAGGCCTCGGTGCCGATGCGCGATCTCGACCTCAAAGGCACCGCGACCTTGATCTCGAGCGCCACCACCACCGAGTTCGAGCTGCCCTTCGTGGTGCAGGGCCGCTGGGACGACCCGATCATGCTGCCCGACCCGCAGAGCCTGATCCGTCATTCGGGGGCGGCCGCGCCGTTGCTCGATGCCGTCAAGGGCCGCACCGCGGGCGAGGCGGTCCGCTCGGTGATCGACCAGCTGATGGCACAGCCGCCGGCCGCTCCAGCCGCCGAGCCGGCTGCCGCGCCTGTACCGCCCAAATAAAGCGCGGAGCAGGCTTTTTCGAACGCCATGCTCTGCTTGCTTTTGAGCATGATCTTTTCCGAAAACCGGCCACCACCCTCGGATCAAGTCCGAGGGCAGGCTTTTTTGGGGATCATGCTCTATGATTCCCGCGCACGAATCAGCGCGGGTTTGCCGCCCGCGACGGGCGCACAATGCTCAACCGCCTCACGCGCACTCTGGTCAAGGTGCTGGTCGCTTCGCTGATCGTCGGCACGATTCTGGCGCATTTCGGCATTTCCACCGGCGAGCTGATCAAGACCGCGGGTCTGTCGCCCGAGCGCATCGAGGAACTGGCCCGCGAAGGCTTTGCCTGGGCGCTGCCCAACCTGCTGCTCGGCTCGCTGGTGATCGTGCCGGTGTGGTTTTTGCTCTATCTGTTCCGGCCGCCGGGCGAGAGCAGGGATTGATCCCCACCGGCCCCTGCCATTTGTGTCCGAGTTTTACAATCTTGCCGGACCGCGGGCGTATAAAGAGAGCAGAGCAATGACGGCCAATTCACCCAAAGTTATCCGTGATGGCGACCTTCTGGTTGAGAAGGACGTCCCGATCTCGCTGATGGATGGGCACGTTCTGTATTGCAATGTCTTCCGTCCAAACCGGGACGGCGTTTTTCCTCCCATCGTCGTGTTCACCCCATATGGCAAGGATTCCGACGTTGCCGTCGACTTCAAGCGCTATTGGGATTTCGTCTTACGCGATCATCCCGAAGTGGTGCAGGGCGACTCCGACGGCCGATACTTGACGTGGGAGGTCCCCGACCCGCAGCGGTGGGTCCCGGCCGATTATGCGGTTGTCGTCATCGATGCGCGCGGCACTGGGAAGTCGCCCGGGTTCTACGAGATGATGTCGCCGCTCCAAACGCGCGACTATTA
Organism: uncultured Alphaproteobacteria bacterium; assembly: GCA_963756245.1. GTDB lineage: Bacteria > Pseudomonadota > Alphaproteobacteria > Rhizobiales > Xanthobacteraceae > BOG-931. The sequence goes on from CAVWOI010000025.1 coordinate 207,376, forward strand.
TGATGCGATCGAATGGGCTGGCGTGCAGTCGTGGTCGAACGGCAAGGTCGGCCTTCTCGGCGTCTCTTATCTCGCAATCAAGCAGTGGCAGGTGGCGGCGCTGCAGCCGCCGCATCTCGCGGCAATGATCCCATGGGAGGGAATGTTCGACCATTACCGCGACCTCTACCGCCACGGCGGCATCTATTCGTCTTTTTTTCTCAAGCTGCTTTGGGATACTCAACTCGCGATCAATCAGAATGGAAACGCCGGCAGCCCCTACCGCGATCGCTTTACCGGCGAGGTTGCAACGGGCGCCGTATTGAATCCGCAGCTCCTGGCCGGCAATCTCGCCAATGTCTATGAAGCCGGACTGCACCATCCGTTGGATGACGCCTATTTCAAGCTTCGCACACCTGTCGCGCAACGCATCGAAGTGCCATTCTTATCGGCCGGAAATTGGGGCGGGCTCGGACTGCATTTGCGCGGCAATATCGAGGGATTCGAGACGGCGGCCTCGCGGCAAAAATGGCTGGAAGTGCACACCGACACGCATTTCGCCTCGATGTACCTGGCGCCGGCCATAGCGCTGCAGAAGAGATTTTTCGACCATTTCCTCAAAGGGGAGGCCAACGGGTGGGACAAGGAACCGCCCCTGATCTTGACCATTCGCGACCCACGCGGCTTCTTCCGCCGCTCCGAGAACGAATGGCCGCTCGCACGGACGCTGTGGACCCGGTATTACCTTGACGCCAACGACAGTGCGCTGTCGCCCAACATCCCCGCTGCGATCGCGAGATTGGCATATGATGCCACAGGTGAGGGATTGACCCTTCGCACGGTCGCCTTCGAAAGGGACACCGAGTTTACCGGACCCGTCGCGGCGAAGCTGTTCGTCTCGACTTCGACCACGGACATGGACTTGTTCGTCACCCTACGCTTGTTCGCCCCCGATCAGAGCGAAGTGACATTCGTGGGTGCAAATGACCCGCGGGCACCGGTTTCGCAAGGCTGGTTGCGGCTCTCGCAGCGCAAGACCGATCCGGTGCGATCTCGTCCCTACAAGCCCCTTCATCCGCATGACGAAGTTCAGCCGGTGAGCCCAAATGAGGTTTATCAGGCGGATATCGAAATCTGGCCGACCTCAATCGTCGTGCCCGCCGGACACCGTCTCGCACTGACCATCGGCGGCAAAGACTTCGCACGACCTGACGCTCAAGGTCTGATGAAGGGTTCTGGAATCTTTTTACACGACGATCCCGCCGATCGGCCCAGCGATGTGTTCGGTGGAGTATGCACCATCCATACCGGCGGCGATCGTGCGTCCTATCTCTTGATGCCGGCCGTACCAGGATGATGAGCCGCGGACTTGGGATGGGAGCGGACGTTAGTCAGGCGATCCGGTTGACTTGCGGGCAACCGCCGTTGGCACATTGAACTTGGCCAATAGCGAAGCGGCGATGACGGCTACGCCGACCACGCCGATCATGATGCTGCAGACCGCGTTCATCTCCGGCTTCACGCCGAGGCGAACCTCGGAATAGATGCGGATCGGCAAGGTCGTCGCGCCCGGCCCGGTGGTGAAGCTCGCGATCACCAAGTCGTCGAGCGACAGCGCGAAGGCGAGCATCCAGCCGGCGGCGATGGCCGGCAGGATCAGCGGCAAGGTCACGGCGCGGAACGTGTCGAGCGGCGAGGCGCCGAGATCCATCGCCGCCTCTTCGAGGTTCATGTCGAAATCGATGAGGCGGGCCTGCACGATCACGGTGACGAAACACATCGCCATGGTGGTGTGGGCGATGGCAACGGTCCAAAAACCGCGGTCGATCGCGACCGCCACGAACAACAGCAGCATGGACAGGCCGGTGATGACTTCGGGCATGACCAGCGGGGCATAGATCATCGACGCAAACAGCAGCCGGCCGCGGAACCGGCCGAAACGTACCAGCGCCACCGCCGCCAGCGTGCCCAGGATCGTCGCCGCGGTCGCCGAGACCAGCGCCAGGCGGATGCTGATGAAGGCGGAATCGAGCAGCGGCGCGTCGTTGATCAGCTCGGCATACCAATGGGTCGACCAGCCGCCCCACACAGAGACCAAGCGCGAGGCGTTGAACGAGTAGATCACCAGGATCGCGATCGGCAGATAAAGAAAAACGAGGCCGAGCACGATCGCTGAGAGATTGAATGTGGAGACTTTGCGCATGGTCAGCCGCGCTCCGCCGCGCGCATGGCCTGGTGCTGGAAGATGACGATCGGCGTCACCAATAGCCCGATGAGCACGACGGCAACCGCCGCCGCGGCCGGCCAATCCTTGTTGCCGAAAAATTCCGTCCAGATGGTCTGCCCGATCATCGGCGCCTGCGAGCCGCCGAGCAGGTCGGGAATGACGAATTCGCCGACCGCGGGAATGAAGCACAGCAGCGCGCCGGCCAGCACGCCGGGTGAAGACAACGGGAGGGTTATCTCCCAAAAAATCTTGCGACGCGGGCAACCGAGATCGGCGGCCGCTTCCACAAGCGTCTCGTCCAGCTTTTCCAGCGTCGCATAGAGCGGCAGCACCATGAACGGCAGATACGAGTAGACGATGCCGATATAGATGGCGGTGTCGGTCGAGAGCCAGACCGGCGGCACGCTGACGACATGCAGCGCTAAAAGCAGCTGATTGAGCGGCCCGTCGTGCTGCAAAATGTTCATCCAGGCATAGATGCGGATCAGGAACGCGGTCCAGAACGGCAGCATGACCAGCGTCATGAGCACTGCCTGGACCCGGCGCGGCGTGCGCGTGATGCCGTAGGCGATCGGATAGCCGATGATCAGCAACAAGAGCGTCGAGAACGCGGCAATCTCCACGCTCTTCACGAAGGACAGCAAATAGAGCGGATCGGAGCCGACGAGGGCATAATTGTCGAACGACAGCGCGCCGAAGAACGCGGTGATGCCGTGCCAGCCGGCGAAGAGATCAAAGAGCGGTGTGTAGGGCGGCTGCGCCAGCGTCGGCTGCGACAGGCTGATCCGCAGCACGATGAGGAACGGCACCAGAAAAAACACCAATAGCCACGCGTAGGGAAGCCTGACGGCGAGCTTTTCCGCAAATGATCGCTTCGGGGTCATGGCGTGTGCCGCGGCTTCATATGGTCAGCACGATGGCGGCTTCGGGTGCAAAGCTCATCCAGGCGCGTTCATCCCAATCGATAGGGCGCTCGGTAGCGTGGCCGGTATTGGCAATAGCGGCCGTCACGATCGCGCCGTCGGCGAGGCGCAATTTGCAGATGGTCAGCTCGCCGAGATAGCCGATATCGACGATCGTTCCGGCGGCGCAGTTTTCGAGCGGCTGTTGCGGCGCCTCGGACGCGACGCGCATCTTTTCCGGCCGCACCGCCAGCCAAACCGTCGCGCCCGGCTTGGCATCGATCTTCGCAGCGACGCGCAGCGTACCGGCGGGCGTGCCTTCGACGCTCAATCCGTCCGCGCCGACGACACCTTCGAACAGATTGACGTCGCCGACGAAGTCCGCGACCCAGCGCGAATTCGGCCGCTCGTAGATGTCCGCGGGCCGCGCCACCTGCCGCAGCCAGCCGTGATCCATCACGCCGATGCGGTCGGCGACGATCATGGCTTCGCTCTGGTCGTGGGTGACGATGACGAAGGTGAGGCCGAGCTTGCGTTGCAAGTCCATCAGCTCGAAGCGGGTCTGGTCGCGCAGCTTTTTGTCGAGCGCCGCCAGCGGCTCGTCGAGCAGCAGCACGCGCGGGCGCTTCACCAAGGCGCGCGCCAGCGCCACGCGCTGACGTTGGCCGCCGGACAATTCATGCGGCTTGCGCCGGCCAAAACTTTCCAGTTTCACCATGGCCAGCATGTCGGCGACGCGATGCGCGATCTCGGCTTTAGCCAGGCCCTCCTGCTTGAGGCCGAACGCCACATTGGCCTCGACATCGAGGTGCGGGAACAGCGCGTAGTTCTGGAACATCATATTGACCGGGCGCCGGTAGGGCGGCACCGCCGCGAGATCGACGCCGTCGAGCAGGATGCGGCCGGAATCCGGTTGCTCGAAGCCGGCGATCAGGCGCAACAGCGTGGTCTTGCCGCAGCCGGACGGCCCCAGCAGCGCGAAGAACTCGCCCTGATAGATGTCGAGCGAGAGCTTATCGACTGCGGCGCTGCCGCCGAAGCGCTTGCTCACATCCTCGATGCGCAACAGCGGGCGCTCGGTCGGGTCCGCCCACGGCGCAAAACTACGTTTCGATCGGACGGTTGGCATCATACTCTGGCGGCAACGGCACGCATCGGCGCCGTCAGGCTAGAGCATTTTTGTGCAGACTGGAAATGATCGGGCGGCTCGACCCGGCGGCGATCAATCGGCCATCGCAACCGCCGGAGTCTCGATGATCGGCGCATCGTCGAGACTTTCCGACAACAACTTGCGCGGCTCCGGGCCGTAATAATCGCCGAGCTGCACCACCGGCCGCGGCTGCATCATGATGGAGACCAGGCGGTCGTACAGCGCCTTGGCCGAAACCGGCTTGATCAGGTATTCGTGGACGCCGAGCCGTACCGCTTCGACGACGCGCCAGCGCTCGCCGTGGCCGCTGAGCATGATGATCGGCACGTCGGGCATCGGGAACACGCCGGGCGAGCGGACGATGCGCACCAGCTCGGCGCCGCTCAACAGCGGCATTTCCCAATCCAGGATCACCACGTCCGGGGCGATGCTGCGGATGGCGTCAAGCGCCGCGATGCCGTCATTGGCCTCATAGATGTCCTTGATGCCGCAATTGACCAGGAGGTTGCGGATCATCTTGCGCATGTACTGATTGTCGTCGACCACCAGCACCGCCAGCGACTGGATTTGATCGGCGATGTGTGTCTTCGATGGGTTCGTGGTCATGGGTATGTGTGCCGGGCGACGGATCAGACGAATATGACGTCGTCGAGCGCCGGATCGGTCTGTGGCTTGTAGCTCGACATTTTGCGCGGCGCGGGGACGTAGCGGTCGCCCTTGCGCACCATCTCGCGCGGCCTGGCGAGGATGGAGACCAGCCGCGCCAACAGCGCGGTCGAGGACACCGGCTTGAGCAAAAATTCGTTGACACCGAGCCGCACCGCCTCGACCACGCGCGAACGTTCGCCGTGGGCGGTGAGCATGATGATGGCCACGTCGGGGTAGGGGAAGCGGCCTGGGGAGCGCACCTGGCGCACGAATTCCGGACCGTTGGGGCTCGGCATCGACCAATCGAGAATGACCACGTCGGGCGCCCAGCGGCAGATGGCTTCGAGGCCGCTGCGGCCGTCACAAGCCTCGTAAATGGTCTTGACGCCGATCACTTGCAGCAGCGATTTCGTCACTTTGCGCATGGTCAACTCGTCGTCGACGATGAGCACCTTCAGCGCTTGGAGCTGCTGCGAATACTGGCTGGCGACCGGCTGCATGAGATCCCTGCAATGCGTCGGCGATGAATTTCCCGCAAGCGAAACTGATCACAATTTTCTATTTTTGACATGAAATGGATCGATAAAATTTGATCGATCAGTCGCTGCCGGTCTTGCGGGCGTGGATCGGCCGGCCTTCGAGACCGGCGTCGCGCACCGCCGCATAGGGCCCGATCGGCCGCATGGTGAACGAAGACTCAACGCTGGTGTAGTCGTGATAGCCGAGGCGGGCGAGCGGACGGATTTTCACCACGTCGAGCTTGCCCTCCGCCGTCAACGCATCGTCGCGGATATGCACGCCGACGACGCGGCCGATGACGACGTGATGGACGCCGTCGAGCGTGCGCGCCGGCAGCGCGGTCGAAGAATGGAATTTGCACTCCAGATGCACCGGCGACGCCGCGACCCGCGGCGGCTTGACGATGCGCGAGCCGATCATTTCCAGGCCCGCCAAAGCCGCCTCGTCGACCTCGGGCGGCACGAATTGCGAGGTGATGTTGACGGCCTCGCGCAACGCATAGGTCGCCATATTGACGACGAACTCGCCGGTGTCGGTGGCGTTCTTGACCGAGTCCTTGCGCCGGCCGGACTCGGGAAACGAGTTCGCCGAAAACATCACGTAAGGCGGGTCGTAGGCCAGATTGTTGAACTGGCTGAACGGCGCCAGATTGACGATACCGTCACGGCTGATGGTCGAGATCCAGCCGATCGGCCGTGGCACCACGATTGACTTATAGGGATTGAACGGCAAGCCGTGGTCGTCTTTGTCGGGTTCGTAGAACATCGCGCTTCCTCTTTGAATGCTTGACTATACTCAACCCGCCGCCATGAAACGATCGAGCATCATGCGCTGGGTGTCGCTAAAACGCAGGCCGAGTTTCGAGCGCCGCCACAGCACGTCGTCGGCGGTCCGCGCCCATTCCTTGTCCATCAGGTAGTGCACCTCGGGGACGGTGAGATCGTCGCCGAAGCGCAGGCCGAGATCGGCCGGTTGCTTCACGGTCTTGAGCACGGTGTCGACCCGCGTGCCGTAGGCGCAAACGAGGCGGCGCACATGATCGGGACTGAGGAACGGCCAGGTCCGCTGCGTGCGCGCTATCAATGTTTCCAATCCGTCATAGACGAAGTCGCCGCCCGGCAACGGGCTGCGCGCGGTCCACGGCCGCGTGCGCGGAAAGAAATGCGCAAGCTTCGCCATGGCGTCTTCGGCGAGCCGCCTATAGGTCGTGATCTTGCCGCCATAGACCGTGAGCAGCGGCGCTTCGCCCGAGCGCTCGTCGAGGTTCAGCACATATTCGCGGCCGATATCCTGGGATTTTCCGGCGCCGTCGTCATAGAGCGAACGCACGCCCGCATACGCCCATACCACGTCGGCGGCGCCGATGACGGTGCGGAAATATTCATTCACCACGCCGCACAGATATTCGATCTCCGCGCCGGTCGGCAGCACCGCCGCGGGATCGCCGACGAATGTCTGATCGGTGGTGCCGATCAGGGTAAAATCGCGCTGGAACGGGATGGTGAAGACCACGCGGCCGTCGGCGGCTTGCAGGATATAGGCGCGGTCGTGGTCGTAGAGGCGGCGCACCACGATGTGGCTGCCTTTGTCGAGGCGCAGATGCGGTTTTTGCCGCAGCCGCAGCACGGTCTCGGCCAGCGTCTCGACCCAGGCGCCGGCGGCGTTGACCAGCACCCGCGCCGTCACTTCCTCGCGCCGGCCGCGCGCATTGAGCACGAGCCGCCAGACGTCGCCGCGCTCGGCGCGCACGGCGCGGGTGCGGGTTCGGACGGTGGCGCCGCGTTCGGCGGCGTCGACCGCGTTGAGGACGACGAGGCGGGCATCGTCAGCAAAGCAGTCGGAATATTCGAACGCGTGGTGGAAGCTGCGCCGCAGCGGCGCGCCGGCGGCATCCGTCAAAAGATCGAGCTCGCGCGTGCCCGGCAAGATCCGGCGCCAGCCGATCCAGTCGTAGATGAGCAGGCCGAGGCGCAGCACCAGCGCCGAGCGCCGCGCCTCGTTCACCGGCAGCACGAAGCGCAACGGCCGGATCAGGTGCGGCGCCGCGCGCAACAGCACCTCGCGCTCCTTGAGCGCCGTGCGCACCAGGCCAAATTCGTAATGCTCGAGATAGCGCAAGCCGCCGTGGATCAGCTTCGACGATGCCGACGACGTGGCCGACGCCAAATCGTTCTGCTCGACCAGCACGACCCGCAAGCCGCGGCCGGCGGCATCGCGCGCGATGCCGGTGCCGTTGATGCCGCCGCCGATGACCGCGAGGTCGAAGTCAGCCATCTGGTTCTTTCCCCGGTGCAACCGTAGCCCGGATTGCGCAAGGCGCAATCCGGGAACGGCATTCGAATAGGGGCGCCGCTCCCGGATTTCGCTCCGCTCAATCCGGGCTACCAGCCCTTGCCTCTCCTGGCGGATCGGCGATGATAGGGCATGGATTTCCGCGATCGGCATATCGTCGTCACCGGCGGCGCCGGCGCGCTGGGCAGCGCGGTCGTCGAGGTTTTGCTCGGCGCCGGCGCGGTCTGCCACGTGCCCTGCTTCAACGAGGCCGAGGCGCAGCGTTTCCGGCTGCGCGACCATAAGGGCGTGCGGCTCACCGTCACCGGCAGCCTGGCCGACGAGGCGGCGGTTGGACGCCTCTATCAAGGCATCGCGCCGCTGTGGGCCTCGATCCACATTGCCGGTGGCTTTGCCGCGGCGCCGTTGCGCGAAACCACGGCGGCGATGCTGCATCAGCAGATCGACATGAATTTCGTCAGCTGCGCGCTGTGCTGCCGCGCCGCCGTGAGCGCCATGACGGAAGGCGGCCGCATCGTCAATGTCTCGGCCCGCGCCGGCCTGGAGTGGCGCAGCGGCGCCGGCATGGTGGCCTATACGGCGAGCAAGGCGGCGGTCGCGGCGCTGACGGCGGCGTTGGCCGAGGAAGTCGCCAAGGACGGCATTTTGGTCAACGCCGTGGCGCCCTCGATCATGGACACGGCGGCCAATCGGTCCTCCATGCCCAAGGCCGACTATGCGCTGTGGCCGAAGGTCGAAGAAGTCGCGGCGACGATCGTGTTCCTGGTCTCGCCGGAGAACCGCGTCACCCGCGGCGCCATCGTGTCGGTGTACGGAAAATCCTAATAGCCCGGCCATAATCCCGGCGTCGCCAATTCGACGAGGTGATTGTCGGGATCGCGGAAATAAATACTGATGCCGCCGCGCAGCCATGTGGTGCGGCCCTCGATGGCGACATCGGCTTCGGCAAGTTCTTTTTCCCAGACGGCAAGCTCATCGGCGCCAATCGAGAACGCGATATGTACCGGGCCGCTGCCGTCATGGGGCGGGATCGTGCCGCCGGGCATGTGGACGGTCTCGAGCGACTGGCCGCGCAGGAACAACAGCAGCAAGCCGCGGCCGCCGACGTCGTAGGCGCACAGCCGTTGATCGCGATAGACGCTGTTGAGCCCAAGCACCTGTTCGTAGAACGGGCAGGTGCGCTCGAAGCTGTCGACGTAAAGCACGGTTTCCAGAATGCCGTGCAGGTTGGGCATGTTTCACCTACGCTCGCTCTGACTCCGTCATCCTGAGGTGCCCGCGCACAGCGCGGGCCTCGAAGGATGCTGCTCCGCCCGGGCCGTCGCCCTTCGAGGGCCGCTTCGCGGCCACCTCAGGATGACGGAACGAAGCTTAGCCCGACACCGGCACGACTTCGCGCACGGGAGAATGAACGAGCCGCGTCACGGCGCTCGCGGCGACGACGGCGTGCTGCTGTGCGTAGGCCTCGTGGTTCTTCTCGATGTAGCCGAGATCGTAGAGGTAATTCACCATCAGGCCGTAGGACTGCGCCAGCGCGCGCTCCGACGTATCGCCCGGCCAGTTGAGGCGCTCCAGCCGCGCGCCGTTGCCGAGATGGAAGCGCGCCACCGAATCGAGCGGCAGGCCGCGGCGGTTGCGGCCGCGCACATAATACCAGGCAGCGGCGCGCAGCAGCGGCTCGCGCACCCGTTCGGCGATCTCCGGCACGCGCCAGCAATTGACGTCGTCGAGCGCGGCCAGCACCTCGCGATCGTCCTCGTCGAGCGCGACCGAGGCCGCATTGGCGCGCTCGCGCTTGAGCCATTCGGCGAAATTCGGCGCCGGCGACAAGGTGACGAAGGTCGCCACCCTGCCGAACTCGCGCGACAATTCCTCGACCACCTGCTTGATCAAAAAATGCCCGAAGCTGACGCCGGCAAGGCCGCGCTGGCAATTGGTGATCGAATAGAACACCGCCGTCGTCGCACGCTCCGGGTCGAGCTCGTCGCGCTTGCCGGCCAGGATCGGCGCGATCGCCGCCGGCGTCTCGCGCGTGAGCGCCACTTCGACGAAAATCAGCGGCTCGTCGACCAGCGCCGGATGGAAGAACGCGTAGCAGCGCCGGTCCGGCGGATCGATGCGGCGGCGCAGATCGTCCCAGTCGCGGATCTCGTGCACCGCCTCGTAGCGGATGATCTTTTCCAGCACGATCGCCGGCGACGACCAGTCGATGCGGCGCAGCACCAGAAAGCCGCGGTTGAACCACGACGAGAACAGATGGACGAAATCGTTGTCGATGACGCCGAGATCGTCGCGATGATCCATGGCGTCGATCAGCTCTTCGCGCATGCGCACCAGCGCCGCGGTGCCGCCGGGCGCGAGATTGAGCCGGCGGAACAGTTCGAGCCGGCGCGGCTCGCTGGCGTGGTGCAGCTCGGCCGCAGTTTCGTCCGATGGCGATTGCTGCCAGTCCTTGATCGTCTTCTCGATGCGAGCGCGGTCGGAGCCGAACGTGGTGGCGAGCGCCTCGAAGAAGGCGATGCGCGGCCCGATGGTCAAATCCTCGTAGCGGGCGAGGATGTCGCTGGCCAGCGCCACGCCGGACGCCTCGCCGCGGCCGGACAACAGCGCCTCGCACAGCTCCAACAGGCCGGCCGAGCGCTCGTGTGCCGGCTCGCGGCGCTGGATCAGGGCGCGGCCGCGGTCGGCGATGCTCTGCAACATTTCGCTGAAAAAGGTCGTGTTCACCGAATTCTTCCCATCCACCCGGCCCGGATTAGCTAATGATCGCCGGCGGCAATGACAAGTTGGCGGTGCGCCGCAGTGTAAATACGCTGAGTTAACGCCGGCTGTGCGGCCAGACACCATTAAAGGCCCAGAAAGCGGCCTTGATCGCATGGATGGCACTGTGTTCGTGTTGATGATCTTGTCAAGGATCGTAGACCGCCGGAGGCGGCGGCGCTTCGCGCCGTCCTTGACAAGATCATCAACACGAACAATCCAGCATCCATGCGATCAAGGCCGCCACCTCGATCGCGGAAGCTTATCTTTCCATGCGCTGCGGTTGCCGACACTCCTTTTGCATTGCATCACCCCGCCTGGACAAATCCGCGCCACTGCGCCACTTAAAACGCCGTGCGGCGCATGGCCGCGCGAGGTCGGGAGCGTTTCATGCCGGGTCCGTTGGCTGGTTTGCGCGTGCTGGAGCTGGCACGGATTCTGGCCGGCCCGTGGGCCGGCCAATTGCTTGCCGATCTCGGCGCCGACGTCATCAAGGTCGAGCGCGCCGGCTCCGGTGACGACACCCGCGCCTGGGGGCCGCCCTTCGTCGAAGCGGCCGACGGCGGTCATCTCAGCGCCGCCTATTTTCACTGCACCAATCGCGGCAAGCGCTCGGTCGAGGCGGACTTCACCACGCCCGAGGGCCAGCGCATCGTCAAGAAACTGGTGGCGCGCTCCGACGTGCTGATCGAGAATTTCAAGGTCGGCGGCTTGAAGAAATTCGGCCTCGATTACGCAAGTCTCGCACCCGACCATCCGCGCCTGATCTATTGCTCGGTGACCGGTTTCGGCCAGAACGGGCCGTCGGCGGCGCGCGCCGGCTACGATCTGATGGCGCAGGGCATCGGCGGCATCATGGGCATGACCGGCGAACCCGACGGTCCGCCGATGCGGGTCGGCGTGCCGACGGCCGACGTTTTCTCCGGCGTCTATTCGGCGGTCGGCATTCTGGCGGCGCTGGCGCGGCGCGAGAAAACCGGCAAGGGCGGCTATGTCGATTGTGCGCTGGTCAATTCCACCGTCGGCACGCTGTCGTTCCAGGCGCTCAATTATCTGGTCTCCGGCAAAATCCCCAAGCGCATCGGCAATGCCCATCCCAACCTGGTGCCGTACCAGGAATTTCCGGTCGCCGACGGCCGCGTCATCATCGCCACCGGCAACGACGCGCAATTCGTCAAGCTGTGCGGCATTCTGGGCGACCCGCGGCTCGCCGAAGTTGAGGCCTACAAGGACAACAAAGGGCGGCTCGCCCATCGCGCCGAGCTGGTCGGCAAGCTGTGCACGCTCACCGCGCGCATGAAGCGCGAAGAGATTTTGGACAAGCTCGAAGCCGCCGGCATTCCCGCCGGCCCCATCAACGACCTGCAACAAGTCTTCGCCGATCCTCAAGTCATCCATCGCGGCATGCAGCTCACCCTGAAAAACCCCGCTGCCAAAGGCGGCACCAGCCCCGGCATCCGCACCCCCATCGTGCTCGACGGCACGCCGATGGCGTCGGACCGCCCGGCACCGCGGCTCGGCGAGCACACCGAGGAAATTCTGAAAGAAATCGGTGAGCCATAACGTCCGCCCCCGCGAAGCGGGGGAGGGGGACCACCCTGCGAAGCAGGGTGGTGGAGGGGGCGCAGGATTAAATGCGCCGCAAGAGTCTTGGTGATGTCCAAACATTTTCGTTAGCTCGCTTCTTCATGCGAAGAGAACTCTCTGCAACGAAAACGAAGCTTAGAGTCCCGCGCCCCCTCCACCACGGTTCGCTCGCTTCGCGAGCTCCAGTGGTCCCCCTCCTCCGCTATCGCGGGGGCGGAAGGCGCGAGCGCTCCCGTTCTCGCGACGCACCTGCGTCCGAGGCTTGCCGACCAAAGCCACGAATTCTCATCGCCTCAAAGAAAATGAAGGGAGGCGGAGCGCCGAAACGGCGCAACTGTCCCGTGGGGCCTCGCCACGCATCGGATGTTGCCATCCAAACGCGCTTCGGGCGTGGCCGCGCGCTCATCGGAGCGCGCTCGCCTTTCGGCGCTCCACCGCGGTTCTTGCTTCGGCGCCGAAGCGCCACAGCTCAGTCCAGGCCGCGCTTCACGCGATGCAGTGCGCAGGCGTTACCCGCGCCTTGGCATCGCGCTTAAGCGAAGCACCTCGCGCGCCGGTCGTAATGCCGGCGGGGTCGATGCCCGGACCGCCCGAGAGCGGCAGTGACGAGCCGCCGCCCGCAGGAACCGCACCCACTCCGTCAGTCGGCGTCACCGGTTGACGTCCCTTACGTGAGCGGGATGCCGCGAATGTAGCAAAATCGGAGCGCATGAAAAAGCGACTGCGATTTAGTGTTGATTTTGCTGGGTTAAATCACGTCGCACCGAGCCAAGGGACGGCTCATCGTTGTTTTAAAGAGAAAAGATTCGCAAGCCACTACACGGGACGTCATGGCCGGGCTTGACCGGCCATCCACGTCTTTTGTTTGCGTGGGCCCACGATCTTAAGCTCCTTAGCTCGGAGAGCGGAGCGTAATCCGGGATTGCCGCGAGGCATCGATGCCGCCCCGGATTTCGCTCGCTGCATCCGGCTGCGACCGGTGGCCCCGGATTTCATTTCGTTCAATCCGGGCTACGTGCTGTGGACGGCGGCCTCATCAGCTCGCTTTTTTGTGGCGCGCGCTCGATCGTCCTTTTCTTGCCGGGCGCGCCGCGGCCTTCTCGGGCTTGCGGCGCTCGCCGCCACTGCGCCCCGATTTCACGCTCTGGCGAAGCGCGTCCATGAGATTGACGACGTTGGACCGTGTCGGCTCTTTGGCCCGCTCGATCTTCTCGCCCTTTTGCTTTTTCTTCAGCAAATCCTGCAGGGCGTCCTCGTACTCGTCCTCGAATTTCAACGGCTCGAACTTGCCGCGTTTGGTATCGACGATGTGCATCGCCAGCTCGAGCATGTCCTTGGGGACCTTTTCGTCTTCGATTGTCTCGAAATATTCATCCTGCTTGCGGACTTCGTATGGATATCGCAGCGTAATCCCCATCAGGCCTTTGCCGCGCGCTTCCAAGGCAATGATATGTTCGCGCGACGTGAACACGACTTTGCCGAGCGCGACCATGCCTTCCTTGCGGATCGCTTCGCGGATCACGGCAAACGCCTGTTGGCCGACCTCGCCGTCCGGCACGATGTAGTAGGGATCGCGCATATAGATGTCGTCGATCTCCGTCTTGGGAACGAACTCGTCGATTTCGATGGTACGCCTGCTCTCGATGGCGACCGCTTCGAGCTCTTCCGGATCCAGCTCGATGTACTCGCCCTTGGCGACTTCGTAGCCTTTGATGATGTCGGCTTGCTCGACCTCATCGCCGGTCTCGGAGTCCACCTTCCGGTAGCGGATGCGATTGCCCGTCTCTTTGTTGAGCTGATGGAAGCTGATTTTTTCACGCTCGGACGTCGCCGGAAAAATGGCAATCGGACACGAGACGAGCGAGAGCTTCAGGTAGCCTTTCCAGTATGCGCGGGGGGCCACGGCAGTACTCCATACAATGAGGGGGCGCCAACTCAACGAAACTGGGGAAACCCAGTTCCCTTCGGGGAACCAAAGCCGGGCGTTTTCCGTTTGTTCTGCGGGCCTGCCGGCCTAAGATTGAACCAACGACAATTCGCCGGAGAGATTGCATGGCCGCGAGCGCGAGAAAAAAGAGCACCAGGCTGTATCATGCCACGATGCAGGTCTTGCGCATGGAGGAGTGGTGCGTCGAGGCGGAAAGCGCCGAGGAAGCGCGCGCACTGTTGACTTCAGGCGCCGGCCACCGTTGCACGCCCGGCGAAAGCCTCCACGTCGAATTTGGCCGCCTCATCGACGACTAGTTGGGACTATGGTCGCTCACTGCGGCAGTATTCGTCATTTCTCTGGGAACAACCTTTCATCGCGGAGCCTTGGTGTCCACGGCATTCATTGCAGGTGCCGGGGAAACGCGAATGGTGCGCGAGTACTATAATGCCCATGGTGCTTATCGCGGAAGACGGTCCGCCGGTCCGTTTAGGTACCGTCAAAAGATGATCAAGATTATCGTGACTTCAGGCCGTGATGGGGTAACGGAGCAGGATTTGCCAGAGGGCGGGCGTTTCTTTGCTATACCCTACGACCCAATCGAGATTACCGACACATTGCGCCAATGGGCGTTGTAAATTGGAACTGGCGTGCGACTGCGCAAGTAACGATGACCCAGCATTCAATTCCCGAAATTCCTCCCACATCAAAGATGTCCGCGCTTATTCGCGCAAAGGACTGGTCCAAAACCACACTTGGCCCCGCCGACAGCTGGCCGCCCAGTCTTACTCTGCTCGTCAACATCATGCTCGCGTCGGGCTTTCCCATGGCCGTGCGGTGGGGACCCGATTTCACGATGATCTACAACGACGGCTATCAGCCGATTCTTGGCGAGAAGCATCCGTGGGCTCTCGGCCTGCCGTTTCACGAGGTGTGGCCTGAAGTCCAGCCGCAGCTCAGGCCGTTGCATGAAGCCATTCTGGCCGGCAAACGCGGCGCCTTTTTTGCCGAAGACCTGCTTTTGCGCATC
Organism: uncultured Alphaproteobacteria bacterium; assembly: GCA_963756245.1. GTDB lineage: Bacteria > Pseudomonadota > Alphaproteobacteria > Rhizobiales > Xanthobacteraceae > BOG-931. The sequence goes on from CAVWOI010000025.1 coordinate 222,397, forward strand.
CAGCGGCACGGGGCTGAATGGGAAGACGCGCGCTTCACCATAAGCTACAGCCCGATACCCGACCCGTCGTCTCCCACCGGTGTCGGCGGCGTACTCATCACGGCGGTTGAAACGACGAACAGGGTGCAGACCGAGGAGGCGTTGCGCGCCAGTGAGAACGCCTTGCGCGAGAGAGAGGCCGAACTGCGCTTGGTGCTCAATTCGGCGACAGATGCGTTCTACTGCGTCGACACCGAGGGCACGACGACAAAGTGCAACGTAGCCTTCCTGCGCATGCTGGGAATCGAGCGTGAGGAAGACGCCATCGGCAAGAAATTGCACGATGTCATTCATCACACTCACCCCGATGGATCGCGTTATCCCAAAGAGGAGTGTCCCATCTATCGGGTTGCGCAGGGCGGCGGTTCCGCGCACGTCGATACCGACTTGTTCTTTCGTCTCGATGGGACGAGCTTCCCCGTCGAATACTGGGTCAGCGCCATCGTGCGGGATGGCGAGCTTCAGGGCGCGGTTTGCACCTTTGTGGACATCACCGGGCGTCGGCGTTCACAAGAGCAGCAAAAATTGCTGGTGGGCGAGCTCAATCATCGCGTCAAGAACTTGTTCGCAATCATGGACGGAGTGATTTCGTCGAGTGCCAGGTCGGCCAAAACGCCGCAGGAACTGACGAAGAAGATCAAAGGCAGGCTCAATGCGCTTGCGCTTGCCCATGAACTTGTCCTGCAGGATTGGAGCAGGCCTGCCGACGCAAAAACGCGCCCAATCGGTCTGGATGAATTGCTCTGGAAAATTCTCTCGCCCTATAACGATGCAAACGAGTCGGGAGAGCATCGTCGCCTGCTCTTGAGCGGCCCCGCGGTGGGCGTCGGCGCACGCGCCGTCAGCAACATCGCGCTCGTCCTTCACGAGTTTGCAACCAATTCCGCGAAATATGGCGCGTTGTCCGCTCCGCAAGGATGTGTGAAGATCACCTGGGTGGAACGCGACGATTTTCTCGCCTTGAAATGGGAAGAACAAGGCGGTCCGCCGCTCATCGCGGCACCCACGGCCGAGGGGTTTGGAACCTTACTATCTGGCCACATCGTTCGCGGTCAGTTTGGTGGAACAATGTCTTATGACTGGAAACGCGAGGGTCTGGTTGTCGACCTTTCACTTCCGGTGGAGCGACTGCGCGACTGAATGATTGGCACGAACAATACAGAGTAGGATCGACCTTGCTCAAAAACGCGCCCATTCTCATCGTTGAAGATGAGCCTTTTATCGCCCTTGAGCTCAAGGCAACGATTGAAGACGCCGGTGGTAAAGTTGTCGGCCCGGTGGGAAGCGTCAGTGCAGCGCTAGCCTTGCTGCAGACTTGCGTCGTCGCTGCCGCCGTGCTCGATGTGCAGCTGATTGATCGCGATGTTGCACCTGTTGCCGAAGCCCTTGTTGCGCGTGGTGTGCCTTTCGTCTTTCAGAGTGCCAGGAGCCTGCCTTTGGACTTGCAGCTGCGATGCCCCGACGCGGTCGTTTTTGAAAAGCCGATCTCTGCAGAAAGTCTCAATGCTACGCTTTCGGCGCTCATCGAGGGGCAACAGCCATCTGCCTAGAACAGGTTGCTCCGCCAGAATTAGGCTACGCTCTCGTCAGCCGCCGCTTGTTGGCCCGCACGCGCTTTCCGTAAACGCTCAAGACTTTCTTCGTCACACGATGGCTGTTGCCGCCCTTGATCGCGACGGCCGCCGCGGCGGCTTGGGCCTCGGCGAGCGCGGCGACTTTTTCGGTCACCATGCGCCGCGCTTCGGTCTGGCTGCCGACGCCTGGCGTCGCCAAGCGCATCATGCGCAGCGCGATGACACCTTGCGCTTCCCAGCCGAGTTTTGCCGTCTGGAGCGACAGTGTGCACCAGGCGTTCCACGCTTGCAGCGGACTGGACATTTGTTTTCCCAAAGTCGCCCGGCGACGCGCGAGCCGGGGACGCTTGGAGAACTGTTGCAGTGCGGCATTTGTTCCGACGGCGGCGGGAATTCCCGCAGGGCGTCAGCCGACGGGGCGCGCGTCGGGAATACGCAGCAGGAACTCGGTGCCCGGGGTGTGCCGGCGGATCTGCAAATCCGCTTTCACCTGCGACGACAGCGCGGTCACCAGGCGCATTCCCAATCGCTTGCCTGATTTGATATCGAAATCCGCGGGCAGCCCAACTCCTTTGTCGCGGACCGAGATGGCGATGCCGCCGTCGGATCGTGAAACCTCGACCCACACCTCGCAGGCGCAGTCGGGATAAGCGTATTTGGCGCTGTTCGTGATCAGTTCGTTGACCAGGAGCGCGACGGGAATTGCGGTATCGGTGGCGCAATTGATGTCGGCTGCGGCGGAAAAGTCGATCCGGCAGCGCGGCATCGCCTTGCCGAGATCATTACAGATGTCGCCCAGATAGGCGCCGAGATCGACCGTGTCGATTTTCTCACTGCTGTAGAGGCGCTGATGGGCGCGTGCGACCGCCGCGATGCGGCTCGATGCATCGCGCAGCGCGTGCTGGACTTCCGGGTTTTGCGTCGCCGTGGTCTGAAGGTGCAACATGCTGGCGACGATCTGCAGGCTGTTATTGATCCGGTGATTGACCTCTTTCGCCAATAGCTGGTGACGCTCGAGCGCCGCGGTGAGCGAACGCTCCGCGCGTTGCCGGTAAATGGCCATGCCCAGGATGTTCGCCGCGCCTTGCAGGAAGGATATGTCGTTCGAGGAGAACTCGCCTTCGGAGCGGCTGTCGACTTCGAGGACGCCAAAAGGTTCGCCGTCGCCTTGCAGGATCACATTCATGGCGCGGCGGATGCCATGCTCCAGCAACAGCTCGGGTGTTCGGAAGCGTTCTTCGTTTTCGAGATGATTGGAGATGACCGCCTTGCCGGTGCGCAAGGCATAGCCGGCGGGCGATGCCACATCGGCGCCAATGGTCGCGGTTCCAACGACGCCTGGGTCCCAGCCGACGCCGGCGCGCACCAGGAAACGGCCCTCGGCGGGCATGAATTCCAAAACCTTGGCGAATTCCGCCTGTAGGCCTTCGGCAGTCAGCCGGGCGGTCAAATCGAGCAATTCGGGAAATGGCGTGCCTTGCAGCGCCGTCACGCCGAGTTCCGCCAAAACCTCCTGCTGCCGGACTCGCAGGCGCAGCGTTTCGGCCGTCAAATCTTCAGCGGGCTGCCCATCCGGGGTCGGCTCGACCACGAACTCGGACGTCTGGGGATGAAAGGAGACGACGCTCGCCATTGTTCCACTTCCAGAAGATGTTCCACTTTCAGCGCGGTTGGCCGCTTGGCCGGACGTTGCCGGCACTCCAGTCCATTTATGCATGCTATGCGCCGAACCCGTGCCGATTTAAAGGCAAAAGGTTGCGGCCAAACGCGCATGGCCTTCGGCAAAGGCTGTGGCGCGTCAGACCGCCCAGGCCCGCAAGGTGTCCTGAATCTGGGCCGGATCGTACGGTTTTGCAAAGAAGCGGCCCCCCGCGGGAAGTTCCTGCTCCGCCACTTTTTCACGCCCGGACGTCACGATGATCTTGATCGGTGGCCAGCGGTTGCGGACCGCGTGCGCGAGCTTGAGACCGTCCATCGAGCCCGGCATGTGAATGTCGGTGAAGACCACGCGGATGTCGCTGCGGTCCTCCAGGATGCGGATGGCTTCATCGGCATTGGCGGCTTCGATGACCGTGAATCCCGCCGCCTCGACCGTTTCGACGGCGCAAAGCCGCACGAGCGGCTCATCTTCCACAATGAGGACGGCTGGAGTTTTCGCGCCGGAACCCGGTCCCATGCGTTGCCTCTGATGTCTTTTTACACAACCCTTGCGAGGCTCTCGTCGGTTCAAGCCAACGTTTCGGCACGGCAGGCCGTTCCATGGGATTGTAGCGAAAGGGTATATCCATTAACCCCGGCTTTCGCCCTCCCACTGCAGCGACTGAAAAACACCATGGCGCGCATCGCCTATATCGAAGAAAACGACCACCCCGAGCTCGCCGAACTGATCGCAAAAATCCGTGCCGGACGGCGCGGGGAACTGATCAATGTCTATCGGCTTTTGCTGCATTCGCCGGCGCTGGCCGCGATCTGGCTCGACTTCGTCAGCGCGGCGCGGTTCAAGGTCGAGCTTGACGGGCGGCTGCGCGAGATCGTCATCGTCCGCGTCGCCCATCTCAACCGCACCGCTTACGTGTTCAAGCAGCACGTGCCGCAGCTCTCGGCGCCGGAAGGTTTGAGCGACGCCGAATGCGACGCGCTCGCCGACTGGCGCAGCGCGAAAACATTCAGCCCGCGCGAGCGCGCGGCGCTGGCTTATACCGACGCCATGACTCGCGACATCGCCGTGCCGGATGAGGTGTTCGAGGCGCTGCGGCCGCATTTCAACGAGCGGCAGATCGTCGAGCTGAGCGTGCTGGTCGGGCTCTACAACATGCACACCCGCGTGTTCACCGCGCTCGGCATCGATCCCGAGCCGCATCACCGCTGAGTTCGTTTCCCGGGCGCAGCGCAGCACGAAGTGGTGCGCTGCAGACCCGGGATCGTTACAAACTCACAGCCCGGAGCGATCCCGGATCAGCGGTGCATCACTTCGTGCTGCACCGCATCCGGGAAACGTGGCGGATTAGCGCTTCTGCGTTTTATCACCCAACCGCCGCTTGCGGTTTCGGCACCTCGGTCCGCTGCCCCTCGCGTAGCGCGCGATCGAGCGCGGCGAGGTCGTAGGGTTTTTGCAGCACGGCGAAGCCCTGGCGCACGGCGTCTTGGGCGCTCGAACTGTAGCCCGTGGTCAAGAGCACGACGATGTGTGCAAAGCGCCGGCGGATGGCGTCGGCCATTTCGAGGCCGTTCATGCCGCCGGGCATCAAAATGTCGGAGAACACCACATCGATGTCGCGATCGCGTTCGACGACATCGAGGCCGGCCTGCGCGCTGGCGGCTTGTTTGACGTTATAGCCGAGCTCCTCGAAATAGGCTTTGCCGACCTCGGCGACTTCCGCATTGTCCTCGACCAGCAGCACGGTGCCGGCGTGCCGCTTGGTGCCGACGACGGCGGATGGCTCCTGCGGCTGCGCGGGCGCTTCCCAGGTTCGCGGCAGGAACAGCGTGACGACGGTGCCGCGCCGGGCCGAGCTGGCGATGGAGGTGGCACCGCCGGATTGATGGGCGAAGCCGTAGACCTGGCTCAAGCCCAGCCCAGTGCCCTTGCCGACGTCCTTGGTGGTGAAGAACGGCTCGAACACCCGCGGCAGCACGTCGGCCGGAATGCCCGATCCGGTGTCGGCGACGCGGATGGCGACGAAGTCGCCGCTCAAGCCTTCCTCGCTGGCCTTGCCGCGCAGCACGACCGGCTTGGCGGTCAGTGTCAGCGTGCCGCCCGACGGCATGGCATCGCGGGCATTGACGGCGAGATTGAGCAGCGCGAGCTCGAGCTCGCTCGGATCGACCTTCACCGCGCACGGCCGCCGCGGCACGCCGACCTTGATCTCGATATCGCCGCGCAGCGAGCGGCTGAGCATCTCCTTGATCTCCGGCAGCCGCTCGGCGAGATCGATGACGCTCGGCTGCAAGGTCTGGCGCCGCGAGAATGTCAGCAATTGCCGGGTCAGGCTTTCGCCGCGCTGCGTCGCCGTGGTGATCGCATCGAGCAAGCGGACCTGCTTGTCGTCCTTGATGTGGCGGCGCAGCCGCTGCACGCTGCCGCTGACGATCATGAGCAGATTGTTGAAGTCGTGGGCGACGCCGCCGGTCAATTGGCCGATGGCTTGCAGCTGCTGCGCCTGGTGCAGCGCGCCTTCCGCCATTTCGCGGCGCTCGGCTTCGTCGTGCAGGCGCTGGGTGCGCAGCAGCGCGAACCACAGCACGGCGAACAGCAACAGCGTCGCCGGCAAGCCGAAGATCAGGTGGGTGCCTATGGCCCTGAGCCATTCGTGGTTGATCGCGGGGATGCTGATGCCCGAAAGCGCATAAACCGGATAGCCGGCAAGCTTGCGAAAGCCGATGCGCCGCGGCACGCCGTCGACCTCGGAATTGACGGTGAATGTGTCGTGGGTGACGCCGTGGTCGATGGCCGAGCGCAGCCCGCTGGTCGGGCTCAATTTTTGTACGCGGTTGCTGCGGCCCGGATAGCGCGCCAGGATGACGCCGTCGTCGCGGACCAGGGCATAGAAGCTGCCGCGCGTCTGGCCGATCAATGTGTAAAAATCCTCGAAATATTTCGGCCGCACCGCCACCGCGATCACGCCCTTGAACGTCTTGCCCGGCGAGTCGAGACGTCGCGACAGATCGAAGAAATCCTTGCCGACGCTCGCCAGGTTCGGCGTGCGCACGTCGCTCACATAGGTGCCGGCGTCCTTGTCGGCCTGGGCCTTGAAGTAATCGCGGTCGGTGAAATTGACGTCGGTCTTGACGGATTCAAGCGTGCTGGAAGCGAGCGGCCGGCCGTCAGGGCCGATCAAGACGATGGCTTGCAGCTGCGGCATCACGTCCGCGATCTGCGCGAGACGAAGATGCAGCCGCGGCTGCGCGGCGCGGATCTCGTCGTCGGACATGCCGCGCACGACCTCGTTGACCTCGGCAAAGGTGCGGTCGACGGTCTCGAATACTTTGAGCGCCTGTTCCTGCTGCACGTCGAGCGAGCGGTCGATGCGCTCGTCGGCTGCGGCATGAATGTCGCGATAGCTGACCCACGACGCATAGCCGTACAGCGCCGCCGGCAGCACCAGCGACGCGACCATCATCAGTTTCAGCAGGCGGACTGCCGATTCCCGTGCCGTGTTCATCGATTGCGAACAGTACGACCGTTACGCCGTCACTTTTCCATATTTCTCGGGCGCAAACGAGGCACCGTGAGCCTTCGATAGTTGCAATTTCGTGACCGGTCCGTGACCGGAATGGCCAAGTGTCACTCTTGACTGTACGAAATCGGCCGTATTTGAGCTGATTTGGTTGGAAATCTACGCTCTACGCCACAGCTGTCGGCGCCAACGCCTCGATATCGGTGACCACGTCGATGACGGCGGGGCGATTTGCCGCGAGCGCTTGCGCTAATGCCGCCGGAAACGCCGAGGGCTGCTCGACGCGGATGCCGAGCGCGCCCATGTCCTCGGCCAAGCGGGCGAAATTGACCTTGCTGAACGTCCACAATTCGCGCGCTTGCGGCGTCTGCTGGCCGCCGTAGACGCGGTCGAAACCGCGCTTTGACTGGTTGCCGCCGCCATTGTTGTTGACCACGGTAACGGCGTTGATGTTCCAGCGCACCGCGGTCTCGACCTCGGCGATGTGATACCAAAACCCGGCGTCGCCGGTGAAGGTGACGACCGGCCGCTCCGGGCAGGCGCATTTGGCGCCGAGGCCGGCGGGAAACGCCCAGCCGAGATGGCCGGCGCTGCGCATGTAACTTTGATGCGGCGACCTCAGATCGAACATGCCGCCCATCCACATGCCGGCGTGCCCGGTGTCGACCACCACGATGGCGTCGTCGGGCACGTGCCGGGTCAGCTCGCTGCACAGCCGCTCCGGCCGCATCGGCACCGCGTCGGATTCGAGCGCTGATTTGTATTTCTGCCGCCACTCGGCGCAAAGGCCTTGCGCCTCCCCGACCCAGCTCTTGCGTTTCGCCGCGCTGCCGCGGTCGGCGATTTTGAGCATGCGCGCAAGCGTCACCTTGGCGTCGCCGTTGATGCCCGCGGCAAGCGGATAATTGCGGCCGAGCGCTTCCGGATCGATGTCGATCTGGAGCGCCGGCGTGCCGATTTTCGGCACTGCCCAAAAGTGGGTGGTCATGCCGCCGGTCTCGCTGCCGATGAAACAAACCAGATCGGCGGCGTTGACGACGCGGTTGGCGCTCTCGCGCGAATAAGTGCCGGCGACGCCGACCGACAGCGGATGATGGCCCGGAATCGAACCCTTGCCGTTGAGCGAGGTCGCGACCGGAATTTGCAACGCCTCCGCCAGCGCGACGAGTTCCGCGGCCGCGCCGGAAGCGCGCACGCCGCCGCCGGCAACGATCACCGGACGCGCCGAGGCTTGCAGAATGTCCAGCGCCGCGCGCACGCTCGCCTCATCCGGCTCTGGGCGGAACGCCGGCACGCGGGAAAATTGCGGCTCGACCAGCGGCTCCATGTCGGCTTCTTCCGCATCAATTTGTCCCTCGTTGCCGCGGAACTGCAGATGCACGGGGCCGGGACAGCCGGTCACCGCGGTGCGGAACGCCTGCCGCACCATGTCGGGGAAGCGCGCCACGTCGTCGACCGTGGCGTTGAATTTTGTCACCGGCTCGAACGCCGGCATGTCGTCGATCTCCTGATACACTTTGCGGAATTTGGTCTTCGGCTCGCGGCCGCCGGTCATGGCGATCACCGGCGAATGGGCGAGCCACGCGTCGCGCAGGCCGGCGGCGAGATTGAGCGCGCCGATCACCTGCGCCATGCAGATGCCCGGCTTGCCCGAGGCGCGCGCATAGCCGTCCGCCATATAGGCCGCGGCCTTCTCGCCGTGCACATGCAGCCGCTTGATCTCGGTGCGCCGCTCCATCTCGGCATAAGTGGTGCGCAGCACGGCGGGCACGTGGAACACGTGGGTGACGCCGTAGCCCTTGAGCATGTCGGCGAGGCATTGCGCCCCGGTCATTTTGCGGTTGTGGCCGATTTGCATGTGGTGACGGTGCTATTCTGTTGCGGGAGCGAAAAAGTCGGCAACCGATACGGACAATCCGGGCGGATCGAGCGTCACCGTGCCGCTGCTGATGATTTGAGTGCCGAGCACGCCGTCCTGCGCGCGCGAATGATGAATGACGATCCGCTTGTCGGGGTCGACGATCAGATAGTGCTGAATGCTGGCGACGCGAAAATAGCCTTGCAGCTTGTCACGCAGATCGGTCATCGCATTGCCGGGCGACAATATCTCCACGACTATGACGGGATTGGGCACCTCGACCGCGTCACCGGCGACAGGCGCGCCACAATAGATCAGCACATCCGGCTGATAGCTGTTCTTTGCGTCGATACGAACGGCGGCGCTGTCGAGGACAAATCGGCATGGCACGCAGGCTTGCGCGATCGCGCCGTCGAAGGTCCGCGCGGCGCGATATTTCGTGTCGCCGTGAATGACGCGCTCCGGTGACATCGCAGTCGGGATGCCGTCGAGCAATTCCCATTGCTCCGGCTGCTGCTCGGCCCAGCGCAGGAATTCGTTCACCGTCATTTGTTCTTTGCGCAGTGCGACCATGCGGTCTTTTAGCACACCGTGAGACGCCCGTAACTATGCCCTAATTGTCGAACACCGCGACCGCGCGGATCGGCGAGCCGGTGCCTTCGCGCCATTTCAGCGGCAGGCCGATGAACTGGAATTCGCCTTGGCCGAGCAGGGCTTCGAGATTGCACAGGCTCTCGATATGGGTGAAGCCGAGCTCGAGACAGGCTTTGTGCACCAGCGAGTTCACTTTGCCTTCCGGCCCCGGCCGCATCGAGTCGATGCCGAAATGCACGATGCCCTGCTGCGCCAGCCACTCGGTCGCCGCGACGTTGACGCCGGGATTGTCGGTGGCGTAGGCCGCGGTAGGAAAGGTGCGTTCGTGATGGCCGGTGCACAATAGCACCGTGCCTTTTTTCGGGATCGGCACGCCGGCCTGTTTCACCGCGGCCTCGAGATCGGCCGGCGTGATTTCCGCGCGCGGTTTTATGTGGCGCAGGTCGATGCAGATGCCTTGGACGATGCAGTTCTCCAGCGGATATTCGTTGATCGGCGTGCCGCTCTTGCCGAAATGCCGCGGCGCATCGATGTGGGTGCCGCCGTGGTCGGGCATGGAGAAGAACATCACGCTGTTGCCCTGCACGTTGCCGGATTCGGCAAACGCCTCCTCATGGGTCTTCCAGATGCCGTGGATGATTGGCGGCTGCCCGGGATAGGACGGCGAGCGGTGATAAAGCTCCCGGCTCAAATCGACGATCCGCATTGCATTTCTCTCCCTTGCCGGCTCGGCTTTGGGCGAACACTATCCGCCCCTTAAGACGACGACAACGCCGTGCAGGAGTGCCGCATGCAGACCTCGACCGACCGTATTCTGACCACGCATACCGGCAGTCTGCCGCGGCCGAAGCCGCTGATCGACCTTATCCTCCGCCGCGAGAAGGGCGAGGCGATCGCGGCGGACGCTTTCGAGGGCGAAGTGGTCAAAGCGGTCGACGACGTCGTCGCGCAGCAGGTCGCCGCCGGTATCGACGTGGTCTCGGACGGCGAGATGAGCAAGCCGTCCTACACGACCTATATCCGCCACCGCGTCAGCGGCATCGAGATGGACCCGCGCGCGGCGGAAAAGGGTCGCGACATCATGATCGGCCGCGATCTGCTGCAGTTTCCGGATTTTGCCCGCCAGCGCAGCAATTTCTCCGCCATGCCGTTTCCCGGCTGCGTCGGCGAATTACGCTACAAGGACCGTTCCGCGCTCGACCGCGATCTGGCGCATCTGAAAGCCGCGGCGGCGAAGGCGAAGCCGGCCGAGGTGTTCATGACGGCGCCGTCGCCGGGCATTCTGACGCGTTTCATCATCAACCTGCATTACCCGACCGAGGAGGCTTACGTCGCGGCGCTCGCCGACGTGCTCAAGGTCGAATACCGCGCCATTGTCGAGGCCGGCTTCGTGCTGCAGATCGACGCGCCCGATCTCGGCTCGGCGCGCAACAACCAGTACCGCCATCTCAGCGACGACGAATTCCGCACAAAAATCGCCGAGCGCAATATCGCGGCGCTCAACGCCGCCATCGAGGGACTGCCCGCCGACCGCATGCGGCTGCACATCTGCTGGGGCAATTACGAGGGCCCGCACACCCACGACCTGCCGGTGACGAAAATCATCGACATCGCCTTCAAGGCCCGCGTGCAGGCGTTCAGTATCGAGGCCGCCAATCCGCGCCACGATCATGAATGGGAAGACCTCAAGACGATCAAATCCCCGACGACAAGATCCTCATTCCCGGCGTCATCGACTCGACGACCAATTTCGTCGAGCACCCGCGGCTGGTGGCGCAACGCATCGGCCGCTACGCCGAAGTGGTCGATCGCGAGCGGCTGATCGCCGGCGTCGATTGCGGTTTTGGCACCGCGGTGCGCACCGAGCCGATGGTCGCGGACTCCATCGTCTGGGCGAAGCTGAAAGCGCTCAGCGAAGGCGCAGCGATCGCCAGCAAGAAATTATGGGGATCGAAGGCGGCGTGAATTCACTCCGCCTTGATGTGGGCGGCCCGGATCACGTCGCCCCATTTCTTGGTTTCGGCGGCCAGGAATTTGCCGAACTCGGCCGGCGTCACGATGAACGGCTCGGCGCCGAGCTCGGCGTAGCGCGCCTTCATCACCGGCGTGCTGAGCGCGTCGTTGAGCGCCGTGTTGACCTTGTCGATGACATCGGCCGGCGTGTTCGCCGGCGCGCCCACGGCGTCCCACACATAGGCCTCGTAGCCCGCCACGATCTCGGTCGCGGCCGGGACGCCCGGCAGCGCGTCCAAACGTGTCGCACCGGTCACCGCGAGCGGGCGCAGCTTGCCGGCTTTGATGAATTCGATGGACTGCGCCACTGGGCTGAACGAGGCCTGCACCTGGCCGCTCATCAGGTCGGGCAGATAATTGGAGTGATAGGCGATGTGCACGAGGTCGATGCCGGTCATCAGCCGGAACAGCTCGCCGGCCACATTGGTGGCGCTGCCATTGCCGGCCGAGGCGTAATTGAGCTTGCCGGGATTGGCCTTGGCATAGGCGATGAATTCGGCGAGCGTCTCGACCGGCAGCGACGGCGTCACCTGGATCACGCTCGCCGAGCGCATCAGGCCGCCGACCGGCGCCACGTCGCGCAGCAGATCGAAGTTGAGATGGCCCTCGTAGAGCGTGGCGTTGATGGCGTTGGTCGCCGTCACCGTGAGCAGCGTGTAGCCGTCGGGCGGCGCGCGCACCACGAGTTCGGTGGCGACATTGCTGTTGGCGCCGGGTCGGTTCTCGACGATGAATTGCTGCCCGAGCCGCTCCGACAGGCCTTGCGCGGCAAGCCGCGAGAAAATGTCCGGCGCGATGCCGGCCGGATAGCCGACGAGGATGCGCACCGGCCGCGTCGGATAGGCGTCCGCGCGCGCCAGGCGCGGCAACACCGGCAACGCCGCCGCGCCCGCCAGGAGACCAAAAAATTTCCGGCGCTGGGTTTTCATTGCGGCTTCAATCCTGCGAACTTGACCACCTTGCCCCATTTCTCGGTTTCCTCGACGATGAATTTGCCGAACTGGTCCGGCGACATGGCAAACAGCGGCGCGCCGAAGTCGGACAGCCGCTCCTTGAATTTCGGATCGGCTTGAATGGTTTTGATCGCGGCAGCGAGTTTGTCGATAATCTCCTTCGGCGTGTTCTTCGGCGCCACGACGCCGCTCCAGCCGCTGGCTTCAAACCCCGGGATGGTGTCGGCGATGGTCGGCACGTCCGGCAATTCCGCAACGCGCGCCGCGGTGGTCACGCCGAGGGCGCGCAGCTTGCCGGCCTTGATATGGCCGATGCTCGATGAAATGCCGCTGATGCCGGCCATGAGCTGGGCGCCGAGCAGATCGGTCACCATCTGGGCCTCGCCCACATAGGGCACGTGCACGATATCGATGCCGGCCATCATCTTGAGCAATTCGACGGACAGATAAGGCGGCGTGCCGGCGGACGGCGAGCCGACGCTGAGCTTGCCGGGATTGGCTTTGGCATAGGCGACGAAGCCGGCGACGTCTTGCGCTTCGAACGACGGGTTCACCACCAGTACCAGCGGAATGCGGTTGATGGTGCCGACCGGCGTGGTGTCGCGGGCGAAGTCGTAGGGCAGGTTGGGGAACAGCGTCGTGTTCACGGTGTTCGACGCCGCGGCGAAGAACAGCGTGTAGCCGTCCGGCGCGGCATTGACGATCGCTTCGGCGCCGAGATTACCGCCGGCGCCGGGCTTGTTCTCGACCACGACGGTCTGGCCGAGCGCATTGCCCAGCCATTGCGCGGCGATCCGCGCGGTAATATCGACCTGGCCGCCGGCCGGGAAGCCGACGATGAGGCGGATCGGATGCGTCGGGTAAGCCTGGGCGCGGGCCAAGCGCGGCGCCAACGGCAGCGCCGCGGCGCTTGCGGCCAGTTGCAAAAAACTTCGGCGCTTCATCATTTCCCCCCGGCCGTCGGCGCACGCAACGCGCGTGGACGCATCCATGCCGACGGCTACAATATAGCAGAGCCGATGCCAGCGAGAGTTGGCAAAGGAGCGCACTTGGATTTGCGAGCATCGTCGGCCGCGCCGGCCGGATCGCTGCAAAAATTGCCCAGCTGCCTAACCTCGTAAAGCGAGCACGATCGAGGCAACTATGACTATCATTCAACGATGGAAAAAGGCTTTGGCGAATGCAATCGTAGTGACATTGTTCGTTCTATTGGTAGACCGGTTGTTGGTAGACAGGTATTTTGACAGCCATCCTTTCAATGAGGCCATCGGGTTCTATGGGATGATGGGTCTTGGGTATCTCTTTGGATGGTTTGACGGCAGCGGAACGGAACAGCAGGCAAAACGAACCCATGAGCCGGCCCGACCGGTGCCGCTACCGCCGCCCCCGGCCGCTGGTCGTCCCAAACGTGATGGAGATTAAACATGCCGGACAACATCCGCTTCTCGAACCCCGATACGATGCAGAAGCCGCCAGGCTACAGCCACGTCGTGGAAGTCACCGGACCGGGCCGCACCGTCTACTTTGCCGGCCAGCTCGGCATCGACAAGTCCGGCAGGATGGGCGCCAACGCCCGCGAGCAGATCGAAATTGCGTTCGAGAACCTAAAGGCGGCGCTCACTTCCATCGGTGCCGGTTTTGAGCATGTCGTCAAGCTCAACAACTATGTCGTCGATATCGGCGCCAATCTCGCGCATTACCGCGAGGTGCGGGACAAGTACGTGAACACGGTCTCGCCGCCGGCCAGCACCACAGTCGGTGTGCCGCAGCTGGCGCGCCTCGGCGCGCTGTTCGAGGTCGAGGCCATCGCGATATTGCCGCCGCAATGACGGCTGGTCGGCCAATCCCACAAGCGGTTCCGCCTACTCGACCGTGATATGGGCGGTCCCGATCAGCTTGCGCCATTGCGGCTCTTCGGTGCGAATGCGCTCGCTCAGGTCCTGCGGCGTACCGGCAATGGATTCGAAATATTGCGCGTCGAGAAACGTCTTCTGCACGGTCGGATCGGCGAAGATCTTGCGCACCTCGCTATTGATCTTGGCGACCACGTCGGGCGGAATGCCGGCCGACCCGAACAGCGCGAACCACGACACCGCCGTGAAGCCGGGATAGCCGGCCTCGGCGACGGTCGGCACGTCCGGCAGCAGCGCCATGCGCTTCGGCGCGCCCAGCGCGATGAATTTGACCGCGCCGGATTTCGATTGCGGCACCGCGTTGCCGACGCTGACGAACATCAATTGGATGTGGCCGGCGATCACGTCCTGCATCGCCGGCGCCGCGCCCTTGTAGTGCACGGCGACCAGATTGGTGCCGGTGACGGTCTTGAACATTTCCATGTTGAGATGGCCGCTCGAGCCGACGCCGTAAGTGCCGTAGTTCAACTGGCCGGGCTTGGCCTTGGCGAGCGCGACTAATTCCTTGACGCTGTTCGCCGGCACCGACGGATGCAGGATCAGCCCATGATTGATCTGCACCAGACCAGTGATCGGGGTGAAATCGGCGAGCTTGTAGCGCAGGTCGGGGTAAAGCGCGGGATTGACGATGAAGGTGGTTTCCGGGCCGATGAACAGCGTGTAGCCGTCGCCCGGCTGGTGCATCACATATTCCGCCGCAACCTGGTTATTGGCGCCCGGCTTGTTCTCGACCACCGTTTGGGCGCCCCAGTCGGCGTTGAAGTGCTGCGCCAGGATGCGCGCGAGCATATCGGTCACGCCTCCCGGCGACGCCGGCACGATAATGGTGATCGGCTTCGCCGGGTAAGCCTGGGCGCGAGCCAAGCGCGGCGCCAAAGGCAGCGTTGCGGCGCTTGCGGCCAGTTGCAAAAAACTTCGGCGCTTCATTGTTTTCCCCGGGGCCTCGGCGCAGGCAACGCGCGTGGACGCGTCCATGCCGACGGCTACACTATACTAGACCCGACGGGCGCGAGAGTTGGCAAAGGAGCGCACGTGAATCGTCGCGCCTCGCCGGCAAAGCCCGCCGGATCGCGCGAGCACTCGCCGTGCTGAAGCGTGTAGCCGGCCCGAAAATTTTGCCCGGACAACCGACGCCGTGGCGTGGGTTAAATCCAGCCGAACCGCATTCTCAGTGATTCCGGGATCAACGCGGTCGCCTGGATCGCCTGGTCTGCCGTGAAGGTCCGTCTCCATTCCATCGGATCAGCCAGACGGAAATGTGTTTCATCCAATGTCCTGGGCAAATTCGGCAGAGCGTAATCGAGGTTGAGCTGATGGAATGTCAAGATCGCGTCGAAGAAGGCCTTCTCTTTGGTTCTCAGATCATTCTGATGCGTAATTAAAATCGGGGTCGCATCCTGGTCCGCTATCTCTACCCACCGCGCCGCCCAAAGGACCAGTTGCGGCATGTAGGTCTCGATTTGCCAGTCGATCTGGCGTGAGAGCGAAAACTTGAAATATCCGAACGGCGGCCGTGGCGCGAAATAGAGCAGCGCCTCGCTCATATCGTCCCCGTCCGTGACGTAATGGAGATGGTGGACCCAGCTCAGCAAGGCCTGGCGTGGATCACGCAGGTGCAGAACCATCTTCAGCTTGAAGTGCTGCAGGATCTGCAAGTTTTCCAGCGACGGAGCCAAATGATTCTGCGAGACGAATCCACCGCGGCTGAACGCGAGAGCATCTCGAACATCGACCTGATCGATAAGGGCATAACGGTTGCCGAGATACATGGTCCCGAGAGTCAGGATTTTTGCCAGTGACTTCTCGATATAGACGCTGCCTGATTTTGGCATTGTGTTCAGAAGTATGCCCTCGCGGCATGTCGGCGGCATTGGCGTCCGTGGCCGCGGCGCGGCCCGACGCATGACCCGCCGGAAAAGCGAGGCTGGTCGCGATCCTGAGCGCATCGGCCGGTTTTCCCCACAGCGCGCCCCGCGAATGAGTTAGAAAACTTCCTCGGCAAACTTCAATTCTGAGCCGCGACCGGCGTCCCGAACGAACAGGTGATGGGGATTGTCCAGTTGGGCGGCGAACAACACAGCGAGATAGTCGCGCCGGACTTGGCCCGGCAGGTGGAAAGAAACCAAAACGGCTGCCTCACGAAGCGTTACGAATCTTAGCGCTACAATCGGTAACATATATTTTCGCGGCAGACAACAGGTTTCTAGGCACGTCGCTGTTTCTTGCGGCGCGTCATGAAAGATTGAGGACGGTTGTCGAACGCTGCGATCGAGGTCGTGTTGCCGTACAAGACGCGCGGTCGCAAAAAGGAGCGTCCATGAATCTGCGGGTCAAGGGCCAGCACGTTGACAGCCAAATGACGTGTCCATAGGCTCGCTCGATAAAAAACTCAGCGAAACGGGATCTCGGCACTCGCCAGCGTAGCGGCGATGTCGAAGGGAGGATCGCCATGCTCGAACAGCATCAAAAAACGGCGTCGGCGGCCGCGGCGCTTTGTTTGTCGCTGGGTCTTGTGGTTCTTTGCGGTGGGCAAGCGCCCGCGGCGGAGGATTGGAATTTCTACATGCATCAGTCGGCGCCGAATTTCGCGACCTCGCGCGGCGCCAAATTGTTTACCGAGGAGATCGAGAAGGCGACCAACGGCGAGCTCAAGGTCCGGCTGCATCTGGCGGGCACGCTGCAGATCAATGCCAGCAACATCACGCAGGCCGTGGGCGGCAATGTCGTGCAGGTCGGCGACGATTTGTTCAATTCCGGAAACATCCCGGTCGCCGGCATTCCGCGACTGCCGATGCTTATTCAATCCTATGCGGATTTCGCCAAAGCCGACGCGGTGCTCAAGCCGTATCTCGAAAAGGCCTACCTGGAGAAAGGCTCGACCCTGCTCGCCTCCTATACCTATCCGCTGCAGTTCATTTGGGGGCGCAAGAAACTCGAATCGCTCGACGACATCAAAGGCCTGAAACTTCGCGTCGCGCAGCCGGAGCAGGGCGAGTTCGTGCGCAGTTTTGGCGGCACGTCGATCACGATGAGCGCGCCGGAAGTCCCCTCGGCGCTCGACCGCGGCGTGGTCGACGGTATTTTCACCGCCGGCGTCGGCGCCGTGTTGTGGAAGGACCTGCTCAAATACGGCTACGTCCTGATCATTAACGTCAACAATTCCTATTTCATCGCCAATACCGAAGCCTACAACAAGCTCTCGCCCGACCTGCAGGGCAAGCTGCGCAAGGTCGCCGAAGACACCGCGCGCTGGGACCAGGAGACGATGCAGAAGGAAGAAGCGGAATCGGTTCAAGTCCTCACCGCTGCGGGCTACACCTTCACCAAGGCGACGCCCGATGAGAACGCGCGCGCCATCAAGGCCATGACACCGTACTGGGACGAATGGGCAAAGTCGCGCGGCCCCGACGTCGTCGAAGCGCTGGCAAAGGTGCGGGCCGCGCTTGGACGATAAATCCCAGCAATCATAATGGTACAGATCGAGCAGGGCCGCCCCCATGGCGGTCCGTCGGCGCCAAGGCTCAAGGAAAGCATTGTCGAACGGGCCTGCAAGCTCGCTTGCGTCGCGGCGCTGATCGTGATGCTGGTCGTGATCGGCGTCGACATACTGACGCGGTCGCTTTTCAACTTTTCCTTTGAGATTTCCGACGAGCTTGGCGGCTACATGCTGGTGGTGATCAGCTTCGTCAGCCTGCCGGTATGCCAGATCAGCGACAGCTTTCACCACGTCGAGCTGGTCCAGTCTCGCCTCTCGCCGTTCGCCCGCGCCGTGTCCCACGTCATATTCGACCTTCTCTCGCTCGCTTTCTGCGCGCTGCTGCTGTGGCAATTGACGCAATTCGAGCTCTCCTCGTTCCGCTTCGGCGATCGCGCCCCGACCTACCTCGCGACGCCGCTGTGGATACCGCAAATCGCCATGATGCTCGGCGCGGCGGCGCTGTGCTTCTCGGTTGTGCGCACGCTTGTGGCCGACATTGCCCGCATGCGTGCATTCGGCAAGACGACGGAGGGCGCCGGTGAGCCCTGACCTTCAGATCGTCGTCACCTTCGTCTTTTTTCTGGTCCTGCTCACGAGCGGCATGGCGGTGCCTTTCGCGATCGCGGTTCCGGCGATGTTTTATCTGCTGTTGCAGGGCGGCCTGCCGAGCCTCAACAGCCTGGGGCTGGTGAGCTGGGGCAGCATGAACAGCTTCGTGCTGACCTGCGTGCCGCTGTTCATGCTGATGGCGGAAATCCTTCGCGTCAGCGGCTTGAGCAGCCGCATCTATACCGGCCTCGCCAAGCTCGTGGCAAAGCTTCCCGGCGGGTTGCTGCAGACCAACATCGCCGGCTGCGCGATCTTCGCCTCGGTGAGCGGATCGAGCATCGCGACGGCGGCGTCGATCGGCGGCGTGGCGCTGCCGCAACTCATCCGCCGCAATTACGACCGGCGCTTGGCAGCGGGTTCGCTGGCGGCCGGCGGTACGCTCGGCATTTTGCTGCCGCCGAGTTTTGGCATGATCGTCTACGGCACGTTTACCGAAACCTCGGTGCCGAAACTGTTCATGGCTGGCCTCGTACCTGGCCTGATGATGACCGCGGCCTTCATGGCCTATATCGGCGCCCACGCCTCGATCGTGCCCGCCGTGGCGCCGCGCGAATCCGGGCCGCGCTCGCTGCACGAACTCATGGTCGCGTTGGCCGATGTGCTGCCGTTCGCCATTCTGATCGGCGGCACGCTCGGCGGCATCTATGCCGGCCTCGTCACCACGACCGAGGGCGCGACCATCGGCTGCAGCCTGGCGATCCTGCTCGGCGCCGTGTTCGGCAATCTCACGCCGCGCGGCTTGATCGAGGCGATGTACAGCACCATCCGATTTTCCGGAAATATCCTGTTCATCATCTTCACGGCCTATGTGTTCTCCTATGCCATCAGCTTCGCGGGCGTCGGCGAGAAGGTGACGGCTTTCATCGTCGGCCTGCATCTCACGCGGCTGGGCTTTTTCCTGGCGCTGTTCATCCTCTACACCGTGCTCGGCTGCCTGATCGAAAGCCTGGGCATGATCGTGATCACGGTGCCGCTGATCTTTCCGGTGCTGCCGAGTTACGGCATCGACCCGCTGCTGTTCGGCGTCGTGCTCGTCCTCTTCGTCGAGCTTGGACAGATCTCGCCGCCGATCGGAATCAATCTGTTCGTCATACAGAGTATCTGGGACGGCAAACTGAGCGAAGTGATCCTCGGCACCATTCCGTTCCACCTGACCATGTTCGTGGTGCTGGCGCTGGTGATAATGTGGCCCGATCTCGCCCTTTGGCTGCCTTATCATGTGTCGAGATGAGAAGACCGAGCCGATGCAGCGCTCTACCTCGAGAATATTGACCACCCATACCGGCAGCCTGCCGCGGCCGCGCGAGCTGACGCGGCTCTACGCCTTGCGCGCGCGCGGCGACGCGGTCGATGCGGCCGAGATCGATCGCGTCGGACGCGACGCGGTGCGGGCGATCGTGCGCAAGCAGCATGACGCCGGCATCGACGTCGGCAATAACGGCGAGCAGCAGCGCGATTCCTTCTTTCTCTATCTCAAGGCGCGGCTGTCGGGACTTGGCGGCAGCTGGGAGCGGCCGTCGCGCGCCGATGTCGACCGCTATCCGGACTTCAAGCGCATGTGGATCGAGCAGCACGCCAGCAAGACCCAGGTCTCGGCGCTTGGCGGCCTGCCGAAGGCGATCGGCGAGGTGCGCTATCTCGACGCGCGCGCCATCGACGACGAATGCCGTTATTTCAATGCGGTCCTGGCCGACAATCCGGGCGTCTTCGTCGAGCCGTTCATGAGCGCGCCGTCGCCCGGCATCCTCGCCACGGCGGTGCGCAACGAGCATTACGATACGCTTGCGAATTATCTCGCGGCGCTCGGCCGCGCGCTTCAAATCGAATACGAAGCGATCGTCAACAACGGCTTGCTGTTGCAGATCGATGCGCCCGATCTCGCGCTCGAACGCCACATCACCTACAAGGACAAACCGGTGGCCGCATTCGTCGCCTTCGTCGAAGAGGTCGTCGCGACCATCAATCATGCGCTGCGCAACGTGCCGCGCGACCGCGTCCGCCTGCACGTGTGCTGGGGCAACTCCGAATCACCGCACGATTGCGACGTGCCGCTGGAAGACATTTTGCCTGCGCTGTTTGAAGCCAATGTCGGCGGCTTGGTCTTGCCCTTCGCCAATCCGCGGCACGCCCACGAATTTCGCTGCTTTGCCAAACATCCGCTCAGAGACGATCAAGTCCTGGTGGCGGGCGTCATCGACAGCCTGACGAATTTCGTCGAGCACCCGGAAGTGGTGGCCGACCGCATCGAGCGCGTCGCCACGGTCGTCGGCGATCCGTCGCGGGTGCTGGCGGGCACCGATTGCGGTTTCGACACCTCGGCGGGCTGGGGCCGCGTCGCCGAGGACGTGGTCTGGGCCAAGCTTGCAAGCCTGCGCGACGGCGCGCGGCTCGCTTCGGATCGGCTATTTTCGCGCGGGCGGCAGGTTGGGTTGAACGAAATCCGGAGGACTTGAAAATGCGCATCCTCATAGCGTCGGTCGCAATTGCGTTGATGATGGTATCTGCTCACGCCCAGGACATGGGAAAAAGAAAGCATCAACGCACGCAGAAGACTGAAGACACCAGAAAGACGAAGGTCGATGACCAAGCATACAAAGATGCGCTCAAGCGCATTCCTGACTCCACCAAAAAGGTCGATCCGTGGCAAATTGTGCGATAGGCCGCTTGCAAAGGCGGCCGAGCGCGGTTGTCAGACGCTGCGATCAAGGTAGTGTTGCCCAAGACAAGCAGTCGCAAAGGGAGCGTCCATGAATTTGCAAGCCACGCCCACAAAACCGGCCGGATCGCGCGAGCGCTCGCTCGACGAGGTCAAGGCCGAGTTCATGCGCCGCGCCGGGCGGCTCAATCCGTTCGAGGACATCCGCCGCGAGGACGCCGAGCGGGTGATGAATGCGCTGCAAAGCCTCGATAAGGATCATTGGGCGGACGAGTGGTCGAAGATCGGGCTCGGCTACGAGGAGAAGGGCGACGCCCGCGCCAAGGCCGGCGCGCCCGGCACGGAGCTTGCCGAGCTCTATATGCACGCCTTCGACGCCTGCCGCGTCGGCCGCTATCCGACGCCGAATTCGCCTGGAAAATTTCAGGCGTATCAGCACTCGTTGCGCATGTTCCGCAAGGCGGCGCAGTATTTCGACCCGCCGCTCGAAATCATCGAGCTGCCGTTCGACGGCGACAAAAACAACAAAAAGCTCATCGGCTATTTGCAACTGCCGCCCGGCGTGAAGAAGCCGCCGGTGGTGCTGCATTGGGGCGGCGTCGACGGCTGGAAGGAAGATCGCCTGCGCATCGCCAAGGCGGTTATGGAGCAGGGGCTTGCTTCGCTGACCATCGACATGCCGGGCAGCGGCGAAAATCCCGTGCTCTATGGCGACCCGCTCGCCGAGCGCACGTTCCTCACCTGGCTCGATTACCTGCCGCAACGCGCCGAGATCGACGGCGGCAGCGTCGGCGTCTGGGGCGGCAGTTTCGGCGCCTATTGGGCGGCGCGGCTTGCCCACACCGCCGCCGTGCGCATCAAGGGCGCGGTGTTCCACGGCGGCAACGTTCATTATGGCTTCCAGAAAGGATGGCTGATCCCGGCCTTCACCACCGGCGGCGCGACGTATCTGTTCGGCGCCCACAGCCTGCTCGAAGCGCGCGGCCGCGCCATGGGCACCACGACGCTCGAGGAATTTTTGCAAGCCGCGCCGCGCCTCTCACTGAAAGCGATGGGCCTGCTCGACAAGCCGTCAGCGCCGATCCTCGGCGTCAACGGCAAGCTCGACGACCAGGCGCCGGTCGACGACATCTATCTGCTCATGGAGCACGGCAGCCCGAAATCGGCGCGCATCTATCCGCAAGGCGCGCATATGGGCCGCACGCCCGGCGAACCGTCGGAGCATATCACGACGACCATTGTCGAATGGCTCAAGGCGCAGTTGCGGTAACAAGTTCGCCGGCGACGCGATCACGGCGTTCTGACATTATCTTTTGGACCCGGGCTGGAATATTTTTGCCCGGTGTTCAGTTCTTTGTTGATCGACGTTGGAATTGATTCCCTTCCCCCTTGTGGGGAAGGGTTAGGGATGGGGGTCGGGAGGTGACGCGCAAACGTCGACGCGTGCGTACGACCTCGCGACCCCCACCCCCGCCCTCCCCACAAGGGGGAGGGGAAACGGAGGAACGCCATGGCTGAAGAGCAGACCCCGCCGAGCGGCCCGGATTTGACCAAGGGCGTGAGCTTGAGCGATTTCAAGGACGACAAGCTGTTGGGCCACGTCGGCGACGAGGAGGTTTTGCTGGTGCGCAGCGGCGGCGACATATTCGCCGTCGGCGCCCATTGCAGCCACTACCATGGCCCGCTGGCCGACGGTCTCGTGACCGGCGAAAGCGTGCGCTGCCCTTGGCATCATGCCTGTTTCGATCTGCGCACCGGCGAGGCGGCGCGGGCGCCGGCGCTCAGCCCGATCGATTGCTGGACGGTGGAGCGGCGCGACGGCCGCATCTTCGTCACGCAAAAACGCGAAGAGGCGAAGCCGCGCGCCATGGCGGCGACGGCGGATACGCCCAACAAGATCGTCATCGTCGGCGGCGGCGCGACCGGTTTTGCGGCGGCCGAAATGCTGCGCCGGCGCGGTTTTGGCGGCAGCATCGTCATGGTGAGCAACGACGCCGCGCCGCCGGTCGATCGGCCCAACCTGTCAAAGGATTATCTCGCCGGCAGCGCGCCGGAAGATTGGCTGCCGCTGCGGCCGGACGATTTTTATGGCGACAGCAAAATCGACTTGCGGCTCAGTACCGAGGTCACCGCGATCGATAGCAAGCAACGCCAAGTCCGCTGCGCCAACGGCGCGAGCCTCGATTACGACCGGCTGTTGCTGGCGACCGGCGCCGAGCCGGTACGGCTGCCGGTTCCCAGCGCCGATCAGCCGCACGTCCACACGCTCCGCTCGCTCGCCGATTGCCGCGCCATCATTGCCGACACCAAGAGCGCGAAGCGTGCGCTGGTCATCGGCGCGAGCTTCATCGGGCTCGAAGCGGCGGCGGCACTGCGCACCCGCGGTATCGAGGTCCATGTGGTGGCGCCGGAAACGCGGCCGATGGAGCGCGTGCTCGGGCCGCAGCTCGGCGATTTCATTCGCGCGCTGCACGAGGAGCACGGCGTCATCTTTCATCTTGGTGAAACGGTGACCGCGTTCGACGGCCGCCGCGCCACGCTCAAAGGCGGCGGCACGCTCGAAACCGATGTGGTGGTCGTCGGCGTCGGCGTGCGGCCGCGTCTGGCGCTCGCCGAGCAGGCGGGCCTGACGATGGACCGCGGTGTCGTGGTCGATACTTATCTGCGCAGCAGCGTTCCCGACATTTATGCCGCGGGCGACATAGCGCGCTGGCCCGATCCGTATTCGGGCGCGGCCATCCGTGTCGAGCATTGGGTCGTGGCCGAGCGCCAGGGCCAGACCGCGGCGCGCAATATGCTTGGCGCCGGGGAGCGTTTCGACGCCGTGCCGTTCTTCTGGAGCCAGCACTACGACGTGCCGATCAACTATGTCGGCCACGCCGAGCAATGGGACGAGATCGCAATCGACGGTTCCGTCGCCGCCAAGGACTGCGTCGTCCGCTACAAATCCAAGGGCCGCGTGCTCGCGGTCGCTTCGATCTACCGCGATCTCGACAGTCTCAAAGCCGAGCTCGCCATGGAGCAGGGCATCGCACCGTAGTCGGGCCTGTCCGCCCGCCAAAGCTCCGGTCGCGGGCTTATCGCCCGCGACCGTTGAGCCGCTTCTTCAGCGGTTAGAACTCACCGTTTCGGTAGTCGTCACCGCTTCGGCCTCGCCATTGGCGAACCTGGGCGTGGTCGAAATAGCCCGGGGCATAGGCATAAAGGCCGCCGCCATAAGGCGTGGAATAACCAGCGGCCGCTCGGTTCGCGGCGGTGCCGGTCGTATAGGCGCTCTGCGCCATTGCGGCGGCCGGCATCGCGATGCCCAGCGCTGCCACAGCGGCAATCAGTGCAATCTTGGTCTTGTCGATCATGGTCGTTCTCCTGTGTTTCACAGCAAACCGAGGCAGACGCCAGCTGGTCGATGATCAGGAGACGCCACGCTGTTTGCTGAGCCAAAGATGTGTGCGGTGCGGGAGAACTCAACTAAACATTTTTTTATCAATCCATTCGCGTAGATTGAATAATCGACGGGTGTTTGGTTCCTTTTTACCTCGCGTTTATTCAAGGGGGTTTCACGGAGACGTGTAAACCGAAATACGAATGAATCCCGATTGTCCGCGCGGATGCCGTTGCGCATTGACGTTTTGCCGCGCGGCCCATCCCCTGCACCCGACCCGGTTTGGCTTGACCTCCCGGATCGATTACAGAAAGGATACAAGGGATCGCCACCTCGCATCGCCGATTGCTGCAGGTCGCGACTTGGGTTTTGGTGATGGATGAGCTGACACGTGTGAAGAAGCCGGGCCGGTTGATCGACGCGGCCAGGTATCTCGAGAGCGAAGCGCTCGACGGCCTGATCGCCGCCAGCAACGGCCTCAATAATTTTCTGGATTCCAACGCCGTCTATGTGTTCTCGGGCGTGCGCCCGATCGGCGAAAGCGCCGTCGTGCTCGACCGCGACGGTGTCTCGACATTGATCGTGACGCCGGCCTGGGACGAGGCGCGCGCCGCGGTTGCGTCATCGACCGACCGCACCATCGGCACCGACGATCTCGCCGCGACGCTCAAGAGCGTGGTGGGCACGCATCGCTTGGATTTGTCGCGGACGATTTCGACCGGACTGTCTCTGCTCGGCGCGGCGCTGGTCGATCGCATCGCATCTGCACTTGGCGCGTTGCCGAAAGCCGCCGACGAACTGGCGCGCGATCTTGCGCGCCTGCGCACGCCTGACGAACTTGCAGCCGCCGAGCGTGCCACCTGGATCGCCGAGCGCGGCTATGAGCGGCTCCTCGAATATGCGCGGCCCGGCATCCGCGAGTTCGAGCTTGCCGCCGAGCTCTATTGCTTCATGAAGAAACTCGGCGCCGAGGATAATTTTTTGCTGCTGAGCGCGTCGCAGCACAATCTCGCCGTCCGCGCCGCCGGCGAACGCGTGCTCGACGTCGGCGACATTATTCTCTCCGAGATCACGCCGTGCTATCGCGGCCAGTTCGTGCAGATCTGCCGCACCACCGTGATCGGCGAGCCGCAGCCCGTGATCGGCGAAAAATTCGCCATATTGCAGGACGCCATGGGCTCAGGCCTCGCCGCGGGCCGCGCCGGCGCAACGGTCGCCGACGTCACGCGCGCCATCAACGGCGTCATCCAGAAAGCCGGCTACGGCGATTATTGCCGGCCGCCCTATATGCGGGTGCGCGGCCACGGCCTCGGCATCACCTCGGATCGGCCGGGTGACATCGTCGATACCAATACGCGCGTGCTGGAAAGCGGCATGATATTCGTCATGCATCCCAACCAGTACATTCCGGAAAGCGGCTATCTGATGTGCGGCGAGCCGGTCGTGGTCACCGATAGCGGCGCGCGGCCGCTGTCGGCGCGGCCGGCCGCGCTCGACGTCATCGCGGTGTGAGGCGGACGCCATGCAGGCCGTGCAACCTTGCGTGACCATTGGGTCCTATATCTGGGCGCAGGATCGCCTGCCGTATGACGAGTTCACGCTGCGGCTCGACGAATTGCGTGCCGCCATGGACCGCAACGGCTGGCCAGCCGTTCTGGTTTACGGCGATGTGCGCGAGCACGCGGCGCTCGCTTTTCTCACGAGCTTCATTCCGCGGGTGCGTTGGGGCATGGCGCTGTTGCCGCGCACCGGCGACGCGCGGCTGTTGTGCGCCATGAGCACGCGCGATCTGCCGGCGATGCGGACGCTGACCTGGATTGCCGACGTGCGCTCCGGCATGGGCCCGGAATGGATCAACGCGTTCGATCCTTGGTTCGGGCGATTCACAATCGATCAGGCGCAAAAACTCGGCACCATCGGCTTCGACGGCATGGCGCCGGTGCTTTGCGCCGCGGTGCGCCGCAGCCTCGGCGAGCGCTTTGCGTTGCAACGCGCCGACGACATCGCGGCCATTCCATCGCGCCGCAAGCGGCCGCGCGAGCTGACGATGATGCGGGCGTCATGCAAGCTTGTCAAAGCCGCGGCAAAAACCTTTGTCGACAGTTGGCGCGGCAATCATGAGCCGGAAACCGCCGCGCTCGATGCCGAGCGCATGGCGCGGTCGCACGCCGCGCAGGATGTTCGCACCCTGGTCAGTTTCGACGGCGGCCGCACGCTGGTGCCGTTCCAGGGCCGGTTCGAAAAATGCGAAGGCCCGCTGGTCGGTTATCTCGCCGTCAAGGTTTTGGGCTACTGGGCCGACATGTTCGTCACCGTCGACGACGGTTCCGTCGCCGATGCCGCAAGACACGCTGAAGTCGCGCTCGATGCGGTCATCGCGAATATGCGGCCGGGCACGCGGACCGACGCGCTCCACGCCAAAGCAATTGGCGCGCTCGCGCCGTACAAGCTTCATCCGGCCCTCAGCGGCAGCGTCGGCCACGGCATCGGCTTGTCGTTGCATGAAGGATCCGAATTCGAAGCGTTTGGAGATGCAGCTTTGGAGGGAGACGGTGTCTATTCATTGCAGGTCGGAGCCGCCGAGGCCAAAGCTGGCAATGCTTTAATTTCTGCGATCGTGCGCGTCGCGGCGAAGGGGGCGGAAGTTTTGATCCGCTCGAAACCGCAGGCGGGATGAATGATGCGAGCGTTCGCCACGTTACTGTTTGCCGCGGTGGTTGGCGCGGCATCCGCCGCGGCCGCCGCCGACAAGGTGCGGGTCGGCAAATCGGTCAGCCAGCCGTTCGCCTTCGCGCCGGTCGAGATCGGCGCCGCGGAAGGCATTTGGGCGAAGCACGATCTGGACGTCGAAACCGTCATCTTCGCCGGCGATGCCAAATTGCAGCAGGGGATGGTGGCGAATTCCGTCGACTTCGGTCTTGGCTCCGGGCCGGCCATGGGATTTTTGGCGAAAGGCGTTCCCGCCAAGGCGGTCGGCGCGCTCGCCAACGAGCCGCTGAGCATGGGCTTGATCGTCGGCGCGGGGGCGGACATCCGCAAACCGGACGATCTCAAAGGCAAGAAGATCGGCGTCACCACCGCCGGCTCGCTGAGCGATTGGCTGGTGCGCGAGCTGTCACGGCAACTGGGCTTCGGCTCGACCGGCATCACGCCGGTCGCGCTCGGCGCCATGTCGGGGATGGTGGCGGCGCTCAAGCGCGGCCAGATCGACGGCGTCGTGCTGTCGGCCTCGCAGGGCTACGGGCTTGAGAAGACCGGTGAAGCGCGATTGCTGCTGGAGTTCGGCACCTACATCAAGAATTTCCACACCCATGTCATCTTCGCCACCGATGCCATGATCGCCGACAAGCCGGATCAGGTGCGGCGCTTTCTCGCCGGCTGGAAGGAGACGATCGCGTTCATGGCGGCGAACAAAGCCGAGACCGTGCGCATCGCCCGGCAAGTCACCGGGCTCGACGAAACAATCGAGAGCCGTGAATACGACGACGTCATGCCGATGATGTCGCGCGACCTGCGGTTTAGCGCCAAGGCGCTCGACGTGATCGGGGATTCGTTTCCGGAAATGGACATCATGCCGGCGAAGCCCGACATGCGGACGCTGTATACGGAAGAGTTTTTGAATTAGGCGACGCAGGGAGGAATTTTTGCGCTTGGAAATACGTTTCCCGGGCGCAGCGCAGCACGAAGTGCTGCGCTGCAGACCCGGGATCGTAACAAACTCCGAGTGTGGAACGAGCCCGGATCAGCGGTGCACCGCTTCGCGCTGCACCGCATCCGGGAAACGTCGTCCTCAAGCCGGCTTGAAATTCATCGCCACGCCGTTGATGCAATAGCGCAGGTGCGTCGGCGGCGGGCCGTCGTCGAAGACGTGGCCGAGATGGCTGCCGCAGCGGCTGCAGTTCACCTCGGTGCGGACCATGCCCCAGCTGCGGTCGGCGACGGTATCGATCGAGCCCGGCTCCGGATCGTTAAAACTCGGCCAGCCGGTGCCGCTCTCGAATTTCTTGGTCGAGGAGAACAGCGCCTGCCCGCAGCCGGCGCAGGAGAACGTGCCGGCGCGCTTTTCGTAATTGAGCGCGCAGCTGCCCGGCCGTTCGGTGCCGTGCTCGCGCATGATGTGGAACTGCTCGGGCGTGAGCAGCTTCTTCCACTCGGCTTCAGTATGCGTGACGGGATATTGCTTGGTGTCCGCCTGCGTGCTCATGGTTCGCCCATTTGGTTATGGTGGGATGGCATAAAGGTAATCGATGCGCGGCAAAGCGCAACCGCACCGGGCCGCGGCTTGCGAAGCTGTGATGGCCGCTTGATCGCCTGGCCCGCCGCGCGCCGGCTATTTCTCGGTGACGCGGTTGGTATAGGCGATGAGAAAGTCCTTGATCTGGCGCGGCACCTTGCCGAGATCGGCCAAAATGCCCTGGCCGTCGGCGCCCGAGACCATGATCGGCTTGGTCGCCAGCACCTTGGCATAGCCGGCGAGAAAATCCTGGTCCTGCCACAACTCGTCGAACGCCGCCCGCATCGTCGCCACCACGTCGGCGGGCGATTTCGGCGGCATGGCGGCGACGCGGAACATCGCCAGCTGCGGGTCGGACGCGGCGCGCATGGCTTGGTAGCGGAAATCGCCGGCGAGCGGTTTGTTGCCGCCGGTGACGCTCGTATAAAACTCCTCGAAGGTCTGCATGTCGGGCAGCGAGCGGCTGCGCGGATAGCTGCCGTCCTTGCCGCGCGGCGCCAATTGCCAGAGCGGGATGACGATGTCGCGCATCGACGGCTCGGCCGAGCCGAGCCAGCCCGACAGCGACGTGTTGGCCATCTGCCCGGTGTTTTGCAGGATTGCGGTTTCGACCTCCTTGAGGCCGCGATAGGCGGGGATCGCCTGATATTTGAGACCCAGGAGGTCGAGCGAGAGCTCCTGGTTGATGCTGTTGATGTTCTGGGCGTTGAGCGACAGCGCCTTGAAGTCCTTCGCCTGCATCAGGTCGGCCGGCACATTGATGCCGGGCGGCGTGTCCTTGCGGATATAGGCGACCAGCGGGCTTTCCACGCCGGCGAGCAGGACGAAATCGGAAAAGTGGGTGCGCACCGAAGGATTGTCGGTCAGCTCGGCCATTACATCGAGGGTGAAGAAGCCGATGGTCAGGCCGTCGGGCGTGGCGTCGCCGAGCTCGTTGCTGCCGAGCAGCCCCGAGCCGCCGCCGATATTCTTGACCACGACGGTCGGATGGCCAGGAACGTGCGCCGGCAGATATTGCGCGACGATGCGGCCTTCGATGTCGGTCGGGCCGCCAGGCGGATAATTGACGATCATGATGATCGTCTTGCCCTTGTAGTATTGGGCTTGCGCGGCTGGCGGAACGAGCGCGGCGAGCGCGACCAGCGCTGCGAGAACGGTCCGTGTCATGGCTGGCCCTCCCTCGATCCGACCAGCATATGGAATATCTTGATGTATCGCGACCCCTTGCGGCGCATGGAGGCGATGCGAGCGAGCCTGTGCGGCTCATCCCAGCCGGCTGCGCAGACTGGGCGCGCTCATCGCGTGAAACGCCTCGTCGCCGTCGGTCAGGAGTGTGTTGAGCGTGTCTTGAAGCAATTTTGCTCGGTCTTCGGTCAAGGAGCGAAAATGGATATCGTTCCCTATCCGCATGATCGTTGACAGTTCGCGGACCAGGCTTTCGCCCTTGGCTGTCAAGCGCAGGAGCATACTGCGACGGTCGGATTCATTGGGCCGCTTCTCGACAATGCTCCTTTTGACCAGGTCGCCGATTTCGATCGTGACAAATTGACTCGTCACGTGAAGCTGCTGCGCGAGCTGCCCTACGGTAGCGTCCGGCCTTTCCGCGATCACCCGCAACATGAGTACCTGCGCCTCTGACACGCCGATATGGTCGGCGAACAGCCTGAGGTGCCGTCCCATTTGATTGTTGAGCGAGACCACGGCGTAAATGAATTCGCGGAATGCGCGGTCAGAGCCGCCCTTGACGAAGCTCTTGAGCGTCGTTGTGAGCGGCGGGGATGCCCCGCCAGCGGATGAGCCATCGCCTGTGGGTGGCGTGGCGCGGGCGGTCGTTTGGCTGAGGCGCTTGCGTTTCCTGGTTTTTTTCATGACGGAAACATAACGGCTGCCGTGAGTTGTTCCTAGGCTCATTTTTGTTCTTTACATATGTAAATCATTTGTGTATATAAGTTTGATGTCGACTATTGGGTTCTTGGCCAAAAGGAGGGTCAAATGTCCTTCACGGTACGCGGAGTTTCGAAGCGGCTGGTTCCTTTGGCAGGTGCGGCCACCTTGTCGACCTTACTGACGCTGGGCGCGGCGCAGGCGCAGGACAACCCGCAAAGCAAAAGCTATGTGATGAAGATCAGTACTCCCACCGTCAACGATGCGGTGCATCAAATTGCCAAGAATTTCGCCGCAGCGGTCGAACGGGATTCCGCCGGGCGCATCAAGACTGAGGTCTATCCCGGCAGCCAGTTGGGTTCGGTTTCGCGCCAGATCGAGGGCGCCCAAATCGGCGCCATCGAAGGTGTAGTGATTCCGCCGGAGTTCTTCGTCGGCGTCGACAAGCGCTTCGAAGTCATGGCGGCGCCTAGCCTTGTCGGTTCGATGGCACAAGGGCAGCGGCTCACAGCCGACCCCGAAGTGCGCAAACTGATGCTCGGTCTCGGCGCCGACAAAGGGCTCCATGGCGTTGCGCTGTTCATGGTGAACCCGAACGACCTCGTCACTAAAGCGCCGATCAACCACCTGACCGACTTCAAAGGCAAGAAGCTGCGGGTGCTCGCCTCGCAGTTCGAGACTGTGCCGTTCGAGCGGCTCGGAGCATCGCCGGTGGCGATGACCCTGGGCGACGTGTTGCCTGCGCTGCAACAGGGCGCGATCGATGGGGCGCTCTCGGGTATGCCCGTGTTCGCTGGTATGCATTTCCGTGACGCTGCGAAATACGTCACTCAGATCGGCCAGCCGGCAGTGTTTGGCATGGTTGAGCTCAGCAAAAAATGGTTTGATACGTTGCCGCCGGACTTACAGAAGACTGTCGAACAGGATGCCGCCGCGGAGTCGATTGCCATCAATCCGTTTGCGGTCGAGCTAAACGCCAGTTCCGCCAAAGCCTGGACGGACAGCGGCGGAGTGCTGATCAAGCTGCCGCCGGACGAGCATGCGACAATGCTCAAAATCCTCTCAACCGCCGCCGAGGAAGTGGCGAAGAGCAGCCCGGCCATCGCCACCGCCTATCAGATCGTGCAGGAAGCCGCACAGCGCGTGCAATAGCGACACCTGGCCGACCCGGCCGGCTAGCGGAGCAATCCAACGCCGCGGCTCTGGCCGCGGATTGCTTCGTCGCGTGCTACAGTCCGCTCGGTCATTCTTGGGATGGTGTCATGTTCGAGAAACCCGGCATCGCGGAGCTGCGGCAGGCGGCGCACGCGCTCGGCATGACGCCGAGCGACGATTATCTGCGTGCGGTCGATCAGATCGTTGGCCCGCTGGCGCAGGCTTACGCGGCGCTCGACGCCATGGCGGACGAAGTGCCGGCGGTGAAATATCCGCGCGAGCCCGGATACCGCCCACAGGACGACGAGAACCGCTATGGCGCCTGGTACGTGAAGACATCGATCAAAGGCGCGCCGAGCGGCAAGCTCGCCGGCCGGCGCATCGCGCTCAAGGACAATGTCTGCCTTGCCGGCGTGCCGATGATGATCGGCGCCGACATCTTGGAAGGCTATGTGCCGGACGTCGACGCCACCATCGTCGAGCGCATTCTCGATGCCGGCGGCGAAATCGCCGGCAAGGCGGTGTGCGAATATTATTGCGTGTCCGGCGGCAGCCACACGAGCTCGACCGGGCCGGTGCAGAATCCGCGCAAGCTCGGCTACACCACCGGCGGCTCCTCGTCGGGCAGTGCCGCGCTGGTTGCCGCCGGCGACGTGGACATGGCGATTGGTGGCGACCAGGCCGGCTCGATCCGCATTCCGGCAAGTTTTTGCGGCATCGTCGGACTGAAGCCGACCTTCGGTCTGGTGCCTTATACCGGCATCGCGCCGCTCGAAATGACGCTCGACGTCTGCGGGCCGATGACTGCCAACGTGCGTGACAATGCGCTGCTGCTCGAAGTCATCGCCGGGCCGGACGGCATCGATTCGCGCCAACGCGGCGTCGCCGCCGGCCGTTATACCGCGGCGCTCGACGGCGGCGTCAAAGGTTTGCGCATCGGCATGCTCAAGGAAGGTTTTGGCCTGCGCAATTCCGAGCCGGATGTCGATGCGCGCGTCCGCGACGCGGCGCGGCGTTTTGCCGGCCTCGGCGCGACGGTCGAAGACGTATCGGTGCCGTCACACGCGCAGGGTTTCCCGGTATGGGCGGCGATCCGCGGCGACGCCGCTTGCGTCACGCTTCTGGAAATGAACGGCGCCGGCATCAATCACGAGGGCCTCTACGTCTTGAGCCTCATGGACAAAGCCATGGCTTGGCGCAGCCGCGCCGACGATTTCGCCGACACCATCAAGATCGCATCGATCTTCAGCAAATACACGGTGCAGCGCTACGGCGGCCGCTATTACGGCAAGGCGCAGAACATCCGGCGGCGGTTGCGCGCGGCCTACGACGCGGCGCTGGCTGTGCACGATCTCCTGCTGCTGCCGACGACGCCGATGAAGGCGACGCCGATTCCGCCGAAGGGTGCGACGCCCCAGGAGATCACGCGGCGCAGCTGGGAAGCGACCGGCAATACCTGTCCGTTCAACGTCACCGGCCATCCCGCCATCAGCCTGCCGTGCGGTATGGAAGATGGCCGCCCGATCGGCATGATGCTGGTCGGCCGCGCCTACGACGAGGCCACGATCTACCGCGCTGCCGCGGCGTTCGAGCGCTCGGGTGACTGGACGAAGTTCTAGCCCAGCTTGATATTGGCGAACTTGACGACCTTCGCCCACTTTTCCGTTTCGTCGGCGAGGAATTTGCCGAACGCGGCCGCCGTCATCGGCGCCGGCGCGGCGCCGAGGTCGGCGAGGCTCACTTGCACCTTGGCATCGGCGAGGCCGGTGTTGATGGCGCCGTTCAACGTGACGACGATGTCGGCCGGCGTGTTCGCCGGCGCGCCGACGCCGGCCCAGCCGCTCGACTCGTAGCCTGGCACCGTGTCGGCCACCGTCGGCACATCCGGCAGCGCCGCCGAGCGCACCGCCGTGGTCACCGCGAGCGCGCGCACCTCGCCGGCGCGGATATGGGCGATCGATGAGGTGAGCACGTCGAACATCACCTGTACCCGGCCGCTGATCAGATCGGTCAGCGCCTGCGCCGGGCCGCGATAGGGCACGTGGACGATGTCGACGCCGGTCATGAATTTGAACAATTCCGCGGCCACATGCGATCCGGTGCCGTTGCCCGACGACGCGAAGTTGAGCTTGCCCGGATTGGTCTTGGCATAGGCGATGAACTCGCCGACCGTTTTGATCGGCAGCGCCGCGTTCACTTCCATGACCATGGGCGTGCGCATGATACTCGCGACCGGGGCGATGTCGCGGAGAAAATTGAAATTGAGATTGTCGTAGAGCGAGGCATTGATCGCGTTCGGCGGCGTGACCAGGAGCAGCGTGTAGCCGTCGGCCGGCGCATGCGCGGCCGCCTCGGTCCCGACATTGCTGCCGGCGCCGGGCCGGTTATCGATGATGAATTGCTGGTTAAGCCGTCCCGACAGCCAATCGCCGATCAGGCGGGCGTTGATGTCGGACGCGGCTCCCGGCGGAAAGCCGACGATGATGTGTACCGGCCGCGCCGGGTAGGTTTCGGCGCGTGCGATGCGCGGCATGGCCGAGAATGCGGTGCTGCCCGCCGCCAGTTGCAGAATTTTTCGACGCGAAAGCCGCATGGACCGCTCCGTTCGCCTTCGCAGCATGCCGGTTGTGCACTTCGAGCGCAACGTCACGCCGGACGCGAGCCTTGCGCGCCTGGACAATATGCGGTTGTTACGACAACAACTGCCGGCAACAAAGCCAACATCGTCCGAAGAGTTTATTCGCCTTGCATAACGCTAAACCCAATCGGGCGCGCAATGTCGTCGCGCTGACAATCGTCGCCGTCGCGCTCGCGGCGATGTTCGTTGGCGCCATCATGCCGACGCCGCTTTATCCGCTCTACCAGCACGCGTTTGGATTTTCCGGTATCACGCTGACATTGATCTATGCGGTCTATGTGCTCGGCAATCTCGTCGCGCTGTTGTTCTTCGGCCGGCTCGCCGACCAGGTCGGCCGCCGCCGCGCCATCCTGCCGGCAATCGCCATCGGCGTCGCCAGCACGGTTGTGTTCGCCGCGGCGGCGGGCTCGCCTTGGCTGTTCGCGGCGCGGGCACTAAGCGGTTTCTCCACCGGCTTGGGCGCCGGCGCCGCAACCGCGTGGATCGCCGAGCTTTATACCGGCCGCGGCAACGGCACCGCGGCGCGGATCGCGGCGTCGGCGAATTTTTTCGGCTGCGCCGCCGGGCCGCTGTTCGGCGGCGTGCTGGCACAATTCGCGCCGTGGCCGCTGCAACTGCCGTTTTTCATCTATCTGGTTTTGCTCGTCGTCGTCGCGGGCGCCATTATCTTTGCGCCCGAAACCGTGACGAATCCGAGACGGCTCGGCGAAGCCGAGCTGCGGCCGCGGCTTGGCGTGCCGCGAAGCATCCGGCTGCAGTTCGTCGCACCGTCGGTGAGCGGCTTCGCCACGTTTGCGTTGATAGGCTTCTACGCCGCTTTGATCCCGAGTGTGCTGCGCGACAGCCTGCATCTGTCCGCGCCGATGGTCGCCGGCGTTGTCGTGGCCGAAGTGTTCGGCATTGCCGCGATCACGATCCTGAGCACCGCGTGGCTCGGCAGCCGGGCCGCCATGCTGAGCGCACTGGCGCTGCTGCTGCCGGCGGTGTGGCTCCTGGTCGGCGCCGAAGTTGCCCGCTCGCTGGCGCTCCTCCTCATCGCCGCGGCGCTGTGCGGCATCGCCGGCGGGCTCGGCTATCGCGGCAGCCTGGAAGTGATCAACCGCATCACGCCCGCCGACCAGCGCAGCGAAGTGGTTTCGAGCTATCTGATCGCGCTGTTCGCCGGCAACTCGGTGCCGGTGATCGGCATCGGCGTGCTGGCGGCCTTAGCCGGCGCGCTCACCGCGCACGTCACCTTCGCCGCGCTGATCACGGCGCTGGCCGCGATCGCGGCATGGACTGGAATCGCACACGCGCCGCGCGCCTAGGCTACTGGCGATTACTTCTTCTGGCCGAGCTTGCGCGCCACGCACGCATCGAAAGCGCCGCCGCGGTTGCTGCCGCCGCAGTCGCGGCCCATGCGGGGGCCGTAGCACCAATGTCCCGTGCTGGGGTCGCACCGGCCGCCGATCTCGACAGCGCACTGCGCTTGGACGGTGTTGCATTTGCCCTCGGCGGCCACGGCGATGGCCGGGACGGCAAAACAATATGAAGCGAAAGACAACAACAAAGTGAAGGACGTTCGTGACATGAGGACGTTCCTCCGATCGGATTGAATTTGCCGAATAAAACAGTGTGGCGTCTCATTACGCCACGCGCCGCCGGGCGCAACCGGCAGTTTAGCCGAAAACTATTTGATCGCCAGCGGGTTGGTCGGCGAGCCGACGGCTCCGGTGATGGGTATAGCCGGCGCGACGAACATGAATTCGTAGACGCCGTCGGCGGCGCAATCCTCGGCGAGGTCTTTCAGATAAAAAATCTCGCCCATGGTCATGCCCATGATCGGGATGGTGATCCAGTGCCAGGGCTGGTTGATGCCGCCTTCGGTATTGTTCGGCCGCACCTCGCAGCCCCAGGTGTCGCTGGCCAGCGCCGCGAGCTCGGTCTTGGCGACGAACTCGAGCGTCTCGAAGGCAAAGCCCGGCGCGTCGCCGCCCGGATAGCCGTCCCAGCTGCCGGCCTTGAGGCAGCGCTCCATCTGCCCGGTGCGCACGATGATGTAGTCGCCGCGCTTGAAGGCGATGTTCTGTTTCTTCGCGGTGAGATCGAGATCGTCGCAGGTGATGCCGTAGCCGTCGTCGAGGCACTCTTTGCCGAGCGCGCGGGCGACGTCCAAAAACACGCCGCGGCCGACCATCTTGGCCTTAGTTTTCTCGATGCCGCACTTTTGCGCGCCGAACGACGACACTTCGCGGCAGTCGTAACCGTTCCACATATTGTTCTCGTAGAACACGTGGCCGAGGCCGTCCCATTGCGTGCCGCATTGCAGCGGCATCACCACCATGTCGTCGGCGGCGCGGATGCCGCGCTTGTCGAGCACGCCCGAATAGGCGTCGGTGCCGGTGCGCAGCATGGTGTGCAGCGGATTGATGCGGCCGAGCGCCGGATAATTGGTCTTGCCGCCCTGCGGCCCGTTGTTGTCGAAATTGAGCGCCAGCGAGATCACCTTGCCTTTTTTGACGAGTTGTGCGGCGGCGACGATGTCCTCCGGCGAGGTGTAATTGAGCGTGCCGATTTCGTCGTCAGGTCCCCATTTGCCCCAGTTCTTGTATTTCTCCGCGGCTTGGCGGAGGTCGTCTCGCGTTACTTTGCGCCCGGCCATTGGCTGTCCTTTTCTTGTGCTCGCTGATCGATGAAAACACGGTGTCACGCACGCTCCCCGGAGCGGGCGGGGGATGATAGCATCGCCGACAATCCCAGGGAGGACGGAATGACAATAATAAAGGTCGGCGCGCGTCTCGTCGCTTTATGTGCGGGCTTTGCGATCGCCAGCGCGGCCTGGGCCGCTGACACCTATCCGGATCACAAGATCCGCATGATCGTGCCGTTCGCGGCCGGCGGGCCGACCGACGTGATCGGGCGCCTGGTGGCGGAGCGGCTGTCCGACGTCCTTGGCCAACAGGTCTATGTGGAGAATTTGCCCGGCGCCGGCGGCAATCTCGGCGTCGAGACTGCCAAGCGGGCCGCGCCGGACGGTTACACCATCGTCGTGGTCTCAACCGGCTTCATCATCAATCCGAGCATGTACACCACCATCGGCTACGATCCGCTCAAGGATTTTGCGCCGATCTCACTGGTTGCCGCCTCGCCCAACGTGATCACCGTGCATCCTTCGCTGGCGGCGAAAAATCTCAAAGAGCTGATCGACCTGATCAAGGCCAATCCGGACAAGATGAGCTACGCCCAGCCGTCGACCGGCTCGACTCCGCACCTTGCCGCCGAGCAGATGAAACAGATGTTTGGGCTCGACATGGTGATGGTGCCGTTCAACGGCGCGCCGCTCGCCATCAATTCGACCTTGGGCAATCACACGCCGATGGCATTCACGGCGCTGCCGCCGGCGATCGGCGCCGTCAAGGACGGCAGCCTGCGCGGAATTGCGATCCTATCCAAAGAGCGCGTCGCGGCGCTGCCGGATCTGCCGACCAACGGCGAGCAGGGCGTACCGGGCCTCGAAAGCGACACCCTGACTGGCATTCTGGCGCCGGCCGGCGCGCCGCAGGCGATCATCGACCGATGGCACGACGCCATCGCCAAGATGGCGGCCGGTCCAGAGGTGAAGAAGAAACTCGACACCTTGGGCTTCGTCCCGGTCGCCAACACGCCGGCCGAATTCACCGAGCGCATCAAGAGCGAAGCCGCGCGATGGGGCAAGGTGGTGAAGGCGGCCGGGATTCACATGGATTAATAGCTCTCCCCGTGTGCGGGGAAGAGGAGAAGCAGCCAAGCCTCATCGACGTTGCGTCAGGCCGGCAGCCTTGAGTGCCGCTTGTATGATCGGGCCAGGAGCGACGCGCAGTTTTGCGCCGGCGCGTGATGGGGGCGCCTCGGGTACCGGCAGGCCCGCAGCCCTGAAGGCCGCCGCGATCGCGAGGTTCGGATCGAGCGGTGCGTGTGCGTGCATTTCGCCATCTCGACCCGGCGAAGCTTCGTCCGGCTTGCTCCAGCTGCCGGCGGTTTCTCCGGCTTTCACAACAGCACGGCCGTCGGTCGAAATTGTACGCAGCGCCGGCACCGCCGCAATTTCGCGCGGCAGTATTTCGGTTAAGCCTTCGTCCAACCGCCAAAAGCGGGCGATGTGATGCGTGGAGGAAATTCCGGCGTCGAGAAAGAAGGCGCCAGGAGAGCCGCAGAATTCGCCCCCCATCGCCGACCCGAGTGGCACACCATGCGCCATGCCGCTGATGGAAAACGCCTCGATCAGCGCATCGCCGTCGGCGTCGGTCCATACCCGGCGTGTGGAACTGCCGCTCGATTTTTCATAGGAGAAAGCGGCTGCAAGCCCGTGGACATCGACCCACTGGCTGACGATGTTTTCAGCATTGGAGGGTTTTACGATCGGATCGGCGGTGCCATGCCAGACCGATATTTTCGGCCACGGTCCGCGATGCCCGGATGCCGCCCGCACGCGATCGCCGAGCGCATGCGCGGACGGCGATTGCTCCGTGAACATCGCATCGAACGCCTGCTGGGCGGATCGCGCGCAGCCATACGGAAGTCCGGCAATGATGGCGCCGCCGGCAAAAACCTCCGGATAGGTGGCGAGCATGACCGAAGCCATGGCGCCGCCGGCGGAAAGGCCGGTCACGAACACCCGGCGGCGGTCAACGCCGAAAGTCGCAATCGCGTGCTCGATCATCTGCCGGATCGAAAGCGCCTCGCCTTGGTCGCGTGCAATGTCGCCCGGCAGGAACCAGGAGAAGCAATTCTTCGGATTGTTGGCCGGCTGCTGCTGCGGATAGAGAACCGCAAAGCCGAAGCGATCGGCAAGCGACGACCAGCCGGCCCCGCAGTCGTACTCCTCGGCACTCTGGCTGCAGCCGTGCAACGCGACGACCAACGGCGCCAGGCGCGGCAGGTCCTTGGGAACGTAGACGAACATGCGCAGGCTGCCAGGATTTGCACCGAACGCCGTCAGCTCCTGCAGGCGGCCGGTTCGCTGCCCGGGTCCCTCGGCTGCGCGGCCCTCTTTTTT
This sequence comes from uncultured Alphaproteobacteria bacterium, assembly GCA_963756245.1. Lineage (GTDB taxonomy): Bacteria > Pseudomonadota > Alphaproteobacteria > Rhizobiales > Xanthobacteraceae > BOG-931. Next base: position 261,568 of record CAVWOI010000025.1, read on the forward strand.
GCGGGCGGCTTCTAGGAGGCTTTCGAATTTGCGGCGCAGGTCCTGAATTCGGGCCATTGCCTTGCCGAAATCGCGCATCAGCTACCTATATTGCATCGCAACAATTATTGCTGCAGTGCAAAAATGGGGTCAATAGGCCCGGGTGTCAAGGATGGTCGAGGAGATGAAGCGCTCGAAGCGAAGACCAGGCGCCGCGGCGACGTTCACTTCCTGCGCGCGGGAAGCGGGCTTAAAGAGGAATGACCGAGGCCCCAGATGCGCATCACCGACATCCGCGAAACCGCGGTTCCGCTGAACTCGACGCTCGCCAATTCGAGCATCGATTTTTCCGAAATGACCACGTCGGTGGTTGCCGTCATCACCGACGTGGTGCGCGACGGCAAGCCGGTCTGCGGCTTTGCCTTCAATTCCACCGGCCGCTATGCCTGCGGCGCGCAGATGCGGGCGCGCTTTATTCCGCGCGTGCTCAAGGCCGATCCGAAATCGCTGCTCGACGAGGCCGGCAACAATTTCGCGCCGGAAAAGATTCTCGCCGTGATGATGCAGAACGAAAAATCCGGCGGCCACAGCGAGCGGTCGGTCGGCATCGGCACCATCGAGGTCGCGGTGTGGGACGCGGTCGCCAAGATCGCGGACAAGCCGCTGCATCGGCTGCTTGCCGAGCGCTACAACGGCGGCAAGATCGCCGACAAGGTTTTTTGCTATGTCGGCGGCGGTTGGTATGCGCCCGGAAAAACCACCAAGGATTTGACCGACGAGATGCAGCGCCATCTCGATGCCGGCTACACCATGGTGAAGATGAAAGTCGGCGGCATGAAACTCGCCGACGATCTGTCCCGGGTCGAGGCGGTGAAATCGATCCTGCCGCGCGGCGGCAAGCTTGCGGTCGATGCCAATTCGAAATTCAGCCGCGACGAGGCGCTGGCTTATGCGCGCGGGCTCGAGCCGTTCGCGCTGCGCTGGTTCGAGGAGCCGTGCGATCCGCTGGATTTTGCGCTGCTTGCCGAGATTGCCGATGCCTACGACGCGCCGCTCTCCACTGGCGAGAATTTATTCTCCACGCAGGACGTCGAGAATTTGGTGCGCTTCGGCGGCCTCAAGGCGCAGCGCGACGACGTCATCCAGGTCGATCCGCCGCAGGCCTACGGCATCGTGCAATATGCCCGGACGCTCGACATGCTGGCGCGGCATCAATGGCCGCGACGGCTGTTGTTTCCGCACGGCGGCAACCAGATGTCGCTCGCCATCGCCGCCGGCTTCGGCCTCGGCGGCGCCGAATCCTATCCCGGCGTGTTCGGCGATTTCGGCGGTTTCGCCGACGATGCCGAGCTCAGGGACGGCTATCTCACTCTGAGCGATCGCCCCGGTATCGGTTTTGAAGGCCAGGCGCGGCTTTATCGCATCATGTCCGAATTGGCCGCGTGATCGATACGCCGGGCGCTCCAACGTTTTAGGGTATGGACTCCCATGCCGCCGATCCAACGATAAAGGGAGGAAAACATGGAATCGCAATTGTCCCTATCGCGTCTTTCGCGGCGCGCGTTATTGGGAGCAACGGCGGCACTCGCTGCGACGCCGGCTCTTGCGGAGGAATGCCGGCTCGGTCCGGCGCCGCACGAACAGGGCGCGCGCGTTTTTCTGGATATGGATCAACAGGAGCTCGATGCGTCCTACACTCAGTTGGCCTATGAACCGCTTCTTCCGCAGATCACGAAGCGGCTTGCATCGAACAGCGAGGCGATGCGCGCCAGAATTGGCGCGCCGCAGCGCGAATCCTACGGGCCGTCCGCGGCTGAGGGGCTCGACATCTATCGCGCCAAGCGAGACAACGCTCCGATTTTTGTTTTCATCCACGGCGGTGCGTGGCTCGGCGGCGCAGCGAAGGATTACGGCTACCCAGCCGAGATGTTCGTCAATGCGGGTGCTCATTACATCGCGGTCGATTTCGTCGCGATCAAGGAGGCCGGCGGCGATATCGGCGTCATGGCGAAACAGGTCCGCAGCGCAGTCGCCTGGGTCCACAACAATGCAGCGAAGTTCGGCGGCGATCCGGCCCAGCTTTATGTTGGCGGCCATTCGTCGGGCGGGCATCTTTGTGGCGTGGTGATGGTCACCGACTGGCAGAAGGACTTCGGGCTGGCGCCGGACATCATCAAGGGCGGGATGTGCATGAGCGGCATGTACGAGATGGATCCCGTAGCGCTGTCGGTGCGCCGCAACTATGTGAAATTTACCGACGCGATGAAGGATTCGATGAGCGCCATACGACACATCGATCGGCTGCAGGCGCCGATCACCGTCACCTATGGGACGTTCGAGACGCCCGACTTTCAGCGCCAGTCGCGCGAGTTTGCAGCGGCGGTGAAGGCGCAAGGCAAGCCGGTACGGCTTATCGAGGCGCCGAACTACGCGCACGTGGAAATGTGTGAATCGCTCGGCAACCCCTATGGCGCCAACGGACGTGCCGCTCTGGAGATGATGAAGCTCGGATAAGAGGTATCGCCCCAAGCTTCACTTGCCGCGATGCAGGGGTCCGTTCGCCAAGAGACCGGCGGCGCGATAGGCGGCAAGCGCACCGGGATGCAGCGCGACGCCGCCGAATTCGAGCGAGGCTGCGCCGTCCGAGCGCAACGGCTCGAACAGCGCGGCGACACCGTCGAACAACGCGTTCAGTCGCGGCAACTCGTTGCGCGCGTTGAAAACTGCCGACGCCACTTCACCAACAATGTTTTCGGGCGTGCGCGCATGCGTCACCAGCACATTGACCACGGCGGTCTGTGCCACGTCGGCATCGAGGCCGCGGATCGCGCCTTTGCGCATCACCGTGCGACGATAGAACGGCACGGCGCGCAGCACGGTATCGAGGTCGGCCGCCGCATATGGCAGCACGCGCAGCAAAACGCGTGCGGCGAGCGCCGTCATCACCTTGTTGGGGATCGGGCATTGCAGTTGTGCGTCGGCCTCGCCGCGCTCAAGCGCTTCGGCGCCGGCGGCGAAATCGAGGAATACCGGTGTGACGTCGGCGAAGCTCAGGCCGAGCGCACCGAGGATGACGCGGGCGTGCTGAGCCATGCCGCTTTGTTGCGGGCCGACCACGAGGCGCCGGCCGCGCAGATCGGTCACGGTGCGCAGATCCGAATCGGCGCGGGTAATGAAGAACAGCGGGCCGGCATTCATAGGCGCCACCATCCGCAGGTCGATGTTTTGCGCAAACGGCGGCTCGCCGTTCTTGGCGCGGCCGATCCAGTTCGAGGCCATGAAGCCGAAATCGATGTCGCCAGCCGCGAGGCGGTTGGCGTTCTCGACGCTGGCATGCGCCGAGGTGCTGACGTCGACCGGCGCCAGGTTCGCGTGGCGGTCGAGCACGGTCTTGAGCGCAAAACCCTGGCTCAAAAATGTCGAGTCGCGCTCCGCCGTGCCGATACGCACGCCCGTCATGTCATTCGCCCGTGATGCCTTTGTCGCGGATCACCTTGCCCCAGCGGGCGATCTCGGCGCGCAGATATTGATCGAACTCCGCCGGGCTGCTCGGCGCCGGCGTGGTGCCGGCATTGTGCAGCCGCGCGCGCACGTCGGGATCGTTCACGGCCGCGACCAGGGCGGCGTTGAGCTTGGCGACGATCGGCTGCGGCGTGCCGGCCGGCGCCAGCACGGCGTCCCAGTTGTCGCCGACCACGTCGGCAAAGCCCTGCTCGACGAAGGTGGGCACGTCCGGAAAAATATCGGAACGCTCCGACGAGGTCGCGGCCAGGGCTTTCAGCTTGCCGGCCTTCACCTGCGCCATGACGGTCGGCACATCGCCGAACAGGCCGTCGAGATGGCCGGCCAGCATGTCGGTCAGCGCCGGCGCGGCGCCGCGATACGGCACGCCTTGCAGCTTTATGCCGGCTGAGTCCTCGAACAATTGCCGGCCGAGATCGGAAATCGCGCCGCGGCCGGTGATGCCGATGGTGATGCTGCCCGGCTTTTGCTGCGCCAGCGCGACGAGGTCGCGCGCCGAATTGACCTTCATGTCGGCGTTGACGACCAGCATGGTGGAATTCACCGCGGCCTTGCCGACCGCGGCGAAATCCTTCAGCGGATCGTAGGGCAGGTCGGGGCGCAGCGCCGGATTGATGGCGACGGCGCCGACCGTGGTGAAGAACAGCGTGTAGCCGTCCGGGTCGGACTTCGCCACGTATTCGGCGCCGATGGCGCCGTTGGCGCCCGGCTTGTTCTCGACGACGATCGGCTGGCCGAGAAAGTGTTGCATCTTGTCGGCGATGATGCGCGCGGTGAAATCGGCGGTGCCGCCGGGGGCGAACGCGACGATCATATGCACGGGGCGCGCCGGAAAATCCTCGGCGAAGCCGATGCCGGAACAGCCCGTCGCGGCGATGACGACCGACGCGATGCGAAGGAAAGTGGTGGCGAAATTCGACCGCATGGAGGAGTGCAGGTTTGTGCGTCCGGCGTGAATGCGAGGGCGGCCGGACGTTAGCAATTCGCCGATCAGCCGGACAGGCGCTCAATTGCCGCGCCGCAGCGGCCGAGCTTGTCTTCCAGCCGCTCGAAACCGCGGTCGAGGTGATAGACGCGGTTGACGATGGTCTCGCCTTCCGCCGCGAGCGCCGCGATCACCAGCGACACCGAGGCGCGCAGATCGGTCGCCATCACCGGCGCGCCTTTGAGCGCCTCGACGCCTTCGATGGTCGCGCGTTCGCCGTCGAGGTGGATGCGTGCGCCGAGCCGCGCCAATTCCTGCACGTGCATGAAGCGGTTCTCGAACACCGTCTCGACGATATGCGAGGTGCCGCGCGCCCGCGTCATCAGCGCCATCAGCTGGGCCTGCAGGTCGGTCGGGAATTCCGGAAACGGCGCCGTCGTCACTTCGACCGGCGCGAGATGGATGCCGTTGCGGGCGATGCGGATGCCCTCATTGGTCGGCGTGACGGTGACGCCGGTGCGCGCGATCACGTCGAGTGCGGCCTGCAATAATTCAGGGCGCGAGTTCTGCAACAAAATATCGCCGCCGGCCATGGCCACCGCCATCGCATAGGTGCCGGTCTCGATGCGGTCGGGCAGCACCGCATGGCGGGCGCCGTGCAGCTTTGCCACGCCTTCGACCGTGATGCGGCTCGTGCCGGCGCCCGTAATGCGCGCGCCCATCTTGTTGAGGCAATCGGCGACGTCGCCGATCTCGGGCTCGCGCGCGGCATTCTCGATCACGGTGGTGCCGTTGGCGAGCGACGCCGCCATGATCGCGGTATGGGTGCCGCCGACGGTGACCTTTGGAAAGACGATCTCGCCGCCCTTGAGTCCATGCGGCGCCTTCGCCACCACATAGCCGCCGTCGATCTCGACTTTGGCGCCGAGCTGCTCCATTGCCATGATGAGCAGATCCACCGGCCGCGTGCCGATGGCGCAGCCGCCGGGCAGCGAGACCTTGGCCTCGCCCATGCGCGCCACCAGCGGCGCCAGCACCCAGAAGCTGGCGCGCATTTTCGACACCAGCTCGTAGGGCGCCGTGGTGTCGACGATGCGGGACGCGGAAATGTGCAGCGTCAGGCCGTGATCGGCGGTCTCGCCGGGGCGCTTGCCGCTGGTCATGATGTCGACGCCGTGATTGCCGAGGATGCGCTCGAGCAGGCCGACGTCGGCGAGGCGCGGCACGTTGTCGAGGATCAAGGTCTCCTCGGTGAGGAGGCTTGCGATCATCAGCGGCAGCGTGGCGTTCTTGGCGCCCGAGATCGGGATGGTGCCGTGGAGCGGCCGGCCGCCGACGATACGAATGCGATCCATTTTTCAGCTCCCGCGGCCTGTTCCAGGCCCACCCGATCCGTCGCCTACTTTCCCGCCCGGATTGCGGCGAAAGTCGGGAGCGGTAACGACATTGGCAGCCTCGGCAGCCACATCCTCGGCCTTGCGGCCGCGCGCTTGCTCCTTGCGCCGTTTGAGGTTTTCCCGCAAGCGCGCCGACAGCCGCGCGCTCCGCGCCGCCCATTTCTCGGCTTTGCCGGGTTTGATCATGGCCGTCTCAAAGCACGCTGGATGCGGCGTCGCAACTTATGGGCCATCAAGAGACGTTCGCCATCGGGAGCAATTCCAATTTGGCTGAAGATTTTTCCAACAACCAGGCTTGCGCCGCGCGCCGGGGATCATTCCGATAATTCTGGCGGTCCGCATCGGATGCGTAGCTGACGATGTGCATCTCCACGGTGCCATCCGGATTTTGCAGACGACGCTCCAAACGGCCATTAAACTCGGGCAATAGCGGCAAAACGGCCGCCTCGTAGGCTCGAAAGTCCTCGACACCTTCCGCAGGTATTCGGGCTATGAGCACAAACGTTACGGGGTTGGTTTGATGGGCGGTCACAGTCGTCCTCCGCCAAGATCGTCGAGCATTGAAGACCCTTTATTCTGCGGTCGCCGCCTCGCAGCGTCAGCGACGGCTCCGGGTCATAGGCAGTCATTCGTCTAAATTTGCGGCAAGTCCGCTTTACGCTCGAGAGCGGGCGTTGGCCGACACATTCTCCCGCGCACGCGCTCAAGCCAGCCAAGTCGATGCATGAACCGTCGCGCACCGCCGGGTTTCCTTTTCGCGACGACCCGAATATAAACAGCGTTTGGCGACAGTGTTAACAGCGAAGAAACGCTGATAAAATAAGGCTAAGCTGCCGTAGCTCAGTGGTAGAGCACCCCCTTGGTAAGGGGGAGGTCGTAAGTTCAATCCTTACCGGCAGCACCAGTAGTTACGCTTCGTCGCCGCACTTCCGCGCGATCATCTGCGATCCACGGCGCCGAGGCGGGCGGCAAAGACGACGTTGGTGGCGGCCAGATCCTCCGACACGCCGTTCAAAAAGCCGACGCCCAGATTGGTTTGTAATTTGTTCAGCAGCGCGGTTTTTTGCCAGGGGCCGACATTGTCCTTGAACAGGACCTTGACCGAGACATTGCCGACCAGGATGGAGCGGATGCGCTTGGCGTCGCGGCGGCCGGCCATGGCCGCAAGGCATGACGCCACGTAATCCGGCTTCGGCGTGTTTTGCACCGTGTATTCCCGCGGCGAGGAGATGCGAATCTCGACCCGGCGCAGGATTTCGAACTCATTCGGCTCGAGCTGCAGATCGGCCTGGGCTTTCTGCTCATGCAGCGCGCGGCGCAGCGACAGATCGAAATTGTGGACCACCAGCACCGCATGCTGCCGCCGCGGCCGCAACTGCGACAATGCAATATTGGCCGAGCAATAATCCAACTCGCTGCTCCAGGACGCCGCGGCGATGAGATTGCGCGGCGCGCTCAGCGTGAAGGCGGCGATGTTGCCCGGCAGATACTCGTAGCGCTTTTCGTCCGGCAAAGCCTCGGACGCCGGCAGCACCTGGTCGTAGCCGGCATAATGGGTCGCCAGCACGCTGCGCAGCGCCGGCACCCGCGCGCAGCCGGCGACGGCGGCGCACGCCGCAACGAGCAGAATCGCCGAGCGCAGGCTGCGGCGCGGGCCCATGACCTATTTCAGCGGCAGCGGCTCGGCGCGAATGGCGAATATTTTAGGGCCTTCGGAGAATACCAGCAGGGGATTGGCATCGGAGCCGCCGCGCACCGCCAGCGAATGCAGATTGAGGTTCAGCTTAACGTGCTGGCCGATATTGGCCATGATGCCGCTGTCGATGCCGGCCTGGAACGCAATGGTAATCGTGACGTCGCCGACCAAGGTGGTGGTCAGGCCGTAGCTGAAGCCCGGGCCGCAGGCGGTGGTGGCCTGCCTGGTGGCGTCGATGAGATCATTGCGCGGCAGATAGTAGCGTTTGACGTTCAGGATCTGGATGCCGAAGGAATTGATGTATTTGGCGTCGAGCGCCGACAGCTTGAAGACGACGTCGCTGGCGGTGGCGCCGGTGACGGTGAAGTCGCCGGTCAATCCGATCTCGGTGCGGTAGAGCCAGTTCTTGAATTGCGTGGTGCCGACGATGATCGGCGCCGGGCCGCCGCCGGGCACCGGGCAGTAGACGTCATTGTGCTGGTAAATCAGGCCGCGGCTGCGGCCGGGAACCGAGACAAAGTTCCAAATCTGACCGGGATATCCCTCGCCGCGCCGCGTCGGGTCGTCAGCCGCAGAGGTGATGTCGTCGAACGGCGTGATGACGCCATAGCCGTCGCCGTAAACGGCCCGGACCGCATCGGCGAATTTCTCGTAGCCGAAATCCCTGGCAAAGCCCTGGCTCGGCCATGCCGCCGCCAGCAGCAGTGCCGATACGACCAATACGGATTTCATCTTTTCCCCCGATCGAGCTGCCCGGTCGAACTATACGCGATACGACCGTCCGCTCAAGGACGCGTTAGTCGACGAGCTCCGTCACGCCCGGCATCACCAGGCGGTCGACCGTGAGCGCGGCGTCGGCATTGCCGAGCGCGCGCTGGGCGTCGATCAGGTTTTGCAATTTGCCGCGCGAGACTTTGCTGCTTGGCTCGAAATAGGCGATCCGGCGCAACAGGTCGTAGCTCGCCTCGGCGTCTTCCTGCCTGGCGTGGGCGGCGCTGACCAGAACCTCGATCGCTTCGCCGCGATGCGCGTCGTCGGTGAGCCAGGCGATGCTCTTGTCGGTCGCGGCAAGGAGCCGCCTGGCGAGCGGCGCGTTGGCGGCCGCCCAGGATTTGCGCACCACCATGCCGGTAAACGGCAGGTCTTTGACATAATCCGCCGAGAAGCCGAGCGTCACATAGCCGGCGGCATTGGCCTGAAAATTGAGCGGCGGCAGCACGAAGGCGGCGTCGGCGACGCCGGCCTTGAGCGCCGCAAGGCGCGCCGCGGCCACGCCGCCGACCAGTTCATCGTAGTCGGCGCGCTTCAAGCCGTTGGCCGCCGCCATCCGCTCGAAATACACGGTGGTGATATCGTTGGCTTGGCCGACCGAGATGGTCTTGCCCTTCAGCTCGGCGATGGTTTTCAGCTCCGGCTTGGCGATCAGCGCGTAAGGCGCGGTATTGCCGATGATGCGCACGATGGCGAGCAGCGCGCCTTTGTCGATGGCGTGGATGGCATTGTCGTTGCCGATGCTCAACGCGACGTCGAATGCGCCGCCGGTGAGCTGCTGGGCGACCGCGGGGCCGCTTTGCGCGAAGTTGATCTCGACGTCGAGATTTTCGCCGGCGAAAAATCCCTTGCGCGCCGCGACGTAGAACGGCCACAGCGGCGCCTGGCCGCCGAGCGTGCCGCCGACGATCTTATCCGCAGCGCGGGCCGCCCGCCCAAGCAGCGCCGTGCCGATGAGGCCCAGAACAACGCGTCGCGGAATCCTCATGCGCACCCCGGCCGTGAACGCCCGACTATAGCCGAGATTGTCACAGCTTGGTGCCTTGACACCGCCCGATGCCCTGACGCAACTGCCCCGCAGGGAGGCAAGGATGGCGATGCCGGCCTCTGAGCAATGCCTGGCCGCTTTCTGCGTGCTGCTTGCGCTCGGTACCGGCGAAGCGGCCGCGCAGGCCAATTGCGCCGCGATGCGCCGGATCGATATCGGCATTTCGGTCGCGCCGCCGAACGTGGTTCATACCTCGCCTTATGTGGCGTTGGAGCTCGGCTATTTCGCCAAGCATTGCATCGACGCCCACATCATTCAGTTCGACGGCGGTGAATCGCCGGCGGCGCGGGCCGCGGCCGCGCAAGGCACCGCGCTGGTCTCGACCAATGCGGTCGAAGTCGGCCGCGGCGTCAGGGTGCAGCAGATTTGGGGCTTGGCGCCGCGCTTGCCGCAGGCCTATGTGGTGGCCGAAAGCATCAAGACCGCGGCCGATCTCAAAGGCAGGCGACTGAGCGCGACCGGCGGCGGCATCGGCGGCCTCAATTGGTTGCTGAGCCGCGAGGTGCTGAAAACCGCAGGCCTCACGACCAACGACGCGCAGTTCATTGCCTCGGCGACCGCGGCGCGGCTGCCGGCATTGCTCGCCGGGCAGATCGACGGCGTCGCGTTGCATCCGGAAGACGTTTATCTGGCGCAGAAGGAGAAGCCCGGGCTGCATGTCCTCGTTCAATTCGCCGATCTGTTGCCAGACTACATGTTCAACGCCTACGGCGCCGCGACCGATTGGATCGCGCGCGATCGTGCGCTGATGGTCGACACCGTCGCCGCCATGATCGAGGCCAATCGCACCATCTATCGCGACGAAGCCAGGGTGGTGCCGATCATGATGAAGGCCACCGGCAAGCCCAAGGAAGCTGTGGACTATGCATGGGAGGTCGAGACCGCGCATTGCGTCTGGTCGGTGAACGAAGGTTTTTCCGCGAAGCGCACGCAATGGACCATCGATAACGCCGTCGCCAACGGCTATATCGATCAGGCGAAGAAGCCGACATTGGAGCAGGTGGTCAACACGCAGATCGCCAACGCGGCGGTTGCCGCCGCCGGCGGGCGGGTGATCATTGGCGGATGTACGGAATAGCGCGTTCGGCGCAGGGAGAGGACATGAACACACAAATCAGACCGCCGCGTATCGGACCGCAGCCGTGGGACGTGGTCCGCGAAAAACTCGATCAGTCGCTGCCGTTCGCCAATATGCGCGACACGCCGTATTACCGCGACGCGGTGTGGGAGCAGTTCTCCAAAGCCGAATACGATCGCCGCTATGCGGCACTGCGCGGCAAGATGCGCGAGCACAAGCTCGATGTGCTGATCGTGCCCGGCGGGCCGAGCCATTGGAGCTTTGGCGGCGGCATGTTGTGGCTGACCGGCCATTGGGAATGGCACGCGCTGGCGAGCTATGTGCTGGTGCCGATCGAGGGCGAGCCGACCATGATTTATTCCATGGGCGGCACTCACGCCGAAGCGGTGCGCCGCCAGGTCGAGATCGCGGTCAAGGACGTGCGCCACAGCCGCAGCGGCCGCTACGCCGACATCATGGTGGAGCGCATCCGCGAACTGAAGCTCGAGCGCGGCCGCATCGGCCTGATGGAGATCGATCCGCGCCACGGCGATTACATGCCGGTCAACCAATACAACGTGCTGCGCGACAATCTGCCCGACGCCGAGCTCATCTTCACCAAAGGTTTTCTGCACGAACTGCTCTCGGTCCACAGCGCCGAAGAGCTCGACTGCGTGCGCAAGGCCGGCGTGCTGTGCAAGAACGCCATGGACGCCATGGTCGCCCGCGCCCGCCCAGGCGTGAAGGAATACGAGCTGCGCGCCGCGGCGGGCTCGGCCATCCTCGAAGGCGGCGGTGACATCGACTTTTTGATCATCGGTTCGACGCCGATGGCGAACCCGGCGCAAATCTTTGGCAATCCGCGGCCGTCCGGCCGCGTGCTGCAAAAGGGCGACATCATCAATATGGAGCTGGCGGCGGGCTATCGCGGCTACACCGCGCAGATCGGCTCGCCCATTTGCGTCGGCGAACCGACCGAGATGGTGAAGAAATTCTGGAACGAGATCACGCTGCCCGGCTACAGAAAAATCATCGCCGAAATCGCGCCCGGCAAGCCCGCGGAGAACATGCGGCTCGCCAGCAAATTCTTCCGCGACAACGGCTACCAATCACGGCCGACGCAATGCCACGGCATCGATCTGGTCACCGACGGCCCGCACGTGGTCGCCGAGCATGTGTCGGCGGAAAAATTCGAGGAAGTACTCAAGCCCGGCATGGTGATCATGGCTGAGCCCAATCCTATCACGCCGGATGGGCTGTTCGGCATTTTCCTCGGCCATACGTTTATTGTGACCAAGACCGGCCACGAGGTGGTCGACGATTTTCCGTTGGAGATCGCGGTGGCGAAGGGCTGAGGCCCCGCGACCTGTCATCATCCGCGAAGGCGGATGATCCAGTAATCCGTGAGCGTTCGGTAGCGCTGCGCTTCGCAAACTGCGCCAGTGATTACTGGGTGCCCCGCCTTCGCGGGGCATGACGGTTAGCGGGGCATCAAAAACCTGAAATCGCAGCCTTCGTCGGCGCCGATAATTTGCTCGGCGAACAATTTGGCGTAGCCGCGTTGCGGCGCTTCCGGCGGCGGCGGCATCGCGGCGGCGCGCTTTTTCAGTTCGGCGTCGTCCACCAGGAGCGAGATGCGGCGCTCCTTCACCGAAAGCCGGATGCGATCCCCGTTGCGGACAAGCCCGAGCGGGCCGCCGGAAGCGGCGTCGGGCGTGATGTGCAGGACGATGGTGCCGAACGCGGTGCCGCTCATGCGCGCGTCGGAAATCCGCACCATGTCCTTGACGCCGCGCTGGGCGAGCTTTTTTGGGATCGGCAGGTAGCCGGCTTCCGGCATGCATTCCGGCGCGTGCGGGCCGGCGTTCTGCAGCACCATAATGTCTTCCGGCGCGACGTCGAGCGCCGGGTCGTCGATCCGGGCGGCGAGATCGGCCAGCGACGAAAACACCACCGCGCGGCCCTCGTGCTCGAACAATTCGGCGTCGGCCGCCGAGCGCTTGAGGATGGCGCCCTGCGGCGCCAAATTGCCGAACAGCGCCACCAGGCCGCCGGTCGGCTCCAGCGGCTTTTTCGCTTCGGCAATGATGGCGCGATCGATGTAATCCGTGGCGTCGCCTTCGAGCCGCTCACCGAGGGTTTCGCCGGTCACCGTCATGCAGTCGAGATGCAACAGCGGCTTCAGCTCGCGCAGCAGCGCGCCCATGCCGCCCGCGGCGCAAAAGTCTTCCATATAGCCGTTGCCGACCGGCTTGAGATTGACCAGCACCGGCGTCGAGTCCGACAGCGTGTTGAGATGGTCGAGCGAGATTTTTATGCCGGCGCGGCCGGCGATCGCGGTCAAATGAATGACGGCGTTGGTCGAGCCGCCGAGCGCGAGCAGCACGCGCAGCGCGTTCTCGACCGATTTCGCGTTGATCAGTTGCGAGGGCTTGAGTTTCGATCCGATCAGCTTGACCGCCGCGGCGCCGGTCGCCTCGGCGGCGCGCAGCCGGTCGGCGTGCACCGCCGGGATCGCCGCGGTGCCAGGCAGGCAGATGCCGAGCGCTTCCGCAAGGCACGCCATGGTCGAGGCGGTGCCCATCACCGCGCAGGTGCCGGCGGTCACCGCGAGCTGTCCTTCGACCTCGGAGATTTCGTCGGCATCGACGTCGCCGGCGCGATAACGCGCCCAGAAGCGGCGGCAATCGGTGCAGGCGCCGAGCCGCTCGCCGCGATGCCGGCCGGTCATCATCGGGCCGGCGACCAGCGCGATGGCGGGCCGGTCGGCCGACACTGCGCCCATCAGCTGCGCCGGCACGGTCTTGTCGCAGCCACCCATCAGCACCACCGCGTCCATCGGTTGCGCGCGGATCATCTCTTCGGTGTCGATCGCCATCAGGTTGCGGTATTTGAGGCTGGTCGGCGTGAGGAACACTTCGCCGAGCGAAATGGTCGGGAATTCCAGCGGCAGCGCGCCGGCCGCGAGCACGCCGCGTTTCACCGCTGCCAACAGCTCGGGGAAATGGCGGTGGCAATTGTTGAAGTCCGAGCCGGTGTAAGCGATGCCGATCACCGGCTTGTCGAGCATCGCCCGCGAATAGCCCATGGACTGCGCGAACGAGCGGCGCAGGTAGCGGGAGAAGTCGCGGTCGCCGTAATTGGTGAGGCCGTGGTCCAGGCCAAAAATCTGTTCTGCCATCTGTTCGTCAGGTCCCGATCGCTGGTGCGCGACGCTCGCGCGCACCGCGCATAGATTTTGAGCGCGTCTGCCACTTATTCATGCGCCCCAACGCAGCATAACGAAAGGTTTTGGTAATCGAATATGCGCAATTTCACTCATGTTCTCCAGGATTTTTCCCGCCAAAAGTTCAAATGGCCGCGAATTCCCGTAACCGACCCATGCCGGCCTGGATTCTGCTTCCGGTCGGCGCAACGGCTGCGGTCGCGGTCCTCATCACCTGGGGCTCGGGGAGCCTGTTTCTCGGGCTTATCACCGCGCTGGTCGGCACGCTTGCAGCGGCGTGGTGGTGCGAACAGATGCTGCGCGGCGTCGTCGGCACCATCGCCCAGATCGCCGGCGGCGACCGCTATGCGGCGCTGCCCGAGCGGATCGGCGGCGGCGCGCTCGGCGACAGCGCTGCGGCGGCGGAAAAGATGCGGCAGGTTTTGATCGACGCCGATGCGCTGGCGGTCGACCACCGTAGCCGCGAGGCGGAAACCCGGCTGCACCATGCCGGCCGCAGCTTCTTCACCCAGCGTTTTCGCACCACCGTCGACAAGCTCGTCGGCGTGTTTCAGTCCGCGGCCGAGGAAATCCAGGTCACCGCCGCCGATCTCGGCGCTCGCAATGTCGATGTGCGCCGGCGCACCGCGCATGCGGTCGATGCCGCCACGGCGGCAAGCCGTGACGTCGCCGCGGTCGCCGACGCCGCGCGCGGGCTGTTGGCGCTGATCGTAAAATCCACCGCCGAAGCCGCCGCCGCCAAGGACGCCACCGCGCGCACCATGAGCGATCTCGCGCGCACCGACCGCACCGTGCGCAGCCTCGCCGCGGCGGCCGAGCGCATCGGCACGGTGGTGAAATTGATCGAGGCGATCGCCTCGCAGACTTCGCTGTTGGCGCTCAACGCCACCATCGAGGCGGCGCGTGCGGGTGCCGCCGGCCGCGGCTTTGCCGTGGTCGCCTCGGAAGTCAAGACGCTGGCGCAGCAGACCGCCAAGGCCACCGGCGATATCAGCGCCCAGGTGCACGACATCCAGCACGCGGTGAACCAGACGGTGGAGGCCATCGCCGGCGTGTCGTCGAGCGTGACCACCATGAGCGAGGCCAACCGGCAACTGACCGGCATCCTCGATCACCAGGCCACCGAGATCGACCGCATCGGCAGCCGCGCCGAGCAGGTCGCCGGCGCCGTCGGCGGCGTGCTGCCGGAAATCTCCACCATCGCCAGCAGCGTCGAGGAGGCTGGCAACGGCGTGCTGACCACCGCCGAGGATCTGCTCGGCCGCTCGAAATGGCTGGCGGATGCGATCTCGAGCTATTTCACCGACCTTGAGCACGGCTCGATCAAGATCGGCATTCTGCATTCGCTGTCCGGTACCATGACGGCGAGCGAACGGCCGCTGCAGGAGCTCCTCGTCATGCTGATCGAGCAGCAGAATGCGCGCGGCGGGCTGCTGGGCCGCCCGATCGAGCCGGTGATCGTCAATCCGCATTCCGACGCCAAGGCTTACGCCGAACTCGCGCAAAAGCTCATTGTCGAGCACAAGGTCGCCGCCATCTTCGGCTGCTGGAGCTCGGCGTCGCGCAAGGAAGTGCTGCCGATCGTCGAGCGCGACAACGCGCTGTTGTTCTATCCGAGCCAGTACGAAGGTGAGGAGGCCTCGCGCAACATCTTCTACACCGGCGCGACGCCCCCGCAGCAGGCCATCCCGGCGGTCAATTTTCTGCGCGACCAGGGTATCGGCCGGTTCTTCCTGGTCGGCACCGATTACATCTATCCGCGCACCACCAACGCCATCCTCAAAGGCTATCTGGCGAGCCAGCACATTACCGACATCGCCGAGCGCTACACGCCGGCGGGGCTGAAGGATTGGCGCGCGGTGGTCGAGCATATCCGCCGCTTCGCCAAGGGCGGCCGCACCGCCATCGTCGCCACCGTCAGCGGCGACGCCAACGTGCATTTCTTCCGCGAGCTCGCCGCCCAGCAGGTCAGCTCGAGCGTCATTCCGGTGATGTCGCTGTCGATCAACGAGGCTGAGCTGCCGGCGCTGATGCGCTCGAATGTAGCCGGCAATTTCGTCGCCTGGAATTATCTGCACGCCTTCGACACGCCGGAGAACCGCGCCTTCATCGCCGAGTGGCGCCGCTTCACCGGCAAGCCCGACGCCGTGACCAACGACCCGATGGAGGCGACCTGGATCGGCTTTCATTTGTGGGCGGCGGCGGTCGAGGCCGCCGGTACTACCGACGTCGCCAAGGTGCGCGAAGCGCTCGGCGGCAAGCGCATCGCCGCGCCGAGCGGCTTTACCGTGCAGATGGATGCCGACACCCATCATCTCTACAAGCCGGTGATGATCGGCCGCATCACCGACGACGGCCGCATCGTGCCGGTCTCGGTCACCGAAGGGTTGGTGCCGCCCGATCCGTGGAGCCCGTGGCTTAAGCATTCCAGGCCGCTGGCCCGCCGCGCCGTGGGACAATAGGCCTACGCAACTCCATTAAATTGGATTGATTTCGGTCATTGGCGCGGCAACCCGTCCCCCGTCGAAACCCTCGACAAATACCCTGAAACGCTTCTAGAACTACGGTGTAGAGTTCCACCAAGGCCGGCCCTAGGCCGATCGTTCCCGCATGACCTATCGCCGCAATCACCCCGTCGATTATCACGCCTTTTTCGCCGACGCGCTCGACCGCCTGCACGGCGAGCGGCGCTACCGCGTCTTTGCCGATCTCGAGCGCATCGCCGGCCGCTTTCCGCATGCCATCTGGCATTCGCCGGACGGGCCGAAGAACGTCGTGATCTGGTGCTCCAACGACTATCTCGGCATGGGCCAGCATCCGAAGGTCATCGGCGCCATGGTCGAGACCGCGACCCGCATGGGCACCGGCGCCGGCGGCACCCGCAATATCGCCGGCAACAATCACCCGGTGGTTGAGCTCGAGCGCGAGCTTGCCGACCTGCACCGCAAGGAAGCGGCGCTGGTCTTCACCTCGGGCTACGTCTCGAACGAGACCGGCATTTCGACGCTCGCCAAGCTGATGCCGAATTGCCTGATCCTGTCGGATGCCTGGAACCACAATTCGATGATCGAGGGCGTGCGCCAGGCGCACACCGAAAAGCAGATTTTCCGCCACAACGACATGGCGCATCTCGAGGCGCTATTGGCCGCCGCCGATCCGGCGCGGCCAAAACTCGTCGTGTTCGAGAGCCTCTATTCCATGGACGGCGATCTGGCGCCGCTGCAGCAGATCTGCGATCTCGCCGAGCGCTACGGCGCCATGACCTATGTGGACGAGGTGCACGCGGTCGGCATGTACGGTCCGCGCGGCGGCGGCATCAGCGAGCGCGACGGCGTCATGAATCGCATCGACGTGATCGAGGGCACGCTGGCAAAAGCATTCGGCTGCCTCGGCGGCTATATCGCCGGCTCGACCGCGCTGATCGACGCGGTGCGCTCCTACGCGCCCGGCTTCATCTTCACCACCGCGCTGCCGCCGTCGGTGGCCGCCGCGGCGACCGCCGCGATCCGGCATCTGAAAACCTCGCACTGGGAGCGCGACCGCCATCAGGATCGCGCCGCGCGCACCAAGGCGGTGCTTTCGGCCGCGCGGCTGCCGGTGATGTCGAGTCCGACCCATATCGTGCCGGTCTATGTCGGCAATCCCGAGCAATGCAAGGAGGCGAGCGATCTCCTGCTCGCCGATCACGGCCTCTACCTTCAGCCGATCAATTATCCGACCGTACCGAAGGGCACCGAGCGGCTGCGCATCACGCCGAGCCCGTATCACGAGGATGCGCTGATCGACACCTTGGCCGAAGCGCTGGTCGACGTCTGGCAAAAGCTCGGTTTGCCGTTCAAAGAACGCGCGCTCGCCGCGGAGTGATTAAGTACTTCCGATTGAAATGCCGGCGCCCTGCGCGAAAGCGCTCATGTTTGGCGTCGCGCGCCGACTGTGTTGACTAGTCCGGCAACGCGTCCGGTCACCAGTAACCGCGACTGCGACCCCAGTATCCGCCGCCGCCGCCGAACAGCAGCACCAATACCACAACGATCAGGATCAATTCCATAACAAGTCTCCTTTGCTGGCGACGGCCCTATTTGCCGCGCACCGCGTCTTTCAAGCCGCCGATCGCGTTTTGCACCTTGCCGGCAGCCTTGTCGGTCTTGCCTTCGGTCTCCAGCTTCTTGTCGCCGAGGATTTTCCCGGCGGTTTCTTTCACGGCTCCCTTGGCCTGCTCGGCCGAGCCTTTGATGCGATCTTTATCCATTGTCGTTTCCTCGATGTCAGTTGGCTCTCAGGCAACGGCTGTTGTCGACGTTTTGTTCCCGATAGCGTAAGGTACACGCGCACACCTCATCCATCTCACCCATCGGACACACCCCACGCGGAGTATTTGGCATGGCAAAGAAATCCCGGACCAAGACCAAGAAGCGAGCCAAGGTTGCTTATCCCGGCATGATGGGGGACGGCACCGAGGAGCAGAATCTCGGGCAGCGCGGCAATCCGGGGGCGCGCATCAAGAAGAAGGAAGTGACGGCAGCCTTCGGCAAGCCGCGCTCCAAGAAATAGCTCTCGCGTCGAAAAGTAGACCGCTCCTTCGCCGGTTGAGCAATATTGCTCACACGGGGGGCCTGCCAGTCTTGCTCCGTTCAGCCGTTTCGCCGGCCGCGGAAGTAACCCTTGTTCGTGGTGTTCTGCTTGATATTGGCCGTCTCCCCCTCTTCCGCGGCGTTGGGATGATGTTCGTGCTTCACCGCCTTCTTGTCTTGCGCCCCTTGCGGGTCACGCTTGGGACCTTTTTTATTGCGACTGGCCGGTGGCACCGGCGGCATATGACTCGGCATGATTCAAACTCCTGACGTTGCGTGCCTACATTGTGCCGGATTGCACTTTGCGGAGTGCGCGACCACCGAGCAAGCGATCGAACTCCTTCTTGGAAACATCGTAGCATTCGCACGAGCGGCGGATCAGGCCGGGGCGATCGATGATGGTGACGTTGCCGCGCGTGTAGCGGATGAGGCCGGCACGCTGCAGGGCGCCGGCTGCGGCCGTGACGCCGGTGCGCTGCACGCCGAGCATCATGGCCAGGAACTCCTGCGTCAGCAGAAACTCATCCGATTGCATGCGGTCGTGCGTCATCAGCATCCAGCGGCAGCAGCGCTGCTCGATGGAATGAAATTGATTACACGCGGCGGACTGCGCGACCTGATTAAAGAAGGCGTGGGCATAATGCAGCATCACGGTTCGCATCGAAGCGCTTCGCGCCAGTTCCTTTTTGAACAGCGTTGCCTTCATTCTCAGGCCGGTACCGGGAACCTGGATGTAAACGCTGGTGGGCGCCCTGTCGTCGCCCAACACGAGGGGCATGCCCACCACGCCCTCGTTGCCGATCGTCCCGACCTCGGATGCCTCGCCGTTCGCCATGGTGTTCACCAGCGAGCCGACGCCGGTCTCGATGAAATAGACAAATCCGATGGGCTGATGAGCGCGATAGAGCGACTGCCGGTAGTCAAGCGGTATACGGTGAAGATGCCGGCGCAGTCGCGCGTAATCCCGTGGCGTCAGTAAGCTGAGCAACCGGTTGGCAGGCGGCCCTGCCGCCTTGCGACCACTTGCCACGGCGCTGCCTCTCTCGGTCATGCGCGACCCGATTCTGCGTTGGCCCGATGACGGGCTTCGTCTTGCGGGAGCGTCGTCTCGGCGACTTGCTTTCAACTTGACCTTGGCCTCTTTGCCGGCCAAAAATTTCCGAATTCGCGATCGCTCGACCGAATCCTTCTATTCGCCGGCAAGCCTGCGACATCGCTTGGAAACGCCCGGAAAGCTGTCGGTACGCTGCGCCGTTTTCCTGGGTCAAGCAAGCGCAATGTCCGGTAGCGGACATTTTACTCGACTTCGCACGGAAAGAAGAGCACCTTGATAAGGGGCGCAGCGCGAAAAACAGAGAATGCTGCAAAAAAGGAAGCGTCCGCGCCTGCTCCGTTTGCTTGCTGTCTGATCGCTTACTATCTGAGCCCGGCTACAGGTGTCCGTCGTCCTCAATGTATTCGGGCTCAATGTATTCGGGCGAGACAAAATAATTTTTGTCAGTA
This sequence comes from uncultured Alphaproteobacteria bacterium, assembly GCA_963756245.1. Classification (GTDB taxonomy): domain Bacteria; phylum Pseudomonadota; class Alphaproteobacteria; order Rhizobiales; family Xanthobacteraceae; genus BOG-931. The sequence continues at coordinate 281,263 of CAVWOI010000025.1, forward strand.
AGGGCGAAATTCGCCGCCGCCGGGTTGCTTGGCGGTCTGCCGTGTGTCGGCTTGAGTGCGGCAATAGAGACTTGGCGCATAGCGGAGGAATCGGAGCGGCAAATCAATGTCCGATGCCGGACGCGATCGATTGCCTCAATGTGGCTTGGCCGGTCTCGGCCGAACATGACTTTTGTCAGGGTGTGCAAGGAATGAATTGGACAGAGAGGGGAGCGACAAAATGAACATCGAACAGTCGCCGCAGAGGGCAAATCCCCTGAATATCGTTTTTGAAAACAGCGAGCGTCGCACGGTCGCGAGCTACAAACGCGAGCTGGTGAAACACCGGCGCACGGAAAGCGGACTTCGCGAGGCTCTCGCCCGGGAAGAAGTTCTGCTTGGTCAAAAGGACGCCTTGATCCAACAACAGACGGTTCTGCGGCAGGAGGCCGATCATCGGCTGTTGAACGGCTTGCAAATGGTCGTCAGCCTGCTGTCGCTGCAGGGCCGGGCGTCGGAGAATTCCGAAGTCGTTGCGCAATTGGCCGCGGCCGCCGATCGCATTGCCACGATCGGACGCATCCACCGGCGTCTGCACTCGTTCGACGGCGTGCAAACCTTTGCGCTCAAGCAATATGTCGAGGACCTTTGTCGCGATTTCTCCACGATGCTGTGCGCGGAGCGCCCTGAGCGGGTCATCGCCGTCGAGGGCATTGAAATCGAGCTGCCGGCCACCACCGCCATTCCACTCGGCTTCATCGCCAGCGAGCTGATCACGAACGCCGCCAAATACGGTACCGGGCGGATCACTGTCAGGTTGGAAGCAAATCCAGCCAAGCGTTACGCGCTGTCGGTGGCCAGCGATGGCCCGGCCTTACCGGAGGGTTTTGATCCGGCCGCCGGCAAAGGACTGGGAATGAGGATCATTCGATCGCTTGTCGAACGCATCGCCGGTGAATTGCGGATTGGTCGCGGCGATAACGACCAAGGTGCGCGATTTACGGTGCTGTTCTCCTGATGGCTTACAAAACCGGCGCCAGGATGGGAAAAGTCATCGTCGAGGCCCCTAATCCCGATTTCGTGCGGCCGTCGTCTGGGACGGCACCGGTCAGCCGGAAAAGCAGAGCCGGCCCGCGCAGGCGAGGCTTAGCTGCATTCGATCCCAAGAGCTTTCTCGCCAAGGTGGGCGAGGGCAAAGCAGTAACGACTTATAAGAAGGGTCAGGTTGTCTTTTCGCAGGGCGACGTCGCGGACGCCGTTTTTTATAACCTGAAGGGGAAGATCAAGCTCACCGTCGTTTCCGAGCGCGGCAAGGAGGCAGTCGTTGGCCTGCTCGGCCCCGGTCACTTTTTCGGCGAAGGGAGTCTCAACGGCCACTTGCTGCGCGTCACATCGGCGACAACGATCGATGAATGTCTGATTACGCGCATCGCCAAGCCGGCAATGATCGCGGTCATGCATGATCAACCGAAATTCTCCGAACTGTTCATGGCGGATTTACTGAATCGGAACGGCCGGATTGAAGAAGACCTGATCGACCAATTGTTCAATTCGAGTGAAAAGCGCCTCGCCCGCGTTCTCCTTCTGCTGGCGAATTTCGGCAAGGACGAGGCGCCGGAGCCTATCGTCGGCAAGTTCAGTCAGGAAATCCTCGCGGAGATGATCGGGACGACCCGGTCTCGCGTCAGTCATTTCATGAATAAATTCCGCAAACTGGGCTACATCAAATATAATGGAAAACTTGAAATCCATAATTCCTTGCTCAATGTCGTCTTGTACGACAAGCCGCACATCAAGACGTGAAATAGGCGCAGCCTGCCGAGCGGCCTTCGCGGAGCCGCAGCCGCGGCCGGCGCGACGTGAGCAATATTGCTCAGACTCGGGCGCCGCAAAGGCTTTCAGTTAGTGCGATAGATTGGAGACAAGACCATGTCGCTTGGCCTCATCCTCGTCATCATCCTCGTCATCTTCCTGTTTGGCGGCTTTAGTGGCCGCTTCGGCGGCTATGGTTACGGCTACGGACACGGCGGTGTCGGTATCATTGGCGTCATCTTGATCATCGTTGTCGTTCTTATGCTGCTTGGGAGGATTTGACCTGAATTCGCCGCGCTGACGCGGCCTGGATGGTCGTCGAGTAGCGGGTGAAGGTTTCACATGGATATGAATTGCGCGCCGTACCAGGCAAAAAGGCCAATCATCTTGGCAAACGCAAATGCGGCGGGATCGATGGCGGTGGACCAAGTGACCGAACGGATGGCGGTTCAGCCGTCGGTACGGGATGCCATGCTCGCCGCCATCCTGAGTTTACGCGCATTCGCGATATCGTTGAGCGGTAGCACCGACCGTGCGAACGACCTCGTGCAGGAGGCGGTGATGCGCGCCATGGCCAGCATCGATTCGTTCACGGCGGGGACGAATATGCAGGCCTGGCTTTTCACCATCCTGCGCAACCGATTTCGCTCGGAATATCGCAAGCGCCGCCGCGAAGTCGAGGATCCGGACGGCAGCCACCTGGCCAGCCTAAAAGCGCCTCCCGAGCAGTTCGGCCGCCTGGAATTCAAGGAGCTCATCGAGGCACTTGCGAAGTTGCCATACGTCCAGCGCGAGGCGCTGCTTCTGGTCGCTGCGTCGGGTTTCTCCTATGAGGAGGCGGCGGCGATCTGCGAGGTGGCGGTCGGCACGATAAAGAGCCGGGTCTCTCGCGCCCGCCAGCTGCTCGCCGACGTGCTCGTCATCGGCAGTCCGGCAGAATTCGGTCTGGATCGCGCGACGGCCGCGGCGGGAATCGGCTGAAGCGGCCGCGCTTCCAACCGGGAAGGCGGCCGCCATGTTTCAAGTCCGCTGGATGTCCTCAGTAGCCGCCGTAGCCGCCGAGGATGCCATTGATCACGGCGCCGACAACGGGAACGCCGTAGCCGGGGCATCCATTATAGCCATAGCCGGAGTCGTAACCGCAGCTGTCGTAGACCGGGCCGCCACCGTAGTAGCCGCCACCGCCGTAATAGCCGCCGCCGCCGCGGACGACAACACGACCGCCACCAGCGTAGCCGGCCGATCCACGTCCGGCACGGGCGTAGCCAGCCGATCCGTTTCCGCCACGGGCGGGGCCGGCCATCGCGCGTCCGCCGCCACCATGTCCGGCAAAGGCCTGTCCGCCGCCGCCACCATGACCGCTATTCTGATGGCCGGCAGCCAGCGCACTCGTCGCCACTGGCACGCAACCGATGGCGACCGCGGACGCGAGAGCGATGAGAGTTTTTCTGTGAAGCACGTGATTCTCCTGTGTTTCAAACAAAAATTTGTTTGTGACTGCGCCGACAACCCCCGATCGCCGCAAGGGTTGCAAGGCAAAGGGACACGTTCGCGTGTCAGACCGCGATGCGCTTCGCCTTAATTGCCGGTGTCTGGATTAGCTGCCCGTGTCCGGTGAGCAATTCTGCACAGACTCAACGCGGCCATCGGCTCGGGATCGGCGGGGACAAGTTGCAGCCCGATCAATCAGGCGGTATGGCCGTCGAACTCGCCGGTCTTGGGAATATTCTTTGCCTGTTGCGGCGTCATTTTCGCGGTGTCCTGACCGCCCGGTACACCGCGCGGCCCGAGTATTCTGCGGGCGATTTCGTCCTCAGTTAACCGTTGTTCGTCTTCGCGAATCTGGCGCGGCATTGCAGACCTCCAGGTGGACTTTCTTGAACTTTCTCGCGTTGAGCCGCGGCCGCTGATGGCCCGCGACTTACGCAGTGTTGGCCTCGTGCGGGCGGTCACGATCGGCTGAGGATGCTCACCCCAGCAATGCCGCCTGCGTCCAGGTCCGCGCAAGCTCGAGCAAACCTTGCCTGTCCTCATCGATTTTGGCGCAGTTGGCCGAGAATATAGCCTCCTTGGCGTATTGCCAGAACTGATCTGTTTTCGACATGGGGCACTCTTCATGCCCCGACATCCCAACATCCGCATGCGCTTCCTGGCAGCAGCTGTCTGAGCAAAACGGCCCATCCCAGTATGTCGTATTCACACTGCAAAGTGCCCTGAGCAATGTCGGTGCGCCAAGCGCGGTCGCTTCCCTCGAAACTGTGGGCCCGCTCTATTGCAGCAACCAAGACACCAATTGATTCAGCCGAGTTTCCGGTTGGATGAAAATATTCTCCTTCTCTATCTTCGTGACGTTCTTCTTGCCAAATTGGATTCTTGGAAATTCACGCGTTGCCTCCGCGTCCCGCCTTGCATCGTGAAGATCAGCCGGCTGGTATTCCCTTCGCCACCCGCAATTCGGGCACAGCACGGAGAACTCTCGCGGCATGCGCAGCGCGCTGTGCACCGGAATTTCGCAAGTGCACGTCGGACAGCTCACGCAGCTCACGATGGCGTCGGGTTTGACAATTTTTCGAAACACTGCCACGGGCATACTTTCAGGCTTTGGAGGATTGAGCGGTTGCGCGCTCCATTATTTCTATGAGGCGCCCCAGTTTCTCGTCGATCTGTCCAAGCCGATACGCGGCATATTCCACCGCATAGGCGCTACGTTCGTCCGCGCCCGGCATTTGCTCGTACCGGATGTTCGGCGTGAAGGTTTTGGCGAACAATGTCTGATAGCGGTCGCGAATCGTATTGGCTGAGGTTTCGTCTAGCCGTTGCTGGGCCATGGCATATCTTCCTGTTTGATGAATTTTGCGATCGTGATCGCCGTTCCGCGTGAGCGAGAAAGCCGGCCGGCGCCTCAGGCGCCTGTTGCTCCGCGGCTCTCGACGTCGGACCGAAATCGAATTGAAATTGGCGAATGCGGGCTTCGGCCAACGGGGCGAAGCCCGCATCATGATCGACCCGCCTACTTGAGGGCGGTCGAAACGCTGCTGAAGGTATTCTTCAGGTTGGTGCCGAGGCCCTGAACCACGGCGATGATCGCCACCGAGATGCCGGCGGCGATCAGACCATATTCGATGGCGGTCGCAGCCGTTTCGTCCTTGAAAAAAGAAAGTGTGTGAATCTTCATGGCAAACTCCTGTTGGTCCCACACGGGGACCTGCGATTCTCTACATAGTTATCGATTGCGCCAATACGAGCGCTAAACTGCAAAAAACGACAATAATACTACATTAATATAGTAAGTTACAATTGTCCTAAGTAACGTAGAAATATTAATTCGAGACGATGTAATATTGTTTCCTCATAAAACCCTGAAAACAAATATCCACGATCCTCAGGGTGAGCAATTTTGCACAGTTTTCGCCTCGGCAAAGGCCTTCAATAGCGACGCAGGTTCGTCCTCTCGACACCGGCGCGACGTTCGGCGCGCTTAATCTTTTGCCGGTCGCCAGATTCGTTCGCAACAGGGGAGAATTCCGGGAAGCGGGGGGGGATCGTCGTGGCCGGCCGCCCCTTGCGGGCAACGCGTCGGTTGCTTTTCGTGAGAATAGACATGGAAACGTTGAACTATCGAGAGCGCTCCCGGCCGGCAGACGTGGTGGCGTTGCCCAGCAGCCCGCTGCTCATAGACCTCGACGATGCGCGCCCGCTCGCCCAGGCCATCGTGGATACGATCCGCGATCCCCTCCTGGTCCTCGATCAGGACCTGCGTGTGGTCACGGCAAATCGCGCTTTCTGTCAGGCGTTCAGGATGAATCTTCAGGACATTCATGGCCGCCCGGTTTACGGGCTGGGCGATGGCCAATGGGATATTCCCGAGCTTCGGTTGCTGCTGGAAGGCGTGGCACCCCAGCATGCCGTGATGGAGGCTTACGAAGTCGAGCGCGACTTTCCCATTATCGGCCGACGCTCGATGCTCCTGAACGCGCGCGAGCTGTTTTTTCAGAAAAACTCCCGCAAGCTCATTCTTCTGACAATCGAAGACGTCACCGACCGTCGCAACGCCGAACGGGAGATCACCAATCTGCTGCAACAGAAGGAAACGCTGCTGCAGGAAATGCAGCACCGCATTGGAAACAGCCTACAAATCATCGCCAGCATCCTTTCGCTGAAGGCACGGGCAGTGCAGTCCGAGGACACGCGGCTACATCTCATGGATGCGCAACAGCGGGTTGTGTCGGTGGCGGCCGTGCAGCAACAGCTGCTGGCTTCAGGCCACGGCGGCCGGGTCGAAATCGGTCCTTATCTCGCTCGATTGTGCGACACGCTCGCAGCCTCGATGACCGATGACAGCCGTCCAGTCTCATTGCAGGTTCAGGCGGATGCCGGCACCGCCTCATCGGCCGATGCGGGCAGTATCGGTTTGCTCGTCACGGAGCTCGTCATCAATGCATTCAAGCACGCCTTTGCCGGCGACCGCGCCGCCGGCCGGCTTATCGTTGCCTATGAGGTGGCTGATACAGGTTGGCGGCTTGCGGTTTCCGACAATGGTGTTGGGAAGCCGAAGGCCCATCTGCGCCCGGCCAAGACAACGTCCGGATTGGGCACGATCATCGTCGAGGCGCTCGCCAAACAGCTCGGCGCGCGCATTGACACCGTGACGACCCCCCAAGGCACGACAGTCTCGATCACCCATGGTTCGATTGGTCTTGGTTCGATCGGTGTTGGCTCGGCCACTCTCGCAACCGTCGCAGGGTCCTGAGGAGGGAAGCGCAAATGTTCACCGAAAAGAAATATCGCGCGAAGTCGAAGGAATACGGCGATCTTATCAAAGGGTCGAACGACCCAGGACAGATTCGCAAATTGCAAGACTCGAAAGAGAGTTTCAGCTCGCTTGCCGACAACGAAGAATGGCTGGCGAACAATTTCGACAAGATGGTGCAGGTGCCGGCCGAAGAGAAACCCGGCCATATCACTCTCCTCGCTGAAGAAGAGCGTGTTCTTCGCTGCCTGGGCGCGGCCGTCATCATGCAGTGGAATACGCTGCCGGCGAAACTGCAGCGGGAGCTTTTCGACACGGCCGGATCGATGGGCGATCTCTTGGATACGGCAGCGTTGCGAGGCCAAATCGCCCGGTTTTTGCACAAGCACAAGGACGACGAGCCGGAAGCATGATATTTTCGCGATTGACCGCTTGCTGATCCAGATTCCGAACCGCCGCCTTCCTCACGCAATGCGCGATCGCGACATGCGGATTATTCCTCGATACCAGAGTGCTCCAGCCGTTTGCGATTATTCGCCGCGTTCTTTTGCTGCGCAATCCGCCGCGCGGCGATGGCCACCGAGAACGTCACCACCAAAAACCGTGCCAGATGATGCGCCCCGACATAAACCGGGTCCAGATGCAGCGCCAGCGCGAGCACCATCATGGTGTCTTGCGCGCCCGGTGAGAACGCGATGACGATATTGGCGATAGGGAACGAAAAGAAATAGGCAACGATGGCGATGAAGACCGCCGCGACCGCCATCGACACGGCGAATGAGCCGAGCGCGGCGCCGAGATAGCCGACCAGCATCCGCGCCGTTGTATTGGCGAAACGCGAGCCGACCAGCGCGCCGAGCGCGATTACCGCGCTGGAGCCGACCCACCACGGCAGCACGGCGTGAATATAGCCGCTGCCGTGCAGCAGGCCCGATCCGGTCAGCGCGCCGAACATCAAGCCGCCCGGAAACCGCAAGTATAAGAACGCGACGGCGAAGCTGATCGAAACCGCGACCAGGAGGATCATTTGCCCGAGCACGGAGACGTCGGCGGGGCCGCGCGCCACTGCGACCGCCGGCACCACGAGGCCGAACAGTGCGAGCCCGTTCGGCAGGCCGATGACGATCAACAACACGCGCATGGTCTGCACGATGGCGATGGCGCGCAGATCGCCGCCGAGCTCCGACGACAAGGCGATCACCTGTGCCATGGCGCCGGGACTGGCGCCCAAGAGCGCGGAGAGCGGATCCCAACGGTGCACGACGCGCAGATAGCTCGATGTCGCCAGCATCAAGACGACGGAGCACAGCATCAATAGCGCGATGCTCACCGGCCACGTGGTCACGCCGCGCAGCGTGTCCGGCGTCACCACGGCGCCGAGTAGAATGCCGACGATGACGTAGCAGAAGCGCGCCAGGAGCAGCGGCATCCGGACCGGCCGGCCCAACAGCGCCGCCGTCGCCACGGCCAGGACCGAGCCGGAGACGAGCCCCGCGGGCAATGCCAGATAGGTAAATGTCAGCCCGCCGGCGAGCGCGATCGCAAGCGTCTCGGTCGTTTCGATCAGCACGCGCCGCGCGGGAAGGGCAGGGATCATCGTTTGCCCATGAATGCGCCCTGGCTCAAGCGCCGTCAACGCGGCGTTCGCGACGACGCATGCCATGGACAGGGCATTGGAAAAGTGATGACTTTCATTAAAATCGGGCGCTGGGGACCTAACAACGCCGCGCGTAGTCGTTGGCCGAGGTCATGTCTGGGGTAAGGCCATGTTGCAGGGCTGGGTCGTCGTTATCATCGCCCTTGCCTATATCGGCTTTCTGTTCCTGGTGGCGAGCTATGGTGACCGCAGGCGCGAGCTGTCGCGCGGCACCACGTCGCGATTGCTGATCTATCCGCTGTCGCTGGCGATCTATTGCACGTCGTGGACGTTCTTCGGCTCCGTCGGCCTGGCCTCGCGCGGCGGCTTGGATTTCTTCGCTATCTATATCGGCCCGATGGTGATGGTCGGGCTGGCTTATCCGTTGCTGATCCGCATCGTGCGACTCGCCAAGGGCCAGAACATCACCTCGATCGCCGATCTGATCGCCGCGCGCTACGGCAAGAGCCAGGCGGTGGCGGCCACCGTGGCGCTGATCGCCATCGTCGGCATGGTTCCCTATATCGCGCTGCAGCTCAAAGCGGTGTCGTCGTCGGTCGGCACCATTTTGGCGCAAGCCTATCCGGGCGGCGCGCAGCCGATCGTCGGCGACAGCGCGTTGTTCGTCGCGCTGTTGATGGCGGCGTTCGCGGTGCTGTTCGGCACCCGCCACACCGACGCCACCGAGCATCAGGACGGGTTGATGCTGGCGATCGCCACCGAGTCGATCGTCAAGCTGGTGGCGTTCCTCGCCGTCGGCATCTTCGTGACCTTCGTGATGTTTCATGGCCCGCTGGCGCTGTTCGCCCGCGCTCTCGACCAGGCCAATACCGCGGCCGTGCTCACCCGCATGCCGCCGCTGGCAGGGTTCGGCGCGATGACGGTGCTGTCGCTGTTCGCCATCGTGCTGTTGCCGCGGCAATTCCACGTCGCGGTGGTCGAGAACCACAGCGAGGCCGAGATCCGCCGCGCCGCCTGGCTGTTCCCGGTCTATCTGGTGCTGATCAACCTTTTTGTGCTGCCGATCGCCATGGCCGGCCTGCTGACGTTCCCCGCGGGAAAGGTCGACAGCGACATGTTCGTGTTGGCGCTCCCGATCGCCGCCCATTCCGAACTGATCACGCTCGTCGCCTTCGTCGGCGGGCTGTCGGCGGCGACCGCCATGGTGATCGTCGAATCGGTGGCGCTGGCCATCATGGTATCGAACGACATCGTGGTGCCTTTGGTGCTCAAGCGCCGCGCCACGCTTGCCGGACCAAGCGATTCCGGCGCCTGGCTGTTGACGACGCGGCGCATCGCCATCTTCGTCATTCTGCTGCTCGCCTACATCTATTATCGCTCCGCCGGGGACGCGCAGCTTGCCGCCATCGGGCTGTTGTCCTTCGCCGCCATCGCGCAGCTGGCGCCGGCGTTTTTCGGCGGGCTGATCTGGCCGCGCGGCACCGCGCGCGGCGCCATCGCCGGCATGACCGCGGGCATCCTGGTCTGGGGCTATACGCTGTTGCTGCCGAGCATTTCCGATGCCGGCATCGTCAGCGCCGGCATTTTGACCGACGGGCCGTGGGGTTTTGGCTTTTTGCGGCCGCAGGCGCTGTTCGGCGTCGATCTGCCGCCGCTGGTGCACGGCGTGTTGCTCAGTCTCGCCGTCAATATCGCCTGTTATGTCGGCTGGTCGCTGAGCCGGCGGCCGACGTCGATCGAGCGCGTGCAGGCGGACGTGTTCGTGCCCTCGACCTTGGCGCCGATCATGGCGCCGATCTTGGCGCCGATGGCGCCGAGTTTTAGGCTGCGGCGCGCTTCCGTCACGGTCGAGGAATTGATCGCAACCGTAGCGCGCTACCTCGGCGACGAGCGCACCCGCAACTCCTTCGCAAGCTTCGCCGCCTCGCGCCGCATCAGCCTCGAGGCGGGGGCCGAGGCGGATTTCCAGCTGCTGCAATACGGCGAATATCTCTTGGCATCGGCCATCGGCGCGGCGTCGTCGCGGCTGGTGCTGTCGCTGTTGTTGCGCAAGCGCACGGTCTCGACCAAGGACGCGCTAAAACTCCTCGACGACGCCAATGCGGCGTTTCACTACAACCGCGAGATTTTGCAGACCGCGCTCGACCACGTGCGCCAAGGCATTGCCGTGTTCGACAAGGACCTCAATCTCGTTTGCTGGAATCGCCAATTCGGCGAGATTTTCGATTTGCCGCATGGCCTCACTCGCGTCGGCATCGCGCTCGGCGAGATTTTGCGCTACGTCGCCCAGCACGGCGACGAAAAGAATTTCGATGCCGCCATCGCCGAGCGCATCGCCAAATACACCTCCGAGGTCGAGCCGTTCCTGGAACGCTTCGCCGAGCGTGGATTGGTAATCGAAGTCCGCTCAAATCACATGCCCGACGGCGGCCTGGTGACGACGTTCACCGACATCACCCCGAGCGTGAAAGCGGCCGAGGCGCTGGAGCGCGCCAACGCCACCTTGGAGCGCCGGGTGCGCGAGCGCACCAAGGAGCTGACCCGGCTCAACACCGAGCTCGAGCGCGCCAAGGCCGAAGCCGACGAGGCCAATGTGTCGAAGACGCGCTTCGTCGCCGCCGCGAGCCACGACATCTTGCAGCCGCTCAATGCGGCGCGGCTCTACGTCACCAGCCTGATCGAGCGCCAGCGCCAAACCGACAATGAAGCCGCCGACGGCGACCTGGTGCAGAACATCGACGCCTCGCTGGAAGCGGTCGAGGAGATTTTCGCGGCGCTATTGGACATTTCGCGGCTCGATAACGGCGCCATGAAGCCGGAACTGACCGATTTCCGCGTCGACGAATTGTTGCAGCGGCTCGACGTCGAATTCGCGCCGCTGGCTCGCGAGAAAGGCCTGAAGCTCCGCTTCATGCCGTGCGCGCTGACCGTGCGCTCCGACCGCCGCCTGCTGCGGCGGCTTCTGCAAAACCTGGTCTCCAATGCGATCAAATATACCCCCGCGGGCAGCGTGCTGGTCGGCTGCCGGCGCCGCGGCGGCAAGCTGCGCATCGACGTCTATGACACCGGCATCGGTATTCCGCATGGCAAGCGCCGCGCCGTGTTCAAGGAATTCCACCGCCTCGATCAGGGCGCGCGGGTCGCGCGCGGCGTCGGGCTGGGCCTCTCCATCGTCGAGCGTATCGCGCGTGTGCTCGACAGTGAGGTGGCGCTGAAATCCGTGGTCGGGCACGGCTCGCGGTTCTCCGTCGAGGTGCCGCGCGCGGCGGCGGCCGCGGCGAGCCCGGCCGTTGCCGCCCTGACGCGAACCGGTGCCGGCCGGCTCACCGGCACGGTCGCGCTGTGCATCGACAACGACCGCAGCATCCTCGACGGCATGGAGAAGCTCTTGGGCGGCTGGGGCTGCCGCGTGCTGACCGCAGCCGACCTCACCGAGGCGCTCGCTGCGATCGACGCCAGTGGCCTCGAGCCGGACGGCCTTTTGGTCGACTATCATCTCGACGGCGGCAACGGCATCGCCGCGATCGCCGAACTGCGCCGCCGCCTCGGCCGCGATGTGCCGGCGATCCTGATCACCGCCGACCGCTCGCTCCACGTGCGCGAGGAAGCGCAAGCCGAAGGCGTGCACGTTCTGCACAAGCCGCTCAAGCCCGCATCATTGCGCGCGCTGATCACCCAGTGGCGCGTGCAACGCGTCGCAGCGGAGTAATCGTCAGCAAACATTCCGTCACCCTGAGGTGCGAGCGTAGCGAGCCTCGAAGGGCGACGGCCGAGGCGCTGGAGCAGCATCCTACGAGGCGCGCCTTCGGCGCGCGCCTCAGGATGACGATGACTGTGGGTGATGCGGCCACTGCCCTGCTTCGATTCGACCGGCTGCTATGACCGCTTGCGTGCGGCTCTCGACGCCGAGCTTTTGCAGGATTGCGGAAACGTGGGCCTTCACGGTGGCTTCCGAGACGCCGAGCTCGAACGCGATCTGCTTATTGAGCAAGCCGCCTGAGAGCATCATCAGCACGCGCACCTGCTGCGGCGTCAGGCTCGAGAGCCGCGCGATCATTGCCGTGGTCTCGGCGTCGGTTTGGCGGGCAAGATCGACGTCGGGCGGCGTCCACACTTCGCCGGCCAGCACGCGGGCGATGGCCCCCCGCATGGCGTCGATGCCGAGCGTCTTTGGAATGAAGCCGGAGGCGCCGAATTCCATGCAGCGACGGATCACCGCCGGATCGTCGTTGGCGGACACCACGACGATCGGCAGGCCGGGGTATTGCGCGCGCAAATACATCAGGCCGGAAAAACCGCGCACGCCGGGCATGCTGAGATCGAGCAGGATCAGATCGACGTCGCCGCCGCGTTCGAGTTGTTCGGTGATCTCCTCGAACGTGCCGGCCTCGCCAATATCGGCGCGGTCGAACAAGCCGGACACGGCCTCGCGCAGCGCGCCGCGAAACAGCGGATGATCGTCGGCAATCAGGAGATGATGCAATTGTTCTTCGGCCAATGTGGCGTTCCGGTCGTGTGCGGCATTTTAGGACCGATCGGCGTGGATGGTCCACAGGCCGGCGGTGGCGGCAGGCCGCGGCGCGTCCATAGTCGAAACAGCCGTAAACCGCACATAATCCGGCGTTTTGCGCCGAAGCGATTATTCGCCTTTCATTGATAGTCTGTTCGCCGGTTCCCCGATTAAGAATGGCCCGCCCGAGCCCATCTCCTGCGCAGCAGCAATAACGCCGTTAGGTCGTTATCGGCTGCGTAACGAGGAGAATAGTCATGATCAACACATCAAAGCTTGCGCTGATTGCCGTGCTGGCGGCGATGAGTGTCGCTTCGCCCGCGTTCGCCCAGTCCTTCAATAAAAGCGATGGCACCGGCAACGAATTGCCGTTCGCCTATGGACCAGGTGGCACCAAGCCGGCTTGGACCGTCGCGCCGGAGAATCAGCAGGTTGCCGCCCGGCAGAGCAATGCCGGCAAGGTCGCCGTTCGCCAGACCGGCCGCAACAGCTTTGCTGCTGTGCCTGAGCGCGGCCTCTACGACTACGCCGCGGTTCCGTTCAGCTCCGGCTCAGATGCCGCGAACAGCCCGGCTGCCACCGGCGGCGGCAGCACCGGCTACAATGAAATGCTTCTGCGCGACTGAAGCACGCGACCGAAGCATAAGTGAAAACGGGGGCGGGCTTTGGCCCGCCCTCGTTTCGTTTTTAATTGCCCGGAAGAGGCGGATGTCGCATCGCGTCGGCCACCGTGTGCTGATCGGGCGGCACGGTTACGAGCCTCGTGCCGTCGTGGCCGTTTTGTTTGATCTGTGGCGAATGCGCGAAACGTGCCGCGAGGAAATCGATGAAGGTCCTGGTTTTCGCCGACAGAAAGTGCCCGTGCGGATAGACGGCATAGACCGGCGTTTCCTGCGTCTTGTAGTCGGGCAAAAGGCGGACCAGCCGACCGGCGTTGAGACCGTCGGCAACGAGATAGTCCGGACCGAGCAGTATTCCCGTGTCCTTGAGCGCCAGCGCCAGCAGCGGGTCGCCGCTGTTTGCGGCGAGGCGCCCGGAAATACGGATGACCTCCGACTTGCCGCTTGGATCGGTAAAGGTCCACATCCGCGGCGTCGCATAGGTGTAGATCAGGCAATTATGCTTGAGCAGGTCGCGCGGCTGTTGCGGCGTGCCGTTCGCCGCCAGATAGCCGGGCGAGGCGCACAGCACCATTTCGACCGTATATAATTTCCTGGCGATCAGGCTTGAATCCGAAAGCTGGCCGAGCCGGATCGCCAGATCGATGCGCTCTTCGAGCAGATCGAGATAGTTATCGTGAAGGCTCAAGTCGATCGAGACGTCGGGATAGGCGATGAGATAATCGGCAATCGCCGGCGCCAGCTGGCGCACGCCAAACGATACCGACGAGGTCACCCTGAGCAGGCCGCGCGGCGCAGCCTGCAGATCGCCGGCGGCGCGATCGGCGTCTTCCAGTTCGTTGAGGATACGCAGGCAGCGCTCATAATAGTTCTGCCCGACCTCGGTGGCGCTGACATGGCGGGTCGTGCGATTGAGCAGCCGCACGCCGAGCCGCTCTTCGAGCGTGTGGATATGTTTGCTCACCATGGCGGGAGACATATCGAAGTGCCGAGCCGCCGCGGCAAAACTCGCGGACTCGACGACTTTGGCGAATACCGCCATTCCGATGAAGCGATCCAAGTGCGAACCTTTCGCGGCCAATCCCGGCCTAAAGTCAGTCCCCTTGGTCCTCCCGCTCGGCCGCGCCCTTATTGCCCCGGCGCGTGCTGTTTGGAGCTATTGGTTCGGAACCCGAGCGACTACGCTGCCGCTCTCATTGCAGCGTTGCGCGGATTGCATGATGTGATGGCGATCACACCCGGCTATTCGCCGCAACAGCCGAGGAATTGCAGCGTCACTTCGCGGCGGTGCGGCCGTGCGCGGTGCTCGGCCACATAAATTCCTTGCCAGGTGCCGAGTCCCATTTTGCCGCCGGCGACCGGCACGTGCAGCGACACGCCGTTGACCATGGCCTTGATATGGGCCGGCATGTCGTCGGGCCCCTCGACGTCGTGAACCCAGCCGGCGTCGGCCGGCGCGATGCGCTTGAGCGCGGTGACGAGATCGGTCTGCACGTCCGGGTCGGCGTTCTCCTGGATCACCAGCGAGGCCGAGGTGTGCCGCAGATAAAGCAGCACCACGCCGTCGCGCGCCTTGATCTGTTGCAGAAAGCGCGCGACCTCGCGCGTGATCTCGAAAAAACCTTCGCCGGACGTTTGTATCGCAAGCGTCGCTCGCGCGATCGTCTCCACGCGCGTCGTATGGATGGCGGATAATTCGCTCAAAGCCTAAGCCGTCAGCTCTTGTTCAGCATCTGCCGCTGCGCCCTGTTGACGGCATCGACGAAGCGCCCCCATAGCCGGCCCATATAGGCCACGGCGCGGTCGATATCGGCGTTGTCAGGCAGGCGGATCGTGATGTCGTTGTCGTGGTTGCCGGAGCGTTCCGGAGTCGCGCCGGACGGCAGCGGCAGGCCGCGCTCCAGCAGGGCCTGCTTGAGGGCGGCGTTCTCGCCGCGCAGCCGCGCGATCTCGCCCTCGAACGCCGCACGATCTTCCGGCGCCGCCAGGCACGCCCAGCCGACGGTGCGCTGGCTGCACAGCGCGACTTCGCCGGTCTGCGTGTCGAGCCGGACAAAACCGTCGGTCACTTTGTTGAGCGTATAGCGCCCGCCATTGGTATCGGGCGTCGCGTCGTCGGCAAAGACCGGCGTGCTCAGGCAGCAGACAGCGATGGCGGCGGCAAAGGCCTTGTTGAGCATGATCATCTCCTGGCTGGGAGCGGTTTTCGAAACAGTAGCGGCGAACATCCGGTATGCGTAGTCAATATGGGAGGACGATGGCTGTGCCCAAAGCCGCGTGCCGCGCCGCGGTTTGCCGCTTCGCAACGCACAAACGGCCCCTTTCGCTCGCGGGAAAACCGCCCATATTTGACATGAATTCAATATGTTAGGACAGCTCTTGCGTTTCTTGACTTGGATTTACCCTCTCAGTATGGTCCGCCCGGCTTCAGGGGGCGGGCGTCGAGCGATTGCCGCAAATCCGCGAGTGTCGAGACCATGAGCGACGCGCGCGACAACGGCAGCAAGGCGCACACCGATGAGGCCGCTCTCTCCGCGAGGCTCCAGCGGCTCGGCGAAGGGCTGGCACACAAACGTGCCGAAGACCCATCGAATGACGCTTCTGAAAATCGCGCGGCGACTGCATCGGGCTACGCCCGGGGCTTTCGGCTCTCGAGCGAACTCGTTGCCGGTGTGGTGGTCGGTGCCGGCCTCGGCTGGGGCATCGATCGCTTGCTCGGTGTAGCGCCATGGGGGCTCATTGTATTTGTCTTGCTTGGCTTTGCCGCCGGCGTGCTCAACGTGATGCGTTCGGCGGGCGTGGTGGCAAGCCCCGGTTTGGACGGCGGCCAGCGTAAGAACTAGGACGAGGCGATCGGCGCTTTTGGTGCGACGGTGACGAGATCATGCAAATCGATCCGATTCATCAGTTTCAGATCCACGACATGGTGCCGATGATGAAGTTGGCCGGTCGCGAGATCGCGTTCACCAATTCGGCGCTGTTCATGCTGATCATCGTGTTCGGAGTTTCGGCGCTGATGATCGGCGCCAGCGCGCCGCGCGCCGTGGTGCCCGGCCGGCTGCAGTCGATCGCCGAATTGTCCTACGAATTCGTCGCCAACACGGTGCGCAGCTCGGCCGGCACCGAAGGGATGAAATTCTTCCCGTTCGTGTTCACGCTGTTCATGTTCGTGCTGTTCGCCAACCTGATCGGGCTCATTCCTTATTCCTTCACGGTGACGAGTCAGATCATCATCACCGCGGCCTTGGCGCTGACCGTGTTCCTGATCGTCGTCGTCTACGGTTTCTGGCGCAACGGCCTGCACTTTCTCAATCTGTTCGTGCCCAAGGGCGTGCCGAAGGTGATCCTGCCGGCGATCGTGTTCATCGAGGTGCTGTCGTTTTTGTCGCGCCCGGTGTCCCATAGCGTGCGACTGTTCGCCAACATGCTGGCCGGCCATATCACGCTGCAGGTTTTCGCCGGCTTCATCATCATGCTCGCCGGCGCCGGAGTCCTCGGCTGGTTTGGCGCGGTGCTGCCGTTCGCCATGGTGGTGGCCTTGACCGCGCTCGAGCTTCTGGTCGCCTTCCTGCAGGCCTACGTCTTCGCCATTCTCACCTGCATCTATCTCAACGATGCGATACACCCGGGCCACTGACGGCCCGCTGCAACCTCGAAAAGGAGCTTTGTCATGGATCCGGTCGCGGCAAAATACATCGGCGCAGGCATCGCCTGCATCGGCATGGGCGGCGCCGGCGTCGGCGTCGGCATCATCTTCGGCAGCTATCTGGCCGCTGCGCTGCGCAATCCTTCCGCCGCGCAGGGTCAGTTCGGCAACCTGATCTTCGGCTTCGCCATCACCGAAGCGCTCGGCATCTTCTCGCTGCTGATCGCGCTTCTGCTGCTGTTCGGGCTGTAAAAAACCGCCGTCATGGCCGAGCCTGTCGCCCATAGCCAAGTGCCCGCCGGGCACCCAGCGTTTCCGCCGTTCGAGGCGGAGCATTTTCCGTCGCAGCTGGCCTGGCTGGCGGTAAGCTTCGTGCTGCTCTACGCGCTGATGGCCAAGGTGGCACTGCCGCGCATCGGCGCGATCTTCGCCGAGCGCAGCAAACGCATCGGCGACGACCTCAAAGCCGCGCAAGGTTTCAAGGAGCAATCCGACACTGCGCACTCAGCTTACGAGAAAGCGCTGGCCGACGCCCGTGCGCGCGCCCAGGCGATCGCCGCCGAAACCCGCGAGCAGCAGGCGGCCGCGGCCGAGGCGACCAACAAGCGGCTCGAAGCCGAGCTCCACGAGCGGCTGGCGGCGGCGGAGCAATCGATCGCCGCGACCCGCACCGCCGCCATGGGCCATGTCGGCGCTATCGCCAAGGACACCGCGTCCGCCATCGTCGAGCGCCTGATCGGACAGGCGCCCGCCGAGCACGAGATCGCCGCCGCCTTGGGCGACGCGCTCAAGCAATGATTTTAGAGGAGAGCATGATCTTTTCGGAAAACCGGTTCCCACTTTTCCGGATCATGCTCTGAGGAATTTATCGATGCTCGAACCCTTGCAAGAAACCGAGAACTGGGTCGCGCTCGCCTTCCTGCTGTTCCTCGGGCTACTGGCCTATCTCGGGGTGCACCGCAAGCTCACCGACTCGCTCGATGCGCGCCAGGGCCGCATCAAGGGCGAGCTCGACGAGGCGCGCCGGCTCCGCGAGGAAGCCCAGGCGCTGTTGGCCGAGTTCGAGCGCAAGGGGCGCGAAGCCGAAGGCGAGGCCACGGCCATCATCGCCAGCGCCAAGGCCGAGGCCGAACGGCTGGCCGCCGAAGCCAAGACGCGGATGGAAGATTTCGTCGCCCGCCGCACCAAGATGGCCGAGGCCAAGATCACCCAGGCCGAGGCGCAGGCGCTGGCCGACGTCCGCTCCGCCGCCGCCGATGCGGCCGTTGCCGCAGCCGAAAAGATCCTCGCCGCCGCGGCCAAGGGCAAGGTCGCCGAGAACCTGCTGGCGCAGGGCATCGAGGACGTCCGAAAAAAATTCAACTGAGGCGCCGGCCGCTACAACGTTGTCGTGTAAAATTGGCGGCTTAACCGCAATTTCTGTGCATAAGACGTTGCACAACGTGGCGGCGGTCTTTGCATACCGCGGCCGTTCGCTATCGTCGCGACCGTTAACTTGAAAAGATGGACGGCGGCCAAACGGCGTGGCCGACGCATCGGAGGGACCTGTGGTCATCTTCGATTGCAATGGCGTGCTTGTAGACAGCGAACCGATCGCGAGCGCGGTCCTCGCCGAGTCCCTGACCCGCGCCGGATTTCCAGCAAATGCGGATGGCTTGGCGCGCCGCTACCACGGCCGGCGCCCGGCCGACGTGTTTGCGTCGGTCGAAGCGGCCACGGGCCGAAAGCTGCCGCCGAATTTTGCATCTGGCGTTTCGGCCGAGACCGTGCGCCGTTTCCGCACCGAGCTGCGCGCGGTGCCCCATGTCGCCCATGCGCTGACCTGGGTGCGCGGCCCAAAAGCGGTGGCGTCGTCGTCGCCGCACGACCGGCTGCGGGCCGGTCTCGAGGCCGCCGGCCTGCTGCGCTTCTTCGAAGCGCGCTTGTTCTCGGCGAGCGACGTGCCAAATGGCAAGCCGGCGCCCGATCTGTTCCGCTTCGCCGCGGCGCGGCTCAAGGTCGATCCGGCGTCCTGCATCGTGATCGAGGATTCGGTGCCCGGCGTCGCCGCCGCGGTCGCGGCCGGAATGACGGCGATCGGCTTTGTCGGCGGCAATCACATGCCGGGCCGGCTCGCCCATGATCTGGTCAATGCCGGCGCCCGCACCGTGATCGCCGACATGCGGGTGCTCAAAGCCACCATCACCGACATTCGCGGCTGGTGAATGAATCTTTTCACCGTCGCCCTTCGAGGCTCGGCGCTGCACGCCGAGCACCTCAGGGTGACGGAGAACAAGATCTGTCATCCCGTCTTGGCGGGCTTGGCCTTCGGCTTCGGTTTTGGCGCCGGCTTCGGATGATCCTGCGCCGCGGCGGCGATCGGATCGAAGCCGATATAGACGATGTAATTGTCCAGACTGGCCGGCATCGGGAAGGTCACGCCTTCCTCGATATGGGTGAAGATCGGATTTTCGGTGGCGGAGGCGACGGTCACCGGGATGCGAATGAGCTGGGTGGTGACCGGCTTGGTGTGAGCGGTGGTTTCCTCGACCACGGCGATGCGCAGCGGCACGTCGACTTGTCCGGGGCCGCCGGCCGGTCCGACGATGATGCGGCCTTCGACGCCGATCCTCATCACTACGTTGCCGCCGACCAAAGCGCATTCGCGCGCGGCACGCACGAAGGTGCCCTGATATCTCACCGCCATCGCCCCGTTGTTGGTGCTGTTGGCGTCGCCGGCGCTGCTGCTGGTGGCGCCGATGGTCAGCGTGGAAGCGCCGGTCCGGATATTGATCAGCGGGCAATCGATGTCCTGCGCCGCGCCGGCGACCGACTGCTGCGACGTTGCCGTCGAGCGGGAGAAGAAGCCCGAGATCTTGTCAGTGAACGAAGGCGAGCTTGACGCCGGCGGGGTGCCGGCTGCGGGGGCGGACGGCGTGGTGCCGAGGAGACTACTCCCCGAACAACCGGACGCCAGCAGCGCCAGGAAGAACACCGCCGCGGTCGGCAATCGATCGCCCGGCCGCATCAAATTGAGATCCCGCCGCATTCCCCCACTCATCGCCTTGGCTGCGATGCCCACAGCCTTATAGCAAATCAACCGTGGCTATCCCAAGGCGCTCCTTCCATGCCCCGGAGAAGGCAAGGAAATTTGGTTAAGACCAAGGAGGTCCGGTTAAGCCACTTGGTGATTAAGACACTTGACCGTCCTTCAGCCGCGCATAGAGCAGATGATCCTGCCAGACGCCGTTGATGCACAGATATTCGCGCGCATAGCCCTCGCGCACGAAGCCGGTGTTTTCCAGAAGCCGCGTCGAGCCGGCATTGGTCGGGATGCAGGCGGCCTCGATGCGGTGCAGCCGCAAGGTGCCGAAGGCGAACGGAATGACGGCGCGCACCGCCGCCGTCATGTAGCCGTGGCGCACATGGGGCAGGCCCATCCAATAGCCGAGGCTGCCGGCCTGGGCGACGCCGCGCCGGATATTGGCCAGCGTCAGGCCGCCGACCAGCACGTCGTCGGAGCGGCGGATGATGAGAAAGGCATAGCCCTGGTCGGTGCGCAGGTCCTCGCTGTAGCGGCGGATGCGGCGCCGGAACGCGCTGCGGGTGAGGTCGTCGGCCGGCCAGGTCGGCTCCCACGGCGTGAGGAAATCGCGGCTGGTTTCGCGCAACGCCGCCCACTCGGCGAAGTCGGTCATTTGCGGCGTGCGCAGCACGACGCCGTCGCCTGAGATCGACGGCAGCGGCTCGCTGAAATTGATGGTGCGGAAGAAAGCCATTTCGGCTGAAGCGATACTTGGCTGAGGCGATACTTGGCTGAAGCGATAAGCGGCTGAAGCGATAATGCGTGGTCACGCGGCCCGGCGCGTCAAAGTCTCGGCGATTGCGGCTGCGCTTTCAAGGCCGGAGCCGAGCCCGAGCACGGCGGTCGCCATCTTGCCGCGGGCAATGAGCGCGCGTCCGGCGGCGCGCGCCGTCTCGACCGTGACCGCATCGACCTTTTCGACCAGCTCCTCGACCGGGATCGGCCGGCCGCGCGTGATCATCTGGCGCGCCAGCTGCTCGATGCGGGCGCCGGAGCTTTCCAGCGCCATCAACAGGCCGGCCTTCATCTGCGCCTTGGCGCGGGCGATTTCCGGCTCGGAGAGGGTGTCGGCGGTGCCCGCGATCTCGCCGACGATGACGCGCATCAGCTCCGACGTATCGGCGGCGTCGGTGCCGGCATAGAGGCCGAACATGCCGGTGTCGGAATACGGCATGTGGAAGGAATAGATCGAATAGCACAGGCCGCGCCGCTCGCGCGCCTCCTGGAATAGTCGCGACGACATTCCGCCGCCGAGGATGTTGGTGAACACCTGGAGGCTGTATAGCGTCGGATCGGTCACCGCCACGCCGGGCAGCGCCATGGCGATATGCACCTGTTCGAGCTCGCGCTTCTCGACATGGCTGCCGCCGCCGAATTTGGCCGGCTCCGCCAACGGGCTGGCGGGCCCGGTGAAGCTCGCAAAGCGCTTTTCGACATCGGCGACCACCGCGGCGTGATCGACCGCGCCGGCGGCGGCCACCACGATGTCGGGGGCGCGATAGTGGCGGCCGAGATAGTCGCGCAGCGTGTCGTCATGGAACGACCGCACCGTCTTGGCGGTGCCGAGGATGGAGCGGCCGAGCGGCTGGTCCGGAAAAGCGATGGCGTTCAAATGCTCGAAAATCAGGTCGTCCGGCGTGTCGGCCACGGCGCCGATCTCCTGGACGATGACGCTCTGCTCGCGGGCCAGCTCCTCGCGGTCGAAGGTGGGGTCGGACAGGATATCGGCGAGCACGTCGAGCGCCAGCGGCACGTCGGCCTTGAGCACGCGCGCGTAATAGGCCGTGGTCTCGGCGCTGGTCGCCGCATTGAGATCGCCGCCCACGGCCTCGATCTCTTCGGCGATCTGGCGCGCGCTGCGCCGCGTCGTGCCCTTGAACGCCATGTGCTCGAGCAGATGCGAAATGCCGTTCTCGTTAAGGCGCTCGTCGCGGCTGCCGGAAGCGACCCAGACGCCGAGCGAGGCGGTCTCGAGATGCGGCATCGTATCGGTCACCACGTTGATGCCGGATTTCAAGGTCGTGACCTCGACACTCATGCTGCCGCTCCTTCCTGCGCGGCCCGGCTCGTCTTGAGGACGAAACGCTCGACCGCGGACTGGTCCACCGGCAGCGCGGTGGCGCGCTCCGGCCGTTTATCGAGATCGGAAAGCCATTCCGGCAGTTGCGGCCGCACCCCGCAGGCCGCCTCGACCGCATCGGGGAATTTCGCCGCGTGCGCGGTCGACAGCACCACCATCGGCACCGCCGGATCGCGCGGTTCTTTTTCGGCTACCGCGATGCCGACCGCGGTATGCGGATCGACGAAATTGCCGGTCTCGCGCTTGACCGTGCGGATGGTCGCGGCGACTTCGTCCTCGTCGGCGCGGCCGGCGGCGAAATGGGCGCGGATTTGCGAGAGCGCCTGCGCCGACAGCGCAAAGCGCCGCGATTGCGCGAGCGAACCCATCAGCGCCCGTATAGCGGAGCCGTCGCGGTCATAGGCGTCGAACAACAGCCGCTCGAAATTCGACGAGACCTGGATGTCCATGGACGGCGAGGTCGTCGCCACCACGTCGCGCAGTTCGTAAGTGCCGGTGGCGAGGGTGCGCGCCAAAATGTCGTTGACATTGGTGGCGATCACCAGCCGCTCGATCGGCAGGCCCATGCGTAGCGCCACATAGCCGGCATAAATATCGCCGAAATTGCCGGTCGGCACGGTGAACGCCACTTTGCGATAGGGCGCGCCGAGCGCCACCGCGGCGGTGAAATAATAAACCGTCTGCGCCACGATGCGCGCCCAGTTGATCGAATTGACGCCGGAGAGCCGCACCCGGTCGGCAAAGGCGTGATGGTTGAACAGGCCTTTCACGATCGCCTGGCAATCGTCGAACGTGCCGTCGATGGCGATGGCGCTGATGTTGTCGGCCGCTGCCGTCGTCATCATGCGTCGCTGCACATCGGAAATGCGGCCTTGCGGAAACAGCACGACGAGATCGACCTGGCTCTTGCCACGGAACGCCTCGACCGCCGCGCCCCCGGTATCGCCCGAGGTCGCCACCACGATGGTGCGGCGCTCGCCGCGCGCCGCCAGCACGCGATCCATCAGTCGCGCCAACAGCTGCATCGCTAGATCCTTGAATGCCAAGGTCGGGCCGTGGAACAGTTCGAGCGCGAAGGTATTCACGCCGAGCTGGGTCAGCGGCGCCACGGCGGGATGGCGGAACGTGCCGTAAGCCTCGCGCACCATGCGGGCGAGGTCGGCCGCGGCGATGGCATCGCCGACAAAAAGCCGGATGATGTCGACCGCGACCTCGGCATAGGGGCGGCCGGCGAAAGCGGCGATCGCCTGTGGCTCGAGCCGCGGCCAGGATTGCGGCACATAAAGGCCGCCGTCGCGGGCCAGACCCGCGAGCATAACTTCCGCAAAGCCCAGCATCGGGGCCTCGCCCCTGGTCGAGACGTGTTGCATTAACCTATTGATTCTGCGCGCTGTTCTGGCCGAGAGGCGCCATGCCCCGGGGCCGAATACAGGGCACAGTAATAGAAAAGGCGACCCCTTCACAAGGAACGCGAGGGGGTACCTTTTTCGCCGGTTTTGCGGTTGCGCGAGCCGAAGGCGAAGACCGCGAACACCCCAACCAGCGCCGCCGCCAGCCCGTACCAGGTGATGGCATATTGCAGGTGGTTGTCCGGCAGGTTGACCACGATCTTGCCGGGGCTCGGCAGGCCGCCCGGGGGCGCCGGGGCCTCCATTTCGATGAAGAACGGCGTCACGGCGCCGAGCCCCTTGGCGGCGGCGATGGCGTGGGGGTCGCGGCTGAACCAGAGGTTATGCGCCGGATCGTCGTTGGGCGTGAACCAGTGCCGTGCGTCGGGCCAGCGTAGCGCGCCCGTGATCTCGACCGGTCCCGAAATCTGTCCATCGGCGCGCGATTGAGGCTCCTTGCGGTCTTCCGGCACAAAACCGCGGTTGACCATGACCAGGCCGCCGTCGGTAAGGCGCGCCGGCGTGAAGACCCAATAGCCGGGACCCGAAACGTCGGGGCGGAACGCGGACGCCGCGCCATAGACCAAAGCTTCCGCGGCGTGATCGAACTGCGCGGTGAATTTGACGCGGCGGTATTCGTCGTTGGCCGGATCGAGGCTTTGCCACGTCGTTGGCGCCGGCAGCGCTTGCGGCGGCGCGGCGAGCCGCTCGGTCAACGTGGCGATCAGCGCTTCCTTCCAGGCCTTGCGCTCGACCTGCCAGGTGCCCAGCCCGATCAGGACGATGAACGCGAGCAGAGCAGGGAGCAGCAATCCGAGCCAAGATCGTCGCCATGCGCGCCGCGGCGCCTGCGGCGCGCTCAAGGCTCGCCTCCGAAGCGACCCTCTTCGGCCTTGTGATGGTATTGCAGCGCGATCATCAGCCCCTTCATCGGCCGCAACGGCCCGAGCGTGACGATGACGATCAAAGGCAGCCACAGCACGGCGTGCACCCAGTACGGCGGATGATAGAGAGCTTCGACGATCAGCGCGGCGCCGACCACGATGAAGCCGGCAAGGAACATGATGAACACCGCCGGCCCGTCGCCGGCATCGGCGAAACCGTAATCCAGCCCGCACACCTCACAGCGCGGCCGCGGCGTCAAAAATCCCTGGAACAATTTGCCTCGGCCGCAGCGCGGGCAGGCGCACGACAAGCCAGCGCGGATCGAGCCGGACAGTGTTTCGATTACCCTCTCAGCCATGGCGCGCGAATCTTTTCCGTCACCTTGAGGTGGCCGCGAAGCGGCCCTCGAAGGGCGACGGCCCGGGCCGTGCATCCTTCGAGGCTCGCCACGCTCGCACCTCAGGATGACGGAACGCGAGCGGTGATTGCAGCGCTACCCAGCCGCGGCGCCGCCGCCCCACACATAGATGCAGGCGAACAGGAACAGCCACACCACGTCGACGAAGTGCCAGTACCAGGCGCAGAACTCGAAGCCGAGATGCTGCGTCGGGGTGAACTGGCCGGCCATGGCGCGGAACAGGCAGACGATCAGGAAGGTCGAGCCGATGATGACGTGTGCGCCATGGAAGCCGGTCGCCATGAAGAACGCGGCGCCGTACATGTTGCCGGAAAAGTGGAACGCGGCGTGGGCGTATTCCCAGGCCTGCACGCAGGTGAAAGTAAGACCGAGCGCGATGGTGAGCACGAGGCCCCAGATCAAGCCCTTGCGGTTGTTCTGCAAGAGCGCGTGATGCGCCCAGGTCACCGTGGTGCCCGAAGTGAGCAGGATCAGCGTGTTGAGCAGCGGGAAGTGCCAGGGATCGAAGGTTTCGATGCCCTTCGGCGGCCACACCCCGCCGGTGAACGCGATGCGGCCGACGTCCTGCAATTGGTCCGGGAACAGCGCGGTGTTGAAATAGGCCCAGAACCAGGCGACGAAGAACATCACCTCCGAGGCGATGAACAGGATCATGCCGTAGCGGTGCGAGATCTGCACCACGCGGGTGTGATCGTGCTCGACCTCGGCTTCGTAGATCACGTCGCGCCACCAGCTGAACATGGTGTAGGCGATGACGATGACGCCGGCGCCGAAGATGACGGGGGCGTACGCGACCGTGTGGTGCATCCACAGAATGGCGCCGACTGCGGTCAGCAGCGCGCCTGTGGCGCCGACCGCCGGCCACGGACTGGGATTGACCAGGTGGTAGTCGTGGTGCGGTTTGGCGTGGGCAGCGTCAGCCATCGTCTTCATCTCCACTTTGGCGCGACCGTAGAGGCCGGGCGCGCCGCTGTCATTGCTGTCATCGGATGCGGCCGAACCGGCCTATCCGCCTCCGCTTGCGGCGGGGGGTTGCGGGGCGCTCACCGCGACCGGCTGTTCCGGCGCCTTGGCCGGATAGAAGGTGTAGGAGAGCGTGATCATTTTGGTGCCGTCTTGCTCGGAATCCTTGGCGAGCTTGGGATCGACGTAGAACACCACTGCCATGTCGCGCTTCTCGCCGGGTTGCAGCGTCTGTTCGGTGAAGCAGAAGCAGTTGATCTTCTCGAAATAGATGCCAGTGGTCGGCGGATTGACGTTGTAGGCGGCCTGGCCGGTGGTGACGCGGGCGGCTTCATTGATGACCTTGTAGTAGACGGTCACCACCTCGCCGAGCTTGACGTCGATGGTGCGGCGCTCCGGCTCGAACGACCATGGCAGTCCGGCCGCGATATTGGAGTCGAAGTAGACCGTCATCGTGCGTTCGTTGGTCTTCGCCGGCGCGGCATGGGCACGTTGGGTAGTGCCGCCGTAACCGGTGGTGCGGCAGAACCAGTTGTAGAACGGCACCGCGGCGAACGACGCGCCGACCATCAACGCCACCACGCCGCCGCAGGTGAAAGCGACCAGGAGGTCGCGGCGGCTCGCGGATCTTGGGTTTCGCTGGTTGGTCGGTTGCTGCATGAGTGCCTACATCGGCCGCGTCAGCACGTTGGAGCCGAGTTTTACGAGGGTCACCACAAAGATCACCACGACGAAAGCCCCAAGCGCGAGCGCAATGGCGATCGATCGCGACCGGCGCGCGCGCAACTGCTGCTCCGTAAGCCTGATGCCGGTCTCCGGTTTCGGTCCCTCATTCATGGCATCACTCATGATCGTCATGCCGCGAAGTGGCTGACCACTTGCGCGGCGAGCCCTCCCCACAGCCGATCGGCCAACAGTACGGCAAACAGCAGGAACAGATAGAGGATCGAGAAGCCGAACATTTGCTTGCTGGCGGCGTGGCCTTGCCGTTCGGCGCGAACGCGCAGCGCCAGCACGATCATGGCGGCGCCGGTCGTCATGGCGGCGATACCATAGAGCGGCCCGGCATAGCCGAGAAACCACGGCGCGACGCCGAGCGGAGCCAGGATCAGGGTGTAGATCAAGATCTGGCGGCGGGTTTCCGCTTCGCCCGCGACCACCGGCAGCATCGGAATGCCGGCGCGCGCATAGTCCTCGGTGCGGTAGAGCGACAACGCCCAGAAATGCGGCGGCGTCCAGAAGAAGATGATGAGGAACAGCACGATCGGCTCGACGGCGATGCCGCCGGTCACCGCGGCCCAGCCGATGATCGGCGGCAGCGCGCCGGCGGCACCGCCGATGACGATGTTCTGCGGCGTCGCGCGCTTGAGCCACATCGTATAGATCACGACATAGAACGCGATGGTGAAGGCGAGCAGCAAAGCTGAGACCCAGTTCACCAATAGCCCGAGCGTCGCCACCGCGAACACCGCGAGCGTCAGCCCAAAGCCCGCCGCCTCGCCGGGGGTGACGCGGCCTTGCGGAATAGGCCGGCCGGCGGTGCGCAGCATGCGCGCGTCGATGTCGGCGTCGTACCACATATTGAGCGCGCCGGCGGCGCCGGCGCCGACCGCGATGCAGAGCAGCGCGGTGAACGCGATCACCGGATGCACATGGCCGGGCGCGATCAACAGCCCGACCAGCGCCGTGAACACCACAAGCGACATCACCCGCGGCTTGAGCAGGGCCAGATAATCGCCGACGCCGGCGATCGAGGGCTCGATGCGTGCAGCCGTGACGCTCATTTGATCAACGGCAGCGTCTCGAATTGGTGGAACGGCGGCGGCGACGGCAGCGTCCATTCCAGCGTGGTGGCGCCCGGTCCCCACGGATTGGCGGCGGCGCGCTCCTTGCGGATGAAGGCCTGGATGATGCCGAAGAAGAACACCAGCGTGCCGAAGCCGGAAATGAACGAGCCGATCGATGAGATGTAATTCCAATCGGCGAATGCGTCGGGATAATCGGCGATGCGGCGCGGCATGCCGGCCAGCCCTAAGAAGTGCTGCGGGAAGAACACGATGTTGACGCCGATGAAGGTGAGCCAGAAGTGCAGCTTGCCGGTGAACTCTGAGTACATGTAGCCGGTCATCTTCGGGAACCAGTAGTACCAGCCGCCGAAGATGGCGAACACGGCGCCGAGCGACAGCACGTAGTGGAAGTGCGCGACGACGTAATAGGTATCCTGCAGCACGCGGTCGACGCCGGCATTGGCCAGCACCACGCCGGTGACGCCGCCCAAGGTGAACAGGAAGATGAAGCCGATCGCCCACAGCATCGGCGTCTTGAACTCGATAGAGCCGCCCCACATGGTGGCGATCCACGAGAAGATTTTCACGCCGGTCGGCACCGCGATCACCATGGTGGCGGCGATGAAATAGGCCTGCACGGTGGACGACATGCCGACCGTATACATGTGGTGCGCCCACACCACGAAGCCGATGCCGCCGATCGCCACCATGGCGTAGGCCATGCCGAGATAGCCGAACACCGGCTTGCGCGAGAACGTCGCCACGATCTGGCTGACCATGCCGAAGCCGGGCAGGATGAGAATGTAGACTTCGGGATGGCCGAAGAACCAGAACAGGTGCTGGAACAACAGCGGATCGCCGCCGCCCTGCGGATCGAAGAAGGTGGTGCCGAAGTTGCGGTCGGTGAGCAGCATGGTGATGGCGCCGGCCAGTACCGGCAGCGCCAGCAGCAGGAGGAACACAGTCACCAGCTGCGACCATACGAACAGCGGCATCTTGTGCAGGGTCATGCCGGGCGCGCGCATGTTGAAGATGGTGGTGATGAAGTTGATGGCGCCGAGGATCGACGAAGCGCCGGCAAGATGCAGCGACAGGATGACGAAATCCATCGCCGGGCCGGGATGGCCGTAGGTCGATAGCGGCGCATAGATGGTCCATCCGGTGCCGGCGCCGTTGGCGCCCGGCTCGCCTTCGAAAAACAGCGACGTCAACAGCAGCGCGAACGACGCCGGCAACAGCCAGAACGAAATGTTGTTCATGCGCGGGAACGCCATGTCCGGCGCGCCGATCATCAGCGGCACCATCCAGTTGCCGAAGCCGCCGATCATCGCCGGCATGATCATGAAGAAGATCATGATCAGCCCGTGAGCGGTGACGACGACGTCGTAGTAATGCGTCTCGTGGAAGAACTGCAGGCCGGGATACATCAACTCGGCGCGGATCGCGATTGACAGGCAGCCGCCGATCAGGCCGGCGAACAGCGCGAACACCAGGTACATCGTGCCGATGTCCTTGTGGTTCGTTGAATAGAGATAACGGCGCCAGCCGTGCGGGATGGCGTGCCCGTTATCGTCGCCGTGTGCCGCGTGTGCCATCGTGTCCATTGCCAGTTCCTTCACTTTAGGCCGTCCGTCAGCGGCTCACTTTATTGCCCGAAATTATCGTTGCCCAAGATTATTGCTGCGCCGCCGCCACTGTCGTCGGCGGAGCGTTGGCCCCGTCGGCGTATTTCTGTTTCGCCTGCGCGGCCCAGGCCGCAAATCCCTTGTCGTCGGTGACCCGCACCGTGATCGGCATGAACGAGTGATCCTTGCCGCACAGTTCCGAGCACTGGCCGTGGAAGGTGCCTTGGACCGTCGCCTGGAACCAAGTGTCGTTGATGCGGCCCGGCACGGCGTCGATCTTGATGCCGAATGACGGCACCGCGAAGGAATGGATGACGTCGGCGCCGGTCACCAGGACGTGCACCACCTTGTTCACCGGCACGACCATTTCGTTATCGACGGTCAGCAAGCGCGGCTGATCGGCCTTGAGGTCCTTTTCGGCGACGATGAGCGAATCGAATTCGAAATTGCCGTTATCGGGATAGGCGTAGCTCCAGTACCACTGCTTGCCGGTCGCCTTGATGGTCAGGTCCGGCGTCGGCACGTCGAGCTCGGTGAACAGGAGCTTGAACGACGGAATGGCGATGAACACCAGGATGACGACCGGGACGATCGTCCACAAGACTTCCAGCAGCGTGTTGTGGGTGGTGCGTGACGGCGTCGGATTGGCGCGCGCATTGAAGCGGACGACGATGTACACCAGCAGGGCGAGAACGAAGATCGTAATGAGGGTAACGATCACCAGCACGTAATTGTGGAACGAGATGATTTGCTCCATGACCGGGGAGGCGGCGTCCTGCAGGCCGAGCTGCCAGGGCGTCGGCTGGCCGAGCCCGGCAAAAGCCGCGCCGGCGCTGGCCAACAGGGCGGCCGCCGCAATGGCGGTCAAGCGTGACAAAACCTTCATCTGTCTCTCTGCTCCCTGTTTCTGATCTTGGGTCATGACCGCCCACGAGCAGCGCAGACTACGTCCGGCGCGGACCGCAACAGTATGACGCCGCCTGCGTCCGGCGGGGCTTGCGCCACGGTTCTGGTTGGCAGGCGTCGGCGGGATGGGGGAATCCCAGCCCCTCAAACCACAAATCCGGCTCTGCTGCAATGCACTCTTAACCGCGTATCGCGAGGCCGGGATAAGCGCTGCGCGGAGCCGCTTTCCGGCGCTGCCGGCCGGGAACTTCATCCACCTTTTCGTGGCCACAATGCCTTGATTTGGATCAATCTTGACACCGTAGGCTCACGATGTACGCAGACTCGCCCGGCGACCGGGCTTGATGATTCGCGGTGGGGCGCCCATCGGGGGCGGCTCGTCGAGGGAAACACGATCATGGCGATATTCGATGTCGCGCGACGGCTGCGGGCATCCGCGCTCGCCGGCGCCGCCGTCCTGCTGGCGGCTGCGCTGCCGTTGGCGGGAGAGGCCGCCGCCCAGGGTGCGGTCCGCTCGGTCCATGGCGACTGGCAGATCCGCTGCGAGACGCCGCCCGGCGCCCAGAACGAGCAATGCGCGCTGATGCAGAGCGTGACGGCCGAGGATCGCCCCAATCTCGGCCTGGTCGTCATCGTGCTCAAGACCAGCGATCAGAAGAGCCGGCTGATGCGCGTGGTAGCGCCGCTCGGCGTCCTGATCCCGTCGGGGCTCGGCCTGAAGATCGACAACAACGACGTCGGTCGCGCCGGCTTCGTGCGCTGCCTGCCCAACGGCTGCATCGCCGAAGTGGTCATGGACGACAACCTGATCACCAAATTGCGTAACGGCCAGACCTCGACCTTCATCATCTTCCAGACGCCCGAGGAAGGCATCGGCTTTCCCATGAGCCTCAAGGGATTCGGCGAGGGCTACGACCTGTTGCCGTAGTGCCGGAATTCGGGCCGCACCTGCGCGCAGTCGTCGCGCCCGGTCGTCATCGGCGGCGATTGACGGACCCATTCGGGAGCTTACCTTCGCCAAGCAAAGGCCGGAGGGATGCTCGTGAGTGCAGGGTGCAAAGTCGTCGCCGTAACGCTGTTCGCCGCCATTGTTGCGGCGACGTCGGCGGCGCGAGCCGAGGCTGATTATCCCAACCGTCCGGTGACCCTGATCGTGCCTTACGCCGCCGGCGGCGTCGCCGACGTCGGCATGCGCATTCTCGGCGAGCAATTGAGCAATCGCCTCAAGCAGCAATTCGTCATCGAAAATCGCCCCGGCGCCGCCGGCATCGTCGCCGCCCAGACCGGCGCCGGTGCCGCGCCCGATGGCTATACGCTCTTGATGACCGGCAACAACACCGCCATCGCGGTGGCGCTGTTCAAGTCGCTGCCCTACAACATCCTCACCGACTTCGACTCGGTTTCGACCGCCGCGTTCTTCGACGTGCTGATCGTCACCCGCGCTGGCTCGCCGCTGAAATCGGTGGCCGATGTCATCGCCGCCGCCAAGGCCAACCCCGGCAAGCTCAATATCGGCACCATCAATCCGGGCTCGACGCAAAATCTTGCCGCCGAGCTGTTCACCAGCACCGCCGGCATCAAGACGGCGATCGTGCCGTTTCGCACCTCGCCCGACATGGCCGGCGCGGTGATGCGCGGCGATGTCGATGTCGCGTTCGAATTCTATGCCGCGCTGAGCGGGCTCCTCGCCGACAACAAGGTCGCGGCGCTGGCCTCGACCGGCGCCAAACGCACCGCCTATCTGCCCAATGTGCCGACCGTGATGGAGAGCGGCCTCAAGGACTACGACGTCGCCAGCTGGAACGGGCTGTCGGTTCCCGCCGGCACGCCGAAGCCGATTATCGCTACGCTGAACGCCGCCATGAAAGAGGTCATCCCCGGGCCCGACGTGCAGAGTAAATCCAACCAGATGGGCATGGCCATGCGCTGGAGCACGCCCGAGGACATGACGGCGCGGATGAAGGCCGATATCGCCAAATGGGGCGCGGTGATCGAGAAGGCCGGCATTGCCAAGCGCGAGTGATACCGCCGGCGCGGCCGAAGGGCCTAACCGGGAATAGCCAAGCCGCGGCTTTCGGCGGAAAGCCGCCAGCTGGCGACATCGCCCAGCATGGCCTCGGCGGCGGTGCGGGCGCGGGCGCGCAACAGCCCAAAATCGACCGGATCCTGTCGGACTGCGCAAATGAGCTCGTCGAGCTTTCGGTAGGTCCGTTCGCTGCGCTGATGAACGCCCTCGAAATCGCCGATCACGCGGATGCCGTAGCTGGCCGTCGCCAACGCCGGCAACGCCACGCTGAGCCAGATGATCGCCTCATGAGCCGGAATCCGGCGGCCAAGCAACCAGTCGACCAGTCCGAGACGAAACATGTGATCGAACGCCACCAGCGCGGTTGCGAAAAGCATGGTCAATCCGAAATATTCCAGCCGCCGGTTAGCTTTGAGCATTCGCGCGGCATTGGAGTGGTTGTAGCCGCATTGGCCGGTGAGCAAGGTCAGCAGCACGCCGCGTTCGGCAGCAAGTCCGTCGGCTCCCAAAACGCCGGCGCGCAGTCCCTGCGCGCGCACGACGGCGCGGGCGTACCAGCCAGTCCAGGTTGGCTCTTCTCCCGGAAAAAATGCCGGCCGCAGGCCAAGCGTCCACAGTGGGAGGGCGGCGCGCAATCGTTCGGCCAGTTCGCGGCCTTCAAACCAACGGGGATGCCAGCGCCGAATCCAGGCGAGGATCGTGTTGCCGACTACGAACGCGATAAGAATGAACTCGGTAAAGGCCGGCCAACGCACCTCGCGCGTCGCAACGCTGAAAGAGGCGACGACCACGGCGGCAGCGGCGAACACGAAGTTCATGACAAAGGCGCTGCGGAACAGCTGCGAGTAGTAAATCGCGGTGGCGTCGGCCCAACCATATGGGTTGGCCAGCCATCCGATCTCTCTCGGCTTGCCGGAACTCAGCGTGGGAGCCGCGATCGCGATGTAGTCGTCGTTCGTTAGTTTGTCCGGTGGAGCTGGAAAAATATCGGTGCGTCTCATCCAGCGCGTAAACAACAAACTCATCAGCAATGGAAAACCGAATCGAACGTTTGTGCTGCAAAAGGTTTCCCCGAACCAGCGTTGCAGACCCGCGCGCTGCTCTGGCGCGGCTGGCGCACGCACCAATTCGTCGACGACGCCTTGAATGCTTTCGGCCAGTTGGGCGTGTGGCATATCTTCGAGAGCGACAATCGGCGCCGGTGTCGGCATCAGGCCGCGCCAGCACAGTTCGATCGGTCTTTCACCTTTGGCGTCGACCAAGACGATCGGAATGCCGATGCGCACCGCTTCGCCGATCATTTCCGCGGTGCCGCCGCGCCCACGCGACACGCCGCGATCCCAGACCGTGAGCAGGATATCGGCTTGACTGAGCACGGTGAGGCCAACGGCCTCGTAGGCTCTGTTCTCCTTCAGAACGCCTTGCTCTTCGGTGTCAGCCGCAGTCTTGCGCCGGCCGGGCAATTCCAGAACGGAACGGGCCCGTCCAAGCAGCGTATGGAATTCCTGGCGCGGGGTCGGTCCATGCTCATCGACGGCTTTGACGCTGAAATCGTTTTGATAGTCAGCCCGGACGAATGGCAAGGGTGCGTCGAGCTTATAGCCGAGCGCGAGGGCCGCCTTGGCGGCAAAGGTGTCGGCGCCATCGGCCAGCGCCGAGACCAGCGTCAGCTCTGGGTCCTGGCGTGCGAATAACGACTGGTGTTTCTGATAGGCCTGCGCGACCGCGCCTTTGATCGCCTCGAGCGCGAGGCGAATGTCACCGGTGACCTTGTCCAATGTCTCGACGAGGAGCTGTGGCTGGCCCGCCGCGTCCTTTATGTACCATTGCTTCAGGCGATGGCCGACAATACCGACCGTGAACGCAAAGTGCGGCTTGGGCGGATTTTTGAGCGGCGCGACAGGTGGGGGTGCGGCCGCGCCGGCAGCGGGCTGGCTGCTCGCTCCGCCGGCGTAAGCGTCCTCTCCGGTCATCTTGGCCCTCGCTGTGCGCCCTAAATTAGCCCCTCACAAATTGGAGCGCGCAAGACTATCTTTGTGGCGACATTACACGCAACGAAAGAAACGCCATGCCCCCTGCAACCACCTCCCTCGTCGATCGTGCCGGCCTCGACCGGCCGCGTCTGGCCAAAATCGTCTCCCGCGGCCTCGACGGGGCCGACGACGGCGAGCTTTATCTCGAATATCGCCAGTCCGAGGTTTTGGCGTTCGACAACGGCCGGCTGAAGCAGGCGACCTACGACACGTCGCAAGGGTTTGGCCTGCGCGCCGTCAAGGACGAGGCGGTCGGCTATGCCCATGCCTCCGACCTGTCGGAGGCGGCAATCGAGCGGGCTGCCGACGCGGTGCGCGCGGTCAAGGGCGGCTATTCCGGCCACTACGCGGCGCCGCCGCCGCGCAGCAACGTCAAGCTCTACGGCGAGGAGAACCCGCTCGGCAGCCCCGCTTTCGAGACCAAGGCGCGGCTTCTGGAAACCATCGACGCCTATGCGCGCGCCAAGGACCCGCGGGTGCGCCAGGTCTCGGCGAGCCTGGCGGCGTCCTGGCAGGCGGTCGAAATTTTGCGCGGGGACGGCGAGACCTACCGCGACGTGCGGCCGCTGGTGCGCGTCAACGTCGCGGTGGTGGTCGGCGATGGCGACCGCCAGGAGAGCGGCAGCGCCGGGTATGGCGGCCGTGAGGGTTACGAGCGCTTCATCGCCACCGACGCCTGGCAGAGCACTGTGGATAGCGCGATACGCCGCGCGCTGATCAATCTCGAAGCGCTGCCGGCCCCGGCCGGCGAGATGGACGTCGTGCTCGGCCCAGGCTGGCCCGGCGTGATGCTGCACGAAGCGATCGGGCATGGGCTTGAAGGCGACTTCAACCGCAAGAAGACGTCCGCGTTTGCCGGACTGCTGGGGCAACAGGTCGCTTCGAAGGGCGTGACCGTCGTCGATGACGGCACCATGGCGTTGCGCCGCGGCTCGCTGTCGATCGACGACGAAGGCACGCCGACCAATCGCACCGTGCTGATCGAGGACGGCACTCTGGTCGGCTACATGCAGGACCGCCAGAACGCGCGGCTGATGGGCATGCAACCGACCGGCAACGGCCGGCGCGAAAGTTTCGCCCACGTGCCGATGCCGCGCATGACCAACACCTACATGCTGGCCGGCGACCGCGATCCCGGGGAGATCATCGCCTCGGTGAAGAACGGCATCTATGCCGTCTATTTCGGCGGCGGCCAGGTCGACATCACTTCGGGCAAATATGTGTTCGAGTGCACCGAAGCCTATCGGCTCGAGAACGGCAAAGTCGGCGCGCCGATCAAGGGCGCCATGCTGGTCGGCAACGGCCCGACCGACCTGCACCGGGTGTCGATGGTCGGCAACGATCTCGAGCTCGACCACGGCATCGGCACCTGCGGCAAGAACGGCCAGGGCGTTCCCGTCGGCGTCGGCCAGCCCACCTTGCGCATCGACCGCATCACCGTTGGTGGGACGGGGTAACGTTATTTGCTCAGCGTCATCACCGGGCTTGACCCGGTGATCCATCTTCAATCGCGCGAACAAAAAGTTGGATTGCCGGGTCATAGGCGAACGAAGCGACGCCGTTCTTAGAACGGCTATGCCCGGCAATGACAACGGCATAGATGCAGCCTACCGCACCACCCCCGATATACAGCACGGCCGATGCCGTGGCGGCTTGATCGTTTCCTTGAGATAGCAATGCGGGGCGGTGACACCGTAGCCGGCCCGGCGATAGGTCCAGGCGCGGCAGCGGTTCTCGGCCTGGCAGGCGTCGGCGCAGGGTTTGCCCGCAGGGTCGGCCTTGGACTCGAACGCGCGGTAGTCGCCGCCATAGCGGTCGATGGAGAATTCCACGTCGCCGACCTTGGGCTCGATCACGCCGGCGCCGCGCACGCCGGAAACGCAGCAGCTCGCCTCGACCCGCGGCACCACCTCGCGCTTGAGCCAGCACATCGCCGGACTGCCGGAGCCCGACGGATAGGAGAAGCTCCAGGCCCGGCAGTGATTGTCACGTTCACAGCGCGTGGCACAGGCCGCAGGGTCGCCGTTGGCCACGGTGAAGCTCGAATAGTCCCCGCCCGGCCGGTCGAAGCCGGATTGCGCCAGCGCCGGCGCCAAGCCTACGCCCGCGGTAGCGAGCCATACGGCGATGCCCATGATGGCCGCCCGCACCATGCGCCGTCCTCGCTTGCCGCGCCGCCCGCTACAGCAAATCGTCGTTTCCGCTGAAATGCCAGAAGAATCTTGGTTTTTCGGCCTGTCATGCACGCTTTTGCAACGCGCTTCGGCGCAATTTGTCGTCGACGACCGCGCCGAATTGCCTCACGCCGCGCAATGATCCGTGCACCACAAGTCCGCTATTCTGCCGGCATGACCGAGTCACCG
The DNA here is from genome assembly GCA_963756245.1 of uncultured Alphaproteobacteria bacterium. Taxonomy (GTDB): domain Bacteria; phylum Pseudomonadota; class Alphaproteobacteria; order Rhizobiales; family Xanthobacteraceae; genus BOG-931. The sequence goes on from CAVWOI010000025.1 coordinate 317,715, forward strand.
GGCATCGTAACGCGCGCCATTTCCACGATTTCGGCAACGTTCGTTCTGTTGTTGCCGGCATTGTGGAATCGTTTTCCCCTGCTCGAATATGACACCGGCGGCTATCTGGCGCGCTGGTTCGAAGGCTATCTGGTGCCGAGCCGCTCGACCACCTACGGCCTGTTCGTCGCCGCCGGCTGGCCGCTCGATTTCTGGCCGGTCGTCGTTCTGCAGGCGCTGGCGACGGTCTGGATCATCGCGCTGTTGCTGCGGACGCAACGCTTCAACGTCCATCCGGTCGCGTTGCCGGCGATCACCGCGGTGCTGGCGCTGACCACGGCGCTGCCATGGCTGGCGAGCGTTCTGCTGACCGATATTTTCGCCGGTCTCGCCGTGCTGGGGCTGCACGCCTTGGTCTGGAACCGCGATCGCCTGTCGCGAAGCGAATGCGTCATGCTGGTATTGTTCATCGCCTTCGCCGCTTCGACCCATAGCGCCACCTTCGCGGTCCTGCTCGGCCTCGGCGCGGTGGCGCTTCTATTGTCCTCGTTCAATGCCAAGCTGGTGCCGCGCCGAAGCCTCTTGCCGACGGCGCTGACTTTGGTGCTCAGCGCGGCCATGCTGCTCGGCGCCAATTATATCGTCGGCAAGACCATCGCCTGGACTCCGGGCGGCTACGGCATTGCGTTCGGCCGCATGCTGCAAGACGGCATCGTCACGCGATACCTGAACGATCATTGTCCGACCGAACAGCTCAAGCTCTGTCCGTATCGCAACCAATTGCCGCTCGACGCCGATTCCTTCCTGTGGGGCAAGAGCGTGTTCAATGATCTCGGCCGTTTCGACGGCCTCGGCGACGAGATGCGCACCATCGTGCTCGGCAGCCTGCGCGATTATCCCGCCCTGCAGGTCGAGACCGCGCTGCGCGCCACCGCGCGGCAACTGGTCGAAGTCTCAACCGGCGAGGGCATCAACACCACGCTGTGGCACACCTACGGCATCATCGAGCGCTATACGCCGTCGCTGGTGGCGGCGATGCGCGCGGCGCGGCAGCAGCATGGTGAGATCGGCTTTGCGACCGTCAATGCCATTGACGTGCCGGTGGCCTGGGCGGCGATGGCGCTGCTTCCCGTTTTATTGCTGCTCGGCATCTACAGTGCCGAATTCGCCGACCTCGGCCGGCTCGCCGCGACATTGATTCTGGCGCTCTTGGGCAATGCCGTCGTCTGCGGCGTCATCTCGGACCCGCATGATCGCTACGGCGCGCGCATCGTCTGGATCGCGGTGTTTGCGGTCGCGCTTGCGGCCGCGCGGGCATACGCGTTGGTCAGGGAGCAGACCATGATCCCGAAAAGTGGTTCCCGGTTTTCGGAAAAGATCATGGTCAAATGAAAATTCCGCCGGTCAGGCGCGAAAGTGCTTCGACAGTTTGAGGCCTTGCGCCTGGTAGTTCGAGCCGATGCCTGAGCCGTAAAGCTGGTCCGGCCGCGCCAGCATTTTCTCGTAGACCAGGCGGCCGACGATCTGGCCGTGCTCGAGAATGAACGGCACTTCGCGCGAGCGCACTTCCAGCACCGCGCGCGAGCCCGAGCCGCCGGAGCCGGCATAGCCAAAACCCGGATCGAAGAAGCCGGCATAGTGCACGCGGAATTCCCCGACCAGCGGATCAAACGGCACCATCTCGGCGGCATAATCGGGCGGTACCTGCACGGCCTCGTTGGAGGCCAGGATGTAGAACTCGTCGGGATCGAGGATCAGGCTCTTGTCGGCGCGCGCCGCGATTGGCTCCCAGAAATCGGCGACCTCATAGGCATCGCGCTGATCGACCTCGATCACCGCGGTGTGCCGCTTGGCGCGATAGCCGACGATGCCGGCGCCGTTCGTTCCGGTGCCTGAGAGATCGATACTCACCGCGATGCCGTCGCCCATCACCGCCTCGGCGCGATCGACCAGCCGCTCGCGAGCGTGCAGCGCGTGCAAGGCTTCGGCGCTCAATGAAGCGTCACCGCGGCGCAGCCGCAACTGGGACAGCCGCGTGCCCTCGCGCACCAGCACCGGAAAAGTTTTCGGGCTGATCTCGGCATAGAGCGGGCCCTCATAGCCGGCCGCGACCCGGTCGAAGCCGCGGGTCTCGTCGGCGATGACACGGGTGAAAACATCGAGCCGGCCGGTCGAGCTTTTCGGATTGGTCGCCGCCGCGATGTCGGCAGGCAAGGCGAGCCGCTCGATCAGGGGAACGATGTAGACGCAGTTGGTCTCCAGCACGGCGCCGGCGGCGAGCGAGAATTCGTGCAGCTTCAATTCGACGATGCGCTCGGCGACCGTGGTGCCGGGCCCCGGCAAAAAACTCGCGCGCACCCGATAGGCGATGGCGCCCAGCCGCAGGTCGAGGCTCGCCGGCTGGATCTGTCCCGGCGCGAACGGATAGTGCGCGCGAATGCCGCCGTCCGCCGCCAGTTCCGCGATCATGCGGTCGGGCAGGATTCCTTCGTCCGTTGGCGAAAAAGACAGCGGCACGCGGTCACCACATCGAGCGAAAATGGTGGCAGCGATCTAACCCGATGCCGGGTTTGACGCAAAGACAGCCGCGGCGTATAAGCCGGCTTATCCCGTGGTCATTTGAGCCGGCCGGCTTGCTAGCCACGTAAAACAAGTAGCTAAAAGGCCGGGGATGTGTGAGCCCGGCCTTGAGGATTTTCCTCCCGGCCGGGTTTTGTTTTGTTTGGCCAATGCTCGTTGGCCAAGGGAGGCCACATGTCCGCGTCCGCGAAAAAGACCTATCGCCCGGAAACGCGCCTGGTTCAGTCCGGCACGTTGCGCTCGCAGTTCGGCGAAACGTCCGAGGCGATGTTTTTGACTCAAGGCTATGTCTACGACACCGCGGCGCAGGCCGAGGCGCGCTTCAAGGGCGAAGACCCGGGCTACCAGTATTCCCGTTTCGCCAACCCAACCGTCGACATGTTCGAGCGCCGCATGGCGGCATTCGAAGGCGCCGAAGCGGCGCGCGCCACCGCGACCGGCATGGCCGCAGTCACCATCTCGCTGGTCGGGCAACTGAAGGCCGGCGATCACGTGGTGGCGTCGAAGGCGATGTTCGGCTCCTGCCGCTACGTCGTCGAGGATTATCTGCCGCGCTTCGGCGTCGCCTCGACCTTGGTCGACGGCTGCAATCTCGAGGCCTGGAAAAACGCGGTGCGGCCGAACACCAAGACGTTCTTTCTCGAAAGCCCGACCAATCCCGCGCTCGAAGTCATCGACATCGCCGAAGTGGCGAAGATCGCGCATGCGGCCGGCGCCACCTTGGTGGTCGACAATGTGTTCGCCACGCCGCTGTTCCAAAGCCCGCTCGCGCTCGGCGCCGACTGCGTGGTCTATTCGGCGACCAAGCATATCGACGGGCAGGGGCGTTGCCTGGGCGGCGTCGTGCTCGGTTCGCAGAAATTCATCATGGACAAAATTCATGTGTTGATCCGGCAGACCGGGCCGTCGATGTCGCCGTTCAATGCCTGGGTGCTGCTCAAGAGCCTGGAGACGCTCGCCGTGCGGGTGCGGCGGCAGACCGACAGCGCCGCGACCGTCGCGGTGGCGCTCGCCGAGCATCCGAAAATCTCGCGCCTGATCTATCCGGGCCGGCCCGATCATCCGCAGGCCGCGGTGGTGCAGAAGCAGATGCGCGGCGGCTCGACGCTCGTCGCCTTCGAGATCAAGGGTGGCAAGAAGGCGGCGTTCCGTTTCCAGGACGCGCTCAAGCTCGTCCGCATCAGCAACAATCTCGGCGACGCCAAGAGCCTGATCACGCACCCGGCGACCACCACGCATCAGCGGCTGACGCCGCCGCAGCGCGCCGAGATCGGCGTCACCGACGGATTGGTGCGGCTCTCGGTCGGCCTCGAACATCCCGACGATATCGTCGAGGACGTGCTCGCCGGGCTCGATGCGGTGTAATTGTCATCATCCGCGAAGATTGTCATCATCCGCGAAGGCGGATGATCCAGTATGCGCTGCGGATGTGTGCGGCGCGGCGCTTTATGAATTGCGCGGTCGGTGATTACTGGGTGCCCCGCTTTCGCGGGGCATGACAATCAGCGTGCGTGCGCGGAGGCGACCGGGCGGGTCGCCGCTTCGGCGATGCCGGTGGCGAGGAGTTTTGCCACACAGGCATAACCCCAGTCGTTCATATGCAGCCCATCCGGCGACACGAACGTGTCGAACGGCAGGTGCTGCACTTCGAACCAGTTGCGCATCACCGCGAAGCGCTTGAACAGGTCGACGTTCTCTTCCTTGGCCGCGGCCGCGATCTGCTCGACCATGCCCGGCGTCTCGGACTTCACCAGAACCTTCGGCGCATATTGCGGATCGATCAGCACCACGTCGGCGCCGGTGGCCTTGAGCTCGTCGATGCCTTCGTGCAGTTGCGCCGAATGCGGCGCCAGCGGATGATCGCGCAGCACCGAATTGGTGCCGACCTGCCACAGCACCAGTTGCGGATGCTCGGCGATGACGCCGGATTCGAACCGCGCCATCATGTCTTCGGTCTCCTCGCCGTTGACGCCGCGGTTGAGCACGGTGATGTCCTCGAGCGGGAAACGCTGCTTGAGCTCGACGGCGAGTCGGCTCGGATAGCTGGCATCGGGGGAACTGGCGCCGGCGCCGGCCGTCGACGAGGAGCCGATGGCAACGATGGTCAGCGGCTGGCCGCCAGCGAGACGGCGCGCGGTGCGCACCAGCGGGCGATCGAAATGGCTGAACTCGGTCGGCGCACTGCAGGTGGCCGGTGGCGCAGCGTTCGCCGTGGAGGCCTGCGGCAAAGCGGCCGGCGTGATCGGTCGCGGCACTGCAGCAACGGCCGGGGTCGCGGCGGGCATCACGGCCGGCGCGGCAGCAAGGTTGAAACCGGGTGCGACAATACGCGCAGGCTCGATCATCTGCGCGTGCGCCGCAGCAAAAGTTGCAAAAACCGCCGAAGCGGCCACGGCCCGCGCCACGCGGGCGATCATTAAGGGTTTGTTAGGGGACATTAACGTGTCGTTTGCATTCTGTTGGCGTCCAGATGCGCGGCACTAATGATCTGGGTCGCCAAAGCCCGGCCTATGCAGTCATGAACTTGTCGCGCCATATCATAGTTTTTTGTAGCGGTATAGAGATCGAACGTGCCGCTGTCATTCCAGCTGCGCATGATGCCGAGCCGATCAAACAGCAGCGCGTTATGCTGCTGTGCAACAATGTGCATGACGTCGGCCAGCGTCGAGACGTCGAGCATGGAATCGGTGCGCGGGCTGTATTGCATGTTCATCAGAATGACATTGGCGCCGGCATTCTCGATCGCGCTGACGCCGTCGTCGAGGCTGGTGCGGAAATCCTCGGCGGCGACGCCGTTGATGGCGTCAGTGGTGCCGGTCTGCCAGATCACCAGCGACGGCTTGTCGTCGGCGAGGATTTTCGCCAGTCCCGGGACCATGTCGGCGGTCGAGGCGCGCGGCTGAACATGCGCGGTCACCTTGACCGTAATGCCCTTTAATTGCTGCTGCAGCGCCTGTTCCAGCCGCGCCGGATAGGCATAGTGGACGCCGTCGATGCCCGCCAACGACGAGGAGCCGGTGCCGATTACGCTGATATCCAGGCGCTGATGCGCCTTGACCGCGTTGGTGACGTTGCTGAGATCGTTTTCGCTCGTGAGAAACGAATCCGGCACGTCGCAACGATCCGTCGGCGCCGCGGCCGCGGCACCGTCGATCAACGCAATCGTCGTGATCAGCGCAAGGATCACACTCATGCCTCGCCTCCCGCGAGGTCGGCGTCGGGTTGCTTGACGCGCGAACCGGGGCTTCGCCCTTCTATCGCCTTGTACCATGATATCAGGTTCGCTGTCCCGATCATGATGACGATGCCGGTAATGCTAATGGCGATCTGAATCAGCGGGCCGCCGGAATATTCGCCGATGATGAACTGGCCGGCAAAGGCAAGGAAGACGCCGAGGCAGAAGATTTCCAGCGAATGCTGGCCGCAGCGGATGGCCGGTTGCAGGATCGGCCATTTCAGCCCCGGCCAGTCGCGCGGCACGAAGTGCACCGTCACCGCGGCCAGCGCCAGAAAGTGCGCGAAGCGCAACACGTCGAGATTGGTCTTGTCGATCGGATACATCCATTCGCTCAGCCAGTTCGGCACCAACCGCCCGAGCGGCTCGATGTACCAGGTCAGCGTGATGACGAAAGCGAACGCCAGATAGGCGATGGCGATGGCGAGGATGGCGCGCGATTGCAGCACCGGCTGAAGCCGCCTGGCGCCGCCGAGCGCGCACCAGGCGCCGAACACGAACAACAATTGCCAGGCGAACGGATTGAAGAACCACACGCCGTTCGGATAGGCCGGCAAATTCCAGTCGAAATTCCACGTCAGCACATAGAGCAAGGCGGAGCAGGCGAGCGCGAAGGCCGGCTGCCACATCAGCATGGCGAGCGCCGGCGGAAACAACAGCAAGAGCACGATGTAGAGCGGCAGCACGTCCATGTTGACCGGCTTGAATTTCAAGAGCAGCGCCTGGAAGATCGTGACGTCGGGCTGCTTGAGGAAATCCAGGATATTCATTTCCTCGGCATAGAGCGGATTGTCGAACGTTGATGCGACGTAGGCGATCTCGGCCATGAAGATCGTGAACAGGAAGATGTGGGCGACATAGATCTGCCAGGCGCGGCGCAGAATGCGCGCGCTGGCGATCAAGTAACCGCGCTCGCGCATCGCCCGGCCATAGACGAAGGCCGCGGTGTAGCCGGAAATGAAGATGAAGATCTCGGTGGCGTCGGAAAAGCCGTAGTTGCGGATGGTGAACCAGTTGACGACGTTTTCCGGGATGTGGTCGAGGAAGATCAGCCACAGCGCGAGGCCGCGGAACAGATCGAGGCGCAGGTCGCGCTCGGTCGCGGCCGGCGCCGCGGGCAGCGGCGTGGCCGTCGGCAGGGGTATGACTACGTCGAGGTTTGCAACCATGTCCGCAGTATTGCAGTCCGCAGTGTCGCAGCCCGGCAAGACCGCCCAAATCACCCACGGGCACGCTTGCGCGTCCGCACGGTTATTGCAACAACGGGCGCGAATCTATTCACTTATGCGTGGAATTCTATGAGGTTATAAGTCGGCCGCGCCGGCGCCATGCCTGATCTTGGCGGCGCGGCGACGGAAATGCGACAGGACAATCGCCGAGACTATCGTCAAGACCATTGCCAGGACCGTCACCATGTATCGTGCCAGCACCCGCAATATCGAGGTCGTGGTGAAACCGCGGTTCGTCGCCGACCGCTCGTCGCCGGAGAACAATTATTTCTTCTGGGCCTATACCATCTCCATCACCAACAACAGCGACGAGACGGTGCAGCTGAAAACCCGCCACTGGCGCATCACCGACGCCAACGGCCGCCGCCAGGAGGTGCGCGGCGCCGGCGTCGTCGGCGAGGAGCCGGTGCTCAAGGCCGGCGAGCAATTCGAATATACCAGCGGGGTGCCGCTGCAGACGCCGTCGGGTTTTATGGTCGGCACCTACGGCATGGTCAGCGCCGGCGGCGAGCATTTCGATATCGAGGTGCCGGCGTTTTCGCTCGACAGCGTCGAATCGAAACGGACGCTGAATTGAATTCAGCGTCCGCCGACGTTTCGGATTAGAGCATGATCCCGAAAAGTGGAAACCGGTTTTCGGATAAGATCATGCTCAAACAAAAGTTCTAGCGCGTCGGTGGCGGGTTCGTTGCCGCATCCAAAGCCGACAGGTCGGGCTGCTTGCCGAGCCGCGCGCCATTGCCCAGCGGCGACTGCAGCGGCTTCTGCTCCTGCCTGACCGGCTGATCGGATTTGGCCGGCTTCTGTTCCGGCCGGTATTCGGTCGACGAGATGCCGCCGGCGATGGTGGCGCCTTGCTCGATCTGCAGCATGCCGTAGCTGACATTGCCGTCGACCCGGCTGGTCGAGCGCAGGATCATCAGGCATTTGACGTCGAGCTTGTCGTACACCTTGCCGGAAATCTCGGCGTTCTGCGCGACGATGATCCGGCCTTTGATGACGCCGGTTTCACCGACCACCAGATTGCCGACCGAGACGTCGCCTTCGACCGAGCCGCACACCACCAAGGTATCGGGCACGCTGATCTCGCCCTTGATGGTCACGCCCTCGCCGATATAGAGCCTGCTCGCGTCCGGCATCGAGTCCACGGCTGACGACATCTTGGTATCCCTTTCGGTAACTTGTGACAGACTGTTCCAGGTAAATTTTATAGGCATCGCGCTGACATTGTACGAAGGTTGCGCGTCCATTTTCGGATTATCCACAGAACTCTCGCTATTCACCCCCTTTCGGGCAGCTGCCCGAAAAAGTTCCATTTGGCGGCCGGAACGGAAGTTAGAAGCCGTTAGCCATTCGCGCGCGGAAAAACCAAACGAAATCATTGTGCGGAACCGCCTCCTGGCGATCGCGTTGAACTGACGCTCGATTGGTAGCGTCCAAAGCGTTGGTTCGTGTGCGCCCGGCACATCGCGGGCGTGGGGTTTGCCATGTTCATCGCTTTGCTCGGATATATCGGCACGATGGTGGCGGCGTTCGCCATGCTGGTGGTGGTCTGGCATCACGTCGTCGGGCCGCCGCAGGTGGAAGCGGTACGGCAGCAACCGCGTCTCATCGGCGCGGTGACGCAGGCTGCGGTGCCCGCGCCAGCGCCGCAACCTGGGGCGTGGGGCCCGGCGGTCATTCATAAAGCCGACGAAAGCGCGGATGCAGCGGCGAACGATGCAGCGGCGAACGAAGAGGATGCCCGCTTGGCCGCGGCACAAGCGGCGGCCACCGAAAAAGCCAAAAGGCTGAAGCAGGCCCGCTATCAGAAGCGCAAAGAGCAAGAGCAATTGGCACGTCAGCGCGACGACCAGCAATACGCGCTCAGCTACGACCAGGAATCGCGGAATGTTGCGCAGCCCTCGGGGTTCAACTTTTTCGGCCCGCGCCGCTTCTAAAAGCCAGCGCTAGGATTTTTGTTGGAGCATGATCTTATCCGAAAACCGGTTCCATCACCGGATCAAGTCCGGTGACAGGCTTTTTCGGGATCATGCTCAGGACGCCGCCGTGTCTTGCGCCGTTATCTCGTCCGGCTGAAAGACGTAGGTCGAGTTGCAGAACTCGCAGGTCACGGTGATGCGGCCGTTCTCGACCATGTCGTCGCGGTCGCTCTGGGAAAAACTCCGCAGCATGTTTTCGACGCTCTGGCGCGAGCACGAGCATTTCGCCTGCACCTCCGCGGCGCGGAAGACGCGGACGCCGCGTTCGTGGAATAGTCGATAGGCCAAGCGCTCGCTGGAGAGCGCCGGGTCGAGCAGCTCGATGTCATCGACGGTGTCGATCAGGGAGCGGCCTTCGACCCAGGCATCGTCCTCGGGGAAGACGTGCGCTGTCGTGCCGGGCGGCGCGTCGCCGGGATCGAGATCGGCCTGGCGCGAGCGCTCGATCGAATTCGGCAGGAACTGCGCCAAAATTCCGCCGGCGCGCCAGTGCCGGCGCGGACCGCCGGGGCCGGCGCGGAATTCTTCGGCGACCGCGAGCCGCACCCGGGTCGGGATTTGCTCCGAGCGCGAAAAATATTCGTGCGCGGCCTGTTCGAGGTCGCCGCCTTCGAGCGGCACCAGCCCCTGGTAGCGGCTCATGTCGGGGCCCTGGTCGATGGTCATGGCGAGATGGCCATGGCCGAGCAGTTTTCCGGGCTCCGCCGCGTTGGCGGCGATGGCGGCCGCGACCCGCTCGGCGTCGAAGCTGGCGCAGGCCCGCACCTTGCCGGGCGAAGCGAAATCGACAACCAGCATGCGCACCGGGCCGTCACTCTTGGTCTGCAGGATGAAGCGGCCGTCGAATTTGAGCGCCGAGCCCAGCATCACCGTGAGCACGATGGCTTCGCCGAGCAGTTTTGCCACCGGCGTCGGATAATCGTGGCCGGTCAAGATGGTATCGACCGCGGCGCCGAGCCGCACGATGCGGCCGCGCAGGTCGAGCGCCTTCACCGCAAACGGCAGGATGGTGTCGTCGCTGCCGGTTTGCTCAGGCTCGCGGACGGGAATGGCGCGTTCGGGATTGGTCATCGCGCCTGAATATAGGCGAGGCTGAAGGAATTTGGAGGCCTCGATGGAGTGCGGCTTGGCTTACCGCCCATCAGCCTCCAGGCACCACGTCAAAATCCCCTTCTGGGCGTGCAGCCGGTTCTCGGCCTCGTCGAACACCACAGATTGCGGGCCGTCGATCACCTCGTCGGTGACCTCCTCGCCGCGATGGGCCGGCAGGCAATGCATGAAGATGGCATCGGACTTGGCGCGGGCCATCAGCCGCGCATTGACCTGATAGCGCTTGAGCAGGTTATGGCGCCGCGCGCCGTTGCGGTCGCCCATGGAGACCCAGGTGTCGGTCATGACGCAGTCGGCGCCCTTGACGGCTTCTTCCGGGTCGGTGCCGACGTGGATCTCGGCGCCGGACGATTTTATCCATTCCAGAAGCGGCTTCTTGGGCGCCAGCTCCGGCGGGGTGGCGACGTTCAGGCGGAACTCGAACCGCTCGGCGGCCTGCATCAACGAGGTGAGCACGTTGTTGGCGTCGCCGGTCCAGGCCACGGTGCGGCCGCGGATCGGGCCGCGATGCTCCTCGAACGTCATCACGTCGGCCATCACCTGGCAGGGATGCGAGCGCCGGGTCAGGCCGTTGATCACAGGAACCGTGGCGTAGCGCGCCAGCTCGGCGAGCGCTTCGGCGTCGAGGGTGCGGATCATGATGGCGTCGATGTAGCGCGACAATACGCGCGCGGTGTCGGCGAGCGTCTCGCCGCGGCCGAGCTGCATTTCCTCCGCCGTCAGCAAAATGGCATCGCCGCCGAGTTGCCGCATGGCAACCTCGAACGAGACGCGGGTGCGCGTCGACGGCCGCTCGAAGATCATCGCCAGCGTCTTGCCGGCCAGTGTCTTGCCGGCCAGCGGCTTTCCGGCGCCGTGGCGCGCGGCCTTCATGGCGCGTGCGGCTTCGATGATGTGGCGCAGGTCGGTAGCCGGCACGTCGATGAGGTCGAGGAAGTGGCGGACGCCGCTCATCCGGCCGCCTCCTGCTTTTGCCTCCTGGCATGGGCCCGATTCAGCTGCGCGCAGGCGCGGTCGAGGCGGGCGATGCCCTCGGCGATTTCCTGCTCGCTGATGATGAGCGGCGGCAACAGCCGCACCACATTGTCGCCGGCGGAGACCGTGATCATCTTCTCGGCGCGCAACGCGTCGACCATGTCGCCGGCCGGGATGAGCGCGCGCAGCCCGACCAGAAATCCCTCGCCGCGCACCTCGGCGATCAGCGCCGGATAGCGGTCCTTGATCTCAGCCAGCCGCTGCTTGAAGAGCAGCGCATTGTGCTTGACCCGGTCGAAGAAGCCGGGCGCCAGCATGACGTCAAGCGTGGCGTTGACGGCGCTCATCGCCAACAGATTGCCGCCGAAGGTCGAGCCGTGCGTACCGGGGGTCATCCCCTTGGCCGCTTCACGCGTGGTCAGGCAGGCGCCGACCGGGAAGCCGCCGCCGAGCGCCTTGGCGAGCGCCATGATGTCGGGCGTGACGCCGATGCGCTGATAGGCGAACAGCTCGCCGGTGCGGCCCATGCCGCTCTGCACTTCGTCGAAGATCAGCATCAGGCCGTGCTGGTCGCACAGCGCCCGCAGCGCCCTGAGGAACGACGGCTCGACGACCCGCACGCCGCCTTCGCCCATCAGCGGCTCGATCAGGATTGCGGCAGTCTGCGGCCCGATGGCGCGCTTGACGGCTTCCAGATCGCCGAACGGCATGTGATCGAAGCCGTCGACCTCCGGGCCAAAGCCGTCGAGATATTTCTTCTGGCCGGCGGCGGCGAGCGTCGCCAGGGTGCGGCCGTGGAAGGAACCTTCGAAGGCGATGATGCGGTAGCGCTCGGGCGCGCCGCTCGCCGACTGGTATTTGCGCGCCACCTTGATCGCGCATTCCATGGCCTCGGCGCCGGAATTGCAGAAGAACACGTAGTCGGCAAAGCTCGCTTCGCACAGCCGCTCGGCGGCGCGCTCGCCTTCCGGAATCTGGTAGAGATTGGAGACGTGCCAGACTTTTCGGGCCTGCTCCTCGATCGCGGCGACGAGCTGCGGGTGCGAGTGCCCCAGCGCATTGACGGCGACGCCCGAGCAAAAATCGAGATAGCGCTCGCCGTCGGTCGCGATCAGCCACACGCCTTCGCCCCGCTCGAAAGCGAGGTCGACGCGCGCGAAGGTCGGCATCAGATGTGATGTCACGGCTAGCTCGCTTTCGCAGCGCAGAAAAAATCGGCGCTGCCGAAACGAAATGTGCCGCCTCTCCGGGCGGCACGGTCTGGTACTCTATTTCCACGCCTTCATTCGGTCAACACGGGAAAATACGCCCCGCTGTTCTCGATTTACGCCCATATCATCCACACGCAGACAGGAATGTGTGGACGCGTGCCGCGCCAACTCTTGCGCCCGACTCCCGCCATATTGTAGCATTTTTATTGTCACGTACGACATCTCGTGCGGCGGACAGTCTTCTAAAGCGTTCGGGTGAGTAAGTGTGTGTTGGGCGGATTTTAGCGCCGCCCGGCTCGGTGGGGGATTCTTTCAAGGCTCTACCCGCACGTTCAGGGAGGAAAAGAGCATGTCGTGGACTGACGAGCGGGTCGAACTGCTCAAGAAACTGTGGTCCGACGGCCTGTCGGCGAGCCAGATCGCCGCCGAGCTCGGCGGCATCACGCGCAACGCCGTGATCGGCAAGGTGCACCGGCTCGGCCTGTCAGGCCGCGCCAAGAGCACGTCGACCGGCGCGCCGCGGCCGCGCAAGGCGCGCTCGCCGTCGATGCTGCGCATCGGCGGCCGCGCTTCGATCCGCGGCAATACCGCGCTGGCCCATGCCTATGAGGTCGAGGAAGCCGAGCCGGAGATGCTCGACAACATCATCCCGATCGGCCAGCGCCGCACGCTGTTGGAACTCAACGAGCAGACCTGCCGTTGGCCCATCGGCGACCCGAGCAGCACCGACTTTTTCTTCTGCGGCGGCAATACGGTGACCGCGCTGCCATATTGCGCCTATCACTCCCGCGTCGCCTATCAGCCGGCGACCGACCGGCGCCGGGACAAGCGTCCGCTGCGCTAAGCTTCTTCTGATAAATCGTCATCCTGAGGTGCCCGCGCGCAGCGCGGGCCTCGAAGGATGCTGCTCAAGCGTTCGGGCCGTCGCCCTTCGAGGCTCGCTACGCTCGCACCTCAGGGTGACGGAACGCAGGTACGATCAGCTCGCTTTCCCAAATCGATCGTCCAGCGAATAGCCGGCGCCGCGCACGGTGCGGATCGGGTCGACGGCGTGGCCGCGGTTGAGCGCCTTGCGCAGGCGGCCGACATGGACGTCGACGGTGCGCTCGTCGATATAGACGTCGCTGCCCCACACCCCGTCGAGCAGTTGCTCGCGGGAGAACACCCGGCCGGGGCGTTCCATCAGGAACTCGAGCAGCCGGAACTCGGTCGGGCCGAGATCGACCGGGCGGGCCGAGCGGGACACGCGCTTCTTCTCGCGGTCGAGCTCGAGATCGCCGATATTGAGCACCATGGCGACGCGTTCGGGGCTCGCCCGGCGCAACAGCGCGCGGATGCGCGCCAACAGTTCCGGCACCGAGAACGGCTTGACGATGTAGTCGTCGGCGCCAGTGGCGAGGCCGCGGATCCGTTCGCTTTCCTCGCCGCGCGCGGTCAGCATGATAATCGGCAGCGCCTGGGTCTGCGGCCGCGTCCGCAAGCGCCGGCACAGCTCGATGCCGGACAGCCCAGGCAGCATCCAGTCGAGCACGATGAGATCGGGGGCGGTCTCACGCAGCCGGGTATCGGCATCGTCGCCCCGCGACACGGCATCGACCTCGTAGCCTTCGGCTTCGAGGTTATAACGCAACAGCGTGGTCAACGGCTCCTCGTCTTCCACGATCAGGATGTTGGCTCCCATCCCCGGTCTCCTATTTCTGCAGCACCGCTGCGCCAAAATTTGTCGGATCACCCTTGGGACGCTGGTCGGTGATAGGTCGGCCTTCCACCATGTAATACACGGTCTCGGCGATGTTGGTGGCGTGATCGCCCATGCGCTCGATGTCCTTCGCGCAGAACATCAGGTGCATGCAAAAGGTGATGTCGCGCGGGTCCTCCATCATGTAGGTCAGGAGCTCGCGGAACAGCGACGTGCACATGGCGTCGACTTCTTCGTCGCCCTTCCAGACCGCCATCGCGGACTGCAAATCGCGGCTGGCATAGGCGTCCAGCACCTGCTTGAGCTGCGTCAATACCAATTCGGACATGTGCTCGACGCCGCGGATGAGCTTTTGCGGATAGAAGTCGCCGTCGAGCGCGACCACGCGCTTGCCGATATGCTTGGCATGGTCGCCGACCCGTTCAAGGTCGTTGGCGACCCGCATGGCGCCGACGATCTCGCGCAGGTCGATGGCCATGGGCTGGCGCCGCGCGATGGTGAGGATGGCTTTTTCCTCGATCTCGCGCTGCAGGGCGTCGATCGCGGGATCGGTCGTCAACACGCGCTCGCCGAGCTCGAGATCGCGCTCGGCCAGCGCCTGGACGGCATCGCTGATCTGCCGCTCGACGAGGCCGCCCATCTCGGCGACCTTGCGGGTGATCTCCTGCAGGTCGGTGTCGAACGCCTTGGCGGTGTGGTCGACCCTGGTGGTGTATTCGGTCATTGTGTTTTCCCCGGCGCTTATCCGAAGCGGCCTGTGATGTAGTCCTGGGTGCGCTGGTCGTGCGGCGCGGTGAACATTTTGCTGGTCGAGTCGAATTCGATCAGCTCGCCGAGATACATGAAGGCGGTGAATTCGGAGACGCGCGCCGCCTGCTGCATGTTGTGGGTGACGATCACGATCGTGTAGTCGTCGGTCAGTTCGTCGATCAGCTCCTCGATCTTGGCGGTCGAGATCGGATCGAGCGCCGAGCACGGCTCGTCGAACAGGATCACCTCGGGCCGCACAGCGACGGTGCGGGCGATGCACAGCCGCTGCTGCTGGCCGCCGGAGAGGCTTTGGCCGTTGGCGCCGAGCTTGTCCTTGACCTCCTCCCACAGCGCCGCGCGGCGCAGCGAGGTCTCGACCCGGCCATCGAGCTCGGATTTCGGCAGCCGCTCATAGAGCCGGATGCCGAAGGCGATGTTTTCGTAGATCGACATCGGGAACGGCGTCGGCTTCTGGAACACCATGCCGATGCGCGCGCGCAAAAGGTTGAGGTCTTGTTTCGGCGACAGGATGTTGACGCCGTCGAATATGACTTCGCCGGTGGCGTGCTGGTTCGGGTAGAGGTCGTACATGCGGTTGAGCACGCGCAACAACGTCGATTTGCCGCAGCCGGACGGGCCGATGAAGGCGGTGACCTTGTTCTCGTACAGCGACAGGCTGATCGATTTGAGCGCGCGGGCGTCGCCATAGAAGAAATTGAGGTCGCGAAGCGAGACTTTTTCGGCAAGACCCGCGCGGTCGACGGCAGCGTGGGTAACAGAGGGAACTGCGACCGATGTGTCGTTCATGACTGTTTTCCCGATGGGACCAGAGCGCGTGCGGTGATGCTTAAGGCCAGCACCGCAAGGGTGATGATGAGAGCCCCGGTCCAGGCCAGCGACTGCCAGTCCTTGTAGGGGCTGAGCGCGAACTGGAAGATCACGACCGGCAGGCTCGAGATCGGCGCGTTCAGGTTGGTGCTCCAGAACTGGTTATTGAGCGAGGTGAACAAGAGCGGCGCGGTCTCGCCGCTGATGCGGGCGACCGCAAGCAACACCCCGGTCACCATGCCGGCCCGCGCCGCACGATAGCAGATGCGTGTGATCGACAATGAGCGCGGCAGTCCGATCGACGTCGCGGCTTCGCGGAGCGCGTTCGGCACCAAGGTCAGCATGTCCTCGGTGGTGCGCACCACCACCGGGATGACGAGCACGGCAAGGGCGACGCCGCCCGCCCAGCCCGAGAAGTGCCCCATCGGCGCGACCATGACTTCGTAGATGAACAGGCCGACCACGATGGAGGGTGCGCTCAAAAGAATGTCATTGATGAAGCGCACCACGGTGCTCAGCCGGTCGTAGCGGCCGTACTCGGCCATATAGGTACCGGCCAGGATGCCGATCGGCGTGCCGATCACGACGGCAAGGATTGTCAGGACGAGGCTGCCGAAGATCGGGTTGAGGAGCCCGCCGGCGGAGCCCGGCGGCGGCGTCATTTCGGTGAAGACCGCGACCGACAAGCCACTGAACCCCTTCCACAGCAGCGCTCCGAGGATCAGCACCAGCCAGCCCAGACCGATTGCGGTCGCCCCGAGCGCCAGCACCGTGGCGACGGCGTTGTTGCGGCGCCGGCTGGAATAGCGGGAGGTCGAGATTTTGTCCGGCATGGCGTCACCCGATCCGGCGTTCGATGCGCATCAGCATGTAACGCGCGATGGCCAAGACGATGAAGGTGATGACGAACAGGATCAGGCCGAGCGAGATCAGCGCCGAGGTATAGAGATCGCCGACCGCCTCGGTGAATTCATTGGCGATAGTGGCCGAGATGGTGGTGCCGGGCGCAAGGATCGACGCCGAAATGCGATGCGCGTTGCCGATGACGAAGGTCACCGCCATGGTTTCGCCGAGCGCGCGGCCGAGCCCGAGCATGATGCCGCCGATGACGCCGACCCGGGCATAGGGCAGCACCACGTTGCGCACCACCTCCCACCGGGTACAGCCCAGCCCGTAAGCGGCCTCCTTGAGCACGCCCGGCACCGCCTCGAACACGTCGCGCGTGATCGAGGTCACGAACGGCAGCACCATGATGGCCAGGATCAGGCCCGAGGTCAGCAAGCCGATGCCGTAGGGCGGCCCGGCAAACAGCGCCCCAATGCCGGGCACGTTGCCGAGCGTGTTGATCAGGAACGGCTGCAGCGTCGCCTGCAGGAACGGGGCGAAAATGAACAGGCCCCAGATGCCGTAGATGATGCTGGGGATGCCGGCGAGCAGCTCGATGGCAATGCCGATCGGCCGGCGCAACCACGGCGGACAAAGCTCGGTGAGGAAGAATGCGATCATCAGGCCGATCGGAACCGCGATCAGCATGGCAATGAACGAGGTGAGGATGGTGCCGTAGATCGCCGGAAGGGCGCCGAAAATATCCGTGACCGGGTTCCAGCGCTCGCTGATCAAAAAGCCGAACCCGAAAGTCCGCAACGCGGGCATCGAGCCGTCGATCAGCGAAATAATGACGCCGCTGAGCAGCAACAGTACCCCGATAGCCGCAGCGCGCGTCAGGTGGCGGAATACAGTGTCGTTGAGCCGCAAGCGATCGAGAGCCCTGGTACGCGCCAGGGCCTCGGCAGGAACGGAAATTTGGTCGGACAACGCCATATCGACCACTGGCTGACTCCCCGCGGGTCGTACAGCCCTCCCTTGTGCCTACGCAGAGGAGAGCCGACTCAAGCGGTCTATCGACCGCGATACAAGACGCAATTGCCGCAAAGTGGAAAAAGGAAAGGCGCCTTGCGGGGCGCCTTTCCCGTATCTTTCGCGCTAGAAGCTGGCGCCTTTGATTTTCTCTTTCCAGGTCTGTTCGATCAACGTCACGACGGCGTCGGGCATCGGCACGTAGTCGAGATCGGACGCCATCTGCTTGCCGTTCTTGTAGCCCCAGTCGAAGAACTTCAGCGCCTCGTCCGATGAGGCGGGGTCGGTCGGAACCGCCTGCATCAGGATGAAGGTCGAGCCCGCGACCGGCCACGACTTGTCGCCGGGAGCATCGGTCATGATGACGCGGAAATCCGGCGCGCTGGTCCAATCGGCTCCGGCGGCGGCGGCTTGGAACGCCTCCGTGGTCGGCGCGACGGTCTTGCCGGCGTGGTTGATCATCTTGGCGTAGGTCAGGTTGTTCTGCTTGGCATAGGCATATTCGACATAGCCGAGCGCGCCCACGGTGTTGGCGGTGTTGTTGGACACGCCTTCGGAGCCCTTGGCGCCGATGCCGACCGGCCATTCGACGGCAGTGTTCTCACCGACTTTCTGCTTCCATTCCGGGCTCACCTTGGAGAGGTAGTTGGTCCAGATGAACGTGGTGCCGGAGCCGTCCGAACGGTGCACGACGGCAACCGCGGTATCGGGCAGTTTCACGCCGGGATTGAGCTTGGCGATCGCCGGATCGTTCCACTTGGTGATTTCGCCGAGAAAGATCTTGGCGATGGTCGGACCATCGAGCGTGACCTCGCCGGGCTTGATCCCCGGCAGGTTCAGGATCGGAACGACCGAGCCATTGATGACCGGGAACTGCACGAAATTGTTCTTCGCTATGTCGTCGTGCACCAGCGGCATGTCGGTGGCGCCGAAGGTGACGGTCTTGGCGGTGATCTGCTTGATGCCGCCGCCGGACCCGATCGACTGATAGTTCAGCCCGATATTGGTGTTCTTCTTGTAGACGTCGGCCCACTTGGCGAGGACCGGATAGACGAAGGTGGATCCGGCGCCGGTAATATCGGTGGCGAAAGCGGGAAGCGTCGTCGCGGCCAGCAAGCCGGCTACGGCGATCGTTGTGAGATGTTTCACGAGGTCTCTCCTGTTAGAGGAATTTCGGCGTGGTGGATCATCGATCCACGACGGCTGACCGAACCCTGTTTGGGCGATTTTTCTGTTCAACGTCTGCCGCGGCGGGTTGCGATTGGGTTCCCCAGTCGAGGCGAACCCGCAGCGTCGGCATGGTTAGGTTTGGCACGTCACTGTTCTATGTCCGCCAGATGACGGTGAAATGACAGCGCAAGGCACGGAAAAGACAAGACTTTATGCGACGGGCGGGGTTTCAGCGGTGGGCAGATGGACCGTGAAGGTGGCGCCGGCGCCGGGCGCGCTGTCGATGGTCAGGCGGCCGCGGTGGCGGTTGAGAATGTGCTTGACCAGCGCCAGGCCGAGCCCGGTTCCACCTTGGGCGCGGCTCTCGGTGACGTCGACGCGATAGAACCGTTCGGTCAGCCGCGGCAGATGTTCCGGCGCGATGCCGGGCCCGTAATCGCGTACGGCGACTTGCGCTTCCGGCTCGCCATCTAAAGACGCGCCGGGCGCGAGCCTGATATCGACGCGCTTGCCGGGCGCGCCGTATTTGAGCGCGTTCTCAACCAGGTTCTCGAACAGGCGGACGAGCTCGTCGCGGTCGCCGAGGATCAACAGCGCATTGCCCGCCTCGACATTGACGCTGACGCCGCGGTCGCGCGACAGCGTCTCGAGACCGTCGACCACCTGGCGGACGATCGGCACCAGATCGACCGGCTTGTCGGGGCGGCGGTGGGCGTTGAGCTCGATGCGCGAAAGCGACAACAGGTCGTCGATCAGCCGCGCCATGCGGCGCGCCTGCTCCTGCATGATGGCGAGGAAGCGTTCGCGCGCCTTGGTGTCGTCGCGCGCCGAGCCTTGCAGGGTCTCGATGAAACCCGACAGGGCGGCGAGCGGCGTGCGCAATTCGTGGCTGGCATTGGCGACGAAGTCGGCGCGCATCTCCTCGACGCGCCGCAGCGGCGTGAGGTCGTGGAAGGTCAGCAGCACCAGATCGGGCCGCTCCAGGCCGGGCGCGCGCTTGACCGGCATGACGATGGCCTCAAACCAGCGGTCGAGCGGGCCGCGCTCGGCATAGGCGACGCGCTGCTCCTCGCCGCGTGCCAAGGCGCGGCCGATGGCCTCGATGAGCTCGGGCATGCGCAGCGCCAGCGACACCGGCTCGCCCTGGCGCAGCGCCGGCGCCAGTGCGCGGGCATGCTCGTTGAGCGCCAGCACCCGGCCGTCGCGGTCGAGCGCGATCACCGGATCGGGCAGGCCGGCGACCACGGCACGCAGCGGATCGTCGGCGCGCACGGCGACGGCGACCGGTTGCGCCAGGCGACCGTCGTCGCCCTCGGCGCGCAGCGTTATGAGAGCCGCGGCGGCGACCACGGCAAAGCCAATGAGCGCATAGAGAGGCGCCAGCACATTGGCGATCGCCAGGAGCGCGAACACGATCGCCGCCGTAGCGATGATGAGCCGAACGCCGCGCGCTCGCCTTCTGACCGGCGTTGCCCGATTTTCGGCGAGACTCATCGCGCCGTCTCTTTGGCGCCGATGCGGCGCGCCGCGCGGCTGAGCAGCAATTCGCGAACGCCCAGGATCGCCAGCGAGATCACGAACGGAATGATGTAGTAGAGCAGCCGGAACAGCAGCAGGCCGGCCAACAGATCTTCCTTGTCGAACTGCCAGAGCGCCACCATCATCGCGGCGTCGAACACGCCGAGCCCGCCGGGCGCGTGGCTGGCGAAACCGAGCAACGTGGCGGCGACGAAGATCACCGCCACCGTGACGAAGCCGAGATTGGGCTCGTCGGGCACCAGCATGTACATCGCCGCCGCGCAGCAGCCGAGATCGACGATGCCGATGGCGATCTGAATGAGCGTCAGCGGGCCGCCCGGCAGCGTCACCTGCCAGCCGTCGCGGCCGATGACGCGCGGCTTGACCCAGACCCAGGCCACATAGGCGCCGAGCATGGCGAGCACCACGAGCGCGAGCAGGCGGTTGCTCCACAACGGCAGCTGATCGATGGCGCGCGCCGCTTGCGGCGCCTGCAACACGCCGAGCCCGAGCACGGTGGCGTTGCCGAGCCAGAACGTCAGCCCGGCGAGGAAGCAGATTTTTGTGACCTCGATGACGCTCAAGCCCCAGGCGGAATAGATGCGGTAGCGCACCGCGCCGCCGGAGAACACGCTGGCGCCGACATTGTGGCCGACCGCGTAGCTGGTGAAGCCGGCCAGCGCCGCGACCCGGTACGGGATTCCCGTGCGCCCGATCGTGCGCAGCGCGAACAGGTCGTAGAAGGTCAGCGTCAGGTAGCCGGCGACGACGAAGGCGCCGGCGATGATCAGGGTGCGCCAGTCGGTCGCCTCGATGGCGTCGATCAGCGAGTCGGGATCGATGTCGCGCAGGATGCGGTAGAGCACGACGACGGCGACGATGATGATGGTGAGGCTGAGCGCAATGCCCAGGCGGCTCCAGCCGATGCGCCGGTCGAAAAAATGCGCGGCCTGGCGCAGGGTCTTCAGCATTTCCGGACCGGCTGTTGGCGCATCCATCGACCGTTTTTCGTCAACCAGCCCCACTAGCAGATGTCGTGTGCCGGCGCGAGGGTCGCGAGCGGCGCGTTGATTGGCCACACCCTGCCATGTTCTCCCGCAGCCTGCTATTGTCGCCGCAAGCAATGAGCCGGCGGCGGACGGTCGTCCATCAACACCGCCGGCGGACGCACATTTCATAGGGAGGTCGCCATGACGGATCATCCGGTCGCACGCCGTACGGTCATCAAAAACGCGGGCTTGGGCATCGGCGCCGGGCTCGCATCCGGGATCGTTCCGGCACGCGCTCAAGCTCCGGCGCAGGCTTCGCCGGCGGAAATCTGGAGCCACGAATATTGGGCGCAAAAGGGCGACGTGAAACTCAATCTGTGGCGCAAACGTCTTGGCGCGCCCAGGCCGGGAGAAGTCGCCGGTGCCGGTCCTGTTCCTGGTGCACGGCTCGTCGCTGTCGGCGCGCTCAAGCTACGATCTCAGCGCGCCCGGCATCGGCCAATACTCGCTGATGGACGTGTTCGCCCGCGACGGCTTTGATGTCTGGACCATGGATCACGACGGCTACGGTTATTCGGGGAGTTCCGGCAACAATTCCGATATTGCGAGCGGGGTCGAGGACCTCAAAGCGGCGATGCCGGTGCTTGCGTCCGAGACCGGCAGCAACAAATTTCATTTCTTCGGTGAATCGTCGGGCGCCATTCGCGTCGGGGCCTTCGCCCAAGCGGCGCCCGAGCGCGTCGATCGGCTGATTCTTGCGGCCTTTACCTACAAGGGCGAAGGCGCCGCCGAGATCCAGCGGCGGCGTGATCGCATCGCCGAGCTCCAGGCGAGCCCGCGGCGCAAGCGCGACGCCGCCATGATCCGTTCGATCTTCAGCCGCGACGGCCATCCCGGCATCTACGATCAGGCGGTCGCGGAAGCGCTGGTGGCCGCCGAGATGAAGTTTGGCGATACGATTCCCGCCGGAACTTATGTCGACATGGCGGTCAATCTGCCGCTGGTCGATCCGACCAAGGTGATGTGTCCGGTGCTGATGACGCGCGGCGAATGGGACGGCAATTCGACCGACGGCGACCTGCTCGAATTCTTCCGCCAATTGCCGAACGGCGACCGGCAATATGTCATCCTGCCGAACACCGCGCACAGCCAGGGTTTTAGCAAGAATCGCCAGTTGCTGTGGTACGCGATGAAGAACTTCCTGTTCGCTCCGGCGCCGATGGCATCGTAGCGCGCGGGCAGGCGAAGGAATCCCATGAAGCTCATCCAGGTCCAGAAACCGGGCCCGCCCGGCGTGATGCAATTGCTCGACGTGCCGGTGCCTGAGCCGAAGCCGGGCGAGGTTTTGATCAAGGCGCACGCCATCGGCGTCGGCATGCCCGACTGCCTGATCCGCGCCGGCACTTATAGCTGGATGCCGCCGCTGCCGGTGACGCCGGGCACCGAGCTTGCCGGCATCATCGAGAAGGTCGGCGCGGGCGTCACGACGCGCCGGACCGGCCAGCGCGTCTACACCACCGCGCGCGAGCGGCCGCATCGCGGCGGCCATTATGCCGACTATGTGGCGACGCCGGCGGAGGCGACTTTTCTTCTTCCCGACAACGTCGCGTTCGATGCCGCGGCGGCGCTCGCCAATTATCAGGTCGCCTATCACATCTTCAACGATGCGCTGACGCCGCGCCAAGGCCAGACCGTGGTGATCTATGCGGCGGCTGGCGGCATGGGCAATGCGCTGATCGACCTGGCCAAGGTTTTCGGTCTGACCGTGATCGGCGTCGTCTTGAGCGAAGCCAAGGCGCGATTCGCCCGCGAGCTTGGCGCCGATCACGTCATCGATCGCAAGACCGAAAAAGTCGGAGAGCGTGTGAACGAGATCACGCGCGGCCGCGGCGTCGATGCCATCATCGATCCAGTCGGTGGCCCCGGCATCCCGGGCAATCTCGCGCTGTTGGCGCCGTGCGGTACGCTGGTGGTCTATGGCGGCCTCGGCGGCAAGGCGCCGCTCGATCTGCAGACCACGATGCGGGCGAGCAAGAACTCGCCGGCGATCCGGCAATTTTCCATCCACACCTGGGACCATCTGGTCGAGGAGCGCCGCGCCGGCATGCGCGCGCTCATCGAGATGCTGGCGGCCGGCAAACTCAATCCGCGCATTCATGCCCGGCTGCCGCTCACCGAGGCGGCGCGCGCCCACGAGATGCTCGAAGGCGGCGAAGTGTTGGGCAAGTTGCTGCTGGTGCCCTGATCGCATGCTCTATATCGGCAGCGCTTCCATCTCCTCGCCGACCGTCAGCGGATGCGCCATGGTCTCGTGCAGTTTTTCCGCGTCGAGCTCGCCTTCCCAGCGGCTGATCACCACGGTGGCGACGCCGTTGCCGATCAGGTTGGTCAGCGCGCGGCATTCGCTCATGAACTTGTCGATGCCGAGGATGATGGCGATCGACTGGATCGGGATATCCGGCACGATGGCGAGCGTGGCGGCGAGCGTGACGAAGCCGGCGCCGGTCACGCCGGACGCGCCTTTCGACGTCAGCATGGCGATCACCAGGATGCTCATCTCCTGGCCGAAGGTGAGCGGCGTGTTGGTCGCCTGCGCCAGGAACAGCGTCGCCAAAGTCATGTAAATGTTGGTGCCGTCGAGATTGAAGCTGTAGCCGGTCGGGATGACGAGGCCGACGACCGATTTCGAGGCGCCGAGCCGCTCCATTTTCTGGATCATGTGCGGCAGCACCGTCTCCGACGAACTGGTGCCGAGCACGATCAACAGCTCGTCCTTGATGTAGCCGATGAAGCGGATGATCGAGAAGCCGGCGAAACGGGCGATGGTGCCGAGCACGACCACCACGAACAGGATGCTGGTCAGGTAGAACGTCGCGACCAGCTGCAGCAAGTTGAGCAACGAGCCGATCCCATAGGCGCCAATGGTGAACGCCATGGCGCCGAAGGCGCCGATCGGCGCCACGCGCACGATGATGCGGATGATGCCGAAGAACAATTTGGCGGCGGCATCGACCACGGCGTTGATCTTCTCGCCGATCGCCCCCAATCGCGCGATCACGAAGCCGGAGAGAATCGACACCAGCAGCACTTGCAAAATATCGCCGCGGGCCAGCGCGCCGAAGAAACTGTCCGGAATGATCGCCAACAGATGGCCGACGACGCCTTCGGACTTGGCCGCGGTGACGTAATTCGCCACCGCCCTCGGATCGAGCGTCGCCGGATCGATATCGAAGCCGGCGCCGGGCCGGATCACGTTGCCGACAATGAGGCCGATGGCGAGCGCGATGGTGGACACGACCTCGAAATAGAGCAGCGTCTTGACGCCGACCCGGCCGACCTTGGCGAGATCGCGCATCGAGCCGATGCCGTGCACCACGGTGCAGAAGATCACCGGCGCGATCATCATCTTGATCAGCGCGATGAAGGCGTCGCCCAAAGGCTTCATCGCCACGCCGGTCTTGGGGAAGAAGTGGCCGATGACGATGCCGAGCGCGATGGCGATCAGCACCTGGATGTACAGCACGGTGTACCAGGGATGATGCTTCGGCGTGGCAACGGCAGCGGTGACGGTGCTCGACATGGGATGGCCCCTAACGCGTTTCCTCTGGTCGCAGCTTAGCAGCTTGGCTCAGCCGCGGAAGAACTGCCGCAACTCATTGTAAGTCTCTTCCGGCGCTTCCTCGGAAAGATAATGTCCGCACGGCAGCGCCTTGGCGCCGCGGATGTCGGCGGCGTAGCGCTGCCAGATTTCGCTCGGGCTCGGTTTGGAATTGCGGCCGACGCCGCCGGTCGCGCCCCACAATAGCAGCACCGGGCAGGCGATCTTGCGCCCGGCATCGAAATCTTTGGTGTCCGTGTCGAAGTCGATGCCGGCGCAGGCGCGATAATCCTCGCACATGGCATGCACCGTCGCCGGATCGCGGAAATGGCGCTTGTACTCGGCGATCGCCGCCGGATCGAAAAAGCTCAAGCCCTGTTTGGTCTTCGACAGCTTCTTCTCGATGAAGAAATCGGGATCCGCGCTCATCAGGTGCTCGGGGAAAGGTGTTGGCTGGATCATGAAGAACCAGTGCCACGAAAAGGTCGCCCAGGCCTTGTTCGGATGATTGAACACGTGATGCTGCGGAACGATGTCGAGGATGGCGGCGCGCAACACTTTGTCGGGATGATCGAGGCACATGCGGTGCAACACGCGGGCGCCGCGGTCGTGGCCGGCGGCGAAGAATTTGTCGTGGCCGAGCGCCGCCATCACCTCGATCTGGTCCTGCGCCATGGCGCGGAACGAGTAGTTTTCGTGGTTCTCCCCGCCCGGCGGTTTTTCAGAGTCGCCGTAGCCGCGCAGGTCGGTGGCGACCACGGTGAAGTCCTTGGCCAGCCGCGGCGCGAATTTCTGCCACGACAGATGGCTGAACGGATTGCCATGCATGAGCAGAAGCGGCGGCCCGCTGCCGCCATGCACGGTGACGATGCGCGCGCCCGAGGTTTTGATCTCGGTGCGGGTAAAGCCTTCGAAGAACATCGTCCCTCCCTCACTTGTCATCATCCGCGAAGGCGGATGATCCAGTAAACGCGGCCGCTCTGCAACTGGAAGGCAGTGCCGACACCGCGTCCATTGCGATTACTGGGTGCCCGCCTTCGCGGGCATGACAGCAAGGGATAAGCTCTGTGCCAAGATCAGCCTTAGCGGGGTCCGTCATGCGTTTGCACCATATCCTTGCGCTTCTCACGGGCGTAATCGTACTGATGATTTTCGCCCACCACGCCCGCGCACAAAACAACTCCAATCAAACATCCAACACGGGGAGTACAATGCCGTCCGATATCGATCCAAATTCCGGATTCCGCCTGCCGCTGCCGAAGCGCGAAGATTTGGACGACGTCGGCAAGCGCGCCTACGACCGCGCCGCGGCGCCCGGAAAGTCGCTGGTCGGCTTGCGCGGACCGGGCGGCATTACGCTCTACAGCACCAAGACGGTCGAATCGCGCAACCAGTTCAGCAATCATCTGCGCTATGACGTGTTTCCCGCGAACATCCGCGAGGTCGCGATCCTCGCCGTCGCCCGCGAGATGGACAGCCAGTTCGAATGGGCCGCGCACGAACCCGAAGCGTTGAAAGAAGGCGTGCCGGCCGACGTCGTCGACGTCATCAAGCGCCGCTTGAGTACGCAAGGCCTGGACGAAACCTACGCCGCGATCATCGAGCTCGGCCGGCAAACCTTTGGCGACCACAAAGTCACGTCGGAATGTTTTGCTCGCGTGAAGAAATTGTTCCCGCCGACAAAACTCGTCGAGCTGGTCATGCTGATGGGCAACTACGCCGCGACGGCGGCGCTGCTGACGGCGTTCGACATGCAATTGCCCGAAGGCCAGAAGCCGCTGTTGCCGGTGCCGTAAGACTGTCATGCCCCGCGAAGGCGGGGCACCCAGTATTCTCGGCATTAGAGTATCGTCCACTGCACCGGTGATTACCGGGTCATCCGCCTTCGCGGATGATGACACGCGTGTGTGGCTGCTCACTTCTTCCTTTTATCCAACCCCAACTCACCCCATCGCGCCATCACCACATCGATATCCTTCTGCGCCGGCCGCACCGTCGGCGGGAAACGCGCGCCGCCGAGATCGGGGTCGGGGTCGTAATCGAGATTGATGGTGGCGTCGATCAGCATGCGATTCCACTTGCCGGTGCCGAATTGCGCGACGTTACGGTCGCGCTTGCGCACCGAGGGATCGAGCCCGGCGCCGAAGGTCGACGGCATGATGACGATGTCGTCCTCGCCGGCATTGACGCGGAACGCGATCGCCCAATCGACCGCGGCATAGTCGTGGATGTCGATATCGTCGTCGACCACGGTGACGTGCTTGTAGCGCACATGCGCCGCCGACGAGCCCCACAGCGCGTTGGCCACCTGCTTGGCGACGCCGCGATAGCTCTGCTTGACCTGCACCACGACATTGACGCCGGCCTGCACCGGCGGGCACCACACGTCGGTGATGCCCGGCACGCCGGCGCGATCGAGCACGTTCCACGCCGTCGCCGCGCGCATCACCGAGGAGGTGACGCTGTTCTCCGAATAGCTGCCCGGCATGGTGCCCTCGATGGTGCCGCGCAGGATCGGATTCTTGCGGTGGGTGATGCAGGTGACGCGGATCGCCGATTTCGGCGAGCGGTCGCCGGCGATGTAGCCGGTGAACTCGGCATAAGGCCCTTCCGGCAGAAAGGTCGCCGGATCAAAGCTCATGAAACCTTCGATGACGATCTCGGCGCTCGCCGGCACGTAGAGATCGACGGTCTCGCATTTGACGAGCTCCACCGGCGCGCCGCGGATGGCGCCGACCACGTCGTATTCGCACAAGTTTTTCGGCACCGGCGCGCCGCCGACAAAATCGAGCGACGGCTCCCAGCCGATGGCGACCGCGATCGGCATTTCGGTGTGGCCGAGCTGCTGCCAGGCGGTGGCGTGATGGCCGATATGCTGCGCCCGCCAGGTCAGCATCGGGATCGTGTTCTTGCCCGCCACCATACCGCGATAGACGCCGACATTCATCACATTGGTGTTCGGATCCTTGGTGACGACGCCGCCGTAAGTGAGAATGTAGCGGCCGCCGTCGGCGCGATTCCATTGCGGCGTCGGGAAATCATTCAAATCCACATCGTCGCCTTTGACGATGTTCTCCTTGACCGGGCCGCTGTCGACGATTTTCGGCGGGATCGCGCCGGTGAGGACCGTGCGGCCGAGTTTGACCAGTTCGCGCGGATGGGTGTCGGGCGGCAGCCCCAGCATCATGGCGATGCGCCGGTAGCTCGACAGCGCGCCGGCAAATACCTGCCGGCAGCGGGCGTTCTCGCCGTAATCGCGGATCTTGTTGAACAGCAGCGCCGGCCCGGTGCCCGGCCCCTGCGCCAGACGCGCCACGGTGCCAAGCTCGATATTCCAATCCACCTCGGCGTCGATGGCGTGCAATTCGCCGGCCTGGTCGAGCGCCTGCATCCAGCCGCGCAGATCGCCGAAGGCAACGGGTTTGCGTTCTACCGTCATGATTTATCCCGGTGGTATGTGACGACTGCGTTCTTCGCTTTCGGCATGAGCCTTGTCAAATTGCGGCGCAACCTTCATCCGCCACCGCGATAGCGGGGGAGGGGGACCACCCTGCGAAGCGGGGTGGTGGAGGGGGCGCAGGCGTTGACGTAATTTCGATGATGACGGCTGCGCGCCGACGACAAGCTCGGCAAATCATTTCACACCGTGAATGAATCAATCTCGTCTGCTTTATCTAACGTACGACGATAACGAGGCTTGGAGTCCGGCGCCCCCTCCACCACGGTTCGCTCGCTACGCGAGCTCCAGTGGTCCCCCTGCCCCGCTAGCGCGGGGGCGGAGGGTGCGAGCGATCCCGTCCTCGCAACGCGATCCGCATCGGAGTTACGTTTCGGGCCAGTTGCGAATTGAGAGAATCTCTCTCCCTATCCACCACTCGCCACTTGCTTTTGTCTTCCCTCAAAAAGAAGGGGAGGCGGAACGCCGGCAAACGCTGATCCGTATCCTCCGCATCTTGCGATGCGGCTCGCGCCTCATGAAGGCGCGCTCATCTGACGGCGTTCCACCGCGGCTCTCACCTAAGGGAATTATTCCATCCCAAAGGCTCGGCTTCAGGCCAGGCTTCCTGGGACGCGGTCTGCACGGGCGTTACCCGCCTTCGCCTGTCCCAGTCCAGGGATGCACCTCCCACCCCGGTCATAATGCCGGGAGACATGATGCCCAAGCCGCCCGGGAGCAGCATGCAAAACCACCCGCGGGCACCGCACCCGCTCCACCTTTCGGCTTGCCTCCGGAAGGCGTCCTTCGAGAGAGCGGGATTTTCACCGTGTAACTTAAATAGAGACGTTTGTCAACATGCGGTCTCCGAATTGGCGACGCGGTGTCCTTGTAAGTCGTTGAAATAGCGGCTTTGTTGCCATGAAAGGTTGGGTCGCAACGGCGTCGACACACGATGCGACCAAAACCAAAATCAATCAGAATTCTCGGAAAAGATTCGCAAGAGGCGTTTTTTGCTCGCGCGTGCAAACACGTAGCCCGGATTGAGCGAAGCGAAATTCGGGACTTGCATCTCCGGTTCAAATGCCACTCCCGGATTTCGCTTCGCTCAACCCAGGCTACTTTCCTCGTCATGCCCGCGCAGAGCCGTTCGAAGAACGGCGTCGCTTCGCTCGCCTATGTCGCGGGCATCCATGTCTTTATGGCGCGCGTCAAACCAAAGGCGTGGATGGCCGGAACAAGTCCGGCCATGACGGTAGGCGGTGCCCGGCGGCATGTTCACTTTGGCTGATCTGTTATACTCTCACGCAGCCGTCCACCTCCGACATAGTCATCCACCAGGGAACACCATAATGACTAACGGTAGTACGCTTTCGCTTCCCGAACTCGAAGATCGCATCGCCATTGTTCGCGACAATATCCGGCAGCTGATCGAGCAGGCCGCGGCGTTTTCGGGCGCCGGGGATGAGGAGCGCAACGCGGATCGTCTGGCGGAGCAGAATGAGGAGTTGGAAACGCTGGAGAAGCAGAGAGATGCACTGCTGAAGATGAAGAAATAAGTTATTTTTTTGAATTTCGCTGCGCTCAATTCCTCCCCGCTTGCGGGGAGGGTAGGAAGGGGGTCTGCGGCGTCAAGGCTTGCCCAGGTGGCGAAGACTTACCCCCTCTGCCGTTCGGCATCTCCCCCGCAAGCGGGGGAGAGGTATTATTCCGCCTTCAGCCCCGCGTCCTTGATCACCTTGCCCCACTTCGCCATTTCGTCCTTGAAGAACGTCTCGCATTCCTCCGGCGAATTGCCGATGCCCACATAGGCCATGGCGGCGAGCTTATCTTTGACGTCCGGCTGGCCGAGGCTTTTGACGATCATGTCGTGCAGCTGGGCGATGATCTCCTTCGGCGTGCCGGCCGGCACCGCGACGGCGGTCCAGGTGGCGCCCTCGACTTCGGGGAAGCCTGCTTCCGCCATGGTCGGAATGTCGGGCAAGGTCGGCGATCGCGTCTTGCCGGTCACGGCGAGCGCCCGCAGGTCGCCGTTCTTGATCAGCGGCACGGCGGGCGCCATGGCGCCGAACGAGATCGGCGTGTGGTTGCCGACGGTGGCTTCGACCGCCGGCCCGCCGCCGCCGAACGGCACGTGGACGAGATCGAGGCCCAACGCATGCACGAACAGCGCGCCGGTGAGCTGCGGCGGCGTGCCGGTGCCCGGCGAGGCGTAGCTCTCCTTGCCGGGATTGGCCTTGATCCACTCGACCAGCTCCTTGACGGTCTTGGCCGGCACCGACGGATTGACGGCTAGCACCACCGGCGTCGCGGCGGCGAGCGTGACCGCGTCGAAATCCTTCAACGTGTCGAAGCCCGGGTGGGCGAACAGAAATTGATTGTTGGTGATGTTGCCGCCGGTCACCAGGATCGTATAGCCGTCCGGCGCCGATTGCGCCGCCTTGATGGTGCCGACATTGCCGCCGGCACCGGATATGTTTTCGACGAAAAAATTCTTGCCGGTCTGGACGGTGAGCTGCTGTGCAATCAGGCGTGCCACCAGATCGGTCGGCCCGCCCGGCGCGAAGCCGACGATGACCTTCACCGGGCGATCCGGCCAGGCGGCTGCGGCGGCGGCGCCTACGCCAGCGACGCTCGCCACAAGGAAGATAACTGCTAACGCGAGATGTCTTCTCATTTATGTCGGCTCCTGAGCATCAAACCCCTCCCCCGCTTGCGGGGGAGGGTAGGGAGGGGGCCTGCGGCAGTGAGGCTTGCCCAGGTGGTGAAGACTTACCCCCTCTGCCATCGCTTCGCTCGGCATCTCCCCCGCAAGCGGGGGAGAAAGAAATCAATACGGCTTATCGCCGTTGATGGTGCAGCGGCGCATCACGCGCTTCAAGCGGGCCTCGTCGAAGCCGGTGGCGCGGTGCAGCAGGCAGCGGTTGTCCCACACCATGCATTGGCGCGGGCTCCAGTGGTGGGTGTAGACGCGCTCGGGCGGCGTGATCATGGCGTTGAGCTCCTCGATCAGCGCGCGGCCTTCGGCATAGGCCATGCCTTCGATCGACTCGGCGTGATCGCCGAGGAAAATCGCCTGGCGTCCGGTTTCCGGATGCGTGCGCACGATCGGATGCGCGATCGGCGGCACTTTGGCTTTTTGCTCCGTCGTCAACAAATCCTCGCCGTGGCGCCGGGTGCGCGAGAAATCCAGATTGTGGATGGCGCGCCGGCCTTCGATCCGCCGCTTCATCGCCGCCGGCAACAGCTCATAGGCCGAATACATGTCGGCGAATTCGGTTTCGCCGCCCGTGTCCGGCACGATCTCCGAATACATCATCGTCGCCTGCCCGGTGCGCTCGCGCCAGGAGCCGTCGGTGTGCCAATAGAGCGTGCCCTTGTCCGGGTGCTTGCCGCTCGGATTGCCGTCTTTGTCGAGGTTGGACAGCATGTAGATTTCCGGGTGGTCCTTGATGCCGTAATGGTCGGCGAGCACGTGGACCTGCACCTCGCCGAAATTGCGCGCGAACGCGACCTGGGTCGCCGGCGGCAGGTCGACGTCGTGGAACACGATCAGCTGGTATTCGAGAAAGGCCTCGTAGACCTTGGCGAAGAGGGCCGGCGACACGGCCTGCGCCAGCGTGATGCCTGAAATCTCGCAGCCGAGAACCGGATGCAGCGGCAGTACCGCGAACGGCCAGTCCCGGGCCGCATCGGTTTTCGCTTTCGAGTGGGCTTGCGCCATGACGATCCTCCCGGCGGATCGGGGTGATTATGGCAGCGCCTGGACGGCGTTCCTAGGCTTTCGGGCGGCTTTTGCCGGCAAAACGGGCTTTTTTGCCCGGGTACGGGGCCGCAGGGTGCCCGATTTACGACTTATTCTTAGTCGCTAATTAAACGTGTTGGGACCTGTGTCGACCGTCGGGGGACGACTCGCACAATGAAAGTCTTGCAGTGCGCCTGTCTTCTAGGCGCCGTTGCCGCGCTCTATTCAGTGGCGCAGCGTGCGATGGTGCGCGAGCCTTCGCTCGCCGGCACCGGGACGCTGGCGCTTGCCGTGCTGGATGAGGCGCACGCCAATCTGGAGCGGGATTTTGCCGCCCTTGCCTTCGTTGCCGCCGATCCGATGCCGGTGGCTTCCTTGGCAACAAGATCCTCGAGGGACAGCTCGGCGCGCAAGACGGTGGTGGCATCCGCCGATCCGAACCAGGTCATTGCCGCACGGGTCATTCCCGTCAGCGCGGTCTCCTCCAGCTCCGACTCCTTGAGCTCCAAGGTCCTGGCCTTCGATGAGCCGAGGCCCAACGCCTATTTCGATCCGACGCCGATCGGTCCGGCCAATCCGATCGTGGTCGCTTCGCTGGGCCTGGTGCCGATCTCGCAAACGGACGTGGTCTCGCAAGCGGATCTGGCGCCCGCCGGGCCGCCGAAGGACAACTTCCACTATCTGGCCTATTACGCCTATTCCGAAACGCCGCCGCCGGAGAAGCCGGCCGACACGGTGCTCAATTCGCTCCAGGACATTCCGCTCGGCACGCCGATCGAGGAGATCAAGCGCGTCGCCGACGCCTTCGGCCTGGATTTCGGCTACATGAAAGCCGTCGCCAAGATCGAATCCGACTTCGATCCCAAGCAGCGCACCGGCTCCTATGTCGGGCTCTATCAGCTCAGCAAATATGAGTTCAACCGCTACGGCGACGGCGACATCCTGAACGCGCGCGACAACGCCGTCGCCGCCGCCTACAAGATCATCGTCGAGGCCGAGCTGTTCGAGTTGCGCACCCACAAGAAGCCGACCTTGAGCGACCTTTATTTGATCCACCAGCAGGGCATCCAGGGCGCCGAGGAGCACGTCAGCCATCCGGAACGGGCCGCCTGGGAATCGATGTGTGCCACCGATGAAGGCCAGCAGCGCGGCGAAAAATGGTGCAAGCGCGCGATCTGGGGGAACACGCTGCCGGCCATCAAGAAGGTCTGGAAATCGGTGGAGAATCTCACCTCGGGCGCGTTCGTCGCCATGTGGGAAGAGCGGGTCGCCGACCTCTACGCGCGCTATTCCAAGACCGCCGACGCGGCGCCGGCGAAGTGAGCGACTCTTCTTCCTCCCCCGCTTGCGGGGGAGGGTAGGGAGGGGGCCTGCGGCATCAAAGCTTGCCCAGGTGGCGAAGACTTACCCCCTCTGGCTTCGCTTCGCATAGCCGATGCTTGCATCGGCGTCGTTTTACTCAAAGAACGGCGGCCGAAGGCCGCCTGTGTGTCCCCCCGGCAAGCGGGGAGAACAACAAAAATCAACTCAATCGAGGCGCTCTACCACCGCAAGCCGCGTGATCTCGTGGTTCTTGTAGGCCTGCAGGAACGCCTGGTAATCCCGGAACGACACGCAGCCGTTCGAATCGCCGTTGGGCCCCAGCATGTAGCTGTGCGCCAGCAGGCCGTCGCGGCCGAGCGCCTGGGACTCGTCTTCGGGGATCAGCCGCAACGCCTCGACGCCGTGAAACAGCGCTTCGCGCGGTTGCAGGTCATAGACGGCGGGCGGCGTGACGCCGCGCATCTTGACGTCGGCGTGGCGCGGATCGTCGAGCAAGGCGCCGAGGCCGGAATGGGCTTCGAGCGCGGTGCCGTCGGGCAGGTAAACCTTGTGCGCGGTGATGTCGTAGACCGCGGTGGAGCGGTCGTAGAGACCCAATGCGGGGTTGTGTCCGCCGCCCAGGCTGCCGGTCTCGGCGCCCGCATAGGCGAGCGTCAGGGCTGAAGCCGGCTTGCCGAAAAGCTTCTCCCAGATCGAGCGGGTATCGGCGACCGCATCGGCGACGACGCGGTGCGCGCCATCGCGCAGCGCGGCGGTGCGGCTTTGCGGCGCCGGTTGCGGCAGCGGCACGGCGTCTTGAGCGATCCGGGCGTTTTGCGCCGGGGCCGATTTGTTATCCCGTGCGGCCTCGATCGCGGGTTGCCCGGGCGGCGTTGTCGCCGCTACCGACCAGCCGTGCGGCTGCGCCGGCGCGCTCGCGGCGAAGGATTGCGCGGCAGAGCCCATGGCAAAGCGGGCATCGAACAGCGGCGCGTCGGCTTTCGAAACCAGCCGCGACCCGCGCAGCGGACTTGGTACCGTACTTGGCGCGGTGACGACGAGCTTGTCGCCGCGCGGGACCGGATGCTCGATGGCGTCGATAATGGTGCCGGAAACATCGATCGCGCCGGCGCGTGGGCCGGCGAGATTGACGGCAAGGGTCCAGGAACACGCGAAGGCGATACAGGCCATCGCCGCGCCGCCCATCAGCCGTTGTGGGCGGTCGCTCCGTAGGCCAAGTGTCTGAACGTCCCCCGACGTGTAACGCAACGCGAAAATCATTCCCCCGTCCACACTGCAGATCGCTTCTCCGCCAACATCGTCCCGACGTAGCGAAGCGGAAAAGCGAAGAGGGTGCGCTTCTCCCCCGATAGAAGTTGCGCGCCGTGTGCCCAGAGCTACGCAATGATTGCGGCAATTTTTGTAAAATCTACCGCACGCAATCTCAATTTCGCCACAGGTCTTACCAGCGCCGGTTGCAGCACCGGGCGTTCGGCCTTGGCTTATTTACCAAATCGCTCGCTCGGCGGTGCGATCTCGGTGACCAGGTCGCGAATGAGCTTCTTGTTCGGCAGCGGGGTGAGCGTCATCGCCCGCGGCTCGAGGCGGGCAGTGCAGGCATAGACGGTGTCGCCGTCGAGCTGGATCATGCACTCCTTGCAAGCATTGGCGTTGATGCAGGAAAAGCGCACCGCCAAGGACGGGTCCTGATGGATGCGCAGCCAGCGCAGGCCGTCGAGCACCGATTGGCCGGGCTCGAAGGGGACTTCGTAGTCTTGCCATCGTCCGGCGTCGCGTGCGCTGCCGCGCCAGATTTTCAAGGTCGCGACCTGCTTGGCGTCTTGGTTCATGAGGCAAGCGCCTTGGCAACAGCGGGCGCGCCCGAAATTTTCAACGCGCCGTCGCGCATCTGCACGCATTGGTGCACCCGCCATTGCGGCAGCATTTTTGGAAAATCCTCGCGCTGGTGCGCGCCGCGGCTTTCGGTGCGTACGAGCGCAGTGGCGGTGACGGCGTGGGCGACGGCGAGCATGTTGCGCAGGTCGAACCATTCGAGGCGTTCGAGATCGAAGGCGGGGGCGTGGCCGGACGGATGCTCGCCGAGTTCCGCTGTGAGCCCTGAAATTTCGTTGAGCGCCTTGTCGAGCTTCGCGCCGATGCGGAACGGACCGACGTGATCGGCCATGACGGCTTGCAGGTGCGCGACCATCGCGGCGGTATTTTCGCAAGATTCCGCTTTCGCGTCAGCGCGTATCAGATCGAGCGTCGCCGCGGTGTCTTGCGGCTTGGCCTTTGGTTGCGTCATGCGTTTGACGCGTTCGGCGGCGCTGCGCCCGGCGCGGCGGCCAAAAACCAATGCTTCGGTGATGGCGTTGCCCGATAATCGATTGGCGCCGTTGGCGCCACCGACCACTTCGCCGGCGACGTATAAGCCGGGCACGTCCGTCGCCATGCTCGCATCGGCCTTCACGCCACCCATGTGATAATGCGCGATCGGCGCCACCTCGACCGGCATGCGGGTGAGGTCGATGTGATTTTCGGCGAGGCGATCGATCACCGGGCCGAACGCCGCGCGCAACGCCGCCGCGGAGCAATGCTCGAAGCTCAGGTAGGCGCCGCCGTGGGGCGAGCCGCGCCCGGCCTCGACCTCCTTGATGATCGCGTAGGTGGCGAGGTCGCGCGTGAGCACGTATTTGCCGTCTTCGTCGGAGCCGTAGCGCGAGGTGAACTCTTCCATGGCGCCGTTGAGCAGCCGGCCGCCGAGCTTGTAGCGGAACGGATCCCACATGATCGGGTCCATGCCGACCAGCCGCGGTGCCAAGTGCCCGATCGGAAAGAACTGCACGAATTCCATGTCGATCAGTGTCGCGCCGGCGCGCAGCGCCAGCGCATAGCCGTCGCCGCCCATATTGGCCGAGGCGCTGTTGCGCCGGTAAAGCCGCGTCAGGCCGCCGGTGGCCAGCACGGTGGCCTTGGCGGCGATCACGACCGGCGCGCCGGTGCCGAGATGGTAGGCCACCGCGCCGGTGACTTCGCCATCGCTGAGAACGAGATCGACGATGCAAAGATCGCCAGCTTTGCGGATCGCCGGATTGCGCGCCATCGCGGTGCGCAACGTCTTCGAGACCGCGGGCCCGGTATTGATGAAATCCACATAGACGCAGCGCGGCCGGTCGTGGCCGGGCGCCATGGTGGCGGTGATGTGGCCGTCCTTGCGCGCCCAGCCGACGCCCCAATGATCCAGCTCGCGGATGCAGTCCGGCGCGTCCTCGCACAACAGCTGCGCCAGCTTTTCGTCGCACAGCCCGCGGCCGGCGGCGATGGTGTCGGCGTAATGATCTTGCCACGTGTCCGGCGTTTCCTCGCCGAGCGCGCACGCCACCGTCATCTGCGCCATCACGGTGGCGCCGCCGCGGCCGATCAGGCTGCGATCGGCCAGCAGCACATGCGCGCCGTTGCGCGCCGCCTCGATCGCCGCATACATCCCCGCGGCGCCGGAGCCGATGACCAGCACGTCGGCGTCGATGGCGATGGGCTCTAACTTCATGCCGCTACACTATAGCGTGTCATCATCCGCGCAGGCGGATGATCCAGTAATCGACTGGTCCCGGAAAGAGTCTCCAGCGCCACGATTACTGGGTGCCCCGCCTGCGCGGGGCATGACGGGGGAGCGAGTCACGGCGCCGTCTGCGTCGCAAAGGCAGCGGCGAGTTTTGCGGCGAATTGGCGCTCCATCTCTTTCGCCTTCGAGCGCAGCACCGGCTGGCCGAGGCTGCCGAGCTTGCCGGTGAGCGCGGCCTCGACTTCGTAGGCGATCTTGGTGCCGTCGCCCGCCTCCGTCAGCGTGGTCAACGATGTCGCGGTCAGCCGGCCGACGATGCCGAGCGGCGTGCCTTCGACCTTGGCTTCGATCTCGCGCGGCTCCTCGGCGCGCACGACTTCGACCGTCACCTTGAAGCTGAATTTCATGTAGGCGACCTTGGTCTCGAACACGGCCGAGTAGGTGTCAGGGGCGACCTCCACAAGATCGTTCACGCCGTCGACGCAGGAGGCGAAAAAGCGCGCATCGCGCACCGCCTTGTACACTTGCGCGCGCGGCGCCTTGACGGTCAGCTCTCCGGTGAATTTCATCGGGCTCGATTTCTATGCAATCACGCGCGCAGCGCCGTGAGCATGTCCTTGATGTATTCGTCGGCGCTGGAAATCACCAGCATCATCACATGCGGCCGCAATTGCGCGAGCATTTTCGAGATCGTCTCGTCGCTCGACGAAGCGCCGCCGAGGATCAGCGCCGTGGTCATCACGTGCTTGACGCTGCAGGCCTCGCCGATGATGGCCGCCGCGGCGACGTTCTCGCCGGCGGTCGCCACCATGACCACCAGATCGGCGGTGTTGACCTCGTCGACCAGATCCTTGGTGCGGCCGGCGAGGTCGTTGAGCCAGCCGCCCATCGAGAACGGCTCGCCGCGGCGCGGCGCGCCGGAGAACGACGAGGCGGTGAGGAAGCTGGCGCGCTGCCACGGCGCTTGCGCCAGCTCCTTGACGATGCGCTCGCTCTGGGCGTCGAGCGCGATCACCTTCACCGCGCGCGGCTGCGAATTGGGCCGATCGATGCGGAATTTGGCCTCCGCCGCCGAGCTCATCCGGGCCGATTCGCTTTGCATGTTTACTCTCCGCTTGCGCAAGCCATGTTCCGTCACCCTGAGGTGCGAGCGTAGCGAGCCTCGAAGGGCGACGGCCCGGGCCGTGCATCCTTCGAGGGCCGCTTCGCGGCCACCTCAGGATGACGGGACATAGACTTCATATAGCGAAAATCCAGGGATATTTCATTATGCGCGGCGTCGGCTATAAAGCGCTGCATTGACGGGACAATCGCAGCGAGGCCATCGTCCATGACCGGCGGAAAGCGTATCGAGCTCTGCAGCACCAACGAGGTGGCGCCCGGCGCGGCGCTCAAGGTCGAGATCGAGGATTTGACGCTCGCGGTGTTCAACGTCGACGGCCAGTTCTACGTCACCGACGACATGTGCACCCACGGCCCGGGCTCACTGTCGGAAGGCTATATCGAGGACGACGTGGTCGAGTGCAATTTCCACAACGGCCAGTTCAACATCCGCACCGGCGAAGTGGTCTCGCCGCCCTGCATGGTGCCGATCAAGACCTATCCGACGACGGTGGTGGACGGGAAGGTCACCATCGAGGTGTGAGCCTTCTCCCTGTCATGCTCCGCCAACGGGTCCGGCCCGAAGTGGCCGGCCCGATGACAAGCTCCAGCGGAGCATCCAGTACCCGCTGGCGCTCCGGCTCATAGCCTCATCGTTTCGGATTACTGGATCATCCGCCTTCGCGGATGATGACAGGCAAAGCGGTTGGGCTGCATCCCACAGCCGCTAGATCGCAGATGCGCACAGCCGTTTTGCAGTTGACGAAACGCGCGCTCCCCGCTTGTGTCCCGCCAACAGTTTTTCAGGAGGATCGCTCGATGGCTAAAAACAAGCCGCCGTTCCGCGCCGATGTGGTCGGTTCGATTTTGCGCACCGCGCCGTTGAAGGAAGCCCGCGCCAAGCGCGAGAAGGGCGAGATCAGCGCGGCGCAACTCAAGGAGGTCGAGGACCGCGAGATCGAGAAGATCATCAAGAAGCAGGAGGAGGTCGGGCTGCAATGCGCTACCGACGGTGAATTCCGCCGCTCGTGGTGGCATTTCGATTTCTACGGCATGCTCGACGGCGTCGAGATCCGTGAGATCGATCACGGCATCCAGTTTCAGGGCGTGCAGACCAAGCATCTGAGCCCGCGCATCACCGGCAAGCTCGGCTTCTCCAACAGCCATCCGATGCTGGAGCATTTCAAGTTCCTCAAGGCGCATACGCGCGTCACGCCCAAAATGTGCATCCCGTCGGCTGCGACCATGCATTTCCGCCTCGAGCCGAATGCGATCGCCACCAAGGAATACGCCGACCGCGACGCCATCTTCGACGACCTGGCCAAAACCTATCGCCAGGCGATCCACGGCTTCTATGACGCCGGCTGCCGCTATCTGCAGATCGACGACACCGCCTGGGCCTATCTGTGCTCGCAGGCCGAATTGAAAAAAGCGCGCGACCGTGGGCTGAACGCCGACCGGCTGGCGCAAGACTATGCCCGCGTCATCAACGCCTCGCTTGAAGGCAAGCCGGCCGACATGACGGTCACGACGCACATTTGCCGCGGCAATTTCCGCTCGACCTGGATTTCCGAAGGCGGCTATGAGCCGGTCGCCGAAATTCTGCTCGGACAACTGAACTACGACGGCTATTTCCTCGAATACGACACCGCGCGCGCCGGCGGTTTCGAGCCGCTGCGCTTCCTGCCCAAAGGCAACAAGATCGTCGTGCTCGGGCTGATCACGACAAAATCCGGCAAGCTG
Organism: uncultured Alphaproteobacteria bacterium; assembly: GCA_963756245.1. Lineage (GTDB taxonomy): Bacteria > Pseudomonadota > Alphaproteobacteria > Rhizobiales > Xanthobacteraceae > BOG-931. Next base: position 357,314 of record CAVWOI010000025.1, read on the forward strand.
GAAAAAAAGGACGACGTCAAACGCCGCATCGAGGAAGCGACCAAGTTCGCAGCCCTCGATCAGCTTTGTCTCTCGCCGCAATGCGGCTTTGCTTCCACCGAAGAGGGCAACGTACTCGCCGAGGAGGAACAATGGGCGAAGCTGCGGATGGTGGTCGAGATCGCCGGCGAGGTGTGGGGCTAAGCTGAAGTCGGCGCCGAAGCGAAATCAACTGCTCGGATTGGTTGCAATCGTTCGGCTATACTGCGAAAATGCTTCGAGGGAACTTGCTTTTATCGCCGAGTACCATGCGCGGTGCATGATTTCAGGGCACTACGGGATCGCTGACAACGCGAGGCTAGAATGCGCGTCAATGTCAGGCCGTGGATCGTTTTAAGCCTTGCGATCATCGTCTGCTGCGTTGCTGCGATAACGGCGGTAATCAGGTCAATTGCGCCGAGATGCGATGAACTGGTGCAATATCGAATTTCATCCCCGGACGGCCGCTGGGTTGCTGAAAGCAATGTCGAAGGATGTTGGAGGGGCGGAAGCACATACGTCACACTTCATCCGTCAGACGCGAAACAGAACAGCAATGAGCGCATCGTTGGATTCGACGACACATATTCCGACGGCTACACGGACGTTATCCTGCATTGGATTGATAACGACCATTTGGAAATAGGCTTGCCTATGGAGTCCAGCGCGACGCCGGGGCCGTCCGAGTTTCAAGGGATTTATCTGTCATATTCGTTTTTTCCCAATGATGCTGAGGAGCTTAGGGAGCGTTCGGAGTTTCTGGACAATAAGTTGACGCTTCAGGACTGGATTAAGTATCGCGATTCTCGCGTCGAATCGATTGCCAATCTAGCTGCACAAGTCGACAGAGTCGTGCCGACGAAGGTCACGTACACCTTTACTGAACAAAAAGACGCATCTGGCCTGAAGTGGTGTTATCTCAACGGGCTTGGCGTCGACGGCGTCTTTTTCAAATCCGTAGAGATGAAATTAGTAGCGGACGTTGAGCCGAGAAACGTCGCTGCCTTTCAGGTTCATTTCAAAGCAAGCGAGCCTTTGGGCGATCACATGAAAAGTCTCTTTCTGACCGGCGCTCAATTCGTTGGCTCATCATTTGCAAACAACCCAGCCAGAGTTTTTCGCGAGAGAGCGGGGGTAAGTTTCTTCTTTCTAACCGACCGTCAGCTGATGAATTTCCTTGCCTCGTTTAAGAAGGGGCCCTATTTGATCAATCTTGTTTTAGACGTGCCCGAACGGATTATTCAGTACGAGATACCGGAAGGTCCAAAAAGCGAATTGATGGCTTCGTTCTTCGCGTGCGTAGGCCAAGCGAAATCTTTCGGCAGGAACGCGTCCGATCTAAACCTTGAATGACTGGCGAGATTAATACTGCTAAAGGATGATCGGCCCCATTCTACTGAGCCGCTTGTGCACATGCACCACCAGCGCCATAGCGAATAGCGGCATCACCGGGTGACGATCAAGATCGAGATAAAAAATCGCCTGCGGCGCTGCTGCAGGCGATCTCAGTTTTTGGCTGACATTTACGCTCGGCGCGTTGGCCGGCATCTTCAGTTCCTCTGCGGAGCCTGGGGCGTCGGCGGGTTGGCCGCTTGCGGGTTCGCCGCCAGATAGTCGTCGTAGGTGCGGCCGGCGTAGTTCGGCGTGGTCGGCACCACGGTCATCGGCACTGCGGTGGCCGCGACCGGGGTTGTCGGCGCCTGCGACGCGTCGGAGCTTGAGTAGACCGAAGCGCTGGCGGATTCCTTGGTGCAGACATCGGCAAACACCACGAGGCCGCTCGGCGTGTAGTTTTTGGTCAGGCAGGTGCACGGACCGGGCGTGGGCGCGGTCACGACGGCCGGCGCTTCCCCGACGACGTCGTCGACGACGATCCAGCGGCCGAAACGGAACACCCAGTGGCCGTGATCGTGGTGATGGAAGCCCCAAATGGGGAAGCCTGGACGGCCGGGGCGGCCCGGGTTGAGGATCGGGATGATCGGGCGGCCGACGCGACCGGGAAAGCGGGCCATTCCCATTCCGCCGCCGCCGATCGAGCGGCTGGCAAATCCGCCGCCACCGAAGCCGCGGCCACCGCCGCCGCCGAAACCACCGCCACCGCCGAAACCGCGGGCGTCGGCCGATTGAGAAGCAAGCATCGCCACCGCGAGCGTAGCTGCAGAGGCGAGAGCGAGGATCGTTTTGCGTGACATGGTCGTTCTCCGAGGGTTTGAGTTCCAATACCCGTGGGACAGGCGCGTCGGAGAAAGGTTCAAGCGAAATTTTCGGCCGGCGAAATCGGCGCGGTTTCTCGCCAGAAGAAGGTGACTCAGGGCGGACCGGCCGGAAAACCCTCGAAATGCCCGGCAAAATGCCTGGTAGCGGCCCAAAACTTGCTCAACTGCGCCTGAACGGCGAGACTTGCGGCAGGCGCCCGGCCGCCCGGCGCCCGGAAGAGCCGCGCAAAGTTTTTTCCTTCTCTGTTGAACCTGCGCGCGCCCCGGCTGCCTAACCGATGAGTCGATAGCTCTGCCGATGCCGACGACTTCGGACGAGGTTCTGATCGGAAGGATCGCCAAGGGCGACCGGCTCGCCATGGAGGAGCTTTACGAGCGCTATCGCGTTCCGGTCTATCGCTTCGTGCTGCGCATGGTGCGCAACGCGGCCACGGCGGAGGACTTGAACAGCGATGTCTTCCTCGACGTCTGGCGGCAAGCCGGAACGTTCGAGGGGCGCTCCGCGGTCTCGACATGGATTTTCAGCATCGCCCGCTTCAAGGCGCTCAACGCCCTGCAGCGGCGGCCGACGGAGGAACTGGATGACGAGAAGGCCGGCGCCATCGAGGATCAGGCCGACGATCCGGAAATTGCGCTGGCCAAGAAAGACAAGGCCGCGGTGTTGCGGGCCTGCCTGCTTAAACTCACGGCGGAGCACCGCGAGATCGTCAACCTCGTCTACTATCAGCACAAGTCCGTGGAAGAGGTTGCGGGAATTGTCGGCATCCCGGAGGCGACCGTGAAGACGCGCATGTTCTACGCGCGCAAGAAATTATCCGAGCTCCTCACCGAGCAAGGTATCGAACGAGGCTGGCCATGAACACGGTAAAGCAAAGCGAACCGAGCGAGATCGAGCTCCTGCTGCCCTGGTATGCGGCGGGGACGCTGGACGCGCGTGAATCGCAACAGGTGGAAGCCGCCTTGGCCAATGATCCGGAGCTCGCAGCCCGCTACGAGTGGGTGCGCGCGGAGCTGGCGCAAGAGACTCTTGTCAGCGAGGAGTTTGGCGAGCCATCGGGCCGCGACGTAAAAACATTGTTCGCCAAGATCGACGCCGTGCCGGCGCAAAAATCTCGCTCGATCGATTTTGGCGCCCGCATCGCCGAATTTCTGGCGTCACTTTCGCCGCGCACCTTGGCCTGGTCGGCGATGGCGGCGGCGCTCGCCATCGTGCTGCAGGCGGGATTTCTGGCCGGCTTTGTGCTCAAGGAGAAAAGCCCGGGCGGCTATGAAACCGCCTCGGTGCCGGCGAACGTTTCCGGCGACGGCTCTTATGTGCTCATGCGCTTCCAGCCGCAGGCCAGCGCCGCCGACGTCGCCAACTTTTTGGCAACCAACAAGCTGAGCATAGTCGGCGGCCCGTCGACCGGCGGACTATACCGGGTGCAGGTCGCGCCGACCAAACTCGCCAAGGCGGATCTGACGCGCCTGGTCGCTACGCTGCGGGACAATGAGGTCGTAGGCTTCATCGCCGCGACCGAGTGATGGTCCGGCGCCATATCGGGAGTAAGCCATGCGGAACAGCGCAATGAATTCGCGGTCAATTCTGGCGTTACTGTTCGGCGGCCTAATCCTGACGGCCTGCTGTATCGCCGGATCGCATGCGGCGGCGGCGTTCGGCATGGGCGGCTTCGGCGGCCGGCCGATGATGGGCGGCGGGCCGATGATGGCACGTCCCGGCGGGGGAATGGCAGCGCCGCGTCCTGGCGGCGGCATATCTGTCGGCCGGCCTCCCGGCGCGGGTGGCTGGCCAGGCAGACGTCCTCCGTATGTCGGCGGTGGCGGCGGATATGTCGGCGGCGGCGGCGGTGGAGGCGGCGACGGCGGCCTGGTTGGTCGCAGCAGCAGCGGGGGTAACCGCAACAACGGCGGCGGCGGGGCGCCGCAACAAGCCAATCAGAATATTGTTCCCAACGAAGTCATTACCGCGTTTGCCCCGGGCGCGACGCCGCAGGCGATCGGTCTGATCGCGCGGCGCTACGAGTTGACGCAGCTCGATTCGCAAAGTTTTCCGTTGCTCGGCACGAGCCTCTATCGCTGGCGCCTTGGCGGCGGCCGCACCGTGCCCAACACGGTCCGCGCGCTCGGCGGTGAACGCATCGTCGCCAGCGTGCAGCCGAACTTCGTTTTCACGCTGCAGGAAGAGACCGCCAAGATTGCCGCCGCCCTGCATGGCGACGCGGCGCAATACGTTCTGGCAAAACTGCAAAGCGAACAAGCACAGCAAATTGCAACGGGCAAGGATGTGCTGGTTGCCGTGATCGATTCGGAAATCGACGCCAAACATCCGGATCTCGACGGCACCGTCGTGAAAAGTTTTGACGCGGTGGGCGGCGACGAAAAACCGCACGCGCACGGAACGTTGATCGCCGGCGCCATTGCGGCGCACGGCAAGCTGTTGGGCATCGCGCCGGGCGTGCAAGTTTTGGCGATCCATGCGTTCGACGATTCGCCTGGCGCGGCCCATGGCAGCTCTTTCTCCATCTACAAGGGTTTGCAATGGGCGGCAGACAATGGCGCGCGCGTGGTCAACATGAGCTTCGCCGGTCCTGCGGATCCAATGATGCAGCGCATGCTGGCGGCGGCTTACGACAAAGGCATCGTGCTGATCGCGGCCGCCGGCAATGCCGGACCCAGGTCGGACCCGCTCTATCCGGCGGCCGATCCCAATGTCATCGCCGTGACCGCGACCGACAGCGACGACCACCTGTTGGCGATGGCCAATCGCGGCCGCCATATCGCGGTTGCCGCGCCGGGGGTCGAAATTTTCGCGCTGGCGCCGGGGAACGAATATGTGTTCACCACCGGAACCTCGATTGCCGCCGCCCATGTCAGCGGCATCGTGGCGCTGTTGCTCGAGCACAAACCGTCGCTCAAGCCGGGCGATATTCGCGCCGCGTTGACGGCCACGGCCCAGCCGCTCGGCCCGCCGCGCCCGGATTCGGATTTTGGCGCCGGCCTGGTCAGCGCCTATCGCGCCGTGATGTGGCTCGACCGCAGCACGCCCGCGCCCGCGGAGGGCGGCCCGCAGGCGAAGCAGTGATCGCTTTTATTGCGCGATAGGTTTTGAACCATCGCCCTTCTCTGCGGACCAACGTGCGATCAGTGCATTTGCTGGAGCATCGTCATGAGCGATCTGGAGAGAGACCCGAACAAAGTTCCGCAACGGACCTGGATGGGAATGCCCGTCAATTGGGATTGGAAGAACTGGAACAAAGGCGTGTGGAATACGGACGACCACCGCCTGTTCCCACCCAAGCGCGTCGGCATCGGCTGGACCATCAATATCCACGAGCTGCTGCGGCGATTGCGGGTCGTCGGATAACGCGCTTGCCGGCCAGCTAAGGCGCTGACGCTAGAACGCGCGATCAGCGTGCTGTCTGTGCGATCAATCTCGGTCCGCCAAGCCGCTTGTGCACATGCACCATCAGCGCCATAGCGAACAGCGGCGTTGCCAGGTTGACGACCGGAATCGAGACGAAGGCGGCGATGAACAGGCCGGCGATGAAAACCCGCGCCGCGTTGCGCTTGCGCAGCGCTTTTGCTTCCTCCGGCGGGCGAAAGCGCATGGCGGCGAGCTCAAAATATTCGCGGCTGAGCAGCCAAGCGGTGGCGAGGAAGAAGATCACCGCGCCGAAGCCGGCGAACAGCAAAAACGGCGTCGCGATCAGGTAGACCAGGATCGCGAGCAGTGCCGTCCTGCCGCCTTGGATGATCGCGCGCCACAGCGGCAGCGCCTTGCCGGGAGGATCGGCGGGATAATGCTCGCGCTCGACTTCGTCGGCGATCTGATCGGCGAAGAAGCTTGCGACAAACGCCGTCACCGCCGGCATCAGGAAGACGCTGCCGACGATGATGGCGAGGCTGGCGCCGACCGAAAGCAGCAAGGCCAGTGCGCTCGCCGGCCAATGCGCGTTCGGCCCAAGCGTGGTCTCGATCGACGCGCTGCCGGCGCCGACGAGCCAGAAGATCAGCCGGTAGAGCACGATGCCGACCACGACGATCAGCGCCAGCGCCAGTGCGACCGATTTCCAAAGCACCGCGCGCAGCGGCGGCGCAAACATCTGGCTAAGGGCTTTGATGGCGTCGTCGAACATGTTGTGAATCTCAGCTTGCGTTTCCCGGATGCGGTGCAGCGCGAAGCGGTGCACCGCTGATCCGGGATCGCTCCGGGCTCGGAGCTTGTAACGATCCCGGGTCTGCAGCGCACCACTGCGCTACGCTCCGTGCTGCGCTGCGCCCGGGAAACGGTCGAAGATTATATGGGACCGCTTAGCCGCGTGCGTAAGCAGGTGCAAGTGCCGCTCAGGCCGCCACCGCTCTGGCATCCTGGTCCGCCGACCGTGACGCGAGCGATGCGTCACCCTCGGGCGCGTGGGGCAGATCGGCCCATTGCAGCGCCTTGTAATTGAAACCCTGGCGGATGGTCGGCTTGACCACGTTGAAATAGGGCGAGATGTCGAAGTCGCGCGGGCAGTACAGCGAAGAGTGGCGGATCTCCAAAATCTGCTCCAGCGCCTGCAGGCTGCGCGCCAGCGTGATTTTTGGCAGGATCGGATAGCGCACTGCTGTGAATGCGTCCGCGATCAGCGCCGAGCAGATCAGCCGCGACGGATCGCCGGAGCCGAGCGCGATCATGCGCCGCCGCCAACGCTGCGGCACCGGCAGCGGCAGCAGATAGCGCAGCAGGTCGGTGATGTTCTTCACGTCATAGCCGAGGCCGACGCGGGCGATGGCATAGGCACATACCGTTGAGCAATCGTCCGCGGTCAGGCCGACCGGCCGGCAGATGCGGGTATGGAAGCGGAAATATTTCGACAGCGGCGCCGACACCACGCCTTCGCCGACATTGGCCTCGATCAAGACGTGCGGCTCGCCGTCCGCGGTGCTCTGGCCTTCGATCGGCCCGACATAGAGCGCCGAATGCGACCAGGTCGACTGCGTGAGATATTTGATGACGCCGGAAATGTGGTTGTTGCCTTCGACCAGGAGCACGTCGCCGGGCGCGAGCGACTGGCGCAAGGCGTCCGGGTCGCTCGGCGTGAACGGCTCGTAGCCGCGCACCGGCTTTTGAAGATAGCGGGCGATCAGCTGCCCGAGGCTATCGCGCACTTTGCCCATGAGCCCCTCCCGGCCATGTCTCGCGTAACATGTCGCATACATCGCGTATGCCGCGCGGTTTGGTCGCGTCTTTGTTTGGACGTATTTTATGTGACGTCCGTTGCGTTTTGGTTCATGGCTAGTTGCGCCGTTGACCGAAACTTAAGCGTAGCGTTTGCGCAAACGCCGTCGTTCGGGCAATCTGCGCCACCGTCGCAAGCATCCGGAAACCATGCCGCATAAGGCTCCTGCAAAAATCAGCCGACGTTGCTTTCTCGCCACGGCCGCGGCGCTTGTGGCGCGTCCGGCGGTTGCAGCCACGCCGCCGCCCGCGGCAACCGCGGTCGACGTCATCATCGTCGGCGCCGGTGCCGCCGGCATTGCCGCGGCGCGGCGCATCGCCGCCGCCGGGCGGCGTTACGTACTCGTTGAAGCGTCCGATCATATCGGCGGCCGCTGCGTCACCGATACCAAGACGTTCGGCGTGCCGTTCGACCGCGGCGCCCATTGGATCTACGCCCCCGACCTCAACCCGCTGAACAAGCTGACGCCGCGCCGCAGCGTCGAGGTTTATCCGGCGCCCCCGAGCCAAAAGATCCGCATCGGCCGGCGCTATGCGCGCGAAGGCGAGTTGGAGGATTTTCTCGCCGCCGAGGTGCGCGCCACCCGGGCCATCAACGACGCCGCGCGCAAGGCCGATGTGCCGTGCGAGCAGGTGGTGCCGAACGATCTCGCCGACTGGCGCGCCACGGTCGAGTTCATGCTCGGCCCGTTCGGCTGCGGCAAGGAGCTTGCGCAGTTCTCGGCGCTGGATTTTTCGCGCGCCGCCGAGCGCACCACCGCGACCTTCTGCCGCCAGGGATTTGGCGCGCTGCTCGCGGCGCTTGCCGAAGGCGTTACGGTGCAATTGTCGACGCCGGTGAAATCGATCGACACGCGGAGGAGCCTCACAGTCGAAACCGCGAAGGGCACGCTGACCGCGCGCGCGGCAATCGTCACCGTCTCGACCAACATCATCGCCGCGGGCCGCATTCAATTTTCGCCCGAACTGCCGCACCGGAACATCGACGCCTTCGGCCGGCTCTCGCTCGGCAGCTACGATCACGTCGCGCTGGAGCTCAAAGGCAATCCGCTCGGCCTCGACAGCGACGACCTGGTATTCGAGAAATCCGCCGACAGCCACACCGCCGCCATGCTCGCCAATGTGTCCGGCACGCCGCTGTGCCTGGTCGACGTCGGCGGCGCGTTCGGCCGCGATCTGTCGGCGCGCGGCGAAGCCGCCATGGTCGATTTCGCCTCGCAATGGCTGGCCGGCCTTTACGGCGCCGAGATCAAGAAGGCGATCGGCCGCACCCAAGCCACGCGCTGGAACGCCGACACGTGGACGCTCGGCGCCGCCTCCGCCGCCGTGCCCGGCGGCCAGCTGGCGCGCCGCATCATGATGGAGCCGGTGAACGACGCCATCTGGTTTGCCGGCGAAGCCGCGCACGAGACGTTATGGGGGACGGTCGGCGGCGCCTGGGAATCCGGCGAGCGTGCCGCCGAGGCAGTGCTGCGGCGGATGGGCGCGCTCAAGACGCCGGCGCCGGAAGCCGAGGCCGCTCCCAAGCCCAAGGTGAAAGGCCCGCGCCCCGTGCCGCGCGAGCAATCGTCATTCGGCGGCACGCCGAGCATCATGCGCCCGGAGCGATAGCCACCGGACACTGCGTTCGGCCGCTGCGCTATTTCGACCCCGAGAGCGTACCGGAATTGGACAAGGTCCTCTGCCGCGTCTCCGAGGGATGTTCGCCGAATGCGGCCCGATAAGCGGCGGCGAAGCGGCCGAGCTCGTGAAAGCCGAAGCGGCTCGCGACTTCGGTGATGGTGGATGCCGCGCCGTCTTGCGTTGACAGCGTACGCCTGACTTCGGTCAGCCGCAGCGTGTGCAGATAGCTCACCGGCGTGACGCCGAGGATGGCTCGGCACGCGCGCCTGAGTTGACGTGGTTCGACGCCGACGCCGCCACAGAGCTCCGGAATTCGTGCCGGCCTGTCGAGACTGGCCTGCGCGATCCGGACAAAGCGATCGACGATGTCCTTATAGCGTTCGCGTTGCGACTGCCGCACCGGTATTTGCCCCCTGCAGCGTTCACAGTGATCGGTCGCATAAACAGCATGTAACCGACGCACGGAGATTGCCGCGATAACTGCGCGCATATATCCATCCGTGGGCGCGGCGCACTGTGTCTTTTGTCACAGGGCGATCATCCAGCTATTTTGTCGCAGGCGATTTGAACAATCTCAGGTTTGCAATCTTCCAAAGCAAACGCGCGCGTCGTGCGCGCAACCTTTCAGAATCAAAAAAAGCGTACTGCAATACCGCATTGTTGCCGATCAGCAACAAGCGCCGGAAACATCATCGCTTGTCCGAAATTGCATATTCATCACGCCCACGGCCGAACTAGTTTCCGCCTGCCTGGAAAAACAAACATCCAACGCTGAAACAAAACGGGGATTGTGCAATGACAATTCGTAATCTAATCGCGGCGCTCGGATTGCTGAGCCTCAGCTCCGCAGGCGCAATGGCCGCCGACTTGGCGTACAAGGCGCCGCCGCCCGCGCCTCCGCCGCCGAGCTGGACCGGTTTTTACATCGGCATCAACGGTGGCTCGAGCTGGGCTACCGCAGCAAACTCCATCAATCTCGGCGGGCTCGGGATTGGCGGCGCCGGCACGCTGCCGCTGTATTCGCAAGGCCTCAATGGCTTCCTGGCCGGCGGACAGATCGGATACAACTATCAGGCCGGAAATTTCCTGGTCGGCGTCGAGGGCGATGGCGACTGGAGCAACATCAAGGGCACCACGCCTTGCCTCGTCGTCTTCTCCTGCACCGCCAACATGCAGTGGACCGCCGATGCCACCGTCCGCGCCGGCGTCCTGCCGATGCATAACGTGCTCGTCTACGTCAAGGGCGGCGCGTCGTGGACCAGTGTGAAATATAATTTCAGCGACGGCGGCCTGCTTGCGCCTGCTTCGTTGACCTCGAACCAGTCTGAAACGAAGGTCGGCGGCTTGCTCGGTTTCGGCACGGAATACATGTTTGCTCCGCACTGGACCGCCAAGATCGAATATAATTATGTGGACTACGGCAGCCACACCGATAACCACACGCTGACTTTGGCCGTGCCCGGTGCCGCGCTGAATGTCAACGTGCCGGTCCAGTCGAGCCTCAAGGCCAACACAGTGAAGGCGGGCATCAACTACCTGTTCTAATCGGCGCTACATGACGCTTTTGAAGAAGCTCCGGGGAGAAAAGCCCCGGAGCTTTTTCATTGCATGCCGTCGCGACAAGGCGGCTGCCTATGGCTGACAACCCCGCAACACGCCGCCGGTGCGCTCATGCCGGGAGCGGCGATTTAACTACTGCACAGCGGCTTGCCTTTATTATCGCGATTCGCGATATTGCGGCATGAAGCGCATCGTCTTTACGCCCGCGAGTACCCGTCAATGGGTCAAGTTGGCAGCGGATGTGCGCCGTCGCATTGATGGTCGTCTGTCGGAGTTTGCGACCAGCGGCAAGGGCGATGTGAGGCGACTGAAGGGCCGCGAGGGTTCCCGGCTCAGGGTCGGTGACTGGCGCGTGATTTTCTATGAGGAAAGCGGCACAATAGTCGTTGTCGCAGTTGGGCATCGGCGCGAGATATACGACTGAGAGAAAGCGATGAACGTTCGATTTCAGAAAACGGCGCGCGGCGAGATCGCGATTCTTCCTCGCAAGGAATACGAGGCACTTGCCGCCAAGGCGGCCGAGGCCGATGAGGATGCCGGAACCGCCCGCATCGTGGCGCGCGCCCGCAAGGAGATCGCGGCCGGTGCTGCTTTGTTGCCGAAGTCGGTCGTCGACCGCCTCGGTAAAGGGGAGAGCCCCGTGCGCGTACTGCGCGAATGGCGCGATGTGACGCAACTGTACTTGTCGTTCAAGACCGGTCTCAGCCAGGGATATATTTCCGACGTGGAAACCGGCCGGCGCAAGGGTGCGGCTGCCGCCCTTCGCCGCATCGCCGATGTCTTAAAGGTGCCTCTCGATCTTCTCGTCTCGGCCTGATCGCCGTCTGCGTCGGTCTGACGCTTACGCCCGCAGCACCCCGCCAGTGCGCTTGCCGACTTCGGCGACGATCTTTGCCGCCAGCGCCTCGATCTCGGCGTCGGTCATGGTCTTGTCGCGCGGCTGTAGCGTGACGGCGATGGCGATCGATTTCTTGCCGGGCTCGATGCCTTTGCCTTCGTAGACGTCGAACACGGTGACGGCCGTGATCAGCTTGCGGTCGGTTGACTGCGCCGCGCGCACGATGTCGGCGGCTTTTACGCCGCGCTCCACCACGAAAGCGAAATCGCGCTCCACCGGCTGGAATGGCGAGAGCTCCAGCGCCGGCTTGGCGCGGGTGGCTTTCACCTTCGGCTCGGGGATGCGCTCCAGAATGACTTCGAAGCCGACCAGCGGGCCTTCGGCGTCGAGTTTTTCCAGCGCGCCCGGATGCAGTTCGCCGAAATGGCCGAGCACGTTTTGCGGCCCGATTTGGATCGTGCCGCAGCGACCGGGGTGAAACCAAGTCGGGCCGCCGGGTACGATTTGCAGCGCCTGTGCCGGCGCGCCGGCTGCTATCAGCACCGTGAGCGCATCGGCTTTGGCATCGAACGCGTCCACCTCGCCGTCGCGCTTGGACCAATGCCGGCCGATGCCGGACGGTTTGGCCAGCGCGCGGCGCACGCCTGCGGCGGCGGTGAGCTGATCGGCCGGCGCGTCGCCGCGAAATATTTGGCCGACTTCGAACAGGCCGGCATCGGGCAAGCCGCGATCCGCGTTCTTCTGCGCCGCCGCGATCAGGCCGGGGAGCAGGCTCGGCCGCATGTCGGAGAGATCGGTGGCGATCGGATTGGCCAGCGCCAGCTCGGGCTTGCCGCCGCCGAACAGTTCGGCGTGGGCTTTGGCTATGAACGACCAGGTCACCGCTTCGACCAGATTGCGCGCGGCGAGCGCGCGCTTGGCCTTGCGCACGCGCAACTGGATCGGCGTGAGCACGGGCTTGCGCGGCGCGGTGCCGCGATCGAACGGCGTCGACGGCACTTTGTCGACGCCGACAATGCGCACCACTTCTTCGACGATGTCGGCCTTGCCCTCGACGTCGGGCCGCCACGACGGCACCGCGATCTTCACCCGCTCGCTTTGGCCGGCGACAAAGAAGCCGAGCCGTTCGAGCACGCGGCGCATCTCCGGCTGCGGCACGGTGAGGCCGGCCAGGCGCTTGAGCTCGGACAGCGGAAAATCGATGACGCGCTCGCGCGGCTCGGCGCTGCCGGCGACAGTCGTCTCCGACGGCGTGCCACCGCACAAATCCAGCACCATGCGCGTCGCCAGCTCCAGCCCCGGCAGCATGAAGGCCGGATCGACGCCGCGCTCGAAGCGATAGCGGGCGTCGGAATTGATGCCGAGCTTGCGGCCGGTCTGGGCGATGTTGATCTCGTTCCAAAGCGCCGATTCGATCAGCACGTCGGTGGTGGTTTCCGAGCAGCCGGTCGCTTCGCCGCCCATGATGCCGGCGAGCAATTCGACGCCATCTTGGTCGGCGATGACGCAGACGCTGTCGTCGAGCGCGTAGGTCTTGCCGTCCAGCGCCAATAGCGTCTCGCCGTTTTGCGCGCGGCGTACGGTGAGATTGCCACGCACTTTCGCGGCGTCGAACACATGCAGCGGCCGGCCGCGGTCGTAGGTGATGAAGTTGGTTATATCGACCAGCGCATTGATCGGGCGCAAGCCGATCGCGGTCAGCCGCTTCTGCAGCCAGGCTGGCGATGGCCCGTTCTTGACGCCGCGCACGAGGCGCAGCGCAAACGCCGGGCACAGCTCAGGCGCTTCGATCTTGACCGCGACCGGGCAGGGGAATTCGCCCTTGACCGGCTTGATGGCCGCATCCTTGAACTTGCCCATGTCGGCCGCGGCAAGATCGCGGGCGATGCCGTGCACGCCGGCGCAGTCCGGCCGGTTCGGCGTCAGATTGATCTCGATCGCCGGATCGTCGAGGCCGGCATATTTGGCGTAACTCGCGCCGACCGGCGCGTCGTCGGGCAGGTCGATGATGCCTTCGTGGTCGTCGGAGATTTTCAGCTCGAACTCCGACACCAGCATGCCGCGGCTCTCGACGCCGCGGATGGTGCCGACCTGCAGTGTCATGTCCTTGCCGGGAATGTAGGCACCCGGCGGCACAAAGACGCCCTTCATGCCGGTGCGCGCATTCGGCGCGCCGCACACCACCTGCACCGGATCGCCTGCGCCAGTATCGACCATGCACACGCGCAACCGGTCGGCATTCGGATGCTGCTTGGCCTCGACCACGCGCGCGATGGTGAACGGCGCCAGCTGTTGGCCCATGTCCTCGACGCGCTCGACCTCGAGCCCGATCATGGTCAGCTTGTCGGTGATCTCGCCGAGCGCGTGGTCGGTGTCGAGATGCTCCTTGAGCCAGGCGAGGGTGAATTTCATGATGAAAGCGCTTCCCTGCTCGTGCGGCGCTTGCCGATTGTCGGCGTCGCCGCTGCTAAATCCTCCCCCGCAAGCGGGGGAGGGGAATGAATTACGAGCTCAATCCCCCCGCCAGTGTCGGGAAATCCAGCGGCCGGAAGCCGTAATGCGATAGCCAGCGCACATCGGCCTCGAAGAAGGCGCGCAGGTCCGGCATGCCGTATTTGAGCATGGCCAAGCGATCGATCCCCATGCCCCAGGCAAAGCCTTGGTATTCGTCGGGATCGAGGCCGCAGTTTTTCAGTACGTTCGGATGCACCATGCCGCAACCAAGGATTTCCATCCAATCCTCGCCTTCGCCGAAGCGGACTTCGCCTTTGTCGCGGCGGCATTGGATGTCGACTTCGAGCGACGGCTCGGTGAACGGGAAGAACGATGGCCGAAACCGCATGCCGACCTTGTCCACCTCGAAGAACGCCTTGAAGAATTCTTCCAGAATCCATTTCAGGTGGCCGAGATGCGAACCCTTGTCGATGACCAAGCCCTCGACCTGATGGAACATCGGCGTGTGCGTTTGATCCGAGTCGCGGCGATAGGTGCGGCCGGGAATGATGACGCGGATCGGCGGCTTTTGGCTCAGCATGGTGCGCACCTGCACAGGCGAGGTGTGGGTGCGCAGCAATAGCCGCGTACCGTCCGGCTTCGGATTGAAGAAGAACGTGTCGTGCATGTCGCGCGCCGGATGGTCTTCCGGGAAATTCAGCTTGGTGAAATTGTAGTCGTTGGTTTCGATGTCCGGCCCTTCGGCGACGGCAAAGCCCATGTCGGCGAAGATCGCGGTCAATTCGTCGGTCACTTGGGTGATCGGATGGACTCTGCCGATCTCGGCCGGCGCCTCGCGCACCGGCAAGGTGACGTCGACGCTCTCGGTGTTGAGGCGGGCTTCCAGCGCCGCATCCTTGAGCGCCTCGCGGCGTGCGGCCAGCGCCGCGTTGACGCGATCCTTCAGCCCGTTGATCAGCGGCCCTTGGGTCTTGCGCTCTTCCGGCGGCAGCGTGCCGAGCGTTTTTAGGAGCGCGGTGAGGGAGCCGCTCTTGCCCAGCGCCGCGACGCGCACTGCTTCGAGCGCCGCGTCGTCGCCCGCGGCGGCGACATCGGCGAGAATTTGCTGCTCGAGTTGCGCGGTGTCGGTCATGGTCGTTGTCTCGGCGCTCAATCCGGCAGGAACGGCAGGTCGGTATCGCCCGGCCGGCCGCCGGCCTGGGTCAGCATCGAATGCACCTGGCCGCGGTGATGGGTTTGGTGGTTGAACATGTGGGTGACCAGCATCCAGCGCGGCCGCGTCCATTCCCGCTTGGTGGCGCGGGAATAATATGTCTGGTCGGCGGCGAGCCAAGCGTCGTCGACCTTGTCGGCCCAATCGATCATGGTCTGGTCGAAGTTTTTGCGCTCGGATTTCAGATTGTCCCAATCCGGATAGAGCGACACCGATTCCGGAATGCCGACCGTCGGCCGTGGCAGGTCGGTGAAGCGGCCCATCCAGTCGCGGTCGCCCCACAAGATGTGGCTCAGCGTCTTGTGGATCGAGCCGAACCAGGCACCGCGCTCAAGCCTGCGCTCGTCGTCCGACAAGCTGTCGGCGACGCCATAGAGATTCTCATTCTGCCAGCGATTGTAACGCGCCATCCGCTGGACGTACGCGCGGTCGATCATGGTTTTGCCGGACGCCGGACGACGGAGCACAGAGGACGGAAAATCGAGGGATCGTCATCTGTCGTCTGTCGTCAGTCGTCTGTCCTCCGTTAAGCCAGCGCCGACTTGGCCTGGCCGACGATCGCTTCGAATGCCGCCGGCTCGGTGATGGCGAGGTCCGAGAGCACCTTGCGGTCGACCATGATGCCGGCCTTGCTCAAGCCGGCGATGAAGCGGCTGTAATTGAGCCCGAACGGGCGTACCGCCGCGTTGAGCCGCTGGATCCACAGCGCGCGAAACGTGCGCTTCTTTCGCTTGCGGTCGCGGAAGGCATATTGGCCCGCCTTCTCGACCGCCTGCTTGGCGATGCGGATGGTGTTCTTGCGCCGGCCGTAATAGCCCTTGGCGGCCTTGAGCACCTTCTTGTGCTTGGCATGGGATGTGACGCCGCGCTTGACGCGTGCCATGGTCGATCTCCTTTGAAATTCGCGGAACGTTCAAACAGTACGCTGCAGAAAGCAGGCGGACGTCAGCCGTTCGGCAAAAAGTACTTTTTGATGTTGTCGCCGTCGGTCTTGAACAGCACGTTGGTGCCGCGCAACTGGCGGATCTGCTTCTTGGTGCGCTTGATCATGCCGTGGCGCTTGCGCGACTGCGTGTAGAGGACCTTTCCGGACCCCGTCACCTTGAAGCGCTTCTTGGCGCCCGACTTGGTCTTGATCTTGGGCATTTGGCTCTCCTAAGGCGGGAAGCGCGAACGCTCCGGCCGCCGAAAATGCTCATAAATGAGCGGGGTGTGCGTGAGCACATCGCCGCCGCCACGGCAGCCCTTAATCAGCCGGGCGGCGGGAAGGGCGCGGTTATGGCAGAGCAGGCGAGATTAGGCAATCGCTTCCAAGCGCCTGTTTCCCGGGCGCAGCGCAGCACGAAGTGGTGCGCTGCAGACCCGGGATCGTCGAAAACGCTGAGCTTGGAGCGATCCCGGATCAGCAGTGCACCGCTTCGCTGCGCTACGCGCTGCACCGCATCCGGGAAACAATGTTGGAAGGGCGCGGGCCTACCGCGGCGCCAAAACCATCACCACCTGGCGGCCTTCGAACCGCGGTTCCTGCTCGATCTTGGCGATTTTCGCGGTGTCGACCTTGACCCGGTCCAAGAGCTTATAGCCGAGCTCCTGGTGCGCCATTTCACGGCCGCGGAACCGCAGCGTTACCTTGACCTTGTCGCCTTCCTGGAAGAAGCGCTCCATCGACCGCATCTTCACGTCGTAATCGTGATGATCGATCATCGGCCGCAGCTTGATCTCCTTGATCTCGACGACCTTCTGCTTCTTGCGCGCCTCGGCGGCTTTCTTCTGCGCCTGATATTTGTATTTGCCGTAATCGAGAATCTTTGCGACCGGCGGCACCGAATTCGGTGCGATCTCGACCAAGTCGAGCCCGGCCTCCTGCGCCATGGCAATCGCTGCTTCGATGGCGGTGACGCCTTTGTTGGCGCCGTCTTTGTCGATGAGTTGGACCTCGCGGACGCGGATCTCCTCGTTGATGCGCGGACCCTCCTTGGCGGCGGGTTGCGGCGCTCTGCTGGGGCGACGAATGGGTTTTGTCTCCTTACGTGGTTGCAGTAAACGCGGAGAATCGGGAGTTTCCGGGCATAAGTCAACGACAATGCATGCTGCATGTGGTCATGATCTATATTCCGTCACCCTGAAGTCACAGCCGCTTCAGGATGACGGAATGGGCGATGAACGATAACAGCCTGAAATTCCTGCACATTGGCGACGGCGCCGAACGGCGCGGCATCGCCATGCGCGCGCAGGCGGGCGCCGCGCCGGGGCTGTTCTGGCTCGGCGGCTACAAGTCCGACATGAAGGGCACCAAGGCGGTGGCGCTCGCCGACTGGGCGGCGCAGGCGGGCCGTGCCTGCGTGCGGTTCGACTATTCCGGCCACGGCGAGTCCGAAGGCGCCTTCACCGACGGCACCATCGGCCGCTGGCTCGCCGATAGTCTCGCCGTGTTCGACGCCTGCTGCCGGGGGCCGCAAATCCTGATCGGCTCGTCCATGGGCGGCTGGCTGGCGCTGCTGCTGACACGGGAATTGAGGCGGCGTCCTCCTCCGCAAGCCGCTTCCATTGCCGGCATGGTGCTGATCGCGCCGGCGGTGGATTTCACCGAGGAGCTGATGTGGAAACGGTTCACGCCCGAGATCAAGCATGAGCTCGCGGCGACCGGCGTCTGGGCGCGGCCGTCGCAATATTCGGCGGAGCCTTATCTGGTGACGCGGCAATTGATCGAGGACGGGCGCAAGCACCTCCTGCTCGGCGGCCTGATCGAGACCGGCTGCCCGGTGCGCATTCTGCAAGGTGTCGAGGATCCCGACGTGCCGTGGCAGCACGCCGTCGAACTGACCTCGCGGCTGGCCAGCGACGACGTCGTGCTCACGCTGGTCAAGGACGGCGATCACCGCCTGTCTCGGCCCGAGGATATCGAGCGCATGATCGCGGCCGTGAAGGAATTTTAGCTCGTGGCGGCTGCGACGTCCTCGAAAGCCACGCCGACCTGATCGGCGGTGACCCAGACGACGCGGCAGGCGCGCCGCGTGCGGCCTTGCTCGAAGGTCAGTTCGAATGTCTCCGGCAGGCCATAGGTGTTGGCGAGCTTGAGGCAGGCCCCGCTCGACGTAATGTTCTGCACTGTGCAGTGAATCATCGAGCCGCGGCGCGGCGGGATGATCTTGGCGCCGCGCACGATGCGGGTGCGGGTGACGTCTCTGCGTTCCTTGTCGTCGCTGTCGTCGTTCATGACGCCGTGCCTTGTCAGCCCGCGGTGTAGCGCCAAAGTCTTACGGATCGTCGAACGGCTCCGTGCGCAGAAGGTTAACGGCGCGGAAGGAATTCGACGAAAGTTTTGCGCCTTCCGCCGCAAACGCAGAGCGGGAGGCCTTGAAGCCTCCCGCCCTTACGCAACGCGTGCTCAACTGACACACACACGCACTCAGCCGGCAAAGCCTTAGCTCTTGCCGACAACGTCCACTGTCACCGAGGCGAGCCCGGAGCAGCCGATGGCATGGGCGGCTCCCGGCGTCAGGTCGATGATGCGGCCTCTGACGAACGGCCCGCGATCGTTGATGCGCACCACGACGGAACGGCCGTTGCTGGTGTTGGTCACCCGCACCATGGTGCCGAACGGCAGGCTACGATGCGCCGCCGTCATGCCCGAAGCCACGACCCGTTCGCCGGTGGCGGTTCGCCCCTCGGAATAAACTGAAGCAATTCCGCTTTGCGCCGATGCAATTGTCGGCATTGCGATAGTAGAAACAACAAGAGCCGAAAGCACAAAAATCTTCGTCAGGCTATTGCCAGCCATGATCTTCCTATTCAGTTGTTGATGGGAATGGTGAAGTGGCTCGTTGGTCTTGAGCCAGGGCCGCTAAGACAGGCCAAATATGTTCATTGTGCGACGCAGCAATTTTGCCTAATCTTTTTGCGGTAACGGGTTCCTGCCCCTCTACTGGGCATGGGACGTAAGTGATTGTTTTCAAAAACGGAAAGACGAGGCGCCGGTGGCTCAAGAGGGGTGCTATGCGCGAGCGGGATTCTGCCCTGCGTGCAGTGCGGAATCGAAATGGCTTCGTCGGCCGTTATTCCAATTGGCCAGCCGGGTCGGCGATTCGATGGTGGCGGTTACGCCTGCGCGGCAGCCGCGGTCGGCAGCACGTAGCTCTTGAACTGGTCCCGCAGCGCGGTCTTGAGAATCTTTCCGGTCGCGGTGTGCGGGATTTCGGGCACGAAGGCGACGTCGTCGGGCATCCACCACTTGGCGATCTTGCCGTCGAGGAACGCCAACAGCTCTGCCTTGGTCGCCGTCTGCCCTTGCTTGAGCACGACGATGAGCAGCGGCCGCTCGTCCCATTTCGGATGACGCACGCCGATCACCGCGGCCTCCGCCACTTTGGGATGGCCGACCGCAAAATTCTCGATGTCGATCGAGGAAATCCATTCGCCGCCCGATTTGATCACGTCCTTGGAGCGGTCGGTGATCTGCATGTAGCCGTAAGGGTCCAATGTTGCGACGTCGCCGGTATCGAAATAGCCGTTGTCGTCGAGGATCGAGCCCTCTTCCTTGAAATAGGCGCGTGCCACCGACGGCCCTCGCACTTTGAGCCGGCCGAACGTTTTGCCGTCGCGCGGCAACTCCTTGTCGGCGTCGTCGGTGATCTTCATATCCACCGCGAACGGCGGATGGCCTTGCTTCATCTGCACGTCGAGCCGCGCGTCGCCGGACAGGTCGGCATATTCCGGCTTGATCGAGCCCAGCGTGCCGAGCGGGCTCATCTCGGTCATGCCCCAGGCGTGCAGCACATCGACGTCGTAGTGCTCCTGGAATTTTTGCGTGATCGCGCGCGGGCAGGCCGAGCCGCCGATCACCACTTTTTTCAGGTGCGGCAGCTTCAGATTGTTGGCTTCGAGATGCTGCAGCAGCATCAGCCACACCGTCGGCACCGCGGCGGTGAAGCTGACCCGATAGGTGTCGAGCAATTCGTAGATCGAGGCGCCGTCGAGCTTGGCGCCGGGCATCACCATGGCGGCGCCGACCATCGGCGAGGTCAAGGCAAGCCCCCAGCAATTGGCGTGGAACATCGGCACCACCGGCATGATCACGTCGCGCGAGGCGAGCCCCATGGCGTCGGGCTGCGCCGCCATCATCGAGTGCAGCACGTTGGAGCGGTGCGAATAGACCACGCCCTTGGGATTGCCGGTGGTGCCCGACGTGTAGCACATGCCGGCCGCGGTATTTTCGTCAAAGGTTTTCCAGTTGAAGTCGCCGTCGACGTCGGCGATCCACTCCTCGTAGGGCACCGCGTTCTTCAACGTGGTCGCCGGCATGTGCGCGGCGTCGGTCAGCACCACGTAGGTCTCGATCGTTTTCAGCTTGTCGGCGATCTTTTCGAGGATCGGCACGAAGGTGAGATCGACCATCACGATGCGGTCTTCGGCGTGGTTGACGATCCAGACGATCTGCTCGGGAAACAGCCGCGGATTGACGGTGTGATAGATGGCGCCGGTGCCCATGATGCCGTACCAGGCCTCGAGATGCCGCCAGCTGTTCCAGGCCAGCGTCGCCACCCGGTCGCCGAGCTTGATGCCGTCCTTGCTGAGCCGCTGCGACACCCGCAGCGCCCGCTTGCGCAGGTCGGCGTAATTCGTGGTGTGGAACGGGCCCTCGATCGAGCGGGTGATGACCGGCCGCTCGGCGTGATAGGTCGCGGCGTGGTCGAGGATGCGATTGCACAGCAGCGGCCAGTCCTGCATCAGCCCGAACATGATGTCGCCTCCCTTAGGCTAGTGCATTGACGCGTTGGGCCGCGGCGGTTCACCGCGGCCTGCCTCAGGTTAACCGCATGCGGCGGAGAGGCAACTGGTCTTGTTCAGGTTTGGGGGAGCCTGGATAGTTGAAAGCGGGAAATATCGTAGTCTCCCGGCCCGCCCGTGGTGGCAAGATTGGCGAGGATTTCGCCGATCGCCGGCGCGAACTTGAAGCCATGACCCGAGCACGGGGAGGCAATGATGACGTGCGGCTCGCCGGGTAAGCGATCAATGACGAAGTCCTTATCCGCCGTCATCGTGTAAAGGCAGGTCGTGGCCGCGATGAGTCTGCCATTTGCCGCCGGCAGGTGGTGTTCGAGCGCGATGCGGATAGCCGCTTCGTCCTCGGGCTGGACAGTGCGATCGTAGTTATCGGGGTCTACCGGGAGCGTCGTATAATCGTGCTTGGCAATCTTCAACAGCCCGGCATAGGGCGGCATGTTATGCGGTGGAAAGCCGTAGTGATTGCCGTACACGCTCTCCAGAATGAAGACAGGAAATCTGTCGGGATCGAACAACGATGCATCGCGTGGCTCGAACCAACCGAGCACTTGACGTATCGCCGGCAAATCTACCGACAAGCGCGGCATTAGGGTTTTCAACCAAGCGCCTGCCGTGACGATTGCGGTGCCGGCCTCGATCACGCGGCGGTCGGTCGTTACGCGCACGCCGCCGGCGCGCGATGTAATATCAAGCACCGTCTCGCCGACGTGCAGTTCGGCTCCGGCATTTGCAGCCACAGACGCGAATGCCTGCACGGCCGCCTCGGCAAGCAAGTATCCACCATCCGGTTGTATCACGGCTCTATAGTCCATCGGCAGCAGCCGGAAAGCCGGAAAGCGTCGCATGGTCTCGCGCGCATCCAGAATTTCGTGCGGCAGATCATGCAATTTTACGGCCTTCAGCGTGCCTTGGACGATTTGGCCATCGGGCGGCCCAATCTCGGCGATGCCGGTGATATGCAACAGCCGTTCGCCCGTCTGCGCTTCCAGATTGCGCCATAACCGATAAGCAGACCGCAGCATCGGAACGTAGGACGGGTGCTCAAAATAGCCGAGGCGAATGACCCGGGTATGGCCGTGCGAGGAACCGCGATCGTTGCCGATGTTAAATCGCTCGATGCCGACAACACGCTGGCCGCGCCGGGCAAGTGCCGAAGCGGTTGCGCAACCCATCACGCCTAATCCGATCACGACGACATCAATCGGCATTTGCCACTCGCAAAGATTCGCCCAGCGCGGACAGGATCCCGCACGATGATGTCGGCTCAGCTTGAACAGCGGGCCGCGGCAGTAGCCGAAGGCCGTCCTCAGGTTAACCGCGCGCGACGGCGAGGCAAATACCGCTTCGCTTGAATGCGGGGGCGCGGATAGCTTAAAGCATATCGGGTTGCAGCGGCGGCGGCGCGGGTGGGAGAGCTGTGGCGTGAGGTTTTGCGGCGTAAAAGCTGCCTTGGCGCTTAGCGTTTTGCTGTGCGCGGGCGCCGGCGGCGCGGCATGGGCGCAATTGGCGCTGGTCCCGCAGCCCAAGCACGCCCGCGCCGAGCGCGGCCCGCCGGCCCCGGTGGCGCTGCCGCAAGAATTCGCCCCGCCGCAGGAAGCCTATGCGGCCTTCCCGGAGGAGCCTGCCGCCGCGGCCGTGCCGGCGGCGCCGTCGGCCTGCCAGGTGCGGCTCGCCAAAATCGCAGTGTTCCAGCCGCTGCCGACCCTGGTCGGGCCGGGCGAATGCGGCGCCGTCGATGCGGTGCATCTGGACGCGGTGATCCTGCCCGACCAGAGCAAGGTGGCGGTGACGCCAGCGGGGATTTTGCGCTGTCCGATGGCGGAAGAGCTGGCGCACTGGGTGCGCGAAGACGTGGCGCCGACGGCGACAAAGCTCGGCTCGCCGCTGCGCGTGCTCGACAATTTCGACTCTTATGAATGCCGCGGCCGCAACCGGGTGCGCGGCGCCACCTTGAGCGAGCACGGCCGTGCCGACGCCATCGACGTGCGCCTGTTCAAGCTCGCCGACGGCCGCTCGCTGACCTTGACCGACGTGAACGTCGACAAGGCCTGGCGCGAGACCATCAAAGCCAGCGTCTGCGCGCGCTTCTCCACGGTGCTCGGTCCCGGCTCCGACGGCAATCACGAGGAGCACATCCATCTCGACCTCGCCGAGCGGCGCAACAATTACAAGCTCTGCGAATGGGACATCCGCGAACCGCCGCCGCCACCGGCAGTCGCGCGGAAGGAAGACGCCGCGCCGCCCGCCGAGGCTGCGGCAACGGAGGGCGATGACGATAGCGCGCCGATCCCGCCCGACATGGTGCCGCTGCCGCGGCCGCGGCCGAAACTGGCCGAGGATGCCTCGGTCCGGGCGAAAAAATCCGATCGCAATTAAGGCGCGCCTCGCTTTTGCCTTTAGAGCATGATCCGGAAAAGCCTGCCCTCGGACTTGATCCGAGGGTGGATGCCGGTTTTCCGAGAAGATCATGCTCCAACGAAAAAACTAGACCATGATCCGATTCAATTTGATCGGATCATGGTCTAGGACGGACCGGACGTGGTCGAGTCATGTGGAGATTGAAATAACATGAAACGCAGTACCGACCGGATTCTCACCACGCATACCGGTAGCCTGCCGCGTACCGCCAAGGTGGTCGAGCTTTTGCTCGCCGAACAAAAGAATCCTGGGACGCGCAAGGCCGAGCTTGATGCCGCGGTCCGTGAGGCGATTGCGCAGGTGGTGCAAAAGCAGATCGAATGCGGCATCGACATCATCAATGACGGCGAACAGGGCCGCACGGACTATACCGTGCATGTGCTCGATCGGCTCACGGGCTTTGCCGGCGAGAGCACGCCGCCGCTGGGCACTGGCGATGAGGAATTCCCGGAACTGGCGCAATTGCTCACGCATTTCGCCTCGCCGTTCCAGTACCGGCCGTCGTGCACCGGCGAGGTGACCTGGAAAGATTGGGCCGCGGCGCTTGCCGACATCGCCATGTCCAAGGACGTGATGAAGGGCGCAAATGCCGCCGAATTGTTCATGACGTCGCCGTCGCCCGGTCAGATCGCGCGCTATCTCAAGAACAAGCACTACACGACGGAAAAAGCGTACGTGTATGCACTCGCCGACGTGATGAAGCGCGAATACAAGGCGATCGTCGACGCCGGCTTCATTCTGCAGCTCGATTGTCCCGACCTCGCGATGCTTCGTCACACCGTCTATCTCGACAAGAGCCTCGCCGATTTCCGCAACATCATCGCGGTGAATGTCGCGGCGCTCAATCATGCGGTTGCCGATATTCCAGCCGACCGCATGCGCATGCATGTATGCTGGGGCTCGACCGTGGCGCCGCACCACACCGACGTGCCGCTCATCGACATCATCGACATCGTGCTGACCGCAAAGCCGCTTGCCGTGTCGTTCCCCGCCGCCAATGCGCGGCACGAGCACGAATGGAAAATCTGGCGCCAGCTCAAACTGCCCGCCGGCAAGGTGATCATACCGGGCGTCATCGATTCGACGGTAAACACCGTGGAGCATCCGGAGGTCGTTGCCGACCGCATCCAAAATTTTGCCAATGTGGTCGGGCGTGAAAACGTCATTGCCGGCGTCGATTGCGGCTTTGGCACCTTTGCGGGCCGCGTTCAGGTCGACAGCAAGATCGTCTGGCTCAAGCTGCGATCGCTCGCCGAAGGCGCCCGCCTCGCCTCAGCGCAGCTGTGGGCAAAAGCGGCATAGCGGCTGCGACTTTCAGCATTTCGTCAACGGCGGATAGTCGCGGGTGTAGACCGGGTGGGCGAGGAACTCGCTTTCCGGCCAGGTCCAGAACTGACTGACGTTTTCGTAAGTCTTTATCGTCTTATTCCAGAGCGTCAGCCCGTATTTGGCGCCTTCCTTGCCCAGGCGCCGCACGTAAATGTTGCCCACTGCGTTGTTGAGATGGTCGAATTTGAGCGGCCCGCGCGGCGTGTCGGTGAGGCTGACCGCCTTCAGCGTCGCCATGAACTTGTCCTTGTCGCCGAGATCGCCGCCGAGCGTCCTTAAGCCGGCGTCGACGACCTGGCAGTTGATGTAAAGCGCCGCGGCGTAAAAGCCGGGAATGGCGTCGTGGTTTTTCAGCATGCTTTCGACGAAGCGCTTGTTGCCGTCGGTGTCGAGGTCGACCGTATAGGGGGTTGCGCTGACGAGACCGAGCGCCTCGTCGCCAAAACTTCTGAGCAAGGCGTCGTCGGCGCCGGTCATTCCCGCCACTACCGGATATTTGAGCCCGGCGCCGGCATACGCCTTCATGAAGCGCAACGGATTGGACCCGGCAAAGCCCTGGCAGACGCCGTCACAGTCGGCGATCTGCGCGATGTATGGGGTGTAGTCGGGGGTGACCAGCGGCGGCCACAGCTTGTTGACGATGCAGCCGCCGCCCGCGGCAAACGCCGCCTGGAAGCCGCCCATCTCCTCGTAACCGTACGAAAGATCTTCGCACACGGTCACAACCCGCTTGAGTTTCAATTCGGTCGCCGCGTAATGCCCTATCGCGTGCATGGCCCCCGACGCGGTCGCGCCCGCCCGCAGCAGATAGGGGTTGGCATGGCGCTGCGTCAGATCGTCGGCGGCGGCGACGCTGAACGTCGGCACTTTTTGTTCGCGAATATAATCGTTGATGGCGTAAAGTTCGAAGGTCGCGAGTGGGCCGAGAATGACGTCGACCTTGTCGTGCTCGATGAGCTCCTGCGCCTTGGTCTTCGCGCCGGCCGGATTACCGCCGGTATCGGCGGAGAACAGCTCCACTTTTCGGCCGCCCATCGTGGCGTTGTTGTCTTTCAGGAACGTCAGTACGCCTTGTTCCATCTGGACGCCGCCCTGCGCCAGCGGCCCGGTCTTCACCGTGAGAAGCCCGACCTTGATCGATGGCGATTGCGCGATCGCCGGTGCAGGGAAGCGCCCCAGCGCGGCGGCCGCACCGACGGCAGCGGTGCCCCGGACCAGCGTTCGGCGGCTGAATTTGCGGGTCATCGTCTTTTCCTCCCAGCGCCCATCGCCGCGAAGATGAAACACTTCGCGTCAACTGATCCGTTGTTTTGCGCGACAGTCTAGAAAAAAGTTAGCAACAATCGAAAGGGAGTCCTAGGAGATTTCGGCGCATCGTGGCACCGAGGGCGATTTCTGCAGGGCTGGGCTCATGCAGGACTGGATGCTCATAACGGCGCCGCTGGCGCTCACGCTTTATTTCCTGGCCTTCCAAGACCAGTTCAGAGCGGTGTTGGCTTGGCTGGGCGCGCTGGTTAACTAGGCCGTCGCTTCATGAACGTGCCGCGGGCAGGAGCTTTTCCAGCAGTCGCGGCATGGCTCTGGCGTATGACGACGGCAGGCCGATCGCCTCGATGATTTGACCCGCGGCCGCCGGGGCGTTGCCCTTGCTCAGGAACCATTGTATCCGCTCCTTGACCGCATAGGGGATCGGCTCGAATTTCTGTTCCGTCACGACGAGCTTGTCGCCGAGCGAAAGAGTTCCGGCATTAAGGAAGCATCCGAATACGCCGCGCCGGTGCACGATGCGGTCGAACGCGATCAATTTCAGAATCTGCTTGCAGGGTTCACAATGAAAGGTCAGGCGGATCAGCGCCTGGCCAATTCTAACGACTGTGCCCGACGGCAAATCGTATAGCCCGTTATCCTCGAGCAGGACATTTTCTCGCAAATCTCCGGGCTTCAGGCCGCAGTCGGCCAGGATCGGCCGCGATGCGATCAAAACCTGGCGAAACGGCGCGCTGGCGGCACCGCCGCTGATGCCGTTCTTATCGAAGGCGAATGTCGTGACGTCCTCGAGTGCCGCGCCGTGTTTACGCTTGATGTAAAGGTTTGTGACGGTCAAAGCTCTCTCACTCGCATTATTGAAGCCCGGATGCCTCACGACGGGTCTTAACGTTCAAGGAATGTCGCCGACGCGACGCCGGCGGCGGCGAATATCGAAACCTATGAGAACGTCACCTGCCAGCTATGTATGCGGATGCATCCGGTCAACCGGTCGACCGGCAGAACGCCGGGCGACGACACGAATACCCGGCGTCGTTCGCGGTCAGTCACGCCACAGGCATCAACCGGGCTGCCCGGCAGCCGCGCGTTCGCCCCGCGTTGCAATATCCTTCCCCGCGGTGCGCGCTTGGCGCGTATCTCTGGATGAAATCCGCGAGAAAGCGTTGGCATCGATCGCCGCCATGGCCATTTGCATCGCCGCTTCCGCGGCTGTTGCATCCATGCCGGTGATGAATTTGTCGAGCGCCCTGCGGCGCCGCGCCATGGCCCTCAAGAGGACTTTCCCGTTGGCGCGCTCGACGCTCGCACGCCACTTCCCAGGCTCTCGTTCGAAAGCCTTCACGACAAACTGCTTGTACTCCATAGCGACCCCCCGTCGCACCTGAGTCTGTCGCGGATTATGGCGGGCGATGGGCGGTATTATGTTACAATGCTGAACCGGTTGCCTTACATGCGGCCGCAGCCCGGCGCGCAGATGCCGCGCAGGCGTCCGATGTCCCGGCGGTTGCAGTTCTTCAAACCGTCAGATCGGAAACGTCCCACAGGCGGATGACTCCGTCTTTCCCGGCGGTCAAAACGCTCATGCCGTCCGGGGCGAACGCGATCCCCCATATATCGCCCTGGTGATGCAGGGATTGGACGCTCTGCCCGGAATCGAGATTCCAGAGGTCGGCCGCGCCGCTGGGGCTGCCTGAAACAAGAAAGCGACCGCGATCCGACAGTGCGAAGTTGCCGACCGGTTGCGCAGTGAAGATTGTCCTCACGTTGCGGGCAGACCCGACATCCCAGAATTTTATCGCATTGCCGCTTGAAGTGACAGCGAGCTTGCCGTCGGGTGAGAACAAGACCCCGCCGACCGCGTCTTTGTGATTAAGAACGTGCTGCAATTCTCCGGTCTTGACGTCCCAAATTCTTGCCGTCGTGTCGACGCTTCCGGAGATAAGGCTGCGTCCATCGGGAGAGAAAGCCGCATACCATATTCGATTCACGTGGCCTTTCAGCTCGCGCACGGATGCAAGGTCCCGCACATCGCGGAGCTGCAAAAGGCCGTTGTCATGCGTCGTCGCCAATGTGCTGTCGTCGGGGGACCAAGCCGCGGAATAAGTCCAGCCGGGCATCGGAAAATATTTCGATTGTTCCGCGCCAGTCGCGAAATTCCAAATTCGCAGCGTTCCATCGCCGTCCTCTTTGGATGCGCCGGCCGAGGCCAGCCACCTCTCATTCGGCGAAACCGTCAATGCGCGTACCGCTGCCGTATGACCGACATAGGAGCGCAGCACGGCTCCGGAATTAATGTCCCAGAGCTTCGGCACCCTGTCTATACCCGCGGACAGGATTTGCCGCCCGTTCGACACGTAGAAGATCGGTATCACCCAGCCCGGCGGACCGACAAACGTTCTGATCAAGCGTCCGGAATTTTCCCGTTCGGCAATTTGCTTGCGCGCCTCATCGGCGTGCCGGCCGCTCGGCCAGGCCTTCAAATATGACCGCCAAGACACCAGCATGGAGATGCTATCGGCAACGGCCCAGGCGGCCGCCTCTTCGCTGCCGGAGTTCGCGGCTTGACGGGACCACAACGCCACCCCGCCGGCGCCGAGACCGGCGGCCGCCGCGCCGGCGCCTATGAACCAGCGTCGTTCGCGAAATCGCGAGGTCGGCGCGGGCGGCGGGGGCGGCGCGGCCGGCGCGGGCGGAATTGCCGGCTGGACATCGCTGCGCGGCTGGACCGCCGGCGCAATCACCGACGGCTGGCCGGGATCCTCTTTATGCGCTGCGGTCTCTTGTTTGGCCTTGAGGATCTGCCGTACGACATTGGCCAGCTTTTCCAGATGCTGTTCGAGCGGGTCGGTAAAAGCATCGAGCCAATGCGAAGCGCTGATGAAATATTCCAGCGAATCGCTCGGCTGGACGTCTTCGATGCGGAAGGGAATGACCGGAATGCCCTTGCTGATCGCCCTTTCGACCTCGCGTTCGATTTGCGGCGACGTGTTGGCGGCGCCGGAAAACACCAGCACCATGATCTTCGCCCCGTTGATCGCGCCGACGATCACCGAGCCCCAGACCATGCCCGGCGTCACGTCGCGCGGCGCAATCCAGCAACGAATTCCATTACGCTCAAGGACGGCGCAAACGGCATTCGCCGCGTTCTTGTCCTTGGACGAATAGCTTATGAACACGTCGTGAGACATGGTCGGCACGAGCCTTTTTCAAGGACGGGTTTTGCTGGAGAACGCTATCGATGCGACGTCCGTCCTGTCGTGGTTGGCTTCTTGATTGATCGGCTATGTCGCAAGCGGCGCACGTCCGTCGCCCCCATATTCATTCGATATGTAGCTGATGAGGAGGCCGCCTATCAACTCCGCCCCAAGGCAAAAGATCGCAGTGGCCGGTTTAGCACCAGCCGCGCCCTCCGCCGAGCTTTCGCTCCGCGGCGTTCAATCCTTCACCGGCCCGGTGTTAAGTCGTCTTTTTCGGAGCCCGCGTCGCCATACAGCCGCAGACCACAAGTGCGATCATGACGGCAAGAAAGATTCCAAGTTCCACCATGCTCATTCTCCGTCGCCCTGCATGGGGTTGGCATCAGGTCTTGCGCAGTAACGCGGGTAGCCTAACAGCATTTGCCGCAGCGTGTCTTGCCTCGCTGCGTATAAAAAGCTTCTTTACCGGCCCGCGATTGCGGGCCAACGACGGACGCCTCTATCGTGGAGCTCATTGAACAAATCCGGCTGGTTGCCGCCGCTTTCGCGGAGTTCAGCAGCCATTTGTTCAATCCGACGATCAGGCTCGGGGTGACGGGTCTTTCGAACGCCGGCAAGACCGTCTTCATCACCGCGCTGGTTCATGGCCTGCTGCGCGGCGGGCGATTCCCGGTGTTCGAGGCGATGGCCACCGGCCGCGTGGCGCGCGCCTATCTGGCGCCGCAGCCGGACTATGCGGTGCCGCGGTTCGACTACGAGAGCCATCTGGACGCGCTGGTCGATCAGCGGCAGTGGCCGCAATCGACGCGGCAAATCAGCGAATTACGCCTCGTCATCGACTATCAATCGCAGCGCGGCCATCAGCGTGCGCTGACCTTGGATATCGTCGACTATCCGGGCGAATGGCTGCTCGACCTGCCGCTGCTCGACAAAAGCTATGAGGCGTGGGCGGCCGAGAGCGTCGGTCTGTCCCGGCTCGGGGCGCGTGCCGGCCTCGCCAAGGATTGGAATTCCTATCTGGCGACGCTCGACCCGCAAGGCGCCGAGGACGAGCAGGCGGCGCTGACCGCGGCAAAACTCTTCACCGCATACCTGAAGGCCTGCCGCGACAAGAACTATGCGATGAGTCTCCTGCCGCCGGGGCGGTTTCTGATGCCGGGCGATCTCGACAATACGCCGGCGCTGACCTTTGCGCCGCTCGATGTGCCGGGCGAAGGTTTTGCGCCGAAAGGCTCGCTCTGGGCGATGATGCGTCGGCGCTACGATGCCTATAGGGACATCGTGGTGCGGCCGTTTTTCCGCGATCACTTTGCCCGGCTCGATCGTCAGGTCGTGCTGGTCGATACATTGGCGGCGATCAATGCCGGCCCCGACGCGGTTCTCGATCTCGAGCGCGCACTGGCCCAGGTTCTCGATTGTTTTCAGATCGGGCGCAAAACCGTTTTGAGCACGATGCTGCGTCCGCGCATCGACCGCATCCTGCTCGCCGCCACCAAGGCCGATCACCTGCATCACACCAGTCACGACCGGCTCGAAGCCGTGCTCAAGCGCTTGACGCAAGGTGCCACGGCGAAAGCCGAGCTTGCCGGCGCGCGGGTCGACGTCGTCGCGCTCGCCGCCGTGCGCGCCACCCGTGAAGCAACGGTACGGCGGGCGCGCCAGGAACTGCCTTGCATCCTCGGCGTGCCGGTGGCCGGCGAAGTGCTGGCGGGCGAAACTTTTGACGGCGAGACCGAGGCGGCACTGTTTCCCGGCGACTTGCCCGACGACCCCAACGAACTGTTTCGCAGCGACGCCAGCGCGTTTCGCGGCATTGCCACCACCTCGCCGCAAAACGCCGACTTTCGCTTCCTGCGGGTGCGGCCGCCGCTTCTGGAGACGACGGACAGCGGCATACCCGCGCTGCCTCACATTCGCCTCGACCGCGCGCTGCAATTCCTGATCGGAGACCGGCTGCAATGAACAAAACCTGGCCGCATCGGCCGCCCGCGGTCTTTCGCCTCGACGACGACCACGTGATGGTGGGTCTCGCCAAAGACGACGCCCCCAGCCGTGCCGTGCAGGTGATACCGGAGCCCGACACCGAGACGTCGGTCATTGCCGTCGACGACCCGCTGCAGTGGCGGCGGCGCGGTTTTCGCTGGGGCGCATTGTTTTGGGGCGCGGTGGGCGGTTTGATCCTGCTGGCCGCCGGTCTGGGCGTCGCTCGCCTGATCGAGGATCTGTTCGCGCGCAGCCAGGAATTCGGTTTTCTCGGCTTGGCGCTGGCCGTCGCGGCCGCGGTCGCGTTTCTGGTCGTTGCCGTTCGCGAGACCATGGGGCTGGCGCGGCTCGCGACCATCGAGAAGCTGCATCGGCGCGCCTCGGATACGCTGCTGAGCGACGATCGCCAGGAAGGCCTGGCGGTTGCGCGCGCGCTCTTAGCGCTGACGCGCCGCATGCCGCGGCTCGCCCGCGGCCGCGCCACCATGGAAAGTCATCTCGGCGATATCATCGACGGCGCCGACATGGTGCGGCTCGCTGAACGTGAACTCCTGTCGCCGCTCGATCAACAGGCGCGCCGTATCGTCACCGCGGCGGCCACGCGGGTGTCGGCCTTTACCGCGGTGAGCCCGCGCGCCGCCATCGACGTATTGTTCGTGTTCGGCTCGGCGCTGATCCTGGTGCGCCGGCTGTCTTTGCTGTACGGCGCGCGGCCGGGCGCGCTCGGCCTGATGCGGCTGATGCGTCTCGTGGTCGTGCATCTGGCGATGACCGGAGGCATGGCGACCACCGACGGCCTCATTCAACAGATGCTCGGCCACGGCATCGCCGGCAAAGTGTCGGCGCGGCTCGGCGAAGGCCTGCTCAACGGCTTCCTCACCGCACGCCTGGGCCTCGCGGCCATCGACGTGGTGCGGCCGCTGCCGTTCACCGTCTTGCCGCGGCCGACGGTGCGCAATCTGATGAGCGACGTGCTGCGCGGCTTTGGCGAGAAGGACGAGGCGCCGTAGTCGATTGATCGATCTTCGGGCGGCTGGAACGGACCGCTATCGCATCATCAAGGTCATGCCGCCGAGACCCAGCGATACCTGAAAGCCGGCCTGGACGCCCTGCAAAGTGAGAACGACGCCGTTGGCGTTCTGCAGCGTCGCCACCTGGGCGCCGCCGACGAAAGCGCCGCCGGCACCTGCCCCCGCATAAGTGCCGACGATGGCGCCGGGGCTCGTCAAATTGCTCGCAGTGCCGACCAAGTCTACCGCCGAGACGCCGAGGCTGCCGACACCGATGCCGCTGACGGACAGCCGATATCTGTGGCCGTGAAAGATCAAGACGCCGTTGCCGCCGCCGACGCCGACGATGAATCCCACCCTGACGATGTGCAGGCGGACTTGGCCCGTGGTCTGCGCCTGCGACGGCGTTGCAGCGCCCAGCAGCACGACCGCCAGTGACACTGCGGCCGCGGCCATTTTCATTGCGCGCGTGAAGACAAGCATTGACGCCTCCCGATTGATTTTTGCCGTTCCGTTCGCCCGGAGCGGAGCAGTAACACAATACTCCATCGGCGGACATATTGGACCCCGGTCCAATAGGCGCCGCCGCGCGCACCGCCGTCGGCGCTCAATGCGCGTAGATCAAGCACGTCGTCGTGCCGTGCGCGAGAACGCGGCCGTCCTTGTCGGTCAATTTTCCTTCGGCGGTGCCGACGCGGCGCCCGCAACTGATGACCTTGGCCTCAGCCTTCACCAAGCCGGTCTGCGGGGTGATGGGCCGAACGAGCGAAATCTTGAACTCGAGCGTCGTTTGCGCAAAGCCCTTGTCCAGCATCGACTGGACGGCGAGCCCCATGGCGCTGTCGAGCAAGGTCGCGGCAAGGCCGCCGTGAACCGTGCCGGCGGGGTTGCGGTGCCCGGCGTGCGGCGTCGCGGCGGCAACCACGCGGCCCTTGGCAACTTCGACGATGTCATAGCCGAGCGTTTCCGCCATGGTGTTGAGCGGCAGCGTGCCGTCGACCAGCCCCTGGACGAATTCGAGACCGCTCAGGGTGCGTTGCTGGTCGTCATCGATGATGCCGAAACGCTTGCCGACGGAAGATTGCGTCATGAATTGCGCTCCGCGCGAGTCGGCAAAGCTTCGCCCGGGAGTCCCTTTAGAACCACCCGTTTTCTGCGGAGCCAATCTCCACAGCTTCAGCTCTTGCGCGCCTGATGCTTGTCGATCGCCGCCTGCACCGCGGCGCGCGACTGATCGCCGGCGCTGGCGTATTTGGCCTTGGCGTCGTCGTAGCTCCATTGCCGCAGCTCGTTTGAATCGCGCTGGAAATGCGGGTGCACGTAGCGGGCCATCAGCTCGTAACTTTTTTGGGTCGCCGGCCAGTCCGCCCAATTGTGCGCGAGCAGCAGCACGCCGCCGAAGCCACCGTTCGAGCCGCGCCACAGCCGCTCGAAATGGGCGATGCAATCGTCCGGCGTGCCGATGCAGGCGATGCCCGAAGCCACCAGATACTCGGCCGGGTCGCTGGTGATGTCGGACGGCACGATGGGGAAGGTCGCCACTTCGGCGAAATAGCGCTTGAAGTCTTCCAGGCCGAATTTCATGTCGGCGCGCGCCTGCTCGCGCGTCTCCGCGACGTGGGCGAAGGTGACGATGCGCCATTTCTTGCGGTCCGCGATCTTGCCGTGCGCCCGTGCGCTTTCCTCGTAGACGCCCCAGTTGCTGGCATGGGCTTTGAGCGCGTCGTCCGAGGTGCCGCCGATCGCGAGCATGCCGATGCCGTACTTGCCGGCCGACAGCGCACCGGTTGGCGACCGCGCCGAGGCCACCGCCATCTCCATCATCGGCTGCGAATAGCTTTTGAACTGCAGCCGCGCTTCGTGCAGGTCGAACCAGTCGGTCTTTTTGGTCACCGTGCCGCCCTGCATCAGCGCCATGATGACGTCCAGCGATTCGTCAAGCTTGCGGCGCTGGTCCTCGGCTTTGAGCCCCATCTTGATCGCATCGTAAACCAGCGAACCGGGGCCGACCCCGAACATGGCGCGGCCGCGCGTCTGATAGTCGAGCTGCATCATGCGGCCCGCCACTGTGAAGGGATTATGATAGGGCAGCGACACCACGCCGGTGCCGAGCCGGATGTGGCGCGTACGTTCGGCGGCGGCGGCGATGAACATTTCGGGGCAGGCGATGATCTCGTAGCCGCCCGAATGGTGCTCGCCGATCCAGGCCTCGTGATAGTTCAGCCGGTCGAGATGGACCAGAAGCTCCATGTCGCGCTCGAGCGCCAGCAGCGGGTTTTCGGTCAGCGCATGGAACGGCGCGAGGAAAATACCGGTCTTTAGAAATCTGTCGTTCATGGCGCATGGTCTTCTTCGAGGGGTCTTGGCTGCCTGATCGTAGCGATAACCAGTCGGCTAACAAGTCGATCGTGCAGCAAAGTGGTATAAACTGAGCCTACTTCATATATCGCACTTGAGGAGGCGACCGCTCATGGCTTCCGTGGCAGATATCAAAAAAGACCTTCCGGATTGGCCAGACGATGTCATTGAGGATTGGCTACATTATTTCGCCAACGAGCCGGATTGTGGGTGGCCACCCCCAGAGCCTCTGGGCGATCATCGCTGGGCAGGCATTCTCGAAGACAGATCACTTTCTTGGTGGAAGGACGTGACATGGGAAAAGGAAACGGTGAAGTGCGATTCGGAAAGCCTCGCACCAAAATCGCGTGCTATTGTTGCGGCAATGGTTGCCGAGATTAGCCGCGGTACCGTCGATGCGGTGACCAAGCGGCGTTATCAGCAGGCGTTACAATATATCCTGGACCAAGGCGTTTTCTTTAAACCCATCGTCGCGATGAAGGCATCGAGCGGCTTGCTGGTCCTTGACGGCAATCACCGCATGGGTGCGTTCTGTGGGGCGCAGACGATGCCCGATGCGTGGTTTGCAAAGCTGAACAAAAAGAGGGCGTCGCTCGAACAAGAAGCTTGGATAGGCACGCATATTCACGGTGAAATGCCTTTAAGTTAAAGAGAAGGTACTCCACAAGAGAGCGCTCTTTCCACGCTTTTACTGCGGAAGTTTTCTCAGGCCCGTAGGCAAAACGATGGTGGCAGGGGGGCGATCAGGCTGTCAGGTATCGATATGGACGAACTAGACCGACTAAGGAAACAAATCTCTGAGTTTGCCGCAAAAATGGAAGCGCTCGAGAAGCGCTACAGCAAACTTATAGGCAAAATAGAGGGGTATGTACCGCGAACAACGGCAACAATGCGAGAGGGTTTGCCGCTAGAAATCTTCTCGCGCATGGCGCTGATGGAGCGAGATTTTAAAGTTTTTGGTCTTTATCCGTACCAGTATTTTTCTGAAAGCCAAACGGCTGTTGAGCGTTCGGTCGATATATATGCTATGCGCGACAGCATCTACACGGTGCCAGATGGGCGCGGCCACATGTCTGGCAAGTCATGGCCGGAGCGAAACCATTTACTCGTAGAGGTAAAGCAGCGCAGACTCGGTGTAGAGTGGATTTTCGCTCAAAAACCGACATCATTCCAGACGGTGGGCCCTGTCGCCTCCGGCGTTCCAATCGCAAATTCGGGCTTTGAAATTCGACCGGGGGATGCGGGTCTGAGTAGCAGTCCCAATCCCAGGGACGTCAACAACGCAATAGCGCAGTTGAATCAGGCTTACCTGCCTTTCTATGTTGATCTGCTCGCAGATCGGTCATTCGAGGCACCGGGAACATCATGGCGTTATTCGTCACTGAATGGGAAGGACCAAATCTATCTGATCCTCATAACTAATGCGAAGCTGCGCTATTTCTCGCCGCCGCAAAAGTTCAGTGACGTTGAAGTTGATCTGTCGCAGGAAGACTCACTGTTCCCCGAAGTCCCATGGGTCATCTTCCAGCCTGAACACACAGCTGGGCTCCAATATCATCAGCAAAAGATTGTTGCCGCCGCGAAAGCGAGTAGCGAAATTAAACCACTTCGGGACACAAGCTTAGACGGCATTCAACTTTTAGAATATCTTGCCAAGCACACCCACGAAATTCACATTATAAATTTTGATCATTTAGATAAGGTTGTTGATCTGGTGAAAGACCCTCCACGAATTGAAAGCATTAAATTGCAATTGAGCGTGAACGGCGCCCCACCGATCGATATTACGATTGACGGATCGAACGCAGGTCGAGCGCCGCGATAGAGAGCAGGGGCGATTAACCGCATAGGTGCGGGAACATGCGGGATAATGTTGAAGAGAAAGACCCCTGATATCGCTGCCGCTCATCCGGGCTACGCTTGCTATTCGGACAAAGGTGACTCGATTGAAGTCCCGCCCTTGTTCTGCCGCCGTCTTCGCGTCACTTTGGCCATAGCCCCGGCACCATCACTGTGCCGGACGCCGACGGAGATCGAATTGGATACGGTTACCACAGTACCTGCCGCGACCGGAGTGAACGCATCATCGCCTGCGTTCCGCGCCGTCATCTATATCGCCGCTTTCGTCACCGGCGCGATCGTGATGAGTTTCGAAATGCTCGGCTCGCGCTATCTCAATCCCTATTTCGGCAGCGGCATCTATACCTGGGCGGCGCTGATTTCGACGGTGCTGGCGGCGCTCACCGCCGGCTATTTCCTCGGCGGCTTCATTGCCGATCGCACGGTGTCGGCATCGGTCCTGGGCGCGATCGTCGGTGGCGCGTCGCTTTATCTCCTGGCGTTGCCGAGCTTCGCCGACGTCATATTGGGAACGGTGTCCAACACCGTGGACGACGTGCGGCTCGGCAGCCTCGCCGCCGCGCTCGCCATCATGGTCCTGCCGGTCGCGCTCTTTGGCGTCTATTCGCCGTTCGCGGTCAGGCTGGTGTTGCGCGCCGCCCAGCATTCCGGAACCGTCTCCGGCGCCGTGTATGGCGTTTCCACCGCGGGCTCGATCGCCGGTACGCTGGGCACGACGTTCTTTCTCATCCCGACGATCGGGACGCGCGCCATTACGCTTTTGCTGGGCGCTGCCGGGCTATGCTGCGGCGTGCTGTTGTTTGCGCTCGGCCGGCTGCATCGGCGGGCATTGAGTGCGGCGGTACTTGCGGCCTTCGCGGTGCTCGTGCTCGGCGGCGATCGCGCCTGGTCGGATGATGTGTTCGACGCCAACGTGCGGGCGCAGATGCTCAAGCACGGCGACGGCCGCGTCGCGCATCTGGAAACCGAATACAACAATCTGTTCATCGACAAGCACGGATCGATGCTTGGCCTGAGCAGCATGTATAGCGGCCGCCCCAACTACATCGAATTGATCGTCGATCTCAAAGACCCCGACGCCATGCCGGTGCCCTATAACCAGACCATGACGGCGGCGCTGGCTTATCCGGCGGCGCCGAAACGCATCCTGATGATCGGGCTCGGCGCCGGATCGATATCGACCTATCTGGGGCGGGCCATGCCGGACGCCCGGATCGACGTGGTGGAGCTCGACCCCGGCGTCATCAGCGCGGGCAAGGATTATTTCGGCCTGCGCGAGACCGAGCGGGTTCGGCTCATTGCCGGCGACGGCCGCGTCTACCTCAACCGCAACAAAGATCTTTACGACCTTATTCTCCTGGATGCGTTTCGCGAT
Organism: uncultured Alphaproteobacteria bacterium; assembly: GCA_963756245.1. Classification (GTDB taxonomy): domain Bacteria; phylum Pseudomonadota; class Alphaproteobacteria; order Rhizobiales; family Xanthobacteraceae; genus BOG-931. The sequence goes on from CAVWOI010000025.1 coordinate 395,037, forward strand.
CTCGGCATTCCATTTCATCTGCTGACGCGGGAGTTTTATGGCTTGGTCAAAGAGCATCTCGCCCCGGGCGGCGCCATGGCATCGAACGTCGCCGCCAACACCAAACTTTATCTCTCGACCCTGGTCACCTTGGCGGCGGTCTTTCCGACCGTCGATGCTTATCCCGATTGGCTCGATCGCAGCGAGGCGCAAGTGATCGCGGTCGCCATGCCGGCGCCGCGACCGCCCGCGGATGCATTGCAGCAATCCGCCACCGCGCTGCAGCAGCAGTATCATTTCCGCTATCCGCTACCGGGGCTCGTGGCTAAACGGGTTACGGAGCCGGATTCGGCAGGCGGCGATTTGCTGACCGACGATTTCGCCCCGGCCGATCTTTATCGAGTCACGCCGGTCAAATTGCCGAAGCGTCAATAAAGCCCTGGCGACCGCCGCCGCGCGTGACGGTTTTGTTGCGGTGCATCAGAGCGAATCGACCAGTCCCTGTGATGCGCGTCACACTGCGCGCGCGAGGAATTGCGTATACAGGTTGAGCGGCGCCAATAGGGGGGACAAGAACAATGGCGGCCTATTTTATCTCCGATGCGTCCGTGAAAAATGTCGAAGCTTTGGGCATGTTTCGCGCACGCGCGCTGGCATCGATCACCCGCTATGGCGGTCGCTACCTGGCGCGTGCCGGTTTGGTCGAGCCGGTGGAAGGCGACTGGAAACCAAGCGCGATCATCATCATCGAATTTCCCGATCTCGAACGGGCGAGGACGTGGTATCGATCCGCCGAATATGCCTCGGCGCTCGCGATCCGCGACGACGCGATCAGCCGCGACATGATTCTCGTCGAGGGCTTCCCTCAACCGGCGCGATGAAGCTGCCGCGCCGGTTCTTGTCTCCGGCAACGGCGGCTCACTGACAAACGAACTGCTCGCCCGAGTGGCCGAAGCAGAATTTCTTGCCGACATTGACGAGCTGAACGCGGCGGTTGACGCCTGAGGTCGGGTGCGCCGGATCGCGTAATTGCTCTTCCCCCATGCCGACCGCTTCGAGCACGGCGGGGTTGACGCCGAACGGATCGACCAAGGCTTCGCGGATGGCTTCGGCGCGACGCTGGCTCAAGACCACGTTGGACTGGCGGCCGCCGACCGAATCGGTGTGGCCGATCACCAGAAAGCCATAGCCGAGCAGGAGCGGATGATGCAGCGCGTCGGCGATGGCGCCAACGGTGCGATAGGACGACGGCCTGATGACGGCCGAACCGAAGTCGAAATCCACCTCGACGACGAATTGCGTCAGCCCTTCGAGCTGCGGGAAACTCATCGGCCGGGGCGGCAGCGCGCCCGGATTGTCGCGGATGTAATCCAGCACCGCCTGGCGCATCTGCGCGCCGGTGATGGAAAGCCTGGCATTGCCGCTGACGTTGGCCAGGCTGGTGGCCATCTGCGATGAATTGATCGATTGTTGCGCCAGCGCGGCGGTGACGACGGCGGCGCCGAGCAGCGCGCCGATTGCGAGCGTGTGATAAAGCCTCATTGCCGTGCCTTTTCCGTAGCCCAACCGGTGTCGACGAAGGTCTGGTAGCAGCGCGGGCTCATCGCCTGCGGCGCGAGGCCCGCCATGCATGTCACCAGATTGGCATCGGCGAACGAGGTGCCGCACAATCGCAGGATATCCGCACTGCAAACGTCGCCGATATCGCGCTGCGCCGTCGCCCGCCGCGTGATCGATGCGTAGACCACGCCGGTGGTCTGTTGGCATTGCGGCGACATCCTTGCCGCATTGGCGTCGAAGCACGCCTGCAGCCGCGGGCCGAGCGGGACGCCTCTGCAGAATCTGGCAATGTCGCTTTTGCATACGGTTGCGATCTGCGAGATTGCTTCGGCGTAACTCATCGTCTGTGCCGACGCCGCGCCGATGCCCCCGATCAGAATCAGCAATGCCAGGCCGAAAGAGGTTCGCTTCATTGCCGTGCCCTCCTACCCGAATACCCTGTTATTTTCTGCGCGCTTCTGAACTGTCGCCCAGGAACCGGTCGGGATCAAGACGAATACGCCGCAGGATAGACATCCACGGGTCAGTAGACGCCGTTGCTTCCCAATCTATAGGGTTCAATGCGGCAAAGGTCGCCATACTTGAGCGCCGCTGACCATTGGAAGGGGAAATGCCGACACGACGTCATTTGTTGAAAGTTCTTGGCGGCGTGTGCGCGGCAACAAGCTTGCCGGCGCGCGCCGCCGAATTTCCGACCGGCCCGATCACCTTCATCGTGTCGTTCCCGGCGGGCGGCAGCATCGACGTCGTGGTGCGGTCGATGGCGGGACGGCTGCAGGAGCAATTCGGCAAGGCGATCGTGGTCGAGAATCGCGCCGGCGCCGGCGGCGTTTTGGCCGCGGGCGACGTTGTCAAGGCGGCCCCTGACGGCCAGACGCTGCTGGCCGCGGCGAGCTCGCTGGCCGCCAATCCGACGCTGGTCAAAGCGCTGCCCTACGACACGCTCAAGGATCTGCAGGCGGTGGCGCTGATCTTCCGCACGCCGCTGGTGCTGGTGGTCGATCCGAAATTGCCCGTGCATTCGGTGGCGGAACTGGTGGCGCTGTTGAAACAAAAACCCGGCCAGATCAATTTCGGCCACGGCGGTCCCGGATCGGCGATCCACTTGGCCGGCGAATTATTCCAAGTGATGACCGGCACCGCGATGACCGGCGTCTCCTATCGCGGCGCGCCGCTGGCGCTCAACGACGTCATGGCCGGCCATGTCGCGCTGATGTTTGCCGACGCCGGCAGCGTGATGGGCCAGATCAATGCCGGCACGGTGCGGCCGCTCGGGGTGTCCTCGACGATCCGCGTTCCGGCGCTGCCCGATGTGCCGACGCTTGACGAAGCGGGCGTGCCCGGCTTCGACGCGGTCGGCTGGACCCTGATCTGCGCGCCGGCGGCGACGCCGCAGCCGATCGTCGAGCGGCTCAACGCCGAGCTCAAGAAGGCCGCCGCGACGCCCGAGGTGCAATCGCTGATGATCAAGCTCGGCACCATTCCGGTGCAAAGTCCGGCGCCCGCCGAGCTGCAAAAGTTTCTCGCCGCCGAAATCGGCCGCTGGGGCGATCTCATCAAACGGGCCGGCGTCGCCAATACGCTCTGAGCATGATCCGGAAAAGTGGAGGCCGGTTTTCCGAAAAGATCATGCTCCACTAAAATGCCGCAACCGCACGGCCTCCATAAGCCGGCAATGAGGATAGAATGAGCGAAGAAGACGTGTTGCGTGCCAAGACCGCCACGCTGACGCGGATGCTGAACCTGCAAGGCACGATCGGGATGTTCGGCCACGTCTCGATCCGCGTGCCGGGCACCGACAAGTGCTTCATCAGCCCCGGCGCCAGCACCGACAAAACCACGGTCCGCCCGGAGCAGATTTTTACCTACAATATCGACGGCACCATCATCGACAATCCCGGCGGCCTGATCCCGCTGGAATGGCGCATTCACACGCAGATCCATCGCGACCGGCCCGATGCCATGTGCGTCTGCCATCTGCACGCGCCGCACGCGCGCGCGCTCGGCGTTGCGGGCAAGCCCTTGAAGCCGGTGTTTCTGCACGGCTCGTTTCTCTGCACCGGCGTGCCGACCTGGGACAATCCGCGGCTGGTGGTTATGGACAGCCAGGCCGCCGACCTTTCGCGCGCGCTCGGCAATCACCGGGTGGCGCAGATGCGCGGCCACGGCAGCGTCGTCGTCGGCGCGACCGCGGAGGAGGCGTTTTTTGCCTGCACGTTTCTGGAAGAGAACGCGCAAATCCAGCTGCAGGCGGAGATCATGGGCGGCGCCATTGCCTTGAGCGAAGACGAGGCGCGGGACTGCGCCGCGGGCACCTTCAATCCGAGGCTGTTTGCGCTGCTGTGGACGTTCTACGAGAACAAGGTGAGGCTGGACTAATGATGACCGGACAGCGGCCGTCATAACTGCGGTAATGTGCGACACTGCTTGCATGGCAATGCTGTGATAGATTGTGTCCCGGATTTGAAGGCACCCCATGAAGCGACGCGACTTTATCGCAGCACTCGGCGGCGCCATGGTGACGTGGCCGCTCGCCGCCCGCGCCCAGCAGGACAGTGCGCCGCGGCGCCTCGGCGTGCTGATGCCATCTGCGCCTGACGATCTGGAGGTGAAGAAAGATCTGGCCGCGTTTACCAGACAAATGCAAAGCCTGGGTTGGACGGAAGGCGGCAATCTCCGCGTCGACTACCGCTGGTCGGGCGGCGACAGCCAGAAAATCCAAGCTCACGCCAAGGAATTGGTCGACGCCCATCCTGACGTCATCTTCGTGCGGAGCACGCCCGCCACCGCCGCACTTTCGAAGAACACGCGCAGCATCCCGATCGTCTTTGCCGTGGTGTCTGATCCGGTTGGCGAGGGATTTGCCGCCAGCGTCGCCCGTCCGGGAGGTAACGTCACCGGATTTACCAATGCCGAGGCTTCGCTGTCGGGAAAATGGCTGGGACTTCTCAAGGAGGTCGCACCCAAGATGGCGCGCGTCGGATATCTGTTCGATCCGAAAGTGGCGCCTGGCGGGGGAAGCTTTTACACGAATACTGTCAACGCCGCGGCTGCCGCATCTGCGGTGGTCCCAGCCGCTATGCCCGTTCACGGCAGCGACGACATCGAGCGCGCGATCGGCGATCTTGCCCGCACGCCCGACGGCGGCTTGATCGTACTGCCGGACGCCACGACGAACCTTCATCGCGCGCAGATCATCGCGCTGGCAGGTCGCGATCGGCTGCCGGCCATCTACGCATTCCGCAACCTAGCCGAGGAGGGCGGCCTGATGTCCTACGGCGCCGATGTGGCCGAATCGTTTCGGCTTGCGGCCAACTATGTGGATCGGATTCTCAAAGGCGCCAAGCCTGCCGACCTGCCCATTCAGCTGCCGGAGAAATTCGAGTTTGTGCTCAATCTGAAGACGGCCAAGGCGCTCGGCATCCAGATTCCGCCTGGCGTGCAGGCGATTGCCGACGAGGTGATCGAATGAGGCGACGCGATTTTTCCTTTTGGTCGCTATCGGCGGTTCTTCCGTCCCTATCGACCGAAAAGTAATACTGATATTTTGTGCGTTCCGGGGACGCACGATGAAACTTCCGCGTCGAAAATTTCTGCCATTGGCGGGTGCGGCTGCGCTCGCACCGACATTGTCACGCGTCGCTTCGGCACTGGATTATCCGACACGGCCGATCACGATCATCGTGCCGTTCCCGGCCGGGGGGCCGGTCGATACCTTGGCGCGGCTTTTGTCCGAGCCGATGCGCATCGCGCTCGGCCAGCCGCTGGTCGTGGAGAATGTCGGCGGCGCCGGCGGCAGCATCGCTGTGGCCCGCGTCGCCCGCGCCGAGCCCGACGGCTACACCATGATCCTCGGCAACTGGACGAGCCTCGTCGGCACGCCGGCGGTCTATCCGGTGTCGTTCGACGTGAAGAACGATTTCGCGCCGGTCGCGCTGTTGGCGTTTTCACCGTTGATGCTGGTCGGCCGGAAATCGCTGCCGGCGAATAACGTGCAGGAGCTGATCGGCTGGCTCAAAGCCAATCCCGGCAGGGCGACGTCGGGCACCATCGGCGTCGGCAGCCCGAGCCAGGTTGGCGCCATTTATTTTCAGAAGCTCACCGGCACGCAAATCCAACTGGTGCCCTATCGCGGCGCGGCGCCGGCGCTGACCGACCTGCTCGCCGGCCAGATCGACCTGCGCATGGGCGCCGAAGCCTCGCAGATGCTGCCTTATCTCAAGAGCGATTCGGTCAAGGCGTTCGCCATCATGGACAAGACGCGCTGGGCGCCGGCGCCCGACATCCCGACTATCGAGGAAGCCGGCGTGCCCGAATTGGCGCTCTCGTTCTGGCAGGCGTTCTGGGTGCCGAAATCGACGCCCGATGCCATCGTCGCCAAGCTCAATGCCGCAGCCGTCGCCGCCTTGGCCGACGCGGGGGTGCGCCGGCGCCTGGACGATCTCGGCCAGGAGATTCCGCCGCGCGAGCAGCAGACGCCGCAGGCGCTCGGCGCTTTTCACCGGTCGGAAATCGACAAGTGGTGGCCGATCATCAAGGCGGCGGGGATTAAGCCGGAATGAGCGCAGCCCGCCTATGAGGCGCTTGAGAAAGCGGCCTTGATCGCTTGGCAGCTTTTCTGTTCGTGTTGGCAATCTTGTCAAGGATCGCAGACCGCCGGAGGCGGCGGCGCTTCGCGCCGTCCTTGACAAGATTGCCAACACGAACAATTCAGCGTCCAAGCGATCAAGGCCGCACTGCGATGCCGTAACGGGCTAATGCAGGCTTTGACGGCGCGGACGCCAGCGCGCCACAATGGCGACGCATCATCCGGGACCAGTCGTTCGCTCAAAGGATTTTCATGCCGCCGCTCAGCAATCTCGCCACCCGCGACGTCGAGACTTTGGTGCATCCCTACACCAATCTGTCCGGCTTTCGCGACACCGGGCCGCTCATCATCGAGCGCGGCCAGGGCGTTTATGTCTACGACACCGAGGGTAAGCCTTATATCGAAGCCATGGCCGGGCTATGGTGCACGGCGCTCGGCTACGGCAACGAGGAACTGGTCGAGGCCGCGGCGGCGCAGATGCGCAAGCTCTCCTTCGCGCACCTTTTCTCCGGCAAGAGCCACGATCCGGCCATCGAGCTTGCCGAGAAACTGAAAGAGATCGCGCCGGTGCCGATCTCGAAGGTGTTCTTTTGCAATTCCGGATCGGAAGCCAACGACACCCAGGTCAAGCTGGTCTGGTATCTCAACAACGCGCTCGGCCGGCCAAGCAAAAAGAAGATCATCAGCCGCGTGAAGGGCTATCACGGCGTCACCATCGTGGCGGCGTCGCTGACCGGGCTGCCGGCGAACCACCGCGATTTCGATCTGCCGCTGCCGGGCTTTCTGCACGCCGCCTGCCCGCATCATTATCGTTTCGCGCAAGATGGCGAGAGCGAAGAGCAATTCGCCACGCGCCTTGCCGACGAGCTCGACGCGCTGATCGTCAAGGAAGGCCCCGACACGGTGGCGGCATTCATCGCCGAGCCGGTGATGGGCGCCGGCGGCGTGATCGTGCCGCCGAAAACCTATTTCGAAAAGATCATGAAGGTCTGCGAGAAGCACGATGTGTTCATGATCTCCGACGAAGTGATTTGCGGGTTCGGCCGGCTTGGCACGGCGTTCGGCTGCGAGAAACTGAACTTCAAGCCGCATTCGATTTCGGTTGCGAAGGCGCTGTCGTCGGCCTATCTGCCGATCGCCGGCGTGATGATTCCAGAGACGATGTATGAGGCGCTGCTCGCCGAGAGCAAGAAGATCGGCGCGTTCGGTCACGGCTTTACTTATGGGGGCCATCCGGTATCGGCCGCGGTGGCGATCAAGGCGCTCGAAATCTATGCACGCGACCGCATCTTCGAAACCGCAGCCGCGCGGGCGCCGCAATTCCAGGCCCGGCTCGCCGGCCTCAATCAACATCCGCTGGTCGGCGAAGCGCGCGGCCTCGGCCTGATCGGCGGCGTGGAACTCGTCGCCGACAAGCGCGACAAGCGCGCGTTTGCCTCGCAGCACGGCGTCGCCGCCAAAGCGGTGCAGTTAGCCGAAGCCGAAGGCTTGATCGTGCGTGCGGTGCTGGGCGACGTCTTGACGCTGTGCCCGCCGCTTATCATCAGCGCCGACGAGACCGACGAATTGTTCGACAAGCTCACCCGCGCACTGGACAAGACGCTCGATTGGGTTAACGCCGGGCGGCTCGCGCAGACGTGAAGGCGCGGTAACACACTATCATCACTTGCACGCTATAAGCCGCCCATGAAAGCCGACATCCCGCCTGGAACCGCACGACTGCCTGCGCCCGGCGCCAAGCCGCGCGTCACGCGCCGCCGCGTGCTGACCGGCGCGGCGGGATTGTTGGGGCTGTCGGCTGGGACCGCGGTCTATGCCGCCGCCATCGAGCCCGACGGCCTCGTCGTCACGCGCTATGCGCCGGCTTTGCCGGGCTGGCCCGCAGGCCGTAAGCTCACCATCACCGTGATCGCCGATCTGCACGCCGGCGGTCCCGACATGCAGCTTGGGCACATCCGCCGCATCGTCGATCGGGCGAGCGCGCTGCAATCCGACATCGTGCTGCTGCTCGGCGACTTCATCGCCTCGTACCGCTTCGCCATCACCAAGGTGTCCGATCCGGTCTGGGCGGCGGAGTTGGCGCGGCTTAAGGCGCCGCTTGGCACCTGGGCGATCCTCGGCAATCACGATTGGTGGCACGATCTCAAAGGCGTGCGTGCTGCGCTTGCCGGCGTGAACATTCCGGTCTTGGAAAACGATGCCGTCCTGCTCGGCCCGGCGGGGCAGCGCTTCTGGCTTGCCGGCATCGGCGACCAATTGGCCATTCCGCTCGGCCACGGCCGGTTTCGCGGCGTCGACGATCTGCCGCTGACGTTGTCGCGCATCACGACCGACGATCCGGTCCTGCTCATGGTGCACGAGCCGGACATTTTTCCGCGCGTGCCGGAGCGCGTCGCGCTGACGCTGGCCGGCCATACCCACGGCGGCCAGATTCGCGTGCCGTTCCTCTGGCAGCACTTCGTGCCGTCGAAATACGGCGCGCGCTTCGCCTACGGCCACGTGGTCGAGGACGAGCGGCATCTGATCGTCTCCGGCGGGCTCGGCACCAGCATCATCCCGGCGCGGCTCGGCGTGCCGCCGGAAATTTTGCATATCGCGCTGGGCTAAGCCGCCGACAGCGTTGCCATCGCAACGCGATCGCGACGGCGGCCACTGCGCGAGATCAAACCATTTTCTTCGGGTCGACGACGCGGTCGAATTCGGCCTCGCTGACGAAGCCGAGCTTCAACGCCGCCTGCTTGAGCGTCAGGTCGTTGTCCCGGGCGTAGTGGGCGATCTTCGATGCCTTGTCGTAACCGATGACCGGCGACAACGCCGTCACCAGCATCAGCGAGCGCTCGACGTCTTCGTCGATCTTCTTCAGGTTCGGCTTGGTGCCCTCGACCAGGAACTTGCGGAAATTGGTGCAGCCGTCGGTCATCAGCGTGATCGAATGGGTGATGTTGTAGATCATCAGCGGCTTATAGACGTTCATTTCCAGATAGCCGCCGGCGCCGCCGAAGCCCACGGCGACGTCGTTGCCCATCACCTGCACGGCGATCATGGTCAGCGCCTCGCACTGGGTCGGATTGACCTTGCCGGGCATGATCGAAGAGCCGGGCTCGTTCTCGGGGATCTCCAGTTCGGCAAATCCGGCGCGCGGTCCGCACGACATCAGGCGGATGTCGTTGGCGATCTTGTAGAGCGAGACCGCGAGCGTGCGCAGCGTTCCGGAAAGCTGCACAAGCGCATCGTGGGCGCCCTGAACCGTGAACTTGTTCGGCGCGGTGACGAACGGCAGGCCGGTCAGTTTCGCGATCTCGGCCGCTGCCGCCTCGGCAAAACCGGGCGGCGCGTTGATGCCGGTGCCAACCGCCGTGCCGCCGAGCGCCAGGCGATAGACGCCCGGCAGCGCCGCTTCGATGCGTTCCAGATTGTCGGACAACATGCCGGCATAACCGGACCATTCCTGGCCCAAGGTCAGGGGCGTCGCGTCCTGCATGTGGGTGCGCCCGATCTTGATGATGTCGGCCCACGCTTTTGCCTTGGCGTCGATCGCATCGCGCAGCGCGGTCACCGCCGGAATAAGGCGCCGCTTCACGTTCACCGCGGCGGCGATGGACATCGCCGAAGGGAAGGAATCGTTCGACGATTGCGCCATGTTGACGTGATCGTTGGGGTGAACCGGGGCATGGCTGCCGAGCGGCTGGCCGGCGAGTTGACTGACCCGATTGGAGATCACTTCATTGACGTTCATGTTGAATTGGGTGCCGCTGCCGGTCATCCAAACGTGCAACGGGAACATGTCGTCATGCTTGCCGGCCAGGATTTCATCGCAGGCCTGCACGATCCATCTATAGTGCTGATCGTCGAGCCGCTTGCCGTCATGATTGACGGTCGCGGCGGCTTTCTTGAGCGTCGCATAGGCCGTGATCATTTCGCGGGGCATGAGATCGTGGCCGATGCTGAAATATTCGAGCGACCGTTGAGTTTGCGCGCCCCACAGCTTGTCCGCGGGCACCTCAACCACACCGAGGCTGTCGGTCTCCTGCCTCATGCTGGCCATTGGCCGTCTCCTTCTACGCGCATGCGCTGGGATGCCTAGAGAGCTGGCGCGCGGGCCGCGGCGCCCAGCGAACGCATGAACATCGCCATGCCGTAGTGGAAGGCGATGAAGGCGCCGAGCTCCATGATCTGCGCCTCGCTCCAGTGCGTCTTCATTTCGTCATAGAACGCCTTGTCGAGCTGGTTGGCGTCGAGAAACATCATGTCGGCATAGCGCAGCGCGCATTTTTCCGCCGCGCTGAAGCCTTTGCCGTCGTCTTCATATTGCAAGCAGCCCTCATCGATGCGCGCTTCCGTCAAGCCTGCGTCGCGCGCTTTCCGGGAGCGCAGGCTGGCGAAATACTTGTCGTTGGCAAAACGGGCCAACAGGATGCGCATGATCTCCTTGAGCTTGTGATCGACGTTGCCCTGGGCGTGGCTCATCAAGAGCGCGCGCAGCAGCGGCACGGCCTGCTCCGGCGCCCGCGCGAGGATGCGGGGAAACAGATCATCCGGTACGCCCAAAGCTTCGCCCTCGGCGATCAGCGCCCGCAATTCGGGATCGGCGATAGCGTCCAGCGGCAGCGGCGCGATGTGGCTCATTCCGCGGCCTCCGGTTTTTGCAGCGAGGCCGGCGCCGCCCCGTAGAGCTTTTCCGATTCCGCCTGGCTCACCAGGCGGCCGTCGGGCGAGAACAGCGGATAGAATTTCAGCGTGCCGAAAAACGTGTGATAGCCGAGATTGAAGCCGATGAAGGCGCCGAGCTCGACGATCTCGTCGTCGCTGTAATATTTGCGCAGCTCATCGAAGAAGGCGGCATCGACCGCGTCGGGATCGACCGACATCAGCTCGCTGTAACGCAGCGCGATCTTCTCGGCTTCAGTGAAGCGCCCGCTGTCGGCATAATGATCGATGCCTTCGTCGAGCAGCTCTTCTGAAAGTCCCTGTCGCTTCGCCGAAGCAGACCGGACATTGCCTCAATAGGTACAGCTTGCGGCGCGGGACAGCTGCACCCGGATGACTTCCTTGAGCGGATGCGGAATGCGGCCTTTGTTGAAGCAGGCGTCCCAGGCCACGAACATCGCCTCGCACAGGTCGATGTTATGGCCCATCATGGCGTGAAAGCCGGGATCCGGCGCGCGGTGCTCGAGGCACTTGTCGATATAGGGTTTCAGCTTGGTCTGCCGCAGCGCCTCGATGTCCAGCATGGTGATGTTCGGCATGAGTTCGCGAGCCTCCTGCAATCGCGTCGATGCTGACAGGTCGACGGCAGCCGGGCAAGCCATCGGCGCCACGGGCCGGCTTGCTTGGTCGGACCAAAAAGAAACGGCGCCGACCGAAGTCGGCGCCGTCGCATCCCCCGACGCGAAATTAAGTTGACCTAGTAAGGGTGGGCCGCGGACTCCAGGCCGCTGGCGACGCGCGCCGGCGCAATCGCCTGGCTTTGCGGCGCCAGCACCACGACGATGGTGCCCATTTTGACGCGGCTATAGAGGTCGATGACGTCTTCGTTGGTCATGCGAATGCAGCCCGACGAGATCGCCTGACCGATATATTCCGGCTGATTGGTACCGTGGATTCGGTACAGCGTGTCCTTGTTGCCGGAGAACAGATACAGGCCGCGCGCGCCCAGCGGATTATGCGGGCCGCCGGTGACGTAGGACGGCAGCGGGCCGAGCCGCTGCTGCTCGCCGGGCGTCGGCGTCCAGCCCGGCCATTCTTCCATGCGGCCGACCTTGGCGATGCCGCTCCACACCTGGGCATCTTCGCCGACGGTGATGCCGTAGCGGATGGCCTGGTGGTTCGGCATTACGTAGTAGAGGAACTTGTTGTCGCTATCGACGATGATCGAGCCCGGCGCTTCCTTGCGGTCGAAGCTGACGACGTGACGGCGATAGGGCTCGGGAATCGAGGCCTGCGCATAGGGCAGGTTCGACATCAATTCCTTGTCGCGCGGCTTCCAGGACACTTGAGTCGCCGGCTCAAGCGTCTCCTGCATGCAGCCGCCGAGCATCAGACCCACAATCAGAAATGCTATCGTACGCATGGTCATGGTTGACTTCCCACCACCCCCGCTCACGCCCGCCCGTCGAATGCCCCGATTCCAATAACCAAATCGCGCTGCAGTTTCCAGCCGATAAGGTGCCTGTCCCGTACAGTTCGGCGCCGGTGTTGCAGGAATGCCGCACTATCCTGGGGTTCCGTTGGATAATCGACGTATTCGTGCCTAAACCCGTCAGTCGCGGCCAGCATACGCCGCACCCATTAAGCAAGGGTTTACCATGGCCGGTATCTGGTGCCGCCGTGGGTCCGGTCGAAATGTCACGACAGCGCACGATTTGTCGCCCATTTCCGCCGCACTCGCCGCTTATGATTTGAGCATCACTCACCGGAATGGGAATGGGGTTTCATAATGCAAGACGCGTTCGCCGATTTGGCTAAAAAAGCCAATCCAAAGAAGAGCAATGACCGCAAGATCCACGGCGAAGGCACGGTGCTGGCCGGCTGCTACGGGCGGATCGGCATTTCCGCGGTAGCGGCTGCCGCGCGCTACCAGGGCAGCGCCAAGAACCCGGTCTATGCGCCGGCTTCTACCAAATGGCGCGACCGGTTCGCCGAGGCGGCTGCCTAGCGCGCTGCGTTTATCGGGCTTCGGTTGGAGATAAAGGGGACGAGGTGTCCCCTTTATTGTTTTCCGGACATTGCGCTCGCCGTTTTGCTTTCGGAACTGGTGGAACTGACCTTACAATCCTTCCACGCAGCAGGGGAAAAGCTTATCCTTCGACCATGACCAAGCTGTTTGAAGATCAGTCCGTGCTGCAGTTGAGTGCCGAGGAAGCAGCGTCGTTCGACGAGTCTCTTGCGCAAGCAGATCGCGGCGAATTTGCCACGGACGAAAAGGTGCGCGCCTTTTGGGCGAAGCATGGCCTGTGAAACAAAACATCATGGGCGACTTCACAACGGCTGAGATCGAGGCCGGCCGGCGCCTGTTTACCGGCGCGTGGGATTTTATCTCCGCGGCGGGCGGGCTCGACTCGGTGCCGCCGATGGGCGCGCCGGAGATTGCGTTTGCCGGCCGTTCCAATGTCGGCAAGTCGAGCCTGATCAATGCGCTGACCGGCCGCCGCGCGCTGGCGCGCACCTCGAACACGCCCGGTCGCACCCAGCAACTGATCTTCTTCGGCGGTTCGGGTCAGCTCGTGCTGACCGACATGCCGGGTTACGGCTATGCGGCTGTGGCCAAGAGCAAGGTCGCCGCCTGGACCGATCTCATCCACGATTATCTGCGCGGCCGCGCCACGCTGGCGCGGGTCTATGTATTGGTCGACGCGCGGCATGGGCTCAAAGACGTCGACGATGCGATTCTCGACACGTTGAGCAAGGCCGCCGTCAGCCACGAGATTGTGCTGACCAAATGCGACCAGATCGACGAAGCGGCGCTGGCCGAGCGCACCGAAGCGGTCAAAGCGGCGATACGAAAGCGGCCGGCGGCGTTTCCCGATCTGCTCGCCACTTCGGCGCGGACCGGCGGCGGCATCGATTTATTGCGCGCCGCCATCGCGCGGCTTTTGGCCGAGCGCGGCGCCAAGACTGGCGCCAAGACTGGCTCAAGGACCCGAGACTTGCGGGGACGTCAAACATGAACGGCGGACTGGAAGGCGTCATCGCGGCGGAAACCGTGCTGAGCCATGCCGATGGCGAGAGCGGCGCGGTCTGGGTGCGCGGTCACACCATCGAGCGCCTTGCCGCCGAGCACGGCTATGAAGGCGCGGTGGCGGTGATGTGGGAGGGCTTTGCCGGCAGCGATCTCACCCGCGCCGGTATGCGTCAAGCGCTTGCTGACGCGCGCGCCGCCGCGTTCGCGCGCAGCGGCGAATGGCTCGACTGCGCGGCGCCGCGGCCGCTGGCCGAAGGCTTGCGCATCGCCCTTGCCGCGCTGCCGGACGATGCCGAGCCCGCGGCAATTCTTGCGACATTGCCGGTGGCGATCGCGGTCCTCCTGCGCGCCCATGCCGGCAAGCCGCCGGTCGCACCCGATCCGTCGCTCGCCACCGCGCCCGATCTTTTGCACATGATCGCCGGTGCGCCGGTTGAGCCGCAACGCGCCGCGGCGCTCGATACGTATCTCGCGACCGTCATCGACAACGGTTTTGGCAATTCCACCTTCGCGGCGCGCGTCGTCGTTTCTTCACGGGCCTCGCTCGCCGCCGCGGTGCTGGGCGGCTATTGTGCGTTCTGCGGCCCGCTGCACGGCGGCGCGCCGGGGCTGGCGCTCGATATGCTCGACGAGATCGAGGCAAGCGGCGACATCGACGGCTGGATCGAACAAAAGCTCGCGTCCGGCGGCCGCCTCATGGGCTTCGGTCATCGCATCTTCCGCCATCGCGATCCGCGCGCCGACCTGTTACGCGCGGCGCTCAAGCGCCTCGATTCAAACTCCGCCCGGCTCGGCTTCGTCATCGACGTCGAGCGCCGTGCGGTCGCGGCATTGCAGCGCCGCAAGCCCGGCCGCAGGGTCGAGGCCAATATCGAGATGGACGCCGGCCTTTTGCTCGACGCCATCGGCCTGCCGCGCCAAGCCTTCACCCCGGTCTTTGCCGTCGCGCGCTGCGCCGCCTGGCTGGCACACGCCATGGAGCAGCGGCAAACCGGCCGCATGATCCGTCCGGCTTCGACCTATATCGGGCCGATACCGGCTGAATGAGTTGTGGCGCCCCGTGCGCACCGCTACATAAGCTTCGCCAAAAGATTGCCGGGAAGACCGATCCAATGAGCGCAAGCGACCCCGTTAAACCCGAGGTGCAGGCCCGTATCCTGTCCGAAGCGCTGCCCTATATGCAGCGCTACGACGAGGAGATCATTGTCGTGAAATACGGCGGCCACGCCATGGGCGATGAGCATCTCGCCCGCGATTTTGCCCGCGACATCGTGCTCTTGGAGCAGACCGCCATCAATCCGATCGTGGTGCACGGCGGCGGGCCGCAGATCGAGGCGATGCTGAAGAAAGTCGGCGTGCAGTCGCAATACGCCGCCGGCCTGCGCATCACCGACGCCAAGACGCTGGAAATCGTCGAAATGGTGCTGGCCGGCTCCATCAACAAGCAGATGGTCGGCTACATCAACGAGGCCGGCGGCAAGGCGGTCGGCCTGTGCGGCAAGGACGGCAACATGGTGGTGGCGCGCAAGCTCACGCGCACCGTGGTCGATCCGGACTCCGCCATCGAGCAGGTGATCGATCTCGGCTATGTCGGCGAGCCCGACAAGGTCGACACCACGGTGCTGACGCAGATTCTCGGCCGCGAACTCATTCCGGTGCTGGCGCCGGTCGCCGCGGCGGCCAATGGCGGCACTTTCAACGTCAACGCCGACACCTTTGCGGGCGCGATCGCCGGCGCGCTCAAGGCCAAGCGCCTGTTGCTGCTCACCGACGTGCCCGGCGTGCTCGACAAGTCGAAGAGCCTGATCAAGGAGCTGTCGGTCGACGACGCGCGCCGCCTGATCGCCGACGGAACCATTTCGGGCGGCATGATCCCGAAGGTGGAAACCTGCATCGAGGCGCTCGATCAGGGCGTCGAGGGCGTCGTCATCCTCGACGGCAAGGTGCCGCACGCGGTGCTGCTCGAATTGTTCACCGAGCTCGGCGCCGGCACGCTCATTCACCACTGACGCCGATGGCATCGGGCAGCGTGCGCGAGCGGCTTTACGCTCTTGGGCCGGGCATCACCGCCGCGGCGGCATTCGGCATCGGCGATACTTTCGCGAAGGTGGCTTTCGCCGACGGCGCCGACGTACTGACGCTGGCGCTGGCCCGGGGCGTCGTCGGTCTCGGCATTTTATTTTTGTATCTGCGGATCGGCGCGCCGCCGCTGCCGGCGACGCCGCGCATGCGGGCTATCGCGCTCGGGCTCGGCGTGTTGTTCGCGGCAATCGTCTATGGCCTGTTCAAGGCCATCGATCTCATCACCGTGCCGATCGCCGTCCTCACCTATTTCATCTATCCGCTGTTGACCGGCATAGGCGCCGCGCTGTTCGGCGTGGAGCGACTTGGCTGGCAAGGCATGCTCGCGGCGCTCGTGGCGTTCTTCGGCCTGGCGCTGACGATTGGCGCCTATCCGCACCACTTGTCGGTCGCGGGACTGGGATTTGCCATCGGCGCCGCGCTGTGCCGCACGGTGTTTCTCTTGGTCGCCCGCCTTGAGCTGCAAAAACTCGATGCCCGATTGACGACGTGGTACTCGCTGATTTCCTCGACTGCGGTTTTCGCCGTTGGCGCCGCCGCGACCATGAATTGGCAGGCGCCGCGGACCGGCTACGGCTGGATCGCGCTAGCCATCGTCAGCGTCTGCACGGCGGTCGCGGTTTTGACGCTGTATATTTCGACGACCCGTATCGGGCCCTTCCGCAGCGCGTTGATCATGAATCTGGAGCCCCTGGTGGCAACGGTGCTCAGCGCGATCATTCTCGGCGAAGTCATCACGCCGCTCCAGGGGCTGGGCGCCGGCATCATGCTGGCGGCGCTGGTTGCATTTCAGTTGTGGCGCTGACGGTGTAATATCGTGGACGAAAAAAATCGGGAGGAGCCTATGGACACGCCAAAGAGCGCGCATCGATTCTCGGCCACGTGCAGCTGCTGCGTCTCGCGCCGGACCTTTCTCGCCAGCGCTGCGGCGGCCGGCGCGACGGCACTGCTGCCCGGTGAAGACGCATCGGCCCAAGCCGCGCCGGCCAAGCTGGTCGACACCCATCATCACTTCTATCCGCCGGTCTACATGAAGGCGTGGCTCGACTGGGAAGACCAGCGCAAGATTCCGCATTTCGGCGTGCAGGCCGCCTGGACGCCGGAAAACGATCTCGAGGCCATGGACAAGAACGGCATCACCACGAGCATGCTGTCGCTCGCCTCGACGCCGGGCGTGTGGTTCGATGCCGGCGCCGAAAAAGCCCACGACATGGCGCGGTTGGCCTGCGACTTCGGTGCCGAGATGGTGCGCAGCCATCCCGGCCGCTACGGATTGTTCGCGCCGCTGTCGATGCTCGACACCGACGCCACCCTCAAAGAGATCGAATACGTCTTCGACACGCTGCACGCCGACGGCATCAACCTGCAGACCAACTACGGCGACAAGTGGCTGGGCGATGCGGCCTATAAGCCGATCCTGGAAGAGCTCAACCGCCGCAAGGCGACGGTCTACGTGCATCCGCTGGTGGCGGGCTGCTGCGGCCGGCTCAGCGTCGGCGCCTTCCCGGCGGTGATCGAGGTGCCGCACGACACCACCCGCACGGTCACGAGCCTTTTGCTCAGCGGCAGCTTCGCGCATCAGCGCGACATCAAGTGGCTGTTCTCCCACGCCGGCGGCACCATCCCGTTCCTCGCCGGCCGCATCGAGGCGTTCTACGACCGGGCGGGCAATGTCGGCAGCTTCGCCCCCGACGGCATCGAAGCGGAATTGCGGCGCTTGTACTACGACACCGCCAACGCCACGCATCCCGCCGCGATGGCGGCGTTGATGAAGCTCGTGCCGGTGTCGCAGATCACCTATGGCACCGACTATCCGTATTTCCCGCTCAATCAGATCGACAATTTGCGCCAGCTCAATCTGCCGGCCGCCGATCTGCAAGCGATCATGAGCGGCAATGCCGCGCGGTTGGTGCCGCGGCTGAGCGCGTGAACTGGAAGATATTGTGGGCGGCCTTCGCGCTGGCCGCCTTCTGCGCTCCGGCGCCCGCGCAAACCCAGGCGCCGCCGGCCGAGCAGAAAAACGACGTCGCGCTGGCGCTGGTGCTCGCGGTCGACGCCTCCGGCAGCGTCGATAACCGGCGCTTCGAATTGCAGAAGCAGGGCTATGCGGCGGCGTTCCGCAGCCCGAAAGTTTTGAATTCGATCCGCTCGCTGATGACCCAGTCGATTGCGGTCACCATGGTGCAATGGACCGGGCCGCGGCTGCATGTGGTGGTGGTCGATTGGATGCTGGTGAAGGACGAGGCCAGCGTGAATGCGCTCGCCTCCGCTATCGAGGGGGCGCCGCGCCAATTGTTCGGCGGCGGCACCTCGATCTCCGGCGCCATCGACTATGCGCGGCTGCTCCTGGCGCAATGTCCATGCAATCCCGCGCGGCGGGTGATCGATATTTCCGGCGACGGTTCCAACAATTCCGGCCGCCCGGTGACCCAGGCGCGCGACGAAGCGGTCCATGACGGCGTCGGCATCAACGGCCTGCCGATCCTCTCGATCGAGCCCTTTCTCGACCGCTACTATTATGACAATGTCATTGGCGGCCCGGGCGCATTCATGATTCCGGCCGAGAATTATGACACTTTCGCCGACGCGATCTTGAAGAAGCTGATCACCGAGATTGCGATGAACGGCCCCGTCCGATCAATTGCAATTGATCCAAAGCTTCCAGATGCGTCACAAACTCGGCCAAGTTCCCGCGCAGGCTTGACGAATTCCGTAAAGTTCGTATCTGGAGAGCCGCGGTGAGGGCGGTCGATGCGCGGGTTCCATAACAATTCCTTCGATCCCCAGACGCTGGTCGTCCTGGAAGCCGCGTTCGACGAGGCATGGCTGACGCTGAAAGCGATCGGCAACACCACCGTGAAACCCGACGAGCTGGCGCGCTCGGTGCTGGCGCTGGCCATGGAGGGCGAGCGCGATCCGGTGCGGCTGCACGACGGCGCGCTCAAAGGCCTGGTGCCGGCGGCGTCGTGGCGCGAGGCCGGCTGAGCCGGCGCGCCGTCTCAGGGGTGCGCGGCCAGGATGGCGACGCCGGCGACGAGAATGCCGGCGATCATGCCGAAAAATATCGCCAGCAAGAACGGAATCGATCGCCGTAACCGCCGCTGCATCCATTACTCCTTGCGCGCCGGCTGTTGGGACTGATTCGAAAGGTGCGCGGCGCGCTTGTTCGCCGGGAAGTGTGTCGATAACGAGTCGCCAGGTTAAATGCTTTTTTACGCTGAGCGCATGGCGGCCTTGATCGCTTGGATGCTGGTTGTTCGTGTTGGTATTTTTGTCAAGGACGGCGCGAAGCGCCGCCGCCTCCGGCGGTCTTCGATCCTTGACAAAAATACCAACACGAACACAGTGCTGTCCAAGCGATCAAGGCCGCTTTCTGGGCCTTTCATATCTGTTTGGTTCTCACAAACGAGCGGCCGGAATGAACGAGCGCCCCGCGCGCGGTTTTGCCAACGTCGAGACCTGGGTCTTCGACCTCGACAATACGCTCTACCCGCATCACCTGAATCTCTGGCAGCAGGTCGACGTGCGCATCCGCGACTACATTGTCGATTTTTTGCAGATCACCCACGACGAGGCGTTCCGGCTGCAGAAGGATTATTACAAGCGCTACGGCACCACCATGCGCGGGCTGATGACGGAACATGGCCTGCAGCCGGATGAATTTCTGCAGATGGTGCACCAGATCGATCACTCGCCGCTGACGCCGAACCCGGCGCTCGGCGCGGCGATCGCGCAACTAAGCGGCCGCAAGCTCATTCTCACAAATGGCACTCGCGAGCATGCCGACGCGGTGCTGCGCCGGCTCGAGATCGACCATCATTTCGACGACGTGTTCGACATCCGGGCGGCGGAGCTCGAACCGAAGCCGCAGCCGGTGGTCTACCAGCGCTTCCTTGCCCGCCACGACGTCGATCCGGAAAAGGCGGCGATCTTCGAGGACCTCGCCCGCAATCTCGAAGTGCCGCATGCGCTCGGCATGACCACGGTGCTGGTGGTGCCGCAGGGCGCTCGCGTGGTGCTGCGCGAGGACTGGGAGCTCGCCGGCCGCGACGCGCCCCATGTCGATCACGTCACCGACGATCTCGCCGGTTTTTTGCGCGGCATCGCGCAGCCGTAGCCCGGAGTGAGCGGAGCGAAATCCGGGAACGATCGAGCAGCGTCAATGCCGCCCCGGGTTTTGCTGCGCTCACCCCGGGCTACGGTCAGAGATAATCGACAAGCCATCCGATATGCTTGACATCGCGACGGCACGCTCCGACAAACCGCGCAGCGGGGAGTGATTTCATGCCGGCCGGAACCAACGACAATCTCGCCAAGACCATCGATTTGGCCTTCGAGCAGCGCGACACCATCGGGCCATCGACCAAGGGCGCGGTGCGCGAGGCGGTCGAAGCGGCGCTCGATCTGCTCGATCGTGGCGAAGCGCGCGTCGCCGAGAAGGCGGCCGATGGCAGCTGGCATGTCAATCAGTGGCTCAAGAAGGCGGTGCTGCTGTCGTTCCGTCTCAACGACATGAGCGAAATCCCCGGCGGCCCGGGCCACGCCGCGTGGTGGGACAAGGTGCCGTCGAAATTCGACAATTGGCACGACAAGAATTTTCGCGCCGCCGGCTTCCGCGCGGTGCCGGGCTGCGTGGTGCGCCGCTCCGCCTATATCGCGCCCGGCGTGGTGCTGATGCCGTCGTTCGTCAATCTCGGCGCCTATGTGGATTCCGGCACCATGATCGACACCTGGTCCACGGTCGGCTCCTGCGCCCAGATCGGCAAGAACTGTCACATCTCCGGCGGCGTCGGCATCGGCGGCGTGCTCGAGCCGCTCCAAGCCGGGCCGGTGATCGTCGAGGACAATTGCTTTATCGGCGCGCGTTCGGAAGTCGCCGAGGGCGTCATCGTGCGCGAAGGCGCGGTGCTGTCCATGGGCGTGTTCATCGGCGCTTCGACCAAGATCGTCGATCGCGACAGCGGCAAGACTTTTGTGGGCGAGGTGCCGGCTTATTCGGTCGTGGTGCCTGGCACGACTGCGGGCAAGCCGGGCAAGAACGGCGAAGCAAGTCCGAACCTTTACTGCGCGGTCATCGTCAAGCGCGTCGACGAAAAGACCCGCGCCAAGACGTCGATCAACGAACTGCTGCGCGATTGAAGCCGGCCGGCACTCGAACGAAGCAAGTCCGTGAACAAAATCCTGCCGATGGATTGGGCCTATCTCCTCAACAGTTTCGACGGCCGCATCGGCCGGCAGACGTTCTGGATCGCCTTCGGCGCGGTGATGGTCGCCGAGATTTTCGGCCATTTCATCGCCGAGCAGATCCAGGGCGACCGCCTGAGCGCCATCGTCGATCTCGCTTTCACCTATCCGGAATTCGCCATCGCCGCCAAGCGCGGCCAGGATCGCAACATGCCGCTGTGGCTGATCGGCGCCTTCTTCGGCGCCGGCGTACTGCTCGACCTGCTCACCGTGCTGGGCCTCGCCGGCACCGACGATCGGCCGAGCCTGATCTCGCTGATCATCGCGGTGCCGTTCACGTTGTTCGGGTTGGCGCTTCTGGTCGAGCTCGGCTTCCGCAAGGGCACGACGGGGCCGAACCGCTATGGGCCGGATCCGCTCGGGCCGTAGTTGACTGCCGCACCACGTTGGGAAGAGAGTCGCTACGGACCAGGTTTGCGGGCTGGGGCGGCGCGGCAATGAGATGGATTTATTTTTTTGGCAGCTTTGATGGCCGTATCGGCCGAAAAACATTCTGGCTCACGTCGATTGCGATTTCTGCGGCAGAGCTTGTTGTTGGATTCATCGGCGCATTAATAATCGCATTGATCAGCGGGGATTGGGAGGCAAATGCTGGGGATCGGTGGATTGACGCCGTCTTTCTGATTTTTCTCTATCCTCAGTTCATAATTGATGTGAAGCGGGGCCATGACCGCAACATTCCAATATGGGTGATAGGCGTCTTCTATGCCGCTCTTGCCACGGACTATTTTCTCGTCGAATTTGGTTGGCTGACGGACTGGCCGAACCAGAACGTGACGTCATCCGTAAATGTTGTTTCATTTATAGTCGTGATATTGTTGGGAATCTTTGCATTGGCTTTTTTGGTGGAGTTGGGTTTCCGCAGGGGGACGATGGGGCCGAATCGCTATGGGCCCGATCCGCTCGGGTCGTAACCACTGCCGCCGCGTGGTTGACTGTCAGGCAATTGACCGGCGGCGTGGCGTGCCCGAAGCTCCTGCCATGAGCCGTTCGATCACAATCGATGCCCGTTGGGACCCTGAAGTGAACGTTTGGATCGCCACCAGCAATGATGTACCGGGTCTCGTGGTCGAGGCCGATACTTGGCCGGCCATGATCGAGGAAGTGCGGTTGGTATTGCCCGACCTGCTCGAATTGTCGGGTGAAGGAACCGCATGACCGCCGACCCCGTCGCCATCGCCCGCAATCTTATCCGCTGCCGCTCGGTCACGCCGGAGGACGGTGGTGCGCTGGCCTATCTGCAGGACGTGCTGTCCAAAGCCGGCTTCGACGTGCATCGCATGACCTTTGCCGAGGCCAGCACCGCGCCGATCGAGAATCTTTACGCCCGCATCGGGCGCGAAAAGCCCAATCTGGTGTTTGCCGGCCATACCGACGTGGTGCCGCCCGGCGATGAAGCGGCGTGGCATCATCCGCCGTTCGCCGGCGAGGTCGCGGGGGATCGTCTCTATGGCCGCGGCGCCGTGGACATGAAAGGCGGCATTGCCTGCTTCGTCGCGGCGGCATCCGATTATCTGGCGGCGAACGGCGGCAAGCCGAAGCGGGGCTCGATCTCGCTGCTCATCACCGGCGACGAAGAGAGCGTGGCGGTCAACGGCACCGTCAAGCTGTTGCAATGGGCGGCCGAGCGCGGCGAAAAATTCGACCATTGCCTTCTCGGCGAGCCGAGCAATGTGGAAACACTCGGCGACACCATCAAGGCCGGCCGCCGTGGCTCGCTCAACGGCACGCTGATCGTCAGCGGCCGGCAGGGCCATGTCGCCTATCCGGATCGCGCCGACAATCCGATCCGCGGTCTTGTTGCACTCATCGCCGCGCTGCAGGCGCCGCTCGACGACGGCAGCGCGCAATTCGCACCGTCGAACCTCGAATTCACCTCGATCGACGTCGGCAATCCGACCGTCAATCTCATTCCCGCCGAGGCGCGCGCCCGCTTCAACATCCGCTATAACGACCATCATAGTCAGAGCGCGCTGAAGGTGCTGCTCGAGCAGCGCGCCCGCGACGCCGCAGCCGGCCGCGTGCATTACGCCTTCGACTGGCAGCCGTCGAACGCCGACGTCTTCGTCACCAAGCCCGGCCCGTTCACCGATCTCGCCGCCGCGGCAATCGCCGAAGTGACGGGGCGCACGCCGAAGCTCTCGACCACCGGCGGCACCTCGGACGCGCGCTTCATCAAGGATTATTGCCCGGTGCTGGAATTCGGCCTGGTCGGCCAGACCATGCACAGCGTCGACGAATGCACGCCGGTCGCCGATCTGGTCACGCTCACGGCGGTGTATCGGCGGATCATCGAGACGTATTTCGGGTGACGAGCGTCAATACTCCACCCTTACCAGATAAAGCCCATGCGGCGGGGCGACCTGGCCGCAGGCGGCGCGGTCGCGGGCGGCGAGTGCTGCGGTGAGATCGTCGGCGCTCCATTTGCCTTCGCCGACATGGACCAGCGAGCCGACCATCGAACGCACCTGGTGTTGTAGGAACGAGCGCGCGGACGCGGTCACGCGCACGTCGTCGCCGTCGCGCGCGACGTCAAGGCGGTCGAGCGTCTTCACCGGCGATTTGGCCTGGCACTCGGTGGAACGGAACGTGGTGAAGTCGTGCTTGCCGATCAGATTTTGCGCGGCGTTGTGCATGGCGGCGCAATCGAGCGGGCGCGGCACGCGCCAGGCGCGGTTTTGCTCGAGCGCGAGATCGGCGCGGCGATTGCTGATGCGGTAGAGATAATGCCGCCTGGTCGCCGAAAAGCGCGCGTCGAAGGTTTCGGCAACCCGTTCCGCCGTCAGCACCGCGATCGGCCGCGGGCGCAAATGGAAATTGATGGCGTCGCGCACATTGTCGCTGTCCCAGTCCCGGACGAGATCGACATGGGCGACTTGTCCCAGCGCATGCACGCCGGCGTCGGTGCGTCCGGCGCCGTACACGACAGGCCGCGCTCCGGTGAAGGCCGCGATCGCTTCCGTCAGCGCGCCCTGAATCGTCGCGCCGTTGTCCTGCATCTGCCAGCCGACATAAGGCGTGCCGTCGTATTCGATGGTGAGCTTGTAGCGCGGCATATCACTGCAGCATGGTTGCGGGCGCGACCGGCGTCCCGCGCAGGAATTCGTCCGCCGCCATCGGCTGCTTGCCGGCGCGTTGCAATTCGACGAGTCGCACGGCGCCGCTGCCGCAGGCGATGGTCAGCTTGTCGTCGAGCACGCGCCCCGGCGGCCCGCTGCCGTCACCTTTGGTCGTACGCAAAATTTTGACACGCCCGGCGCTGGCCAGCTCGCACCAGGCGCCGGGAAACGGCGACAGCCCGCGGCAATGGTTGTGGACTTCGTGCCACGGCTTGGCCCAATCGATGCGCGTCTCGCCCTTGTCGATCTTATTGGCATAGGTCACGCCGCTCGCCGCTTGCGGCGTCAGTTGCAACTGGCCCTTTTCCAGAGCGGCCAGCGCACGCAGCATCAGGTCAGCGCCGAGCCGAGCCAGTTCGTCGTGCAGTTCGCCGGTGGTCGCGTCGGCGCCGATCGGCACGCGCTCCGCCATGGCGATGGCGCCGGTGTCGAGGCCTTCGTCCATCTTCATCACCATCACGCCGGTCTCTTCGTCGCCTGCCATGATGGCGCGATGGATCGGCGCGGCGCCGCGCCAGCGCGGCAACAGCGAGGCATGGAGATTGAAACAGCCGAGCGGAAAAATATCGAGGATCGATTTCGGCAGGATCAGTCCGTAGGCGACGATGACGGCGGCATCGGCGCCGTGGGCGCGCATCGCTTCCGCGGCGTCGTTCTCCCTAAGCGTTTTCGGCGCGAAGATCGGCAGGCCGAAACGTTCAGCCTCGCGCGCGATCGGACTGGGTTTTGGCGCTAATCCGCGCCCGGCAGGCTGCGGCGCGCGCGTATAGACCGCCGCGATTTCATGGCCGGCGCCGTGAATCTCGATCAGCGTGGGGACGGCGAAGTCGGGCGTCCCCATAAAAACCAGGCGGAGCGCCAATCACGCCTCCACCTTCTTTGCCGCCTTGGTGAACTTCTTGATGATGAGGCTGCGTTTGAGCCTGGACAGGTGGTCGATGAACAGCACGCCGTTGATGTGGTCGATTTCGTGCTGCAGGCAGGTGGCGAGCAGGCCCTTGGCTTCTGTCTCGTGCGCCTTGCCGTCGAGATCGAGATATTTGACTTTCACCTTGGCCGGCCGTTCGACCTCCTCGTAATATTCCGGGATCGACAGGCAGCCTTCCTCGTATTTGGATTTTTCCTCGGACGTCCAGGTCACCTCGGGATTGATGAAGACCAAAGGCTTGTGATCGTCCTCCTTCTTCGACAGGTCGAGGATGACCACGCGCTTGGGCACGCCGATCTGGATCGCCGCGAGCCCAATACCCGGCGCCTTGTACATGGTGTCGAACATGTCATCGACCAGCTTGCGGATGCCGTCGTCGATGCGCTTGACCGGCTCGGAAACCAGCCGCAGCCGCTTGTCCGGGAGTTTGATGATGTCGCGCACAGCCATGCTGCGCGATGTAAGCGGTGCATAAAGCGGGGTCAATCGGCGATGTTTTGCCGGCGTTGCCGTTGATCCCGCGGCCGCGACCGGCTATCACCGTTCGCTCTTCGTTCACGCCGCCCGCGAATCGCATAGAGTCACCCGATGACCGAGATGCTGCCGCTCTTCGCGATTGTGGCCGTTGTCGTGGCTTTGGCCGCGGTCGCGGCGCTTGTCGTCGTGCTCTGGCGCAGCCGCCAGCCGGCGGCGCCGCAGGCCGCCGTCATGGCCGAATTGGCACAGGCGCAGAGCGCTACCGGGCAGCGCCTCGAAGCCATGATCCGGATGCTCGGCGACCGCCAATCGCAGCTGCAGACCGCCGTCAATGAGCGGCTCGAGTCGGTGTCGCACCGGCTCGGCGATTCGCTGCAGAAGACCACGGCGCACACCACCGAGCACCTGCAAAAGCTGCACGAGCGGCTCGCCGTCATCGATACCGCGCAGAAGAACATCACCTCGCTCGCCACCCAGGTCACCTCGCTGCAAAGCGTGCTGGCCAACAAGCAGGAGCGCGGCGCGTTCGGCCAGGCGCGCATGGAAATCATCGTCCAGGACGGTCTGCCGAAGAGCTGTTATGAATTCCAATACACGCTCTCCAACAAGATGCGGCCGGACTGCGCGGTGTTCCTGCCCGGGCAGCGGCCGCTGGTCATCGACGCCAAATTCCCGCTCGAAGCCGTCACCGCCTACAAGGAAGCGAAGAACGACGATGAGCGTAAGCAGGCGGCCGCGCGCGTGCGCACCGACATGGCTAAGCATCTCGGCGACATCGCGCAAAAATATCTGATCCCCGGCGAAACCCAGGACATCGCGCTGATGTTCGTGCCCTCGGAATCGCTCTACGCTGATCTGCAGGAAACTTTCGACGACGTCGTCCAAAAGGCGTTCCGCGCCAAGGTCGTCATCGTCTCGCCGTCGCTGCTCATGGTCTGCATCCATCTCGTGCAGCAGATGCAGAAAGAGGAACGCATGCGCGAGGCCGCCGGCCAGATCCAGGCCGAGGTCGGCCGGCTGATCGACGACGTGTCGCGCATGCACGACCGCGTGCTCAAGCTGCAAGGCCATTTCAACCAGACCAACGAGGACGTGCGCCAGATCGTGATCTCGTCGGAGAAGGTGCAAAAGCGCGGCACGCGCATCGCCGAGGTCGAGTTCGACGAAGATGGTGCCGAAATCATTCCGGCGCCGATGACGCGCAAGCTCGAAGCCGGCGAGTAGCGGCGCATGGCCGCGACGCCAGAGGCCGCTGGTGCCGTCGCAAAATCCCGCCGGCCGTTGACCGACGCATTCGCCGTTTATCTCAAGCGGCGGGTCCTTATCATCCTGTTCCTCGGCTTCTCGTCGGGCCTGCCGCTCGCTTTATCCGGCACGACCTTGCTGGTCTGGATGCGGGAGTCCGGTGTCAATCTCGGCACCATCGGCCTGTTTGCGCTGGTCGGCACGCCCTATACGATCAAATTTCTCTGGGCGCCGTTGATCGATGCGCTCGATGTGCCGGTGCTGTCCCGGTTCTTCGGCCGCCGCCGCGGCTGGCTGTTGCTGTCGCAATTCTTGCTCATCGCCGCGATCGTTTTCCTCGGGTTCTGCGATCCGTCGGCGTCGGCGTTCGTCGTCGCGCTGGGCGCGCTCCTGGTCGCCACCGCGTCGGCAACCCAGGACATCATTGTCGACGCGTTCCGGGTCGAGAGCCTGGACGAGAGCGAGCAGGCGGCCGGCATGGCGTCCTATGTCGCCGCCTATCGCATCGGCATGCTGGTCTCGACTGCCGGCGCGCTGTTCATCGTGAGCGGCTTCCAAAGCTACGGCCTCGACCATCACGCCGCGTGGCGCGCCGGATACGTGGTGATGGCGGCGTTCGTGCTGATCGGCATCGTCACGACGTTATGCGCGACCGAGCCGGAAAAGTCGGCTGCGGCCGTTGCCGTCCATGGGCGCCAGACTTCGCTTGCGCGCGTCACCGATGCTGCGGTCGGCGCCTTTTCCGAATTTCTGTCGCGCGACCTGGCCTTCCTGGCGCTGGCCTTTGTGGTGCTGTTCAAGTTCACCGACGCGCTGTCAGGCGCGATGACGGCGCCGTTCGTGATCGACCTCGGTTTTTCGCGCAACGAATATGCCGCCATCATCAAGGGCGTCGGCCTCGCCGCGACGCTGATCGGTGGCTTCGCCGGCGGTTTTTTGGCGCGGGCCTATTCGCTGCCGAAGAGTCTGTGGATCGGCGGCGTGCTGCAGGCGCTCGCCAATCTGGCCTTCTCCTGGCAGGCTGTCGTCGGGCTGAACGCGGCGTGGCTGACCTTCGCCATCATTGCGGAGAATTTCACCAGCGCCATCGGCACCGTGATCTTCGTCGCTTACCTGTCGGCGCTATGCCGCAATCCGCTGCACACCGCGACCCAATACGCACTGCTCACCGCGCTCGCGGCGTTCGGGCGCACCTACCTTTCCGCGGGGGCCGGCTACATCGCCGACGCCACCGGCTGGGTGTGGTTTTTCGCCATCTGCGCGCTGGCCAGCCTGCCGGCGCTCATGCTGCTGGCCTGGCTCCAGCACCGCGGGCATTTCGACGGGCTAGGCCCCGCCCCGCGGTAATGCGCCCGGCGCATCCGGCTGTTCGCACAAGCCCTCGCAGCAATGGGCGATGGTCTGGCCGCCGCAATCGGGGCAAGGGATGAAGTCAGCCCCTTCGCACCGGGCCGCCGCGGGGCCGGGATCGGGCTTGGCCGGGCGGCGGATGAAGCCGGGCCGCTCGGTCCAGCGGCAGGTCTCGCAAAGCATGGCGCTTGCCCCAATCTCGGCGACAATTCATCGCGGTGTCATCGCCAGATCGTCCGATTCTCTCAACCTTAGCAATGCCCCCGGCGGCGCCCGCAAAAAAGTCTTTTTGTAAGGATCGGATCGCTATAATCGCCGTTGTCTTCAGGCTTTGCGTCCCTCGAACCGAGCGCTCGTAGTCCCCAGCATGGATATGATTCTCGTCAAGCTCTTCGCCACCGCGCTGGCGCTCAGCGAGGTCATGACCCAGCCGCAGGCGGTGAAGACGCAGTTTGATCCGGTGGCGGACCAGGACGCGGTGGTGCAGACCCTGCGCGACGGCTGCGCCCATATGCGGCAAGCCTTCGACATCGAGTCGATCAATGTCGACGACCTGATCTCGACCGCGCTCGACGATCCGGCGGCGGTCGGCGGCAACATCAAGGCGTTCCATGGGTTGAATTTCGCCGACCTCAATACCGCCTACAAACAATTCTGCAAGAACGAGACCGTGGCCAATCCGGTGGTCGATATCGGCCAGGTGATCACGTTCTACAACAACGCCGCCGCCGATCTGCCCGACCCGACGCGGCTCAAAGGCAAGCAATTGCCCGGCATGAGCACTGTGCTCGACGGCAAGGGCGACCACTATGCCGACGTGTTCCAGCCCGGCAACCGCCGCGTCTGGGTGCCGCTCGCCGACGTTCCCGATTTCGTGCAGAAGGCGTTCATCGCCGCCGAGGACCGGCGCTTCTATCAGCATCACGGCATCGACGAGCACGGCATCATCCGCGCCTTCATCGGCAATCTTGCCGAATCCGGCCGCCCGCAAGGCGGCTCCACCATCACCCAGCAGGTGGTGAAGAATTTGTTGGTCGGCGACGACGTCACTTACGAGCGCAAAATCCGCGAGATGATCGTGGCGTCGCGCTTGGAAAGCACGCTGAGCAAGAACGACATCCTCGAGCTCTACATCAATTCGGTCTATCTCGGCCGCGGCTCCTGGGGCATCGAGATGGCGGCGAAGAGCTACTTTGGCAAATCGGCCAAGGACCTCACCTTGCCCGAAGGCGCCATGTTGGCCGGCCTGCTCAAGGGGCCGAGCTTTTACAATCCCGACCGCCATCCCGATCGCGCCAAGGAACGTCTGACCTATGTGCTCGGCCGCATGCAGGAGGACGGCGTCATCAGCGCCGAGCAGAAGAACACGGCGGCGCTGCCGAGGCGCGTCGCGTTCGCGCTGCCGCATCGCGACAGCGGCTTCAATTTCGTCGACTATCTCGGTCGCGAGTCGAAGACCGACGGCGTCGACAGCCTGACCGCGCAGACCTACACGGTGCGCTCCACCATCAACGCGCAATTGCAGCGCGACGCCGAATCCGCGCTCCAGGAAGGTTTGGCGCAGTACGAGATGGCTAGCGGCCGCGTGCAGTTCCGCGGGCCCGAGGCCAACATCGCCGATGCCGTCAAGAAGATCGGCAATACGCCCGGCATGCCGGCGTGGCAGCAGGCGTTGCAGGCCGTGCATCTGCCGCTCTACGACGTGCACTGGACGCCGGCGGTGATCGTGCAGAAGGGCGACGGCAAGAAGGACGACGGCAATATCCGCGTCGGTTTGCCCGATGGCCGCATCATGCCGCTGACCGGCCTGTCCTATGTGAGCCGGCGCGGTCTCGGCCTCTACGACGTGGTCTATGTCAACGTGGTCGACGGCAGGCGCAGCGAGGTCCGCGCCCCCGCGGTCGACGCCCGAGGCAACCCCGTCAAGCCGAAGCCGCAACCGGTCTCGAGCGGCCAGGCGCAATTGCGGGCGCGGCCGACGGTGCAGGGCGCCGCCTTGGTGCTGGAGAACAAGACCGGCCGCATCCTCGCCATGGCCGGCAGCTTTTCCTATCCGCTGAGCCAGCTCAATCGCACCTGGCAGACCCAGCGCCAGCCCGGTTCGGCGATCAAGCCGATCACCTATCTCACCGCGCTGCAGAAAGGGCTGCAGCCGAACACGCTGGTGCCGAACGATCCGCTCACCTTGCCGCCGATCGGCAACGCGACCTATGGCAGCATCATCCGCGACACCGGCGCTCCCGACCGGCCCGAGGATTATTGGTCGCCGCGCAACGCCGATTATGCATCGGGCGGCGTCTTCACCATGCGGCGGGGCCTGGAAAACTCGATCAACGTGGTGACCGCGCATCTCCTCGACGGCGGTATCGATGCCGATCCGGCGGCGAGCCTCGACGAGGTTTGCGCCACGGCGAAGGCTGCCAAAATCTACACCGACTGTGTCCGTTACTATCCGTTCGTGCTCGGCGCCCAGCCGGTGCACATGATCGATCTCGCCGCTTTCTACGCCGCGGTCGCTAACGAGGGCGCGCGGCCGCAGCCCCATGCGATCGATGCGATCGAGGCTGGCGGCCGCGTGATCTACGAATATCCAAGGGTGCCGCTGTTCTCGTCGATCAGCGCCGCCGACGGCGTCAGCTTCTATCAGCTCAAGACCATGCTGCAGGGCGTGGTGGCGCGCGGCACCGCGCGCGCCATCGGCGGGTTGTCGCCCTATGTGGCCGGCAAGACCGGCACCACCGAGGACGCCGTCGACGGCTGGTTCATCGGCTTCACCAACGATGTGACGATTGCGGTCTGGGTCGGCTACGACAACGGCGACGGCAAGCGCCGCTCGCTCGGCTCCAACGCCACCGGGGCGCGGGTGGCGCTGCCGATCTTCAAGCCCATTCTCGAGGCCATATGGGCCGAGCATATCGCGCCCAAGGCGCCGCTCAGCGGTCCATCGCGCGAGGTGCAGCGGCTGCTCATCGACGTGCCGATCGACTACACGTCGGGTACGCCGGTGAATGCCCGCGCCAACAACGCCAACGGCTTCGGCGGCCTGTTCGGCGCCTTCGCCGGCAACGCGGAGCCTGCCGCGCCGCCGCCCGGCGGCGGCAGTTTCATCGAGCATTTCCGCCGCGATGCCGAGGGCAAAGCCGAAGACACGCAATATCAGATCGTCTCGCGCGAGAACGCCTACGCGGTGCGCAACGATCAAGGCAACGAGCCGAGCAACGACCAAGGTTCGTATTACCCCAGCTACGGCGGCTACGGTAACGACGGCCGCTGGACCACCGGGCGGACTTATTTTCCCAATCGGGGCTGGGGGCCCGCTCCGTCGCAGCCGCCACCGCCCCAGCCCATGGCGCGCGGGCTATTCCAGCCTTGGGGCAGCCAAAATGGCGGGCAGCAACCGGCGCCGCAACGAGGCCCGGATAATTTCTGGGGCGGACGCTACAACTGATCCGCGCCAAAACCAATTCGCGAGAAGATTTTCAATGACAACGCGGCACGCGATCGTGCTTCTCGGCTTGCTTGGTTTTGCCCCGGCGGCCGCAGCGCAAGATTTCCGCATCGAAGACGCCGGCGCGGCGCGGCTTGCGGACGTGGCGCAGCTCAAGCCCGGGGTGATTGCATTCAGCGATCAGTGGGGCGGCGACGCCGTCGATGCCGGCGGCGTGCTGATCCGCTTCGAGGATTGGGCCAACAAGCACCAGGCGCAGAAAAAATTCCTGGCGCTGTTTCCCGCCTATGTCGAGCCGACTATCGCCAAGCCGGCGAACGGCGGCGGGCCGATGGTCGAGAAGCTCTACATGTACGTCGCGCAAGCCCGCTTCACGCTCGACCGCGCGCCGGGCAGCATCGATCTGTCGCGCTACGTGACGCTGCCGATCCTCGAGCGCATCGACCCGGCGATCAAGCACAAGCTGATCACCGCGGCCGACGTGGTACCGTTCAACGACGACCCCGGCACCGGCAACGACAATCCGGACCGCAAATGGTGCACCGGCCGCGTGACGTCGATCTGCATCCAGTCGAGCTACAAGCTCGAAGGCAAGATCCCGATCGGCGTGCTCTTGGTCAACAAGCTGCGCGACAGCGTCAAGAAGGTCGCCGATACCATCGATTTCCAGAGCGAGCTGTCGGCGCAAGCCGCCGCCGACGTCGACCAGCCCGGATTGCAGGAGCTCACCGCGCTGGACACGCCGGTCTCGGGCGTGATCGAGCAGGACATTTTCTACGTCAACCAGATCATGAAATTCGGCAAGCTTTTGGCGGTGTTCCAAAACCACCCGAGCGACGCGAGCAAGACGGTGGTCACCGCCTTCATGGCGCTCGCGATCAAGGCCCGCGTGCTCGACGAGAAGCGCGATTATGAAAAAGTCCCCGTGCTGCGCAACCTGGTGCCGGCGCAGGTGCTGATGGGGCAATCGTCGTTCAATTCCGGGACTTCGATCAGCGCAGGATTGCCGAAATACGCGCGCAATGAGATTACGATGATCGCGGGGATTTTGCAGAAGGATACGAAATAAGACGGGCTTTTCCCTGCCCAGCCCGCGGGAGATCGGTGTGCAACATATTGATTTTAATATATTATTTTTTCTGGCAATGCCCAAGCATATCCTTATTGAGCTATGGACCGGCTTTCTATAGCGCAAAAACAGCAGTATCATGAGTTATAGAAATTGGTTCTATAACTCATGACTTGGAACTGGCAAAGGCCGAAGTGGCCTAATTTTACCTACAATTCAAAGGCTCTTGAGCCCTTGGAGCGTGACTTCCTGTTGCGCTCCGGCGAGTTCGTTGGCGCCTTCAAGCATGTGGACCCCGAGGATCAGAATACCCTCAAAATCGAACTCATAAGCGACGAAGCACTCAAGACTTCGCAGATTGAAGGCGAATTTCTCAACCGCGACAGCGTCCAGTCATCCCTGAAGCAGCAATTCGGTTTGGCCCAGGACGGCCGTCTGGTGCCGCCCGCGGAACGCGGCATCGCGGAAATGATGGTCGATCTCTACAAAAATTTCGATGCCTCAATTACGCACGAGACAATGTTTGCTTGGCACAAGATGCTGATGAGCGGTGATAGGAGCATCAATGTCATCGGTGGCTATCGTACTCATCCTGAGCCGATGCAGGTCTTGTCAAATATTGTACACGAACCGAAAGTTCATTTCGAAGCCCCGCCTTCATCGAAAATGAAAGCGGAGATGGGTAGCTTCGTAAAGTGGTTCAACGAGACGACGCCCAAAGGTCCGCGCCCTCTTCCGCCGCTGACACGTGCTGGTATTGCGCATCTTTATTTTGTCAGCATCCATCCTTTCGAGGATGGCAACGGACGCATCGGGCGCGCGATCGCTGAAAAATCCCTGGCGCAAAATCTCGGGCAGCCTACTCTCATTGCGCTCGCCTACACGATCGAACGCGCACGCAAGGCATATTACGATGCGCTTGAGCACAATAACAAAGACACCGCAATTACGGATTGGCTTGTCTATTTCGGCAATACGGTTCTCGATGCTCAGCGCAACACGATCAAGCGTGTCGATTTCTATATCGCCAAGGCAAAATTCTATAAGAAATTCCGCGGCGCATTCAATGACCGCGAGGACAAAGTCATTGCCCGCATGTTCCGCGAAGGCATTGACGGCTTCAAAGGCGGCCTGAGCGCGCAAAACTATATCACCATCAGCAAAACATCGCGGGCAACCGCGACACGCGATCTACAGGAGCTTGTTGAGAAGGGCGCTCTCTGGAAAACCGGCGAACTGCGGCATACCCGGTATCATTTGAATTTGCCTGAAAAAGCTCCCTGAATTCTCGCACGCCAAAGAGCGTCCCCTCACGCCGTTCGCTTCGCTCACTCGACCTCTTACCTCACGCAGTGAGAGGTAAATATATCCCGCTCGCACCCGGCAGCGGCACGAACAGCTCCTCGATCGGCATCGCCTCCGCAATAAAATGCTGCTCGACCATGTATTGCACCAGCGCCTCCAATGTCGGCCGGTTTGGGGCGACGCCATAGGGGAACGGATCGCCGCCGAACACCTCGTCGATTTCCTCGATCTCGTCCTGCAGCCACGGCAGCATGGCGGCGAGCGAGCCGGCGTAGCGCAGCCGCGCCCGCGCAATGCGCTTGGCTTCGACGAAGGCTGCGTAGAGGCTCGACGCGATCCAGGGATTTTTCTCGTAGACCGCACGCCGCAGCGCGACGAGATGCATGATCGGGAAAATCTTCTCGCGCTGATAAAGCTCGCGCTCCAGCGCGTGATGATCAGGCAACAGCCGCACCACGTTTGGATCGGTGCCGAAGGCCGGCGGCTTGCGCGAGCCGAGATAGGCGTCGATCTCGCCGCGGGCCAAAAGCTCGCCCAGCGGCCGGCCGCTGCGGTTCTGCTCGATGGCGACGGGGCGGAGCAGCGGCAGCGTGTGCGGGTTG
Source organism: uncultured Alphaproteobacteria bacterium (assembly GCA_963756245.1). Taxonomy (GTDB): domain Bacteria; phylum Pseudomonadota; class Alphaproteobacteria; order Rhizobiales; family Xanthobacteraceae; genus BOG-931. The sequence goes on from CAVWOI010000025.1 coordinate 429,714, forward strand.
CCGTGGGTGCCACCGCTTTCGACCGCGCCCTGGATCCAGTGGATCGTGCTCAAGTCAACGCCGAACTGATGCTGCAGGTGACCGCGCAGCCAGATCGACGCGGTTTGGGTATAGAGCGGCAGGCCGACCCTGCGCCCTTCGAGGTCTTTTGGCGTGCGGATGCCTGAGCGCCGGTTGACGAAAATATAGCCGTGGCGGAACACCCGCGACGGAAACACCGGGATGGCCACGAACGGGCTATTGCCGCGGCCGGCGTGGGCGATGAATTCCGACGCCGACAGCTCCGAAGCGTCGAATTCCTCGCCGCCGATCATGCGGTCAAAAATCTGCCGGCCGGATGGGAACACGATGACGTTGAGGTCGATGCCTTCGACCTGCACCTCGCCGGAGCGCAGCGCCTCGATGCGATCGTATTTGCAGCTTGCATAGGTGAGCTTGAGCGGGGCCATATTCCGTCATTCCGGCCGGGCGAAGCGAGAGCCGGAATCCATATCCGCGATTCTCGCAGTTGAACGGGGCCGCGCGCGTTCTGCAAGGTCTGTGTGTATGGATTCCGGGTTCGCGCTTCGCGCGCCCCGGAATGACGCGTCGTTTATTGTGTGCCATTGTCCGCGCCCCATGCACGAGACCGATTTCTCCCACGAGCACGTCGAGACCGCGGCCGAGCGCGCCGCGGTCGTGCGCACCATCTGGGATCAGGACAACGTTGCGTTCAAGACCGTCGGCATCGATATCGGCTCTTCGACCTCGCACCTGTTGTTCGCCAAGGTCGCCCTGCAGCGGCAGTCGCAGGGGCTGTCGAGCCGCTTCGTCGTGGTCGGCCGCGAGATCGTGTGGCGCTCGCCGATCCTGCTGACACCGTTCTTGCCCGACGACACCATCGATGCACTCGCGCTCGGTGAATTCATCCGCCGCTGCTACGGCGACGCCGGCCTCACCCAGGACGAGATCGATTCCGGCGCCGTCATCCTTACCGGCGAGGCGATCAAACGCACCAATGCCCGCGCCATCGACGAGCTGTTCGCCGAAGAAGCCGGCAAGTTCGTCTGCGCCACCGCCGGCCACAAGCTCGAAAGTCGGCTCGCCGCCCACGGTTCCGGCGCGGTGGTGCTGTCGAAAGCGCGCGACACCTGTCTGCTGCATGTCGATGTCGGCGGCGGCACCACCAAGCTGGCGCTGATCGACCGCGGCGTGATTGTCGGGCTTTGTGCGTTTGCGGTCGGCGGCCGGCTGATTGCGGCCGATGCGGACGGCGCCTGGAGCCGGATCGATCAATCGGCGCAGCTCGTCGCCGACGATCTCGGCATGAAAATCTCGCCGAAGATGCTCGCCGATGAATCCGTCCGCCGCCGCATCGCGCAACGGCTCGCCGTGGTCGCGGCCGACGTGATCGGTGGCGCGGCCCTCGACAGCCTCGGCCAATCGCTGCTCCTCACCGAGCCGCTGCCGCGCTCGGCTACTCCGACGGCGCTGACATTCTCCGGCGGCGTCGCCGAATACATTTTCGGCCATGAGCACCAAGAATTCGGCGATATCGCAAAGCCGCTCGCGGCGGCGCTGGCGAGCGAGCTGAGCCGGCGTACCGGCCTGCCGCTGATCGATCCCGGCCAGCGCATCCGCGCCACAGTCATCGGCGCCTCGCAATTCACCGTCCAGGTCAGCGGCAAGACCATCTACCTGCCCGACCCTTACGTGCTGCCCGTGCACAACGTGCCGGTGGTGCGGATCGCGCTTGCCGCCGCGGGCGATATCGATCCCGGCCGGTTCGCTGCGGCCATCCGCTCAGGCCTCGAAGAAATCGAGCTCGACCGCAACGGGCGCTTGGCGATTTCGTTCCCCTGGCACGGCGATCCGGAGCATTCGCGCCTGAAGGCCGCGGGGCAGGGGATCGTCAACGCGCTCACGCCGCTGCAGGACCAGATCAAGCTCCTGCTCCTGGTGATCGACGGCGACGTCGGCAAAACCTTCGGCCGGCTCATGCACCGCGAGCTCAACTGGCCAGGGAAGATCGTCTCCATCGACGGCGTGGAGTTGCAGGAGCTCGATTATGTCGATGTCGGCGCGCTGATTGCACCGCCGGGCGTCGTGCCAGTGGTGATCAAGTCGCTGCTGTTCGCCTAACCCGCCCCATTTTGTCATGCCCCGCGCAGGCGGGGCACCCAGTAATCACTGCGCTGAAGGACATATCTCCAATGCCTCGGATACTGGATCATCCGCCTTCGCGGATGATGACAGCATGTATATGATGAGGCCAAATCGATGCCTGGAGGAACACATGAACATCCGCGAAGTGCCGCAACAGCAGGCGCGTTACGGCGTCGACCCGTATCTCGATTGGCTCAAGGGCGAAGGCATTCCGGTCGTCGAGGATTACGGCGTCTACCTGTTCGACGTCGCGACCGCGCCCTGGCCGCGCTACGGCGTCAACGGCGCGGCGGTCCATCTCAAGGGCCGCGGCGATTTCGCCAACATGTTCGTGCTCGACATCGCGCCCGGCCGCTCCACGGCGCCGCAGCGGCATCTCTACGAGGAAGTCGTCTATGTGCTCGAAGGCACCGGCTCCACCCAGGTCGAATTGGCCGACGGCACCAAACGCAGTTTTGAATGGGGCGCCAAGAGCCTGTTCGCCATTCCGCTCAACGCCAAGCATCGGCACTTCAACGGCAGCGGCACCGAGCGTGCGCTTCTGGTCACTACGACCAACCTGCCGATGATAATGAATGTGTTCCACAACGAAGCCTTCGTGTTCGGAGCCGATTTCGATTTCTCCGATCGCGCCGGCAAGAAGGAATATTTTTCCGGCGAGGGCGATCTCATCACCGTGCGGCCGGGCAACCACATGTGGGAGACCAATTTCGTGCCCGACCTGACCGCGATCGAGCTCAAAACCTGGGGCGATCGCGGCGCCGGCGGCACCAACATCATGTTCGTGCTCGCCGACGGCACCATGCACGCGCATATCTCGGAAATGCCGGTCGGCACCTACAAGAAAGGCCACCGCCACGGCCCGAGCTTCCACGTCATGTGCGTGATCGGGCAGGGCTACTCGCTGCTCTGGTACGAGCACGACAAGGATTTCCGCCGCATCGACTGGAAGCACGGCATGGTGCTGGTGCCGTCGGACCGGCAGTTCCACCAGCATTTCAATACCGGGCCGCAGCCGGCGCGTTATCTGGCCACCGCGGTCGGCGGGCTGCGTTATCCGACCACGCTGGCGAACCGCATCTCGCTGCTCGGCGCCGGCGGCGACGACCTGCCGGCGGTGTCGAAGAGCGTCAAGGACGGCGGCGACCAAATTGAATACGAGGATCAGGACCCGCGCATCCATCGCATCTGGCTCGAAGACATGCGCAAGAACGGCGCCGCGCCGAAGATGGAGAAATTCGTTCCGACGCCCGAGGATTTGAAGGCGACCGTAAAGGCGTGACAATGGCGCGTGTCCGGTTGCTTGGCGTTGCGTTTGCCATTGTCGTTGCGTTGGCCGCGCGCAATGCGGCGGCGGCCGATGCGGCACTGATCGAGGCGGCGAAGAAAGAGGGTCAAGTCGTCTGGTACACGACGCTGGTCGTCAACCAGATCGTCCGTCCGCTCAAGGACGCGTTCGAGAAAAAATATCCGGGCATCACGCTGCAATATACCCGCGCCGACGACCTGGTGACGGCGGCAAAAATCCTCGCCGAAGGCCAGGCCGGCCGCATGCAGGCCGACATCCTCGACAGCATTTCCGGCATGTTCGCGCTGCAGGAGGCCGGCCTGTTAGCGCCGTTCACCGTGCCGAACAGCGCCGACTATCCGGCAGAACTGAAAGCCAAGGACGGCTATTGGATCGCGGTGATCATGTATGTGTTCACGCCGGGCATCAACACGACGCTGTTGCCGAAGGATCAGGCGCCGAAGACGTTCGCCGATCTGCTCGATCCGAAACTGAAGGGCAAGATGGCGTGGAACGGCAGCTCCATGGCCGGCGCCTTCGGTTTCGTCGCCAACATTTTGACCACCATGGGCGAAGACAAAGGCATGGATTATCTGCGCGCGCTCGCCAAGCAGCAGGTCGTCAATGTCGATGCCTCCTCGCGCGCCGTGCTCGATCAGGTCATCGCCGGCGAATACTGGATCAACCTGATGGCGTTCAACCATCACACCGTGATCTCAGCGCGCAAGGGTGCGCCGAGCGACTGGCTCAAGATCGAGCCGGCGCCGGTGACGCTCGATGCCGTGGGCCTGGTCAAGGACGCGCCGCATCCGAACGCGGCGCGGCTATTGCTGGAGTTTTTGCTGTCCGAGGATGGGCAGAAGGTATTTCAGCAGAACGATTATCTGCCGGCGCTGCCGAGCGTCCCCGCCATGGTCGCCGGCCTGCGGCCGAACGACGGCGGCTTCCAGGCGGATTTTTTGCGGCCTGAACAGATTCACCAGCAACTGCCGCACTGGCAAAAAGTCACGCAGGAATTGTTCCGATGAGCGGCATCGCGGTCGAGGTCTCAGCGCGCGGCATTGCCACGATCACGCTCGATCGTCCGGAGCGCTCCAACGCCTTCGATCAAGGAATGCTCAACGCGCTGGCGCGGCAATTCGCCGAGCGCGCGGCGGACGCGGCAACGCGCATCGTCGTGTTGCGCGGCGCCGGCAAGCATTTTTGCGGCGGCGCCGATCTGGTGGCGCGTGGCATGGAGCCCGCGCCGGCGAGCGGGCAGGTGTCCTTGGTCGACGCGCTCGCGGCGCTCGACCGGCTGCCGAGGCCGACGGTTGCGGTGGTGCACGGCGCTGCGGTCGGCGGCGGCGCGGCGCTGGCGGCGTGCTGCGACATCGTGCTGGCCGCGGACGGCGCGTTCTTTTCCATTCCCGAAGTACGGGTCGGCATGGCGCCGCTCGGCGTCGCGCCGTTCCTGATCCGCGCCATGGGCCATCGCAGCTTCCGCCGCTACGGATTGTCCGGCGAGCGCTTCGGTGCCGCCGAGGCGTTGCGCATCGGTCTCGTGCATGAAGTCGTCAGCGCCGACCGGCTCGAGGCGAAGTTGATCGAATTAACCGATGCCTTGCTGCATGCGGCGCCGGGCGCGGTGCGTGAGATGAAGGCCGCGATGGACCACGACGTGACGCCGTCCATCGCGGCGATCCTTGACCGCCGCGCGGCCCACGGCCCGCCGCGATCGGAGGAAGCCAAAGAAGGCGTCGCGGCGTTCAAGGAAAAACGCAAGCCGAACTGGTATCCGCAATGACGCGCCGTGCCGTCGCATCCGTCACCTTGATTGCGGCAGCGCTGCTTGTTTGTCCGCGCGCGCAAGCTGACGACGCGCTCTATGAAGCCGCCAAGAAGGAGGGCCAGGTCGTCTGGTACACGTCGTTGATCGTCAATCAGGCGGTGCGGCCGCTGGTCGAGGCGTTCAACAAGAAATATCCCGGTGTCGAGGTCAAATATGCCCGCGGCGACTCCGGTCCCAACGCCATCAAGGTCATCAACGAGGCGCGCGCCGGCAAGGTCGAAGGCGATGTGTTCGACGGCATCGCGACGACGGGGCCGTTGCTCAAGGCCGGGCTGGTCGAGCCATTCACGCCGTCGGAGGCGAAAAAATATCCGCCGGCGCTGCGCGATCCTGACGGGCGCTGGAATGCCTTGGTGGTTTATTTCCTCACCCCCGGCGTCAACACGCAGCTGGTCGGCGCCGACGAGATCAAGACGGCGCAGGATCTGCTCAATCCGAAATGGCAGGGCAAGATCGCCTGGAGCACCGAACCGTCGTCCGGCGCGCCGGTCTATGTCGGCTCCGCCTTGCAGACCATGGGCGAAGACAAGGGCATGGCATTCCTGCGCGCGCTGGCCAAGCAGGACATCGTCAATGTCGACGCCACCAACCGCGCCATCCTCGATCAGGTGATTCTCGGCCAGTACGCGATTGCGCTGAGCATCTTCAATCATCACGCCGTGGTCAGCGCCAAGAAGGGCGCGCCGGTGGCGTGGCTCAAGGTCGAGCCGATCCCGGCGCCGTTCCATTCCATCGGCTTGGTCAAGAACGCGCCGCATCCGAATGCCGGCAAGCTGTTGATCGATTTCCTGCTGTCCGAGGAGGGCCAGCGTACCTTCGCCGACGTCGACTATCTTCCGGCCATGCCGTCAGTGCCGGCGAAGACGCCCGAGGTGAAGCCCGAAGCCGGCGGTTTCTCGGCCAACTTCATTTCGCCCGCCACGGCTGCGGACAACATCGACCGCTGGGTGAAGATCAAGAAGGAGCTGTTCAACTGAATGCGGCACGAGCGGCGCCACGTACCCAATCTGTCATCGTCCGCGAAGGCGGACGACCCAGTAATCACGGCCGGTTCGGTCATGTGCTTCACGCTCAGTGAATACTGGGTGCCCCGCCTGCGCGGGGCATGACAAGTCGTTATGTCCGTCGCCCGTTCCAGCACATTCGCGTTTTCCGCCACCGCGCCCGATCCGACGCGGACGCTGGTCGTGGCGCTGGCGCTCGTGCTGCTGCTCCTGGTCGTGCCGCCGCTGATTTTCCTGCTCAACGGCAGCCTGCACACCACGACGGTGACCGGTGCGCCCGGTGATTTCACTTTTGCCTATTACCGGCGGCTGCTGTCCGACCGCCAGTTCTTCGGCAGTCTGGCGAATTCGCTGGTCTTCAGCTTCGGCAGCATGGCGATCGCGCTCGCCTTCGGCGGCCTCGTCGCCTGGCTGGTCGAGCGCACCAATGCGCCATTCAAGGCGTTCGCCTATCTCACCGCGATCATCTCGCTCGGCACGCCGTTCGTGCTCTATGTCATCGCCTGGCTGTTCCTGTTCGGCCGCAATGGGCCGCTCAACGATCTCATCATCGCGATCGGGCTGCCGCGCTTCAACGTCTATTCGATGCCCGGCATGATCCTGGTCGAAGGGTTTTTGTGGTCGCCGCTCGCCTTCCTGTTGCTGTCGTCGGTGTTCGCCCAGGCCAATGCCGAATACGAGGAGGCCGCGCGCATGAGCGGTGCCGGCATTTTGCGCACGGTGACGCGCATCTCGATGCGGCTGGCGCTGCCGGCATTTCTCGCCGTCGCGCTTTTGATCGTGGTGCGCTCGATCGAGGCGTTCGAGGTGCCGGCGCTGGTCGGCTTGCCGGGGAAAATCAAGGTTTTGACCACCGACATCTATCTCGACATGAAGGAGAACGTGCCGCCCGATCTCGGCTATTCCAGCGCGTTCTCCATCGTGCTGTTGCTCCTCGCCGGTCTCCTGATCGGCCTCTATTCGCGCATCTCGCGCCATGCCTCGCGCTATCACAGTGTCACCGGGAAGAGTTTTCGCGCGCGGCCGGTCGATCTCGGGCCGGCGCGCTACCTCGGCGGCGGCATCATCCTGTTCAACTTCTTGCTGATCCTGCTGACGCCGACCATGGGCCTGGTCTGGCTCGCCTTGATGCCGTTCACCCAAGGGGTCAGCCGGCGCGGCCTTGCGTCGGTCACCTTGGATAATTTCCGCACCGTGCTGCACTCGACCTTCTATGTCGATGTGGTGTGGCAGACGCTGTTGATGAGCGCGGGCGCGGCCACCTGCGTGATGGCGCTGACCGTCGTTGCCGGCTGGCTCGCGGTGCGGCGGCGGCCAGGTGCGTGGCTGCTCGATCAGCTTGCCACCGCGCCGTTGATCTTTCCCGGCATCGTGCTCGGCGTCGCCATGATCCAGATCTATCTCAGCGTTCCGGTCGCGATCTACGGCACGCTGTGGGCGTTCATCATCGCCTTCACCATCCGCTTTCTACCCTACGGCATGCGCTACGCCGCGTCGGGCATTCTGCAGATTCACCCCGAGCTGGAAGAGGCCGCGGCGATCGCCGGCAGTCCGCTGCACACGGCATTGCGGCGCATCGTCGTGCCGCTGGCGACGCCGGCGCTGTTGGCCGGCTGGCTGTTCATCTTCCTCGTCGCCGCGCGCGATCTTTCGCTCGCCGTGATCCTCGCCTCGCCGAAGGCGCAGCCGGTGTCGGTGGCGATGTTCGACCTGTGGGCCAACGGCCAGGGCACCGAGCTCGCGGCCTTCGGCCTGGTCTGGACCGCGATCATGACGGTAATCGCCGCAGGTTTTTATCTTGTCGGCCGGCGCACCATCGCGTTCGCCGTGCGCGCGTAACTGGAGAATGCCAGGTGGACATGGAAGCATTGGACCTCGAGGCCTCGAAGAAAAAAGTCAAAGCGCTCACCGAGCCGCGCAACGCGGTGCTGGTCGGTGCCAACGACCGGCCGGGTAGCTGGGCGTGGCGCGTTCTGCGCAATCTCAAGCAATACGAGTTTCCGCAGCCGCTTTATCTGGTCAATCCGCGCCGCACCGAAATCGGCGGCGACCGCTGTTATCCCGACTTCAAGTCGCTACCGGAGCCGCCCGACCATCTCGTCGTGCTGGTGCCGGCGCCCGGCGTGCCCGAAATGCTGCGCAGCGGTGCCGCCGCTGGCGCGCGCAGCGCCACGGTATTCTCTTCGGGTTTTGGCGAAGCTTATAACAGCGACGCCGCACCGCTCGGCCGCGAGCTCAAGGCGGTGATCGCCGAGACCGGGCTGGCGGTGTCCGGTCCCAATTGCATGGGCAATATTTGCGCAAAAACCCGCCTGGTCACGCTGAGCGAAGACCGCCCGCTGCTGCTGCGCCAAGGGCCCATCGCGCTGGTCGGCCAGAGCGGCGGCATGATGATTTTCTTGAATGCTGCGCTGGAAGAACGCGGCATGAATGCCGAATATCTTATCACCAGCGGCAACGAAGCGGGCCTCGGCATCCCCGACTACATCGCGTTCTTCTCCGATCAGCCCGAGCTGAAAGTCATCATCGTCTATATCGAGGCGATCGCCGACATCGAGAAATTCAAGGCGGCGTGCCGCATGGCGCGCGCCGCCGGCAAGGCGATCGTCGCCGTAAAGCTCGGCCAATCGGAAAGCGGCCGCAACGCCGCGATGGCGCATACCGCTTCGCTGGCCGGCTCGATCGAAGCCTTTGATGCGGTTGCTGCCGATCTGGGCATCGTGCGTGCCGATACGCTGGACGACGCCGTCGAGATCAGCGAATTGCTGGTCCATACCGGCGCGCCGGGCGGCCGCCGGCTCGGCGCCATCACGCTGTCGGGCGCGTTCCGCGGCCTGCTTTACGATGCCGCCGAGCGCAACGGGCTGCAATTTCCAAAACTCGCCGATGCGACGCTTGAAAAACTCAATGCGATTCTCGGCGTCGGCTCGCTGGTCTCGAATCCGATCGACGGCGGTTTTGGCGTGCTCAGCAGCGACGACAACTATAAAGCCTCGATCGCGGCGCTGCAGGCCGATCCGAACATCGACATGATTTTGATCCAGGAAAACCTGCCGCGCGAGCCGGGCTCCGACCGCGCCGAGCGCTACATCCACACCGTGGAAGCCATCGTCGCCGGCGGCGCGCCGAAGCCCATCGCCATCATCACGCCGGTGTCGCACAGCCAGAGCGACTACAGCCGCGCGCTGCGGGCCCAGGTGCCGCACGTCTCGTTCCTGCTGGAAGTCAACAAGTCGCTGCGCGCCATCGCCAGCGTGGCCCGGCGCGATGAGCTTGAACGCTTGGCGGCCCCCTCGGACAAAATTGCTTCGACGGCTGCAGAAGCTGCCGTGGCGGCGCGCCTGCGAACGCTGGCAAAAGGCGGCGCCGCGGCACTCGACGAGGTCCAGTCGAAAGCGCTGATCCGCGGTTATGGCATCCCGACGCCAAAGGAGATCGCGGTGCAGTCGGCGGACGACGCCGTGAAGGCGGCGCGGCAAATCGGCTATCCGGTGGTGCTCAAAGCAGTCGCGGCAAAGCTCTTGCATAAATCCGATGTCGGCGCGGTTGCTCTGCATCTCGCCGATGACGAGGCGGTGCGTGCGGCTTATGCGCGAATTGCCGAAAATGTTCGGCACGCTGGTATCGAAACCCTCGACGCCATGCTGGTCTGCCAACAAATCAGTGGCGGCCTGGAGCTTGTGCTCGGGCTCAATCGCGATCCGGAAATGGGTCTCGTTGTCATGGCGGGCTCGGGCGGCGTGCTGCTCGAACTGACCAAGGACGTGGCATTCGCGGCGCCGCCGCTCACGCGTGAAAAGGCGCGCGCCATGATCGAACGCACCCACGCCGCGCGGCTGCTGCGCGGTTATCGCTCATCGCCGGTGCTCGATACGGGCGCGGTGATTGACGCGCTGATCGCACTCGGCCGCATCGCCGAGGATTTGGCCGACGGCGTGCAATCGATCGACATCAATCCCTTTGTCGTGCTGCCGCGCGGCGGCTTTGCGCTCGATGCGCTGGTCGTGCCGCGTATTTCCCCTCCCCCTTGTGGGGAGGGGTAGGGGTGGGGGTCGCAAGGTTTTACACATGCGTCCACGATTGCGCGGCACCTCCCGACCCCCACCCCCCCCTCCCCACAAGGGGGAGGGGGTAGATGAGTTTGCCGCTCGCAACGAATTCCGAATCCCAACAGGAGAACGGCGATGACCGACACGTGGCGCACGCTCAAAGCTTGGCCGGAACTGATCCTGGAGCAGCTCGCCGATGCCGGTGTGGCGCGGGTCATTCTCAACCGGCCGGACAAGCGCAATTGCCTCAACGAGGCGCTGGTGGCGGCGTGGTTCGAGGCGCTCGACATCGTGCGCGCCGACCGCGACATCAAGGCGGTGATCACCAAGGGCGCCGGCATTTGCTTCAGCTCCGGGCTCGATCTGCATTTCCTGCGCAAGGTCAGCGAAGAGCCGCGCGACTGGGATCGGCCGACGCCGACGGTGCAGATGGCGGAGGCGCTGCGCGGTTTTCCGCGCATCGTCATCGCCCAGGTGCACGGCTACTGCCTCGGCGGCGCGCTCGGCATCATGAATTGCCACGACCTCGTCTTCGCCGCTGACGATGCGCAACTCGGGATGCCGGAAATTCTGCGCGGCAGTTTTGGCCAGCTCGTCACCTCGACGCTGGTGCACGGCGGCATCCCGCTCAAGAAGGTCGCGCTGATGCAGCTCGTCGGCCGCAATATTTCCGGCGCTGAGGCCGACCGCTGGGGCGTCATCTCGCAGGCGGTGCCGGCTGCGGAACTGGAATCAACGGTGACGGGCATTGCCCGCGAAATCTCCGAGCGCCACCTGGCGCCGCTGGAGCATTCCAAGATCACCGTGCAGATGGGCCGCGACCTGTCGTTGTCGCAGGCGATCCAGCTCGATCAATTGGTGTCGGCGCGCATGCGCCGCGTCATGGACCCGACGCAGCACGTCGAGTCGTATCTGAAGTCGCAGAAGGGCGGACCGAATTTGGAATACAAGCGGCCGGACGTATAATTTAACCTGTCATGCCCCGCGAAGGCGGGGCACCCAGTAATCACCGATCCAGAGGGCGCTTGTCGCGTCGTGAGCAGGGAACGGACATATTGGGTCTACATCCTCGCCAGTAAATTAGGTGGCACGCTTTACATTGGCGTGACGAGCAATCTAGTTAAGCGAGTGTATGAACATCGCACTGAAGTCGTGGCGGGCTTTACAAAAGAATATGGAGTTCATCGTCTCGTATATTTCGAACAACACACAGATATAGAGGCTGCGATTCACAGAGAGATAAAGACTGAAGAAATGGAATCGGGCGTGGAAGATTCGTCTTATCGAAGAGACAAATCCGAATTGGGACGACCTTTATTCGCAAATCGCAGCGCCGTGATTACTGGGTCGTCCGCCTTCGCGGACGATGACAGTGTTAGCTAAGCGGCCGCTTTCTTCTTATCCCCGCGCTCCAGCGATTGCATCAACTCGTCCACCGACTGCACGTCGCCGAATTGGCCGTAGAACGCCGACAGCGTCGCGTTGTGCTCTTCGTCGGTATGCGTCGCCAATCCGTCGGACACCATGACGACCTTGAAATTGAGCATCATGGCGTCGCGCGCCGAGCTTTCGCAGCAGACATTGGTGGCGGTGCCGGTGATCAACAGCGTGTCGATGCCGCGATCGCGCAGATGGCGCTCGACGTCGGACGAGTTTTGGATGAAGGCGCTGTAGCGCTTCTTGGTGATCTGTGCGTCCTCGGGACGGATGTCGTTGCCGTGCCAGTATTCGTAGCCGTCCTCGCCGATATCCATGGCTTTCAGCCGCCGCTCGGCGCGCTCGGGCTTTTGCAGGTAGCCGTGGTAGTTCGACCAGCTCTCGCGGGTGTCGGTGGTGCCGTTGCGGATCCAGACCACGTGGCCGCCGCGGCGGCGCAGCTCGGCGGCGAGCCGGTTGATGTTGGGCACGATCTCGCGCGCCAGCGGCACCTCGCCCTGATGGCCCGGCTTGACGAAATAGTTCTGCATGTCGACCACGAGCAGCGCGGTGGCGCGCGGGTCGATGGCGTCGAACGGGTGCAGCTTGCCCATCCGCGTGTTCATGCGATCGAGGGAGGCTTGCGAGATGGCGATCTTGTGCACGGGTGCGTCCTCAACTAGTCGTTTGAGCCGAGAGTGGCACAAAAGCGGGTTGGGATCGAGGGCAGGTTGGTGAGCATGTCCGGCAGTTGGGAATTCTGGATCGATCGCGGCGGCACCTTTACCGACGTGATCGGCAGGCGGCCGGATGGCGCGCTGCTCACCCACAAGTTGCTCTCGGAAAATCCCGAAGCCTATCGGGACGCCGCGGTGCACGGCATCCGCCATCTGCTCGGGCTAAAACCCGGCGAGGCGATCCCGAGCCAGCGCATCGCCGCGGTCAAGATGGGCACCACGGTCGCCACCAATGCGCTGCTCGAGCGCAAGGGCGACCGCACCTTGCTGCTCATCACCAAGGGTTTTCGCGACGCGCTGCGTATCGGCTACCAGGCGCGGCCAAAGATCTTCGCCAAGCACATCATCAAGCCCGACATGCTGTACGAGCGCGTCGTCGAGGTCGACGAGCGGGTGCGCGCCGACGGCACTGTAGAGCGCGCGCTCGATCTCGACGCGGTGCGCACCACGCTTCTCCGCGCCAAACAAGACGGCATCGACGCCGTCGCCGTCGTCCTGATGCACGCCTACCGCTACAGCGACCACGAACAAAAGGTGGCGGCGCTGGCGCGCGAGCTCGGCTTCGAGCAGGTCTCCGCCAGCCACGAAGTCTCGCCGCTGATCAAGCTGGTCGGCCGCGGCGACACCACCGTGGTCGACAGCTACCTGTCGCCGATTTTGCGGCGATATGTGTCGCAGGTGGCGGGGGACTTAAATCCCTCCCCCCTTGTGGGGGAGGGCAGGGTGGGGGGTCGGGAGGCGACGCGAGGAAGCGGACGGGTGTTTGAGCGCCAGTCTTCGCACACGTGGCGCCTCCCGACCCCCACCCCCGACCCCTCCCCACAAGGGGGAGGGGAGACGCGCCTGATGTTCATGATGTCCTCAGGCGGCCTCACCGCAGCCGAGCTGTTCCGCGGCAAGGACGCGATTCTCTCGGGGCCGGCGGCCGGGGTCGTCGGCATGGCGGAGACCGGGCGCGCCGCGGGTTTTTCGCGGCTCATCGGCTTCGACATGGGCGGCACCTCGACCGACGTGTCGCATTTTGCCGGCGCATATGAGCGCGCCTTCGAGACCGAGGTCGCCGGCGTGCGCATGCGCGCGCCGATGATGCTCATTCACACGGTGGCCGCCGGCGGCGGCTCGGTTCTGCATTTCGACGGCGCGCGGTTTCGCGTCGGCCCGGATTCGGCCGGCGCCAATCCCGGCCCGAAATGCTATCGCCGCGGTGGGCCGCTGGCGGTGACCGACGCCAATGTGATGGTCGGCAAACTTATCCCGGATTTCTTTCCAAAAATTTTCGGCCCGCAACAAAACCAACCGCTGGACGCCGATGCGGTGCGCCAAGCTTTTGCGGCGATGGCGAAGGAGATCGGCGACGGTCGGTCCGGTGAACAGGTCGCCGACGGTTTCATCAAGATCGCCGTCGAGAACATGGCCAACGCGATCAAGAAGATTTCCGTGCAGCGCGGCTACGACGTGACGCGCTATGCGCTCAATTGCTTCGGCGGCGCCGGCGGCCAGCACGCCTGCCTGGTGGCCGATGCGCTCGGCATGGAGAGCGTGCTGATCCATCCATTGTCGTCGCTGCTGTCGGCCTACGGCATGGGGCTCGCCGACATCCGCAGCGTCCGCCAGCAGGCCATCGAGGAGCCGTTCGGCGACAGGGCGCGCAAAACGCTCGAAAGCGTGGCGCGCCGGCTGGCACGCGCGACCATCGACGAGGTGACCGGCCAAGGCGTGGCGACGAACAAGATCACGGTGCATGTGCGCGCGCATATTCGCTACGCCGGAACCGATACGCCGCTGATCGTCGATGCCGGCCGGGACGCCAAGCTCGCATCGCTGCAAAGTATGAAATTCGCCTTCGAGCGCGCGCATAAGGCGCAATTCGGCTTCATCGATCGCGCCAAGGCGCTGGTGATCGAGGCGGTGTCGGTCGAGGCGATCGGCGGCGGCGCGACGTTTCGGGAAAAAACCCGCAAGATCACGCGCGCCAAGCTGCCGGCGCCGGCGCGCCGCACGCGGTTTTTCTCCAACGGCAAGTGGCAGCGCGCGCTGGTTTTTACGCGCGACACGCTGGCGCCAGGCCATAAAGTCAAGGGCCCCGCCATCATCATCGAGCCGCACCAAACCGTGGTCGTCGAGCACGGCTGGCAGGCCGAGCTGACGGCGAAGGATCACCTGGTGCTGCGGCGGGTGCAAAAACTCAAGCGCACGCGCGCCATCGGCACCCACGCCGATCCGGTGATGCTGGAAGTATTCAACAACCTCTTCATGTCGATCGCCGAGCAGATGGGCGTGGCGCTGCAGAACACCGCTTATTCGGTGAACATCAAGGAGCGGCTCGATTTCTCCTGCGCGGTGTTCGACGGCATCGGCTCGCTGGTCGCCAACGCGCCGCACATGCCGGTGCATCTCGGCTCGATGGATCGCGCGGTCGAGACCATCATCCGCGAGAACAAGGGCAAGATCCGCCCCGGCAACGTCTATGCCATCAACGCGCCGTATAACGGCGGCACGCACCTTCCGGACATCACCGTCTGCACGCCGGTATTCGAAGGCGGCAAAATCCTTTTCTGGGTTGCCTCGCGCGGCCATCATGCCGACGTCGGCGGCATCTCGCCGGGCTCGATGTCGCCGAATGCCACGACCATCGAGCAGGAAGGCGTCTATATCGACAATTTCAAATTGGTCGAGCGCGGCCGCTTCCGCGAGAAGGAAACCTATCAGCTGTTGCAAGGCGCCAAATATCCGGCGCGCAATCCGCTGCAGAACGTCAACGACATCAAGGCCCAAATCGCCGCCAACGAGATGGGCGTGCGCGAATTGCGCAAGATGGTGCGCTATTTCACCTTGCCGGTCGCCCGCGCCTATATGCGCCACGTGCAGGATAATGCGGCGGAGAGCGTGCGCCGGGTCATCGACCGGCTGCACGATTCAAGCTTCAGCATCGAGACCGATCAGGGTAGTGTCATCAAGGTACGCATCGCGGTCGACAAGAAGAAGCGCGAAGCCACCGTCGATTTCACCGGCACCAGCCCGCAGCAGCCGTCGAACTTCAACGCGCCGGAGCCGGTGACGCGCGCCGCGGTGCTTTACGTGTTCCGCGTCATGGTCGACGACGATATTCCGATGAATGCCGGCTGCCTGCGCCCGATCCGCATCGTCATTCCGAAAAAGTCGATGCTGACGCCGGAATTTCCCGCAGCCGTGGTCGCCGGCAATGTCGAGACCTCGCAGGAGGTGACCAATTGCCTGTTCGGCGCACTCGGCGCCATGGCGGCGGCGCAGGGCACCATGAACAATGTCAATTTCGGCAATGCGCGCTACCAATATTACGAGACCATTTGCTCCGGCTCGCCGGCCGGCCCCGGATTCCCCGGCACCGACGCCGTGCACACCCACATGACCAATACGCGGCTGACCGATCCGGAAATCCTTGAATTCCGCTATCCGGTTCTGCTCGAAGATTTCCACATTCGCAAAAACTCGGGCGGGCGCGGCGAATGGAATGCCGGCGACGGCATCCGCCGCACCATCCGTTTCCTGGAAAAAATGGAATGCACGATTTTGTCAGGCCACCGCAGGGTGCCGCCGTTCGGGCTCGCCGGTGGCGGCGACGGCCAGGTCGGCGAGAACAGCGTGCGGCGCCAAGACGGTTCGATCGAAAAGCTTGAAGGCTGCGATGCCACCGTGATCGATGCCGGCGAAGCAGTCATCATCCAGACGCCGACCGCGGGCGGCTACGGCAAGCCGCCGGCTGGCTGAGCGAAAGCGGCGCGATCTAGCCGCGGCGGCGTTCCACCGCGCGCTCGACTTTGAGGATCGCCTCGACCCCAAGATAGCCGCCGTCGTGATAGCGCGCGCTGGCTTCGCGGGCATCGCGCCCGCAATGCGGGCAGGTCACGGTGCCCTCGAAGACATATTGGACGCATTGCCGGCACAGGATCAGCGGCGGCGAGGTATGGCCTTGGGGCGGCTTCGCGGGATCACTCATGCGCTTCCGGCTTCGAGGGGGATCGGTTCTTCGATCAGCGCAAAGCGGCCGGTGGCAAACGGCAGCGCCGGCGCGTCTTCCACCTTGACGATGCGCTCGCGGATGCCGCGCTCGGCGAGCTGCAGCACGCGATGATGGCAATACGGATTGTTGCCGCGCCGGCCGAGCAGCGAATCCGCGGTCCAGGTGCAACCGCCGCGGCAGACGTCGGCATAGTAGCAGTCGCGGCAAAAGCCCCACAGGTGCTCGGTATCGCGGTTGCGGTTGAACTGCAGCGCCGGGTGGTTCGCCCACAGCTCCGCGATCGGCGTGTCGCGGACGCTGCCGGCGCCATAGCGCTCGGTGGCAAGGGATGGGCAACCCTTGACGGTGCCGTCGGCTTCGAGCCCGATCGCATTTTGGCCCGCCGGGCAGCCGCCGTAATAGCCGCGGTCCGGGCCGCGCCACAACACCTCGTAAGGGCCGAAATAGCCGATATTGTTGCCGGGCAGGAGCAGCAGGCCGCGGCCACGGCCACGGCGATGCAGGTCGGCCAACAGCGGCATCAGGGTGGCGAGCTCGTAAGGCTGCAGCAGGATCTCGTCGTGATCGACGGCGTTGCCCATGGCGACGGTGAGCTGGATTTGCCAGAATTTGGCGCCGGCGTCGATGATGACGTCCATCACTTCGGCAAGCTCGGGCATGACCGCCGCGGTGATCTGCGTGTTGACGCTGGCGACCAGACCGACGCTTTGGCAATCGTTCAAGACCCGCAAGGCTTCGCGGTAGGAGCCGGCAACGCCGCGCAGGCGATCGTGCAGCGGCTGCAAGCCGTCGATCGAAACGCCGAGACCGAGCAGGCCCGCTGCGGCGGCCGCCTCGATCATCTCACGTGACAGCTTGTAGCCGCCGGTCTGCATGGTGCAATCGATGCCGTGATCGTGGATGGCGCGAACCAGGGTCAGCCAATCCTTGCGCACGAAGGCTTCGCCGCCGATGATCGAGATTTCGCGGGTGCCGAGCTCGGCGAGCTGGCGGATCACGTCGATGCATTCATCGGTCGAGAGCTCGTGCGCGCGGCGGTGTCCGGCGCGCGAGCCGCAATGGATGCATTTGAGATTGCAGGCGAGCGTGGTCTCCCAGACCACGTAAACCGGCACGCAGTCGAGCTGATCGCGCAACGATATTCGCCGCCGCGGTCCGTCTTCTTGCATCGTTTCCGTCATCGGCGGTCACCTCGCACGGCGTCCCACGCGGCGGTCGAAGGTCTCGCCGCCGCCACGGGACGAAGCATGAAACGTCGGCCCTAGCCGCCCTTGGCCTTGATCGCCTTTTCGAGATCCTCAAGCGATGCCCGCAGCTCGTCGGCACCGGGTCCCGAAGCACCTTTCAGCAAGTCGTGCGCGACGATGCGGTAGGCCTGCAGCGTGGGCAGGTCGGCGGATTTGCTCTTCTCTCGGATCATCACGCCATAGGGCTGCATATTGACGCCCCTGCCGCCGGGTTCAGCCATCTTCGCCTCCTTCTCGATCGATATCTTGCATGTGCGGCTTGTACGGCGATCAGGACACCGCACGCCGGTCAAACGCGTTCCTGGGCTCGCGCCGCCCGCGCGGCGCGACCGTCGGCGGCTAGCCGCCTTTCGCCTTGATGGCCGTATCGAGATCGCCGAGGCATGACCGCAAATCCTCCGCCTCGGGACCGCTGTGGCCCTTGATAAGATCGTTGGCCACCGTTCGATAGGCCTTCAGCGTCGTCAGATCGGCCGTCTTGGCTTTCTCGCAAATGATTCTGCCGTAGAGCGGCTGCAGATTACCGGACGTTGCCATTTCGCTCTCCTATGCTTGAATTTGCTGCGCGGCAGGCGCGCCGCGCCACTCGACCCCCTCGAAGGGGACGAAGCCTAGCCACCCTTGGCCTTGATCGATTTGTCGAGATCGCCGATCGATGATTTCAGGTCGTCGGCATCGGCGCCCGATGCGTCTTTGAGCAGGTCGTTGGCGACTGTCCGATAGGCCTGCAATACGCCGAGATCCGCCGTCTTGGCTTTGTCGCGGATGGTGGGTCCGTAGAGGACCCGGATATCGCCGGAATAGCCTGCCATGTACTCCTCCTCTTTATGATTCAGCCGGCCGGCGCGGTGTCGTTTCGCCGGTGTCAGAAGACCGCGGCTTTCGGCGCGGCGACCGGCATCGTCCCGGCCATGTCCGGGAGCCGGATTGTGGATCAAGTCCCGCGGCGTTTCAACTATAAATAGATGACTTTTTGGAGACACCGGAACCGGCACGGCGGCATGCCGCAGCGCGATCGCGGGCTCAACCAGGTCCTTTTGAGTTGAAAGGTCCTTTTGGGTTGAAACGAGCGGTCGACCGGAAATCCGATCTGCTCGGACAACGAGCGGGGCCGTCGGATCACGGGCCGCCGGAGGGCCGGGGCGCCACGGAATATTTCATGTTGGCCTTGTCGCCTTGCCAATAGAACGTGAAGTCGGCGGCAACGCTGCTGCCGTCAGGCAAGGGCAGCACCGCGCTGCAGACGACTTCGTTCTTGGTCGAGGAGACGGTCTTGATCGGTGCGTATGTGGTCGGCTCGTACTTGAACTCCTGGAAAACCTCCGCCAGCCACTTTTTGGCGCGCTCCGAACCGCATTCCGGCAGCACCAGGCGGTCGCGCAGCCCGCTATAGATGAACACGCCGATGACGGCGACGATCGGAATGCCGAGCAGGCGAAGCACAAAGCGATAGGATTTGCGGGGCGGCGATCGTCTATCGATACCGGGTGGCGGCGTCCACCGGCGCGCGCGCAAAGGCGGCGGATTGTCATCGGCCATGAGCGCGCCTCACACCGCCTTGACGATCTCCTCGGTCATCTTCTTGGCGTCGCCGAGCAGCATCATGGTGTTGTCGCGGTAGAACAGCGGATTGTCGATGCCGGCATAGCCCGAGGCCAGCGAGCGCTTGTTGAACATGACAGTGCCGGCCTTCCACACTTGCAGCACCGGCATGCCGTAGATCGGCGATTTCGGATCGTCCTCGGCGGCCGGATTGGTGACGTCGTTGGCGCCGATCACATAGGCGACGTCGGCCTGGGCGAATTCCGAATTGATGTTCTCCAGCTCGAACACGTCGTCATAGGGCACGTTGGCTTCGGCGAGCAGCACGTTCATGTGGCCCGGCATGCGGCCGGCCACCGGATGGATGGCGTATTTGACGTCGACGCCTTCGCGCTTGAGCTTGTCGCCCATCTCACGCAGCGCGTGCTGCGCCTGCGCCACCGCCATGCCGTAGCCCGGCACGATGATGACCTTGCCGGCGTTCTTGAGGATGAAGGCGGCATCCTCGGCCGAGCCGATCTTGACCGGCCGGTCGCCGGCGGCCGCCGCAGGTCCCGCCACCTCGCCGCCGAAGCCGCCGAGGATGACCGAGATGAACGAGCGGTTCATGCCCTTGCACATGATGTAGGACAGGATCGCGCCCGACGAGCCGACCAGCGCGCCGGTGATGATCAGCGCCGAATTGCCCAGCGTGAAGCCGATGCCGGCCGCGGCCCATCCGGAATATGAATTCAGCATCGAGATCACGACCGGCATGTCGGCGCCGCCGATCGGGATGATGATCAGCACGCCGAGCAGGAACGACGCCGCGGCGATCAGCCAGAACGCGATGTGCAGTTGCGCCAGGTAGAACCACACGATCAGCGCGACGAGGGCGACAGCCAGCGCGATATTGATGACGTGGCGGCCGGGCAGCGTGATCGGCGCGCCGCTCATGCGGCCGGAAAGTTTTAAAAACGCGATCACCGAACCGGTGAACGTAACGGCGCCGATAGCGACACCGAGCGACATTTCGATCAGGCTCTGGCCGTGGATGGCGCCTTCGACGCCGATGCCGAACGCCGCGGGCGCGTACAGCGCGCCGGCCGCGACCAGCACCGCCGCCATGCCGACCAGCGAATGGAACGCGGCGACCAGTTCCGGCATCGAGGTCATCGGCACGCGCCGCGCGATCACTGCGCCGGTGCCGCCGCCGAGCGCCATGCCGAGCACGACCAGGCCCCAGGCGGCAGCCGACGCCGGCGGATGCGCCGCCAGCGTCGTCAATATCGCGATCGCCATGCCGATCATGCCGAGCGTGTTGCCGCGCCGGCTGGTTTCCGGACTGGAGAGGCCGCGCAGCGCCATGATGAACAAGGCGCCGGCGATCAGATAAAGCAGGGCTGCGAGATTGGCGCTCATGAACGCGCTCCCGGTATTGTCATCATCCGCGAAAGCGGATGATCCAGTATTCGGCGTAGCGCCGGATCAATCTCCAATTTCGCGATTACTGGGTGCCCCGCCTTCGCGGGGCATGACAGTGCAATTTGGAGTGCCATCATCCTGGTCACTTCTTTTTCTTCTGATACATCGCCAGCATGCGCTGGGTGACCAGGAAGCCGCCGAAAATATTGACCGAGGCGAAAGTCAGCGCGACGAAGCCGAGCGCGCGCGCCCATAACGGGCCGTCGTCGTTGGCCACCAGGGCGACGCCGACCGCGAGCAGGGCGCCGACCACGATCACCGAGGAGATCGCGTTGGTCACCGACATCAGCGGCGTGTGCAGCGCCGGCGTCACCGACCAGACCACGTAATAGCCGACAAAGACCGCGAGCACGAAAATCGACAGCCGGAATACGAATGGATCGGCGATGTCACTCGCCGCGTGTGTGGCGCCGCTCCCTATGGTGGCGAGATCCAGCTGGGCCAGGATCGAGAGAGTTATCATCAGCAGTCTCCATCTTTCCCCTCCCCCTTGTGGGGAGGGGTAGGGGTGGGGGTCGAGAGGTGACGCGTTAACGTCAACGCCAGTGACTTACCTCACGACCCCCACCCCGCCCTCCCCACAAGGGGGAGGGAGCAGAAATTACGCCGCGCTCTTCGGCTGGAAATTCGGATGCACGATGGCGCCGTCGCGGGTCAGCGCCGTCGCCTTGACGATGTCGTCGTCCCAGTTGACCGCCAGCGCCTTGGTCTTCTTGTCGATCAAAATTTCCAGAAACGCGTAGAGGTTCTTGGCGTAGAGGTTTGACGCGGTGGCGGCGAGCCGGCCCGGCACGTTGCGATAGCCGACGACCTTGACGCCGTTCTGCTCGCTCACCGTGTCGGCGCTGACGCCTTCGACGTTGCCGCCGCGCTCGACGGCGAGATCGACCACCACCGAACCCGGCCGCATCGACGTCACCATGGCCGACGAGATCAGCCGCGGCGCCGGCCGGCCGGGAATGAGCGCGGTGGTGATGACGATGTCCTGCTTCTTGATGTGCTCGGCGACCAGTGCGGCCTGCTTGGCCTGGTACTCTTTCGACATTTCCTTGGCGTAGCCGCCGGCGGTCTCGGCCGCCTTGAATTCCTCGTCCTCGACGGCAACGAATTTGGCGCCAAGGCTCTCGACCTGCTCCTTGGCCGCCGGCCGCACGTCGGTGGCGGTGACGATGGCGCCAAGGCGTCGCGCGGTGGCGATCGCCTGCAGCCCGGCGACGCCGGCGCCCATGACGAAAACTCTGGTGGCCGGCACGGTGCCGGCGGCGGTCATCATCATCGGCAGCGCCCGGCCGAATTCCGCCGCGGCGTCGATCACGGCGCGATAGCCGGCGAGATTGGCCTGGCTTGAGAGCACGTCCATCACCTGGGCCCGGGTGATGCGCGGTAACAGCTCCATGGCGAAGCTCACGATGCCGGCGTCGGCCATGGCGCGCAGCGCGGCGTCATTGCCGTAAGGGTCCATGATGGCGATGACGATGGCGCCTTTCTTGACCCGCGAAAGCTCGGCGCCTTGCGGGCGGCGCACCTGGAGCACGACGTCGGCGCCGTTCAACGCATCGGCGGACACCGTGGCGCCGGCCGCCGTGTAATCCGCATCGAGAACGCCGGATTTGACGCCCGCGCCCGGCTCGACCGCGACTTCGGCGCCGAGCCCGATCATCTTCTTGACGGTTTCGGGAACCGCGGCCACCCGCGGCTCGCCCGCGTCGGTTTCGGCTACGACCGCAACCTTCATGATTCCTCCGAGGGCTGCCGCGTAAGCGCGGCCAGCTGCGCATCGATTTGGTACGGAAACCTGCTCAGGTCAGGAAATACGCCATTCCGACAAGGATGATCACGACGATCGTCATGACGACTTTCACCAAGTGGATGAAATTCTCGTAGGTCTGTTCGTGAGCGGCGTAATCGTTGCCCTCTGCGGTCGCATATTCGACCTCGCCGTGGTCGGCCATACCATCGTCTCCAAACGTCGCACCCGGTGCGGGCGGACTTAGCGTAATTGGCCGCCCAGGGCAACGGGATGGCGCCGTTGCGACCGTATTTTTGCCGGCCGGCATGACGCCGCGCGTGGCGCGCCGCCATGCATGTTCCGCGGCTACGGTTGCGGCCGTTCGGCTTGCCGGGGAGGGGCCGAATCCCTACTCTCAAAGGCAACGGCCATTGGCCACGGACAGCACCGATGCTCAGAAAAGAACAGAACGAATTATTGACCCAGACCGGCCCCGGCACGCCCATGGGGCAGCTTTTCCGCTCCTATTGGATGCCGGTGCTGCTTGCCGAGGAACTGCCGGAGGACGAGTGCCCGCCGGTGCGGGTCAAAATCATGTCCGAGCGGCTGCTCGCGTTCCGCGACTCCAACGGCAAATACGGCCTGATCGACGAGTTCTGCGCCCACCGCGGCGTCTCGCTGTGGTTCGGCCGCAACGAGGAGGGCGGGCTGCGCTGCCCCTATCACGGCTGGAAATACGACGTGAACGGCCAGTGCATGGAGGTTCCCTCGGAGCCCGCCGAAAGCGGCTTCTGCAAGAAGGTCAAGCTCACCTCGTACCCGCTGGTAAAGCGCGGCGAGGTGCTGTGGGCCTATATGGGCCCCGCCGACAAAAAGCCGCCGCTGCCGGAATGGGAATTCGCCATGGTGCGGCCGGAGCAGACTTTTGTCTCCAAGCGGCTGCAGGAATCCAACTGGCTGCAAGCCATGGAAGGCGGCATCGATTCCAGCCACGTATCGTTCCTGCATCGTGGCGATCTCGGCTCCGATCCGCTGTTCAAGGGCGCCAAGGGCAACCAGTACAATCTCTCCGACATGCAGCCGCATTTCGAAGTCGTCGAGCAGCCCGGCGGGCTGTTCATCGGCGCACGGCGCAATGCCGAGGACGGCAAATATTATTGGCGCATCACGCCGTGGGTGATGCCGTGCTTCACCATGATCCCGCCGCGCGGCGACCATCCGATCCACGGCCATTTCTGGGTGCCGATCGACGACGAGAATTGCTGGGCGTGGAGTTACGATTTCCACCCGGTGCGGGCGCTGAGCAAGATCGAAGTCGACGCCATGAAGGATGGCGCCGGCGTGCATTGCAAGGTCGATGCCGCGTTCCGGCCGCTCGCCAACAAGGACAACGATTATCTGATCGACCGCGCCGCGCAAAAAGCCGGGCGGACCTATAGCGGCGTCGCGGGTTTCGCCATGCAGGATGCGTCGCTGCAGGAAAGCATGGGCCCGGTCTGCGACCGCACCAAGGAAAACCTGGTCTCGACCGACAACGGCATCATCATGGCGCGGCACCGCTTGATGCGCGCCGCCAAGGCGCTGGTGGATAAAGGCGTGACGCCGCCCGGCATCGACGTCGAGCACCAAAAGGTCCGCTCCTGCTCGGTGGTGTTGCCGCCTGACGTGGCGTTCAAGGACGGCGCCAAGGAAGCGCTCTACGGCAAGCCCGGCATGGCGCAGACGACGGTGTAGCCGGCGCGACCGCGGCATCATGCGCGGGCCGATTCTGTTGACGGTTGTTGTCGCGAGCTTCAGCGCGTTGCGCGTCACCTCGGCGCTTGCCGAGGAAGCGGCGTGCGCCAATTCAACCGGCGCGGCGGCGATCACCGCGGCAAGCCAACCGATCGCGAAACGCGAGCCCTCCGACGTGCCGCGTGTCGAACTTGCGGCGCGGCTCGCCGCTACGGGCGCCACGGCGACCGATGCATTCAAGCGAATGCGGGAGAGTGCGGCGCGCGAGATCGCCGGCCGTCCCGACGGCACTGGCGACGTCAGTGCCGACGCGTTGCGCAACGCCGACGATGCCATCGCCCGGCAAATCCGCATCGATCAGGGCGCGCTGCCGCCGCCATCTTTCACCGCGCTCGCCAAGCTGCCCGGGCGTCCGCAGATCGAAGGCCTCGACATCATCT